>NZ_LMUJ01000108.1:0-31896 GCF_009765975.1 Acidisphaera sp. S103 | reverse complement strand
TAAAGCAGCGCGGCCATCCTCGCATTACCGCCACAAATTGCTGAGGCCCATGTCGATCACCTCATCGGACCGGCCGTTCATGATCGCCTTGACCATGTAGAGGGTGAATCCCTTGGCCATCTCGGCGTTGATCTTGGGTGGCATGGCAAGTTCCTGGCGGTTCACCACGGCATCGACCAGCACCGGGCCGTCATGGGCCAGGGCGGCTCTGATGCCCGGCTCCACGTCGGCCGCGTCCTCCAGCCGGATGCCGCGGATGCCGGCTGCCTCTGCCATCGCGGAGAAGTCCGGGTTTTTGAACGCGGTGCCGAAGTCGAGAAATCCGGTCGACTTCTGTTCCAGCTCGATGAAACCGAGTGTGCCGTTGTTGAACACGACGACCTTCACCGGCAGGCCGAGTTGCGCAAGGCTGAGGAAATCGCCCATCAGCATGGTGAAGCCGCCGTCGCCGGACATCGAGATCACCTGGCGCTTCGGAAAGGCCGCCTGCGCGCCGATCGCCTGCGCCATCGCATTGGCCATGGACCCGTGCCAGAACGAGCCGATCAGCCGGCGTTTGCCGTTCATCGCCAGGTAGCGGGCCGCCCAAACGGTCGGCAGGCCAACATCGCAGGTGAAAACGGCATCATCGGTGGCAAAGTCGCTGAGTGCCTTGGCGACCTGCTGCGGATGGATGAGCTTCTTGCCCGGATTACCGACCGCGAGTTCGTCGAGGCTCTTGCGTGTCTTCCGATAGTGCTCGGTGGCCTGGTCGAGGAACTGTCGATCTGGTTTTTCCTGCAACAATGGCAGTAACGCGTCCAGGGTCGCGGCGATGTCACCTACGAAACCATGGGCGATTGGTGCACGCCGGCCGAGTTGTTCTGGCCTGATATCGATTTGCAAGATGCGTGCCGAACCCTTGGGGAAGAACTGCCGATAGGGAAAGTCGGTACCCAGCATCAGCAATAGGTCGCAATCGTTCATGGCATAGTAACCGGACGAAAATCCGATCAGCCCGGTCATGCCGACACTATAAGGATTGTCCCATTCGACGTGTTCCTTGCCTCTGAGTGCGTGGACCATCGGGCTCTTGAGCTTCTCGCCGAGGGCCAGAAGCTGATCATGGGCACCGGCACAACCCGAACCGCACAGCAGCGTGACGGGCCCGGCATGGTTCAGCAAATCGGCGAGAAACCGCAGGTCGGCGGGTTGCGGTACGGTGACGGGAGCGGGCGGAATCAGGTTGGCGAACGTTGGCGGTGGCGCGTCCACGGCGTGCTGCAGCGCCACGTTGCCAGGCATGACAATCACCGAGACGCCGCGCTTGCCGACTGCCTCACGAATGGCGATCTCGACGGCGCGCGGCATCTGGTCGGCACCCGACACGAGTTCGCAGTAGTGGCTGCATTCCTTGAACAGAGTCTCCGGGTGGGTTTCCTGGAAGTAGCCCGAACCGATCTCGCCCGACGGGATATGGGCCGCGATCGCGAGAACCGGGACGCGTGAGCGGTGGCAATCGAACAGGCCGTTGATGAGATGCAGATTGCCCGGGCCGCAGCTTCCGGCGCAAACGGTGAGGGAGCCGGTCAGGTGCGCCTCGGCGCCGGCGGCGAAAGCCGCGACCTCTTCGTGACGGACGTGCAGCCACTCGATTTTGCCCTGCTTGCGAATGGCGTCGGTCAATCCGTTCAGGCTGTCCCCGACGATGCCATAGATGCGCTTGACGCCGGCCGCGGCGAGGATTTCGGCAAATTGTTCGGCAACGGTGGTCATGGATTTACTCCTGTGAGGGATTTGGTCAGTCGTAGGCGACACGTAGCGTGACCCACTCGGCTCCCGCTCTGTCGTGAGGTTTTGCCGCCATCAGCACGAGGACGAATTGCCTGTCCTCAGCCCGAGCCTTCGCGAGCGCGGCTTGGACGTCCTGGGGGGTGGAGACGGTCGTTTCCTGCACGCGCAAAATGACGTTCCCCGGTTCGAGGCCATGCTCCGTGGCGTCGGTGTCGGCCGCCACGCCGGTTATCAGGACGCCCGCCTGGTTCAGGTCGAGGCCGAAACGGGCGCGGTTGGTGTCGTCCAGGGCGGCCAGGGCCAGGCCGAGATCGGGTGGGATCTGGTGAGGCGCCTTGGGCGTGGTTGCCGCCGTATCGAGCCCATCCCATTGACGGCGTGGCCATTGTTGGACCGGAATATCCAGGCTCTGTTCCTTTCCGTCTCGCCAAACGACGAGCGTGATGGTTTGTCCGGTTGGTGCGCTGGTGATCGCGCGCAGCAGTGCTCGTTGATCTGTCGGCGGCGCCCCGGCGAGATGAAGAACGACGTCGCCGGGGCGCAGACCTGCCTTATCCGCCGGGCCATTGGGCGCGAGATTTGCGACGATGGATCCCCGGGCCTGCTTCATCCCGAGCGCCTGCGCCATTTCGGGGGTTAGCTGCTGAAGCTTGACACCGATCCAGCCTGGGCGGCGCTGATCATTGTTCATCAGCCGGTCGATGACCATCTTCGCGCTGTGCGACGGAATGGCGAAGCCTATGCCGCTCCATGCGGTGGTGGAGGAGATGATCGCGGAGTCGATTCCGACAACCTGGCCTTTCATGTTGAAGAGTGGGCCACCGGAGTTGCCGTGGTTGATGGCCGCATCGGTTTGGATGAAGTCGTCGTATGGGCTGTCCATGATGTCGCGGTTGAGGCCGCTGACAATCCCGCCGCTGACCGATATCCCGATGCCAAGAGAATTTCCAACGGCGAACACGGGATCGCCGACTTCCAGTTTGCTGCTGTCACCCCATTCCAGGGCGGGCAACGTGTGGCCGACATCGACCTTTATCAGGGCGACGTCGATCAACCGAGCCTGGTCGACAAGATGCGCCGGCACCTGGGTGCCATCGGCGAACGTCACGTCGATTTGCCAGGCGCCGCGTATGACATGTGTGTTCGTGGCGATGAGGCCGGACGGGTCGATGACGAAACCAGAGCCGAATGTCCGAAGGGTTTTCGTGTCGGTGCCGGCAGCGTCCATCCCTGATCCCGTTTGTTCCGCGTCCTTGCGTACGTTGATGGCAACGATCGACGGCAGCAGGTGTTGGATCAGATTGCGTTCGGCCGTTTGCATCGTCGGCATCTGCTGCGCGGCGACCGGATGGGTCCCTGCTAGAAACACTGTCGCTATCGATGCCAGAACGCAGGTTGTGGATCGGAACATGGATATTCTCCTGTGTTCCGAACGGCGGATCTGCCGTTCGGAACACCCACGGTGCCTAGAATCTGTCGACGTCGACCACGGCCTGGGCAAAAGCCTGAGGTGCTTCCTGGGGCAGGTTGTGTCCGATGCCGCCGTTGATGATCCGGTGTTCGTACTTGCCGGCGTATTTCTTGCGATAAGCACTGCCGTCCGCGTGCGGCGCGCCGTTGGCGTCACCTTCCAGGGTAATCGTGGGCACGGTGATGACAGGACCCGCGGCAAGCTTGTTTTCCAGGGTGTCGTATCGCGGATCGCCCTTGGCGACGCTCAGCCGCCAGCGGTAATTGTGGATCACGATGGCAACGTAGTCCGGGTTGTTGAACGATTCCGCGGTGCGGTTGTAGGTGGCATCGTCGAACTCCCATCGCGGGGAGGCGATCTGCCAGATAAGCTTGCCAAAGTCGTGCCGGTATTTCTCGTAGCCCAGCACGCCGCGATCCGTGGCGAAGTAGTATTGGTACCACCACTGGTATTCGGCCGCGGGCGGCAGCGGCGCCTTGTTGGCTTCCAGCCCGCCGATCAGATAGCCACTGACGGCGACCAGCGCCTTGCAGCGCTCGGGCCACAGCGCCGCGACGATGTCGGCCGTCCGGCCGCCCCAATCGAAGCCGCCAAGGATCGCCTTGTCGATCTTGAGAGCATCCATGAAATCGATGGTATCGATGGCGACCGCCGCCTGCTGGCCATTCCGGAACGTTTCGTTGGAAAGGAATCGGGTCGACCCGCAGCCACGCACATAGGGAACGATCACCCGATAGCCCTGCGATGCCAGCAAGGGTGTGACATCGGCGAAGCTGTGGATATCGTATGGCCAGCCGTGCAGAAGAATGACCACGGGACCGTCGGCGGGACCCGCTTCGGCGTATCCGACATTCAGCAGGCCGGCATTGACCTGCTTTATCGAGGCAAACGACGTATGCGATCCCGGCCTGACCGCGGGCACGCTCGGTGATTTTGCCTTGCTGGGTTGTGCCGATGCCGCACCGATCAGACCGATCTGGGTGGCGGCGATGGTCATAGCCGCGGTGCCAAAGAAGCGCCGGCGTTGATGGTTGATGTCTTCGGTTGTCTGGATTGTACTCATTTTCGAGAGTCTCCTTGGTTCGATCGTTGACGTTCGCCAGGTTAGCGGGAGATGAAGGCGTTTTCTTTTCCAGGGTTGCTGAATATTTTCGTCAATGACTGACAGGTTGTTGCGCATTTATTGTCGTGGGGCTGTCAGACTATACTGCCGGATCGACGGGAGAGGGCGGTGTGCCACGGGCCTCGATCGCTTTGCCCGCGCGCAGACACAGATCCTCCCGATAATGGCCGGCGACGATTTGTAAGCCAACCGGAACGGAGCCGATGAGGTTGGTGGAGACGGTCAGGCCAGGCAGGCCTATAGCCGGCAGTGCCCTCAAGATGAGCTGCGCTTGCCAGACACGTTGGAAACTTTCGGCGCTTTGTAGGTCGAGCCCATCGGGGAACGGCAATTCGGCTGAAACCGGTAGCAGCAGTACAGGATATTTGGTCAGGAACAGGCGCCATTCGCGCGCCAGGGTGGCGCGTTTCACCAATATTTGGGCGACGACATCGGCGGGGTAAGCCTCGGCTTTGGCGCGAACCCCCGCAATGACCGCCAGCGCGCCGGGATCGCCATCACGCGCGGCCGCATCGGCCTGGGCCGCGTATCCGTCACCTAGCCATAGGGCCTGTTGCACCTCGGCGGCGGCCTGTAGTGACGGCGTGTCCTCGATCTCTTCGACTTTCCATCCGGCGTCGGCAAGTCGCCTTCCGGCGTCCAATACGGCTGCCTCGACCTCCTTCGCGATGTGCAACCCACCTGGACGCAGGCACATCACGGCGTGAAGCGGGACAGCCGGGCCTTCCAGCGGCGCCGGTACCCACCAGGGGTCGCGAGGATCGGGCGCCGACAGGGCTGCAAGGGCAACGCGAAGATCCTCGATCGTGCGGGCGATCGGGCCGGTTGCGGACATCAGTTGGGGGCCGATGGCGTGCTCGGGCGAGGATGCGTTGTAGGCTGGCACGCGGCCGAGCGTTGGACGCAGTCCGTGGACGCCGCACGCGTAGGCAGGATAGCGGAGTGATCCGCCAATGTCGGTGCCGACGGCGAGGTGACCGATCCCGGCTGCCACGGCTGCCGCTCCGCCGCCGGTTGACCCGCCTGGCGTCAGTGATGCGTCGCGCGGATTGCGTGTGTTGCCATACAGCAGATTGCTGGTGAACCAGCGCAGGGCGAAGGCGGGTGCGTTGCTGCGGCCCAGAAGGACCGCGCCGGCCCGCACCAGATTATCGACGGCCGGGCTGTTGGCGTGTGCCATCAGGTCTTTTTGCAGGCGGGTGCCATTGGTGGTGGCGAACCCTGCCTGGTCGGTGTTGATTTTTACCGTCACCGGGACGCCGGCCAGCGGGCCTGGGTCGTCGCCATGGGCGACCATCCGGTCCACCCTATCTGCCTGTTCTCGCACTCGTTCCGGCTGGTGCTCGACGATCGCATTGATCCTCGGGTTGACGGCATCCAGGCGTTGCAGCGCGGCCTCGGCGGCCTGCCGGGCGGAGACTTGGCGGGTGCGGACAAGGTGGGCGAGTTCAGTGGCGGGGAGGCACCAGAGTTCGGTCATGATTCGCTTCCGACCTCAAAAATCGCCTCGATTTCGACGAGTGCGTTAAACGGCAGATGTGCGACGCCGACGGCCGAACGCGCGTGACGTCCGCGTTGTGCGAACACCTCGGCCATCAGGTCGGAGGCGCCGTTCATCGCTTGCGACAAAGGATCGAAGCTGGTTCCGACGTTGAAGAAGCCACCAAGCCGGACGACCTGGGCGATACGGTCGAGATCATCGACCGCCGCTTGCGCCTGGGCGATCAGGTTGATGGCGCAAACCCGCGCTGCCTGGCTGACGGTTTCGATAGAAGAGTGAGGGCCGAGCTTGCCGATGTGGGCGGCTGCGACTTTGCCATTGGGGCCGAATAGCAACTGACCCGAAACGAATAACAATGCGCCGACGCGGGTGAAGCCGACGTAATTGGCGACCGCGGCGGCGGGGTGCGGAAGCCTGATGCCCAATTCTTCGAGACGTTTTGCGACGACGGTCATGACCACTTCCTTGAAGGGCGTTCAGTAATCCGGTGAATTTGCGGTGATCTTGCCCCTGAAGACGCGCAGGTTGACTACTGTGTAGAGAAGCATGAGGGGGAAGATGAAAAGCCCCTCGCCCCAGAACATGAAGGCGAGGCTGGAATGCGTGGCCGCGGCCTGGTCTATGGTGATGGCGAACGGGATCATATAGGGCCAAAATGAGATCGCGAGCGTGCCGAACGCCGCGGCGAAGATGACTACCACCATGGTGAAGGGGGTTCCGTCATTGCGGCGGCGGACACTGGCGATAAGTGCAATCGCCGCCACGATGCCGATGGCGGGAAAGACGAACAACCAGGGCCGATCGAGCCACCGGCCCATGACCGGAAAGTCTTTGTACAGGGCATATGTGAGTACGGCGATCAGGAAGATCATCAATCCAACGGACAGCCGGGGGATCAGGCGATACGCAAGGTCACGGGTGTCGCCCTCACATTTTTGGACGAGCCAGCAGGCGCCCAGCAGGGCGTAACCGAGGCAGAGCCCCACGCCGCACAGCACCGCGAAGGGGCTGAACCAGCCGAATTCGCCGCCGACGTAACGACCACTCGCAATGGGCAGACCCTGCACGAGCGCGCCGACCGTCATACCCTGGATAAAGGCGGCCAGTAGAGACCCGACCGCGAAACCGGCATCCCATATCCATCGCAACCGCTGGGTCTTGTAGCGAAACTCGAAGGCAACGCCGCGCAAAATCAGGCCCGCGAGCATGACGAGCAAGGGAAGGTAAAGCGCGGACAGCAGTGTCGCATAGACGATGGGGAAGGCGCCCCAAAGCACGACGCCGACCACGACCAGCCAGGTCTCGTTACCGTCCCAGATCGGAGATACGGCATGCAGCATGGCGCGCCGTTGCGATTCGTCCCTGGTCGGGCCGAAAAGAATGCCGATGCCGAGGTCAAATCCGTCGAGCAGCACATAAAGCAGTACTGCGACCGCCAGGACGAACACCCAATACAGGGCCATGGCTATTCTCCCGCCGCTAAGTGACGTGGATTGGTGTCGACGACCGACATCGGGCGATTGGGGACGGCAGCAGGGGGCGGTAAAACCAGGCGGCCCACGGGACCGGCACGCAGTAACTGGTAGATGTAGTATATTCCGAAAGCAAAGATAAAACTATAGACCGCGCCAAAAACGACCAATGAAACCAGTGCTGCTCGGGATGTCAGGAAGGGCGTGACCGCGTCGGTGGTCCTTAGCAGGCCGTAGACGGTCCAGGGCTGCCGGCCGACCTCCGCGGTGAACCAACCTGTCAGGATCGCGATGAAAGGCAGCGGAAAGCTGAGAAATATAAGCCAAAGCAGCAAGCGGTTTCGCTCCAGGCGCTCCTTGAAACTCAGGTAGCTTCCGGCGCAGGCGAGCATCAGCATGACGAGGCCGCAGCCGACCATGATCCGGAATGAGAAGAATGGAATTACGACCGGGGGCCGATCTTGCGGCGGAAAGTCGGTCAAACCGACCTCTTTGGAATGGAAACTCAGGCTGCCGATCAGGCTGCCGAGAATGGGGATGCTGATCGCGTAATGATCAGCCTCCGATACGGAGTCGGGGATACCGATGAGGACTTCGCTGGCAGGCTGTTCATCGTGCCAGCGGCCCTCGATCGCGGCGAACTTGGCTGGCTGGTAGTGGTGGACATAGTCGCCAGTCAGATGACCGAAAAAGAGTTGGGTCGGCACGAGAATGGCCGCCAGATAGAGGCCCATACGCAGCATTATTTGCCCCTCAACGGCGAATTCTCTGCGCAGCAAATACCACGCACCCGTTGCGGCGACGCAGAAGGCACCGGTCAGGTACGATGCAATCAGCATATGCGGGAAGCGCACCCAGACGACCGGGCTGAAGATGATCGCGGCCCAGTCGCTGGGGATGTAAATCCCGTCCTTAACGACATAGCCCACCGGCACCTGCATCCAACTGTTGTTGACCATGATCCAGAAGGACGAGAGCGACGTGCCGAGCGTCACCATCGCTGTGGAGAACAAATAGAACCATGGCGCGACGCGGGGACGGCCGAAGACAAGGATACCGAAGAAGCTTGCCTCGAGAGCGAAAGCGGTGAAGGTTTCATAGGACAGGAGTACGCCCTGGATCGAGCCTGTGGTCCGCGAAAGCTCGCTCCAGTTCGTGCCGAACTGGAATGCCATCACGATCCCAGAAACGACGCCGAGGCCGAACACCAGGCCAAAGATCTTTAGCCAGAACTCGAAGACCAAGCGGTAAGCAGGGCGTCCGGTGGCGAGATACAGCGCCTCAAGGACCGTGAGCCACGCCGCCACACCGATCGAAAAGGACGGGAAGATGATGTGGAACGAGATGGTGAACGCGAACTGAAGCCGCGATAGGAGAAGCGCTGTGAGGGTCATTGCAACTCTCCACCAGGGGAATCGGGTTCATCCGTGACAATGAACCTACCGTTGAGATTGGGGTTGTGCTTGGCTGCAATTGTCGAAAATTGCCGTCAACGGCTGTTCTGTCGCACATTTCCCAGGCAGTATGCGCCCCCCGCGGCTATGAGGGGCTTTATCCCGCCAATTAATAGAATTGCGGAGCTGGAGACATTTCGCCCATCGTCCGCAACTGGCTTTTCCGGATCATGTGCATCGGCGTTGGTGCACTCGACAGACGAAAACGAGACGTGCAACGGGCCATGCGGAACCGACGTCGCCTGGATGACCTGCAGCGTCACTGCGCGACGGCTGACTGTGGTGTGCAGGTCCAGAAGCTGCAAGCTGACACGGACTTTGTTGGCGGCTGGCTGCACCGAACCATCCAGCAGTAAATCCAACCCAAACTCCCGACTGATTGCGGCCTCGTCACGGTTGTCAGCCGCGAAGTGATCGAGGGAGTCGGATGAGTGAATGGACATCCATCGTGTTCAAGTTCTGTCGTGTCAGTCGCGCCCCCGTATTGTTCACGTTCCGAAGAAACTGTACAGCTTTGGGGACGCTTACACTCGCGCGCCCAGTGGGCTGAAGGAAAGTACATGACAGGCAGAACGCTCTTAGGCATCGCGACGCTCTGTTTCCTATTCTCTCAGCAGTCCGGGGCACAATCCGTTACCAACATGGCCGTCCTTAAGGGGCTCGCACCAGTGGCGGCATTGTCAAACACCGCAGAGGGCAAGGCTGCGCTCGCGGCGAATTACACCGTCACCGGTGGGATTCAGACCGGCACGATCCGGCAGCCCACCCTGCTGCCGTTCACGGATCAACAGCAACAGGCGCTTCGGGATGCCTTCATCACCTACGGCAATCTCGCCGAACTCGCGGATGGGCTGGGAACGACGCTCGGTGCTGCCTATCAAGCGCGGGCTCACTACATCGACCGGGAGCATTTCACCAGCATCTCGCAAAGTGTCGCCGGCTTGATCGCCTATGCGAATGCCACCACGGCTTCGGATTCCAACGCGGGCAAATACTTCTTCGCCAATGCGACCACCGATGGGAAGACGCCCGTGTCGGCCGAAGCGGAAGCGGTCCTTAAGGATATCAACGGCTTCCCCGACATCTTCGGCACGAGCTATGGCCGTCCGGCCGGGACGGCTGGCGCCGATGCCTATGGCGATTCACGGCCATTCCAGACCGAGTTGAGCATCTCACCAATCGTCGGTCCGGACTACTTCAACGTTCCCGCCAGTAACGCAGTTTATAATCGCGGGCCGATCATGAACCTGATCGACAGTCCTTCCTATCCAAGTGGCCATACGACCTACGGCTACACGGGTTCGCTGTTACTGGCTGTACTGATGCCGGACCGGTACCAGCAGTTGATCACGCGCGCGGCCGAATACGGCAATAACCGCATCATCATGGGCGCACACTATGCGATGGACGTGATGGCAGGGCGGACTTTGGCGCTTTATGACCTGGCCCATCTGCTCGCGAATGATCCTGTCTATGTCGGCCGCTCATTGCGGTATGCCCCTGCAATCAAGGACTTTCAGGCCGCGGTGAAAGCCGCGCGTGCCGATGTGACCGCGGCCTTGCAAAGCGCGTGTGGCAATACGATCGAGGTTTGCGCCCGAGAGGATACGGGGCGCCTGAGCAATTCTGCGGCGAACGAAGCCTTTTACGCCGTGACACAGACCTACAACCTGCCGGTCGTATATTCGAAGAACGCCGGCATCGTCGAAGATGTCTTCAAGCTTGCTCCGGAAGCTGGATATCTTTTGACTGCCGCATTCCCTTCGTTGTCCTTGGAGCAAGCCGATCAAATCCTGACCGAGACAGAAGGACCGGGTGGTGGCTTCCTGGATGACGGATCGCCTTTCGGCGTCTATTCGCGTCTCAACTTTTACAAGGCCGCGGGCATGGCAGCGGCGATTTCTCTCCGGAGATGAATTACGAGGCAATATCGTCCTGATCGGAGCACCCGCGCCCGCCGTCCGCTGGTGCGCACAGGTTGCAGCAATACCGGCTAAAGCACGTTCGGACTTGGAGATGACCCCAACCTTCTGTGTCTTAACGCGCCTAGCCGGGGTTCAACGGTGTCGAAGTTCTTGGTGATCGGGTGATGCCCTCTATGCGACTCGCCCGGCGAAAGTTCTAAGTCTGCACGACATGACGTTTGCTCGCTGTGGTCTTTGCATTGAACGACCAGATCGGCGCTTCGCCAGCGCCCATCAGGCCGCGGACCACCATCCAACTCGCCATGCCGCCGGCCACCGGCGTCGCGATGGTAAAAACCGACCACCAGCCCAGGGCTGCCGACAGGCCCCAGCGCAAGCCGAGACGGTCCGCATTCCAGCCACCGGGAAAGTTGAAAAGCGCGTACACGATCGCCCAAGCGAAAGAGATCGCGCCGATGTCCTCCAGCCTGAATCCGAATCTCTCCCGTATGGCCGGGATCGACACCGAGAAATTCACCCGATCCATATAGTTAATGAATATGACCAGAAACACCATAAAAACGATGCCATATCGCCTTTTAGCCATTCTTGTTCCCTCTATTACCGCGCAATCATCCCATGGGCCGGTGGCACGATGGCACTTCAGGCGTATGTTGCCGAGAGGTATTGACAGACCGGAGAGGCCCCATAGCCGTCACGCAAACGTGATATGTTCGACATTCCGAACGTCCTGCCGACAGGCGTGTTCGAAACGACAAACGTCAAGCGCCGTCCTCGGCCAGAACACATTGAGAGATGGCGGTTTGTTTCGTTCTGAATAGCATCTGAAGACGATGCCTTTCTTGCGGAAACAATATTTTCCGCGAAGAGATTCCAGGTCGATCAAGTGGAATGTCTTGCTTAGCAAGGCCGGGAGATGATTTGTCACGATCAAAATCTCTATCGGTAGTCGGTCCGCCCGAACCCGCGCCTCCCTGAAGCAAGGGAGAAATTTGATACGAAATGAATGCGAGACGAGGTGACCGAGCAGGGAGGAGTGGATGAATCTAAGGGATATCCTGGTCTTTCTCGATGAGAGCGGCGCCTCGGAAGGGCGCCTTCAGTTGGCGATCACGATTGCCCGGGATCACGGCGCGTCTCTCAGCGCGGTCTTTCTGCAAAACGATATACCCGACTCGTCCCCCGGCCGCGCCGCACCATGGGTCGGACTTGGCGTGGGGCCGGTGGTTGCCGGCGCAATCATGACGTCGCCGCGTGCCATGCTCGCCGATGACGCCGAACAACAGTTTCGCGATCGGCTCCGTTCCGCCAATGTCAAAGGCGATTGGTATCCGGTGGATCGGACCGATACGGCGGAGCTGATTGCCCTGGCGCAGGCGGCCGATCTGGTCGTCATCGGCCAGACAGATCCTGCTGCCCGACCCGCACCGACGTGGCGGCCGGAGGAAATCGTCGTTGGCTGCGGCCGGCCGGTGCTGATGATCCCCTATGTCGGGCGGTATCCCCAGGTCGGCCAGCGCGTTCTGATTGCGTGGGACGGCTCAAGAGAGGCCGTGCGGGCGCTCAACGATGCGCTGCCGCTGATCCGCGCCGCTGATGTGGTGACGGTGATGACCGTGCGCGCCCGCCCAAGGGACCTGAAAACCAACGGTGGATCGATGGATCGCGTCCTGCGCCACCTGTCACGCCACGGGATTACCGCTCATCCGGTAGAAGCCCTGCAATCGGGTGTCGCGATATCCGATGTGCTTCTCTCGCGGTCCGTCGATCTCGCCGCGGATTTGATCGTTGCGGGCGCCTACCATCATTCGCAACTGCGGGAGACACTGTTGGGTGGCGTCAGCAAGGCGCTGTTTCAGCACATGACCCTGCCGGTACTGATGTCGCACTGACTCGTATCGCACACTAAAGGCCCAATCTCCGCATCTTCTCCCAAAGGGTCGTGCGGGAAATGCCGAGCAGAACGGCGGCTTTGGCGATTTCACCGTTGGTTTGGGACAGTGCCTTCTCGATGTGCCGGCGTTCGGCGTGTTCGCGTGCCTCCGCGAGGCTGGCTACCCGTTCTCCCGGCCGATCGAGTAAGACCTGCTCTGGAAAGATCGCCTGGGCGCCGATCTGTGGTGCTCCATTTGTCAGCGCCACGGCACGTTCCAGGCGATTGCGCAGTTCGCGGACGTTTCCCGGCCAACCATGCTCGCGCAGCGCGGCTCTCGCGGACGGCGTCAACGACGGTACACGATGGCCGGCTCCGCGCGCGAACTGGGCAAGGTAATGTTCGACGAGCGGGATGATATCTTCACCCCGGCTCCGCAGCGGCGGAATACGCAGTTCGATCACGTTCAACCGATAGTAAAGGTCGGCTCTGAAGGTCCCATTGGCAACAAGCGCAGGAAGATCGGCATTGCTTGAGGAGACGATGCGGGCCTCCGATACCAGTTCATGCGTGCCACCCAGCCTGCGGTAGCTGCCGTCTTCCAACAGGCGCAGAAGCTTACCCTGCAGCAAGGGCGGAAGCGCCGATACCTCGTCCAGGAACAGGGTGCCGCCGCCGGCCTGTTCAACCAGGCCGACATGGGCGATTCGCGAGCCGACCACGCCGCCGCGCTCGTGCCCAAACATCTCACTCTCTGCCCGATCGACCGGGATCGTCGCACAACTGAGGACAACGAAGGGCAGGTCCCGCCGTATCGAGGCGTTGTGCAGATGACGAGCCGCGACTTCCTTGCCGACGCCGGTCTCACCCAGCAGCAAGACCGGGCTGGCCATGTCGGTGACGCGCAGAAGCTCCGCTTCAACACTATGCATCGCTGCCGAGGCGCTTAATGTTTCGCGGCCTGTGCTGCCGCTGCCGGCGGTGACTTCCCGGGCGCAAAGGGCGGCGATCTTGCGCAGCAGAACGTCGATTTCGAATGGCTTGGTCACGTAATCGTCGGCGCCAGCCTGCATCAGACGGACGGCCTGTTCGACCTCGCCGAATGCGGTGATGAAGACCACCGGCGTTGCTCCAAGGTCGGGAAGGGCGCGCCGGAACAGTTGTTCGCCATCCAGATCCGGCAGGCGGATGTCGCAAACCAGAACCCGGCAGCCGGCACTGGGCAGGTGGGACAGCGCCTCCTCACCGGACTGCCACCAGATTGCGCGGTAGCCCTCCAACTGGAGGCGCTGCACCAGCGATTCGCCCATGATCGGATCGTCATCGACGATGCCGATGACAGGCCGCAGTTCGGCGGATACCGGACTGGCCGGGGCCGAAACGGATGCTGTCATGTCGTGGCCCTCCGCGCTGGTCCGCCGCCTGGCGGCAACGTCACGACAATGCGCGATCCGTGATCCCCGGTTGCGGTCGTTGCGGCGATGCGGCCACCGAGGCCGTGGACAAGATCGCGCACGACGCGGATGCCGAGGCCGCGGGGCGGATCTTGCGCCGTGCTGACACCCACCTCGGTGAGTGCGGCTGCGACGGGTTGCGGCAGTCCGGGGCCGTCATCGACCACCGCCAGGTTCAGCGCCGTCGATCCGGCTTGATCGGACTCCGCCCCGATCCACGCGCGAAAGCCGACTTCGCTACCCGGTGGCGATGCCTCACAGGCGTTCAGGAGCAGGTTCAGGGCGATCTGCCTGGTCTCTGTCGCGGCGACGTCCACGGTTTCCTCGATGCTGCTTTGCCAGGACAGAAGCAGGTGCCGGCGGGCGAGTTCGGGTTCAATCAGGACGCGCAGATCGTCCAGGTCACTAGGGGTCAGCCGCGGGCTGTCGGGCGGCATGCGGTGAAAGGCGAGCACCGAGTCCGCGACGTTGCGTATGCTCCACAGGCCGCGTTCGACCAGGTCGAGGCCTTTGCTCCGGACATCCGGATCGTCGCCGAATTTGCGCACCGTATCGAGCGCCGTTGCCATGCCGCCGAGCGGGTTGCGCACTTCGTGCGCCACGGTGGCGGCGAGACGCCCGAGGACGCTCTCCTGCTCGCGCTGGGCCAAGCGGGCTGCCATGGCTTCCCGCTCGTCCAACGCCTCCACGAGGCCGTTGTAGCCTCGCAGTAGGCGGCCATACTCGGTCGATGCGGGGGGCAGCATCGCCGACGACACAATCGCGATGTCACCAGCCTGGGCGCGGCGCAAGCGTTCGGTCAGCAGGCGAAGCGGCTGCACCATGCGGCGCACGATCATGAAACCGATCGCCGCGGCGCCCAGACTCGCGGAGATGGTCGCCAACAGCAGATTGCGGCGAAGCGCGTGGCGTTCCTCGACGAGTGGTTTCAGTTCCAGCGCGACATAGAGGTCGGCGACATGCTTTCCCTCCCGCTCGATGGTGCGCTTGGCCCAGCCCGTACCGGTTTTTTCGTCGAAGACGAAGCCGCCACCCCGTTCGAGCCGGCGGCCAAGGCTGGCATCGTGGATCGGGTCTTTCGTGTTGGCATCATTCGCCTTGGCGGACACATCGGCGAACAATGTTCCATCCGGCAGCCGCACCATTGCCCGTTCTTCACGCATGCTCTGGTGGAACCACATCGTGCGGTTCAGGGCTTCCAAGGTGTTGGCGAGGTTGCGGGCGGCGACGTGTGGGTAGACGGTCGTGGAAATGCCGTCGAGGTAGACGGCGGCCAGGCGCCGTACACTGAGTTCCTGCTCGTAAGCGACGGTGGACATCAGGACATGCGAGACCGCGACCGCGACGGCCAGGATCAGGGCGCCTGAGACGATCGGGACTCGCGCTGTCAGTGGCCACGGTCGCCGCCACTTCGTCCACGGGTGCCGCTCACGCATCTGTGAAGTGTTCGGATGACCTGACGCGGCTTCGCGGGGCATGTCCGGAAAGCCGAACGTGGCGGGATTTGCCTGTTCAGAATCCATTGGGGAAGCCGCTCCGAGGTTATTCCGCCAGTGCTACGAAAGCACCGTTCTTATCGGTAATCGTCTCGTATCCGAGAAGGAATCAGATTGCTTCCGAATATTCGTCATTGCCCCTCTTCGGCCGAGAGACACTTTCTAGAGCCGGCTCGACGGCCGGTCGAGGATTTCGTGTTTCCGAGGTGCAGAATGAAGACGGTGGTTTGGCGGCTTTTGTCCCCGTTGGCGGTTTCGGCGATGCGCGCACCCACCGTTCGGGCGAGGGGGGCCGCCAAGGTCAGGGCGGGGCGTGAATGAATGTCCGCGCCCAAAGACCGGGAACAGCTGAAGCCCAGCTTCATCGCCATCTTCATGGAACATCCGGTCATTACGCTTGTCGCGGCAATGGCCATTGCAGTGGTGGTGTTCAGCCATCTGTTGAACTGATGCCGGCCCTCGCGGTTTCCGCGTTCGCGACCGATTTTTGAGTTGAAAGGAGCTGGGCGGATGGATTTTTCCCTCACCCTGATCGACCTTGCCGGATCCGTGGCGCTTCTGCTGTGGGGCGTCCACATGGTCCAAACCGGCGTGCAGCGGGCCTTCGGGGCCAAACTGCGGAGCTTTTTGGGCACTGCTCTGCGAAACCGCTTCAAGGCGTTTCTGGCCGGGATCGGCGTCACCGCCCTGTTGCAGAGCAGCACGGCGACCGGTCTTATGGTGACTGGCTTCGCCGCCGGCGGGCTTGTCGATCTGGTACCCGCGCTGGCCGTCATGCTGGGGGCCAATGTCGGCACCACCCTTATCGTGCAAGTGCTGTCCTTCGATGTCGCCGAGGTGGCGCCGGCGCTGATCCTGATCGGCTTGCTGATGTTCCGCCGGGCGTCGGCCGGCCCGCGGGATTTCGGCCGCGTGCTGATCGGCCTTGGCCTGGTGCTGATGGCCCTGCATCAGTTCGTCGACCTGCTGATGCCGTATGAGACGGTCCCGAGCCTGCGGACGTTCCTTGAGGCTGTGTCAACCCAGCCGGTGCTGGACGTCATCCTGGCCGCCGCACTGACCTGGGCGGCCCATTCCAGCGTGGCCGTCGTACTGCTGGTCATGTCTTTCGCGAGCAAGGGAACAGTGCCACCCGAGGCCGCTTTCGCACTGGTGCTTGGGGCGAATCTTGGCACCGCTATCAATCCTGTTCTGGAGGGCACGACCAGCAACGACCCGGCGTCCAAGCGGTTGCCCCTTGGCAACCTGGTGAACCGGATCCTCGGTGTCGCCGCCGCCCTCGCCGTATTGCCGTATGTCGGGCCGTGGGTGGTCGCCATCGAGCCGGACAATTCCCGTGCGGTGGCCGATTTCCACACCGGTTTCAACCTGGTGCTGGCATTGCTGTTTTTCCCGCTGCTGACACCCTATGCCGGGTTGTTGCGGCGTTGGCTGCCTGCCCAGGTGAGCGCGAGCGATCCCGCGCGACCGATGTATCTGGACAGTTCTGCTCGGGAAACGCCCGTGATCGCGCTGGGCGCCGCGGCGCGAGAGGCCCTGCGCTTGGCGGACGTGCTGGAGAGCATGCTGCAAGGTGTTCGCGACGTATTCGAAAAGACGGATCGGCGGCAGATAAGCGGCACGAAGCGCCTGGACGATGTGCTCGACAAGCTGAACACCGCCATCAAAAATTACCTGACATCGCTCGATCCCGAGGCGATGAGCGATGCCGATCATCACCGTGTCACAGAAATCCTGGCTTTTGCGACGAACATGGAGCAGGCCGGGGACATCGTGGACAAGAACCTGCTGGGTGTGGCCACGAAAAAGTTCAAGCGCGGACTGGCTTTCTCCAAGGAGGGGGGAGCCGAACTGCTGGCCATGATCGATCGGTTGATGGCCAATCTTCGGGCGGCGGCGTCGTTGTTGTTCATGACCGAAGACAAGCGCGCCGCACGCCTGCTGGTGTCCGAGAAGGAAGCGTTCCGCAGCATGGAGGCGGCCGCCACCGCATCGCATTTCGCGCGCCTCCGGTCCGGCCGGATCGATACGGCCGAGACCAGTTCGTTGCACCTGGACGCATTGCGCGACCTGAAGCGGATCAACGCGCATCTGGTCGCCGCGGCAGCCTATCCCGTGCTGGAAGGCAAGGGCGAGTTGTTGCCGAGCCGGTTGCGTCAGGACGATTGAGCAGAATTTCAAGATACCACGGGTGGCGGGCCTGACGGGCTTGCTGGTTACGCGACGGAGGCTGACTGCATGGCGAAGCCTACAAAGAAGACTGCTTCGTCGTCGACCGCGAGCAGCAAGAAGCGGTCGACGAAGCCGGGAAAGCCGCCACGGACACCCATGGGGTTCGAGATCGATTTCGATCCGGCAAGCCAATCAGGCCGGCCGGTTCCCGCTGAACCTGTGTCGTTGCCAAGGGTACTAAGGTCACACGGCAACCCGGAGGTGCTGAACCGGCTGTGGACAATCATTGAGAGCCGGAAGAATGCCGATCCGGATATCAGCCATTCAGCACGGCTGCTGGCCCGGGGGACAGCGCGGGTGGCGCAGAAACTCGGCGAGGAAGCGGTCGAATGCCTTATCGAGGCCATTGCGGGTAACCGCGTCGGCCTGATCGGGGAGAGCGCCGATGTGCTCTACCACCTCCTCGTTACGTGGGTGGACGCCGGCATTCGGCCGGAGGAAGTGTGGCAGGAGTTGCAACAGCGCGAGAGAGTCAGCCACCTGACGGAGGGCGCGGCCGTGCCGTTGAAGCGGTTGCTTGGCAGCGTGCAGATTGGAACGAGTAAGATACCTTGAACTGTCGCATCCACGGTTCGGCTGAAATCAATGCGGCTACGATAAATTGTCTGGGCAATTTTAGGATTCCTATTTGTTTAGTACGTTGGCTGGGATGGATTGTCCGTTCAGCAGAGCCGACTGTCATGCACTCGTTTGATCGGAATTGCGCCGAGATCAACGCGATCGAAACACCGAACGTTGGCGGTCCAAACCGAGGCATCGGTCCTTGCCCTCCGAAACGCCTGCACGCCAAGGCCACCGTTAGACTGGAAAACCGCAGGAAACGCGCCAATGGAACGCCGACTGTCTGGCCGTTGTTCTCTATCGAACCGTTCAGGTGTTCGCCCGATTTTCCTGGTGTCAGGAGTTTTACAGATTGTGCAACATTGTGATTACGGTCTTACTTCGATACAATCGGGACGTTCATCTACTCAAATGCGGATGAACGCCTTGTTGGTGACCATGGGACTCGGGGCGACGTAAAGATGTCAATTGAGGCTGTGATTCGTGAAATGAAGGACGGAGATGCCGAGCAGGTTATTGCTGTCTGGCATGGGTCTGGCGTTGCGCGCCCATGGAATGACCCGGTCAATGACATTGCATTCGCCCGTCGGAATCCGCATTCCACGGTGTTGGTCGCTTGTCTGTCTGGTCAGATCGTTGCCACTGCGATGGTTGGCGAGGATGGACATCGTGGCTGGGTATATTACGTTGCAACCGACCCCAGGCATCAGGGGCGCGGATACGGACAGGCTATGATGCTTGCTGCCGAAAAATGGTTAGCAGATCGAGGAGTTTGGAAGGTGCAGCTTCTCGTCCGGGGAGACAACGCGGCAGTCAAGCAATTTTACGAACATTTAGGGTACCACGACACCAAATCTGTCTGCTTCCAAAAAGTCATCGGATCGACCGATACCTAAACTCTCACGAGTCCTTTTCGATGGTGGTGTTTGGGTCAAGCTGTTTTCCCACGCTTTAGTGTAAAGCCGATTGCCGTGGACCACTCGCTTCTCTTCGCGGTCAGCCCACGGCTGCCATCATTGGATCGGGAGGGCTGGCCATCTCAATCCGCCCCGCGACCCTGGGCACTGCTGCCTGTGATCGGCGCGGCGTAGGGACCCCATGTCGATACTCGGTCTGGCGACTGGCCAGGCTTCAATTCCGCCGTTTCTAGCTCTTGCCTTGTTGTGCCGTGCGGATCGCCCGCCAGACCCGCTCCGGCGTCGCCGGCATTTCGACATGGCGGACGCCGAATTCTGCCAATGCGTCGACGACCGCATTGATGACGACCGCGAGCGCCGGCGTGGTACCGCCTTCACCGGCGGGGCGGACGCCGAGCGGGGGGGTCGGACTCGGCACCTCGGACAACTCGCAGTCAAAAAACGGCACGCAGTCTGCCCGCGGCATCGCGTAATCCATGAAGGAGCCGGCCATCGGCTGGGCCGTGTCGAGATCGTAACAGGCGTCTTCCATCAACACCTGTCCCACCCCCTGGACGATACCGCCGTGGACCTGACCGTGCACAATCATCGGATTGACCGCGCGTCCGACGTCGTCCACGGCGCTGTAGCGGACGATATCGACGACTCCGGTCTCAGGGTCGACCTCGACCTCGCAGATATGACACCCATAGGGAAACGCGGCGAGCGTCACGGTCTCGTCGCCGATGCCTTGCAAGGGTCCGCGCAACTCAGCCGGCAAGTCGTTGCGCTGCAGCGCCTCTCGGGCGACCTCAAAGATATGAATGCGGCGATCGGTGCCAGTGACCACGAATTCGCCGCCGCGAAATTCGATATCAGCCACATTCGCCTCGAACAGATGCGCGGCAATATCCTTGCCCTTTTCGATGATCTCGTTCGAGGCATTCAGCATGACGATGCTACCGAGCCGCAGGGCGCGGCCGGAATGCGCGCCGCCGCCGACTGAAACTCGAGCAGTGTCGCCGGTGACCAGGCGAATGCAATCGTACGAAACGCCGAGCCATTCGCCGACAAGCTGGGCAAACGTCGTCTCATGTCCCTGGCCCTGCGACACGGTGCCGATCGCGACCTCAACGGCGCCGTCGGGGATCACTGTCATCTCGACCTTTTCGCGCGGCGCACCAGTAGCCGTGTCGACATAGTTGGCGACGCCGATGCCGCGGCATCGGCCGCGCGCCCTGGCTTCGGTACGGCGGGTTGCAAACCCCTCCCAGTCGCCCAGTTTCAGCACCCGCTCCATGACCTCATGATAATGGCCGCTGTCGTAGACCATGCCGAACGGGTTTGTGTACGGCATCGCGTGCTCGGGCACGAGATTGCGGCGGCGCAGTTCGATGCGGTCGATGCCGGTCTGCCGGGCCGCCAGGTCGATCAGCCGCTCGATGACGAAGATGACCTCGGGCCGGCCCGAACTGCGATAGGGACGGGTCGGCAACGTATTGGTCAGCGCCGCGCGCGCCCGGAAATGCACGGCCGGCAGATGGTAGAGGCTCGACATGATCTCGACGCCCTTGTTCAGCGACCCGAAGGCGATCGCATAGGCACCCTGGTTGACCATGTTCGAGCCGCGCATCGCGAGAAATGTGCCGTCTTTGTCGAGCGCCAGTTCCGCGGTGGCAGTCAGGTCGCGCGCCTGGTAGTCGGCAACGAAATATTCGCTGCGATCGCTGGTCCATTTGACTGGCCGGCCGAGCCGCTTCGCGGCCCACACGACCAGGGCGAACTCGACGTTGAGCGAGCCGCGGGTGCCAAAATTGCCGCCGACATCGTGCATGACCATCCGCACCTGCTCGGGCGGCACGCCGAGTACCGTCGCGAGGTCGCGGCGCGGGCTGACCGCGCCGCCGGCACCGGCATGGAGCGTATAGAGGCCGGTCGCCGGGTCGTACTCGCCGACCGCGGCGCGCGGCTCCATCGGCACGCCAGCGATGCGCTGCACCCAGGTATCGAATTTGACAACATGGGCAGCGGCAACGAACGCCGCTGCCGTTGCCGCCGCGTCGCCGACTTCTCCGTCGAGGATGATATTGGGAAAGTCCTGCCGGGCGCGTGGCGCATTGGGTTCAGCAGCATCGCGGGCTCGGGCGACGGCAGGTAGTGGCTTCCAATCGATCGCTACCCGTTCGGCGGCGTCCTTGGCGGCGTCACGGCTGGTCGCAACGACAACCGCGACGATCTCGCCGACATGGCAGACTTCCGGAAAAACGATCAGCTGATGCTGTGGACGGTCGACCGGCGCGCCGTCCTTGTTCTTGATCGAAATGTCGGCGGGGTGGGCGTTGGCGATGTGCGGCATCGGGTTCAGCCCATCCCGGCGCACGTCCTCCGAAGTCAGAACCGCGAGCACGCCCCGCATTGCAGCGCTAGCTTCAGTGTCGAGCGAGCGGATCAGGGCATGGGCGTAGGGCGAGCGCACCATCACCGCATAGGCTTGATTCGGTAGGTTGAGGTCGTCGCTGTAACGGCCCCGGCCGGTGATCAGCCGCAAATCCTCGCGGCGGCGGACAGGTTGCCCAATCCCGGTGCCCGTCGTTATTCCTCCCATACCGTGTCTCCCTCACCGCGGCGCCGTTGCGACGAGATCCAATGAGCAAAGCTTTAACTTCGCCTCATCCCGTCGACGAACACGTCCACCAGCCGATGCACGTTGTTTTGCCAACCTGGCCTGTCATGTGTGTAGCACAGGCCCACGATCGTCCGCAGGATGTCCTCGGCTCCGATATCGTTGCGGATCACCCCGGCCTCCACCGCCCGCCGTACCAGCGTTCCAAGCGCTCGGCCCAGCCGGTCGATTGAATAGATCGTGAGTTCCGACGAAGCATGCACGGCGGCCGCGAGGGCGGCGGACATGCCCTTCTTCGTCGCCACGAACTCGACATTGGCGTGAATCCATTGGCGCAGCGCCTCCAGTGGCGGCAAATCCCTGCTCAGTTGCTCCGCCAATCTGACCAACTGCTCAACCTCGCGGGATACACTGCCTCGAACAAATCCTGGTGGGTCGGGAAATGCCGGACCGGCTCAGCTTTGCTTCACTTGAGCCGGCCCTCGTCGCCATCGAAGACGATGCCGGCGCTCGCCGGCGGGGTCGGAAAGGTCTTGGCCAATGCGGTATAATCCTCGCCCGAATCGGGTGCCCGAGCGGCGGCATAGACCAGGGCCGAAACCTTCTCATGCACGCCGGCCTCCGTGACGATCATTCCTGAAAAGGAATGCCCGGCGAAGACGGTTGGGCCGTCCTGCCGGTCCAGAACGCGCTGAGCCGCGGTAACGGCATCCGGCAAGGTGGTCAGCGGGTTCTGCACCGAGGTGACGTTGAGACCTTCCGCCTGCAAACGCGCGATCACCTCGGTCTAGCACGAGCCGTCAGCGAGCAGCCGATGCACGAGGACGACGTTGCGCGCCTTCGATCGGCGTGGCGGGCGCGGCCATACCGCGGGTGGAGACCAACGACGCTGCCGCACCGGCAAGCAGGGCCGTCGAAAACACGCGCCTGTTCATAACCATGATATCTCATCCTTCGTTGTTGAGGGGCTGGGAGCGAACATGAGCACCTTGCGTGCGATCATGTTTCCAACAGCGCATCGACGTCCGGGGACCGCACGATGGTTCCATCATGCACAAAGGCCTCATGGTTGGCCTCGATGCTGTCGTGGTCGTAAAGATAGTTGACCATGATGCCGAACGATTCCTGGATTGCACGCGACGCCGTGTTGCCGAGCCAGTTGATTTGCTCGAGCCGCGCGCCGTTGCCGAGATGAAACCGCGCAACAGGATCGATACGGGTTCCAGACGACGGCGAGCGGGTGAGATACCGGGCGCAGAGCCCCATCAGGGCGGGGCGCAGTGTCTCGCTCTGCTCAGGATCGCGCCACCAACCGTCACTATCGATCCCTGGGGGCGCCACGACGGCTGGATCTTTCCCCTGCGTCAGCCAGCGGCGAAAGTCCGGCACCGGCGACAGGGTGGAGAAGCGCTTCAATCGCGGAAACTCCGCCTGCAGTTCCTCGACCACCTGCTTGATCAGGAAATTGCCGAACGAGACGCCGCGCAGGCCGTCCTGACAGTTGGAGATGGAATAGAAGATCGCCGTGTCTGCGCGCGCAGCCCGGGCAAGCGCCGCGTCTTGATCCGCGTCTTGCGACATCAAGAAGGGCGACACGGAAGAGGCCAATTCTTCCACCAGGGCGACCTCGACGAAGATCAGCGGCTCGCCGGGAAGGGCGGGATGGAAGAAGGCGAAGCAGCGACGGTCGGGCGCCAGGCGGCGGCGCAGATCATCCCACCCCTTGATCTCATGCACAGCCTCATAGGCGATCAGCTTCTCCAGCACCGCGGCCGGCGACTGCCAATCGATTCTTCGCAGCTCCAGAAAGCCGCGATTGAACCAGGAGGCGAATAGATGCCGGAGATCGGCATCAAGCAGCTTCAATTCCGGCTCATCACGCAGGCGCACGGCGATATCGCTGCGCATCGCGATCAGTGCCCCGGTGCCACCCGGCGCCATGTTCATGCGCCGCAGTAGTTCCTGACGTGGCGGATCGGCGGCCTGTGCGAGAGCGGCCGCGGTTTCCGCGGTGGCGTCGGCGAGATATTGCTGCGCTGCCACGCGCAGTGCCGATTGGTCAGGCTGAAACGATGTCGCGAGATAGTGCTGGAAGCCGTGGCGATCCTCCATATCCAGCGAGCGCAGCGCCTGGTGCAATTCGCGTGCGACCAGCGCGCCGGACGCTTCGCCGCGCTCTGACAGAAGCTTGGACGCAAGCTGCCTTGCCGTGTCGAGCGTTGCCGGTTGTGTGTTCAAGGTCATTGTTACCTCCTCTCGATCAAGCGTGCGTCGCCGCGGCGGAACGGAATTTTGCCGGCGGCACGTAGAGGCCGCCCGAAGCCGTCACGAGGTCGTCGATCGTCTTGGCCGCGAGCCAGTCTCGGGTTGCTGTTTCTGTGTCGATGCCGAGGTCCGCTGGGACCATCACGATACGGTGCCGGCGCAGGTCATCGCTCGTATTGGATGATTGCCGCCTGCCGAAATCCGTATCGCCAGCGACGGCGCGCAGGGCGGCCTCCCGCTCTTGCGGTGAGCGGCAACGCAGCAGGTTGGCAACGCCGTGTTCGGTAATGACGTGGGTGACGTCATCGCCGTAGATCATCACCGGCGGCAAAGCGAGACCCGCTGACGCCGCGAGGTCGAAGGCGTCCAACCGTTCGACGAAGCTCGGATCCCCGTTCGGCTGCCGGGTCTGCACCATCTGCACGACCAGTTTGCGCCCGCGCAGGCTATCGCCCGCTTCCTGGCCGGCACGCAACCATGCCGGGCTGTCGTGGCGGCGGCCGCGCGGGTCCGCCCCCATGTTCGGCGCGCCGCCGAACCCTGTGATCCGGCCCATCGTCGCCGTCGAGCTATTGCCCTGCGCGTCGATCTGAAGTGTGCCACCAATGAACAGATCGCAAGCATACTGCCCGGCGATCTGGGCGAGCGTGCGGTTGGATCGCAATGTGCCATCAGCGCCGATCGGAAAAATACCGGCACGCTTCGAGACATATTGCTCCATGCCTACCTCGGAGCCGAAGCAGTAGACGCTCTCGACGAAGCCGGCTTCGATCGCGGGGATCAGGGTCGGATGCGGGTTCAGCACAAAATGGCTGGCGACCTTGCCCTTCAATCCGCGCCGGACGCCGAAGGTGGGCAGGATCAACTCGATCGCGGCAGTCGCGTAGCCGATGCCATGGTTGAGGCACCGCACCTGATAAGGCTCATAAACGGCGGCGATCGCCATCATCGCCATCAGCACGTTTTCATCCCTGATCTTGGCCGGGTCGCGCGTGAACAGAGGATCGAGCCGATAGGGGGTGGGGCTTGGCACCACAACGTCGACCCAATCGCTCGGGATATCGACCCGCGGCAACCGGTCCACGATCTCGTTGACTTGCGCAACGACAACACCACCACGAAACGCAGCCGCCTCGGCAATGGTAGGCGTATCCTCGGTGTTCGGCCCGGTATAGAGATTGCCCTCGCGATCAGCCTGGTCGGCGACGATGAGCGCGACGTGCGGTGTCAGATCCACCAGCATACGGGCGTAGAGTTCGAGATAGGTATGGATCGCGCCGATCCGCACTGTCTTTGCAGCGACCAAGTCTGCCAGCTTGCGGCTTTGTGGGCCGGCAAAGGCGAAATCCAACCGATTGGCGATGCCGCGCTCGAAGACGGCGAGGTGTTCGGGTAGTGCCAGCACCGGCTGCACCATGTGCAGGTCGTGTATTCGCGCAGGATCCACCTTCGTCAGAGCGGCGGCGAGAAAATCGGCCTGCTTTTGATTGTCGCCCTCGATGGCTATGCGATCCCCCGGCTTGATGATCGCTTCGAGCAACTGCGTCACACGGTCGGCTGGACAGAGTTTTCCAGCCCCACCGCAAATCAATGCGGCCCGGACCAACCGATCCGCGCGATCCGCATGTCCTGATGTGTCTGCCATGTTGCACCTTCTGTGTTGCCTTCGAGACGGAAGGTAGGAGGTGGCCATTGATTATAAAAACGACATTTTCTAATATAACTGATCATGATTATGGATCAGTTGCATGATGGATTTCGAGCTATTACGGGCTTTCGTTGCGGTCGCCGATTGCAGTGGATTCCACCGGGCGGCTGAACGGCTCAATTCGACGCAATCGACGGTCAGCCAGCAGATCAAGCGGCTCGAACTGGAGGTCAAACGGCCTTTGTTCCGTCGCACGACCCGCAGTGTCGCGCTGACAGACGACGGCGAAATGCTGCTCAGCGACGCGCGCCGTCTGCTCCAGCTTGAGGAGGCAGCGCGTCATCGCCTGGCCGCGCCGCGCCTGTCTGGCCTGGTGCGTCTCGGCGTGGTCGAGGAGATTGCCGGCGGCTCGCTGCCTTCGTCGCTCGGTCGCTTTGCCGCCCTCCATCCAGGCGTGAAGCTCGAGGTCCAGACTGGCGTCAGTGCGGAATTGATCAGTCAGCTCGATGCCGGGCGACTGGACGTGGTCTTTGCCAAGCGTCCGCTCGGGACGACGAAAGGGCGTCTCGTATGGCGTGAACCGCTGGTCTGGGCCGCGGCGGACACTTTCGATTTCATTTCCGGGAAAGCGTTGCCGCTGGCGCTGTATCGCGAGCGTTCCGTATCGCGCGAGGCTGCGCTCGCGGCGCTTCAGGACGGCGATTTGACATGGGAAATCGTTTATACCAGCCCAAGCCTGATGGGCGTGCGCGCGGCGGCACTCGCGGGCCTCGCGATTACACCGCTTCCGGCGAGTGCGGTGATCGCTGGCTTGCGCATTCTTGGCACCGAAGAGGGACTGCCGCGTCTTCCGGACCTTGAATTCGCAATCTACGAGAGATCGCGGCCCGACAAGGCCGCGGTGGCCCTGGCCGCAACGCTTCAGGCGTTTGCGGAGGGCCCATCGCGTTCGACGATTTAAGTTGGACTGGCTTTCGAGCCCGTACATCGCCGGCCCTGTTACGGAAACGATCCAAATCAATTGCACTGTCGGCAGCGCTTCGTCAGGGCCTCCGATGCTGTTCCGGGAGGACAGTTGCATTGCCGTCGGCTGTTGTCTCAATAAGTTCCAACGCCTTGGTCCGACGACGCCGCGCGAGCAACTCTATGCCGATCGCCCGCTCGTGCTCGCCCGCGAGCATTGCCTGAATGTCGCCGATACCGCGGATGACGCCGCGGCTACAGTGCCATCAACTGGTCGAGCAGCGCGGGGTCGTCCCGCAGCGCCGACGCGGGTCCGGTGTGGCGCACGGCGCCTTTCTCCAGCACGTAGACACGGTCGGCGAGGGCGAGGGAGAACGCCACGCCTTGTTCCGCTAGCAGGATGGTCAGGCCCTCGGCCTTCAGTTCGGCGATCTTCTCCCGCAACTGATCGACGATCAGCGGCGCCAGGCCCTCGGACGGTTCGTCGAGCAGCAGCAGGTCCGGATTGCCCACCAAAGCACGCCCGATCGTCAGCATCTGCTGCTCGCCGCCCGACAGGAAGCCGCCCGGCTGGTTGCGCCGTTCGCCGAGCACCGGAAACATCTCGCACACCGTCGCGATCGACCACCGCCCCGGCCGCCCAGCCGCTCGGGCGGCGACGTCGAGGTTCTCCCACACGCTGAGTTCGGCGAAGATGCGGCGATCCTCCGGCACGAAGCCGATCCCCGCCCGAGCGATCCGATAGGGCGGCCAGCCGGCGACATTCTGGTCGCGCCAAAGCACCCGGCCCGACCCCGGCGGCGTCAGGCCCATGATCGAGCGCATGGTCGTCGATTTGCCCACGCCGTTACGGCCCAGGAGGCAAACGCATTCGCCCTGATTCACTTCGAGCGACAGGCCAAACAGCACCTGGCTGAGGCCGTAGGACGTGCGGATATCCTCGACCGACAAGAACGGCATCAGGCGTGTTCCCCCAGGTAGACCCGGCGCACCTCGGGGTTCACCCGGACCTCGGCGGGCGGGCCTTCGGCCAGTTTACGGCCCTGGTAGAGGACGGCGATCTTCTGCGCGATCCGGAATACCACCGCCATGTCATGTTCGGTGAACAGCAGCGTCAGGCCACGTTCCTCGGCGATGCGTTGCAGCAGGGAAATGGTTTCGTGGGTTTCGCCCGCCGACATCCCGGCAGTCGGTTCATCCAGCAACAACACGCGGGGATCGGAGGCCAGCGCGATGCCGAGTTCAAGCTGCTTCTGGTTGCCATACGCCAGCGTTCCGGCAATGACGTCCGCGACCGCGGCGAGCCCGATCGACTGCAACAACGCCTCCGCATCATCGCGGAACATCGTCTCCGACCGCGACCAGAAGTCGCGCCCCCGGCCGCGATGGGCGAGCAATCCCGCCTGCACGTTCTGCAGCACCGTCAGGCGTGGGAAGATGTTTGTGAGCTGGAACGACCGTCCCATGCCCAACCGGCAGATGCGATGCGGCGGCAGGCCGGTGACGTCGTGTCCGTCCAGCACCACGCGCCCGGTATCGGGGCGCAGGTGGCCGGTGATCAGGTTGAAGAAGGTGGATTTACCGGCGCCGTTGGGGCCGATCACCGCCACGATCTGGCGGGCCTCGATGGTCAGGCTGACATCGTTCACCGCGACGAAGCCGGCGAAGGTTTTTCGTAGTCCCTGGATTTCAAGCATCGCGGCGGCCCATGCGCCGGCGCAGCGTGCCGTAAAGACCAGCCAGGCCGCCCAACACGCCGCCCGGTAGAGCGAACAGCAGAACCAGCAGCATGGTGCCCAGCACGAACGGCCAGTATTCGGTGTAGTTGGTGATCTCCTGGTTCAGCCACACCAGCACCAGCGCACCGACGGCCGGCCCCCAGAAGAAGCCCATGCCGCCCAGGATGGCCATGATCATCACCTCCGCCGATTTGGGCCAGAACACGTAGTCGGGGAACACGCCGCGGGTGAAAATGCCGTACAGCGCACCGGACAGTCCGGCGAAGCCGCCCGCCACCACGAACACCGCCAGTTCGTAAGCTCGGACGTTCAGGCCGATGAAGGCGGCGCGTTCCCGGTTGTCGCGGATGGCGGTCAGCATCCGCCCGAACGGGGACCGGGTGATCATCCCGATCACGGCGATGGCGACGGCGACCAGGGTCAGGGCCAGCAGGTAGAAGCGGGCGTTTGCTGACAGTCCGCTGATGCCGGGGATCGAGTCCATCCACTGCATGTCGGGGAACGGCACGTCGGCGATGCCCTGGTCGCCGCCGGTCACTGCATTCCACTTGAAACAGATCGCCCAGATGATCTGGGAGAACGCCAGGGTCAGCATGGCGAAGTAGATCTTCGTCAGCCGCACGCAGAAATAGCCGAACACCAGGGCTGCCAGCGCCGCGCCCAGCCCGGCGGCGGGAAAGGCGATAGCGAACGACACCCCGTAGGTCTTCATCAGGATACCGCAGACATAGGCGCCGACGCCGAAATAGGCGACGTGGCCGAACGACACCAGGCCGGTGGTCCCCAGCAGCAGGTTGAGGCTGATCGCGAACAGCGCGTCGATGGTGATCTCGGTGACCAGGAAGATGCTGTAGCGCGAGCCGATCCAGGCCAGCGGCGCCAGCAGCAGGAAGATCAGCAGGGTCCACGGCACACGGCGGATCGCCGGGACAGCGGGACGGGCCAGTGAGTTGGTGATTGGCATGCTCATCGGATCGGCCGCCCGAACAGGCCCCAGGGGCGCACGATCAGCACCACCGCCATCAGGGCGTAGACGGAGAACAGGGAGAATTCAGGGAACACCAGGATGCCGAACGACAGCGTCAGGCCGTAGATCATCGCGCCCCAGAAGGTTCCCCAGAACGACCCGAGGCCGCCGATGACGACGACGATAAAGGCTTGCACGATCACCTCCACGTCCATGCCCGGCACGACGCTGACGATCGGGGTGATCAGCGCGCCGGCGAGGCCGGCCAGGAACGAACTGGCGACGAACATCCCGGTGTAGAGCAGGCCGACATTGGCTCCGAGGGCGCCCAGCATCTCCCGGTCATAGGCTGCGGCGCGCAGCAGGCGTCCTGCCGAACTGCGGCTGAGCATCAGGCCGACGCCGATGGCGATGGCCGGCCCCACCACGATGATGAACAGGTTGTAGTATGGCAGAATCGTGCCGAGTAGGTGGAGGCCGCCGCTGAGGACCGGGGGGCCTTGGACCGAGAGCTGGTCGGTGCCCCAGATGAACTTGGCGGTGTCGCCCAGGATCAGCACCAGCGCGTAGGTGAACAGCAGTTGGTACAGTTCCTCCTGGCCATACAGATGGCGCAGCAGCAGGCGCTCCACCACGCCGCCGAGGATCGCGACGCCCACCCCGGATGCCAGCGCGGCGATCCAGAAGGCTCCGCCTGTGGGATGCAGCCAGGTCACCACCTGCCAGGCGATGTAGGCGCCGACCATGTAGAACGACCCATGCGCGAAGTTGAGCACGCGCATGATGCCGAACACGAGTGACAGGCCCGAGGCGATCAGGAACAGGAACATCGCCGTGGTCAGCCCGCTGAAAAGCTGAGCGGCGATCAGGGAGACCGTCATGCTGGAACGATCTTCCCGTACTGCGTCCCCACGCTCAATGCTTGGCCGGTTCGGGGTTGTAGTAGACCGGGTCCTTGATGACGGCGATGTTCTCGGTGGGCGACTTGACTGTCACACCCCAGTATTCGCCAGCGTCGGCGTCGTGCGTGGTGGCGTTGAAGGTGCGTGGGCCGAGCGGCGTGTCGTAGGTCAGGCCGGCCATTGCCTTGGCGACCGCGGCGGAATCAGTACTGTTGGCCTTGCGAATGCCGTCGGCGATGGCCTCGATGGTGACGTAGCCCTGGATCGCCCAGCTTGACCCGTATTTGTTGCCCATCGCCTTCTGGATCTTCTGGTCGAAGACGATGTCGGCCTGCGGCTGGTTCGGCCCGTCCCAAAGCACCGGATCGTAGGCATTGGCCCAGATGCCGAACGGGAAATCGTTGCCCAGCGCGAGGGTTTCGTCGACCGAACCCACTTCGCCGCCGTCGGCGAGGCGGTTGTGGATCGCGGTGAAGTAGCCGAGTGGCGCGGCCTGCTTGGCGAAGCTGATGAAGTCTCCGGCGTATTCGTCGCAGTAGACGGCGTCGGGATGCTTGCTCATCTGCGCGGTGATGAATGGGGAGAAGTTGGATTCACCGAGACGCGGCCATTGCTGATCGACGATGGTGATGTCGGGGCGCAGTTGCTTCAGCTTGGCGACGAAGGCGTCGATCACCTGGTGGCCGTAGGCGTAGTCGGGGGCGATCGTCGCCAGGGTCTTCACGTCCTTCCATTGCGCCATCACGATCGCCCCGGCCTGGCCCTCGATCGTCGTGTTGGACGCTGCTCTGAAGATGAAGGGATGGACGTTCGCCGAATCGGTCAGCGAGGACAGTTTTGCTGACGGGGCGACGAAGACGATGTGGTTTTCCTTGGCGATGGTGGACACCGCCGGTGCCTCCGCCGAGGTCAGCGTGCCGGCGAGGAACTCGACCCCGTCACGGACGATCAACTCGCGGGCGAGGCGCACGGCTTCGGCGGGGTTGGCCTTGCTGTCGCGCTGCAGCAGTTCGAGTTTGCGGCCCAGCACGCCACCCGCGGCATTGATGTCGTCAATGGCGACCTGGGCGCCTTTCAAGATGGGTTCGCCGTAGACGGCGGTAGGACCGGACAGCGGGATGGGGAAACCGATCTTGATCGGCTCGGCGGCTGTGGCGGCTATTGGGGCCACGGCAACCATCGGCAGGACGAGCGCAAACGCCGTCACCGCCGCAATAGTATTGCGGTTTAGCATCGTTTTGTAGCCTCCCAGATCGCCGGTTCGGCTCGTGGCCGACCGGTCGTTGTGAGAGTAAACTGAGGTCTCCGGTTGTCGGTTGTCAACTACGATGTTGGTAATGTTTGGGGGTGGTTCGGAGTCGCTGGTTGGCGGGATTGGGGGCGCCGGCAGGCTCGCTCGTCATGGCCGGGCGTGTCCCGGCCATCCACGCTTCAACGGCCGGTGCGAAGATGGCCCGGCGAAGCCCACGGCTGTCTGGCACGATTTTTGAGTCCTGAACGCACTATTTCGCTGTACAAGCCGCACGGTATTGATTCTACTCAGCTTCCGACGTTTGGC
>NZ_LMUJ01000107.1 GCF_009765975.1 Acidisphaera sp. S103 | reverse complement strand
TCAAAGCTGCGCCCATCTCGCTTCATGCCTCATCATAACAGCACAGGCACGCACGTACAAGCTGTTTGTCGTCTTAATTAACGACTGGTGAGTAACAGAGGTGTACAAGTTGGGAGTCCGATAGCCAGGCCGCCCCCAATTAGCACACGATAATCCGGTTTACCGGGCGCTATTGTAGCGCGACAATCTGGGTGAGAAAATGCGTCAATCAGGATGAGAATTGATGACCGCAACGAATTCATGATGTTCGGTCTGATTGTCGCTGACAAGAACTAAGTTTTGTTTTGATTGTCGCGGAGCGACAAACCAACCGTGTCCTTGGTCGTCGCGTGA
>NZ_LMUJ01000103.1:57483-111399 GCF_009765975.1 Acidisphaera sp. S103 | reverse complement strand
GCGCTTATATTGGGTCATGGTCGGCTCCGGTCTTGGTTGCTAACGGCCCCAATTCTGGCACTTGATGCCGTGGGGCCGTCCACCCCAACAGTCCGGGATCATCGCATTGATCTTGCAAGTCTACGCAGCATAAGGCGCACCGATGCGAACAGCAGGAAGGCGCGAGCCTTTCGGTTTAGGCATTCCCAATCCTTGGCCAGGCGGCGACAGCGATTGAGCCAGGCAAAGGTCCGTTCGACGACCCATCGTTTGGGCAAAATGGTGAAGGCTTTGATTGGGTCCGACCGCTTGACGATCTCGACATCGACCTGAGCCATGATGGTTTGCATGGCGTCACGAAAGCGCGGCCCCTGATATCCGCCATCGGCGAAAAGCTTCAGAAGAAACGGATACAACCCGAACAATGTGGCCATCAGCATGGCTCCGCCATCACGGTCCTGAATGTCGGCGGCATGCACGATGGCCTGCATCAGCAGGCCCGTTGTATCGACGACGATATGCCGCTTCTTCCCCTTGATCTTCTTCCCTGCGTCGTAGCCATGCGGATCGATGCATGCCCCCCTTTTTCGGCGCTCTTCACGCTTTGACTGTCGATCACCGCGGCGGTCGGGCTGGCTTCCCGTTCAGCCAGTTCCCGGCATTGCACATAGAGCGCATGATGGATGCGTTGCAGCGTCCCATCGTAGTCCCAGCGATCAAGATAACCATGGATCGTGCTACGCGGCGGAAGGTCCTTCGGGATGTCTCGCCATTGGCACCCAGTGCCAAGGATATACATGATACCATTGACAATTTCCCGCACATCCACTGTCCGTTTGTTGCCCCCTCGCTTGGCAGAGGGTATCAGCGGCGCGATCAAGCCCCACTCCTCATCCCTCAGGTCATGGGTGTAGCGCAGGCCCTTGCGGTCATGCAGGCGACGGGTCTCTGGGGTCCACATGAGGCACCTCGTCAAGTGAGGCCTAGCAGGGACTCACATTCGATCCGAGCCGGTCAACCCCTCACCTTAACCGATTCCAATGACTCGCTTTGATCCCGGACAGACACTGAGATTCGGCAGTCGCAGAAAATTACCCTCACGACGAAGGTGGCGGCACGACGTCGCTCCGTTCTTTGTATGCATAGTTACTCACTAGTCGTTTAATTAAGGCGACAAACCACTCGTACGTGCGCGCCTGAGCCGTTATGATAAGGCATGAGGCGAGATCGGCTTACCTCGATGGGGGACCGTCCAGTGATTGGGGGATCATGATCGGAGCGATGCGACCGGTCGGGTATGTTGCCGGCTGGAGGTTCGCGGATGGAATGGACGCTGCGTTTGGTCGGGACGGAGATGGACGGTCAGTCTCGAAGGTTCGACGTGATAGAGACCAGTCGACCTGATGGTCTCAGTGACATCCCGAACTTAGGTTTGACGCTGGCCGAGGCGAAGCAGCTGCTGGTGCAAGTTCAACAGGAGGTCGTCGCTGCGCAGGCCCGCCACCATGCGATTTTTCGGCCGGACTGTCAGTCATGCGGCGGAAGGTGCCACATGAAAGATTGGCGGCGTCACCGGGTTGCGGCGCTGTTCGGCGAGGTCCGCGTCGGCAACATCGAAACGGAGACTGGTGGCCGTCAGGTCTTTGGCGCCGTCACCAGATCCGAGACCGACATCACCGCGCTGATCCAGCGAACCCTTGAAACCGCGGGCCGGACCGACGCCACCAAGGTGACCGCTTTCCCCGGTGGTTGTCCGGGTCTGCGCACGACTCTGACCAGCGCGGGAGTCACGCAACCACCGATTTCAGACGGGTTTCATATCGCGATGCGTTTGCAACACACGAAGCTGGCGGCTCGGAATTTGTCGACCGACGGCCCTGACCGGGTGACGGCGAAGGCGAATGTCTGCACTGGCGCATTTGGAACGGCAAAGCGAAGAATGCCCAGCGCAGCATCAACCGGATCCGCAAGGTCATGCATGTCTTCAAAGGGGGGCACAGCCAGGGCGCGAAGGGCGTGGCATCGCGCAAGCTGTGGCACGCAATCGATAAATATCTCAGAGGCCAAGCCGCGTGGCTGGTCGACTATGCCAAACGCTTCCGTGCAGCCTGCGCGTCGGAACTTCGGTCACCGAGGGCACAGCGAACTTCCTGGTCAATCGGCGCGTGAACAAATCCCAGCAGATGCGATGGTCACGAAATGGCGCCGATCTGCTGCTCCAAGTTCGTTGCGCGGTCTACAATGGCACGCCCGGTCCCGGGTTTGGGCATCGGTTTGACCGGATCGCCAATACAGACCCGATCTTTGCCGAAGCACCATGATCCCCCAACGGTTGGACAGTCCCCCGGTTGGAATTACTTCCGGCGCAAGCGCCGGGCATTGGCGCGGGAGCGGACCAGATACGGGGCAAGAACGGCGGCATTGCCTCGGCCGGTCAGCAGCGCGAGCGCCGATGCCTGCATGGCGGCGACTTTTTCCACGACCATGCGCTGATATTCCGCGGCGGAGCAGGTGCCCTGCGCCATCATCAGTGAACGACGGTAGATGGTTTCCCACGATGCCAGGGTCAGTTGGGTCATCATGGCGGGCAGGGTGCTGCTGCGGCGTTTGGTCATGAGACTCAGATGAGGCGGGCCTGGGTGAGACGCCAGTCACGCCTGCGGCAGCACTCAACCAGATCGAGCGTACCAATGTCGCGCAAATCGTCCAGTGTGGATAATCTCGCCTGGCCATGCAGCCCCTTGTGGAGTCACTGCTGAGTCTCGGACTGCTCTGCGGCAGCAGCGTCGTGGGGTTCTGGCTGCGGCGCGCCCTGTCCGATCGGCATTTCAATCGAGACACCCTCGATTCGATGCGCCTTGTCATCACCATGCTGGTCACCTTCGCCGCCTTGGTGCTGGGGCTGCTGACCGCCGGTGTGAAGGCCCGCTTCGACAACCAATCCGACGTCATGCGCGGCTATGCGGTGCAATTGATCGAACTGAACCAGCGACTTCGGGAGTTCGGCCCGGACGCCGACGCAGCCCGAACATTGCTGCGCGCCTATACCGCGGCTGCCATCGTCGACACTTGGCCCGACGAACCCATGCCGCCCGGACGATATCCCACCAACCTGGCGTGCGATCGGTCCATTCCAACCGAATGCCGGCAGCTTGGCGACATGCTGAGTGATTTGGCTCGGATGATCGACATGTTGCCATCCGGCGACCTTTTCCACGAGCACGTGAGCGCGGCGCTGCGCAGCCGCATGACGAACACGCTGGAAACCCGGTGGACACTGATAGAAACCGCGCACAGCACCGTCTCCTGGCCATTCCTGGGATTGCTGGTGTTCTGGCTGATGCTGGTGTTCGCGATGTTCGGCCTCAGCGCGCCACGCAACCGGGTGGTCTATGCGACCATCCTGTGCTGCGGCCTGTCCGTTGCGTCCTCGCTCTACATCATCTTGGATTTCGACACGCCCTATCACGGGCTGCTGGCTTTACCCAGCCAACCGCTGCGCGACGCCCTGCAGCACATGGACGCACTGAACTGACATCAGCCGCGGTTGAGGCCGACTCTCGCTTCGTTATGGCCCGGCGTTAGTGTGGTGGCTGCCAAAGGAACAGTCAACGTCATAGCGCTGCTGAGCGTTCTGACCGCGGACAGCTCCCTCCCCGCCGCAGCCCAGGCGATGTTCGAGCAGATGGGCGCGCACATCGACGCACTGAATCAGCGCGTGAGGGCTTTGGATGGCGAATTGGCCGCGCTACACAAGGCCAACCCCGTCAGCCAGTTGCTCGCCGAGATCTCGGGGATTGGCCCGATCGGGGCGATCACCATGGCCTTGACGGTGGAGCCACGGAACTTTGCATCCGGGCGACACTTCGCTGCGTGGTTGGGCCTGACGCCGAAGGAACATTCCACCGGCGGCAAGCAACGAATGGGCAAGATCAGCAAGGCCGGGAATGAAAGGTTGCGGCAATTGCTGGTTGTTGGCGCCACGTCCGTCGTCCGCTTCGCCAAACCAGGCAGCACGTCTGCCTCGGCGTGGCTTCTGCAACTGCTGGAGCGCAAGCCACGCAAGCTGGCCGCGGTCGCTCTGGCCAACAAGACCGCTCAGATTATCTGGGCGATGATGTCGCGCGGGGAAGCATACCGGCGTCAGCCGGTCGCCGCCTGAACCGCGCGCGACTGCCAGGGGTTTGAGGGCAAACAAGAGATGGCTATCGGTCGAACCGACGAACGGCACAATCCGTTGATACCTGTGGTTATGACAAACCGCGTGGTTGTTTGGATGTCGTTCGCGGAACCCATCTGGGCCAGCGGGCATGGCCCTGCGTCAAAGGCCGGACATATGATCGCATTCGATCCAATGTCAGAATCTTGCCAACCCTCCTTGAACCCCACGGGCCGTCCACACGTGGTATGACATCAACGGCCGTGGAGACCGACTTTCTATCGGAGCCCTCCGTGAGGTAATACTTACTCTGCCGCCCGGCGCGGCATCTTCGCGCCGGCTTTGGCTCCCGATTTCGCAGCGGCCTTCTTCTTCGGTGCGGCTTTCTTCTTCGCGGGCGCCGCCTTCACGGCCGGCGCCTTGCGGGGCGCCTTCTCCGCCGCGGCGGCCTTCGCCGGCATCTTTCCCTTCCGGCCAGCCGCGCCACGCGGCTTCAGCGCCTTGCCCTTTTCGGCCAACAGCGCAACCGCCTCCTCCAGCGTGATATCGTCCATCGACACGCCGCGCGGCAGGTTGGCGACCGTCTTGGCGTGTTGGACATAGGGGCCAAACCGGCCTTTCCGCACGCTGACCAGTTCCTTGTCACCCGGATGCGGCCCGATCGTCCGCACGCTCGCCAGCTTCTTCGCCAGCAGGTCAACCGCTCGGTTCAACCCCAGCGCCAGCACGTCGTCGTCTTTGTCCAGCGACCCGAAGACCGCCCCCATCTTCACGTACGGCCCGAACCGCCCGATACCAGCCTCGATCTTTTCCTTGGTCTCCGGATGCAGCCCGATCTCGCGCGGCAGCGCCAGCAGGCCCAGCGCCTGGTCCAGCGTCAGGCTTTCGCCGTCCATGCCGCGTGCCAGCGACGTGCGCTTGGGACGGACCTTCTTGTCTTCGCCGTTCTCGCCCAACTGCACATACAGCCCATACGGGCCGCGGCGGACAGTGACCTCCTCGCCGGTATCCGGGTGGTGGCCGAGCGACCGCATCCCTTCTTTCAGCGTCTCGCCGCCCTCTTCGCCGGCGTCGATCGCCAGCCGGCGGGTGTACTGGCACGCCGGATAGTTCGAACAACCAATGAAGCTGCCGTAACGACCAAGTTTCAAACCCAGCCGGCCGTTGCCGCAGGCGGCACAAATTCGCGGGTCCGAACCGTCCTCCCGCGCCGGAAAGAAATGCGGACCCAGGTCCTGGTCCAGCGCGTTGATGACGTCACTGATCTTCAGGTCGCGAGTCTGCTCGACCGCCTTGGAAAATTCATCCCAGAACGCGTGCATCACCGTCCGCCAGTCCAACTGACCGGCGGAAATCTCGTCGAGCTTTTCCTCCAGCCCGGCGGTGAAGCCGGTATCGACGTAATGTTCGAAGAAACTGACCAGGAATGCAGTGACCAGCCGGCCGCGGTCCTCCGGCACGAAGCGCCGCTTGTCCAGCTTCACATAGTTCCGGTCCTGCAGCACCGACAGAATGGAGGCGTAGGTAGACGGGCGGCCGATGCCCAATTCCTCCATCTTCTTGACCAGGCTGGCCTCCGAGTAGCGCGGCGGCGGCTGAGTGAAATGCTGGCTGGCATCCACCTTCTGGCGTTTCAGCGGATCGCGCTCGCTCATCGGCGGCAGCATCCGGTTGTCGTCTTCGTCCGACGCGTCGTCGGTGTCCTCGCGGTACAGCTTCAGGAAGCCGTCGAAGGCGACGATCGACCCGTTCGCCCGTAATTTCACACCTTTGCCATCAACGACATCGACGCTGACCTGGTCCAGCTCCGCCGACTGCATCTGCGAGGCCACGGCGCGCTTCCAGATCAGTTCGTACAGCCGGCGCTGGTCGCTGTTCAAGCCGTGGACGATCTGGTCGGGCGTGCGGGTCACGTCGGTAGGACGGATCGCCTCATGCGCTTCCTGCGCGTTCTTGGCCTTGCTGGTGTATTCCCGCGGCGCCGCGGGCAAATAATTGGCACCGAAACTGCCGCTGACGTGGTCGCGGATGCTGGCGATTGCCTCGCCCGCCATCTGCACGCCGTCGGTCCGCATATAGGTAATCAGGCCGGTGGTCTCGCCGTCGATGTCGACACCTTCGTACAGCCCCTGCGCCAGCCGCATCGTCTGCTGCGCCCCGAACCCCAGCTTCCGGGACGCTTCCTGCTGCAACGTGGACGTGGTGAACGGCGGCGGCGGATTGCGCTTGACCCGCTTGCGCTCCACCGAACCGACGGTGAACACGCCGGCCTCGACGGCGGCCTTCGCCGCCAGGGCGAGCACTTCGTTGTTCAGGTCGAATTGATCGAGCCGCTTGCCGTTCAGGTGCGTCAAGCGCGCGGTGAAGGGCGCACCGCCAGGGGTCAGGAACAGCGCCTCAATGGTCCAGTATTCGCGGGCCTTGAAGACTTCGATCTCAGCCTCGCGGTCGCAGATCAGCCGCAGCGCCACGGATTGGACGCGGCCGGCACTGCGGCTGCCAGGCAGTTTGCGCCACAGCACCGGCGACAGCGTGAACCCCACCAGATAGTCCAGCGCGCGTCTGGCCAAGTAGGCCTCGATCAGCGGCTGATCCAGGTCTCGCGGATGCGCCACGGCGTACCGGATGGCGTTGCGGGTGATCTCGTTGAACGTGATGCGGTGGACCGTTACGCCCTTCAGCGCGTTCTTTTCCCCCAGCATCGCCTTCACGTGCCACGAAATCGCCTCGCCTTCGCGATCCGGATCGGTGGCGAGATACAAGGTCTTGGCACCTTTCAGCGCCTTGGCGATGGCGCCGACCTGCTTGTCGCCCCGTGAGTCAGCCTCCCAGTCCATCGCGAAATCCTGGTCCGGCCGGACGCTGCCATCCTTCGGCGGCAGGTCTCGCACGTGTCCAAAACTGGCGAGAACCGTGTAGCCGCCACCCAGATAGCGGTTGATGGTCTTGGCCTTGGCGGGGGATTCAACGACGACGACATCTGACATTGATGGGTGCGGTATCCTACTCAATCGCGTCCGGCAAGAGTGCCACCCGGCTGCCGGCAAGGGTCTCTACACGCCCCGCCAACTCCAGTTCCAGTAAAACCGCCATTGTGACGGACGGGGACAAGTGGCAGTGCCGCACCAGATCGTCAACCATTGTCGGTTCCGGCGATAACAACGCGAGGACCTGAGCGCGCGCATCCGGCCCGTCTTCCGCTCCCCGGAAGCCCTCCAGCGACGCTTGCTCCGGCTCCTCTAAGCCGGATCTGCGCGGCCGCCGGGCGCTCGGTTCCGGCGGCAGGTTGTCCAGCACGTCGGCGGCGGTCTCCACCATGATCGCCCCCTGCCGGATCAGGTCGTTGCCGCCGCGGGCACGTGGATCGAGTGGCGAACCGGGAACGGCGAAGACTTCCCGCCCCGCCTCCTGTGCGAGCCTCGCCGTGATCAGGCTGCCGGAACGCAGCGCGGCCTCCACCACCACCACGCCCAGGGACAGCCCGGCGATGATCCGGTTGCGGCGGGGGAAATGTCGCGCCTGTGGGACGGTGCCGACGGGGGCTTCGGTGACCAGCAGGTGAGTGGCGGCAATGCGGCGATGCAGGTCGGCGTTCTCAGGCGGGTAGGGCTGGTCGATCCCGCCGGCAACCACGGCGATTGTCCGGCCGGCGCGCATCGCGCCCTGGTGCGCAGCGGTGTCGATGCCGCGCGCGAGGCCGGAGACGACGACAACGGACGCGGCCAGATCCGCGGCCAGGGTCTCCGCCATACGCTGGCCGTTGGCGGAGGCGTTGCGGCCGCCCACCGTCGCGACGCAACGCTGCTGGGCCAATCCGGCGTCACCACCGACGATCAGGCAGGGTGGCGCATCGTCCATCATGGCCAGCAGGGGGGGATAATCGTCGTCGCCCAAGAAGATCATCCGGCCGCCGGCCGCGTCGGTGCGTTCCAGTTCGCGCTCCGCTTCCGGCGCCGGCGGTATCGCCGGCGTCGTCGTCTTTCCCCCGGCCCGAACCAGCCGGGGTAGTGCGTCAAGCGCGGCGGCGGGCGTGTGGTAGCGGTCGAGCAGGCGGCGGTAGGTGATCGGGCCGACACTGTCGGTGCGGATCAGGCGAAGGTGATCGATCCGGTTTGTCCAAGTTGACATGCTGGCGGCGTCCTTGTGTGCCGCCGGCGGAAATACGGGCGGGCCAGGTCAGGCGTGTCCCGTTTTGCCGCGGCCGAAGCGTGGTTCGGTGCCGTCGAGCAGGCGGCGGATGTTGGCCTGGTGGCGGACGAACACAAGCACGGCAATGGTAAAGGCAAGCTTAACGACGCTGAAATCTTCCAGGATCAGCGCGGTGCAGGGGGTGGAGGCGAAGGCCGCCAGCGCCGCCAGCGACGATAGCCTTGTGGCGGCGAAAACCAGCAGCCAGATGGCGCAGGCGGCGACCCCGGCAGGCCATGCGACGGCGAGCAGGACCCCCAGGCCGGTGGCCACGCCCTTGCCGCCCTTGAACCCCAGCCACACCGGGAACAAATGGCCCAGGACAGCGGCCAAGCCGGCGAACAGCACGATATCCTGGTCGTACACCAGTGTCCGGGCGATCAGCACGGCGGCGGCGCCCTTCAGCGCGTCCAGCACCAGGGTCGCGGCGGCCAAGCCCTTGCTGCCGGTCCGCAGCACGTTGGTCGCGCCGATATTGCCCGATCCGATACCGCGGATATCGCCCAGGCCGGCGGATTTGGTCAGCAGCAGGCCAAACGGAATGGACCCCAGCAGGTAGCCGAGGACACAGACGAAAATCAGTGGCAGGTTGTCGAAGATCACGCGGCTTAATCCGTAAGGGCGAGTTGACCGGCGGCGACACCGGTGTCGAAACCGTCGATGCTGCGGACGTTCTTTTCGCGGCGATAGGCCGCCAGGCCGTCCTCACCCTTGTTCTCCGCCCAGCGCCGCAGCGTGGGACGTTCTTCCCGGTAGTCGAACAGCGGCACGCCGTAGCCGCAGCTTGTCTGCACCAGTTCGACATCCAGCCGGATGATCTGGCGGACGCCTAGCGGTTCCTGGTTGTCGTAGCCGGTTGCCAGCAGGGCAGCGTATTCGGCCGTGCCGCGCGGCAAGGACCGCCCCTTGCCATATACACGCAAAATCACCGGGACGTTCTCAAACCCGCAGAACATGATGGTCAGCCGGCCGGGCAGCCGCAGATGCGCCGCGGTCTCGTTGCCGCTACCGGTCTGGTCCAGGTAGGCGACCGTAGTCGGGTCCAGCACGCGAAAGGCACCGATCTCCCGTGGCGAGATGTTGACCCGGCCGGTGGCGGCGGCCGAACCCGTGAAAAAGATATGCTGCTGGCCGATGAAGGCGGCATGAGCGGGTTCGATACGCGCAAACTGCTTGGCCATGGCTTCCTCTCGCTGCCGCCGCGTGTTGGACCGTGCTGTTCTGGCCAGCCACAGGGGCTGACGGACTGGGGGCGCAGCACGATAGCACGGGTTGGCGGTTCTTCGCAGCATGCGGCGTCGGTACTGACGCCAAAACGGGCCGCCAAGCGTGCCAGACCGTTATCCACCAGATCCACAGTGCCGCATCGCTTCGAGTCCGTCGCCACGACATAGAGCAGTTTGTTCGGCCCGTAGGCGGCCAACCAGCGCAGCAGGCCGCCGGCGGCTGCCTCGGTCAGGTTGTCCTGCTGCTTGAACACCAGGATTTTCCGTGCCTCCCGCAGGTCGGCCAGGAATTTGTCCCGCAGGAAGCCGATCCGCACGACCTCCCGAGCGATCAGTTCGTCGGGGGTCATGCGGTCGATGTGGACGAACGGATGGTAGGTGATGCCGTAGCTGATATCGAGCACCAGGTATTCGGTGTTGAGCGTCCGCAGTCGAAGATTCTCGACTCGGCCCATCGCGGCGAATCCGTCGTCGAGGGCGTTCAGCAGCATGTCGAATTTCAGCCCCACCCACCGCAGCAGGCCCAGCGGCTCTACCCCATGATGCCGCTGGACGATGCCGAACTCACAGTTGTCACCAATGCTCTCGAGTCCATGGAGAAGTTCCGAACGCATGGTGACATACCATGATGGCGGTCAGAACAGGCCCTCGATCTCCCCGTCCTCGCGCAGGTGGATCGCCTCGGCGGACGGCACGCGCGGCAGTCCCGGCATGGTCATGATGTCACCGCAGATCGCGACCACGAAACCGGCCCCAGCGGACAGCCGCACCTCCCGGATCGGCAGCACATGCCCGGTCGGGGCACCCATCACCGTGGGATCGGAGGTAAAGCTGTACTGCGTTTTCGCGATACACACCGGGACGTCGCCGAAACCGGCGTCCTCGAACGACTTCAGCTTCCGCGCCACCGCATCCGGCACCGAGATATCCGACGCCCGATAGATCTCCTTCGCGATGGTGCGCACCTTGTCGGCCAGCTTCATCTCCAGCGGATACAGCGGCTTGTAGGCCGCCTCGCCCGCCTCGATCCGGTTGACCACGGCCCGAGCCAGGGCCTCGGCGCCGGCGCCGCCATGCGCCCAATGGGTGCAGGAGATGGCCTCGGTGCCGATCGCCGCCATGGCATCCTTGATTGCGGCGAATTCCGCCTCGGTGTCGGAGGTGAAGTGATTGACCGCAACCACCACAGGCAGGCCGAATTTGTGCATGTTCTCGACGTGGCGCTGCAGGTTGGCGATACCGCGCTTCACCGCCTCCACATTCTCCGGCCCCAGCGCGTTGCGGGCAACGCCGCCATGCATCTTCAGCGCCCGCACCGTCGCCACCACCACCGCGCAGGACGGCTTCAACCCAGCCGACCGGCACTTGATGTCGAGGAACTTCTCACCCCCCAGATCGGCGCCGAAGCCGGCCTCCGTCACCACCACATCGGCCAGTTTCAGGCCGAGCCGCGTCGCCATGACGGAGTTGCAGCCGTGCGCAATGTTGGCGAACGGGCCACCATGCACCAGCGCGGGCGACCCCTCCAGCGTCTGCACCAAATTGGGCGCGACAGCATCCTTCAGCAGCACCGACAAGGCGCCATCGGCCTTCAGGTCGGCGGCGGTGACGTTCTTGCCGTCGCGGGTCTGGCCGATGACCATCTTGCCGAGGCGCGCCTGCAGGTCCGGCAGCCCGCGCGACAGGCAGAACACCGCCATGACCTCTGACGCGACGGAGATGTCGAACCCGTCTTCCCGCGGAAATCCATTCGCAACCCCGCCCAGACTGCCCACGATGCTCCGCAGCGCTCGGTCGTTCATGTCCATGCAGCGGCGCCAGGTAATGCGGCGGGCATCGATGCCCAGCGGATTCCCCCAATAGATCGAGTTGTCGATCATCGCGGCCAGCAGGTTGTTGGCCGCGGTGATGGCATGGAAATCGCCGGTGAAATGCAGGTTGATCTGGTCCATTGGCACGACCTGGGCGTAACCGCCGCCCGCCGCGCCGCCCTTCATGCCGAAACTGGGACCCAGGCTGGGTTCCCGCAGGCAAATGGCGGTGCGTTGGCCGATCCGGTTCAACGCATCGCCGAGGCCGACCGTCGTGGTGGTCTTGCCCTCCCCGGCCGGGGTCGGATTGATCCCGGTGACCAGGACCAGCGCGCCGTCGGGACGCGATTCCAGGCCGTTGATAAAATCCAGGCCGATCTTCGCCTTGTGGCGGCCATAGGGTTCGACCGCATCCTCGGGGATGCCGAGTTTGGTAGCGATATCCTGAATTGGGCGCAGCTTGGCCGCGCGGGCGATTTCGAGATCCGGATTCATGTTTGGATGGCCCCTCTGTCTTTTATGCCGAGTTCACGCAACACGTGGTCCATGGCCTGAACCGCACCCGCCATGTCGCCGGGTGTGATCGCACCGATGCAACCGACGCGGAACGTGGGTGATGGCGTGTTGTAGAAGTTGCTTATCAGAATTCCCCGAAGTTTCAACGCATCGACGAACGCCTGCAGGTCCCAGGCCGGGTCGGCGGGGGCGTGGGTGACGACGATCACCGGTCCCTGGCGCGATGCCGGCAGCCACGGCGTCAGCCCAAGATCACGCATGCCTTCGTACAGGATGCGCGCACTGGCGGTGTAGCGGGCCAGGCGGGCCGATTGGCCTTCCGCGTCGAGATAGTCCAGCGCGACGTCCAGCGCTGCGAGAAGCTGTGCCGGTGGTGTGAAGCGGAAACTGCCCCAACCATTGCGCATCGCGTGGTCGTAGACGTTCGACAGGTCGAACGACCAGCTTCCCGCGTTGCCGGCACACGCCAGCAGGCGATCGATCCGAGCCACGGCGAAAGCGACGCCGGCCAGCGCTTCCAGGCATTTGTTGGTGGAGAAGACGGCGGCATCGACCTCGGGCTGTTCGGACATATCCAATGGCAAAGCGCCGAAGGCCGAGACAGCGTCGATGATCATCCGCCGTCCGGCGGCCCGCACCACAGCACCGACCGCCTGCACGTCGTGGATCACCCCGCTGCCGGTCTCCGAATAGACAATTCCGACATGGGTCAGCGTCGGGTCCGCCGCCAGCGCCGCGGCGACCGCCTGTGGATCAGTGGTGTCAGTCGGGCCCATCGGCAAGGATATCGGGACGCGCCCAGCCTCCCGAACCAGGCGGATCATATGGTCGGCATAGGCGCCGGTGGCCGGGATCAGGATGCGGCCGCCGGGCGGCAGGAACGTGCGCACGGCCGCTTCGGTAATGAAGTGGCCGCAGCCCTGCAGCGGCAACGTCGCATGCACGCCCTCCACCCCGCCGGCCAGCCGCAGGATCCGTTCCCGCACGCGGGTGAGAAAGTGGCGGAACTCGTTATCCCACGGGGCCAGGTCCCGGGTCAGCGCCTGGCGTACTTCGGGACGGGTGGTGACGGGACCGGGGATCAGCAGCAACATCCCGCGACGTTCGCACGCGCGGACCGAGAAATCCATCCACGCCCCGGCGGTTCGGTGCTAGGAATCCGGCATGAACATGCCGTTTGCCCTACCCGACTGGGTACCCTGGTGGGTGCCACTCGTGCTTCTCGTGCCCGCCTTGCTATATGCGCTGGCCTTCCTGTTCATGCCGTTCAGCGTCCTGGGGGTCAAAACCCGCCTGGAAGTGATCGAGACCCGGCTGGACGAGATCCAGCAGGAAATCCGCCACCTGGCGTTGCGGCTGCCGGCGGGTCCGCAAGAGATCGATTTCGAGGACGTCTACGCCCCGATCCAGCAGGCGCAGCGGCGCGACGTTCGCGCCGACGACCGCCCGCCGATCCCGCCGGCGGCGCAGGACCTGTATGACGACCACGAACCTCGGGAGCGGCTGGCGCCATCGCCGAACACACGGCCTTTCCAGCGGCAGGAGCCACGGATCGTGCAGCCTCAGCGGTCGGAGCCCCGGCTGGACGGGCGGCGGTAGGCCATGATCGGCGGGGTCGAACCCTCCCGAACGTTCGATCGCGTGGTTCATGCCTTCACTCAGCGGTCACCGCGGCAGCTGCGGGCAAGGCGGATACCGGCGCCGTGTCCTTTTCGCTGATCAGGCGCCAGGCAGCGAACGTCGCTGCGAGGATGAGAACGCCGACAATGGTAAAGATCGTGGAATAGCCCTGGGCGACGATCGCCGTCGCCTCGGAAGGCAACCCGTCGAGGTGCGCTCCGGACATCAATTGCTGAGCCAGCGACCGCGCATCGGGCGCCAACCCGGAGAGGTCCCGCACAATGACCGCGAACAGAACCGCACCGAGGGCGGCAAAGGCGAGAACAATGCCGGCAAAGCGAACCGTGCCGCCCATCCCAGCCGCCATGCCCGCTCGTTCGGGTGAGAAGACAGTCATGCTGACGCGTGCGATTTCTCCATTCATGAAGCCGGCACCCATGCCGACAAGGACGAGGCCCGGCACCATCTGTTCAAAGCTCTGCCTCGCCGCTCCATACCCGAGCGACAGAAGCCCCACGCCACTCAGCAGCAGGCCGATCGAAACCAGGTCGCGGCCGGAAACGCGATGGGACAGATAGGCACTGACGATCCGGGGAATGATGAACATCGGCAGCGCCACCGGCAGGATCATCAGGCCGGCCGACTGCGGTGAGCCGTCGAGAGCGCTCTGAAAATACAGTGGCAAATAGGTCAGCGTCGTCGCGTTGACGGTCGCGGACCCCAAGGTCGCGATGGTGGCGCCGATATAGGTCGGATGCCGGAAATACGACAGGTCGACCATGGGTCGCGCCTGCCTCGTTTCAGCGATGACGAATGCGACTGACAGGATGGCCGCCGCGACGAATGCACCCACCACGCCGTGGCTGCCCCACCCGTGTTGATTGCCGGTGATCAAGGCGAACGTGGCGGAAAACAGCGCGCCGGAAAACAGAACCAAACCAAGAAGATCGAGGCGGGTCGTCAATGGATCGCGTGAGTCCTTCACCGCAATCGACGTCACGATCATCAAAACCACCCCGATCGGGATATTGACATAGAAGGCCCATTCCCACCCGATCGTCTGGGTGATGAAGCCCCCACAAATCGGGCCAAGGGTCATGGCAACCCCGATGACCGTCCCCCAGAAGGCGATTGCCTTCGCCCTGGCTGGGCCGCGAAATTCGAACGACAGGATGGCGAGCGCGGCGCTTAGCTGGAACGCCGCCCCCAAACCCTGGACCGCTCGGGCTAGATTGATCGCCAAGGCGTTCGGTGCCGCGCCACAGACGAACGACGCAGTCGTAAAAAGGAAGAGTCCGATGAGAAGGATGCGCTTCCGGCCGAAGCGGTCCCCGAGCGTACCGCCGGGAAGGACAAAGGAAGCAAAGGTCAGCGTATAGGCGCTAATGACCCACTCGACGTCGGCAAAAGACGCACCGAGGGAATGCGCGATCGATGGCAGCGACACCGCGACGATATTCGCGTCGAGGTTGATCATGAAGGAGGGGACGGACACGCAAAGCAGGATGAGGAAGGTGGACAGCCGCGACATCTGAAGGCGCCTTTGACAGTTGAATATTCAAACATCGACAAACAGTTGCATACTCAAGTTCAGGAACAGACCGAGCCCGACGACGAATGGTTTGCCTGATGGTCACCGCCGTACGAGGCCGGTTGGCAACGCCGAATCCAATCCCCCGGCCGTGCCACACGCCGGCAACCAGACCATAGGATCGCACCGGTTCTTCCTGAACAGTTGGATATGCAACCTTGCGAAATGGCGCATAGTCACCTACGATATTTGAATATGCAAGTAACTTCCGCCGGAGCCCCGATGGTTGACGACGATCCCCCTCTGCAGTGGAGCGAGATGCCCGAATGCGGACGATGCAATGCAACGGCATTGCGCCGGGCGATGCGGCGGGTATCCCTGATCTACGATTCGTACATCGCGCAGTGCGGTCTCAAGACCACGCAGCGATCCATCCTCGGCTACATCAGCCGTGCCGGCGCGCCGACGATGGGCGAACTTGCCGATGAACTGGTGCTCTGCCGGAGCGCACTCACCCACAACCTCGCTCCGCTCGAACGCGATGGGTTGGTCACCATCAATCAAGACCCCAAAAACAAACGGATCCGGCTGGTGCGCCTGACGCCCAAAGGCCTGGAGAAGCTGAAGGAGTCGACCGTTCTCTGGCAGGCCGCCCAGGACAGGTTTGAAGGCACCTTCGGCGGCGGCGAAGCAAAGCAGCTACGCGCAGTCCTCAACGGCATCGGCCGCATGAATTTCTGAACGAGTGGCAGGATGTCCATCGCGGTCGCCAGGCCGTGATCGCGACTTTCATGGCCGCACTCGAGCCGACCATTGTCGCGGCTGTCTTGCCGCACATTGTCGGTCAGCACTTCAGGCGACCAACGGAGATGGCGCCCGGCCCCATCGTGGCAGGCCTGCGCCCGCCACGATGGTGTCAGACGGGTTACCCCTCCTGCGGCAGTTCCCGGGCGATCTCCTCCAGCGACAGAGCGTTGGTCCGCGGGCCGAACACCGCGATCGACAGCACGACGACGGCCATCGCGCTGGCGACGAACATGAACACCGCCGGCACGCCGAATTGCTGCAGGATCCAGGCGATAATGAAGCCGGTGAAGATGGTACTGAACCGGCTCCACGAATAGACGAATCCCACTGCCGTGGCTCGCACCCGGGTTGGGAACAGTTCCGACTGATAGTTATGCGCCGAGAACGACAGCCATGCGTTCATCATCGTCTGCAACGTGCCGATGACGATCAACGGGCCGGCACTCGTCTGGAACGCGAAGGCGATGCCGAACACCGCGATCCCGATACACGAAATGCAGACCTGCCACTTACGTTCGATACGATCAGCGAACATACTGCTGAACAGCGGGAACAGCGGATAGGCGAACGCGATGATGAACGAATATTCCAGGGTCTGCGAGATGTGGATGCCCTTGGCGATCAGCAGCGTGGGCACCCAGTTCGCGAAACCGTAGAAGCCGATGGTCTGGAAGAAGTTCGCCACCGACAGCATGATCGTGCGGCTGCGATAGGTCGGGTTGAAGATTTCCGACAACTTGCCCTTGCGCGGATCCTCGGCCACCGGTGGTTCCGGCGCCGGCAGCGTCCCTCCGTTCTGGGCTGCGACCTTCGCTTCGATGGCGCGCATGACGCGATCGGCGTCGTCGACGCGGCCCTGCTGGGCCAGCCAGCGGGGTGATTCCGGCAACGAGAAGCGGACGACCCAGACGATGATCGCGCCGACCGACCCGATGATGACCACCCAGCGCCAGCCCGACAAACCGAACGGGGCCGTACCGTTCAGCAGCCAGGCCAGCAGGGCGACGACGGGGACGGGGATGAACCCGATGGATTGCTGGATGGCGAAGGTTTTGCCGCGCTCGCGTTTCGGCACTAACTCCGAAATGAATGTATCGACGGTGACCAGCTCAACGCCGATACCGATGCCGGCGATGAAGCGCCACAGGTTCACACCATTCGGCGTATATTGGAACGCCATGATCAGCGTGGCGACACAATACCAGACAAGCGAAAAGGTGAATACCGTTCTTCGTCCAAACCGGTCGGCCGCCCGGGTGAAGAACATCGTGCCGATGAACAGGCCGCCGAACAGCGCGGCGATGAACGACGCCAGGCCGGTGAAGCCAAACACGGAAACCGTAGTGGGGGTGAAGATCTTGTCTGCAAACATGCCCGGCGCGATGGATCCGGTCAGAAAGATCGCATACGTATCGAACCATCCCCCAAGCGATATTAGCAGCACCAACATCCACATGTGGCGGGTCATCGGCAGACGGTCCAATCTGGCCGTAATCTCTGCCGCCGGCGTAGCAACTAACGTCGAAGCCATCGTGTCTCTCCCGTGCGCGTCTGGGCGCGCTACTTGCCTGAGCGGAGCGTCTGAATCTGTTTGAAACTCCTGCTCGGGAAGTCTGCACTGCGGCGCGACCCAGGTCCAGGCCGGGCCAATCGTTTCAATCACGGTGGAGTCCGCGGGCCACCGCGTATCGGGCAAAATCGCCATCGAAAATTGACATACCCACTGGCCCCCAGCAATACTGACCAGTAGCCAACCCGGAGGTCGCCCATGAAGCTGATGTGGTTCCATCTGATGCCCTACACGGAACTGCCGGAGGACTTCCGGGAGGCCAATCCGTCGGTCTGGGTGGACATCCACTCCACGCTGTTCGACCCCAAGCGCGCCCACCTGATGTACAACGACTTCATGGACGAACTCGAATACGCCGCCGAGGTCGGCTTCGACGCCGTCTGCGTGAACGAGCACCACTCCAACGGCTACGGCCTGATGCCGTCGCCCAACCTGATCGCCTCCTCCCTCGCCCGCCGCACCCGGGACACCGCGATCTGCGTCATGGGCAACTCGCTGGCGCTGTACAACCCGCCCACGCGCGTGGCGGAAGAATTCGCGATGATCGACTGCATCTCCGGCGGCCGCCTGATCGCCGGCTTCCCCGTCGGCACGCCGATGGACACCTGCTACGCCTACGGCACAAACCCCAGCCAGTTGCGCGATCGCTATCACGAAGCGCACGACCTCGTTGTCCGCGCCTGGACCGAGAAAGACACCTTCGCCTTCAACGGCCGCTTCAACCAGCAGCGCTACATCAACATCTGGCCGCGCCCGGTGCAGAACCCGCATCCGCCGATCTGGGTCCCCGGCGGCGGCAGCGTGGAAACCTGGCGCTGGTGCGCCGAAATGAATTACGTCTACTGCTACCTGTCCTACTACGGCTACAAAGCCGGCCGAGCGACGATGGATGGGTTCTGGGCGGAAATGGACCGGCTGGGGAAGGACCGCAACCCATACCAGGCCGGCTTCCTGCAATTCGTCGGCGTCGCCGAATCCCGCCAGCAGGCGTTCGACCTATACTCCGAAGCCGCCGAATACTTCTACGGCCGCTGCCTGCACGTCGATCCGAAATGGGCCACGCCACCCGGCTACACCAGCGAAGGCAGCCAGCGCGCCGGCATCCAAAGCCAGATCAGGCAGGCCGCCGATTCCGTCGTCCGCGGCAAATCCACCGGCGAACGTTTCGCCTCCGTCGCCCGCGAGATGGATAAGATCGTCGAGAACGGCTACGTCATCATCGGCTCCCCCGACGAGGTCGCCGAACAGCTTCGCGAAGTCGCCACCCAACTGAACGTCGGCCACCTGATGCTGCTGTTGCAATACGGCAACATGAGCAAGGACCTGACCCGCTACAACACCAAGCTGTTCGCCGAACAGGTGATGCCGAAACTGCGGGACGTCCACGCCAGTTGGACCGACCACTGGTGGCCCAACCCGATGGACACCAGCCAGCGCGCCGAGGTCCCCGCCTACACGCCCAGGCTGGCCGCCGAATAACAAGCGGCCGCAGGCCCATTCAACGTCATGGCGGGCGCAGGCCCGCCATCCACGCCTGGACCAACCACGGCGCCGGTAGCGGTCCCCCGACTAACAACGGAGCGAAATGTGCCACGGAGCAAAACGTGACTGACCCCGAAACGATGACCATCGAGGTCAACGGCTTCTCCACGCGCATCTGGCGCAAGGGCACCGGCCCGAAACTCGGCTTCCTCGCCGGTTTTGGCGGCCTGCCCCGCTGGATCCCCTTCCTGGACGAACTCGCCCAGACCCGCACCGTGATCGTCCCGTCCCTGCCCGGCTTCCCCGGCGGCGACCGGGGCCACACCGTGCTCGACTCCCACCTCGACTGGCTGGTCGCGGTCAGGGAAATCCTCGATCAGGCCGGTCTCGCCGGCGCCGACCTGGCCGGCAGTTCGGTCGGTGCCTCCCTGGTCGCCGAGGTCGCCGCGCTCTGGCCCGCCAGCGTCGGCAAACTCGCCCTGATCGCCCCGTTTGGCCTGTTCGACGTGAACAACCCGCCCACCGACCCCTGGGCGCAGCGCGGCGACGCTGTCCCCGGCCTGATGTGCGCCGACCCCGAGATCTGGAAGGCCCTGAAAGCCCCGCCCGTCGGCGAAAACTCCGTCGAATGGCCGATCGAGCAAGTCCGCTCCAACGAGGCCGCCGCCCGCATCTTCTGGCCGCTGGGCAACACCCGCCTGGAAAAACGCCTGCGCCTGATCAAGGCCCCCACGCTTCTGCTATGGGGCGAACACGACAAGATCATGCCCCGCGCCTACGCCGAAACCTTCGCCAAAGGCATCACCGGCCCCACCACGACACAAATCATCGCCAACGCCGGCCACCTGGCCGAACTCGACCAGCCAACCGAAGTCGGTCGGGAAATCCTCGCGTTCCTGGATGAACGCTAGGGCGTTAATCCCGCTCTCACCATCATGGCCGGGCGAAGTCCCGGCCATCTGCCCCCAGCCGGTTCACCCCACCCATTAACGCCCCGTTAACCAACCCCGCATACGGTCGCCCGCCACACCCCACCGAGGCCCCCGCATGCCGCGCCCCAAACTCAGCGCCTTCGTCATCGCCTACAACCGCGCTGCCATTCTCGGCACCTGCCTGCGCGCCCTCCGCTTCGCCGACGAACTCATCGTCGTCGACAAATCCTCTACCGACGCCACCCGCCCCATCGCCGAGGCCCACGCCGACCAGGTTGTCACCGTCCCCTGGACCCCCACAGTCGAGGAAACTCGTACCCTCGCTTTGTCACTCTGCCGCCATGAATGGATCCTGTTCATGGACGACGACGAATGCCTCAGCCCCGAATCCGCCGCCGCCATCCACGCCGAACTCGCCGCCCCCACCGCCGAGGTCTACGAATTCCCCCTGCGCCACTACATCCTTGGCCGCCACGACGAACGCGCCTACTACTGGCCGGAACACCACGTCCGGCTGTTCCGCCGGGGCGCCGTCACCTTCTCCCGCACCGTCCACGCCGGGATCGTCCGCCATTCCGACCGGGTCACCCAATTCGACGCCGACCAGGGCGTCTGTATCCACCATCTGTCCTACGCCGACACCCACGGCTGGATCGAGAAAACCAACCGCTACACCTCCCGCGCCAACCGATCCGGGATCACCGCCGGCCCCGAAGGCTTCGCCGCCTTCGCCCATCAACGGATCGATCACTGGATGTCCCGTACCCGGGACACCACCCCAGACGGCTACCCCGCCGCCGTGGCCCTGCTCAGGGCGGTCTACGACATGGTGGACGCCGTCAAAGCCTGGGAAACGGCGATCGGACCGGCGGTTGGCGAGACCCTGCTCCAACAGGTTTGCGACAGCCTGGACGCCGCCCTCTTGCTGTACGCCAAGGGACACCCCATCGTCGCCTCGTAAGCGCCCAATCGCCGCCGCACCTCAAGCGTCGAACACCTCGTCGGTCTCCATCCGTACAGCCCGCATCGTCCTGGTCGCCCGATGGTCATCCCGCTGCGAGACCGCGGCATAGCAGATCAGCAGCGAGCGGCGTGGCTCGCCGCTGTGGTTGCGGGTCGCGCCGTGCAGCAGGTTGGCGCTGAAGACCAGGATATCGCCGGCCTGCCCGGATAGTGGCATGGCCCGCGGATGGTCCCGTCCTGGCGGGACCTTTCGACCCTCGCCTTGATGCGTGCCCGGCACGACCTGCGTGGCGCCATTGTCCGGCCCGAACGGGTCAAGGAAGGCCAGGGCGGAAACCGTCGGTGTCAGGCTGGACTCGGGCCCGTCCCGGTGAAGCAACTGCATGCCGCCGCCAAGCCGCGGTTCGCGCCCCTCAACCTGCGCCAGAAAGAACGGCAGCCGCACGATATGATACGCGGCGGCGAGCAGCATCGGCAGGCGGCAGACACGTTGCACCGCGGGGTCGAGATCGAGCAACGCATGGCGCCAATCATGGCCGCGCGGGACCGGCCACGCGTGGGAAGGCCGTTCACCGGCCTCGAACGCCGTGCGAAGTGACTCGGTCCAATCGGTCGGAACAGCGCCACGTAACAGAAGAAAGCCATCATCATCGAGACGCCTGGCATCCTCGCTGCCAAGCCGGCCAACTTTCGTGCGCTGTAACGATTCAACCATGGCCTACCTTACCCACAAGCCGGGGTCGCGCCCAGCGCTTTGCCGCTGGCAGCCCGCGAGGGCGACACCCCGGCCGAATCATCTTAAGTGTCGGAAAACTTTACACAACCGTGCGTTTATTCCAGCATGGGCGTCGTATATCCTTGAATAGCGGCAATAATTTCTCCGGCGCGTTATTTGCATGCAACCTCCGGTTACGAATTGTCGATGAAACAGAAAGCCGATGCCCGACATGCCGAAGACACCCGCCATCATGCCGCCCGCCGCCTGGCCGCCCCGTGCAACGGCCAGCGAGGATGATCGCCGGGGCGTACTGGGATGGGACGGCCCCTGGTTGGGCGCTTCCTTCACCGCCGTTTGCCTCCTCGGTGCATCCAGCGCCGCACTGGCAACCCCCACCTTCGTCCCGCCGGCCGGCGTGACCCAATACCGGCTGGCATTCGTCACGGATGGACTGACAACGGCCACCTCGACGGCTGAAAGCACCTACAACGATTTCGCCACCTCCCAGGCCGATGGCAATTCAAGCCTGCCGAGCACGCTATGGTATGCGATCACCAGCACGTCGACGGAGAGTGCCGCCAGCAACATCTCATGCGGCACCAGTTGCAACGCCAACGTGCCGATATTCCTGGTCGATGGCACCACCGAGGTGGCCACCTCGACCAACGCCCTGTTCGCCGGTTCCATCCTGAACCTGATCGATGAGGACGAAAACGGCAGCCCGAACTTTGGTGCCTACGTCTGGACCGGCTCAAACGCGGACGGGACCGGGGTGTCCGGGCAACAACTGGGGACATCGACCCCGGTCACCGGATGGGATTTTTTCACCTCGGATATGTTGAGCACCGGCTTCGCCTATCCCGACGCCAGCACGCAGCCTATTTATGCGATCAGCGGCGTGATCACGGCCCCGTCCGTGCCGGAGCCGGCGACCCTTTCCGTCCTGGCATTGGGCGGCGTCGCGACCGGCCTGGTGCGCAGGCTCAGGCGTAAGCGCCCGTCCAAAGCCTGATCGCCGGCGTGCCAGGGATGGACGGCGGTGCATCGGCGACGCGCCGTTGAAGCGGCTTTTTCAGCCGTCGTGCTACCATGCCGGCTGCCGCCTTCGGCATGTGCGATCCGATCTGTCCCTGGCACCATGAACATCACCGCCCCCATTCGTCGCCTCGCGTTGCTCAACCCCGGCACCCTGGCCGTTATCGGCGCCGATCATGCCGGCGTGTCGTACCGCGATTTCGATCGGATGATCGACGCGATGGCGGCGCATCTCGCCGGGTTGGGCGTCGTTAGCGGGCAAACCGTCGGACTGGCGATGGCCGGCCCGAACGAAATGGCCGCGCTGGTGGCCGCGATGGCGCTGGCACGGCTGGGCGTGGAGACCGCCGACATAACCCTGCCCGCCGAACGCATGAACTTCTGCATCACGGAAGGCGGCCGAACCGCGAAACCGGGCGTGCACAGCATGCCGATCGAGCGGCTTTGGACCGGTTTGCCCGCATCCGGGTCCATGTCCGGAACAGAACCGTCCCCCATGCCCATCCATTCCGGCGGTTCGGCGATCTTTCGGATCTTCGCGTCTTCCGGCACCACCGGTGTGCCGAAATTCTCCGCCGTCAGCCATGACCTCATGACCGGCCGGGTGATGGACAACTGGCGTGCGTCCAGTTTGCCACGGTCCGTGCATATCTGTGCGGTGGGCATGGGCATCACCTGGGGACTGACACAGGTGCTCCGCACGTTCTGGAGCGGAGGCACCCTTGTGCTGACCAATCCGGCGCAAGCCGTCATGGCCATCCGGCGCCACCGGGTCGACTCAATGGCGATCGCGCCGGTTTCGCTGCAAAAACTCGTCGGCGCGCTGCCGGATGACGCCCAACCCTTGCCATCACTGGTCAGTATCGAGGTCAGCGGAAGCGCCCTGCCATCCCGCCTGCGTACGCTGGCTGAGCACAAACTATGCGCCCGCCTTATATCCCATTACGGCGCGACCGAGGCCGGCGGCATCGCATCCGGGCCGTTCGCCGCCTTGGGTGGCGACCCGCGCGCCGTGGGCCTGGTACATCCCGGCGTCGAGGTCCAGGTGGTGGATGCCGAAGACCAGCCAATGCCGCCGAACGCCGAGGGGATTCTGCGGATCAGGGGTGCGAACTGCATCGCCGGCCATCTCGGTGACGATGGGGCGCCATCCGACAGCGTCTTCCGGGACGGATGGTTCTATTCCGGCGACATCGGTTCGGTGTCGGGCGAAGGCTTGCTGACGGTGTCCGGACGCGCCGGCGACTTCATCAACAGCGGTGGCATCAAAGTCAGCCCGCTTGTGATCGAGGATGTGTTGCTGTCGCTGCCCCAGGTGACCGACGCCGCCGTGTTCGCCGTGCCGGACAGCATGGGGGTGATGCGGATCTGGGCCGCGATCGTCGCCGGCACGCCCGTGGAAACCGCCGCCCTGAAGGCGCTCTGTCACGCCAGGCTGGCGGAGAAATCGCCGAGATTCATTCTTCAGGTAAAGGGGCTGCCACGCAACGCCAACGGCAAGCTGATGCGGGACGAATTGGTCCAGTTCGCGTTGACGCGGCAACCGGACTGATCGCCCCTTGCCGATGCCCCGCCCGGACGATCCCAACCAGCAACAAACCCTCGCCGCCGCGCTGGCACAGCACGAAGCCGGGCGGTTGGAGCTGGCCGAAGCGGGCTACCGAGCGGTTCTGCGCCACGATCCAGATGACCCCGACGCGCTCAATCTTCTCGGCGTCATCATGCAGGAACGCGGCGACCCCTGGCAGGCCATCGCGCTGTTGACCCACGCCTTGGCGGCCGATCCCGACTTCCCCGAGGCACTCAGCAACCTGTCCCGGGCCAAGTTGATGACCGGCGCACCGCAGGCCGCGGCGGATCTGGCAAGGCGCGCCATCGCCCTGGACCCCGATCTGGCCGAGGCGCATCTGAATTTGGGACGATCCTGATCGGCCTGGACGACGATGCCGGCGCGGTCGGTGCTTTACGCCGAGCCGTCGTCTTGGCGCCGAACTCATCCGATATCCTCGCCCTGCTCGGCAACGCCATGATCCGCCTGAACGACACAGCGGCCTCGGTCGAGACACTGACGGCCCTGCTCGCATTGGACCCCGGTCGGATCGATGCCATGATCAACCTCGGCACCAGCTTCGCAAGCCTCGACCGGCTGGATCAGGCGTTGATGTGGCACGAAAAGGCCGCCGTCCTGGATCCCGAAAACCCCGATACGCACACGGCCGTCGCGGTGACCGCTCGGCGTTTACGGGATCTCGACCGGTCCACCGCCGCCGCCCGCCGCACCCTGGCGCTGGCCCCGGATCGCACCGAAATGTGGCTCGCTCTCGGCGCCAACCTCACGGCAATGGGCCGTTTCGCCGAGGCGGAAGACTGTTGCCGCAAGGCGCTCGCGCTGAAACCGGACTCGGCCGAGGCACGACGGGGACTGACCGCGATCGGCCGGCACGACGGCGACGCGGCCGAAATTTCACGGCTGCATGCCACCCTAGACAACGCGGCGGAGCCGCTGCGGGAGAGAATTTCCGCCGGGATGGCGATGGGCACATTGCTGGACCGGAGCGGTGATTACGACACCGCCTTCACGGCATTCGATGCGGCCAACCGGCTCATCAGAACCGTCTGGAACGACGCCGGCATGGCCTTCGACGGTCCCGGACTGCGACGCTACGTCGATTGGGCGATTTCCACCTTCACCCGTCAGCAGTTTACGGCCACCGCCGGTTGGGGGGATCCGTCGGAATTGCCGGTGTTCATTGTCGGCATGCCTCGGTCCGGGACCTCGCTGGTGGAGCAGATCGCCGCCAGCCACAGCGAGGTTTTCGGCACCGGCGAAAGCAAGGATGTCAGCAATATCGTTCGGACGCTGAACGGCGGGGACATGCATCGTCCGCCCGCCGCGTGGGACCGCGAGGCGGTGCGAGGGGCGGCCACGGCGCATCTCGACTGGATGCGCGAACAGGGCGGCGACGCGGTGCGCGTGATCGACAAGATGCCGGACAACTGCCGGATACTGGGCCAGATCGCCGTGCTGTTTCCCCGCGCTCGGGTCATCGTGTGTCGCCGCGATCCGCGCGACGTGTGCCTGTCCTGCCATTTTCAGCAATTCGCCGAGGGCCAGGCGTGGTCCACCGATCAGACAGAACTGGCCGTACGGTTTCGAGAGATAGACTGGCTGTTGGCACATTGGCGCGCGGTAGTGCCACTGCGCATCCTTGAGGTCCGATATGAGGACCTGGTCGCCAACCTGGAAGCACAGAGCCGGCGGCTAATCGCCTTCCTAGGCTTGGACTGGGAGCCGGCGTGCCTGGCGTTCCACGAGACCGAACGCCCAGTGTTCACCGCGAGCCTCTGGCAGGTGCGGCAACCGTTGTACAGCAGTTCGGTGGGCCGCTGGCGGAACTATCGCAAGCATCTGGGGCCGTTGCTGGATGGACTGAAGGGGCTGGTGCCGGACGACGATTGAGCACCGCGATCCTATGACCCGCGGTGCCGAACCGTTGCCAACCCCAGTTCATCGGCGACGCCATGCAGTCTTCGGTCGTTGGTCCAAAGCCCCGCGCCGGCGGTCAATCGAACCGCGGCAAGCAAATGAGCATCGACATGGCCGACCCCGCGTCCGAACAGCACATGACGGTCGATGAAATGCAGGACTTCGACGTCGGTCCAGTGCCGCACCTTCATGTGGGCTATGCGCGATCCACTCCGGACGGGTCGAAAACGACCGAGACGTGCTGGCAGTCGCCCGCATTCGAACGCCCCTACGGTCTTGACGATCCGTCGCTCTTCACGGCACTTGGCCGCCGGCGATCAACGCCAACCCGGTGGACATGACGGCCCAGGATACAGAGTTCGCCGACTCCCGGCAGTTCGACGATCCGCCTTACAGATCGGGACAGCGACCGGGAGACGACCATGAGTGACGCGACCGCCTTAGCCGACGAGAATTCCGAATTCGCCCGCAAGCTGCTGTGGCGTGTCGCCTTGCGCTGCGTCCCTGTGCTGGCGGTCAGCTATATCATTTCGTATATGGACCGTGTTAACATCGGCTTCGCCGCCATCACCGCGTCCCGCGACCTGCACATGTCGCCCTCGGTGTTCGGTTTCGGCGCCGGACTGTTCTTCCTCGCCTACCTGATCTTCGAAACACCCAGCAACTACCTGATGGAGAAAATCGGCGCCCGCATCTGGCTCGCCCGCATCATGGTGTGTTGCGGACTAGTCGCCGGCGCGATGTTCTTCGTCAACTCCGTCACCTCCTTCTACATCGTCCGCTTCCTGCTGGGCGCCGTCGAGGCCGGGTTCTTCCCCGGCGTCATGCTCTACCTGACCTATTGGCTGCCCCGTAGCTATAGAGCGCGCTACATCAGTATGTTCGCGATCGGCATCCCACTCTCCAGCGTCATCGGCGCCCCCATCTCCGGCGCCCTGCTCGGTTTGAACGGCGTGCTGGGCTTCAAGGGCTGGCAGTGGCTGTATATCCTGGAGGCGGTGCCCGCCATCCTGTTGGGCATCATCATCTGGTTCACCCTGACCGATACGCCGGCGGAAGCGAAATGGCTGAAGCCCGAGGAACGCGACTGGATTCAACGCACGCTCGAACGCGAACGCGCCCAACACCCCGAGAAAACCCCCAAGCTGAACCTGCTGCAGTCCCTGCGCCTGCTCGCCGACCCGCGCGTGATCGTCCTGTCGCTGGTGTTCTTCGGCACCGGCATTCCCAGCTACGGCCTGGCGCTGTGGCTGCCGCAGATCGTCAAAAGCTTCGGCCTGACCAATGTCGAGACCGGTTTCGTCTCCGCCATTCCGTTTCTCTGCGGCGCCGTCGCCATGATCGTGTGGGCAAGGCACTCGGACAAAGCCCGGGAACGCACCTGGCACACCGCCATCGCCGGCATCGTGTCGGCGATCGGCATGGCCGCCTGCTTCTGGATTGACTCCCCGGTGTGGACGCTGATCGCGCTGTCGGTGTCCGCCATCGGCACCTTCGCGGTCAAAGGCCCGTTCCTGTCCGGCATTAGCGAGAGTTTCTCCGACAAGACCGCCGCGGTCGGCATCGCCATGGTGGTATCGATCGGTAACCTGTCGGGCTTCGTTGCGCCGTGGATGATCGGGGCAATACGGCAGGCGACCGGCACCTTTCCGCCCGCTCTGCTGGCGGTGGGCGTCTGCGCCTTCATCGGCGGTGTGGCGATCTTCCTGCAGCCGAAACCCATCGCCCGCCAGGCATGACCGCCAGATCGAAGGAAGTCCCCATGACCGACGCCCCCTTGGTCGACTGCCATTTCCACCTGTTCGACAAGACCCTGCCGTTCGTCGACAAGCCCCGCCACACCCCCGACTACGACTTCACCGTGCAGCAGGTGCTGGCGACCTTCGACCAGTTCGGCGTCCAGTATGGGGTGATCGCCGGCGCCAGCCTCTACGGCACCTATAACGACCACGTGATACGAGCGGTGCGCCGGCACAAGCGCCTGCGCGGCACCATCATCGCCGATCCAACCCTCGATCTCTACACGATGGAGAAAATGGCGGCCGATGGGATCAACGGCGTCCGCCTGGTGTGGATTTCGCTATCCGACGACCGCCTGCCCAACATCGAATCCTACGAATGGAAGCGCCTGCTGCGCCGCATCCGCGATCTCGACTGGCACGTCCACCTGCATGTCGGCCCCGGCCGCCTGCCGGCGATCATGCCGACGGTGGAGGCCAGCGGTGTCAACACCGTGCTCGACCATTTCGGCTATCCCGACGTCAGGCTGGGCCTGGACTGTCCGACCTTCCAGACCGTGCTGCGCGCCGTTGCCAACGGCCGCACCTGGGTCAAGCTGTCCGCCGGCTACCGCATGGGGCGAGACTCTCTGATGCCCTACGCCACGAAGCTGCTGGAGGTGGCCGGGCCCGAACGGCTGCTGTGGGGCAGCGATGCGCCCTTCGCCTCATTCGAGGGCAAGGTCACCTATCAACAGACAATCGACGACTTCAGGCTGTGGGTTCCCGACCCGGAACAGCGCCGAATCATCGGCGCCGACACACCGCTGAAGCTCTACTTCAGCAACTAAGGCACGTGTGACTCGCTCGCCCCGCACTCAGCGGTCACTGGCGCCCGGATTTGCACCGAAAATGGCGGATGGGGTGGGATTCGAACCCACGGTACGCTTACACGTACGGCGGTTTTCAAGACCGCTGCCTTAAACCGCTCGGCCACCCATCCGATTTCCTTGTGAAACTACGCCGTCATCCCCTACACCTCAAGTGTTGACGAAACGTTGCGTTACCTATCATGTCTCGCGTTCCCGCTGCCCTCTCACGCTCAAAGCCCCGCTTCATGAACCTTCGGACCCTCACGGTACTCGCCGGAACTCTCGTGCTGCCGGCCTTCGCCGCGCATGCGCAGGCGGCCGCCGATACCGCCAGTATCTGGACCTTGCAGGACGAGAACGCCTCGATCACCACCGGCACACCGCCGGACCGGTTCTACGTCAACGGCCTGCGCCTCGGCTGGACGTCCCCCACCGGCCAGGTTCCCAACTTCCTGGCGGATCTCGGCCGTACCCTGTGGGGCAGCGGCCAGCAGCGGATCGCTTTCGACCTCGCTCAGCAGATCTACACGCCCGCCGGGACATCCTTCGCCGTCCCCAGCCCGTTCGACCGTCCCTTCGCCGGCGTTCTCCTCGGCAATTTCTCCCTGATCAGCGACACCGCCGACACCAGAAGCGTCCTGACCGTCAGCCTCGGCCTGGTCGGCCCCGCCTCCGGCGCCGAGGAACTGCAGAACAGCTTTCACGACCTGATCGGCCAGAACCATACCAACGGCTGGGGCAGCCAGATCCAGAACACCCCGATCGGCGAAATCCTGCATGAACGCACCTGGCGCCTGCCCATGGGTACCGTGGCCGGGCTGGAAACCGACGCCCTGCCATCCCTGACGATCGGGCTGGGCGACCTGCGGGATTACGTCCAGACCGGCGTGACCTTCCGCTTCGGCCAGGGCCTCGATTCCGATTTCGGTGTGCCGCGCATTCGTCCCGGCCTCAGCGGAGGCGACGTCTTCGTGCCGACCCGGCCGTTTGCCTGGTATGTGTTCGCCGGCGCCGACGGCCAGGCGGTCGCCTATGACCTGCTGCTGCAATCCTCTCCGTTCCGCGGCGGCCCGCATGTCTCCACGGTATGGGATGTCGCCGAATTCCAGGGCGGTTTCGCCGTCATGGCCTACGGCATGCGGCTGACCGTCGCCTACGTCGCCCAGACGCAGGAGTTCCATGGCCAGACCGGCGGCCTGCACCAGTTCGGTTCGGCGTCCCTCGCATTCCGCTTCTGATCGAGGCCCGGCGAACCTTCCCGGCAGCGAAACCAGCATAGCCGGCGAGGCATCCAGACCCCACCGGCGCCCGCCGAAAGGACGCAGGTCCGGCGTGACGGCGGAACCTGGTTCGGCCACCCAAGACCTTCCGCGCGCACGAGACCCGAACCGGTCGGGCACAAGAGCGAGAGCGGGCTCGACGCCCTTATCCATGGACCGTTCTGTCGCGTTCATCCCATGAACGCCGCAGGGCGGGTGTCAGTCGATAAGGAGCAGATTGTCATACCGAGCATGCGGACCGTGTGGTCCGATCCCAATCGCGGTTGACGCCGGCTCGTCATGGCCCGGACTGACTGGCTTGACTCCGGTCTGTACACGCCAGTCCCGGCCATCTGCCACGGCAAGGTGCTGGCTCAGACTGAGCACCGGGCCATGACGAGGGCTGATGTATCGACGGCCAGTCACCACCGGCATTTCTAAACAAATATTTGAACTAAAAAGTTCCGTGATCAACAACGACCACACCAACCGGGAGTATAGCGCGTGTATGTTGCCAGGAATTCCTTATCTTTTATCGGATCAACAAACCGTTATATTGGTCGTTCTGGCGACGTCAGGACATAGCGCCCCTGGAAATCGGCCTGACCCATGGCGATATCAAATATGTGGATCGGAGGGCGATATGAAACAAACCGGTCGGCTGCATGGCCAAAGCAAATTTTGCGCAGTTCAACCCTGATTGCTTTGACGAAGAAGAGCGTTCGTCACGTTTCGCCATACCGTCCCAACCTGTTGGGCCATGGATAAATCCAGATCAGCCGTGGCCGTTGCCCGGGCGATCACATCGTCTTGGGTCGATTTCTGCCAACCCTGGAATACATAAGGAAACTCGTATCATGCGTAAGAACATCTCGATTGCCCTGACGCTTCTGGTCCTGATCGGCATGGCGCCCCTGCTGGGTGCGTGCAACACGACGGCCGGCGCCGGCCGTGACATCTCCGATGCCGGCCACACCATCACCCACGACGCCAACACCACACGGTAACCCGGCGCCTGTCGTTCGGGCCCAGTAGGCACGCACCACTGGCCAAGGGTTAGGCCGACAGGCAATTGGTTCGGAGAAGGAAACGTTATCGGCGATGCGACGCCGCGGGTCGATGGCAAAGCGCGGCAAACCACCGGCAAGGCCCGAAACCCGGCCGGCGGCCTAAAGGATACGCTTCAAAATGACACCAAATCCGGCGTTCCGGCCCCCGCCGGAAGCCGGCCCAGGAGAACCGGAAGCATGCCTTCACTCTTACTTTTGATTATTGTCGTAGTACTGCTCGCCGGTGTTTTTCCAGCATGGCCGTACAGCGCCCACTGGGGTTATTTCCCCAGCGGTGGCCTCGGCCTTGTCGTCATCGTCCTGGTCGTCCTGATGGTTATGGGACGCATATGACCGGACCCATCGTGCATTTCACCACACAAGCCATAGGGAGTTCATCATCATGCGTAGCCTCATGTTCGCGTCCGCTACATTGCTGGGGATGAGCGCGGCCATCGCGCTGGCCCAGGCGCCAGCGGGCCTCGACCCCGCCACCGGCGCCCGGCCCGGCCACGAACCCGGCGTCGGTGTCTCCCTGCCGCTCTCGAACAACGCCAGCAACATGACCCCTAACGATACCAGGTCGGTCATCGCGCCCACCCTGCCGCCATCGGCCGCCGGCCCAAACGCCACGCCGCAGGATTACCTCAGGGCGGCTCGGGCGTCGCTCGCCGCCGGCCAGACCGGGGCAACACAGCAATCGCTTGAAATGGCGGAAACACGTGCGCTCGATCGGGCGGTCCCAGTCGATCAGACCGACGATCCGGGCACCAACCGGCTGATCGCCACCATCCGGAACGCGCGCGATGCGTTGGCCGCCGGCGACACCCAGCACACGATGCAGATGATCGACCAGGCACTATCGAGCTGAGCGCTTTCTAACCGTTCACCACCTGCTGCAGGAACTGGCGCACCTGGCCGCGCAGTGAGTCGGAATCACGGGCCAGGGCGGCTGCGGCGGACAGCACCGCATCGGCCGCGTCCCCGGTTTGCCGGGCGGCATCCGAGACGCTGCCGATGCTGGACGATGCGTCCGCCGTCCCGGACGCCGCCTGCTGGATGTTGCGCGCAATCGCGCTGGCCGCGAGACCCTGCTGCTCCACCGCTTCGGAGATCGTCGTGGTGATCGCGCCCATTTCGTCGATGATGCGGGCGATGCCTTCGATGGCACTTGCCGATTCCCGCGTCGCCTGCTGCATCCCGCCGATCTGCACGGCAATCTCGCTGGTCGCCTTGGCGGTTTGGGCGGCCAACTGCTTCACCTCCGACGCCACCACGGCGAAACCGGCCCCGGCGGTGCCCGCGCGCGCCGCCTCGATGGTGGCGTTGAGCGCCAAAAGATTAGTCCGGCCGGCGATTTCCTGGATCAGCGCCACCACCGTCTCGATCCGCACCGCCGCCTGGCTCAGTTCCATCATACGGCTGCTGGTGCGATTGGAATTTTCCACTGCGCGCGCCGCCACGGCGACCGACGATTCGGTCTGGCGGCTGATCTCGGCGATCGAAACCGACAACTCCTCGGCCGCCGCAGCGACCGCCTGGACATTCGCCAGCGCCATGTCAGACGCACCGGATGCGGCCGTTGCCTGCCTTGTGGCTTCCTCCGCGCTCGCGGTCAGGCCGCTGGCGGTGGATTGCAGGCCATGCGCCGCCGTGCCGATCGAGTCGATAACCGAACTGACCGTGCCGTCCAGACTGTCGGCCAGCCCGAGCACCGCCTGCCGTTTCTCGGCTTCGCTTTTGACTTCGGCTTCCACCCGTTCGGCGGCCATGCGATCCATGGCGACCGCATTGTCCCGGAACACCGCGACCGCCTCGGCCACCTGGCGGAACTCGTCGCGGCGCTCGCGCCCCGGGATATCGACGCCCTTGTCGCCGCCGGCCAGCCGTTCCATCACGCCGGCCAGCATCCGCAACGGCCGGGTGATGCCGCGTCCGATCGCGAACGCCAGCGCAAAACCCAGCACAAGCGCCAAGGCCACGCCAATCCCCAGCAGCATATCCGCCCGATGGCGTTCATCCTGCATCGCCGCCAACTGGGCGTCGGTCAGGCTCTGTGCGGTGGCGATGGCGGTCGCGGTCGCGGTGTTCACATCCCGCAGCAGCGTCGCCTGCTTGCCTTGGGCTTCGGTCAACCGAACCAATCCCTTTTTGTAGTCGCCGATCTGCGCGATCAGCGCCTTCAATTTCGTCTGGGTTTCCGGGCTGACGATCCGGTACAGCAGATCCTCGGCGGACGTCTCGATCTGCCCGGCGACGTTTGTGATGATTTTGGCCGCCGCGGCATCGTGGCGATAGACCAGCGCCTGCTCTGCCAGCCGAGCGCGCAGCGCCAAAGTCTCGACCTCAAGCGCGGACTCGCGGATGGCCGTCGCGGTGCCGAGTTGGGATACCTGATCGTCATACTTGGCGGAGGTGGCGACCAGCTTGGCGGTAAAGCCCCCCTGGATGCTCTTGACCGCGGTGGCGATCTTGTCGACCAGCGCGGGCACCGCCGCCCGGGCGGCATCCGGGTCCTTGGCGAACAGGGCCGTCCATGTGGTGACGGCGGCGGCAATGTCCTGGCCGGCGCTTCCCGCGCCCTGACGGCTGGCGGACGTCTTGGCGGTCATTCCCAGCCAGTCCAGGGCATCGGTAAACGCCTTCCTGGTGTCCGGGGTGTCGGTGGCGACGAACTGGCTCGCCGCCTGGCGGACGTCGCTGGCGGCATCCATCAGGAACGGCAGCACCTGCAGCGACCCAGCCGCCACCGACAGATCGGCACGACCCGCCTTCTCGGTTTCGGCCGCGGCATGCAGCGCCTCACCCTGCGCCGCGGCGATCTCGGTCGCGACGGTCTCGAACTGGCCGATCAGCGCGAACCGGCTGGCGACCAGCGCGTTGCGTGCCCGCTCCTGAACCGCGTATTCGGCCAGGTTTTGCGTGAACGCGTCGATCGAGCCCTGCACCTTGTCGATGGCGCCCCCATCGTCGCGGACGACAAGCCGAAGGCCGTCGATGCCGGCCTTCACCCGGTCCAGCGGATCGCGGAGGACCATCGCGTCGGGATCACCCGCGGCCACCGCCCGGTCCGCCGCCAGGGCCAGGGCGTCGATCTGGACGGCCACGTTCTGTCCGGCCGCCGCGATGTCGACACGGCTTGCATACCCGCTCAGGCCGGACCAGCCGACCGCGGCCACGCCCATCGTCAGGCACAGGACGAGAAGAAAACCGCCGAGAAGCCGCAATTTGATCGACACAATCGAAACCCTACGCCGTGGTTGCATATCGCGGCGCAGAGTGGCGGATGGCGATTAACAAAACCTTACCGGAGCCGACTTTTTATGCCGGCAAGACGCAGCCGGGCGCCGGGTTCCACGATCCGATCCATCATGCGGATGCGTGGGAAGCGGTGTTTCCCAGGGCGGTAAGCCAGTCCCGAATCAGTTTGCAAGAATCAGGGGAAGCGCGGCATTCAACCGCTTCGACATCCGTGAAGGGTCCCCAATTGGCCGGTGAGATCGCCATCGTCACCCCCGTCCTGAACGATTGGATGTCATTTTCTCGCCTGTTGGAGGAAATCGCCCGCCGATACGGCAGCAATGAACCCCGCTTTCACATCCTGGCCGTCAACGACGGCTCCCAAACCGGTTTCACATTCAACGGCCTTCCCGAAACGAACGCCACGGCGATCCGCAGTGTCGAGGTGGTGCATCTTGCCGTGAATCTCGGTCATCAGCGTGCCATCGCCGTCGGTCTGTCCGTTCTCGCCCAACGCGGGGATATCGCAACGGTCGTGGTCATGGATTGCGATGGCGAGGATCGGCCCGAGGACATCGCCACACTTCTGGCTGCCAGTCTCCAGAACCCCGGTAAAGCCGTGCTGGCACGGCGCTCGGAACGGTCAGAGAGCACGGGATTCAAGATTGGCTACCAGATTTACAAATGGCTGTTCTGGCTGCTCACCGGCCGCGGGATCGATTTCGGCAACTTCTCGGTGCTGCCGATCGCTGCGGTCAGGCGCCTGGTCCGCATGCCGGACCTCTGGAACAATCTACCCGCCGCGATCATGCGGTCACGGCTTGGTACCGTCGCGGTCCCATTGCCGCGCGGCCGGCGCTATGCCGGGCAGTCGCAGATGAACCTGGCCGGATTGGTCGTCCATGGCCTCAGCGCCATGTCCGTCTTCTCCGAGGTCATATTCGTTCGCGTCCTCCTCGGTGCCATCGCCGCCAGCGGTCTGATGCTGCTGCTGATGCTCGCCGTGGCGGCCATTCGCTTCCTGACGGATCTTGCCATTCCCGGCTGGGCCAGCACGGTCTTCGGCGATCTGGCGATCATGCTGGCGCAAATGCTGGTGGTGATCGTCGCCACGACCTTCGTCGTGCTCAGCAGCCGGAGCCAGCGTCCGATGATGCCTATCATCGACGCGGCCTCCTTCATCGTTGAGCGGGAAGTCATCCTTCCACAGACCGTGCCCAGCGCATGAGCGAGCATTATGCCGGCTCCGAACTGTCGCTGTTCGCCGAGGCACGCCACTGGAAGTCCTATGTGGCCACGCTGTTACGCCCCTGGCTCGGGCCGCGGGTTCTGGACGTCGGCGCCGGCATCGGCAGCAATCTGCCCCTGCTGTTCGCCGATCCGGTCAAGCAATGGGTCGCACTGGAACCCGACGCCGATCTGCTCCGGCAGGTAACCGGCGCATCCCGTACCATTGTCGGCACATTGGACGCGTTGGATCCGTCCGAACAGTTCGATGCGATCCTGTATCTGGATGTGGTCGAACACATCGAAGACGACGCAGCGGAGCTGGAGCGCGCGTTTCGGCACCTTTTGCCCGGCGGCCGGCTGATCGTTCTGGTGCCGGCCCATCAATTCCTGTTCAGCCCGTTTGATGCGGCGATAGGCCATTTTCGCCGATATGGCCGAAGCGGGCTTCGACGGATCGGGCCCGCCGAGGGGCGACTGGAATGCCTGCTCCTGCTCGACTCGGTTGGATTTCTTGCGTCCCTCGCCAATCGGCTGGTGCTCCGGTCGTCCATGCCGACCGCCGGACAGATTCGGTTGTGGGACCAGGCGATGGTGCCGATGTCGCGCGTGATCGACCGGCTGCTCTCTTATCGTGTGGGCAAAAGCGTGTTGGGCGTCTGGAGCCATCCATGACAGGCGCATCCGCTGTCCGCCGGCTGATTCCAGCCGCGGCCGCAGGTACGTTGTTTCTGGTGGCTGCCACGCTGTGGCTGGTGGGCGCCCGTCAGGCATACACGACATTGTTCTGGCTGATGGGCTTCAACGCGTACCGGTTTCCGTTCCTGGATACCCACGCGATTTTATCGGCGGTTGAGTGTTACCGGCGCGGGATCGACGTTTACGTAACCAATCCGTGCGACGTCGGCGGGCGCCTGCATGTCTATGCGCCGGCCTGGCTGCACCTGGATCTGCTGCCGATCACCACGTCCTGGACGGGGCCTATCGGATTGGCACTGGATCTGACGTTCATCGTCAGCCTGACGATGCTACCGCCCGTCCGGCGGCCGATCGACTCCGTCATCATGACTTTCGCCGCGATCTCCCCCGCCGTGGGCTACGCGCTGGAACGTGGCAATAACGATGTGCTGGTCTTTATGTTCGCCATACTGGCGGGATGGCTGGCATTGCGTTCGTCGCGGCTGCGGCGGCTTGGTCATGCATTCGCGGTTTTGGGCGCGGTCTTGAAGTTTTATCCGCTGACGCTGCTGATCCTGGCGTGGCGAGAGCGATGGTCGCGCTGCGTCGTGATCGTGGTGCTGTCCCTGGCGGTTGCGGTGGCGTGCTTTCTGCCTGATCGGGTCAACCTCATCCGCGGGCTGCGGTTGGTACCAACCGGTACGGTCGATAGTTTCGGCGCCGGCAACATTCCAGCCGTTTTCGCTTTGAACATGCATTGGCCCATGTGGTCCAGGGTCCTGATCGAAGCCGCCCTGGTTGGGGTGATGGCCCGCTGGGCATTCCATTGGTCATACAAGCTGCAGCCTGGCCTGACGCGCATGTGCGATGCGAAACAGGTTTTTCTCACCGTGGGCTCCATCCTTATGGTTGGCTGCTTCCTGGCAGGCGAAAGCAACCAGTACCGAGCGATTCATCTGTTGTTCGTCCTTCCGGCCCTGCTGGCTCTTGCCGAAAACGCAAACGACAGGATCGCGCACATGGCCGTCGGCCTGGTCCTCTGGGCAATGTGGGGCAGCGCGCTCCGAGCATCGCAGAACCGCGTGGACGTGTACCTGTGGCTGACCGACCAATGCGTCTGGTGGGTCCTTGTGTCTGTCCTGTCCGCACTCCTGTTGGCCCAATTCCGCGAAAGTATGGCGCTGAAAACCCTGCTGATCGCGGTTGGCGGCAGACGTGCCGGGCCTATTGACGTTGAAATCGCGGACGATCGCCGCCGAAATCGTTAAATCGAGGACCCGGCCCGCCGTTCGGGATACAATCCCAGCAGCCCCTCCGCCGACGCCGAACACCGGCCGCGTTCGGTGATCAGTCCGGTCACCAGCCTGGCCGGCGTGACGTCGAACGCCGGGTTGGCGGCGGGACTGTCGGCGGCAACGATCCGCATCGTGGCGATCGAGCCATCGGGCAACCGTCCGGTCATGTCGGTGACCTCGGACGCGGATCGCTCCTCGATCGGGATGTCGGCCACGCCGTCGGCCAACGTCCAGTCGATCGTCGACGACGGCATCGCCACCCAGAACGGAACGCTGTTGTCGTGCGCGGCGAGCGCCTTCAGGTAAGTGCCGATCTTGTTGGCGGCGTCGCCGGTGCGGGACACCCGGTCGGCACCGACGATCACCAGGTCGACCATGCCGTGCTGCATGAAATGGCCACCGGCGTTGTCCGCCACGACGGTGTGCGGGACGCCGTGCTTGCCCAGTTCCCACGCGGTCAGCGCGGCACCCTGGTTGCGCGGGCGGGTTTCGTCCACCCAGACATGCAGGTCGATGCCGGCGTTGTGCGCGGTATAGATCGGCGACAAAGCCGTACCCCAATCCACCGTGGCCAGCCAGCCGGCGTTGCAATGGGTCAGCACGTTCACCGGCCGGCCGGGGCGGACAGCGGCCTCGATCAGGGGCAGTCCATGACCGCCGATCGCCTCATTCTGGGCGGCGTCCTCGTCGGCGATCAGGGCGGCCTCGGCGTAGGCGACGGCGACGCGGTCGGACGCCGGCGTGTTGCGCAGCCGCGTCAGCATCCGATCCAGCGCCCAGCGCAGGTTGACCGCCGTCGGGCGGGTCGCGTTCAGTAGCGCCGCATCGCGCTCCATCGCGTCGGTGGAGGCGTCGGCACGCAAGGCGAGGCACAGCCCGTACGCGGCGACGGCGCCGATCAGCGGGGCACCGCGGGTCTGCATCGACTTGATCGCGTGCGCCGCCTCATCGCGCGAGGTCAGCCGCAGCACCTCCAGCGACCAGGGCAGCCTGGTCTGGTCCAGGATATGGACCGACCAGCGGTCGCCGGCGTCAACCCAGACGCTGCGATAAGCGGTGCCATCTATTTTCATCGTGAGGAGACCCGTTGATGCAGCACGCAGACCAGGGTGAACAGCCGGCGGGCGGTGTCGAAATCGATGTCGATCTTCTCGGCGAGGCGCTGGGTCATCAGTTCGGCACCTTCGTTGTGCAGGCCGCGCCGGCCCACATCGATGGCCTGGATGCGCTGTTCGCGGCCTTCCTCGACCGCTTTGATGTGGCTGTCCACCAGCATCTGGTAGTCTTTCATCAGCCGCCGGAAGGGTCCCAGCGCCAAGCCGACCGCGGTCAATGGCGCATCCGCGGCGTCGCGGATGTCGAAGATCAGGCGGCCTTCCTGGATCGACAGATGCAGCGCGTACGGGCCAGGACGGTCGATACCGATCAGCGGGGCGAAATGGTTGGCCGCCGCCAGGTCCGCCACCGCCTGTTCACGATCCGCCTCGATATACGGGGACAGGTTGTTGGGCGATTCGCCATCCAGGACAACGCTATCCAGGCGAGACGCGGTGGCGGCCGAACCGGTCATGTCGCGGCGGGGTCGCTTTTCAGCATGTTCAGGTTCATCATGATGCCCACGACGCCGCCCTTGATCGGCTGCAGCAGGCCGATGGTCAAAAGCAGCGTCAGCGGCAGGAAAATGGCGGACATCAACCAGATCGGCGGTTCGCCCATGCGATCGACCATGAACAGCAACGGCACGATGATGTGGCCGGTGATCAGGATGGTGATATAGGGCGGCACGTCATCGGCGCGTACCAGGCCGAGCGGGGCGCCGCAGTTGGAACATTCGGAGACGACGCGCAGGAAGCTGTTGAACAGATGCGACTTGCCGCAGGCCGGGCAGCGGCCCAGCAGGCCTCGGCCGATCGCAGTCGTCATGGGCGGGTGGGGCCAGGAGCCGGGGTCAGCAGACCGGTCAGGCTGCCAGGAAACAGGGGTCATATTCAGATCCTTCCGATCACCGGCCGGGACAACAACGCTCGGGCGGTCAACCACGCCGCAGAATAGCCCTTGCTGCGGCGCAACACCATATCGGGTCACTTGATCCCAACCGCCAGGGGCGGAAAACTAAGCGCATGGCACGTATTCTGGTGATCAATCCGAATTCCTCCGAGGCCTGTTCCGCGGGAATTTCCGCTGTTCTGGCCCCGTTCCGCCACGCTGGCGGCCCGGCCGTGGACGTCGTGACGCTGCAGGAAGGGCCGCCCGCAATCTATTCCTGGCGGGACTGGCACGCGGTGGTGGACCCGATGTGCCGGCTGGTGGAGCGGACGGACGCCGACGCCTACGTCATCGCCTGCGCCTCCGATCCGGGGATCGAGGCAGTGCGCGCGGTCACCACCCGGCCGGTCCTGGGGATCTTCCGCTCTGCAGTGGCCGCCGCGGTGGCGCGCGCGGAAAAATTCGGCGTCATCGCCCTTGTCGAGTCCTCCAAGGCCCGGCACCGCCTCGGGCTTCGGGCGATGGGGCTGGCAGACCGGCTGGCGGGGGAAGTGGCGTTGAACCTGCCGATGGACACGCTGCTGGACCCGGACGCGGCGCGCGAGGCCCTGATCGGGGCCGGGCGGGACCTCGCGGCAATGGGGGCCGAGACACTGATCCTGGGCTGCACCGGCATGGCGCATCACAGGACAGCAATCCAGGACGCGGTGCGACTGCCGGTGATCGAGCCGGCTCAGGCAGCCGTCGGGTTGGCCATGATCGCCCTGGCCGCCTGACCGCCGATCGGCGCCGCAACCGTCACGCCATGACCCGCCACGCTCAAAAGCCCCGGCGGACAAAACGAGGCTTGACCCCGGAATGACGAATGGGGGAATTGGCCCACCCGAGGGAGTCGGTATCAATCCGGATTTGATACAACGACCCCAACCGGCAACATGACGGAGCCCAAGACATGGACGGCCCTGTGTTCCACCTGAACCCGGCGGGGCGGCTGGCGAATTTGATGATCGAATACATGGTCGCGTTGAAATTCGCGCACATGGTCAAGGGCTGCCGGATTTCAAACATCAGCATGCCAGCCTGGGGTATCGACCACCCGCCGATCGACTCGCCCGGCCCCGTTGCCGTCGAGAAACGGGAACAGCATATCGATCTGCCAGCCCTCGCCGATATGACATGGTCAGCCAGGATCAGGCGCGTCGAATGGACCGGTTTCGGCCAGCGGATGGAGAATTTTCTGCCCTCCGAACGGTACCAGGATGTCTTCGTGTCGCCGTTTACCGAACCAATGGGCTATGGCCCGGAATACCTCGTCTGCCCCATCCGCGCCGAGGACATCCTGCATGCGCCGCACCCCGACTACGTGCTGACGCCCGTGGAATTCTACCGCGAGGTCGCCGACCTGACCGGCCTGCGGCCTGTCTTCGTCGGCCAGACGCACCCGTGCCTGTACATGGACAGGATCAGGAAAGCGTTCCCCGAGGCGATCGTTCGCGACCACAATCCCGATCCGCTCGTCGAGTTCGAAACGATCCGGCAATCGCAGAACCTCGTTATCGGGGTCTCGACGTTCAACTGGCTCGCGGCTTGGCTGTCGCGCAGCGCCGACAACATCTTTCTGGCCGTCAGCGGCCTGTACAATCCGATGCAGAAATCAAACGTCGATTTGCTGCCGTTCGGCGACGCCCGCTATAAATTATTTCTCTTCCCCATCAATTACGCCATCCCGCAGGAACGTCACGCCGAGGCGCACCGGCAGATCGCGCCCTATTGGCGGCAAATGCCGCACGAGACGCTGCGCCAGCAATTCGCCGCCGCGCCACGCTTCCCGCGCGACCTTAACCAGGCCCTCGCCGTGTTCGATGAAGCCTTCTACATAGACGTCAACAAGGATCTGGCCGCCGTCGCGGCCGCCCAGAACCTGGGGCCGGGGTTCGGGCGCGCGCATTTTGCCCGGCATGGGTTTCCGGAACGGCGTTCCCCCATGCGGTTCGACCCGGCCTGGTATGCCGGGCAATACCCGCTCGCCGCGTTCGAGGTCGCACAGGGCGACTACCTGGATCTCGAGCACCACTACGCGGCCATCGGCAGGGTCCGCGGTTATCGGCCCTACCCGCCGGAACCCCGAACCTGACGCCAAACTTGACGTGGACATGCCAACCAGCCTAAACGCCGCCCCCTGGATGGCGGGCATAGCTCAGTTGGTAGAGCGCCAGGTTGTGGTCTTGGATGTCACGGGTTCGAGTCCCGTTGCTCGCCCCACCCCCCTCTCATGATCGGGAACCGAACCGCCGGCCTGAACCTGTCAGGCGGTGGGGCGCACCGGATTGGCGGCCTCCCGCGGCATGACCTCCTCCGGCGACACACACTGTTCCCACCACGCGGCTTTGCCACACGGTTGGCGCCACGTCTTCTTGCGTGTCCAGCCAGGGAGTCCGGCACTATTTGATCGCTGTTTGACCATCTGCCTGCGCGGATATGTTGTGTGATCGGCCATCAATGCCCGGTTTCCGACGGGCCGGTGATTTCGCTGAACGTATCAGTATGCGTCACGCGGATTATGCGGATTTAGACGTGCGTGCCGGCGATCCTTTCGCTAATGTTAACACCCGCGGCGATCTCGTTCGGGCACAGACAACCGCATGTATTGATGACAGAGAGCGATGCAGGTCTCCGATAACGCCAACCGCCTGCGATCGCCCTCCTGAACAAAAAAAGGCGCGACGGTTTCGTTTGGAAAGTGTTGCGCTTCACAATGAACCGGGCAAGGATCGGCCCACCGAAAGGGTTGAAAGCATGAGCAAGACCGTCGGGATCGCTGGCCTGGGCGCTATCGGATTGCCGTTGGCCCGCGCACTCGATGCCGGCGTGGACGGCTTGCGGCTGATCGCCGTGGCAGGCCGCGATCCGGTCAAAACCCGAGCCAGTTTGGCCGGATTCCAATCGATGCCGCGCATCGTCGAAATTCCCGAACTGGCCGAAGCCGACATCGTGGTGGAGGCCGCGCCGGCATCGATCTTCGAGCGGATCGCCCTGCCGGCCCTGGAAGCCGGGCGGATTTTCATCCCCGCCTCGGTTGGCGCATTACTACCCCGCATGCACCTGGCCAAGCTGGCCCGCCAAACCGGTGCCCGCATTGTCGTGCCGACCGGTGCGCTACTGGGCCTGGACGCCGTGCGCGCCGCGGCCGAGGGACCGATCGACAGCATCACGATTGAGACCCGCAAGCCGCCGATGGGCCTGATCGGCGCACCCTATCTGGAAAAGCACCGCATCGACGTGATGGACCTGGCCCAGCCGTTGCTGGTGTTCGAGGGCAACGCCCTGGACGCCGCCGCCGGTTTTCCCGCCAACGTCAACGTGGCTGCCGCCTTGGCCCTGGCGGGCATCGGGCCGATCCGCACGCAGGTCCGCATCTGGGCCGATCCCGGGGTTATCCGGAACACCCACACGATCCGCGTCGAAGCCGAGGCCGCACGCTTCACCATGACGATCGAAAACGTGCCGACCCCCGAGAATCCCAAAACCGGCCTGCTGACCCCACTATCCGTGCTGGCGTGCCTGCGTGGTCTGGTGTCGACGCTGAAAGTGGGTAGCTGAACCCGCGTGGAGGAAGCCCTCGCCTATTTGCCGACACTGGCGCTGTTTGGCTTCGTGATCGTCGCCAGCGCCCTGATGCGGCACGAGATGCTGATCCTGGCCTGCATCCCGCCGGTGTTCATCGCGATGATCGTCGGCTTCGTCATGGCGATCTACGCCGGCGACACGTTTGGCTGGCCGGCAACCGGTGCCGCCATTGCGCTTGGCGCCCCGTCAGGATGGTGGCTGGCTCGGCGGCTGAAATCACGGGACCTGCTGATCGCGATCTACCTGGCCTGGGCGATCGCGCTGGTCCTGGCTTTGGTTGCATTCCAGTTCCCTGACCATTCCTGACGCGGAAGCAGCGCCTTCTTCATCGGTTAACGCATAAATCCCATACAAAAAACCAGATTATCATTCGTAGTGCGTAAGACCACCCTGCTTTCTAAGGCAGCCGGACATTCCGCCCGACCCCAGATGGAGAATCCAGATGGAAAACATCTTCCTCGCCGCGCTGACTGTTCTCAGCCTCAGTGCCGACATCGCCCAGATGGCCTCGGCAGCAGTCTACAGCAACCACCACGGGTCTTACGACAACACCGCTAATAGCCCGGGTGGCCGGTTCATTGGCGGCGAATGAAATTCGCTTTTCCGAAGGTTGAAACAGAGGCCAGCTTTTGGTGGCTTTTGTGCTGAGTAGCGCGGCAATATTATATTTTCCAAGTTCAGCAAAGGCGGTAAGGGAGGGCGGGGGCATATATCCTGATCGGCCATTTGTTTTGGACGTTGATTGCAACCCGAGAGGCGCCCTCATGCCGCTTGCATGCGGTCGTCTCTTTCCCTAGATTCCACTGAAGATGGCAGATTTTGAAGAGATGGAGTTCGTAATTCCGGCCTATACGCCGGAAACCATGCCCCTCGATCGGCTGCTCCAATACTTGCAGCAAATCGCGGATGTCGTCGGTGTGCCCGAGGATATGCATCTAGTGCATATTCGGTCTTCCAGCACGAAACCCGTCTTCAAAATGCCCATTCCCGTCGCGATCCAAGCGCGGGACAACATAACCGCCGTTCGAAGCGGACGTGGCACCATCACGCAAAGGCGTGCGTATAGCCAAATACGCCAGATGGTCAGAAAGGATGGTGGTCAGTCTGCAAGCCTGAACGACCGCACCGGCATTATTCTGGATTTCCCGCCTACACCCGATGATACCGGCACGATCTCCGGTATCCGACAAGCAAGTAGCTTTGAGGGCTCCTTAACCAAGGTGGGTGGGGTTGCCGAATTCATTCCCATCCAAATGCAAGATGTCTCGGGCGACGTTTTTTCCGGATTCAGTGCGCCAAAGACGTTGGCCAAGGCAATGGCAAAGCTTCTGTTCGAGCCAATCCGGGTAACCGGCATCGGTAGTTGGGACCGAACCCCAGCGGGCGAATGGAAGCTGAGCAAAATGCTTGTGCAAGCGTATGAGCCGTTGGATGACGAGGCCTTGCATGAGGTGTTCCAGAAGCTACGGGCGGCCCCTGTGGTGTGGCCTGACAATGCCGATGATATTCTGAGGGCTGAGCGCGAGTCGGTTCTGTGAAGCCAGTCGGCTTTGACAACACCATGTTGAGCATTTTGCTCAATCCGAATAGCCGCCTTCCTACAGACGCCAATAAGCAACCGGTCGTCATGCCTAAGCGTCGGGCGGAATATTTGGTCGATTCGCTTGGAAAGTCGCGCCAGAAAATAATCATCCCGACTCCCGCTATGGCTGAACTGTTGACCGCGATTGGGCCAAACGCCTAGCTTTATTTTGATATCATTGCTCGCTCCAGGCTTTTCGAAGTCGCATCCTTTGATTCTAGGTGTGCGATCGAGTTGGCCTTTCTGAACCGCGGGGTATTTGCCGCCGGAGATCCCAAAAATCCCGCGGAAGCCTATCAGAAGATCAAATTGGACCGTCAGATTATCGCAATATTCAAAGTCGCAGGGGTGGAGGATGTCTATACGGATGATGGTGGACTCGCTCGACGTGCTCGACTTTGCAATTTGAATCCGATTGCGACCTGGCAACTGAGATTGCCGACAGATGATCGCCAATTAAAAATCGACTATGACGCGCCTGACGTAATTCCAGAGCCGGAAGACGACGCAGAGGAGTGACTACACTTCAAATCGACCGTTTCAGGGAACTCGCCCGGAACTCGGCTGTGATAAGGACGACACCGCATTTGAGACGGCATCGATGATGCTGATGAAGTCAGCCCACGACCGAAGCATGAACCTAAAAAGCTGGCTCGTTGGGAAGATCAGGACGTCACGCGCCCAACGATTTCGCCGGTAACCCGGGTAAGCAATCTACCCCACCCCCCCGGCCAACCTACCCCGTCGGATCAACGATCGCCGTCGCCTCAATCTCCACCCGAGCCTCGCGTTCCACCAGCGCACCGACCTGGACCAGCGTCATTGCCGGGTACCAGCGGCCCAAAGTCTCCCGATACACCGCACCCAGGGCTGGCAGAGCTTGACGGTATTCTTCGATATCGACGACATACCAGGTCAGTCGAGCGATGTGTTCCGGGCCGCCACCTGCTTGCCGCAGCACTGCCAGGACGTTGCGGAGCGCCTGTGCCACCTGCGCAACGAAACCGTTGGGAAAGCGGCCGTGTTCGTCCCAGCCGATTTGCCCGCCGATCACCACCATGCGACCCGTCCCGGCGATCCCGTTGCTGTACCCACGCGGCGCCGGCCAACCGTCTGGTTGCAGGATAGTCAGTTCGCTCACGCCGCATCCTCCCCTCAGTCGCCGGCGAATACCGGCTTGCGCTTGGCAACAAATGCCTCATAGGCCCGGCGGAAATCGCCCGTCGTCATGCATAGCGCTTGGGCCACCGCTTCCGCCTCGATCGCCTGATCGACGGACATCGCCCATTCCATCTGCAGCATGCGTTTGGTCATAGCGTTGGCGAAACTCGGCCCCTCAGCCAAGCTCGTGGCCAGGGTTGCGGCTTCGGCCGCCAAGGTCTCGGCTGGCACGATCCGATTGAAGAAACCCCAGGCCAGCCCTTCCTCCGCCCCAAGCGCTCGCCCGGTATAGAGCAGATCGGAGGCCCGTCCCTGCCCAACAATGCGCGGCAGGATGGCGCATGCACCCATATCACAACCGGCCAGCCCGACCCGGTTGAACAGAAATGCCACACGAGCGCGCGGCGTGCCGATCCGCATGTCGCTCGCCATGGCGATGATCGCCCCGGCCCCCGCCGCCACGCCATCCACCGCCGCGACGATCGGCTGCGAACAGGCGCGCATCGCCTTGACCAGCGATCCGGTCAGGCTGGTGAAAGCCATCAATCCTTTGGTGTCGCGGTCCAGCAGCGGCCCGATTATCTCATGCACGTCGCCGCCGGAGCAGAAATTGCCGCCGGCGCCGGTCACCACGAAGACGCGGATCGCGTCCTCGGTCACCGCGGCCTGGAAGATCGCTGCCATTTCGGCATAGCTGTCGAAGGTGATCGGGTTCTTCCGCTTCGGCCGGTTCAGGGTCAGCGTCGCCACCGGACCATCGACGGAAAACGCCAAGCTGGTGGCCTGATAGGTCGAGAGGTTCATTCTGACTCCTCGTTCAATGCCTGCCGCACACCGGTTTTGACGGCGCCGAGCAGCCGATGCAGCGAGGCTCGGTCGCGGGACGACACGCCGGCGAACAGTTCCGCGATCCAACCTTCGTGCGCGGCCGACTGACGTGCGAAGACGCGCCGCCCGTGTGGCGTCAGGGCCAGGAACTGGGTCCGCCGGTCGGTCGCGTGCGCCCGCCGCTCCACCGAACCATCGGCGACCAAACTGGCGGCAAGACCGGTGACGTTGCCGTTCGACACCATCATCCGGCGGGAGATTTCGCCCAATGTCAGTCCATCCGGCTCCCGGTCGAGCTGCGCCATCAGGTCGAAGCGCGGCAGCGTAGTGCCAAAATGCTCCCGGAAGCGGCGGCGAACCTCGGCCTCGATCAGGTTGACCGAGGACAGCATGCGCAGCCAAAGGCGCAGGTCCTCCTTATGACCCGCAGGCGTCCCGGCCAACGCGGTTTCCAAATCAACCACGGTATGGCCGTCGTCAGGCGTCATGTCTCACCCCCATCCACCGCGAGCGCTTGCCCATTCACACCAGCCGCCGCCGTCTGGCAGAGATACACCACGCTGGCAGCCACTTCCTCCGGCCGGATCAGGCGGCCAAGCGGGTTGCCCCGCGTCAGGTCGGCAAGGGCCTGCTCCGATGAGCGACCGGTGCGGGCGACAATCCGGGCTATGCTGTCGGCGACCAGGTCAGTGTCGGTAAAGCCCGGACACACCGCGTTCACAGTAACCCCGCTGCCCGCCACATCCTGTGCCAGCGCTCGGGTGAATCCCAGTAACCCATGCTTCGCCGTGACGTAGGCGGTGACATAGCGATACCCTTTCAACGATGCCGTCGAGGCGATGTTGATCACACGCCCGAATCCCGCGGCGAGCATCCCCGGCAGCACAGCCTGCGTCGTGACGATCGCACCGGTGACGTTGACCCGCCACATTCGCTCGAACATCGCGATAGAGGTCTTGTGAAAGGGGGCGGTCTCGGCGGCGCCGGCGGCGTTGATCAGGAGCAGGATGGGACCATGCGATTCGGTGGCCGTCGCGACCGCGGCAATCGTGGCATTCTCATCGGTAACGTCCGCAACGACGGAAAATGCCGCATGACCGGCCGCAACCGCGTCCCGCAACACGGCTTCACGGCGGCCGAGTACCGTCACCAACGCGCCTGATGCGGTCAGGGCAGCGGCCGTCGCCAGACCGATGCCCGACCCACCGCCTGTCACCAGCGCGTGGCGTCCAACCAATGGCCCCATGTGCGTCGTCGTTTCGGCGTTATTCATGTCATAGCCGGGGGTGCGAGAAGAAGATCGGCTTGGAGCAAGTCGTGAAGCGATCGAATTCCGTGGTTCTTACCCAAAACAAATTGGGGTCTAACTGGCGCGAACCCTGAAAGGCCAACTGAGGGCTTAATATTCCGCTCGATGACGCATTCAAACGAGGTTCCGTTGCATGCGTTGGCGGCAGCGCCACGGCTCGCCCGTTCCCAGTGAGAATTTCTGCCGTCGGTTGCCGATCGCCGATCATCCCGATGCTCCCATGCCAACATATAAGCCTTGCACCCAAAATACTTCAAGCCTAAACTATTTAGGCCTAAACTATCACGAGGTGCGCATGCGCGTTGCGGTGATCGGCGGTGGCCCAGCGGGCCTGTATTTCGCGATCCTGCTGAAGCGGGATCGTCCGGACACGCATATCACGGTGGTGGAGCGCAACCGCCCCAACGACACATTCGGCTTCGGCGTCGTCTTCAGCGACCAGACGCTGGACACCTTCGCCGCCGCCGATGAGCCCAGCTACAACGCCATCACCGATGCGTTCGCCTACTGGGACGACGTCGAAATCCATGTCCGGGGCACGGTACATCGTGTTGGCGGCAACGGATTCTGCGGCTGCTCCCGCCGCACGCTGCTGATGCTGCTGCACGACCGTGCCAAGGCGCTGGGTGTCGAACTGGTCTTTAACACGGAAGCCAGGCCGGAGGATTTCCCGGACGCCGACCTGATCGTCGCGGCGGACGGCATCAACAGCGCGATCCGCGCGCGCCACGAAGCGCATTTCCAGCCGAATACCGACCTGCGGCCCAATCGTTTCGCCTGGATGGGCAGCACCCGCCCGTTCGATGCCTTTACCTTCTTCTTCAAGGAACGCCCCGAGGGCATCTTCATCGCCCATTGCTATCAATACGAACGCGGCGCCAGCACCTGGGTGCTGGAAGTAGAACCGGAAACCTTGCTCCGCGCCGGCCTGGACCAGGCGACCGAGGCCGAATCCGCCCGCTTCATGGAAGACGTCTTCGCCGAGGAGCTCGCCGGCCACAAGCTGATCACCAATCGCAGCCAATGGCGGCAATTCCCTATGATCCGCTGTGCCCGCTGGACGAAAGGCAACGTGGTACTGCTGGGCGACGCCAAGGCCACAGCGCATTTCTCCATCGGCTCCGGGACCAAATTGGCGATGGAGGACGCAATCGCGCTGCACGCGGCCGTCGTGGCTGGCGGTTCCATCCAACAAAGCCTCGCCCGCTTCGAAAACGGCCGCCGCGAAGCCGTCGAGAAAATCCAGCACGCCGCCGATGTCTCCCTGGTGTGGTTCGAACATGTCCGCCGCTTCTGGCCCATGCACCCGACACGCTTTGCGTTCGGCGTGATGACGCGATCGAAAGCCATCACCTATGACGACCTCGCCCTGCGTGCCCCAGCCTTCATCAAGGAAGTGGACGCCCTGTTCGCGTACGAGGTCGCCGGCAATGCGCAACCCCTGGACATCCACCGGCCGCCGATGTTCCAGCCGTTTCGCTTGCGCGGCATGAATCTGGTCAACCGCGTGGTCGTTTCCCCCATGTGCCAGTACAGCGCTCGGGACGGCATGCCCACCGACTGGCACCTTGTCCACTATGGCGCCCGTGCGACCGGGGGCTCCGGCTTGATCTACACGGAAATGACCTGCCCATCGGCCGATGCCCGCATCACACCCGGCTGCACCGGCCTTTGGAACGATGCGCAGAAAGCCGCCTGGACGCGGATCGTCAGCTTCACCCATGCCAACGGATCGGCGAAAATCTGCCTGCAACTCGGTCATGCCGGCCGCAAAGGTGCCACACGGCTGATGTGGGACGGGATGGACCGCCCGCTGCCGCAGGGCGGCTGGCCCATCATCTCCGCCTCGGCCATCCCGTACACGCCGGAAAACCAGGTGCCCCGAGCAATGGACCGCTCCGACATGGACCGCGTGGTGGAGGACTTCCGGCTGGCTGCGATTCGTGGCGAAAGCTGTAATTTCGACATGCTGGAACTGCACTGCGCGCACGGTTACCTGTTGGCCAGCTTCCTGTCGCCGCTGACCAACACCCGCACCGACATGTATGGCGGTTCGGTCGAGAATCGCCTGCGCTTCCCGCTGGAGGTGTTCGACGCGATGCGCGCGGTATGGCCGGACGACAAGCCGATGTCGGTACGCCTGTCCGCCACCGACTGGGCCGACGGCGGAATCTCCGAACCCGATGTCGCGATCATCGCCCGCACCTTCGCCGCACATGGCTGCGACCTGATCGATGTGTCCACCGGCCAGACCGTGGCGGATGCCGCACCGGTCTACGGACGGATGTTCCAGGTTCCGTTCTCCGACATGATTCGGAACGAGACCGGATTATCCACGATGTGCGTGGGGTCTATCACCTCAGCAGATCAGATAAACACGATTCTCGCCGCTGGCCGAGCAGACCTGGTCGCATTGGCGCGTCCGCATCTGGTCGATACCGGTTTCGCGATGCGGGCCGCCGCGGATTACGGCGTCACCGATATCCCCTGTCCGGTGCAGTACGAATATGGCCGCGACGCGCTGATGCGCAGCGCCGCGCGCGAACGGGCGGACCTGCTGGAATTGCGTAAGCGCGCGCGCCCAAAAAGCCATGGCGGGGCTGGCGGCGGCCATCCCACCCATGCAATGTGATGAGGTACAAACAATACCGGCCAGCGACGGAATTGACGTGCGGTGCCTGTGACGGCATCCCCGATTTAAACCTGGGGATAACGTGGACAGCATGCCCAATCGTCCATGACGGTCGCCGGTCGGCATAAATGGGTGGGGGTTATGATGCGAGTTGTTCGACTATTCGGAATCGCTGCCACGCTCGGCGGGTTGTTGGCGACCCCGGCAGTCGCGCAGATAAAAATCGGCGCGATTATTTCGATCACCGGGCCTACCGCCGCGCTGGGTGTCGGCTACCGCAACGCGTTCGCCACCTTCCCCACGGAAATCGACGGCAAAAGCGTGACCTACATCGTCCGTGACGACGCTGCCGACGCCAGCCAGGCGGTGTCGATTGCTCAGCGCATGATCGAGGAAGATCACGTCGATGCCATTATCGGGCCGACCTTGACCTCTTCGGACCTCGCAGTGCAGCCGATCGCCAATGCCGCGAAGGTACCGATGATCGCCATCGCGCCGATGGACTACGATCCGGTGAAAGACCCTTACAGCTTCTCTGCCGTGCAGCCGGTCAGCCTGATGGTCAACGCGGTGATTGGCGACATGAAGCAGCGCGGCGTCAAGACCATTGCCTATATCGGCTATTCCGACGGATTTGGCGACCAAGTGTATGACGCCACCAAGGCCGGCGCGGACAAGAACGGTATGAAGGTGGTGGCGGATGAACGCTACGCCCGCACCGATACCTCCGCCGAATCGCAGGTATTGAAGGCGATGACCAAAAAGCCTGATGCGGTGATGATCGGCGGCTCCGGCACACCCGGCGCGCTGCCCGATATCGCACTGCATCGGCGTGGCTACAAAGGGTTGATCTATGGCAACCATGGCATGGTCAGCCCGGCCTTCCTGCGTGTCGGTGGTGCGGCCGTCGACGGCACCATCGCGGTCACCGGCCCCGTCGTGGTGTACGATCAGTTGCCTGACAGCAACCTGTCCCGTGGACCCGCCACGACCTTCATGAAGGCATTGATCGCGAAATTCGGCCCCGACTCGGTCAGCCCGTTCGCCGGCTATAGCGAGGACGCATTCCTGTTGCTCCAGGGAGCCATCCCCGCGACGCTGACGACCGCCACACCCGGCACCGAAGCGTTCCGAGTCGCCCTGCGCGCCAACCTTGAAAAGACCCACGACCTGGTGGGTACGCACGGTGTCTATACAATGTCACCCACCGACCATAATGGGATGGATGACCGAGCCCGCGTCCTGGTGCAGGCCGTGGACGGAAAGTGGAAGCTGATACCGTAGACATGGTTCACGTCTTTTGCCTCCCATCCCCCGTGCCGTGGCCGGGATTGTCCCGGCCACCCACGACTTTCGGAGCTGATTCCTCCAAATTCATGGCTCGCCCGGCCAAGCCCGATAGACGTCAGGATAGTGATCGCGGGGAGAGAAATTTACTCTGCCGGAGTGCTGTCACCATCATGGCCGGGCTTGTCCCTATAGGCATCAGGATAAGTGGTGGACGGGGAATTGTCTGGCCGAACCGACTCCGGCCCTTCCGTCATGGGCGGGCGTGCCCCGGCCATCTTCGCACTGGCCGACGAAGCGCGGATGGCCGGGACACGCCCGGCCATGACGGTGAGAGTCTGCCGCTTAGCCCAATACTTCTCCGTACCCTCCTTATCCCGATGCCTCTGGGGCGTGTCCGGGCCATAAGGGCAGCACGCTTGCCACGCCCACGCTGATCCCACGATGGACCAAACGATCCTTCTGGCGCTGCTGCAGGATGGCCTGACCACGGGCGCGATCTACGTGTTGCTCGCCGTTGGCCTGTTGATTGCGTTCACCGTTACCCGTGTGATCTTCATCCCGCAGGGCGATCTGGTGTCGTTCGCGGCCCTGTCCCTGGCCGCTATGATCGGTCACCAGATTCCCGGCACGCTGTGGCTGCTCGACGTCCTCTGCGCGATCGCGCTGGTGCTGTCCCTCGCACGGGGGCGCCTGAAAGCCGTTGTGCCATACGGCATCGCACCTGCCATCCTGACGCTTGCCACATGGGCTGCCACCCACTACGGCGCGCCCACGCCGATCACTATGTTCCTCGCTCTCATCATCGTCACCGCGCTGGGTCCGTTACTTTATCGGTTTGCCTACGAACCGCTGGGCGAATCGTCGATGCTGGCGTTGCTGATCGTCTCCATGGCGTTGCATTTCGTCCTGATCGGCATCGCGCTGTACTGTTTCGGAGCCGAGGGCGTCTCCACACCCGCCTTGACCGATGCCAGCTTCGACACCGGCCCGATCGAGGTCTCCGGCCAGTCACTGTGTGTCGGGCTGGTCTGCCTGGTTATGGTCGGCGCCCTGCGCTGGTTCTTCGTCCGCACGTTGTATGGCAAGGCCCTGCGCGCCGCCGCTTCCGACCGTCTCGGTGCCCGCCTGATCGGCGTCGATCACGCCCTGAGCGGACGTGCCGCGTTCGCGCTGGCCAGCTTCGCGGCGGCGGTCAGCGGCCTGCTGATCGCTCCGATCACGCCGCTATCGTATGACACCGGCTTCGAGATCGGGCTGAAAGGGTTCGTTGCAGCCGTCATCGGCGGCTTGGCATCGTATCCGCTGGCGGCGGCGGGTGCGCTCATCGTCGGACTGTTGGAGTCGTTCTCCGGCTTCTGGGCCAGCGAATACCGCAACATCATCGTGTTCTCACTGCTGATACCGGTGATGATTTGGCTATCCCTCTCGCGCGGCGATCCCGAGGACCGGGCATGAGGCATTCAATCCCGCGGCCCCATGTCATGGCACGTTGACATGACCCTGCCTCGTCCCCTGACCCTCACCGTCATCGCCCTCCTGTTCTGCGCGGCCCTGCCGTTCGTGTTGTCCGAATACGAGGCCACCCTGGCCGGCTTCGTCGGCATCGCCGCGATCGCAGCCCTCGGCCTGGTGCTCCTCAGCGGCATCAGCGGACAGACATCCTTCGGCCATGCCACCTTTGTCGGCCTCGCCGCCTACACCACCGCCTGGATGAGCCGGTACGGCGGCTACCCGCCCCTCGCCGGCCTGCCCGTCGGCCTGGCAATCACCGGTGGCACAGCCTTCCTGCTTGGCCTCATCACGTCCCGCATTTCCGGTCACTACCTGCCGCTGGCCACCATCGCGTGGTGCGCCAGCTTCTTCTATCTGTTCGGTATCGTGCCAGGCCTTGGAGGCTTCAACGGCTTTGGCCAGATTCCACCGCTGTTTCCCGGCATCACGACAGGCGTCGAAGCGGCCTTGATCGGTGTCGTGCTGACCGGAGCCACGCTGCTGTGCGCCAACCTGCTGACCAGCCGCACCGGCCGGGCGATGCGGGCATTGGCACAAAGCCGCATCATGGCGGAGAGCCTGGGCATCGACACCGCCCGCCTCGCCCGTTCCACCTTCGTCTTGTCCGCCTTGCTGGCGGGGGTCGCC
>NZ_LMUJ01000103.1:54415-57391 GCF_009765975.1 Acidisphaera sp. S103 | reverse complement strand
CCTCGCCGGTGCCATTATCGGCGCGACCGTCGTCGTCCTGCTGCGCGACCAACTCACCGAGTTCCTGCCCCGCCTGTTGGGCTCCTCCGGCGATTTTGAGACAGTCGCATTCAGCCTCGCCGTGATCCTGTTGCTGCAATACGCCCCGCGCGGCATTGCCCCCGCACTGTTCCGCCGCCTCAGCCATCGCGCGCCGGATCGCACTGCTGCCATCCTGCCGTCCGGCGCCAAGCCGCCGCGGGGCGCCTTGATCCTCGAAACCACGGCCTTGGAGAAGCGCTTCGGCGGACTGATCGCCGCCCACGGCATCGACCTGTCCGTCCACGCCGGCGAAATCGTTGCCCTGATCGGTCCCAATGGCGCCGGTAAAAGCACCACGTTCAACCTGTGCAGCGGTGCCCTGAGTCCAAACGCCGGCACCATTCGCCTGCTGGACCACGACATCCACGGCCAGGGCGCCCGTACCATCGCCCGCCGTGGCCTCGCCCGCACGTTCCAGCACGTCAAACTGCTGCCCGAGGCAACCGTTCTCGACAACATTGCCCTCGGCGCTCATTTGCGTGGCCGAGCGGGCATGGTGCGATCCATGCTGCGTCTCGATCGCGCCGAGGAAGCCGCCTTGCTCCACACCGCTCGGGTTCAGGCGGATCGGGTCGGGCTGGGGGACGTCCTGGACACCCCGGCCGGCAGCTTGCCACTTGGTCGCCAACGCCTGGTCGAGATCGCCCGCGGCCTATGCCTCGACCCCTGCGTCTTCCTGCTGGACGAACCCGCCGCTGGCCTGCGTCTGCAGGAGAAACAGGCGCTGGCGGGGTTGCTGCGAGCGCTGCGGGATGAAGGCATGGCAATTTTGCTGGTCGAGCATGACATGGATTTCGTCATGGACCTCGCCGACCGGGTGGCGGTGATGGATTTCGGCGAGAAGATCGCCGACGGGCGTCCCGAGCAGATCCAGGACGACGCGATCGTGCAGGAAGCCTACCTCGGCGGTGTCGCGTGACGCTGCTGTCGGTGGAAAACCTGTCCGCCGGCTACGGCAAGGCCGAGGTGCTGCACGGCGTCAGCCTGTCGATCGCTGAGCGGCAGATCGTTGCGATCGTTGGTCCGAACGGCGCCGGAAAAACCACCCTGATGCACGCGGTGATGGGTCTGTTGCCGCGTGGCGGGGTGGTTTCGTTTATGGGCCAAGCCGCGGGCGACGCCGGGTGGATGGTGCGGCGTAGCGTCGTCCTGGTGCCCGAAACCCGAGCCTTGTTCACGGACATGAGCGTCGAGGACAACCTGCGACTGGGTGCCTTTGCCCGATGGCAACAGGGTGCGCGCGATCTGCCGGCGTCGATGGCGGATGTGTTCCATGTGTTTCCCCGGCTGGAGGAGCGGCGGCGCCAGTTGGCCGGCACGCTGTCCGGCGGAGAGCGGCAGATGCTGGCGCTGGGCCGTGCCCTGATGGGAAAGCCCCGGTTGCTGCTGCTGGATGAGCCTAGTTTGGGGCTGGCACCGAAGATCGTCGCGGACATCTTCCGGGTGATCGGCGCGCTGCGGGATCGCGGCATCGCCATCCTGCTGGTGGAACAGAATGCCCGCGCGGCGCTGCAAATGGCGGATTACGGCTATGTGCTGGAAATGGGCCGCGTGGCATTGCACGGGCCGTGTGAAACACTGGCGCAGGATGTTCGGGTGATCGAAACGTATCTGGGGCGGCGGCGGGACGCGGTGCCGGAACGGTAAGGGGACGGGTTCCACATCTCTATCGTGGAAAGTGTTCGACGTGCGTCTCGGCGGTACGGCCGAAGTAGACGGCGCGGCGCCCCGTGAAGGAGACGATGTAACCGACGCAGGCAGCCGCCATGACCGAAGCTGGGTGGCCGAAGCAAGAACGCGAGCCGAGACACCTCCATCGCGTCAAACACCTCGACATACGCATATTTATGCGTATGTTCTCCCACATGAGCAGCACCACCGACCGCCGCCCTACCAATGTAAGCCTGCCAGCCAGCTTGGTTGACGAGGCCAAATCCCTGGGCATCAACCTCTCGCGGGCCTGCGAAACGGGGGTGGAGGCCGCGCTCAAAGCTGAGCGTGAGCGCCGGTGGAAGGCCGAAAACACGGACGCCATCATCGCTTACAACCAGTGGGTCGAGGAACACGGCCTTCCGCTGGAAGAGTTTCGCCAGTTTTGAGTCAGTTCTCCGTCTATCCCATGCCGCGCTCCCGGGCGGGTTATGTCGTCGATATCCAATCCGGCCTGCTGGACGAACTATCGACGCGGGTCGTTATTCCGCTGCTGCCGCGGAGCGCGGCCCCGCGTATTCCCGCCAAGACCCTCAATCCGATCATTTCGGTAAGCGGCGCCGAATACGTGCTGATGACACAAAACATTGCAACGGTTCCGCTGTCACTATTGCGCACGCCCGTTGGTACGCTGGCCACGCATCGCGATGAAATCGTCCGTGCGATAGACGCTCTTCTCAGCGGACTCTGAAGCCGTCCCGTCAGTCCACCATCCCATACCGGCCGATACTCAGCCCGTACGGCCCGCCCGGATGGTTGTGCCAAACGGTATGATCGGCCAAAGACGACGGCATGGCCGACGACACTGACCGCACCATCCGCCTGCTGATGACCACCCGGTTCGTCCGCAGCATCGGCCAGGGGGCTTTGGCGGTCGATCTCACCTTGTACCTGCGTGCCCTGCACTGGTCGGCGGTGGCGATCAGCGGCGTGCTCAGCGCGGCTTTGCTGGCAGGGGTCGTCCTGACACTGTTCGCCGGCCCGCTGAGCGATCGCGGCGGCCGCCGGCCCTTCCTGTTCGTTTATGAGGCCGCACAGTGCGTCGCCGGCCTGGTCGCCTGTCTGTCGGCGCAACCGGTCCTGCTGTGGGGCGCGGCGATCGTGGGCGGCTTCGGCCGAGGCGGCAACGGCGCCGCTGGCCCGTTCGCTCCGGTCGAGCAGGCCTGGCTCGCCCAATCCCTCACA
>NZ_LMUJ01000103.1:23509-54124 GCF_009765975.1 Acidisphaera sp. S103 | reverse complement strand
CGCGCGGCGGCGGCCGAACCCGACCCGCCTAGTGTCCGAAGACGGGAAAACCGCCTGGTCCTGCGCCTGATGATCGCCAACCTGATGAACGGCGCGGGGATCGGCATGACCGGGCCACTGATGGCTTACTGGTTTGCCGTTCGCTTCGGGCAAGGCCCTGGCGCGATCGGACCGCTGATGGCGGGCGGTTTCCTGCTGGCCGGGCTCGCGTCCCTCGGGGCTGGATGGCTGTCGAAAGGCCTCGGCATCGTGCGCGCCGTCGTCGCGATGCGGCTGGTCGGGCTGGCGCTGCTGATCGCCCTGCCGTTCGCCCCGACCTTCCCTGTGGCTGCCGCACTGTATGTTCTGCGCGCGATGTTCAACCGCGGCACCACCGGCGCCCGCGGCGCCCTGAGCATCAGCATCGTCCGAGCCGGCCGGCGCGGCTTCGCGGCCAGCATGGCGAACGTGTCGATGCAGGTGCCGCGATCGATCAGCCCGCTGCTCACCGGGTTCCTGTTCGCCGCCGGCGACCTGGCGCTGCCGTTCCTGGTCGGCGCGGCATTCCAGGGCGCCTATATCGCGCTGTATTACTGGAGTTTCGGGCAGCTCGACGCCGGGCGTGCAGGTGGGGATGATGGTCGGAGCGGCAGGCTGGATTGAAGCTTCTGGCTGGTGCATGATATGCTTTGTACTTAAAGGATCACCATGGCCGAACGTTCCTTTGCCCGCGAAGTGCAGCAACTCCGTCTTGGCGCCGGCGCCGAATTTCGCGGCGAGGGGATTCTCGCCATCACCAAAGCTCTGCTGGAAAACGGTGTAGGGTATGTGGCTGGCTATCAGGGCGCGCCAATTTCCCACCTGATGGACGTGCTGGCCGACGCGTCCGATATCCTGTCCGAACTGGGTGTCCATTTCGAATCCAGCGCCAACGAAGCAACGGCCGCCGCCACGTTGGCGACATCGATGATGTATCCCATCCGTGGGGCGGTGACGTTCAAGAGCACCGCCGGCACCAATGTCGCATCCGACGCGCTGTCGAACCTGTCGTCCAGCGGCGTGGTCGGTGGCGCGATGATCATCCTGGGGGAGGATTACGGCGAAGGTTCCTCCATCATGCAGGAGCGCAGCCACGCCTTCGCGATGAAATCGCAGATCTGGCTGCTGGACCCTCGTCCCAACCTGCCGTCTATCGTCCGCATGGTGGAGCACGGCTTCGCTCTGTCGGAAGCGTCGAGCACCCCGGTGATGCTGGAAGTGCGCATTCGTGCGTGCCACGTCCACGGCAGTTTCGTCACCAAGGACAATCGGCCACCGCCGTTCACCCTGACCCAGGCGCGCGACACGCCGGTGCGGGATACCGGCCGCATCGTCTTGCCCCCCGCCAGCTATGCGCATGAGAGGGACAAGATCGCCCGCCGCTGGCCCGCCGCCGTGGACTACATACAACAGCACGGCCTCAACGAATTCTTCGACGGCGAACTGACCGACGTCGGCATCATCCTGCAGGGCGGCATGTACAATGGCGTCATGCGCGCCCTGATGCGCATGGGCCTGGCCGACATCTGGGGCAACACCCGGGTGCCGCTATACGTTCTGAACGTCACCTACCCGTTGGTGGACCCGGAGATTGTTCGTTTCTGCACCGGCAAGCGTGCCGTGCTGGTGGTAGAGGAAGGCCAGCCGGACTTCATCGAGCAATCCCTGTCGAAAACCCTGCGGGAGGCGGAGCTGCCCGTTCGTCTGCTGGGCAAGCGCGTTCTGCCGATGGCTGGCGAATACACGGTTGGGGTGCTGGAGGATGGGGTGCGCGGGTTCTTCGCGACCGTCGGCATGGCGGTGGACCTGACTCCGCGCGCCAATGCCGCCGCCATCCTGGATGAGGAGCCGGTACGCGCCCTTGCCAGTGTCGTGCCGGCCAGGCCGCCCGGATTCTGCACCGGCTGTCCCGAACGGCCCATTTTCTCCGCCATGAAACTTGTGGAGAAAGAGCTTGGCCAGCACCATGTCGCGTCGGACATCGGCTGCCACCTGTTTTCCATTCTGCCCCCGTTCAACGTGGGCGCCACGACGATGGGGTACGGGCTGGGTCCCGCATCCGCGTCGGCCCTGAACGGCGGGGCGGGGAAGCGTACGATCGCGTTCCTCGGCGACGGCGGGTTTTGGCATAACGGGCTGAATTCCAGCATCGGCAACGCTGTTTACAACAAAAGCGACAACGTTACCGTCATCGTGGACAATCATTACTCGGCTGCGACTGGCGGGCAGGACCTGTTGTCGTCGCGCGCCACGACGCGCCGCCGGTCCACCAACAATTCCATCGCTCGGGCGGTCAAAGGCGTCGGGGCAGGGTGGGTGCGGCAGATCGACCGCACCTATGATGTCGCCCGCATGCGTGCCACGCTGCGTGACGCCCTGACCTCGGTCGCCCGCGGACCTAAGATCATCGTCGCGTCATCCGAGTGCATGCTGAACCGCCAACGCCGGGAAAAGCCCCAGTTGGCGGCGGCGGCCAAGGCCGGCAAGCGCGTGGTGCGTCCTCGGTTCGGGGTCGATCAGGATGTCTGCACCGGCGACCACGCCTGCATGCGGCTGTCCGGGTGTCCGTCGCTGTCGCTGAAGCATACCGGCGAAAAGCTGCGCGATGATCCGGTCGCCGTGGTGGACAATTCCTGCGTCGGCTGCGGCCATTGCGGAGAGGTCGCGAATGCCGCGATCCTGTGCCCGTCGTTCTATCGGGCGGATATCGTGGAGAACCCGGGGTGGATGGACCGGGTGCTGGGCTACATTCGTGGTGCCGTGATTGGCGCCTTGCAACGGCGACGTGCCGCTCGGCACTGGATGCCGGCGTGAGATGAACCGCCCGATCACCATCGCGGTGCTGGCGATCGGCGGCCAAGGCGGCGGTGTGCTGGTGGACTGGATCGTCGCGCTGGCCGAGCGGGAGGGCTGGCGGGCCCAATCGACGTCGGTTCCTGGCGTGGCGCAACGGACCGGCGCGACGATCTACTACGTCGAGGTGATCGCGGCCGAGGCTAGCCGGATCCCGGTGTTTTCCGCCATGGCGGCACCGGGCGACGTCGATATCGTGATCGCCGCCGAATGGATGGAAGCCGGCCGAGCCATTCAGCGTGGATTGGTAACGCCGGATCGGACGACGTTGATCGCCTCCACCCACCGCACCTTCGCGGTGTCGGAGAAAGAAGCCCCCGGCGACGGAATGGCCGATTCCACCGCGGTCACCGCCGCCGCCAGGGCTGCGTCCCAGCGCTTCGTCGCGTTCGATATGGCCGCGCTGGCGGACCGGGCAGGCAGTGTGGTGTCGTCCGTGCTGTTCGGTGCCCTGTGCGGAACCGGGGCGCTACCGTTCCCGCGCGCCGCGTTCGAGGCGACTATCACCGAGGCCGGCGTCGGCGTGCAGGGAAGCCTGCGCGGGTTCGCCCTGGGCTTCGATGGTCTGGCTACACCGCCCGTGACCGTGAGACCCGTATCGGCGCCGCTGGTGGACGCGCTTGCCCCGGTCGGTCACCCGCCCTACGACTCCCTGCTGGCCCGCGCCGCAACGTTCCCGCCCGCCGCGCACGAAATGCTCGCCGAGGGCCTGCGGCATGTCGTCGGTTACCAGGATATCGCCTACGGTAAGGCGTATTTGGATGCGGTCGACTTGATCTCACAACTCGACCCCGCCTCTGCGGAAGCCCCGGTCCCCTCGTCATGGCCGGGCGCGTCCCGGCCATCCACGCAGGAACGACAGGGCGTGCCCAACCGCGACACGCCTTCCCTCACCGAAGCCGCTGCCAAATATATCGCCCGCGCCATGGCCTATGATGACGTCATCCGCGTTGCCGCGCTGAAAACCCAGCCATCCCGCACACCGCGCATCCAACAGGAAATGGCTGGCCAAATCCTGGCCGTCACCGAATTCATGCACCCGCGCATGGAGGAACTTCTCGGGCTGCTACCCCCCCGCCTGGGCACCACGATCGAGCGCCGCCCACGACTGGTCGCTGCGCTGGACCGGGTCTTCTGCGGTCCCAGGCGTATCCGGACCGACACGATCTTCGGCTTCCTGACCCTCTACGTCATCGCCGGGCTGCGCGGCCGGCGCCGCAAAACCCTGCGCCACGCGCGCGAATCCGCCAGGATCGACACCTGGCTGGCCACGGTCCGCACCGTTGCCGCCGAGGACCCGGCCCTGGCCGCCGAACTGCTGGCGAACCAGCGTCTGATCAAGGGATACAGCGACACCCACGCACGCGGGCTGGATAAATTCACCCGCGTGATGGCGGCATCCGAACGCCTGCGCGGCCGCCCCGACGCCGCCGCCTGGGTGCGCCGCCTGCGGGACGCCGCGCTGAAAGATGAGCAGGGCTTGGCGCTCGACGCGGCCCTGCGCACGGTGGACACCTTCCTGGACGAAAGGACGGCCGCATGACCAGCCGTTACCGCGACAACCCCCAGGCCCTGAGCGCCCTGGTCCGCGACGCCGAGGTCCATCGCGACGTCTATATCGACCCGGAAATCTTCACCCTGGAGATGGAGCGCCTGTTCGCCAACACCTGGGTCTACGTCGGCCATGACTCGCAGGTTCCGAACACCGGGGACTACTTCGGCACCACGATCGGCGCGCAGCCGGTCCTGATGGTGCGGCACGAGGATAGCACCGTCCACGTCCTGTACAATCGCTGCCCGCACAAAGGCACTCGCATCACCACCGAAACGTGCGGCAACACCGGACGCTTCTTCCGCTGCCCCTATCACGCCTGGAGTTTCCGCACCGACGGCAGTCCCGCCGCCCTGCCGCTGCCCAGCGGTTATGAGAACACACCGTTCGCCGACAGTCAGGCGGCGCAGGGCATGACCCCGGTGCGCCACGTCCACAACTACCGGGGCTTCGTCTTCGCCAGGCTGTCTGTGGACGGGCCGGATTTCGCGACGTTTTTCGGCGAGTCGCTGTCCAGCATCGACAACATGGTGGATCGTTCGCCGGCCGGCCGGCTGGAAGTCGCCGGCGGCGTGCTGCGCTACATGCACAACTGCAACTGGAAAATGCTGGTCGAGAATCAGACTGACACCTGCCACCCGATGGTCGCGCATATGTCGTCAGCCGGCACCGCCATCGAATTGTGGAAACGTGCGGGCTCGCAAAATCCCAAGCCCATGGCGGTGGAAATCTACGCCCCCTTCATGTCGCCCTACGAATTTTTTGAAAACATGGGCATTCGCACCTGGGACAACGGCCACGGCCATACCGGCGTGCATCACTCGATCCATTCGAACTATTCCGCTGTCCCCGGCTATTTCGAGCAGATGGTTGCCGCCTACGGCGAACCCCGGGCAAAGGCGATCCTGGACGAAAACCGCCACAACACGATCTATTTCCCCAACCTGATGGTCAAAGGTCCCATCCAGTTGCTGCGGTTGTTCAAGCCGCTGGGGCCGGACCGGACTTTGGTGGAAAGCTGGACGTTCCGGCTGGTGGATGCTCCCGATTTTTTGCTGGAACGGACGCTGGTCTACAACCGGCTGATCAATGCGCCGACATCGGTCGTCGGCCACGATGATCTGGAGATGTACGAACGCGCCCAGGAAGGCCTGCACGCCGACGGAAATCCGTGGGTAAACCTGCATCGCCTGTATCAACCCGGCGAAACGGCGCTGGCCGTCGATAACGGAACGACCGAGCGCCAGATGCGCAACCAATTCCGAGCCTGGGCCAGGTATATGGCGGCCGAAATATGATTGCCCCGGCCGATCTGATTGCCTTCGTCTACCGGGAGGCGCGCCTGCTTGATGAGCAACGATTCGAGGAATGGCTGGCGCTGTTCGCACCGGACGGCCGCTACTGGATGCCGCTGGAATATGGCCAGACCGACCGCCGCCTGACAGCGTCGCTGATGGACGAGGATCTGTTCCTGCTGCGGCTGCGGGTGGAGCGTCTGAAAGGCAACCGTACCTACAGCCAGAAACCGAAGAGCCGGTGCCATCACGTGCTGCAGCAGCCACAGGTCGACGTGTTCGATCCCGCGGCCAACCGCTACGTCGTTTGGACCGCGATGCACTACGTCGAATCCCGCCTGGATCATCAGGACCTTTACGCTGTATGGGCAACGCACGAACTGACAACGATCGACGGCGCAATACGGATTCAGATGAAACGAGTCGACCTGGTGAACTGCGACGCTGCTTTCGGCAGCATTCAGTTGTTCCCATGACCACCTCGCCGTCGTACGGCCGGTCTTGGCCACTTAGGCATCAGGATGGCGCTGGTGGGGAGAAAGATTTAGCCGGTCAGCACATTCCCACCGTCATGGCCGGGCGTGTCCCGGCCACGACGGATGGGCTCGGCCCCAACACTAAAACAGCACGCCGACCATGACGCACCCCGCAGCCACCGTTTTCGAAACATTCACCCGCGCGGCCGACACCCACGGCGACCGCCCGTGGCTGTCCGTTACACCTGAAACCGCCGCGGCCTACGGCATCGAACCTGGCGACATCACCTACGCCGCCGCTTTGCATGCCGTTCAGCACCTCCGCACCCGATACGCCCGGGCCGGCTACCACCAAGGCCACCGCGTCGGCCTGCTGCTGGAAAACCGCCCGTCGTTTTTCTTCCACTGGTTTGCCCTGAACGCTCTGGGCGTATCGATCGTTCCGCTGAATCCGGACCTGCGCATCATCGAGCTATCCTACGTCATCGCGCATTCCGAACTCGTCGCAATCGTCGCCATTCCGGCCCGCCATGCGGCCTTGGCGGAAGCCGGAGGGTCCGTCCCCATCACCGCGCCGGACGCCGATCCCGCACCGGTTACTCGTCCCGGAACGGCGGTAGACGAAGCAGCACTGCTGTATACCTCCGGCACCACCGGCCGTCCCAAAGGCTGTGTCCTGCCCAATCGTTATTTCACCACCGCCGGCGACTGGTACGCGAACCTAAGCGGCCTCGGCGCCATGCGTTCCGGTTCGGAGCGCATGCTGACGCCACTGCCACTGTTCCACATGAACGCGCTGGCCTACTCCGCGATGGCGATGCTGATGACCGGCGGGTGCCTGATTCCGCTGGACCGATTCCATCCGCGATCCTGGTGGCGAACGGTGCGCGAATCAGGCGCGACCGTGGTTCACTATCTGGGCGTTATGCCCGCGATCCTGATGGCCGACCCGCCCTCGGCGGAAGACCAGGCACACACGGTGCGGTTTGGCTTCGGCGCCGGCGTGGACGGCAAGCTGCACGCCCCGTTCGAGCAGCGTTTCGGCTTCCCCCTGATCGAGGCCTGGGCAATGACCGAAACCGGCGCCGGTGCCGTCGTCGCCGCCAATCAGGAACCGCGCCATATCGGCACCTACTGCTTTGGTCGCCCGGGTCCGGACGTGGAGACCCGTATCATCAGTGACGACGGCACCGAACAGGGCGAGCTGCTGGTCCGCCACGCCGGTCCCGATCCCCGCCATGGCTTCTTCCGCGAGTATCTGAAGGACCCGGACGCCACGGCCGAAGCCTGGGCCGATGGTTGGTTCCACACCGGCGATGTCGTGCGCCGAGGCCCCGACGGATCAATGCATTTCGTGGACCGGCGCAAGAACGTCATCCGCCGTTCGGGAGAAAACATCGCCGCCGTCGAGGTCGAAAGCGCGCTCCGCCAACACCCCTCGGTCACCGCGGTTGCCGTCGCCCCTACCCAGGACCCCGTCCGCGGCGAGGAAGTTTTTGCGTGCATCGTAACGAACGGCGAACCGTCCGAAAGCCTGGCGACGGAGATCACCGCCTGGTGCGTGGACCGGCTGGCCTACTACAAAGCCCCCGGCTACATCGCCTTCGTCCCGGAACTGCCCCTGACCTCCACCCAGAAGATCCAGCGCGGCGAACTCAGGAATTTGGTGACCACACTCACCCCCACCGCCCACGACACCCGCGCCCTGAAGCGCCGCCCGACATGAAGCGCCGAGGCTATGACGGGGTCGTCCTCTGCGCCCCCATCAGCATCCCCTACCGCCGCTATTCGGTGGACAGCGCCCACTGGTGGATCGGCCGGGCGCTGCACGCACTCACGCAACGAACCGGGCTGCGGCCGACGGACATCGACGGCCTGTCGGTCTCCAGCTTCACCCTCGCCCCCGACACCACCATTGGCCTCACGCAACATCTTGGCCTGTCCCCGCGCTGGCTGGATCACGTTCCCATGGGCGGCGCCGGCGGGTGTGTTTCGTTACGCCGAGCGGCCAGGGCCGTGCAGGCGGGGGATGCGGATTTTGTAGCGTGTATCGGTGCCGATACGAACCACGTGGATAGTTTCCGCAAGACCTTGTCGTCATTCTCCCGCTTCGCCCAGGATGCGGTCTACCCGTATGGCTCCGGCGGCCCGAACGCCAGCTTCGCCCTGATCACCCGCAACTACATGAACCGCACCGGTGCCACGCGGGAAGATTTCGGCCGCATCTGCGTCGCCCAACGCACAAACGCGCAACGCTACGGCGGCGCGCTGATGCAAAAGCCCCTGACGATGGACGACTACCTGAACGCCCGCCCGATCGCCGATCCGATTCATCTGTTCGACTGCGTAATGCCCTGCGCCGGCGCCGAAGCCTTTCTTATCTGCCGCGAGGACGATGCCAAATCCCTGGACCTGCCCTATGTCCGCATCTTGTCCGCCATCGAGCGCCACAACGCCTACCAGGACGACCCGATCCAGTTCCGCGGCGGTTGGGCGATGGACCGGGACGACCTGTGGGCCATGGCCGGCATCCAACCTGACGCAGTGGACTTCCTGCAAACCTACGACGACTATCCTGTCATCGTGATGATGCAAATTGAGGACCTTGGCTTCTGCGCCAAAGGCGAAGCCCCCGCCTTCGTCCGATCCCACACGCTGACGACGGACGGCGATTTCCCCCACAACACCTCGGGCGGTCAGCTTTCCGTCGGCCAGGCCGGTGCCGCCGGCGGTCATCTCGGCCTGGTTGAGGCCATTCGCCAACTCACCGATCAAGCCGGCAATACTGCTGTCCCCAACGCCAACATTGGCCTGGTATCCGGCTTCGGAATGATCAATTACGATCGTGGCCTGGCCAGTTCCGCCGTGCTGTTGGCACGCGCATGACCGACGAACTGATCCGTCCCCGCCGCAAGGACCCGCTGCGCAAGACCCGGGAGCCGCTGCTGCCCCAGGGCGTTCGCAGCCGCACCGCCCACGGCCTGACCGCCGCCGCCGCCGAGGGCCGCTTCGCGTTGCAGGTCTGCGCCGATTGCGGCTTCACCCTCTACCCCCCGCGCGACGCCTGCCCGCGCTGCCTGTCCGCGCGCCTGCCCTTCAAGGACGTTCCGCCAAACGGCACGGTGCTCGCCGAAACGACCATCCGCACCAGCACCGATGTCTACTTCCGCGAACGGACGCCGTGGCGCATCGGCACGGTCGCGCTGGATTGCGGGCCGTTCTTCGTTACACATCTGCACGGTGACGTCACGGAAGGCGCCCGCGTCAAAATGACCCTGCGCCTGGACAAAAGCGGCAACGCCGTCGCCATCGCCATGCCGGACAGGCCGACCGAACATCAGGAGGACGACGTGCAACTGCGCGAACTCACCTGCGATCCGAAATTCCGCCGGGTCCTGATCACCGATGGCCGCAACGCCACCGGCCAGGCGATGGCTCGCGCGATGGCGGCCGCCGGTGCATCCATCATCTTCGTCGGCGTCGCCGACCCGTGGAAACCATTTCCAAATGAAACCACCCTGCGCGCCACTCCCAACGTCGAAATCGTTTCACTGGATCTGACCGATACCCAATCCGTCGCCGACGTCGCCGGCGAATTGGCTCATCGGGTGGACATCCTGGTCAACACCGCCGAACACCCGCGCAGCGGCGGCATCATGCACCGGAACGGCCTGACCATCGCCCAGCAGGAGATGGACACGCGCTATTTCGCCCTGCTGCGCCTCGCGCAACATTTCGGTCCCACCATGCGCGCCCGCGGCGCCGACGGCACCAACGCCGCCGCCGCCTTCGTCAATCTGCTATCCGTCCACGCCTTGATCAACTGGCCGCAATACGGCGCCTTTTCCGCCACGGAGGCCGCCTGTCTGTCCGCCGCCCAGGCTCTGCGCGCCGAACTGCGCGGCGGCGGCATCAAGGTGCTGAATATGTTCGCCGGCCCGCTCGATACCGAATGGTTTCAATCGGTCCCACCGCCCAAACTGTCCCCCACGGCCCTGGCCACCGCTACGGTGGACGCGCTGCGCAAAGGCATCGAGGACTCCTACGTCGGAGACATCGCGCAGGACATCAAAGCCCGCCTCGACGCCCAACCCAAAGCCCTGGAACGGGAACTCGGCGCATGACCTCCGTCTTGACCGCCTTCGCCACCGCTTTGGCCACGGGCGCCGTTCGGGTCATCGACCTGACCCATACCCTGACCCCGCAATTCCCCACCATTGTCATGCCGCCGGAACTCGGCCAATGCGCTCCGTTCCGCCTGGAGGAAATTTCACGCTACGACGAACGCGGCCCCGCCTGGTACTGGAACAACTTCACCATGGGTGAGCACACAGGCACCCATTTCGACGCCCCCATCCACTGGGTGACCGGCAAGGAACTGCCCAACAATGCTGTCGACACCATCCCACCCGACCACTTCCTGGCCCCAGCCTGCGTCATCGATTGTTCGGCGGAATCCGCCGCCGACCCCGATTTCGTCCTGACCATTCCCTTTGTCGAAGCCTGGGAGGCCAAACACGGCCGCATTCCCCCAAAATCCTGGGTCCTGCTGCGCACCGACTGGCACAAACTGCCCCCGAAACAATACGTCAACCTGTTGGATGACGGTCCGCATTCGCCCGGTCCTGCGCCTGCCGTGGTGAGATGGCTGGTCGAGGAACGTGACGTCCACGGCTTCGGCACCGAAACCATCGGGACCGACGCCGGCCAGGCCGCGCATTTCACCCCGCCCTATCCGGCCCATCACTACATGCACGGCAGGGGCCGCTACGGGCTGCAATGCCTTGCCAACCTGGATCAATTGCCGGCCACCGGTGCGTTGTTGCTGACAGCACCGCTGAAAATCCGCCAGGGGTCGGGCAGCCCGCTGCGAGTCCTGGCCCTCGTGGAAACCAAGCCATGACCGTCGCCATCGTCACCGGCGGCAGCACCGGCATCGGCGCCGCCATCTGCACCCATATGCTAGACGCCGGCTATCATGTCGTTTCGTTGTCTCGCCGGGAGCCCGCCGATGCGCGCTGCGAACATGTGGAAGTCGATCTGCTCGACCCCGTAGCCGCGGCCGAAGCTGCCCAGGATATCGTTGCCCGGCACGAAATAACCCATATCGTCCACAATGCCGGTGTCATACGTGCGAAACTGCTCTCGGACGTCACCAGCGAAGACCTGGCCGCGCTGACCCAATTGCACCTGAATGCCGCGTTGACCCTGACCCAGGCGGCACTGCCATCCATGCGCACCGCCGGCTTCGGTCGCATCATCTTGATTTCCTCCCGCGCCGCGCTGGGCCTGGCAACCCGCACCGCATATTCGGCGACCAAGGCCGGTATGATCGGCATGGCCCGCACCTGGGCACTGGAACTCGCGCCCGATGGTATCACCGTTAATGTCGTCGCGCCCGGTCCGATCCGCGAAACCGAAATGTTCCACGACGTCGTCCCCGCCGACAGTCCGCGCGAGGAAGCGCTTGCCGCCGCCATCCCGGTCAAGCGCCTCGGCGTCCCCGACGATGTCGCGCAAGCCGTCATGTTCTTCGCCGCACCGGAAAACAGCTTCATCACCGGCCAGACCTTGTTCGTCTGTGGCGGCTCCAGCATCGGATCGATCACGATCTAACAAGGGAAACGACATGCGTATCTGGTACCAAAGCTACGTCGATTACGAAAACGGCGCCGAATACTGGGACAATCTGCGCGCCCATCTGGCCCAGATCGTCGATCCCGGCACCGAAATCGAAGTCCACGGCATCACCCCGCACGATTCCTACGCCCACCCCATCGTCGAATTCCGCTGCGCCCGCGAGACGATCTGCAACGCCATTCTTGCCGAACGCAAGGGCTATGATGCCTTCATCATCGGCCATTTCCAGGACGCGGGCCTCTACGAGTGCCGCTCGGTCGTTGATATCCCCGTTGTCGGGCTTGGCGAGGCATCCATGCTGCACGCCTGCCAACTCGGCCAGCGCAGCGGTATCGTCACCATCAATCCGCGCTATATCTCCTGGTTCCATCATCAGATTCGCAAATACGGCCTGGAACACCGCGTCACCGGCGTCCATGCCATGACCTTCGAGCCCGGTGAAATCCTGCAAGGCTTTCAGAGCGACGACCTTGCCAAGGACGTGGAACGAAAATTCGCCGAACAGGCGCAGCCGCTCGTCGCCCATGGCTGCGATGTGCTGATCCCCGGTGGCGGCATCCCGATGCTGCTGTTTTCCCGCATCCGCGGCCACGCCGTTGACGGCGCCCCCGTGATCAACGGCATCCCCATCGTGGTCAAAGCCGCTGAAACCGCCGTCAAACTCCGCCGCCTGGCCGGCCTCGGGGTCAGCCGCACCTCCGACTACGTCAAGGCCCCGCCGCACGTGATCGAGGAATTCCTGACCCATCCGAAGGGGCTGTGATCATGACAGAGAAATTTCCAGCGCGCGGCAAACGCGGCATGGTCATCACCAATCATCCGTTGGCCTCTGCCGCGGGCGCCGAAATCCTCGCCGCCGGCGGCAACGCCATCGACGCCGCGATCGCCTGTTTCTTCACCCTGACCGTGGTGGAACCGATGATGGTGGGCATCCTGGGCGGCGGCATGGCGCATATCCGCCTGGCCGACGGCACCCACACCATCATCGACAACCAGAGCCTTGCACCTTCTGCCACGCACCAGACGATCTACACCCCCGACCCCAACGCTGCACCCGGAACGATGGACACGATCGGCCGCAAGAACCAGGTCGGTCCCACCGCCGTCGCCGTCCCCGGCAATCTGAAAGGCTGGTGTGAAGCACTGGATCGTTTCGGCACCTTCTCCCGATCCGACGTCATGGAACCCGCGATCCGCCATGCCAGCAGGGGTTTCCGCGTCACCCCCTATCTACACGACTGTATTGGCGATGCCGCCGCCGACATGACGCTCGACCCGGAAATCGCCAGGCTTTACCTGCCAAACGGCAAGCCGCTCGAAGTCGGTGGCCGCCTGGTCACCCGTGACTACGCTCAAACCCTGACCGACATCGCCCAACACGGCCCCAACCACCTCTACACCGGTCCGCTCGGTCGTCATTACGCCGACCACATGGCCCACGCCGGCGGCTACATCACCCAGGAAGACCTGACCACTTACAAAACGATCACCCGGGAGCCCATCCGCGGCGCCTATCGCGGCTTCGAGATCATCGGCCCGCCGCCGCCATCGTCCGGCCCGCTGCACATCGTCCAGATACTCAACATCCTGGAGGGTTACGACATCCACAAAATGGGTTTCGGCACCACCGAAACGGTCCACCTGCTGGCCGAGGCCCTGAAGATCGCTTTCGCGGACCGAGCGGCCGCCACCGCGGACCCAGCCTTCGTCCGTGTGCCGGTCGAGAAAATCCTGTCCAAATCGTACGCCGCCGACCGCCGTTCGCGTATCGATCCAAACCGCGCCCAGGCCTGGTCCGCCGAGGTCGCCCCCGAAACCTCGGCCTACACCACCCATGTCACGGTCGCCGATGGCGCCGGCAACATCGTTGCCAGTACGCAGACCATCAACAGCCTGTTCGGCGCCCGCTATATCGTTCCAGGCACCGGCATGATCCCCAACAACTACATGCACGTCTTCGATCCGCATCCAAACCAAGCCAGCTCGGTTCAACCGGGCAAGCGGGTAACGTCGTCGATGGCTCCGGTTATCGTAACGAAAAACGGCAAACCCATCTACGCCATGGGGCTGCCGGGCGGCCTGCGCATCTTCCCATCGGTAATGCAGGCGCTGTCCAATCTGATCGACCACGGCATGACCGTCCAGGAAGCCGTCGAGGCCCCTCGGGTCTGGACCCAAGGCCATGCGCTGGAGCTTGAAGGCGGCATCAGCCAACCGGTGTTCGAAGCCCTGCGTGACAAAGGTCATGACACGGTCCGCATGCCGACCGTCGCCGGCGGCATGAGCGCGATCCATTTCCACGAAGACGGCACCATGGAAGGCGCCGCCTGCTGGCGCGCCGATGGGACGCCCATCGCGGTTGGTGGCGGCCTGGCGCGCTCCGGCGTGCGGTTCCGGCCGGAGGCGATACGGCACTGAACCTCGCGAACGTTACGTCGGCACCGCCCGCCGAACCGGGCGGGGCCGGCGGCTCAGGATCAACAGTCCGCCGGACCAGACAAGTGACACCAGCAGTGCAGCAAGAAAAGCTGCTGTCGTGCCCAACGGTTGAATAGCCAGATGCAGGACCAGCAGCATCAGGCCAAACCCCAGCATCGCGCGAAGGGCGGTTGATGCAAGCCGAACGGATGCGGCGCCGCCGATGCTGGGGTGCAGGATGACGATCAAGCTGATCAGGCTGATCGGGAACACCGCGGCGATACCGGTTGCCTCGGGACCAAGGATCGAGCTGACGCCGACCACGGTCGAAACGAACAAGGCCACGGCAACAGCGCGAAGCGGCAGGTCGAACCAATGCCGCTTCGCGCTGTTGCCGGGATCACTTGCCGCTTTTCCGGTCTCTCGCAGCACGATGAAGCCGCTACCATAGACGGCCAGGTTGACCAGTATTGCCGTCGCCGGTGTCCACGCGACCTGCCGGATTGCCAGGCTGGCTGTCAGCCACGCGATCACCGCGACGCCGAGGCTCCGCCATAAAGGCGCGGCCCTGGCCTGCATGGCATAGACGATCAGGAACAATCCTGTTGCCGCGTTGGCGGCGGCGCTGCTCAGGGCGCTGGCGGCGACGAAATCACCACCGTGCTGCATCGCGAGGAAGACGTAGGCTGGGCCGGCCGAGACAGGCAGGCTGGCGACAAGCGCACCCCACAGCGGGCCCAACGCCTCCGCCAGCGCCGACGCGACGACAACGAGCAAGGCCGTCGTTACGGCTTTAGCAAGAATTGGCAACCATACTAAGGCAGTCATTGTGTACGACCATCCGCCTGCCGAACGGATCCAGGCCGCCCTTCGACAGGACTCGGTGGCCGGATGTGGGTCGGAGCATGGGTGCTCGCCGGATCAGATGCCGGGATCGGGTAAGCGTTGTCAAGAACGGTGGTTATGCCAACGGCCATTGAGGCCGACTCTTGCTTCGTTATGGCGAGGCAAAGTTCTGGATCAGATGGCCCGGACTTCGCCGGTCCATGACGAGGCTGATGTGTCAGCGTCAACGGCCGTCGGTATGAGTTTCCACCGGCAGCCCGACTCGCCATGAATGAAACTTGGCCGGTCGGTCACCGGCGCCCACAACCGCACATCCCTTTCATCCATCTGTATCCCGCTGATCCGCCTTAACAAACCTACCTCGGCGTCTGTGCCGACGCCTGAAGGGGCACGAAGGTCTTACGCTGCGGATACTAACGAACGATGAGTCCCTCCGAACGCGGACAACCCATGGAGCGTTTCTATTTAGATGGTGCGGCGTGCCGCCAACGCTCCGGCCAGCTCGATCGCCGCCAGCAGGCTGGTCGGATCGGCCATGCCCTTGCCGGCAATATCGAACGCGGTGCCGTGATCGGGGGACGTCCGCACGATCGGCAGCCCCAGGGTCACGTTCACGCCGTGGTCCATGTCCAGCGTCTTCAGCGGGATCAGCGCTTGGTCGTGATACATGCAGATCGCCACGTCATAGCGGGTCCGTGCCGTCGCGGTGAACATCGTGTCCGGGGGCCAGGGGCCGGAGACATCTATCCCCTCGGCCCGCAGCGTCTCGATCGCGGGTTGGACGATGGTCGCTTCCTCGCTGCCCAGCGCGCCCTGTTCCCCGGCATGCGGGTTCAGCCCGGCGATCGCCAGCCGAGGCGACGCGATCCCGAAATCCCGCCGTAAAGCCGCCGCGGTGGTGCGGCAGGCGGCGACGATCATCGCCGTTGTCAGCATCGCGATAGAATCGCGCAGCGAGACATGCACGGTCACCGGCACGACCCGCAGCAGCGGGCTGGCCAGCATCATGATTTCCTGGCCGGGCACGCCGGTCAGGTCGGCCAGGAACTCGGTATGGCCCGGGTAGGCAAATCCCGCCTGATACAGTGCCGCCTTGTTGATCGGATTGGTGACGACGGCGCCCGCCGTCCCGGCCAACGCCAGCTTCGTGGCCTGCTCGATCGACGCGACGACGGCCTTCGCGTTCGCTTGATCGGGCCGTCCTGATATCGCGGGGGCGGCCAGCGGTACCGGAAGTACCGGCAACGCCGATCGGAAGACGTCGCCGGCCTGCGCGGCGTCGGCGATCGCCTGCACCGGTACCGTCAGCCCCATATCGGCGGCCAACCGCGCCAGCCGCACCGGATCGTCCAACGCGACAAACACCGGGCCGCTGGCCCGCAAAGCCTGCCAGGCCTTCAGCGAAAGCTCACCGCCGATCCCGGCGGGGTCGCCCATTGTCAGCGCGAGTGGTTTCATCGTTCACATATGCAGTGCGCGACCGTCGGCTGCCAGGGCTGCTTCCTTGACCGCCTCGCTCAACGTGGGATGGGCATGGCAGATGCGCGCCACATCCTCGGCCGAGGCGCCGAATTCGATCGCTGTCGTCAGCTCCGCGATCAGCGTGCCGGCGTCCGGCCCGATCACGTGCGCGCCCAGCAGGCGGTCGGAGGTCTTGTCGGCCAGGATCTTCACGAAGCCATCGGTGTCGCCCATCGCGCGTGCTCGGCCATTCGCGGTGAACGGGAATTTTCCGACGTTGTAGGCGATGCTGCCGGCTTTCAGTTCTTCCTCGGTGGCGCCGACCGAGGCGACCTCCGGCCATGTGTAAACCACGCTGGGGATCGCGCCGTAGTTCACGTGTCCGGCCTGTCCGGCCAGGATTTCCGCCACGGCGACGCCTTCGTCCTCGGCTTTGTGAGCCAGCATCGGTCCGGCGATCACGTCGCCGATGGCATAGATGCCGGGTACGTTGGTGGCGTAGTGTTTGTCGACCTTGACCCGCTTGCGGTCGTCCAATTCGACGCCGGCGGCGTCCAGTCCCAGACCTTCCGTGTAGGGCCGCCGGCCGATCGACAGAAGGACGATGTCGGCCTTGATCGTCTCCGCCGGGCCGCCCTTGGCTGGTTCCATTGTCAACGTCACGCCGTCGGCGGCGGTCTCGGCGTTGGTGACTTTCATGCCGAGGCGGAACTTGAAGCCCTGCTTCTGCAGGATGCGCTGGAAGGCGGTGGCGATTTCTGTGTCCATGCCGGGGACGATCCGGTCGAGGAACTCGATCACGGTGACATCCGCACCCAACCGGCGCCAGACGCTGCCGAGTTCCAGGCCGATGACGCCGCCGCCGATCACCACGAGGTGGCCGGGGACCTTGTCCAGTTCCAGCCCGCCGGTGGAGGTGACGATCTGCTTTTCATCCACCGGCACGCCCGGCAGCGGCACGCTGTCGCTGCCCGAGGCGATGATGATGTTTTTGGTGGTGTAAACGGTGCCGTCGACATCGACGCTGTTCGGCGCGGTGATGCGGCCGGTGCCCTTCAGCCATGTCACCTTGTTCTTGCGGAACAGGAACTCGACGCCTTTGGTGTTGGCGGTGACGACTTCGCCCTTGCGGGCCTGCATCCGTGTCAGGTCGAGCGTTACGCCTTCCACCAGCACGCCATGATCCTTCAGCGCATGCTTGGTCTTTTCGAATTCCTCGGACGATTGCAGCAGTGCCTTGGATGGGATGCAGCCGATGTTCAGGCAGGTGCCGCCAAGGGTCGCCCGTTTTTCCACACACGCGGTTTTCAGGCCAAGCTGGGCGGCGCGGATGGCGCAGACATAGCCGCCGGGGCCGGAGCCGATGACGATGACGTCGAAAGAATCGCTCATTCAATCCTCAGGGTTGCGGCAGACCGCCTCGACATTGTGGCCGTCGGGGTCGAGCACGAATGCGCCGTAGTAGTTGGGGTGGTATTGCGGCCGGAGGCCCGGCGCGCCGTTGTCGATGCCGCCGGCCGCGAGGGCTGCTCGGTAAAATGCCCGCACTTCCGCCCTGTTCGCCGCGACAAATGCCAGATGGACGCCACTCGGCACGGACCCGCCACCGCCGAGCCAGAAATGCGCTCTGCCGGCCTTGCCGAAAGCGACCCATTCCGGGGAATCGACAATGATGCCGATCCCCAGCGGTGCCAGTGCGGTGGCGTAGAATGTTCGACTCTCCGCCAGATCGCTGACCGGGAAGCCGACATGGTCGAACATCGAGGGTCCCTTTCTTACAAGTCCAGCAGCAGCCGGCGCGGGTCTTCCACGCCCTCCTTGACGCGGACCAGAAACGACACCGCTTCCTTTCCATCGACGATCCGGTGATCGTACGACACCGCGAGATACATCATCGGCCGGATTTCGATCTTGCCGCCGATGACCACCGGCCGGTCCTGGATCTTGTGCATCCCAAGGATCGCCGACTGCGGCGGGTTCAGGATCGGGGTGGACATCAGCGACCCATAGATGCCGCCGTTGGTGATGCTGAAGGTGCCGCCGGCCAGATCCTCCAGCTTCAGCGCGCCGTCGCGGGCCCGTTTGCCGAAATCGGCGATGGCGCCCTCGATGCCGGCGAAGCCGAGCTGGTCGGCGTCTCGGATGACGGGGACGACCAAACCGGACGGGCCGCCTACGGCGATGCCCATGTTGACGAAGTTCTTGTAGACGATGTCGTCGCCGTCGATCTCCGCATTGACCGCGGGGAATTCCTTCAGCGCCACGCAGCAGGCGCGGACGAACACGCTCATGAAGCCCAGGCGCACGCCTTTGTGCTTCTTCTCGAACGCATCGCGGTATTCGGCGCGCAGGGTCATGATCGCCGACATGTCCACCTCATTGAAGGTGGTCAGCATCGCGGCGTTGTTCTGAGCCTCCTTCAGCCGCAGCGCGATGGTCCGGCGCAACCGGGTCATCCTGACCCGTTGTTCCCGAGGCTCATCCTGGCGCGCAGCCTTCGCGACCGGCGTTGCAATTGCGGGCGCGGGGCGGTTCAGGAAATCCAGGACGTCGCCTTTGGTGACGCGGCCGTCCTTGCCAGTTCCGGTGCCGATGTCGCTTGCGGAAACCCGGTTCTCCTCGATCAGCTTCGCCGCGGCCGGCAGGGGCGCATGCTGCGGGGCTGGGGCGGCCGGACGCGACACCGGACCCAGCGGACGTGGTGGCGGGTTGATGCCGGCGGCCGGGTTCGCGGCGGGACGCGCTTCCGGCGCGGCGGCGGGCTTCGGCGCGGCCACGGGTTTTGGTGTTGCGCCAGCCCCGGTCGAGTCGACCACACCCAGCACCGAACCAACCTCGACCTCGGCTCCTTCCGGCACGGCGATCGAGGACAGCACACCGGCGGCCGTCGCATTGACTTCCACCGTCACCTTGTCGGTTTCCAGTTCGACCAGCGGTTCGTCCACCGCCACGGTGTCGCCTTGCTGCTTGATCCAGCGGGCAACCGTGGCGGTTGTGACGCTCTCACCCAAAGCGGGCACTACGATTTCAGTCGCCACGGCGATCAATCTCCAGACGGGATGTAAAATGCGGGGGCGGTCTAGCCGATGCCGAGCACGGTGGCTACCAGCCGCGCTTGCTGTGCCATATGGGCCTTGGCGAGGCCCGTCGCCGGGCTGGCGGCCGCTTCACGCCCCACATAGGCCGGCCGGCGCACCTTCATGTCGAGACGGCTCAGCACCTTTTCGATCCGCCTGTCGACGAACGTCCAGGCCCCCGCATTCTCCGGTTCTTCCTGGCACCACACCACATCGGCGTTCGCGTACGGCGCTAACGCTCGGCCCAGGCTGGTTTCCGGGAACGGATACATCTGTTCCAACCGGATCAGCGCGATGTCCTTGATGTTTTTCGCCCGCCGTTCGGCCAGCAGGTCGTAGTAGACCTTTCCCGAACAGATCGCGACGCGCCGCACCTGATCCGGCGGGGCGATCTCATCGATCTCCGGGATCACGTACTGGAACCGTGTGCCTTCGGAGAAATCCGCCAGGGGCGATACCGCCAGCTTGTGGCGCAGCAGCGATTTCGGCTCGAACACGATCAGCGGCTTGCGGAAATTGCGATGCAACTGGCGGCGTAGGGCGTGGAAGTAGTTCGCCGGCGTCGTCAGATTGCAGACATACATGTTCCGTTCGGCGCACAACTGTAGATACCGCTCGATGCGCGCGGAGGAGTGTTCCGGACCTTGCCCTTCGTAGCCGTGCGGCAGCAGCAGGACCAGGCCGGACATACGCAGCCATTTCGTCTCACCGCTGGCCAGGAACTGGTCGATGATGACCTGCGCGCCGTTGGCGAAGTCGCCGAACTGGGCTTCCCACAGCACCAGGCTGCGCGGATCGGCCAGCGAGTAGCCATACTCGAAGCCCAGCACGCCGGCTTCGGACAGCAGCGAGTTGTAGATCTCGATCTTGGCTTGGTCCGGCGCGATGTTGTTCAACGGCGTGTATTCGTGCTGGTTGACCTGATCGATCAGCACCGCGTGACGCTGGCTGAACGTGCCGCGTTGGGTGTCTTCGCCGGACAGTCGGATGCGGCTGCCTTCCAGCAGCAGGCTGCCATAGCCCAGGGCCTCGCCGGTCGCCCAGTCGATGCCCTCGCCGGTCTCGATCGCCTGTGCTTTGGCTTCCAACTGACGGGTGATCTTCGGGTTGAGGTTAAAGCCATCCGGCACATGCGACAAAGCGGCGCCGACTTGCCGCAGCGTTTCCATCGACACCGCGGTCGGTGCCTCGGTCAGTTCCACTTCCTGCTGATCGGCCGGGGTGAACCCGGTCCAATGCCCTTCCAGCCAGTCCGCCTTGTTGGGCTTATAGGATTTTGCCGCGGCGTTGGCGTCGTCCAGCGTCTTGGTGAAGTCATCCAGCATGGCTTGGGAGTCGGTGGCGGAAACCGTGCCCTCGGCGGCCAGTTTCTCGGCGTACAGGGTCCGCGTGGTCTTGAGCTGGTTGATCGCTTTGTACATCAGCGGCTGGGTGAAGGCCGGTTCATCGGTTTCGTTATGGCCGTGGCGGCGGTAGCAGACGACGTCCAGCACGATATCGCTGGCGAACTTCATCCGGTATTCCGCGGCCATCCGCGAGCAGAAGATCACCGCTTCCGGATTGTCGCCGTTGACGTGCAGGATCGGCGCCTGGATCGATTTGGCCACGTCGGTGCAATACAGGCCGGAGTAAGCATGCGCCGGGACCGTGGTGAAGCCGATCTGGTTGTTGACAACCAGATGAATTGTTCCGCCGGTGCGGTAGCCGATCAACTGGCTCATCGCCAGCGTCTCATACACCAGGCCCTGACCGGCGAAGGCTGCGTCGCCGTGCATCAGGATCGCCATGACCGATCCACGCATCTTGGTATCGCCGGCGTTGTCCTGCCGAGCGCGCACCTTGCCGACGACGACGGGATCGACCGCCTCCAGATGCGAGGGGTTCGGCTGCAGCGACAGATGGACGGTGTGGCCGGCGATCTCCACGTCGGTGGAGGTCCCGAGGTGGTACTTCACATCCCCGGACCCTTGCACGTCGTCCGGCTTGAAGCTTTCGCCGCCGAATTCGGAGAACAGCGCGGTCAGCGGCTTCTTCACGATATTGACAAGTGTATTGAGGCGACCGCGGTGCGGCATGCCGATCGCCACTTCCACCACGCCGGCGGCAGCCGCCGTCTCGATCATCGCGTGCAGTGACGGGATGGTGATTTCACCGCCTTCCAGGCCGAAGCGCTTGGTGGTGACGTAGCGCTTCTGGCAGAACGCCTCAAACCCCTCGGCTTCGGTCAACTGGCGCAGGATGGTGCGCTTTTCGTCGGCATTCAGGTCGGTGTTCCAGGGGGCGCCTTCGACCTTGCGCTGGATCCAGGATTTTTGGCCGGGATCCTGGATGTGCATGAATTCGACGCCGATCGGGCCGCAATAGCTCTGCCGCAGGATCTGCATGATCTGCCGCAGCGTGGCCGTTTCCCGGCCCAGCACGTTGTCGATGAAGATCGGTTTGTCCAGGTCGGCGTCGGTGAAGCCGTAGGTGGCGGGGTCGAGCTCCGCATGCTTGTGCGGGGTCTGGAGACCGAGCGGGTCGAGTTGCGCTTCAAGATGGCCGCGCACACGGTAGGAGCGAATGAGCATCAGGGCCCGCAGCGAAGTGATGGTGGCGGCGCGTGCCTGGTCCGGGTTAAGGCCGCCTGGCTGGGTCGCCGGGGCTGCGATGGCATCGTCACCGAAGCTGGGGCGGGGGGCCCAGGAGGCGCCACTGGCATCTTCCAGGACCGCTCGGGCTTCGTCGTTCATCGCCGCGAACAGGTCGGCGAAACTGGCGTCGACGGAGGATGGATCGGTTGCCCATCGTGCATAAAGATCGGCCAAAAAGGCCGCGTTGGCGCCATTGAAGGCTGACGCCAGAATATCCATACCCGCCATTTGTTACGGTCCCTTACCTGTCCGTGCCGCGCGTCTTAGAGAAGCCGAACCCGCGCGGAAAGCCCCCTGCGGCACCCGCAGGGTTGCTTCCATCGCATGTCCGGGCGCGTCCTGGTCATGGCCATGTGGCGAAATCGGGGCGCGCATGTCCCCCATGCAAACGATGCGCCAGACGACCGGTAAGGGACATCTGGCGCATCGGATAGTTGGTAGCTTGCTTGGATTAACGCAAGCTGGACGGCGGGGAATCGGCTTGCCTTAAAGTTTCATGTTCCAGCCATGTCCGGCGATCGGACCCGGCCGTCCTGCTACGCCCCCGGCTGTTCCTCCGTCGGGGGGGCCGGGGGCCGGTTCCGGCGCTCCGCCATGAACGCATCGAATTCCGCCTTGTCCTTCGCGAACCGAAGGCGATCGAGGAATGACCCGAATTCCTTTTGTTCCTCCTCCATGCGGCGCAGCGTTTCGGCCTTGTATTCGTCGAACGCCCGGTTGCCCGAACTCGCGGCCGGCTGGTCGTTGGACCCGCACGCCCAGGACTTCCAGTTGCTCCACGGACCGGCACCTTGAGCGAATTGTTGATACATCGCGCGCCGGCGACTGCCGAAGCATCCCATACGACGACTCCCTATCATGTAGAACAGCATGGCCAGACCCACCGGCCACCAGAAGAGAAAACCGAGGATTGTGAAGGCGATGGCCGCGGGGCGGCTGATGCCCACAGGATACCAGAACGGCGGGCCGGCCCAAGGCTGGTTGGGCCAGGGGTTTCCGCCATTGGGTTGCTGCGTCTGACTGTTTTGCGTGTTGCCCCACGGGCCTTGGTTCCAGCCGCGAGAGCCGTAGGCGTCTTGGTTGGCAGCGCTCATCATCGAGGGCCTCATGTGAATGTAAGACACATTTACATTAGGGGAGGAAAGGGTTGGACGTCAAGCGGTTCGGGTTGGGATTTGCGGTATTAGTTTCCACCGGCAGCCCGACCCGCCGTGAATGAAACTCGGCCCGCAGGGGTCACGGTCGTGGCTGTTCTTTTAAGGCGGATTAGCGGGATAAGGGGAGATGAAGGGGGGATTCCTTTTGCGATCAGGCTCGGGCGGTGATGCGGCGGATTTCGACTTTGGGTTGGCCGAAGTCAATCAGCAGGCACAACGGCTTGCCTGTCGCCCGCAAGTAATTGCGGCATGGCGGGAGATGCACGTCGCTCAGCCCGGACTTTCGTATCTCATGGGCAAGGGCATTCTCGTAGACTCAACGAACCCATGACCGAGTGTGTTTGCAACCCGAAAAGCACACCCAATGATCCGTTCGGTGACCGGCGTCCACAACCTCGCATCCCCCTCATCCGTCTGCATCTCGCTAATCCGTCTTAACAAACCTGCCTTGGCGTCCGTGCCGACGCCTGAAGGGGACGCGAAGGTCTTACGCTGCTTGTATTAACGAACCGTGAATCCCTCCGACCGCGCTCATGGAAAGTGGGGTCAACGAATCATTGCGAAACGCATGAACAAAAAGGAGCGGATGCGCCGGAACAGGGGCGACGGTGCAACCCTTCCTCGAGGTGCGAACGGGGACACTAAAAAATTATGCTCGAAGGCGCTTTCCGTCGTTGCTATCCCGGCTTCCGCCGGGCGAAAAGCGATGCGGAGATGGTGTGTATGACGTAATGAATACCACGGAATCACATGCCATCTCACACATCCACAATCACCGGCGCATGGTCGCTGTCCATGTCATAACCCACAACATTGCAATCATATTTACCGCCTAGCTGCGTAAAATCGCCAGCGAACTGCTGGGTTAGCGCGATGGCCCCCGGCGCAATCACATGGCACCAACCGTCCAGGCTGGAGACGACGCTCGCGGTCTTGTAGATATACTGCACGGCGGTGTTGTCGATATTCAAATCCCCGACCAGCAACGTGTTCGCTGGAAACGCGTTTGTCACGCCGATATATTCCGCGAACAGGATATTGGCGATGATCGCCAGATCGCCGCCTGACGCGTGCCCGGCGCAGGGGGTGTAGGCCGGCAAAAGTCCGTACGGCCCTAGCTGCGCCTGATTGCCCAGCGGGGCGTGCCAGAAATAGACATTGAACGGAGCCCCCTGAATCTGCATCGCCACCCGCCTCGGCCGGCGACGCGAGATCAGGTTGATCCGCTTCTCGGTCGGTCCGTGCGTTTTCGTCGTCACGGTTTGCTTTTGCAGATCTCCGCCAACCACGATCTCATATCCGGCGCGTGACGTCCTTACATCGAGGGAGTTGGCGCGCTTGCGCTTGGTGCCCGTCACCACAGGCGGCGGCGGCTGGGCCGCAACCCAGTCGACGGCCGGTTGCATGATGAAGGTCCGCACTTCGTTACTGATGGCATAGTCCGGCGTCGTCGGGACCAGCGCAGGATCTGTCGTGGGATTGATGAGGGTATATTTCTTGTTGCTCCCGTCCGAACCGATGCCGGTGTAATCCGTCCTGTTGCCGAACGCTGCCCGCACCACCTGCTCCGTCTTGGTCCCGTTTCGCAACGCGAAGGTGTTGCTGATCGGGCTAAAGTCGCCCCCGTGCTTCTCGTCGCAGGAGTCGATGCGCACATTATTAGTGTTGGGATTGTCGTAGGCGGCCGAGCCTTCCTGAAGGAAAACCGTGCTGATGGCCTTTGCGGTTCGGTAGCGCCGGATCGCATCGAACTTCGCCGCAGAGTCCAGCCCCTGGCAGTTCCACGTCATCAACCTGACCATCGCCATGCCCCCGTTCCAGCTTGGGATTGATACCAGACGGCGCATGAAGCAACATCAGAAATCCATCCACAGGCGGCACTGAAAAGCCAAGCGCGCTGTGCGGCCCGCACTGTTGACGGGCTTGGCAGACAGCATGCAATCCCGCGGAACTCATTACCATGCAAGTGTAATCGCTGCATCGCTTTTCATCCGGCGGACGCCGGGATGGCGACGACGGAAGGTGCCTTCGGGCGGGTGTCGGTTTTACTCGCCCCCCGCCAAACCCAGGCTTTGCAGATATATCAGCAACCCCGCCTCCAGCAGGTCCTCCGCCGCCATCGGCAGTTTCCGGCGGGACGGTCCTTCCCGCACAAACAGCGACGCGATCCCATGCGCCATCGACCACAGATGCAGTGCCATCATCAGCGACGGGGGCCGCCGGCCCTTGGGCAGCATCGCGGCAACCTGGTCCGCGGCCTCCCGCAGCACCGCGAATGCCCGATCGCCCGCTGCCTGCAACCCGGGATGCGCCTCCTGCGCGATTCGGGACTCGAACATGGCCGCGTAATACGCCGGCTCCTCCCGGGCAAACGCCAGATAGGCACGCCCGAGGTCCTCGAACGCGCGTACTACTTCCGGCCGCCCGCCGTTCCACGCTTTTGTCAGCCGTTCGGCGAAGCGGTCGAAGCCGCGCACGGCGACCTCGGCCAGCAACGCCTCCGCGTCGCGGAAATGCCGGTACGGCGCGGCCGGGCTGACCCCGGCCAGCCTGGCGGCCTCGGCGATGGTGAAGCCGGCCGGTCCCTTGGCGCCGATCAACTCCAGCGCCGCCTCGATCAAGGCTTCGCGCAGGTTGCCGTGGTGATAGCCGCGGCGCCCCGAACCGCCATCGGTGGGTCCAGACCAACTCATGTAAGACGCTTTTACATGACTGGCGGAACCGATCCAGCCGTCCCACCGGACAAAAAGAGGCCCGGCCACCGCAGCGGCCGGGCCAGGTCAGGGTGGTCGTGGATCACAGGAGGATCCAGCCGCCGATGGCGGTGGTCGGGGAGGAACAACATCGGACGGCAACGCGATAGAAGACCATCACCCGTTATCCGTGTGTGATTTCAGGCGAAACCGAACACCCCCCGCGTGGGTCCGCCGTGAACCATGTTGCGGAAGCGCCCCGCCGTCGCTAGGTTCCGCGCCCGAATCCGGAGTGTCCGCCACATGATCAGGCCGCTGTTTTGGCTGCTGCTAGAGGTGCTGAACCTTTACTGGTGGGCCGTCCTGCTCGCGGCTGTGTTCAGCACGCTCGCCTCCTTTGGCGTCATCGACACCCGCAACCGCATCGTCTGGAGCATCGGCGACTTCCTGTATCGCATCACCGAACCCGCCTTGCGCCGCATCCGCAACTTCCTGCCCAGTTTCGGCAGCATCGACCTCAGCCCACTGGTTCTGCTGCTGCTGGTGCAGGGCGCGATCATGGTGACGGTGAATATCGAGGCGGCAATCCTGACCGGCGCGATGCAGTACCTGCTTTGACGCCGTTCTGGCACGCCCGCCCCGACGGCGTCAGCGTTACCGTGAAAGTCCAGCCCAAATCGCGCCGGCCCGGCATCCAGGGCCGGACGGTCGCCGCGCAAGGCCCCTGCCTGCGCATCGGTGTGAACGAACCGCCGGAGGATGGGCGCGCCAATCGTACGGTCTGCGCCGTCCTGGCACAAGCGCTGCACGTCCCTGCCGCCACCGTCGCCGTCGCGGTCGGTCAGGCCAACCGCGACAAGACACTGCACGTCGCCGGCGATGCCGCCCTGTTGATTCCAAGACTGGAGGCACTGTGCCCGCCCGTATCATAGACGGCGCCGCCCTGGCCGCCACCTTGCGAACCGAGATCGCCGCGAAAGTCGCCGCTGCCGGCTTCACCCCCGTCCTGGCCGTCGTGCTGGTCGGCGAGGACCCCGCCAGCCGCGTCTACGTCCGCACCAAGGACCGTGCCGCTCGGGAAGCGGGGATCGAGGCCCGCACCATAAGCCTGCCCGCCGAGACCGCGCTGGCCGACCTGCTGGCCACCATCCAGGCCCTGAACGACGACCCGGCCGTCGATGGCATCCTGGTCCAACTGCCGCTTCCGCGCTGCATCGACCCTCAGGCGGTGATCGAGGCGATCGACCCGGCCAAGGATGTGGACGGCTTCCATCCGATGAATGTCGGATACCTCGCCGACGGCCGGCCCAAGGTGGTGCCTTGCACGCCCCTGGGGGTGATGAAGCTGCTGCGCGCGGCTTGCGTCGAAACCGCCGGCGCCCGCGCGGTGGTGCTGGGCCGTTCCGCGATCGTCGGGCGGCCGATGTCCCGCCTGCTGGTGACTGCCGATGCAACGGTGACGATCGCCCATTCCCTGACCCGCGACCTGCCCGCCGAGTGCCGCCGCGCCGACATCCTGATCGCCGCCACCGGCAAGCCGGAGATGGTGCGGGCCGACTGGGTCAAGCCCGGTGCCACGGTGATCGATGTCGGCATCAACCGCCGGCCGAACGGCCGCCTGGTCGGCGATGTGGCCTACGACGAATGCGCCGCCGTCGCCGGCGCCATCACGCCGGTGCCCGGTGGAGTCGGCCCGATGACCGTCGCCTGCCTGCTGGAAAACACCCTGACCGCCGCGCTGAGCCGCCGCGCATAGCCGCCCCCATCGCCGTGTGCGTTGTCACGCCGCCCCGGCGATGAGACAACGCCCCGAGCGCGGTGCGCGGGAGGAAAGAACGTATGCCGGACGCCCCGGGCGAAAGCCTGAGCCGTACGCAGCCCACCATGCCGGAACAGCCAGACAAGGCGCGTCGCCGCCTGGTGCTGGCGGCCTGCCTGATCGCCACATTCATGGCAGCGGTCGAGAGCACGATCGTCGCCACCATCATCCCCACGATCGTCAGCGACCTGGGCGGCTTCAACCTGTTCACCTGGGTGTTCACCGTCTACCTGCTGACGCAGGCCGTCGCCATCCCGGTTTATGGACGCCTCGCCGATCTCTATGGCCGCAAACCGGTATTCTTCGCCGGTACCGCCTTGTTCCTGATCGGCACCATCCTGTGCGGCTCCGCCTGGAGCATGCTGTCGCTGGTGCTGTTCCGAGCGGTGCAGGGCTGCGGCGCGGGCGCGATCCAGCCGATCGCCGCGACCATCCTGGGCGACATCTACACCCCCGCCGAACGCGGCCGGATCCAGGGACTGGTGTCCTCGGTGTTCGGTGTCTCGGCGGTGATCGGGCCGTCGCTGGGTGCGTTCCTCGTCGCCCATGTCAGTTGGCGGGTCGTCTTCTGGGTCAACGTCCCGATCGGCATCGCCGCCATTATCATGATCGCCGTTTTCCTGCGGGAGAGTGTGCAGCATCGCCGCCACAGCATCGACTGGGCCGGTTCCCTGCTGCTGCTGCTGGCCTTCGGCAGCCTGATGCTGGCCCTGGTGCAGAGCGGCGTGCTCAGCGGACCGACGCTCGCCGCGCTGACCGCCACCGGGGTCATCGCGCTGGTCGCGCTCTATTTCCACGAGCGCAGCACCCCCGAACCGATGCTGCCGCTGGAGTTGTGGCGCATCCGCGTCATCATCGTCGGCAGCCTGGGCAACTTCACCTCGGGGGCGATGATGATGGGCGTCTCCGCCTTCCTGCCGACTTACGTGCAGGGTGCGATGGGCCGAGGTGCGATCGACGGCGGCCTGGTCCTGGGTGCGATGTCGGTGACCTGGGCGTTCGCCAGTATCGCCGCCGGGCGGTTGATGGTGCGCACCAGCTACCGGCTGGTGGCGATCATCGGAGGCCTGTCGCTGTCGACCGGCTGCGCCATGCTGGTGGCGCTGAGTCCCGCCGACGGCCCGCTGTGGGCCTCGGCCGGGTCGCTGGTGATCGGCATCGGCATGGGGTGTTGCAGCACGACGTTCATCGTGTCGATCCAGGCCTCGGTCCCCTGGGGCCAGCGCGGCGCGGCGACGTCGTCATCGATGTTCATGCGCTTCGTCGGCCAGTCGGTGGGGGCATCGAGCTGCGGCGCGGTGCTGAACGTCAGCATGCGGCATCTCGACCCCGGTGCGGTCAACGCCGTGGCGCAGTTGCTGGATTTGCCCACCCGCCGGGCGATGGCGCCGGACCGGCTTGCGCATCTGACCGACGTGATGGCCGGGTCGCTGCACAACGCGTACCTGCTGGCGACCGGCTTCGCCGTGCTGACCCTGGTGATCGCCTGTCAGTTGCCCGCCAGGTTGAGTCCCACGCGGCACTGAAGGAAGCCCAGCAGAACCCTCGTCATACCGTCAGAGCATGCCCAGGGGCTGAATCGGTCTCCTCGATACGCTACTGACACCACGCTGGCAGCAGCCGTGTTCTATAGTTCCCCTCGACAGCAAGGGGCAGCACATGACCGACACCAGCATCGACCACCTCGTCGAACGGCTTTGGACCGGCGAGGCGGCCATGGAGGAATGGACCGCCGCGGTCGCCGGCGGTGCCATCAACACGATTTCCGACGATATGATCGTCGTCTCCACCAGCTACCTTTTCGGCAACGTCACTGCCATTCGCACCCGTGACGGCCTGGTGCTGGTAGATACCGGCAGCCGGGAAAGCGCGGAACACACACGCGAGGCGATCCGTCGCTGGGACGGCAGCCGTATCCACACCGTCATCTACACCCACGGTCACATCGACCACACCTGGGGTGCGAGGCTGCTGGACCAGGAGGCCGACGCCAAAAACGTTCCGCGTCCACGCATCATCGCGCACCGGAACGTCCTGGACCGCTTCCAGCGCTATGACCAATCGCGGGATCTGAACAGTCTGGTCATGGGCCGGCAGTTCAACGACGCCGGCTACATGTTTCCGGGGGACCATCGGCGTCCGGACACGATCTATGACGACACGCTGACCCTGACGGTTGGCGGGCTGCGCCTCGAACTGGCGCACGGACGCGGCGAAACCGATGACGCCACGTATGTGTGGCTGCCCGAGAAACGAATCCTGGTCAGCGGCGATTTCGTCATCTGGGTGTTCCCCAACGCGGGCAACCCGCGCAAGGTCCAACGGTTCGCGCCCGAATGGGCATCCACGCTCCGGCGGATGCTGGCACTGCGGCCCTCGATTCTGGTGCCGGGCCATGGTCCCGTGGTCGCGGACGCCGCGCGCGCCGCCCGCGTGCTGGACGACGGCGCCAGCGCGTTGGAAAGCCTGGTGGAACAGACGCTCGAACGTATGAATCGCGGACAATCCCTGAACACGATCCTGCACGAAGTCCGAGCGCCGGAGGCGCTTCTGGCCAAACCCTATCTGCGACCGAAATACGACGACCCTGAATTCGTCGTTCGTGGCATCTGGCACCTTTATGCTGGCTGGTTCGACGGCGACCCGGCCCATCTGAAGCCCCCCGCAGACAGCGAGC
>NZ_LMUJ01000103.1:0-23379 GCF_009765975.1 Acidisphaera sp. S103 | reverse complement strand
TGCCCCGCCGCGCCCAGGCGCTGGCGGGTATGGGGCGAACCCGGCTGGCCGCGCAATTGATTGAATTCGCCGCCGCCGCGTCGCCCGCAAGCCAGGAAATCCACGCAGCGCGTGCCGCGATCTATGCCGCCTGCATGCAGGCAGAGACATCCCTGATCGGCAAAGCCATCATGGCCGTCTCGAAACGCGAGTCCGAACAACGATCGGGGGGGTAGACGCGGTCTGGAACGAAACGCAACGATCATTGTGACCGGGTAGGACAGCGTGGCCGCACACCCGGCTTCCGCCACGCTACGATAATCTTGACAGTAGCGTTACCACTCGTTAGGGTTCCACAACTGGTGCGCCTCCTGTTTCGTCAAAGATCGGGGCGCCCGAGTATCACGCCAAGACAAATGAATAAAAAGGCCAAGTCATGCCAGACGACGCACCGGTCTATCGTCAGATAGCATCTATTCCCCTCCTGATGATCAGCGTCCTGATTCTCGTGATACTTTCGACCAAAGGCGTCGGCGTCGCCGCCAACTTGCTCGGTGGAAGTTCCCACCGGCCAGAGGCGGTCTACGGTTTTGCGACGGTTTGCACATTTTTGTCGCTGTGGCTGGTGATGGCGGCCATCTTCTCGTACTTGAACGTCGGACTGAAGAAAAAGACAGAAATGATTACTGGTTTCTACACACCCGAGACCATCGCCGAGTATTTCGATCAATTCTGGGCCGGACGAGACGCGTTATGCAAATCGATCGTCAACTATCGCACCGATCCCACACCCGACAAGGTCAACACCGGAAAAGTGCTGGAGGATGAGTTCCAGGCCCTGTTCGCGGCCGATTTCGGCGTGAAGACCTTCATCTTCCCGGCGATCATTCTGTTGGCCACCGGCACCATCGTGCTGTTCATGGGCTATGCCGGCGGTCTCGGATACGCCGTCTCGCTGGGTGATCCGGCGCAAGTCGTCCCGGTCCAGCCGTTTGGCATCAAGTTGGAACTGATCAGCGTTGCCGCCATCTTCGGTGCGCTTACCTGGGTCGCCTCCGACGTGATCGTCCGATCCCACCAATGGACCCTGCATCCGTCAGACCTCGCCTGGTATGCGCTGCGGTTCATCGTTGCCGTGCCACTTGGGTACGCCTTGGCCCTGGCCGTCGGCGCCAACCCCGCAGCTACAGGCGTCACCGTCCCGCCCGGCATTGGCGCCTTCGCCGCCTTTGTCGGCAGCATGTTTTCACTGGACGCCATAAAGAAGGCCGTGGGTACCGCCGCCACGCGCTTCGGCATGCCGATGAACAGCAGCCCGGAGGAACGAGACGACCTGATCATCAAGCTGGCCGGCGTGGACGACGCGAAGGCGCAGGCGCTGGCCACCGAAGGCCTCAGCACCATCGGCCAGTTGGTCACCGCGGACCCGATCCGGGTCAGCATCCGCACCGGCCTGTCTTTCGAATATGTCCTGAACCTGATCAACGCCGCGCTGCTGTGGGTCTTCGTCGGCAACGCGCTGAAGCAGTTGGCACCATTGGGGCTGCGTGGCGCCTCCGACGTGCTGGCGCTGCATGAGGACTGGCTGCGGGCGGACACCCAGGCGCTGGCAACACTGCGCGAAGCCGACGCCGGCCTGACCAAGGCTAAGGCGGACAGCGCCGCGGCCCCGGCCGATCAGGCCAAGGCGGCTGCCGTGGCGACCGCGGAAAACGCCCGTACGGTCGCACTGGATGCATTTCTCGCGATAACCAGCGCCGACACGACCGTTGTGCCCGCCCATGCCGCCATGATTACCGCACTGACAGTGGCTGCGAAGGAGGGTGGTCCCGGATTGGTGGGAGTAGGCTTCGACACGATCCGGGGGCGTCTGCGAGCAAGCAGCTACGCCGCGTTCGTCAAGAAGTTGCTCGACCAATAACCCCCAACGACTTCGCGCGGACTTGACGGCCGCCCTTCCGGCGGACGGACAATCTGATTACACAACGAATATGGTCGGCCGAAGGGACCCGTTCGCCCAGATTTGATGCCCTGGGTATGTCCTTTCTTCTCCTGTTCGTCTCCGAAAAGGACCATGTTCCCGAACGGAGGCGGAGCAGCGGTGGCCCGGCCTCTTTCGGGGAAAGCAAATAGGAGCAAAGTCATGGGAGGCGCGATCGTATCCACGCGGACGCTCTATGCGGCCCTATGTGAAGTGGAGCGTGGGGTCTACTACGCCAGTTACCCGGAATCCGACCCCAATACGGATAAACTGACAAGCTACCAGACCGGCAGGTCCGCCGCCGACGCGAAGCGCAGGATCGAGTTGAACGCCCGCGCACTCGGCTACGACATCGTCATCTGGCAGCAGACGATCGCCGCCCCACTGTTTGCACGCCACGGCAAACCCGCCGGCCGCCAGTCGGCAACGCCATAAGTGACCGATCGGGGCAACGGCGGGTAACAGTTTGGCCTCGTCATCCGGGTACCGCACTTCCGTAACGTCGGCGTCACGTGCTACCCGGCGCGGCGATGAAGTCTCTGCTGCGCACACCACGGGCCCAGGCCCTGCTGGCGGCTCTACTGGGGGCCTATCTGTCGTTCGCGCTCCGCACCACGCGCTGGACGTTGGATGGGCAGGAGTATTTTCGTCCATTCGGCGCCGGCGCACCCGCGGTCTTTGCCTTCTGGCACGAATTCCTGCCGTTGATGCCCGGTTTGTCGATCATCGCCCGAAAGCTGCCGTTCTATCGTCCGACACCGATCCATACACTGGTCAGCCATCACCGCGACGGCCGGTTCATCGGCGCGGTGGTGCGGCGTTTCGGCATCCTGCCGATCCTGGGATCGTCCTCCAAAGGCGGCGCCGCCGGCCTGCGCAACCTGCTGGCGGTTCTGCGCCGAGGCGACCTGATTGGCATAACGCCGGATGGTCCACGCGGTCCCCGGCGCCAGGCCGCTGCCGGCGTGGCACAACTCGCCGCGCTGTCCGGCGTGCCGGTCGTGCCCCTGGCCGCCCGAACCACCCGCCGCATTCGCCTTAATACCTGGGACCGTATGCCGGTGCCGCTGCCCTTCGGCCGCGGCGTCGTGGTCTGCGGCCCTGCCATCAGCGTGTCGCGACACGGCTGGGAAGACGTCGTCCCGACGATCCAGGACGCACTCAATCAAGTCGCTGATCGGGCGGAGGCACTGTGTCCGGCATAAGCACCAGTGCCCTGGCCACCGGCTGGACCATCGCCGCGACGCTGCTGGCCCCGGCGCTACGCCTGAACCTGCGCCGGCGCGCCGCGAAAGGCCGTGAAATCACCGCCCGCCTGCCGGAACGCCGCGGCATCGATCCCACTCCGCGCCCGGCCGGTCCCTTGCTGTGGATGCACGCCGCCAGCGTCGGGGAAACGATGTCGATCCTGCCCGTGCTGGACGCGCTACGCCACCGCACGAAGGTGCTGCTGACCACTGGAACGGTGACCTCCCAGGCGCTGCTGGACCAGCGGATTCCCGAACAAAATCTTTCGGCCGATGTGCTGCACCGCTTCGCACCGCTGGACGTGCCGTCCTGGGTACAGCGGTTTCTGTCGCATTGGCGCCCCGACGCCGCCTGTTTCGTGGAAAGCGAGCTTTGGCCGAACCAGCTTGCCGCCTGCCGAACGATGGGCATTCCCCTGATGCTGGTCAACGCCAGGATGTCGGATCGCAGTTTCGGCTATTGGCAGCGCGTCCCCGGCCTTGCCCGCCGCGTACTGGGTGGCTTCGCCCGCGTCCAGGCGCGTGGGGACGAGGACGCCGAACGCCTGAAAGCCCTTGGTGCCCCGCACGTCGAAAGCCCGGGAGACCTGAAATTCGCCGCGCCGGCCTTGCCGGTGGACCAGGCCGAATTCGATCGCCTCAACGCCATCCTGGCCGGCCGTCCCGTCTGGCTGGCCGCCAGCACCCATCCGAATGAGGAACCCCTGATCGCCGCCGCGCACCGGGACCTCGCGCCGCGCTATCCCGGCCTGCTGACGATCATCGCCCCTCGTCACCCGGACCGAGGCCCTACGCTCGCCGCGGAACTGCAGGCGCCCCGCCGAACGGCCGGCCAGGGTCCACCCGCCGGCGAAGGGATTTGGATCGCCGACACCATCGGTGAGCTTGGCTTGTGGTACCGTCTGGCCCCGATCGCGTTTGTCGGCCGTAGCCTTATCCCGCCCGGCGGCGGCCAAAACCCGCTGGAACCGGTTCGGTTGGGTTGTGCCATCGCCGTCGGGCCATACACCGGCAATTTCAGCGACCACGTTGCGCTGCTGCGGCAAGCAGGCGGACTGGTCGAGGTCGCCGACGCAGCCACGCTTGCGTCATTTGTCTCCAGCATGCTCGATAACCCCGACCAGCGCCGCCGCCTGGGGGAACACGCCGCGGCCGCCGTGCGCCGCCACGCCGACCTGCCCGCCCGCACCGCCGAAACCCTATTGTCCCTGCTGCCGGCCCAAAATCTCGCGTCATCACCGGCTCAAAATCTTGAGTCACCACCGGGCCAAAACATTGTGTCATCACCGGGTTTGGCCCGGTGACCCGCGACTTTACCTGATCATGCCCTCGGCCCCGTCCTTCTGGTCGCACGACGGCCTGTTGGCCCGAACGCTCTCGCCGCTATCCGCCATCGGATCCGCCCTGACCGCCACACGCATCGCCCGCCCCGGCTGGCGCGCACCGGTCCCGGTGATCTGCTGCGGCAACGTCACCGTCGGGGGCGCCGGCAAGACCACCTTGGTGCTCGATCTCGCGCAACGCCTGTCCGGCCGAGGCGTCCATATCCTGCTACGTGGCTACGGTGGCGCCTCACGCGGCCCGCATCGCGTCGCCCCCGACGATCCAGTGTCACTGGTCGGCGACGAAGCCCTGCTATTGGCCCGAGCCGCCCCCACCTGGACCGGCGCCGACCGAGCCGCCAGCGCTCGGGCCGCTGTCGCGGCAGGGGCAAAAATCCTGCTGATGGATGACGGCCTGCAAAACCCAACCCTGGTCAAGACCGCCTCCCTCCTGGTGATCGACGGCCGGACCGGCTTCGGCAACGGCCGAGTCCTGCCGGCCGGTCCGCTGCGGGAACCCGTCGCCTCGGCCGCCGCGCGCTGCCACGCCGCCGTCCTGATCGGTCAGGACGCGACAGGCGCGATCAGTCGCCTGCCGCCAACCCTGCCGGTTTTGCGCGCCAACCTCGTCCAGGACCCATCCATCGCCGCACTGGCCGGTTGCAAGGTGCTGGCCTTTGCCGGGATCGCACGGCCCGAGAAATTCTTCGAGCCGCTACGCCAGGCCGGCGCGATCCTGGTCGCAATCCGTCCATTCCCGGATCACCACCCCTACACCACCCGAGAATTGGACCAACTGCTTCACCACGCCCAACATCAGGAAGCCATACCGGTCACCACGCCAAAAGACGCCGTCCGCCTGCCGCCTTCCGTTCGTGCGCGGGTCACGGTTGTCGGCGTCGGCCTGGAATGGTGTGAACCGGGCCAAATCGATCGTCTGCTCGAAAAGATGATCGCCGCCGACCCCTCCTTCATGGCTTAATGCCCGCCATGCAGCACGACCTGGTTTTCCTGTTCGACGTGGACAACACGCTGCTGGACAACGACCATGTCCAGCGCGATCTCCGCCAGCACCTGACGACCAATTACGGGCAGACGGCGAACGATCGCTACTGGGCGCTGTTCGAGGATTTGCGAAGTACCCTGGGTTACGCCGACTATCTGGGCGCCCTCCAGCGCTACCGGCTGGAGGATCTGCACAACCCGAAAGTTCTCCGCATCGCCAACTGGCTGGCTGACTACAAGTTCGCCGACCGCCTGTATCCCGGCGCGCTGGACGTCGTGCGCCACGTCTCGGCGTGGGGACCGGCGGTCATCCTGTCCGACGGCGACGCGGCGTTCCAGCCGCGGAAAGTCGAACGCTCCGGCCTGTGGCAGGCCTTCGCCGACAACGTGCTGATCTACATCCATAAGGAGCAGGCGCTGGACGACGTCGAACGCCTATATCCCGCGCACCACTACGTCATGATCGACGACAAACTGCGCATTCTGGAGGCACTGAAGCAGCAATGGGGCGACCGCGTCACCACGGTCTTCCCCCGCCAGGGACACTACGCCTTCGATCCGGAGGAACTCCGTAAGCGAAAACCCGCCGACATAGCCATCGACGCGATCGGCGACCTGCTGGCATTTGGACGTGAGCGCTTTACGGGCTGATCCAGCCGGACCAACGTCACCCAATCATCAGAGAGACCCCCCATGTTCATCGCCATGAACCGCTTCAAGGTTCTGCTCGGTGCCGAAGCGGCGTTCGAGGAGGTCTGGACCTCCCGCGACACGCATTTGCCCGGCGTGCCGGGTTTCGTGTCCTTCCACCTGCTGCGTGGACCGGTTCGGGAGGATCATGTTCTGTATTCGTCGCACACTATCTGGCGTGACAAAACGGCGTTCGAGGCATGGACCAACTCGGAAGCATTCCGCCAGGCGCATCGTAGCGCCGGCGGCAACAAGCCGCTCTACCTCGGCCATCCCGAGTTCGAAGGCTTCGAGGTCATCCAGACAGTCGGCTAACCCGACCTGCTGCCCAACCTGCTCCCCAACCTGCTCCCCTGGCCCGGATCGCGTAAGCCGCCCCGCGCTGGTCCGGAATTTGCAGCGACGCGAACATGAACATAACAACTATGGTGTTTAGCCTCGCACTGGGGCAGGGTTACCGTCGCGTTACGTGGGACAGTCGCGCACAACAATCGAATACGCAGGGACGGCATAAAAATGGATCGTAGGGGCTTCCTGAAAACGGCTGCCATCGCGGCAACCGGCGCATTGGCGGCGCCGCGCCTGTCTCTGGCGGCGGACAGTAAGACACTACGCTTCGTACCCCAGGCCAACCTCGCCAACCTCGATCCCATCTGGACCACGCAATATGTCGTACGCAATGGCGGGCTGCTGATCTGGGACACGCTGTTGGGCGTCGACGATCAGTTGCAGGCGAAACCGCAAATGGCGGAGTCGTGGGAGAACACGCCCGACTTCAAGACCTGGACTTTCAAGCTGCGTCCCGGCCTGAAATTCCACGATGGTGAACCGGTGCTGGCCAAGGATGTCGTCGCCAGCATCAAGCGCTGGATGGTGCGTGACGCCCCGATGGGCGTGCCGATCAAGAAGCGAACCGACGCGCTGGAGGTGGTGGACGACCGGACCTTCCGCTTCCGGCTCAACCTGCCCTACCCGAAGATGCCGTTCGCGCTGGGGAAAAGCAGCACGCCCTGCCTGTTCATCATGCCCGAACGGATCGCCCTGACGGACCCGTTCAAGCAGATAACCGAATACGTCGGCTCCGGCCCGATGCGCTTCAAGAAAGAAGAATGGGTCCCCGGCGCCAAGGCGGTGTTCGAGAAATTCGACGGCTACGCGCCGCGCGCGGAAAAGGCCAACTGGCTGTCCGGCGGCAAGCGCATCAACTTCGACCGGATCGAGTGGCAGATCGTTCCCGACGGCGCCACCGCGGCCGCCGCGCTGCAGAACGGCGAGGTCGATTGGGTGGAGACTCCGCTGCCCGACCTGTATCCGCTGCTGGCGAAGAGCGCGGGCGTCAAGGTGGATGTCGCCGACCCGCTGGGCAACATTGGGTCCTTCCGCCTCAACCACCTGAACCCGCCGTTCAACGACGTGCGCGCCAGACGGGCCGTGCAGATCGCGCTGAGCCAGGAAGACTACATGGAAGCGGTGGTCGGCGACGACACGTCACTGTGGAAAACGCTGCCAGGCTTCTTCACCCCGAACACCCCACTGTATACAGAGTTCGGCGGCGAGCCCCTGAAGGGCAAACGCGACTACGACCAGGCCAAGAAACTGCTCGCCGAGGCCGGCTACAAGAACGAGCCGATCATCCTGCTGGTCGCCACCGACGTTGCCATCACCAAGGCGCAGGGCGACGTGACCGCTGATCTGTTGAAGCGGATCGGCATGAACGTGCAGTACCAGGCGTTGGATTGGGGCACTGTCGGGCAACGGCGTGCCAGCAAGGAACCGATCGATAAGGGCGGCTGGAATATCTTCCACACCTGGCATGCCGGCGCCGACTGCGTGAACCCAGCACCCTACACCGCCCTGGACGCCAGCGGCGATACCGCCTGGTTCGGCTGGCCGAAGTCCGATGCGGTGCAGGCGAAAATCGCCGAGTGGTACGAAGCGCCCGATCCGGCGACCGAAAAGAGGGTGATCGCCGACCTGAACAAAGCGGCGATGGACGACGTGGTCTATATCCCCACCGGGTTCTTCCAGTTCAAGCAGGCCTGGCGGGCGAACCTCGCCGGGGTGGTGAAAGCGCCGTTCCCGGTGTTCTGGGATGTGACTAAGGCGTGAGGGGCATGCGCTGATGCTGTCCTATATCGTTCGGCGAATCCTTTCCACGATCCCGGTCATGCTGATCGTGGCGCTGTTCGTCTTCAGTCTGTTGTACATCGCACCCGGCGATCCCGCCGCGATCATCGCCGGCGATCAGGCCACGCCCGCCGACGTCGAGCGGATCCGCATCTCGCTGGGTCTGGACCGGCCGTTCCTGGTTCGATTCGGCGATTGGTTCTGGCATGTGCTGCATGGTGACCTGGGCACGTCGATTTTCACCAACCTGCCGGTCACCCATATGATCGCGCAACGGATCGAGCCCACGGTGTCGCTGCTGATCCTGACCCTGCTCATTTCGCTGGTGTTCGCCATTCCGATGGGCGTGCTCGCGGCCTGGAAACACGGAACCTGGATCGACCGCACCGTAATGATGACCGCGGTGATGGGGTTTTCGACACCCGTCTTCGTCATCGGCTACGTGCTGGCCTACGTCTTCGCGCTGCGGCTGGATTGGTTGCCGGTGCAGGGATTTACCCCCATCGAGGATGGCTTCTGGCCGTTCCTGCGCACCTTGATCCTGCCGTCGGTAGCACTGGGCCTGATCTACATGGCCCTGATCGCTCGTATTACGCGGGCGACCATGCTGGACGTGCTGTCACAGGATTATGTGCGAACCGCCAAGGCCAAGGGAGTCGGCCAGCGCGGGCTGCTGTTCGTGCATGCCCTGAAAAATGCGGCGGTCCCGATCGTCACCATCGTCGGCATCGGCTTCGCGGCACTGATCGGCGGCGCGGTGGTGACCGAGAGTGTGTTTGCCATCCCCGGCCTGGGCCGGCTGACAGTCGATGCCATCCTGCGGCGCGACTACCCGGTGATTCAGGGCGTCGTGCTGTTGTTCAGCTTCGCCTATGTGCTGATCAACCTGGGGGTTGATCTCCTCTACACGCTGTTTGACCCGAGGATCCGCTATTGAGCGCAACAGCCCCAGGGCATGTCGCCGGCGCGCCGACGCTGCCCGCCATCCTGCCGGTGCCGAAGCAACGTGGCCGGATCATGGGTTTTGTCTATCGGCATCCGACCATCGTCATTGGCGGGCTGCTGGTCGGGGTGATGATCTTTATCGCGATATTCGCGCCTTATCTGGGCACCACGGACCCGACCGCGCTCGCGCCCGCCAAGCGGACCCGCGAACCCTCCGCGATATACTGGTTCGGCACCGACATGCTGGGGCGCGACGTCTATTCGCGCGTGATGTACGGGTCGCGGGTTTCGCTGCTGGTGGGATTCTCAGTGGCGTTCTGCGCTTCCATCCTGGGCACGCTCATTGGCGTGGTCGCCGGCTTCATCCGAAGCGTCGATGCGGTGGTGATGCGGATCATGGACGGGCTGATGTCGATCCCGTCCATTCTGCTGGCGATCGCGCTGATGGCGTTGACCCGAGCGTCGGTGCAGAACGTGATCGTGGCGATCACCATCGCCGAGTTTCCGCGTGTCTCCCGCCTGGTGCGCGGCCTGGTGCTGTCGTTGCGGGAACAGCCCTATGTCGAGGCCGCCATCGCCTCCGGCACGCGGGTGCCGGTGATCATCTGGAAGCACATTCTGCCCAACACCCTGGCAGCGCTGATGGTGCAGGCGACGTTCATCTGCGCCTCAGCCATGATCACCGAGGCCACGCTGTCGTTCATCGGCGCCGGCACGCCACCGATCGTCCCAAGCTGGGGGAACATCATGGCCGAGGGACGAGCCTTGTGGCAGGTGAAACCCTACATCGTGTTCTTCCCGGCCATCTTCCTGTCGGTCACGGTTTTGGCGGTGAATCTGCTGGGTGACGGCCTGCGGGATGCGCTCGATCCGCGTCTGGCGAAGCGGCTCTGACCGATGGCATTGCTCGAAGTCCAGAACCTGCAAACCCATTTTGGCACACCGGACGGCGTCGTTCGCGCTGTCGAGGGCCTGTCGTTTCATATCGATGCCGGTGAGACGCTGGGCATCGTTGGCGAATCCGGCTGCGGCAAGTCCGTTACCTCGATGTCGATCCTCCGGCTGATTCAGGAGCCTCCGGGCAAGATCGCCGGCAGCATCCGCTTTGAAGGGCGTGATTTGTTGACCGTGTCCGAACAGGAGATGCGCGGCATCCGCGGCAACGCGATCTCGATGATCTTCCAGGAGCCGATGACCAGCCTGAACCCGGTGCTGACCGTCGGCCAGCAGATCGGCGAGACCGTCCGGTTGCACCAGGGAATGAATGCCCGCGATGCTGAGGCAAAAGCGGTCGACATGCTGACCCTGGTCGGCATTCCGGCCCCTGGACGGCGGGTCCGGGAATATCCGCATCAATTGTCGGGTGGCATGCGGCAGCGGGTGATGATCGCCATGGCGCTGGCGTGCAATCCGAAACTGCTGATCGCCGACGAACCGACCACGGCGCTGGACGTGACCATCCAGGCGCAGATCCTTGACCTCATGCGCGACCTGAAGACGCGAATGGGATCGGCGATCATGCTGATCACCCACGATCTGGGCGTGGTCGCCGAAATGGCGCAACGGGTCGTGGTGATGTACGCCGGACGGAAGGTCGAGGAAGCGCCGGTCAATGAAATCTTCGCCCGTCCGATGCATCCCTACACACGGGGGCTGTTGGGCGCGGTGCCGAAACTCGGTGCGTCCCTCGACCAGGGCGGCCGAGCCAGGTTGGCGGAAATCGAGGGACTGGTGCCGAGTTTGCGAAAACCGATCGTAGGATGTGCGTTTGCCGGACGCTGCTCGATGGTCACCGACCTCTGCCGGACGGTGGCGCCGGCGATCGAACGGAAGGCGCCCGGACACAGTGCCGCCTGTCACTATGCCGGCCAGATGGTGGCGGCATGAACGCTGATCGCCCTCTGCTGGAGGTAAACGCCCTCAAGAAGCACTTCCCGATTCATGGCGGGTTGCTGGGCCAGGTCACCGCCAAGGTCTATGCCGTCGATGGCGTGACGTTCGATATCCGCCGCGGCGAGACGCTGTCGCTGGTGGGCGAATCAGGCTGCGGCAAGTCCACCGTCGGCAAGGCGATCCTGCGCCTGTTCAGCCTGACCGAAGGCGAGGTCTATCTGGACGGCGAGCGTATCGACAACATGCGGGCCGGCAAGCTGCGGATGATGCGCAAGCGGGTCCAGGTGGTGTTCCAGGACCCGTTCAGCAGCCTGAATCCGCGGATGAGGGTGCGCGATATCCTGGCCGAACCACTGGTCAATTTCGGCATGGTGCACGGCCGGCGGGATCTGAACGAAAAAGTCGAGGCGCTGATGGACAAGGTCCGTCTGCCGCGCGATGCCATCAACCGGTTTCCGCACGAATTCTCCGGCGGGCAGCGCCAGCGGATCGGTATTGCGCGTGCCTTGGCGCCAGGCGCCGACCTGATTATCTGCGACGAAGCGGTGTCGGCGCTGGATGTTTCGGTCAAAGCGCAGATCATCAACCTGCTGGCCGATTTGCAGGACGAGCTTGGTCTTGCGCTGCTGTTCATCAGCCACGATCTGGCGACGGTGGAGCACCTGACGCACCGGGTCGCGGTCATGTATCTCGGCAAGATCGTTGAGCTGACCGACCGGCGCACACTGTTCGCCGAATCGCACCATCCTTACACGCGCGCCCTGCTGTCCGCCGTGCCGGTGCCCGATCCGACCGCCAGGCGGCAGCGGGTCATCCTGAAGGGCGACGTCCCAAGCCCGATCAATCCACCGACGGGGTGCCGGTTCCATACGCGGTGTCCGTTTGTGTTCGACCGGTGTCGGGTTGAAGAGCCGCTGCTGCGCCCGGTCGGCGATGGACACCTGTCAGCCTGCCATCTGAACCAGGTTCCGGGTGGCCAGGTCCTGCCGACTGCGGCATAAGGGCGACGACCCTAAATCAATGGGATCAAAGGGGGCCTGCCCCCTTTGCGGGTCCAGGGCAGAGCCCTGGCCTTACTGATCAGGAGCCCGCCCCGTATGCACGCCCCCGGCGCGCTCTTCCCCGCCAGCGAACCGATCCGCCTGCCCGCGGGCCGGCCGATCCTGTGTATCATCGTGGACGCGGAGGAAGAATTTCACTGGGGCCGTCCCGTTTCCGCCCGCAACAACACCACCTCCTCGATCCGCTACCAGAAGCGCGCGCATGAGGTCTTCTCCTGCTACGACGCCCGCCCGACCTATCTGGTCACTTACCCGATCGCCTCCGATCCATCCGCCGCGTCCGTGCTGCGCGAGTACCTGGCGGACGGCCGCTGCGACATCGGGGCGCAATTGCATCCCTGGGTCACGCCGCCGTTCGACAGCGAAACCGAGGAACGGCTGTCCTTCCCCGGCAACCTGCCCCCGGCCATAGAGCGCGAAAAGCTGCACCGGCTGGCCGAGGCCGTGCGTGACAGCTTCAATGTCCAACCCACCGTGTACAAAGCGGGCCGCTACGGCTTCGGGCCATCCACCGCGACCTTGCTGGACGACGAAGGGTTCCTCGTCGATACCAGCCTGATCCCGCGCACGCGCTACACGCGGGCCGGCGGTCCGGATTTTTCCGCCTTCGACTACGGCCCATTCTGGTTCGGCGCCCGCCGCCGGCTGCTGGAACTGCCGGTGACACGCGCGCTGACCGGGTTGATGGCGAACGGCATGCCGTCGGTCTACGGCCTGGCGGAACGAAATCCATTCCGTTCCCTGCGGGCCGCCGGCCTGCTCGCGCGTGCGGGCCTGCTGGAACGGATCACGCTGTCGCCGGAAGGCTCCGACCTAGACGCGATGCTGCGGCTGACGCGGACCCTGCTGCGGCGCGGCGAGCGGATTTTCACCTTGAGTTATCACAGCCCGTCGTTGGAACCGGGCAACACGCCCTATGTGCGGACCCACCGCGACCTGGCGGTGTTCCTGGACCGGATTTCCGGCTTCCTGAGTTTCTTCCGCGACGAACTCGGCGGCGTATTCCTGACCGTCAAGGAACTGCACGACCAGCTTCGTGTGGGCTCCCCAGCCGACGCGATCGAAGCGCCTGCCGCCGTCGAACCGCCGGTCCAGGGAGCCAACCGCTGCCTGGTGGTCGCCAACACGTTCCCGCCGATCCATGGCGGATCGGCCATCGTCTATGACAGCCTGGCGCGTTTCGGCGGTGGCCGGGTCTCGGTGCTGGCGCCGCAGGAGGATTACCGCGATGGCTGGCCGATCCAGGGCTGGCGGGAATTCGATCGTAGCGCGCCCTTCAAGGTCCATCGCATCCGCCTGCTGCGCACGCTGTTTCGGCCGGAGGACGCGGGCACGCTGCAACGCATCCGCGGCCTGCTGGCGGACGTGGCGATCCGCCTGGCCGTGTTGCGCGGCATCGGCCGCATCGTCCGGACCGAGAAAATCGCCGTGCTGTGCATCGGCGAACTTGTGGCGGGCGGCTGGCTGGCGCGAGCCTGCCAGGCGCTGTTCGGGCTGAAAACCGTGATCTACATCCATGGCGAGGAAATCAGCACGCGCACCGACTACGACGAAAGCGGCCAACGGCGGCGACGGGCGCTGGAGGCGGCGAACGGTGTCGTCGCGGTCAGCCGCTTCACCCGGGACATGCTGATCAGCGATTTTGGCGTGTCGCACGGGAAGATCGAGCTGGTGTCGAATGGGGTCGATCTCGCCCGTTTCGTGCCGCGCCCGCGGCCGGATGACCTTGTCGCCCGCTATCGGCTGGAAGGGCGGCGTGTCCTGCTGACGATCAGCCGGCTGTATGCCCGCAAGGGGATGGACCGGGTGATCGAGAGCCTGCCGTTGGTGATCCAGCAATTTCCCGACCTGGTCTATCTGATCGTCGGTGAGGGAACCTATCGCTCGACCTTGGAGAAACTGGTCGCCGATCACGGCCTGGGCCACCACGTCATGTTCACCGGCGCGGTCCCCGACTACGAACTGACGGACCATTACAGCCTGGGCGATGTGTTCATCATGGCGAACCGGGAAATGCCGGACGGCGAAACCGAGGGTTTCGGCCTGGTGTTCCTGGAGGCGAATGCGTGCGGCTTGCCGGTGATCGCCGGCAAGGCAGGGGGCAGCGTGGATGCCGTGACCGACCAGGTGAACGGGCTGGTCGTGGACGGCGACGACACCGGCTCCATCGCGGCGGCGATCATTCGGATGTTCGAGGACGACGGGCTGCGCGAAAGTCTGCGCGTCGCGGGGGCCGAAGTCGCACAGGCCTCCGGCTGGGACCGGCGGGTGGACCAGTTCCTGCGGCTGTGCGACCAACTGACCGCGGCGGCTTCTACCGGTCCGCGTTAATACCAATCGCCGTTGAGGCCGACCCTTGATTCGTCATGGCCCGGCGTCCGTCCGGGCCGTCCGCCCCAGCAGGGTGCTGGATCGGAAGCCCCGGACTTCGTTGGCCTGGGACAAGACGGATGTATCGACGTCAACGCGGACTGGTATCAGGCATCACCCGCCAGAAGCCCCTCGAAATACGCGATCGTGCGGCGCAGGCCCTCATCCAGCGGCACTGTCGGCTCCCATCCCAGCACCTGCCTCGCCAGCGTGATGTCCGGACAGCGCTGCATCGGGTCGTCCTGCGGCAGCGGCCGATGGACGATCTTCGATGGCGAATTGGTCAGCGCGATCACCCGTTCGGCCAGCTCTCGCACCGGGATCTCGTGCGGGTTGCCGATGTTGATCGGGCCGGTGAAGTCCGCGCCGGTTCCCATCAGCCGGATCAAGCCATCGACCAGGTCGTCGACATAGCAGAATGCGCGTGTCTGGCCGCCGTCCCCATACAGCGTGATGTCCTCGCCCTTCAACGCCTGGACGATGAAGTTGGACACGACCCGGCCGTCGTTCGGATGCATCCGCGGGCCGTAGGTGTTGAAGATACGGGCGACCTTGATCCGCACCTTGTGCTGCCGGTGGTAGTCGAAAAACAGCGTCTCGGCGCAGCGTTTGCCTTCATCGTAGCAGGCGCGAGGACCCAGCGGGTTGACGTTGCCGCGGTATGCCTCGGTTTGCGGGTGGACCGTCGGGTCGCCATAGACCTCGCTGGTGGACGATTGCAGGATTTTCGCGCCGATCCGCTTGGCCAGGCCCAGCATGTTGATGGCGCCGATGACGCTGGTCTTGGTGGTCTGCACCGGGTCGAACTGATAATGGATCGGTGACGCGGGGCAGGCGAGGTTGTAAATTTCATCCACTTCCACGTACAGAGGGAAGGTGACGTCGTGGCGGAACGCCTCGAAGTTTTGGTGTCCGAGGAGCTGCGCGATGTTGTCCTTCCGTCCGGTGAAATAATTGTCCACGCACAAGATGTCGTTGCCTTCGTCCAGCAGGCGCTGGCACAGGTGGGACCCGAGGAAGCCGGCGCCGCCGGTGATCAGGATACGCTTGCGAGTCAGGGGCATGATGGGCCTTTGGGGTGACATCGTTCGCGATAGCTACCGTGGCTTGACGGGAAGGTCCAACATTCAACTGGCTTTGAGAGCGAACGCGTGGATCATGGCATGGACGTAAGCGTCGTCATTCCAAGCTACAATCGTGCCGATTTGCTTCCGTTAACACTGGACGCGGTGTTGGCCCAGACCATCCAGCCGCGCGAGGTGATCGTCGTCGACGACGGCTCGCGTGACGATACGTTCGCGCTGCTCGTTCGGTATCAGCCTCGGGTCAGGGTCATCGCGATCGAGAATTCGGGTAGTATCGTTGCGCGCAACGTTGGGCTGCGGGCGGCAGCCGGGACGCTGGTCGCATTCTGCGACAGCGACGATCTGTGGCGACCGGATTTCCTGGAGCGAATGAGGGCTCTATGGTCCGCGGAACCGCGGCTGGAGGTTGCCTATGCGAACTTCCACACCGTTCGGGACGATGTGTGGAGCACGGGGACCAAATTCGATGAGGCGCCCCCCCGTTATTGGGATGGCCTGCGCTCGGTCGGTGAGGGGCTCGGCGTGTTTGACCAACCAATCGTCGATCGCGTGGTGAAGTGGCAGCCGTTTTTCCAGTCGGCCGTGGTCGTGGATCGCGCGACGATGCTGCGGGCCGGCGGATGGGATGAAGGCGTGGGCCGAACGATCGGCGACGATTTCGGCACTGTCCTGCGTATGGCCGAGTTCGTACCGTTCGGCGTCCTGTTCTTGCCTCTGGTCGGCATCCGCAAGCACCCCGGCAATTTCTCGGCAAACACCCGGGCGATGAATTTAGGAGATGCGAATATTTTGGAATACGTGCTGGCATCTCGGCCATCGCTTGCGCCTCATGAGGCACTGATCCGAGAAAGTGTCGCGCGGCGTCGGCGGGAGGCGTTGGAAAGCGCGTTCGCGGACGGGGATTTCGCGGCGGTGCGGGCGATTTACGAACGGTTGCCAGCGTCGTCACTGACCATCAAGCTGAACTTGAAACATCTGTTGGCCGGTTTACCCATGCCCCTGGCGGCTGGAATGGCACGGATATCATTCGGCGCTCGTTCCATCTTGCGGTGATGGGCGGCGATAACCGCTACCGCTGACTGTCCTCGCCGACGGCCATCGCATCACCAAGTACCCGAAGATATCCACATCCGTCGCGCAGGTCGGGCTCCAGATGATTACCCTCGGCCCACTCGTTCCAGGATTTCAGGAAGATGAGCCTGCGTTCGGGCTCATAACGCGAGGTAAGGTCGAGCGCGGCGTTGATCAGGCGTGAAAACTGCTCCGGTGAGGCGCCCCGCAGCACGACCCCGTTCTTTCCGGATCGTGGCGTATTGTCCCATGCGTGGATTAGGCACGGATGCCATTCGTAAGGCAACGACCGCAGGGCTTCCAACTCGGAAACGAAGTGCGCCGCCGGGTGGAACGTCGGCAACCCCGCGATGATCGCCGCCTGTCGCTTGAGCCACTTGATGGGTTGTCGCTTGGACACCCAGGGCCGGTTCAGGATCAACGGCTGACAGATTTTCCCGTCATAACCGTTCGCCTCGGGCGCCCACTTCCCATCCGCCGACACGCCCAGGACATGCAATCCGGCGAGGCCGGCGGCTCTGGCCATGCTCCGCCACAGGTCGAGCGCCCGCCTGGCGTCTGGCAACTTTTCCGGCTTGTAGATGCAGAAAACCGGCTTGCCATCGATGGTAATGTGCCTGCGATCGGCGAATGCCGGCAGAAGGCTATCGAAATGGGCGCGGTGATCGGCCTCGCCGGGATAAGTCTGCTCGATCAGGATGTGATTGCCGGCGCCATGCCAAATGCCCGTCCACGTCTCGTTCGCCCAACATAGGCAAAACGGAAAATCGGGTTTTCCGGAGGCAACAACCTCATTGAACGGCCGCTCCAGGATACGGCGGCCGTTACCGAACCAATAATGATAGTAGCAGAAGGCCTCAATGCCATATTGACGGGCGAGATTGGCCTGGTCTTCGCGTGTTTCCGCCAGGCGCAGGTCATAGAACCCCAAATCGGCCGGCACATGCGGCTGGTAATGCCCCGGAAACAGTGGCCTCGCCTTCGCGGTGTTAGTCCATTCGGTGAAGCCGCGGCCCCACCATTCGTCGTTCTCCGCCACCGGATGAAATTGCGGCAGGTAGAGTGCGATCAGTCGAACCGGGGTCATGCGGAGCCCATTGCTCAGGTGACTGGGTGAGTTGTGCGGCGGACTTCATGGATCAGCAGGAAAAGCTCCTTGACGATAGGATGCTGCAACAGAAAGACCGCGATACACCATGCCGCGCCTCCGGTCGCCACACCGGCGGCCAACATAAGGACGTTCTGCCCGGCCAAAGCTGGCAGGTTGACCACCAAAAACGCCGGAACGGCACACAGAAAGGTCACGCCGACGCTTTTGCAGGCGGCTCGCAACAGTTCAGGCAAACGTATGCCGGTGGCCTTTCCCAGATAGTGCGCGTTGATCAGCAGATTGAGCAGTCCATAGCCGATATTACCAATAGCGACCCACATGATGCTGAAATTGGCGGTGACCGCGATGATCCCGAGCAGCGATATCTGTAAGCCCATGGCGATACGCGGGATCATGCGCACCCATCCTGTCGCGCTGAGGTACAAGCTAACCATCGGGGCGAATAATGTTAGGCCGTAAGACAGAGCCAAAGGTGGGATCAGTGGGGCCGAACCGACCCAATTGCGTCCGAGAAGACACCACACCAACGGCTCCGCAACGATCGAAATCACCGCAAGAACCGGGAGTGCGGCTCCGGTAACCAGGGTCACAGCTCGCAGATAGGGTTGCCGCACATTCTCGCCGCTTCGGTGTGCCGAAGCGAATGCCGGGAACGCAACGGTCTGCACGCCCGACAACACCATTTCATGGAATATGACGACAATGCCGTTTCCTCGGTTGTAGAGGCCGAGAGCTTGGTAGCCGAGCAGTCGGCCTATGATCAGATCGGGCAGACGTCCAGACAGCTGGTTGATGATGTTGGCGCCACTGATATAAGTCCCGAACGAGGCCAGGGCGCGCCATTCTCGTAGCGATGGCACGAAATGATCCCAGCTTCGCGCCGATAAACTAGCGACCAAGGCAGTGGTAACATTCATCGCAAGCATGCCGCAGGTCAGTGCCATCGCGCCCCATCCGCGATAGGCCAGGATAATAGATACCGCAGCGTTCATAATGTTGCTGGCAAGCGAGACACGCAAGAGAATACCGAATGCCATTTCTCTATTGAGTAAGGCGAGGACCGTGCTGCTGAATGGTGCAACGAAGAATGAACAGCAGACGACGGCGATCAGATCCGCCAGCGCGGGTGTTCCGTAAATGCTGGCGATCCAACCACGTGACAGGAAGATCACCGTACCCAAGGTCCACGCTAAAACCAGGGTCAGTCCGAAGGCCGTGCGGATTTTGTGCGGCGTAAGGTCTTTCTCTTGAATTAGAAACTCACCGACGCCGAAATCCCGGATCGCCTGCGCCAGCAGCACCACGGACGCGGCGACCGAGAAGAGCCCGGTCTCTGCCGGTGCGATCAGGCGCGCCAAAACCATCGTCGAGAGAAAATTGACAACCAGCACGGCGTATCGGTTGATGAATACGATTGCTAACGCGTGACGAAGCCCCGCCGGGCGGTCGCATCGCTGGGTCACATCAGTTCGCTGAATTTTGCCAGGGCCGCGTCATCGATGCGGTCTAGAATGATCGTGCCCCAGCGAGCAAGCCTTAGTTGTCCGACGACCGCTTGGCTCTGCCGTATCTTGGTTTTCCTCATTTATGGTCCAACGATATCGTTCGCGTTCTGACGTGTTATATGGTCAGCAAGGGGCACGAGTGAGAATTGTATCATATAGAGATTTACGATCCAAAAAATACACCAATCACGTCTGCGCCATCAGCGCTGCTTCGGATACGACCGAACGGGACACCGTCAACATGCCGGTCGCGGCACTGATCTTCATGCCGCGACAATGTCCTTGCCAATGATCCGATCGTAGGGGTGCGAAAGTCGCCCAATGGGCTTGGTTGCATTTGACCGGCGGACAAGCTACGAGGTCCGGATATCGTACAAACCAGCCATGGCTGCTACCAATGACGTTGACAGGAACGCCGTGGAATCACATTGTTGATGGGATTTCAGGTCCGGTTTACGCAATGTCATCCCCCCTTCGTTTGAACAGCTCGCTGCGGGATGTTGCGGTTCAGATACGGCAATTAGTGCGCGACCTAGGGCTTCAACCGGCGACTGCGAGGCAAATCGCAAAAGTAATGTTGCGCACCACGTCTGGGGTCGCCGAGGGACAGGTTATCGAAGGAGTGCGACGTAAGGCGCAAGTCGATTTCAGTATGTCTGTGCCGTTCGGTTTTATCTCCGGACTGGAGCCGCCGGTGGATCTTCGTATTGCCGCCATTCTCCACTTGTTTCATCCTGATTTATCTGCCGAATTCCTTGAGGCTCTTACCCAGGTTCCGGGTTGTCTTGATGTGTTCATCTCCACCGACTCTGACGAGAAAAGTACAGAAATCCTCAAGGTGTTCAGAAACTGGGAGAAAGGTGATGTCGACGTTCGCGTCCTGCCGAATCGGGGCCGCGATATAGGCCCAAGGCTGACGGCGTTTCGTGATGTGCACGCGAAATACGATCTTTTGCTTTACTTGCAGTCAAAGCGCGATAGCCATCTGGTCGATGGGCCACCGTGGCGCCGCTACCTGTTGCATTCCTTGGTTGGATCGCCTGCAATCGTGAGGAGTATACTGGAGGCATTCCATCGCGACCAGCGTCTTGGCATTATCATGCCGCAGCATTGGGGGCCGATCCGACATCGGTTGGACTGGGGAAGCAATTTCATAGGTGCTCGAAATCTATCGCGCCGCATGGGCATTCGGCTAACGCCGGCGCATGTCATTGATTTTCCATCTGGATCGATGTTTTGGGCGCGGCCGGCCGCGCTACGACCGATCTTGGATCTTGGATTGCGGCCGGAGGATTTTCCCGAGGAATCCGGCCAATTCGATGGCACATTAGCCCACGTGTTGGAACGTCTTTTTTTGTATGCCTGCGAGGCCGCGGAATATCGTTGGGTCAAGGTTTGTGACTCGGCTGGGTCCGACGACAAGCGTGCGGTCATTTCAATCGACACGGCAGGAGCCCTCGATGTCTATCGACAGCGCTTCGATTATCGCCTTACTGCGCTAGGGCCACGTTGATAGTGCCCCAGCAAGCCCTTGGTTGTGCAGGCCGATCAGCACTGGACTACCAGAGACGAATCGGTCCTGCCCAGTATCTTTCTTCGCCGAACAGAGCAATCAATGTCCGAACGCGAAGATAATCAGATCGCAGCCCGCTTGCGAGGTTCGCCCCAATGTAGTGCCTGCGCATGATTGCAAACTGTTTACGCGCATCAGTCGGAGGAGTGGCCCCTTTTTTGAAGCCGAGAAAATATAGGTCTCGGGACGCCCAATTTGTAAAGAAAGAGAAGAAGTCTAAGTCGCTCCGCAATGAATCGATTGTTTTGAAGTCTCTCGCTGTCAGGTTTTTATAGTATTCCCATCCTAATCCGACGGAAAGTGGCGAATCGGCCGGATCGGTTCGTGTGGTTCCATGTTCTTTTCGGCCTATCGTCGCACACGTCATGATGACCAGGCCACCGGGGCGGCAGATCCTGATCATGTTGGTCATGGTTTCTCTCCAATGCGGATTATGCTCCATGACCTCGCACGAAATGACGGTGTCGAAATCGTTGCTCGGGCCATCGTACTCCTGCCCCTGGCAGGCGACATCCACGCCAGGGCCTTCCGCCACGTCCAGACCGGTGTATGAGCCGCCTTTGAAGAATTTACGAATCGTCCCGTTGATGTCCAGACTGCCTATTTCAAGGGTTTTGCTTCCAGTGAAAAAGCTAGGGAAAGCCGATTGGACTTTATGCACAAATTCCAGTTGTTCGGGATGTGCCATGATATGATCTCCACTTTCTTTACATGTTAGACACCCGACTGGGCAAAGGTCGCGATCACCAGTGTGGCCGAAGCGGCGACTTCTTGATGCGTTGTTGGATGGCGGACACGATTCGATTAATTATGCGATGACATCCCCCGATCCCCTACCCCAAAATCCCGTGGCCGCAACCCCGCATGCAGCCACGTAATCAACGAATAAACATCGAACACCGGCACCCCCAGCGCCGCCCGCAGCGCATGCGCGTAAGGCGGCATATTGGTGCATTCAAGCACCACCGCCCCGACATCCGGATGCGCTGCCATCAACCGCTGCCCGGCCTCCAGGATATCCCTGACCGCCAGTGTGACATCCATATTCTCCGATTCCCCCCGGATCAGCACCCGGAAGAACTCGACACCCCGTTCCGTCCCCTCCACAGGCGTGTCCGCCGGTACCCCGGCCGCCGCCAGATGCGCGGGTGTCAGTGATCCAGCCGACACCGTGATCACCCCCACCCGCTTGCCGGGGGGCAACGAAGCCTGCACCCACGGCACCTGCATCAGTGAACTCGTCGCCACCGGCACCCGCACATGCGCCGCCAACTCCCGCTGGAACAGTGACAGAAACCCGCAGTTCGTGGTGATCGCCTCGGCCCCGATCGACACCAGTTCCGCCGCCGCCTCCAGGAACGCCGGCAGCAGCCCCGCCGCCCCCTGCAGCACCACCCGTTCCGGACTCGCGCCCTTCACCACGCGGTAAAGCACCGGGAACGGCCACGTCCCCGCGTTTCCCATATCCCCCGGGATCCGGGGAAACCGCGCCTCCAGCATCAGGATGCCGAGCGGCGCGCCGTAGATGGCTTTGCCACCAGTCGCAATGGATTTCATGGACCCCATCTTGCCGCAAACCCACGGCGCGGGCGAGTATCCAGTCGCACCATCACCAAGAGGAAACCACCATGGCCGAACGCCCCTTCACCCAGGCCGATCTCGACGTCCTGGCCCAATGGGACACCCCTACCATCTGCAACGGCCTTGAAATCGTGGTGCCGGAACGGCGCGCCTTCGGCTTCACGGTCGAGCCGATGGTCTGCATCGACCCGAAGGCCAAGCCGATCGTCGGCCTGGCGCGTGTCGGCATGATCCGCGCGACGGAGCCGCCGCGGTCCAAGGTCGCCGACCGAGCCGACTGGTACGATTACGTCGCGCGTGTCGATCTGCCGACGATCGCGGTGCTGCAGGACATCGACGGGCGGCTGGGGTACGGCGCCTATTGGGGAGAGGTCCAATCGACCATCCACAAGGCGCTGGGCGCCATCGGCTGCGTCACTAACGGATCGTTCCGCGACCTGGATATGTGGGCGCCCGGCTTCCAGATGGTCGGCGGACGGGTCGGACCCAGCCACGCGCATGTCCACATGGTGGATTTCGGCAAGCCGGTGAATATTTTCGGCATGCATGTGGCACATGACGATGTGATCCATGCCGATTTCCACGGTGCGGTCGTTGTCCCCGCCGACGCGGTGCGCAAATTGCCGGCGGCGATCGACCTGGTCTCGCGGCGGGAAGCTGTGATCCTGGAGGTGTGCAAGTCGCCCGGCTTCACCCCCGCCAAGCTGCGCGAAGCCCTGCGGAAGTCCGGGGAAATTCACTAGCTCTTTGTTTTCAGTGGCCTGCCGATCCCAGAAATCCGTCGCAGAATGCGACGAACTTCTGGGGCAGGACACTAGTCTTACTGTGTCATA
>NZ_LMUJ01000012.1 GCF_009765975.1 Acidisphaera sp. S103 | reverse complement strand
CTCTGGCGTTTGGCGCCACCAGTGTCGGCTTGGCCGGCGCGACGTGGACCGGATGCAGCGGCACGGCGGCGGCCTCACTTGTCACCGGGCACGTTCGGATTGGACCGTTAGGCACCTCCGCAGGGAACAGACCTGACCCGTCCGACGAACGCCGAGCCATAACCTTTAGCTTTTCAGGTTCCTGTTGGGTGGCTAGTCGCATTTTGTTATCGGACGGGGCGGGGGCGGCCAGGCTTGCGCCCGGACGCTTGCGACGCGAGGCAAAAAGTCTAGCCTGAGCGCCGGAGGCGATTGATGCGCAGGACATGCAAAAACGTGCCAACTCGGCACGCCCCAATCGGCGGCGCTCGCTTCGGGCGCTTCTGACGGGACTGGCTCTGGCGTTTGGCGCCACCAGTGTCGGCTTGGCCGGCGCGACGTGGACCGGATGCAGCGGCACGGCGGCGGCCTCACTTGTCACCGGGCACGTTCGGATTGGACCATTAGGCACCTCCGCAGGGAACAGCACAGCGTCGGCGGGTGGGGTGAGCCACAGGACCCGGAAGACGCTTTGACGACGGTACTTATAAAAAAAGTTCGTAGCCTGCGGTCGCTTGAAGCGGCCTGGCGCAACGTGCGCTCGAACGGCTTTGCCTCGAAGTCGATGGACGTTCAGAAAGAAATCCGTCAGTTCGACGAAGACGCGTACGGGAAACTTCGCTCCCTTCAGGCGCGTCTCGTCCATAACAGCTTCGAGTTTCTGCCGGCCCGCGGCGTAGCCATTCCCAAAGCCAACAAGAAAGACATTCGTCCGATTGTCGTCGCCGGCGTCGAGAGCCGCATCGTTCAGCGCGCAATTCTCGAAACGATGCAGGACATCGAGGCGCTGCAGCCCTTTTTCCGCAACCCCCACAGCTTCGGCGGCATCAAGCGCGGCGAGAATGATGAACTGGCGGCCGTTCCCGCTGCGATCAAGTCGGTCCTCGATGCGATTGGCGCCGGTGGCAGCTATATCGCTTGCGCCGATATCAGCGCCTTTTTTACGCGCATCCATAAGACCACGGTCACTGACCTGATTGCAGGTGCGGTTGATGATTCCGAGTTCATGGGGCTTTTTCGCCGGGCGATCACCGTCGAGCTTTCGAACCTGGCGGCCCTGCGCAATCTCGCCGACCGCTTTCCAACCGAGGATATCGGTGTCGCGCAAGGAAGTGCGCTGTCGCCGATGCTGGGGAACATCATCCTGGCCGATTTCGACCGGCGCATGAATGACGGGGGCTGTTGGTGCCGCCGCTATATCGATGATTTCATCGTGCTTGGACCGTCGCCGGCGAGCGTGATGAAAAATCTACGGCTGGCAAAAAGCATTCTCGGCAATCTTGGGATGCAGCTCTCGGCCGAAAAAACCTCGCCGCACGCCATTCCGGTATCGAAGGGCTTCGAGTTTTTGGGTATCGAAATCAATAACGGCTTGATACGGCCCGCCCAAAAGGCTCGGAATAAATTCGTCACAGGCCTTCGCGAAGCCTTTGCAAGCTCGCGGAAGGCGCTGATTGCCTATCGCAATGGCCAGCCTTTGCCGAAGACATCCGCGGTACTCGGCACATTGAGACGGGTTGACGGCGTCATCCAGGGATGGGGCAAGCATTACCGCTTTTGCAATGATGAACGCTGCTTTCGAAATCTCGATGCGGAGGTCGGGCAGCTCATACGCGAATATCTTGGCTTCTACTCGGATGCCCGGAAAGGCGCCGATCCGGATCGGGCCGCGCCGATGCTGGGCGTCGAATTACTCGGGGCGCAAGAGCGCACTCCTTTTGCCTGGCCAAAAATATCGGCGGAGACGGCCTAAGCCGCTTTAACCGGGCGGTGCGATGATCGTCGGATCGATAGGCCTGGTTAGGCCAGCCGTCGGAAAGAGCCCCGCCGGATCTTCCGGCGGGGCAGGGACGTTATTCCGCGTCTGGTTCCTTGCGGGGCGTGCAGACGATGCGGCCCGATAAGGTGACGCCGGGCGGGATCACCAGGTCGAAGCCGTTGCCTTTCGAGTGGGACCAGATGGCTCCGACTGGATGCCACTGCGTCTTGCGGTCGCTGCCTTCCTCGGGATCGACGACGACATAGGCGATGTGGGATGGTTTGCTGCTCATGATGCTTCTCCTTCGTGGTTGGAGACCGCCGGAGTGGGGCCTCGATGGCGACCCAGGGCGACCGGGCATCAGTGGCAATGGCCAAGGGCAAAAAGGGCGGAGCGGTGCGGGCAGGCGCGTCAGCGCCAACACGGTCTGCCGTTTTTCCCTTGCGATAGCGACGCGGTGACACGCCCGGGCGCAGGTTCGCCTGATGACGAGGCCCCTGGCGGGCGATCGATGAACGGGTAAAGAGCATCGAGGGCGGCAGGCCAGTCCGAACCCCACCAGTCGAGAAGGATGAGCGGACGCAGCACGGTCGGCAATTCCTCCCAGCTCGTCCAATGGCGCGATGAAAGGCTACGGCGCTACAGGCTCCGTCCTCGCCGCGCGACGCCGGCCGCGGCATAGGTCACGGTATCGCGGCCGACGCAACGGTTATCGGACTGGAGTTTTGCGTTGACCGTGATTATATCGATTGCGCGAGGTCTCCCTTCGCATACGCGCTGTCGTAACCTGCGGCGTAAGAGCTAATGTCAGCACAGATCGGGCGCGCCATACGATGATTGATGCGCGCGGCGTGACTGGAAAGGAGACCTCGTGCCGCTTTTTGGAGCGTTTTTTGGTGCGCCTGTTCGCGTCACCATCCCCGAGGCGCTGGCGGACGAGACATCGCTTTTGACATATCTCAACTTGAGTGGCCCCGAACTCAAGAAGATCTGGTTTTATCGCGCTCGGATGTATCGGCATTTCTCGATCGCCAAAAGTTCGACCAAAGTTAGGCTGATCAGTGCGCCCGACCAGCGGCTCAAATTCCTTCAGCGCCAACTTGCCGACAAGCTCGATGAACTTTACCGACCGAGAAACCCGGTCCATGGCTTCGTGGCCGATCGATCGGTAAAAACGAATGCGCTCTCACACCTGCATCGACGCTTCCTGCTGAATATCGATCTGGCGGAGTTTTTCCCGACGATCACCGAAAACCGTGTTCAAGGTCTCCTGATTTCGCTTGGCATCGACAGTCGCGTGGCAGACATCATTGCGCGTATCTGTTGCAATGACGGTCAGCTGCCTCAAGGCGCACCGAGCAGCCCGGTGCTTTCGAACATGATCTGCTTCCGATTGGACAAGCAACTCATGACAATCGCAAAGGACACACGCTGCATCTACACGCGCTACGCCGATGACATAACCTTTTCAAGCTACCAGCCTCCGGTGGGTCTGTTCGAAGCGACATTGCCGCCGTCCGGCCGGTTCTTGCCCGACCTGCTTACGCCCGCACTGCGGGGCGTCATTCAGCAGAACGGCTTCGTCATCAATCCAGAGAAAGCGCACTATGCCGATCGCCATTCACGGCGGATCGTGACCGGTCTGAAGGTCAACGAATTGCTCAACGTTGATCGCCGCTATGTTAGAAACATCCGGGCGACCCTTTATTCGGTTGAGAAACTCGGCGCCAAGGAAGCGGAGCAAAAATTCCACGATTCGCATGGCGGCCGATCCAGCCTTGCGGCGCATCTTCAAGGCAAGATCGCGTTCCTGACCCACATTAAGGGTCGATGGGACCCGGTCGTGCGAGGCATAACGCTACGATTCAACAAGTGCTTTCCCGAGCGTGCTTTGAAAGTCCGGCCCACTCCGCAAGAAATCCGTGGGCGATCAGTCTGGGTCGTTGAAAATGACCCGGCGCAGCAACAGGGAAGTGCCTTCTTCCTAAAAGATGTGGGCCTGGTGACAGCCGCGCATTGCGTGGAAAATACGGACGAAGTCGAGGTATATCATCCGACGAAGCCCGCTAATAAATTTGTCGCCCGCGTATCGAAAAAATGCGAGCACAGGGATCTCGCCTTGCTTGAGCATAGTATTTCCAGCACCGAATTTCTCGAACTAATCCGCTCGGAGCGAGCCGTTTCTCAGGGCGATCCTCTGACGGCTGTGGGTTATCCTCGCTTTCATGTCGGCGACAGGCTGAACGCCCGCCCAGGCAATGTCATCTCGCTGGTGGCCAGAAGCGGTGTCGAGATGATCGAGGTAAATCAAACGCTGACGCAGGGGATGTCGGGCGGCCCGGTACTCAATGGCGACGATGGGGTTGTGGGGATCATTCACAAAGGCGGTCCGGGGGAAGGTCGAGACTTTGCCGTCAGCATCGCGATGCTCAACAAATGGCTTGAGGAAAAGTGACTGAAATCCAAGCATCTCGGCCCACGTGCAGTGCTGGGCAAAGAGTCCGCACCTGGCCAGGGGCTCCGGAGGGGCAGCTATCTATCGCCTTCATGCGGGCTCGATTGGCGCCCGCGAAGGAGCTAGAGGCGGACCCGCCTGTGTGTAGGGCACGCCATAATAACTAATACATTGAATAGGTTATTATTTTCCTTGATGAATGTCAGGTTTTTGCTATATTGAGAGTCAGGTTTTTGTAACTGGCGGATTGGCCATGAGCGGACGACGGATGACATTGAGGCAGCGGATCGAGGCGCGGATTGCGAAGCGCTGCGACGACGCCTTTCTCACGCGCGAGTTCCGTGATCTTGCGGGCGAGCGTCAGGTGCTGCGCGCGCTCCGCGAACTGACCGAAGAAGGCAAGCTGATCCGCCTCGGCTATGGCGCTTACGGGCGCGCCGAGATTTCCCCGCTGACAAACCAGCCCATGCTCGCCGGCGACGGGTTCGGCGCGGTCTCGCGCGAAGTGCTGGACAAGCTGAAGATCCGTTGGGAGCCCACCACGGCCGAGCGCGACTACAACGAAGGCCGCAGCACCCAGGTGCCGATGACGCCGCGGGTGCGGCTGCGCGGCAGCCGGTTCAGCCGCAAGCTCCGTTACAAGACGATGGAGTTGACGGTTGAGCGATGAGCTGCCCGGCAATCTCCGGCCGATCGTCGATTTCTTCGGCCTGCCGGGCTCGGCGGTCGTCGCCAAGGACTTCTTCGTCGTGCGGGCGATCCGCATCCTGGCTGCGATCGATGCCGCTCCCTTCGATCTCGTCTTCGGCGGAGGCACCGCGCTGGCGCGCGCGCACCGCATCGTCCGGCGCATGTCGGAGGATGTGGATTTCAAGATCGTGCCGCGAACCGCAGAGCCGGTGAGCCGCAGCGCGCTGCGGCGGCAGCTCGATCGCGTGCGTAAAGATATCTCGGCCGCGCTGCTGGACGGCGGCTTTGCCTTCGACCTGGCCGACAAGTCGGTCGCCTGGGCGCGCGACGAAGGCCGCTACGCCGTCTGGCATCTGCCTTATCCAAGCGGGGGCGGGGCAGGGGAGGGGCTACGCCCGGCGATTAAGGTCGAGGTCAACTATGCGCTGCTCCGCCGGCCGGCCCTGATGCTGCAGGTCAGCTCGTTCGTGGCGGAGGCGACCAACCGGCAACCGGAAGTGGCGCAGCTGGCTTGCGTCAGCCTCGCCCAGACGGCGGCGGAGAAACTGGTGTCGCTCACGCGCCGTACCGCCATGGAGATGGCCGGCGCCAGCCGCGATCCGGACCCGACCCTGGTACGGCACATCTACGATCTCCACATGATGCGCGCCCTCGTCGAGCCGGCCGACATCGCCGCCCTGGCCCGCGTCATCGCCGAAACCGACGCAGAGGAATTCGCCAGCCAGTATCCAGCCTATGCAGCCGACATCGCCGGCGAAACGCGCAAGGCCGTCGAGGCCCTGCGCACCGATCCCATGCACCGCCGCCGCTACGATGACTTCGTTTCTGCAATGGTGTATGGGGAGAAACCGGATTTTGGCACAGCTTTCGGCACGGTCATGAATCTGGCCGACAAAATGATCCAACAGGGCTGGAACGGTAAGTGATGACCGAAATTTATCGCCTAACGGGGCTGAAGCGGCGGTTTCGAAAAGCTGGGGGAGGCGACCGGCACGCCGGCGAAAAGCCTCATCCGCATGCTTGGCCCGCGCGGCAATCCGCAGGCCCGGAACTTGTTCGGCATAATCGGTTTTCTGCAACGCCAGGCCGGCGTCGAGCTGCATGTGGCAGCGGGAACGACCTGACGAGCGGCTTTCGGGACTGTCATGGCCCGGCAAAGTGGGGCATAGCTTTAGTTCGTACAACGACTAAAATCCCGAGTCGTCGACTCTAAGCCGCTTGCATCTGGAGGCATGAAAGAACCCCTCGCCACCATGGCCGAAACATCAAAAATTGCCCTCAGCTTCTTCGCCTTAAAAGCAGCCGACTTCAGCTACATAGCCTATCGGAAGCGCCTTGCACCTGGGCAAGAAGCGGTTCCTGGAACGCGAAATCTGCCGGTGTCCTGCGAGGCATATGCGGAGGGGCCAGTCGAGCGGCATCGTTACGAGGTCTCGTTGCAGCCGCGGGCCGGATTCGAACAGGTCCGCGTCGCCGCCTGGGTGGATCAGGGATTGACTATAGAAGCGCTCCACACGGCGCTCGTCATCCGCACTCAGGATTCCGACTTACGGGCCAAAGTTGAACTTGAGGAAGACCGGTTTAGACGAGAGGTGGCGTTTGTCCTTGCGCAGCATGGCGACGTCCGCGAGGTGATGTGGTTGCGGGCCTACGCTTTGCAGGCCAAAGGCAAGTTCGGATTCCTTTGTCACTTCGCGCTGCGCGTGCCCAAAGAGACGGACTTAACTGCACGCCTTCGGCTGGAACTAAGTCTGACTCACAAGAATGGCCGGAGCAACCAAGATTTCTATCTCGACCATAACCAAAAACTCGAAGATTTCGTTCGGCACTACTTCGCCAATATTGCGAGCCTGACACTCCACGATGGATCGATCGTAGAGCTCGAACCCAGGCTCTCCGTTGTTAAATCATTCGCCTTGGCGCGCCGTACCTATGTTTTTCAAAATGATCGCGAGGCCGGCAATCAGTTCTTCGGCTTGCGCGACATCGGTCCTTATCGGCCTGTCGAGGCGGCCACTCGATTGGTATTCGTTTTCAAGCCAGAAGACCGCGAACAGTCTCAGCATCTCTTTCGGGCATTGCGCGGAGACCTGTATTCGACCTTTCCCGGAATGCAATCGATGTTCGGGGTTGCGATCGGACGCGAGAATGTTTCCGGGATCCCGGTGTCCGGGTTCACGAACAAGGAACTGCTTGCGACATGTGATACCCTCAAAAGGCAGTTTCCGAATGAGCACATCTTGCCCGTGGCTCTCGTACCGTTTTCGAAGCACTCGAGCGACGAGGAAACGGCCGGGTATTTTTCGGCTAAGCACGCTTTCATCAGTCAGGGGCTTGCAAGTCAGTTTGTCGACCGCAAGCAGACGCTTGATCGCAACGCGCTGAAATGGTCGATTTCCAACATCAGCCTCGCGCTATTCGCAAAAATGGGAGGGGTTCCATGGCGCATTAAGCCATCTACGAACCGCTGTCTTATCGTTGGCATTGGCCAAGCTCATCGAAGCGTCGAAAGACACATCACTCGATACATAGCCTATTCCGTTCTCGCGGATTCAGCAGGCGGCTATGAGACCATCAAGGTGTTGGGAGATTCCACGAACGAAGGCGACTATTTGCGTGCCTTGCGGCAAAACTTGCGACAGGTCCTGCAATCCCACAAGGCCCAATACGACTCATTCGTCCTGCATGTCACCTTCAACATGCGACGCCACGATATCGACGCGATCAAGGAACTTCTTGAAGAGCTTAAAGGAGAAGGGCCTAGCCACGAATTCGTAGCTATCAAATTCAACGATAAGAATGAGTTTTTTGGATTTTCCCTCGATCACAACAGTCGTGTGCCATACGAGGGCACAGTGATGCCGCTGTCCAAGCGCGAATTTCTGATGTGGTTCTCGGGCCTCGGACTCGCCGACGCGAAGGTGCCTAAGCAGCCAGAGCGGCCCGTGCATTTGAGAATTCTGTTCCCGGAGTCACCTCTTCCGGAGGCTGATTTAAAGCGTGTTCTCCAGGACGCGATGAACATCGCCGGCGCCAATTGGCGTGGGTTCAACGCCAAATCGATGCCAATTTCAGTCTATTATGCGAAAATTATTGCTACTTACTATGCCCGCTTTCGGGAAGGTGGTCTTCCCGACGTGGATTTTGAAAACGTATCTCCATGGTTCCTATGAGCAGTTCTGCAATCACTTTCAAAAAGGATGAAGTGCTGGTCCTTCTAGGGGCCGGCGCCAGCGTGGATGCTGGAATTCCGCACTCCGCCGATATGGTAAGCCAGATCGAAGCCGCCTTAGAAAATGAATGGGCGGAGTTCAAGCATCTTTACAATTACGTACGCAGCGCGATTTTTTACGCCGAAGGGATCGCCGGCCGCTACGCGAAGGATGTCAACTACAATATCGAACGCCTTGTCCAATCTCTTGACGAGTTAGCTCGTCGCGAAGATCACCCGCTCTATCCTTTTGTGGGTGCCTGGAACCCTCGTTTGCTACAAGTGGCAGGCCCCAGTTTTGAAAATATCCAGCCGTTCCGAACTAAAGTCCTTGAAAAACTACGTCGCGACTGGCTCGAAATCCGAAATTATGAAAGCGCCCGCTATTTTGAAGGGCTGTTCCGATTTCAAAAAGATCTCAATTTCCCACTTCGAGTTTTCACGTTGAACTACGACATGTGCGTTGAAAGGACTTATGACGCTTTCTATAGAGAACTTCCTGAGCGGGGCTTTGACAAAGTAACTCGGTTGTGGAGTCATGAACTTCTTGAGGAATCTGCCCCGGACGAGAAGAATTTCTATCTCTACAAATTACACGGATCTGTCGATTGGGTGAAGGCTGACGACGAAAAGCTTACATTCAGTGACAGCACTGCAAATATTAAAGTTGATGATGGTCAGATCATATTTGGCGTGATTTATAAGCTGCAATACGTAGATCCGTTTCTCTTCCTAATGTATCAGCTTCGCCGCCAGTCGCTTGCAGCCCGGTTGTTACTCGTCATCGGCTATGGATTTGCTGACGAACACGTTAATGCAATTCTCAGTCAGGCATTACGTCGTAGTCCTGGCAAAAGACTCCTCGCGGTCACCTGGTCCAGTGGGCAGGAAACCGAAGAGGTAAAACGGCTATCTTTTGAGAGCGTTATCAAGAAGCAGCTGAACTTGACTGATGAAGACGGAAAGATCGTTGTTCGAATAGCGAGAGCTAAGACATTCCTCGGCGAACAGCTTTCACTGAGCGCTGTCGCCGATCTTTTCCCAGAGGAGGAACAGCTTTTTGAAGATGTGACTCCTCCAAACGCCGCCTGATGGCGTGGCGGCGATACCGCGAATGGCGGATGAGGGGGTTATTCTCGTGATACTTAGGCCCTGAGGCAGTCTTCGGTGACAAATTTACGCGGGTCATCGACGGAAGACGGAAGACCCGGGCCGTCGACAAACCCGCCAGCCCCTTCCTTTGCAGCCACTTCCTCGTTAAGCGCCAGAAGGTAGGTGATGGGATCATCTTCGTTGGACATACGATATGCGCGGCGCACGGCCTCGTCCAGACGGTGTTGCAGTACCTTCATCGGATTGGCGCCAGGCTTGTCCAGGGTTCGGTATAGATCGCGCAGCGTTAACCCATGGCGTTCAAGCAGTGTTGCCCGCTCCTTTCGCAAGGCCAGCCCGGCCTTCGCCACCAATTCGATAGCCTCTGGCCTCGGCGCTTGCGGCCAAGGGAAACTGTCGAACACTGTATTTGACGTATACCGCCAGTCGCCCTTCATGGTTGAACACCGCGCCGTAAACCACTGCCAATGAATCCCCGATTGCAGTATCCCAAACGAGTAATCGTCATCCAACGGAAAAACAGCCAGTGAGTCATTCGGATGAATTTCGGGATGAATGAAGGTAAAAATCGGCCGTCTTGTGAGACGGCCACATGCAATATAACGGGGCCGCGCGTTGATTGCGGTCAGCATTTTTTCTCGGGCACGAAATAGGAGCCACCATTTTTCCAGGGCATTTGCGTGATCTTTTGCTATTTTCGCTCTGGGGTCTGCCAGGACCGCCTGTTCGTTCTGCTCGCGCTCTTTCTTTGCTGATGCCTGCCGATCCTTGAGCACGCGAGCCTCAACCTGGTCTAAGAGAATTTTGTAATCCTGCGCCTCATGGATGCTGCGGCGGCCGAAATCTATGACATAGCGCGAAGCTTTTCCCGTATGGGTCCCGATCAGATCATCCGTGATCAGGCAAGGAAACAGCACACACGCGAATTTTGGTTCCCTTCCGAGCAAAAGCCTGGCTTGGTTGGAGGGGATAAGAAAACCATCATGACCATGCGTCTGGCCTTGGTAACAGGCGTCAGATTTTGCATTGATGGTAAGCGTGCGTGCGTCTTTCAGATCCATACCGTAGGACAGCGCAGAATTTATAGCTTCTAGCTCACGAACCTCCCATGGGCTGCCTTGTTGGTCACCGATTTGCCGGAAAAGCCTCCGTTTGCCGCTTTGCTCGCCCTTGAGCCAATTGACGATAGAGACATGAACAACAGCATCGCCGGACCACACCTGGGTGCTGACAGCCTCAATGATGGTGCCGCCGTGATTCACGACGTAGTCCAGACCGCCGACGCGGCTGTAGTTCTGACGAATGGTGTTTGTGCCGACAAGCCCGGCGCGCTGCCCCTCCTTCAGATAGTCGTGCGTCTTTCTGATCCAATAGACACAATAATCTGCACGACCTGAGACATCGGGATAGGCAAGTCTGACCTTGTTGACATAGGCCCGCCCTAGCTCGCTGATCATCTTGTTTTTGGCCTGGAAGGGGGGGTTGCCGATGATCGCGTCGACTTCGGGCCAGTCGAAGAAAAGGGCATCCGCACAAACAACATTATCATCGAGATTATCAAGCGGAAGTGCGTCATCGTCGTGTAAGGCGAGCTCTTCCTGCGTATGTGCAAGCGTCGCCATAACTTCATCACGGGCAAGCTTTTTGGCGATCATTAAGGAAACCTTGGCGAGTTCGACGCCAAAGCTGTCATTGTCGATTCCGAAAAACTGCTTTGGCGTCGCGACGCTGATCTGCTTCGTTTGTGCCGCGAATTCCCTCGGGCTTAAGATTGTTTCCAACCGGGATAAGATGAGAAGATCGAGCCGCGCGATCTCACGAAAGGCGACATACAGAAAGTTGCCACTCCCGCAAGCGGGATCGAGAACACGAAAAGTGGCGAGCTCCCGGCGCAGGTCAGTGAGCTCTTTCATCGTCTTGGCCTTATCAATCCGTTCGGTCCATGGATGGACGATAGTCGGACCAACGATACGTTGGATGTCCGCCTCCGACGTAAAATGCGCGCCCATGGCGTGCCGCTCGCCCTTATCCATACTTTGCTGGAAGAGGGAGCCAAAAATCGCCGGACTGACTTTGGACCAATCCCGCATTGCAGCTCCATCTTCGCCGCCGATGAGATCGAGATCGGAGCGCGACAGCTCGATAGGTTCGACGGTTGAGAACAAGCCGCCATTGAAATAGCGGACGCCCCGGAACCTTCCGCCGGCGGCTGGCACATCGGAGTTCATCTGGCGGAACAGTCCGCCAAAAAGGTCATAGGAGCTCTGCCCATTCTCCTGACAATCATCAACGATGCTTTTGATCGTTCCGCGGGGTAGAAGGTCAATGTCTTCGGCAAACATGGAGATGACGATTTGAAGCACGAACCGTTGCGCCTGGATGCGCGGAATAGGTTTCGAGATCCGATGCGTCAAATTTCGGAATAATTCGGCCATCTGGGCGGCCGCTTTGCGCGAGACGGCCTCGCGATCGTTATTAAATTGCGGCTTGCGCTCATCGGGAAAAAGAAAGTTGAAGGCCGTGTATCGCTTTGCCAGATCACTGGTAGCGACCGTGTCCACGGGTTCATCAAGCTGCTTGTCGAAATCATAGATTTGGAATTCGCGAAAATTGCAGAGGACTACGTAGCGTGGCCGATTAGGGACCGCGTTTATCCAATAGTCGAACGCCTGCCGGTAGTGGAGCCGCAGCTTTTCTCCCTCTTTCTTCATTTCCAGAAGAAGACGTGGTTTCCAAATCAAGTCAGCAAAGCTGGTGGACCTGCCTTTTTTTATGCGATATTCGAGGGTGGCTCCGGCTTCTTTGTAACCCTTGTGACCGAAGGCCTGAAAAAGCCGGTCACAGAACACCTGCGCCTCTCCCTTCTCGTCACCCTGCAAGGTCGCGGCATAAGAGATAAACCTATTAATATTTTCAACCGTCTGGGACATGCAACCTTGATTACCTAACCTGCGCGTGTGACGCCATAGGGTGCTGCAAGCGGCGCCAAGCATATGTCACAGCCGAATTCTCTCAACCTCATCCTGCGTAAGCCTGTCTTGCGTGCGATCATATAGCTTGGTCGTCCGCGGGCTCTCATGCGCGGCCATCGATTGAGCGTGTTCAAGCGCGCCGCCATTGCCGAGATAAGCCGTGATCCCGGTCGCGCGGAATGTATGGTTGCCGATTGGTGCATGTATGCCGGCCGCCACGGCCCGGCGGCGGATCATGCGCCAGGCATCGGCTTGGTCCATCGGCTGCTCAGTCAGCACTGTCGCGGCATGCCTGGGGCTGGTACGGAACAGCCAGCCCTTGCGGTCTTCGGCAATGCCGGCCGTCGCAATGTAGGCATGCAGCGCCTCTGCGAGCGCATGATGGCAAGGCATTTCGTGATGCTTGCCCCCTTTCTCGTGTAACCGTAGCCGCCATCCGGCGCCCTGCGGCCGAAGATCCTCTATTTTCATCTTAAGTGCCGCGGTGATGCGCGCGAACGAATAGGTGAGGGTGGCGATCAGTGCCCGGTCGCGAAGATCGCGCACGGTCTCGGTCGGAATGCTGTCGATGAGCTTGCGCCACTCGGCGGCGTCGAGCACCGGCGTCTTGCCGGTTTTCACGACATGCTTTGGGCCGCGCACGGCCGCTGCCGGATTGGTCGGCACCACCTGGCCGGTGATGAGCCAGTCGAACAACATGCGCACGGCCGCGAGTTGCTGTTTGACGCCCGGCGCCCCGTGTTTCTCCTGAAGTTCTTTGAGCCATGCCGCCACATCGAACGGTCGGATGGTGATGAGCGTAAGACCACGATCTTCGCACCAGGCGAAAAACCGGGCGCATGCCCGAGCATAAGCTCGCCGCGTGTTGTCGTTGTTGATATTGGCGGTGAAAAATTCGACGTAGCGCCAGCCGGCCGCGTCACCGGCATCGGCGATCAGCGACGGCACTATATAGGTGTCGGATGTGGTCGTCAGCGCAGCGGGCGGGATGATGGCTGGAAGCTGGTCATCGGTCATAGGTCAGTTCATCCGGCGTTTGATGACGTAGAGCGCGCGCTTGCCCGTGTATTCCAGATGACCGAAAGCCTCGTCATCGCTACCGAAATCGATTTCCACGTAGATGCTGAGGAATATTCCACCCTCGGCTCGACCCTCAATTTCCCGGATGCGACGGGCCGCCGCGGTCACGGTGTCAAAGCTGCCGGCCTCGGTCCACTCCTTGGCGGCGTTCGTCATCCTGAGTTGCCACATTAGGTCTCCTTAGCCGGGGTTGTTTCTGTACCTTCCTACCACATCCTTTGCCCATGATAAAGGACGTTATCATGGGGAATAAACACGGGGCGGGAGAGCAGGGGGCCGGCAGGCAATCCGGACGAAATCTGTTATCAAGAATGAACGGGTGGCGACGGGGCCCCCAAAGCGCAGCAAAGGTCCGGCACGGACTAGGCCTCACCTTTTCCGATGACGCGCTCGACTTCGTTGAAAAACATACGTGGCGACCAGCCATGTAGCCAGCGGTCTAAGAGGAAGCTGTCGATCAGATGCAGGCCCAATTCGGCCGTGATCTCCGGCAACCTTTCTGCAGCAACCGAAACCGCTGCTGCTAAGCCACCTCCGACAGCTGCGGCCGCAGGGCCACCCATAAACGCTCCTATGCTGCCCCCAATCGAAGCCATAGCCACCGCCTTGGCGAATTTGCCCGGTGCCGTCTCAAAGAGCCCCTTTCTTTCGGTAACCGAATTTATGTATTCCTTCGGGAAATCAGGGCTGGCTGACTCACCGGCTGTCGTTTCCAGCCATTCGCGGAATTTGACGGCATTGCTGGTGCTGCGAAGCTTAGGTAACTGGCCTAGTGGGTCAGGTAGCTGGCGGAAAAGCTCCCTTAGGTTGGGAACATTTTCAATTTTCGAAAGCTCACCGAAGCCTTTTCCTATGTCTCTCACGGTGCGAAATCGCTCTATAGACTCCCAAAAAGGGCTAAAAAATTTATATTCCGAAAATGATGTCATCCCTTGCTGTGTCAAATACTGGTATTCGAGAAAGTCCTCTGCACACCTTGATAATGTCACCTTCTCTGCCAGTGAGAACTCATCCAACTTGCGGTTTTTTATCCCGTAACCATCAAGCAACCCACATTGCGCAGCATCATTGACACCTCGGACTGCTTGCTCTGGTAATTTCTTGTCCGGCAAGGTGTAAAGACGCAGCAATTTCTTGGCTAATTTCTTGGCCTTTTTTGCATCGAGCGGGGGGTTGAGGAACTTAAGGCCAAGATCAATCGATGCCTTCGGATCGGAATGTGCTGGGGTGCTGAGATTTCCGTGGGCAAGAGCATTCACCCCAGGAATATTCTTTTGCAGATAGACAACCGTTGGCCGCCACAGCACGAAGTGAATCGCACCTTGCTCGATAAGCGCGTCAAACGACCTCTCCCCGAGAATCGCCCTCATGAGGATGGGGATGACGACAGACTCTCCCCAGACCTTAAACGTAATTCGGTCGAACAGCATCAGTTGCTCGAAAATTGCCATTTTCTGTTCATTAAGTCGCTCCTGAAATTTAGCGATGTCCTCGGCGCTCACCGGCTGGCCGGTGATAAAATATTTTCGGCTAAAGTCATTCAGGCCCGCATGAAATATGTTTTGTGCCACGTCCGTTCCTATGTTCGCCAGTGAGTGTCGTCTCGCTCATCCGCCAGTCCCAAAACCGTCGTCTGGCGGACGTTATAGCTGGAAAACTGAGGTGGACCCCATCGGCGGGACTCTCTCTTAAGTCACCCCGGTTCCTGTCCAGCCGATGGGGTCCACCTCACTATTGATTTGGGTGACCGGATTTGTCGTTCCGTAACTCACCCTTTAAGGGACGGTTCGGGCTAACCCGCAATCCATTTGATGAAGGCGGTAATCGGCAATACAAGAAACATAAATATAAAAAAGCCAACTCCCAGAATTGCCGAATAAGAGAGAAGGACATAGAGATAAATGCCTTGGAATCGCTCAAGCACAGGCCTCCATGACTTAGGCAAAATTTCAATTATCGCCAGAAGCAAAATTTCAGCGCCGTAGGCCACGAAAAGCGGAAGAAAGATTTTACCTTCCAAAGTCACCTTGCCACACGAACCCCCATAAATGAGTTCGTTGTGGCTAAGTCGGAATGAATTGTCAAAACCAAAAAACAAGAGAGCGAAGCGTGTGTTCATTGACGAACAGCGCCACCCTTGCCCCTGATGATCGTGCAAACCTGCGTGGCTATCCGTGACGGTGTTCCCGTCCCCTGCATCATTGGCAAATCGCTCTCTCGTGGCGGTAGCATCTGCCAAAGTTGCGCGGGTCTGTCTTTTTCATAGTTAAGCGAAAAACTCCAAAAGGAGAGCCGGGAAATATCTGGCGGTGGCTCTTTGGGATTTTGTGGATAGCCGAATGATGACACGGTAATCCCGGCGCATTCCGCCGACGCTGCAAATTGCGTCTTAAGCTCTAGTTCAAAACTGTTGTAGCCCTCCGTGCTTTCCTGATCGCAAGTCGCCTCGTTCTTCCCGGCGGATTTGAACGCCGGTATGTGGCAAGGTTCTTTTGCGTAATCGACACCCCACCATCTGTCGATGATGAGGAGAGGCCCATCAGCGTGGGCGGGCGCGGTGGCCGCGAGCAGGCCGAGCATGGCGGCGAAGGCGGTGATTTTTCTGGCTGGCATGGTTGACCCTGCTTCTACACCTAGCGTCTCTCACGCTTTCGTGAGGCACCACAGTGCCGCGTAAATAGATGTTCTGTCAAAACGGACAACAAGCAACCACGCCCGCTCGCCCAACTAGCCAGGTCGCGGGGGGAAAGGGGCCGCGCTCGCGCACGGCCCCGCCTTTCTCAATATTCGGATGCAAGCATGATGGTCAGAACCCGGACGGCCTTTTGCGGATCGGCGGCATCTTCGCTGCCGTGTTCCATGTCGGGAGCGTAGTAGTCGATCTTCCAGAAAATGCGTTCGCCGTTGTGCTCGAACGCCCCGAAATCCCGCTCGCCGTGCGGATCGTTGTCCGGCGTGAAAGCGTCGAACGTCTCCACCTTCTCGCGGATCGCGGATTGATCGGCGAAAGGCAAGGCGTTGATTCCGGCGGTCTGAAAAAGCCTGCCCGCAACGCCCATAGCTGTCCGGCAGAGGTCGTTCAGTTCGGCGATTTTGTTTGTGGTGACGATCCCGGCTTTTTCTTCCTGCTCGAAGTCCTGCACGCGCCCGGTGAAGCCGCAGGCGTTGCAAGTGGCCGGGCTTGTCGGTTCAAAGTCGTGGTCGCCGTCCTCTGATTGGTCGGCGTCGGTGCCGTCTTCCATGACGCGCAGCCAAACCGTAGCTGCAATATCAATCTGATCGTCGGCCCCGCATTTTGGACAGCGGATATCGAAAAAGTTGCTCATGGCGTTTCCCTTCTTGGTTAGCTTCGGTTGCATCGGCTGATGCAGCCTTGGCCCTCGCCGAGAGCGGAGGTAGCAAGCGCAAGGGTTCGGATGCTGCTTGCAGCATTTTTGGGGGGCACCCGTTCTTACGGGGGGAGCCAAAACCGCCGTCGGCCGGTCCCTTGCGGGGGCGCGAGACGCCGGGCGTCTTAGCAACTGCCGCGTCTGCGGCGCATGTGTGCGTGAGGGGGAGTTACCCGAATGGGCGGAGACGCCTTCGGCTCCGCGTGCTCTTGCGCGTATCACCCGGCCCCGCAGGGACACGCTACGGCGGTAACCAGGTTCGGTTAATGTTTTCTACAAGCTGTTTGCTTCAACGATAGTCGGGTCCGTTCAAAAGCCCGGCTGCAACCGCGTTCGCGACGGCGGCGCGCGCGCGGATCAAAGCTAGATTTGTATACAGCTCCAAGGTCGGCAGTTTCGAACGTTCATCCGTCGCGACATTTAGAAGCATTTCCAAAGCTTCAGCACACGCGACAGCCACGTCTCTCGCCTGATCGTCAAAGCGCATGTCTTCCCTCGCATGAACCCTTTCCGCGGTGAGCATCGCCCTGTGCGCGCCCTGGCGCAACACGGCGCGGTGCTGTCGGAACGGAACTGGAGCTGGTTACAGGCAGTTCAAGCTATGGCCTCGCCGAAGGAACCCGACTGCCGCTTGTCCGTTCGGGCCTCCGTAGGCGGCAACCGATTCCAGAAAGCGCAATCCGGCCTCGGGATTAGCGACGCCTCCAGGCACGGGTTGCCTGTTCACGTCGATGCCCATCACGACGCGGCACGCCAGTATCCCCACCAGGTTGAGTGACGGGAAAGCCTGGTGAAAGGCCGCGTTCAGTTGTCCGAAAAACGGTTCGGTGGGAAGCAGCACATCGAGGAATTCATTTGCATTGAGAGGACTAAGAACGTTGGCGCCATAATCGAATATCAGCATGAGATAGAGCGATTGGTATGGCGTGAGGCCCCCCAGTTCCATGCCGACGGATTCGTCGCCCCGCGCCACCGCCCGGCGGATCTGGCCGCGCAACCAAGGCCCGTCGATCTGGGACCTGAACTCAGGCCTTTCGACGTAAAGAAAAAACAGTTCGACCAACGCCGTCTGGTCGCCGAGTTCGGCCTCGCGGCGCAAAACCTCCATGGCGCGCACCGGCTGCATCGTCAGATTTGTGAATTCCTGAAGCTGCCGGTTCTGCTCCCCTAAATTGAGGCGAATAAGCGCGAGCCACGCGCTGAGCATGGGAACGTTGGCGTTTTCCACGCGGACCAATCGGTCATAGACGAGAGTCTGCTTGTCCACGGCGGATGGATCGGAGATCGATGCAAGGTTTGCGAGAAGAAACTCGGCGGATGGATCGCCAAGCTCTGCGGCCTGCGCCAATAGGGCTCTATCTCTTGCCCCCCGGTCCTGGCTAACGCCGATTAAGATATCGGTGATGGCCGCGCCTCTCAGAACGGAGGCCGTGCGCACACCGGCATCGAGCGCATCGTTGCAAGCCCTCCGGGCATTTTCCAGATCGACGGCTTGCCCGCGAGGACCGGGAACGATAGGCAGCTTGCCGCTGGAATGAACCGGGACGGACCCGGCGATAATACGCATGTCGCTCATCGCATCGCACCGCGCGGCGAGCACGTCCGCGTTCTGCGCCGTCGTTCGAGCATAGGCAGCACGGGCGAACAGACTTTGAGGGTCTGCGGAGCCAAATCGAACGGGCACGACCGGCATCGACGCCCCTTCCCGATAAACCGGTATCTGTCGCGCTTGCGTGCCTTGCAGGACCTCCGACGCTAGGGCGGTATGCATATCCTCGATGCGGTCCCACCTGCGGTTCCAGATCGTTAGCAAGGCAGCCGTATAATAGCCGTCCGCGCCGGCCGCCGGCTCAAGGGCAACGGCTCCGAACTGGGCCGCGAAGCCTATGAAGGTATTGTCCGGGACTTTCTCTTCGAGCAGGCCCCCAGCCTGGCCGTCTACGGCGTCGCGGCAAGCATCGACGAACATGATCGTCAAGCCCGCACCGGATGATGCGAGGTTCTGGGCGATTCCGATGAGACCGCCCTCGGCGGCTGCGTTTGCGCGCTCGGGATCGACCTTCCCGGGGTCCCAATTCACGGGGGCGAGATAACTATGGCCGCCGCGAACATAGCCATGGCCGGAAAAATAGACCACGACCACGGCGCCGGGATTTTGCTGAACCGCACGATCTGTCTGATCGAGCAACTGATCGAAACGCTCGCGATTTACGTCCAGCTGGGCCCCTCCCCCGACGATCTGAAACCCGCTCTGCCGCAATACGGCGGCGACGTGCTGGGCGTCCGACTTAGCGGTCTTGAGCGGTATCAGGGGACCGCCATAGGCGCCGTTGCCGATCACCAGGGCGATGCGCGGCGCGATCCGAAGCGCGGCCACCTTCGGAGCTTCCACCGAATCGAGAACGGCGATAGATCCTCCGGCACCCCCGCCTCCGGATACGCATGAGGCCAGCGCGATGAGCAAACCCAAAGCGAGGAAGGCGCCAAGATGCCTAAGTCTTGTCATGCATACGCTCCTACTCATAAGATTCCGTGGCCTGTGAGGTCAGTTCTGGGCGTCCTGCAAAATGATATTGACCCGGCGCAGCAGCCGAAGCGCCCCCAGTGGGTCTTTAGCGAAGGCCTTGGCAAAGGCCGGGTTTACTTCTAACTGGCGGCGTTCGGCCGGGCTTGGCGATACGGCATCCCCTTTGGGGGTATCCTGCCGCCGTGTGCTGTCCACATATCCCTGCAACGGGCTGCGGCCGATGGGGGTAAACGACTTGTTGTCATTGGCAGAGGGTGGCGTTTGGCCGTTTCCGAGAAGGACCTGGAGCTGGGTCTCGACGCTGGCCAGCATCGTCGGCGCAACCGCGTGGAGCCGAGTGCCGAGCGGCCCCTGGTCTAGTAAAGGCGTGGGACTAGAGGGGGCGGCCCAACTGGCCGCATGGACGGAAAGAACGAGTATGACGATCCGCAATGTGCGGGAGCGCAGCATTTGATCCTCCATCGGGCTCGCCGCTTCTCGCCGCTCCCGCGTCGGCAGGCGCGTTTGCCCTCTCGTCTATCGATCACCGGGTTATTGCCGCCGGTCCGGGGCATTTAAGCCTTGTCCGGCGCGGCCTCGCAACTCATCCCCGAACCGCAGCGGTCGAGTGACGACGACTACTTGCCTGTGGCACGCCTGCGCCTACGCGCGGCGGATCTGCCTTTGCACGCTGGACTGAAAAACTTACGGCAAGGCATTGCCGAGGGCCGCGCGGAGCTGTTGCAGGCTGCGGAACTTGAGCTTCGGACAGCGGTCGCGGCAGCGCGTGCGGTCCATCCGGCAACCTCGGACACAACAGCCTTCGAATGGCGGGTGACCATCAATCGCGCCATTATCCTTCGCCGTTTGGGCCGGCCCCGGGACGCCGTGAACCTGCTGGAGGAAATTCGGGAAAACCTGACACCCGCGACCGTTTGGCCGGATGCTCCGCGCGCGTTGGATACGCTCGGCTCCGCTTATGCCGAGCTTGCAAGACAGGACGCCGTTCCCGATCACGGTCGAGCCGAATACAGAACAAAAGCCATTGACGCCTACACGTTCGCGCTGACCTTACTCGGCCCGGTGATCGTGAAGACATCCGCGGAGCGCCGCGTATTGCGCGTCCGGATTCTCAGTAATCTGGCAGCGACTTATCACGAGGACGGGCGCCCCAACGAAGCTCTTCCCATCATCGACCAGGCGCTCGGTCTGCTACGCCCCCACGAAGAGGACACATTAGACTGGAGCCTGGCCTGGGCCCGCACCCGGCGTGTGCAGGCGGAATGCCTGCGTGCTCAAATGCAGAAGAGCTGGCTGCACGAAGGAGAAAACGTCGCCATCCAGACCGGGCGCAGGGCCGTCGAAATCCTGGAGGAAGCCCGGGATACCCTTCCCAGAGGAAAGGCCGCAGCGGATTGGAATCAAATCACGGTTGTGCTCGCCCTGACCGAACGGGATGTGGGAGGCGCGCTGGCGAAATCGACGGCTGATGAAAAGAAGCGCGAAGGCGTTCGCCGGCTGTCCGGCGCGGTTCGATTATTCGGCGAGGCATACCCCTATCTGGCAAGTATCGGGAAAGGAGAAAGCGTCTTCCAGGAGATCGTGATCACCCTGGAAGGGGTACTTTCCCTGCCCTTCATGCCGGAGCTTCATCGCGATCGGGCCCCCGAGCTTTGGGCGGAAACGGTTGCTGGCATAGGAGGAATTTTTCATCTGATTGGCAGCTTTAGCCAAGCGGCGCCATTGTATTTGCAAGTTCTTCCGCGCCTTATGCTTAATATCCGCCCCGCTCTTGCCGAATACATCATGCAAGTATTTCGCGATAGCGGGGTTTTTACGCTATATAGTGATATGGCCTTGGGGAAGGACTTGATAACCGATATTTGCTCGGTCCTCGATACTCATGGAATAGCACCTGAGAGTAGAGCTTCCGCATGGGTGGAGATCGGCACACGCCTCGGGCTGAATTTACGGGGCCAACTGGAGCTGGCCGCCCGTTCGACGACCGGCCGCATTTCGACAAGCAACACGGACGGCGGCTCCCCGGATCAGCTGCTGAGCGCCACGGTTTCAGAGGCAGTCCAGACGACAAAACGCGCGAGAGCAAAGCCGCGCCTGAAATGGGGCAAGGACAACCGGCTGGACGAAAACCCGGCTGCTTTCGCGTGGCGGGCGTATCAGACAGAAGCTAAGGCCGGAACACTGCATCGGGGGGTGATCGGACATGAGGATAAGCCGCTCGCTATAAAGCTGGCGAACTGGCTGCGTTCGAACCCAGTACCGGACGGGATCGACATTCCGACAAAGCCGGAATGGAATACGCGCCAACTCGCAAAAGCCAAAGAGCCGCCGCGTGACGTGCGGGGGTGGAGTTCCGAAGCGAGCCTAGCTCAAGCAGCGCGATACCGCGCCCATAAAGCGGCCCTCACGCCGAAGTGAACATTAACACGGCGTGAAAAGTTTCTCGCCGTGTTTTTCTCATGTAGCCTCCCGCGAAAGTGGAGGGTTGAGCAATGGCGCGTCGTCCCGACTATCTCGTTACCGAATACACCGTTGTCACTATCGAACCGACTGAGCCTCCGAAGCCGGAAGGCGGCATTGGCTGGCTGCTGCTGCTGCTCGTCGCGATTGGCGTCGTCTTGCTGTTCGCTTTCGGTCACTGACCGATGGCACCGAAACCGGACTACCTCATCACCGAATACCGGGTCGTAACCGTCGAGCCCGTCACCCTGATCGCGCCGCCTGCTCCTAAGTCGCAAAGCCGCGGCGAATGGGGGGCTTATTTCGCGTTCCTCTTCTGCCTGTCCCTTATCGCCATGATGATCGGCGGGATCGTTGCCTGCTTCGAATTTTACCCGGTGCAGTCGATCATCGTCACCGTTGCCGGGATCTCGGTCATCGCGTGGCTCGTCGTCAGGGCTCGTGCGCGCAAGGCGTCTAAGTCATGAGCGCGCACCGCGAAATCGCCGCCAAGCCGTGGCGCATGGTGCGGGGGCTGTCATGAAGTTCGAAGACAATTTCTCGTTCGACAGGTTCGATTACAAACCTCGCAGGATTTTTCGCGGCCGCGTTGGTCGGTTCATCGCCTTCGCGATGGGGTACGGTCGCCCCTTCGCAGCGGTTTTAGCCGGTCTCGTCGTCATCGATGTCGGCATGGACCTTTTCGTCCGTGGCGATTTTTCCCCGCTCTGCTTTTACGGCGGAATGATCGCCACTCTACTCGTCCATTGCATGGCGTTTGTTTATACGCACCCGGCGCAATTATGTGGCCTTGCTTTGGCCTTTGCGGGTTGCTGCCTTTTAGTGAGGGCGTCCAAATGGATCACCTGAAACTTTACGGCGGCCGCCCTTCTGCATCCGAAAGCGTCCCCCCCGAAATTCGCTGGTGCGATTGCCTATGCGAAGCCGAGGATTGCCGAGGGCCACAGCCCGATCTGTTCCGCGATGCGCCGCTATGCCGGTTCGCGAATTGGCGATTGATGGTGCCGGCGTCATCCGGTGACCCGTCCGAGGTGCCGACGTCATGAGAAGCCCTATCATCCTGGTGGCGGCGGGGATCTTGCTCGCCGGCTGCGTATCGAACCCGACGCCGCCGGTGCCGAGCTTTGCGAGCTACGCCCAGCCGCCGAGCTTCCCCTCTTACCACTACACCCCGCCGCAACCCGCGCCCTACGTGCCGGCATGCTGTGACGGTGGAACGCGCGAAGCACCGAGCTATGAACTGCCGCCGCTCGTTGCGGCTCCGACCGTGCGCCAAGCGCCGCCGCCAGATCCTGTGCAGCGGGCGGCCGTTTCGACGCCACCCCGGCCGGCCATCAACCCGGATAATTCCGATTGCGCCGGTTGGTGGCGTATGTCGTTGCTGTGGTGCGGATCATGAGCCGCGATGTCGTCACGCGGCCGGTGATCCAGTTGCCGGCTCTAGCGGTCACGCCGCCCGCGCGAGTGTGGGCGCGCATACCGATGACATGCAGCGTCGAAGGCGTCTCCTTCATCGGTCTTGTCGGCCGCGACCGGAACGGCAACGCGGTGCTGACCGGATCGGAATTGGCGAAACGCGGAAGCGCCCGCAACGGCGGCGCGGTCAATCCGTCGGCCTTCACTTTTGGCGGCGCGGTGCGTGATTGGAATTGTCCGATCTGCGGTGTTGCGCCTGGCGCGCGCGATGCCTGGGGCTGCGGCAGTTTCGACTGCCCCGGAATGCGCAATGTTCTGCACTGCGGCGGTCGGTTAGGTCGCCGGGTGCATTGCGCCTGCGGCCGCTTCGTCGAACGGACGATGACCAGCGACACCTTAACCGTTTCGGTCGAGCGCCCCTGCCGCGCCGAGGGCCGCCGCTATCCCGGTTGTCCGCTGGACATCATCGGTCTCGGTCATCTTGAGCGTCCCTCTCTGCCGCCGCCGCAACCTGCGAGACTCGCTTTCAGGAGAAAGTAAGACAATGAAGAAATACTTATTCTCGGTAATCGTGTTCTTCCGGCTCGGCGGGATCTACGCCTGGTTGGTCGTCGCCGGCTGGCTGGCGGTGCCGGTGATCCTACAAACGCTTATTCATCCTCGTGATGCTGTGGGTCTGCGCTATTTCATCGAAGGCCTGCCGCAACCGCTTCTCTATTCGACACGCGGCCTCGTGACGGGTGTCGTGTTGACGGTCTTCGTCGCCGGCCTTGTGATCTTCTCGCAGATCGTTTTCCGCGTGTTGATTTGCCGGAAGATGCAGGCTCGGCTGCGGCTTTCCCCGCTCGCCGCGATCCTGATCGGGATCATCGGCAATGCCACCTGGTATTTTTCAACCGGCTACTACGATTCGACCGGCGCATTCGCCGGTGCTGTGCCGGGTCTGCTGATGTTCATGCTCGATCACTGGGTGGAGAAGACGGCAGCGGATTTCCTTTTCGGTCCCAACGACGCGCCCGAGGCCGACGAAGTGTTCGATTACGCCGACCTGGCTGGCGACTAACGAGCCGGAGCGCATGGCGTCATGGGCGACTCAACCGGCCGCGAGGGCATTTTTTCCCTCCTGAGCATTCCGTTCGTTGCAGCAATCAACGCCGCCGCGAACGGATTGCGCCAAGCCCCTGCCGCCGGTCTTTTCAGCCGTGCGCCGTCCGCCGTCAACACCGAAGCGGCTGCCAGGCGCGCGGCACGGAAGGCGCGCAAGCGCCGCCGCGCCTGGCTCGAAATGATGCGCCGCCAGGCGGTTCATGGATGGGCGCGCGATGCGACGGAAGCGGAAGCCGTTGCCATGCTCGCCGGCCGCGGGGGCGGCCGTCCGAATCCTCTCGATGAGAGGATCTGGTGATGGGTTTCCTGAGCGAGCTGGGCGACGCGTGGAAACATGGCAAGCTGCCAGACGAACCATCGCCGCGCAGATGCGATGTGCCGAAGCCGGCGAAGGCGAAGACGGTAAGACCAACGCCGATCAAGTTCGGATATTATCTCGACCGGAAAACCGGCAAGCCCGGAACGCCACTTCTATGGCATGGGGAGCGTCACGCGATTCTGCATGGGCTCGCGCGGGCCGGTAAGCAGACGCGGATGTTGACCGAGCTGGCCATGACTTCGCGCGGCCGCAGCTTCTTCTGGGTGGATTCGAAGGGCACGATTACGTCGACATGCGGCGATGAAATCGCCCGGCACAGCAAGCTGCAGGTGATCAGCCCCTACCCGGTTCACAACATCAAAGGCGTCGGGTTCAACGCGCTGCTCCGTTTCGATGCCGACAGCGATAGCTCTTTCAGTGACGCGCGGGCGATCGTCGATGCGATCTTTGATCGTTATGAGGGCGGCACCGGCGCGCACTTTACGGATGGTGGCTCTCAAATCGTGGCGGCCTTCGTCATGTTCGAAGTGCAGCTCGCCAAGGCCGAGCACCGGACACCTTCCCTCGTGAACGTCGTCCGCAAGCTGATGGAACCCGATAAATTCGAGCCGCTCCGCGATGCCGAGGGCAAAGAGATTAGAGGGCCAAAAGGGGGAGTAATCGAGGAACAGACGCAAGGGCTGCGCGTCACGGTCAAGCGGATGATTAAAGAGGGCGGTCCCCTCATTAGCCTGGTGGCGTCGCGTTTCATGCGCGAGGCCGGCAAGGATGAGCTGGCCGGCATTCACTCGACAGCGGTCACGCAGTTAACGCCCTTTCTCGATCCGTGCATCGAACGGGATTTGTCTGTGACTGACGGCGCGGATCTGACGAAGCTGCGCGACGAGTGCACGACTGTCCTGGTGGTGTTGCCGCCGGACAAGCTTGATGAACAGCGCCGCTGGCTCAAAGTCCTGCTGTCTTGTGCGATACGCGGGCATTTCCGGCCGGGCAAATACAGCACGTTATTCGTGCTCGATGAGTTCCGCGCAACGGTCGGCAATTTGCCGGTGCTGGTGAAGAATTGGGCCGTGGTGCCAGAGTATGGCATGCAATTCCTTCCGATAGTGCAATCGCTCGAACACCTCCGGGCGTGCTGGGGTGACGAGTGGGAGGGGATGGTTTCCCAGGCAGGAATTGTTGCCACCATCGGTCCCGCCGGTGATCGCCTGTCCTGCGAATGGATGTCCGAGCGCAGCGGCGACACGACCCGTGCGCAAGCCGGTTACAACGCCTCCAGTGGCACCGCGAACGGCGCGACTTATAACGCTGGCTCTGCGTCGTCGCCCAATGGCAACACGAACAACGAGGGCGGCGGCGATAGCGCCAACTCGAATTCCGGCGATGGTTACGGCGTTCAGCTGGTGAAGCGGCGCTATCTCTTGCCGCAAGACTTTCGCAGCCTGCGGCCGGGTGAAGGCCGCATCTGGGTCGCCGGCGAGGGACGGCTGAGCATTCCCTTCTATGCCCCGAATTTCTGGAAGCTGCGCGCACCATGGGCTGCGCGTGTGAAGCCGAACCCCTTAACCCCCGGTTAAACAGGTGATGCATGGCCGATCTCGATAGCGGGCTGCAACTGACGCCGGTGACCCAGCTTGATTTGGTCTCGTCGCTGCCGGAGCCCACCACGGTGTCGCCAGTCCCTGGGGGGACGGTCGAGCAGACGCCGGACGAACGGGCGACACTCGCGAACGAAATTCTCACGCGCATGAGCGATATGCATTCGCACTACGATATCGATGCCCGCGACGGCGGCTTTGCCCTCGTTCGGAGGTTTGAAATCGATGACCAAATGCTCGGCGAATATGGGCTTCCCAGCGACGGCGAGCAGATTTTCCGTCGGACGGAGACACTGCCCGAAATGCACGAAACGATCATCACGCAAGAAGGGCCGCACTACGCGCCTGAATTGGTCGGCCATATGCCGGCGCAAACGGCGACGCTGGAAGCCGAGCCTCGGCCGCCGCTACCGGAAGGGCAGGATTATAATTTCCGGCCGCTTGCGAGCATTGAGGCGTCAATAGGCGAACATCTTGCCCGTGCTGTGGATATTGTGCTGGGTGAGACGATGGCCGTGCTGGTTCCAGATCCCGGCGTGACGCCTGAGCAAGCGCGCGACTTGAACCGGGCCTATGAGGAAAAGCTGGAAGCCCGCGCCGTCGAAGGTGCGCGTCTGGACGATGCGGCGGCGCTCGATGCCGTCAACACCGGCATCGCGCATAATCAGCCGCGCGACATGCCGGGCGCCGAGGTCAAGCTGTCGGAAACGGTGTATGACCGGTATCCCGGTTTGACGCGGGAACGCTTCGGTGACGTCGACAGCTTGCAACGCGAACGCACGTCGGATTTCGAGATTGGCGACGGGTTCGGGATGAAGCTTTAGCGGCGTCGGCCGGGCGATAAATCCGGTTCGCCGTCAACCTCGCGCGTGAGATCCGGGTCATCGACGAAACGTTCGCGCGTGAGCGTCGGGTCGACGATCCGTTTTGGCTCTGGTTTATCGCCATCAATTGCGCGGGCGCGTTTCTGTTCTTGGGCCTGGCGGATCGCTTCCACGTCTGCGATGTCTTGGCTCCGGCCGGCCGCGAGCTTGTTCGTGATAAGATCGGCGGCCGAGATAATCGGCGCTTGCAGGCCGGCATCGTTGACGATTTCCGTCGCGGCATTCGCACGCGCCGTCGCGAAATCGATGCCGTCGATCTGGGTCAAGATCTCGACCATGATCGGCGGCTCGCCCATGCGATAGCCGTTGCCGGGTTCGGCAAAATAATCGGCCGTCACACCTTCCAGGGGCGCACCGAATTTCGCGAGTGCGCGCCAGGTGGCGGAAGCATTTTCGGCGTCGCATCGAATGAGAATATCGAGGTCTTTAGTTCCGCGAGGTTGCGCGTGAACCATGACGGCATAGCCGCCTATCAGGAGATAATCGACGCCCTCATCGTTTAAATTTGACAGCAACTGTTCGAAGTCGGGATACAGTGGAAGTTCGATCTTTGAAGGCATATCCCCTCGCTGACAGGTCCGCGCCGGCGGCTAGACGCTCACGCACAGGACGCGATTGCCAATAAGCGTATTCCTCATCCTTCACCGCCTTAAAGCTGGTGAAACGCTGTCCTATCCAACCGGTTTTTACGTCGTCGCTCATGTCTCGATGGTAGCACAACACTGGCTGCCTTTGGTGCGAATTATTCTAATACTTGCCGTGCCCGCGGCACATCGCCGCCTGGCTGGGTTGCTTATGCTTGCGGCGGGTAGGGAACGGCTGGGCCGGCCGTGCTTGCCGCGTCACCCATTCCGCAACGAAACGCCAGTAGCGAAGAAGGCTCTTTCCATGAGGCTGTCGGCTTCGGCGCGCGCGGGCTGCCTCGGCCCGGCGCGGATCATCGCCGTAACGTTCGATCCCGATCGAGGTCTGGGTCGTCGTCATCTTGGCCGCGCCCTTCTCGGGTGAGATCATCGTAGCGACCGATCACGCGGCGTTCTCGTTGCAAGCCATCGATGTCAAGGAAACGCTCGCGCAGAAGGTCTTGGTCGATAACCTGCTCGGGTTTCGGCTCGCGATCTTGCTCGCGCGCGCGCTTCGCGTCGTCGGGCGCGATCTCGGCAAGCAGTTCGGTGGGCGACAATTCCCGCGCGGGCTCGATGGCCTGGCGCGGATGGAACATCGACGCCGCCCGCTTGTCATCGGTGCGCGCCATTTGCCGGGCGAGCGTCGCCACGTCTTTCGCCGTATTGCGCGCCACGAAAAGTTCGGCCTTGTCGCGATGCCGGGTTAAGGCGACGTAGCTCGCGGCCGAACGCCAATGTTCCGAATGGTAGAGATAGGTTTGGTCGAGCGTACGGCCCTGCCCCCGGTAGATGGTGCCGGCATAACCGTGCCGAAAATCCGCGAACACGGTGGCATCGAAGGCAAGCTCTCCGCCGCGACCGTCCAGGCTGACGGTGATCCTGTCGCCCTCGATGCCGGCAATCCTGCCGGCGGCGCCGTTTACGATGCCGGCCTTCTTGTCGGTCGCGGAGAACTGGATACGGTCGCCGGGAGCAAAGTCCTGCCGCCCGTGCTTCGTCTCGAAGTTATGATCCTCGCCTAACTCACCCCGTGATTTCCGGACGGCACGCAGCTCGGCGTTGAGGGTTGAAACGTCGGCATTGGTGTAGGCAAACACAAAACGGGATTTGGCCCGGTCGGCGGCGCTGTCCTTTGCCCATTGCTCGATCAGGGCAGCCCGGGCCTCGCCCTGGGTGCGGGTCCAACGGATCGCGCCTTTCTGGTCGTAGATATTTAGCGCGTCGTTGAAATTGCCTTCGGCCATCATCTCGGCCGCCCGGCGGTCGTCGTTCTTGTGCTGGCGCTTCACTTCGCTCAGCGCCGCAGCGCCGTGCCGGTCTTTCAACGCCCCGAACATGCCGCCGCGGTCGATGCTCGAAAGCTGCCGGTCGTCGCCGACAAGGATGAGCTTCGCGCCGGCCGCGGCGGCGTAGGCCGTGACCATGGCCGTGAGCTTGGTATCGAGCATCGCCGCTTCGTCCACGACGACGGCGGTCTTTTCGGTCCAGGCGGTGCGGCCCTGGTTGAGCGCGAAAAGCTCGGAATGAACGGTTGCGCCGCGGCTGAAACCGTCCAAACGCATGTCCTGGGCAACGGCATTGGTCGGCGCCAGACCGATCACATTATACCCCTGCCCTTCGTAGGCCTCGCGGATCGCGGCAATCGTGTAACTCTTACCCGTGCCGGCCTGGCCGTCGATGATCGCGAGCCCCTTCCCGTCCGTGGCATGGCGAAAGGCAACATCTTGCTCGCCGGTCATCGTCCTGAATTTTTCCGACCGGCGGACAGCAGCCAGGCGGGCGGCATCGACGCCGTGGACGTTGCTGGCGGCGAGGTCGCCGGCGGCGGCGAGCACATGCATTTCCGCCCGTAGGACGGTTTGCGTCGTATAGCGCGACGTCGGGCCGCCGATTTCATTGGACAGCTCGATCAGCTGGGGCCGGCTGAGCACGTCCCGTTCGAACTGCACCAGATCCCGCTCGGCCGCGATGCGCTTTTCCCCGCCACGGATCGCGCCAAGAATTTCCTTTTCGAGCGCGCGATGGAGCTGCGCCTGGGTGAATGTCGACCGCTGCCTGGTCAGCGCCTCCAGCACGCCATCGGCGTCCCGGTTGGCGATCGCGGCACGCAGTTCGTTCGCGTCCTGCCGGCGGCCGCAGATGACACCGCCGTTCCGCAACTCGAAATCCTGCGCCCAACGGGAAAGGGTGCGCCAGCTCCCCGCAAGGTCGTAGGCGCGGCCGGTCGCGGGGTTGATCTTGGAGGCGACGATATGGACATGGTGATAGTCCTCGTCGTTATGGGCGACGAAAATCGCCCGCGCATTCTCCATCCCGAGGTATTTCAGCGCCTCGCGGGCCGCCTCCTCCATTATCGCCCGGTCCGGCGTCTCCCCTGGGCGCCAGGCGATGGAGAGATGCACGCAATCCTGTTCGCATTGCCGGGTTCGGCTGGTCTGGTTGAGCGCCGAAAACTCCATCACGCGGCGGGCAAGGTCGGCGGTCTTTTCGTCACTGACGGCAAATGCAAACCCTTGGCCGCTAACCCATGCGACGCGGCTCGGGCCGTGCGTCTTAAGCTCGTTGGTTTTCGGATCGCGGCCAGGGCCGAAGACGTAGCGTACCGCGCCCGTTACCCCCTTCCCGGTATTGAGGCGGGGGGTCATGGCGTTTAGTCCGCGTCCGTCTGGCGGCCGGGCAAACGCCTGTCGACCTTCGTCCAATCGTGCCGCAGGAGGTCTTGCAGCCTCGGGTGCGGGCAAGGAGGGCGGCCCCGCAGCGCAAGACCCTCGACGGCCGCGCGCAGCGCCAGGAAGGGGCATTCCGCAAGAACGGTCATAGGGTGATCACCCGTTCGACCGCTTGCACGATCAAAGCGCCAATCTGGTCGTGCACTTCGAGTGCCTGATCGAGGTTGGCTGGGTTCCGCAATTCGCCCGTCGTGTTCATCTGCCGGGCGATCTGGTTGAGGTTGTTCCCGACGCGGCTGAGTTCCTCGGCAAGCTGCTCCAGGCGAGCCATAAGCGCCGATGCGTCCGGGTTGCGGCGCGTGCCCGCGACCACGGCGGCGCTCCTACGGAACATCAGTTCGCGGGCATAGGCGCTTACCTGCGCCCCTTGTCGCTTCGCGTCAGCCTCAAGGGCTGCGCGTTCGGTCGGGGTCAGTTGAACCCCCAGGAACGCGGTGCGCCTCTCTCCGTCGAACGCGCGGCCATAGCGGGCCATTGGAGTGGCCTCCCCGGCGAGGGGCGAGAGGAATTCCAAAGGAATTAGCCATCTCGCTACCCGTTAGCCTTAACAACTTCCCCTCTATCGCGATTCTTCAGCCATGACAATCAAATGCTCGGCCTGGGGCGTTTTGCGGCGGATGCGTTTAAACGCACTCCATGCGATGATCGGCAAAACAGACAAGGAACCAGGCTATGAAGGAGCTTCACCCCAAACCGAATAAGCATGACACGCGTGAAAGTTGGCTGCGATCGGCGACAGGAGAATTGCGGCCTTACTTCGGTGCGCAGGACTTTCCGATCCCTGAGAACATCCGCTTTGCGATTGCCTTTCCGTCGACGGGTCGCCGTGGTACACGAATTGGGGAATGCTGGCATTCATCGACATCCGAAGACGGTAACTTCGAAATCATCATCCGCGCCGATATCGCCGATCCGGCCGAAGTACTCGGCGTACTGGTGCACGAGCTGATCCATGTCGTCCTGCCGGTCGATGCGGGTCACGGAAAGCAATATCGCGATGCTGCCCTGAAAATCGGACTGGAAGGTCAGATGCGGCACGCTATGCCGGGGAGGCTGTTGCGCGACTTTCTGGCCGATCTGGCTGCCAACCTTGGTCCCCTGCCCCATGCCCGGCTTAACATCGAGCGAGGCCGCGAAAATAAAGGTCCGGCAGATCGCCCCAAAAAGCAGGGAACCCGGATGCTCAAGGCCTCCTGCCCGGACGAAACATGCCCCTACGTCGTACGTATCGCAGCGACGCCCGCTCGCGAGATTGGTCCGCCCCATTGCCCCAAACATGGTGCGATGGTCGTCGAATGGCCGGAGAGTGAAGAGTTGCAGGCCGGGGAAGGTGCCGGACTTCCTGACCTCGATGCAGCAGCCGAGATCGTTTAAACGCATCCGTTGCCTTCCCATCCATGGCTTAGGCCGCACGAAGGAAGGCCTAAGATACGTATTCTTGCCATTTTTCCCCCTTTCATGAATTCATGAATTCTCCCTTTTCACGATTTTGCCGCGGCGGAGAGCCTGCCCGCCGCCGGGGGTTCTCACGCAAACCCCACAGGGTTCGGGCCAGATTGAGCGTTCCGGCTTTTTCGCGTGCGACCATGCCGTGGAAATAGCTACCCGGCGATGCCGTGAAATAACCTTCCGGCTTCGCCGAGACGATCGCCAGGGCAATGGCGGCCTTCTCTCGGCCCATGGCAAGGCAGGCGTCGCCCCACAGCGACTTCGAAACGCCGAGATCGTGACGTAGCCAGTCGGCTGCCTCGACGATATCGGGCCAGGCGGGCGAGGATGTCCGCAAATAGGGCCTGAGCCGAGGTGCGAGCTGCACCAGTTCGTCGGTTTTGATCCGCAGCACGGTTCCGTTGTCGGTCCGTGCCACACGATCCCCCTGCCCTTCCTGCTGGCCTTTCGCCCGAACCGCCGGTGCTTGGTCGAGATCCGTGTTGGCCACCCCCGACTTACTTTCTTTGGAAGCCACTACAGTTTCCTCTTGAGGATAAGAGGATGGTTTGTAGTTGTATTGGTGGGGTCGGTTTTCTGGCTCCTTGGGGTCGGAATTCACTGGTTTAGATGATGATGGATCAACCGACGCAAGCTGCGTTTCCAGCCGTTCCAGCGCTTCCCGCTGGCGACGCTCCAGACTGGCGACGCCGATCTCCATTTCCTCGATCCGTTCGATGGTCCGGAGGGAACAGGCAAGCGCCCTGCCCTCGGCTTCCAACGTCCGCCAAGTTAGATCGCTCAAACCCTGCTCGGCCGCGGTATCGAGGATCTGCAGCAACCCGTTGCGGGCGATCGTGGCACGCCGGCGCAAGTGGCGCATACGCTCGCGCAGCGCCCTGCCCCGCTCCGCCACGGCCTGAAACTCCGCCAGACGCGTGAATAGCGGCGACAAATCGAACCCATAGGCCTCGACGATGCGGCCCTGGCGATCCCGTTTGCCATACCGCTTGCCGTTCGGGCTGTCCTTCATCATCACCAGGCCAAGCTCGACCAGATAACGGTTGAGCATTTTGGCTTGAGTCTTCTCCAGGCCGAAGGTGTCGCGTTGGAGCGCGGCCGAGGGCCAGACGACCGGACGGCTGCCTTCGCACCAGTCCTGCGGCTGGGTGAAAGTAAACAGCCAATCGATTGCATGGACGACACGCGGGCTAAGGCCAAGATGTGGCGCCGCCGCTTTGAAGGCCGCCAGCACCTGACCGGGGCGGGTTGCCCCCTGCCCTTCCGATGTGCCTTTAAAATCTGCCGCCATTTTCCCGGTTGCCAGCATGGCAAGCGACAAGCGGCGTAATCCACTCGGGCTTCTGCCCGAGCTTCTCCTGTGCGCCCCCAGGGCGCTTTCGGTCTGCATCGCAATCCTCCTTCTGGTTGGATCGCGACGGGCAAACCTCCCCCTCGAGCGGAAACGGCAATTTCCACTTGCGGATGAGGCGTCTTCGTACTAGGTTGGAGGTGAGTTAGATCCTCCGACGCCAGCCGTAAGGCCCGTCACGAATTTCGCAAAAGCCCGCCCGGCAAGGCGGGCTTTTGCATTTTCAGGTCATCTGCTGGGCGGTCGCCCTCCCCTTTTCGATCAATTGCATCAGCGCCTGGCTGCGGTTGCGCAGGCCCTGACTTTCCTTGAGCTGATCGAGCAACGCGATGGTTTCGCGCGGGAGCTGAAACAGCACCTCCTCGCCGCCGGACGCGCGAAGGCGTTGGCGGTATTGCCTCGTATGGGCCGTGGAGTTGGTGGTTTTCTGCATCGCCGAACCCGAATCAGTCTCACTAGGGACGCGAGTGTCGAACCGATTTGCGTCAGAGTCTACCGATTCGTACGAACGCATTGCCCTTACGCGCTGAATTCTATCGATTTCCTGGACAATTTCGGGCGTGGATTCTTTTGCGCGCCATGGGGACAGCATGCGTTGGGCATGATCCCGGTCGGACGACCAGGACCGGCCAAGGCGGATCGGGAAAGGCGGCAGCAGGCGGAAATCAGGAAAGGGAGAAAGAGATAATTCCTGAAAAAAGGAATTCTAACTTTTGAGGCCTCTCTTCTCCTCCCACGCTTCGAGCGCTTCGAACAGAAGCTGGTTGAGTTTGAGGTCGGCGTTCGTCGCGCGTTGCTTGAACCGTCTCCGGAACGCCTTGGGAACCTTGAACGCGAGAGCCTCCAGGTTCTCGGTCCTGGTTGCCGCGTCGGCCGCGCGGCGGGCCAATACAGGTGCCAACGCCACGGCTGCCGGGACGGGTGCGGCTGGCTGTGCAATGCGCTGGGCGGCTTCGCTCATCGGGGCCGCGGCTTCGGACGTAAGATCGGCTAGATTGACGGCGGGGCGTTTGCTCATTAGTTTCTCCCTTTCCCGAATTATCTCTTTCCTGTTTTCTCTAATTATCTCTTTCTAACTTTCTAGCTTGGCCCTGATCTCCGTCCAAAGCGCCGCAATTTCCTGCGCCGCCACCCCTTTGGCATCGGTCTCAAACGCGGTTTTCCCATGCGCGAAGGTTTCGGCATATATGACGCGTTCATGCATCCGGGTCGTCAGTACGAGGCCGAGAGCATCGAGCGCGACCGCAGCCCCGTCATTGTTGCGCAAATTTGGACGCACACGCGTCAGCACGAACTGAAAAGGCTTGCCTGATTGCCTGACAAGCGGCAGCCCTTTGACAAGCGCGCGCAGATCGGCCGGCGTTGGATTGAGCGGGATCAGGATCAGGTCGGCAAGCGCGAACAGATCGGCGTTGACGGCGCCGATCGAGGGCGCGGTATCGATGAAAAGATAAGCCGCACCCGCCTCGTTCAGGGCGCTGACCCGGCCTGAAAGGTCGGAAAGGGTGAGGGCGGAATACCGTGGCGTCTCGATGCCGGCCTTTTTGCGCTGGTTGAACCAGTCGGCGGCGGTGCCCTGCGGGTCGGTATCGGAAATGACGACCGGTCCGTTGCCGGCGGCTTCGGCGGCGGCAGCCAGGTGGACGGTAATGGTGGATTTGCCCGACCCGCCCTTTTGATTCGCGATGATGATCGTTTTCATGAAAGAGAGATTGACATAATTCCGTTTTTCAAGAAAGAGAGAATTATGAAAGAGCGAAAAGTGTAATTCTCGCTTTCGTGAATTATCTCCCTTCTCCAATGCCGCGTTGAACGGGCGTGAGTAAAAAGCGGGGCAGGGACGCATGCGCCCCTCATCTGAATTCTATATTTCGAGAATTCTCTCTTTCTCTCCCTAACGTCGGGCAATCCGGCGAGGGGAGGGGCGACGGAGATCCTGGCCTAACGGTCTCGCGCAACGAAACGGGGTCTCACTACGGTGCGCGCTACGCGCGCGATTTTTATGCGAGAGGTGTTGCACCTCTCGCGCTCTCGGCAGATGTTTATGCAAAGAAAACTTTCAAATTCTCTTTGTCTACGTCGAATGATATTTTCCACGGGCAGTCGAAGGGTGATGCCTGAGATTGCAAAGAAAACGAGGCCGGCGCCTCCCAGTGGGGCGTCGGTCTTTACGTATCTGCCGTCACTGCTTGGGCTTCGTGCCGCCGCGGCGCATGCGGGCCTGGAATTTCGCATTGTGCTGCCGGACTTCGAAGCGGCTGGATTGCTTGGGCGCCGCGTCGTCGCCCCCTGATCCGTCCGACCTCTTCGGCGCGATCAGCGCCGCCAGGGCAATTGTCGGTGGGACGGGATGCCCTTCCGTGCACGGGATCGCCTCGGCACAGTCGAGCCGGTGTTTGACGATCTCGCCGCACTGGCGGCACATGGCGGCATAGGTTTCGGGCATAATCATCCCCTCGCGGCTCCGCTGCATCGAGGCGACCAGCGTCTTGCCGTCCACCAGTTTGAGTGGGGCTGTCGCGGCGTAGGCTTCCGCTTCGGGCGTGAAACGGCGCGCCGTGACGAAGAAACCCGAAACGGCATTCGCCGCGATGACGGCATCGTGCAAACGCGCCAGGTCGCGCAGGGGCGTGGGCTCAAAGGTCGCCGGAGATCCGCAAGCGACAAGATGTTTTGCGCCGGTCTTGAGCGTCACGAGATAAGCGGCATCCTCGCCGGTGATGACCTCATAACCGAGGCGTTCCATCATGTGCGCGACTTCCACGCGAAACGGCCTCGGGGTCAGGGAACGCAGGGCTTCGAGCGTCGGCACGACGAAGGACGCGAGGCGGGAAAATTCGCGCTGGCGCAATTCATCGGCGCCCACGTCATAACGAACGAGGGCAGCTTGTGTCATGCGTCGGACGCGGTGCGCCTTTCCAATCGTTCGCACTCTTCCATATCTGCGGCTGTCGGCATTTTCCCGACGGGAGGCACGCAGATATAACCGCTCCAGTCCTCGGGATTAAACGGCATCCGGTCGATCTGGACGGCAAAGCCATCGCCGTCATTCAGCTTCCGCCCGGTGCCGGCTTCGAGCCAGCGGCCCGAATTCTCGCCGGTGCGTTTCCAAATGAAAGCAGGCCGGGAAGCATTCTTCGTCATGAGCTGCCTCTTAATCGAGAGGTGATTCGCAGGTGTATTTGCGAATGGCAGTATAAACCTTGTTATAAATTCCGCTACGGCGTCTTCGACGCAGAAACGGATGATGAGGACGCTGCCGGGCCCGACCCATAGGCCGCAAAACGCGACCAGGTCATCGCAAAGCGGGGCACGGCCGTACGGACGCGCTATCGCGAATGGAACCGCGGCAAAAGCCCCCTAAGAACCCACGCCGCGCTTTTATCGTATGGGTGAAGCAGTTCACAAAGGGAAAGAAGGCAGCGTAAGGTCGCCAGAAAACCGGCATTCTTCGAAAAGCGACCGCGATGTTCAAATCTCTCATCAACCTATTCAAAGACAAAACCCAGCTTTCGCGCGCTGAGCTATTCTTCCTCTCAAAATTCGATGGCCCAAAAAATCCGGCGGCTACGGGAGCTTTTTTGGAGGCTATTCTCCAGCAAGATCCTATCAAGACCGCCAAAAGATTTCTCGATGCTGGTTTCGTCGAGAGCGCGTCCGATTTGGATAGCCTCCTTGTGTCGACTAGGCAGGTGGAGCTGAAGCAGGCGCTGCGCGACGCAGGACTAAAAGTTTCGGGGAAAAAAGAAGAGCTGGCGCGGCGGCTCTTTGAGAGCAAACCTGACGCTGCACACCGAATGATAAACGGTCCATACTTCGTCCTGAGCGCGGAAGGACGAACGAGAGTTCAGACTTTTTTGGCGGCCGAACAGACGGCCGAGGGGAAATATACCGCAGACTGGATGCGCTGCTTTGAGCGCGGCGATTTGAAGGGTGTCTTGGCAGCCCATCACGCGTTCGCAGATTGGGAGATAAAGCCCCCGCCGTCCTTCAACCCCCTAGCGATCACGCTTCAGGATGACCGCATGCTCGAAATGTTGCGGGTCATCATGGACATTAAACCTGGGATTTTAGGCGACATATCCGCATCGAACCTTCAATACCTGAGGCGCTGCGCCGCCTGGAATTGGGCCGGAGCCGGTCATGGCGGTTCTTCCAGCTTCCCTGTCCCGGTCGATTTCAGTTGCGCCCTCGAAGCGGCTGTCGCAGTGCGAATGGTCACGTTCGCTGCGAATCATCAAACTGAGCGGGCGTCGTTCACACGTCTTGGCATTCGAAAATGCGAAATTCTTGGATCGGGTGATAGCTGTCGCCACTGCCAGAGATTCGTCGGGAAAAAATTTGCACCCAACCAGCTCCCTGAGCTGCCACATCCCCAATGCACGCATGACATGGGGTGCCGTTGTATCGCCATCGTATCCGATATATTTTGACTTGCGCAATATTCGATACATCGACGCCATACCGATCCGTAGCCGCAGCGTTGCAGTGGTGACGATGGGTCGTACGTCGGAGATGCTAAGGCCGGAGTCTTCGCAAGACGACCGCAACAACGCAAGCGCGCCGGACGATCCCGGCGCGGTTTCCGCTTTCCGCCGCGATGTCCGGCCCCGGCGTTGCCGCCGGAGCCGGTATCGTCAGGCCGAGTTAGGCGGCTTTCAGCATGGCGGGAAGCCAACCGGTGCCGGTGAGCAGTTCGGCGGCGCGTCCGGCCATCTCGGTCTTTTTGAGACCGGCAAGGCAGTTCGCTTCGAAAGCGCCTTTGCCTTCGGTAACGGCCTCAATGATCAGCGGCTTCGGCACGCGGCCCAGATATCCAGCCACGGTCGGATGCCACCATTGCGCCATATCGAGCGACACGGCGGCGGCAAGCTGGCTGACATGCCCGCCGCCCTGCGGCTCCACCGTGCAGGCCACGCAATAGGCGAGCAGACCGGTCAGGGCCGCGTTGTCCTGTGTCAGCAGCCAATCCCACACAGCCCCGCCGTCCTCCGGCAACTGCGCCACCCACGCCGTATGGCGCTCGGCCAGCCGCTTTGCGGCGGGGCTGTCGTCCATGCCTTCGGCGCGAAGGGCAGGGGCCGTGGCATGGATCGCAAGTCCGCTCTCCCCGTCACTGCCATAGAATACCGGCAGCAGGAGCGCGTGCACGGCGGCGGCAAGCGCCACCTCGGGACGGTCGGCAAGCACTGCGCGTAGCGCCGCCGTCCGGTGCGCGGTCAATTCACCCGCAAGGGCGGATGAGAAAGACGGGCGGGAGGTATGATCGGCCTCGTCTGGCACTTCGGCCTCATTGGGTTTTGCCGGTTTCATGTCGGCGGGACGGATCAGGCCCCGTTCGACAATGAGCGCACCGTCATGGCCGATTGATAGCAGCGCCCCGGCGCGGGTCTTTTGCCGGTCGCTCCAGACATAAACGGGCGTGGAGAGAGTGCCGATCTCGGCTTCGAGGGCCTCCAGCCGTTCAAGTTCCTCGTCGGTCAGTTCGTCCATTGCGCGTAGCCGGTCGGCTTCCTGTTCCAGCTTGGCGAGCGTCTTGACTGTCTTCGGCGGCAGCGGCTGGCGTTTGCCTTTTACCTCGCCGAAGGACGGCAGGGTGCTGAAATCGGAAACGATCTCGACCCATTTCCAGCCTTCTTCCCGCACGGCCCCGGCCTCACGTTCGAGCTTTTCGGCAACGAGCCGGTCGAGCAGGGCAGGGACGGTGAGATAGCCTTCGCTTTCCGTCTGGAACAGGTCGGCGATGATATGGCCGCCCGCCGCAACATAGGCTTCGACCGTCACGAAACGCGCCCGCTTGTCGTCGGCCCGCACATGCGCGGCGGTGAGCGCCTGGCGGATCGCATGGGCCTTACGTTGCCACTCGGGCACGTCGAACCATGCCGCTTCCTGTGCCGCGTGATCGTCCGATACAGTGAAGGCCATCAGCTGGTCGAGCGTCATTTCCGCGTCACGGTAGAGAGCCATAAGCTTCGGACTGACGGCGGCAAGCTTGAGCCGCTGCCGCACCACGGTCGGCGCAACGCCGAAACGCGCGGCGATATCTTCCAGCCCATGACCCGCATCGATGAGCGCCTTCCACGCCTCGAACTGGTCGGCGGGATGCATAGCTTTGCGCATTTCGTTTTCGGCAAGGCTGATTTCGGTCGCGTCCTCGCCGTCCAGCAAGTTGCATGCGACGGCGGCGTCTTTCGGCAACGCCTTGCGCTTCGCCAGCAGCTTCAACGCGGCATGGCGGCGTCCTCCGGCCACCACCTCGTATTTGCCGTTCGCGGCCTCGCGCACCTGAAGGTTTTGCAAAAGGCCATGGGCCTCGATGCTGGCGGCGAGTTCCATGATCCCGATGCCGCTCCCGGTTTTCCGCACGTTGGAAGGGGAGGGGATCAGTTGCGAAAGGGGGATGCTCTTGATCTTCATGGCTCAATCTCCTGTTGGTTTGACGGTGGAATGAAAAGGGCCGCCCCTGCCGGTGGCCCTGTCTTGGTCAGTATTCGCTCGGCAGGAAGATCACGTTGTTCGCGAACCAGAGGGTGAATTCCGGCAGCGGGAAGTCGGTGAAGGGGATGTCTTTCGCGAACACGGCATGGCCATTGCCGTCCTCGCAGGTCAGGGTGGCCGTGTGATTTTCGCGGACCTTCAGCGTCCAGACCTGAAACTCTTCGGCGGCAACGGCTTTGTCGTGGGGCTGGATGATCGCGATCTCGTCCAGCAGCCAGTAAGCGCCAGCCTGATCGGCCACGTATTTCGCGCCGTCCGTGAAAGTGACCTTGCGGTTGATGCCGTGGCGATACCAGTTTTCGGAACCGGTGAACTGGCTGAGTGCGGCTTTATCGAGTGTCTTGCTCATGGTTTTTCCCCTTTCTCTTGGTTTGCGGAAGCAGCGCGTCTGCTTCCCGGGGCCGCGTGAGCGGTGGAGATGGAGGGGGAAAACAGGCTTCGCGGGGACCCGAAACGAAACGAAATTGACCGCCCCTTTCGGGCGGTTTCGTCTTCGTTTTGGGCGGAAGCCTGTTTGGGGGAGAGAAGAGGCAACGCCTCTCGGCCCCCGCGGGCCGCGTCGGCGGCCTATGGGATGATGCGTGAAGGGGCGTTACCCGGATGGGCCGAGACGCTTATTTCGCGGCTCGGTGCGCGTGGCGCATAGCACCTGGCCTCGCGCCATAACGCGCGGGGACACGCCGGACTTCGCCTAAAATTCGGCTAATTATTGATGATTCCTGTTGCGAATCGGTCCACCATTTCTCTAAGGAGGGCGCTTGCTCTCTGGCGTTTGGCGCCACCAGTGTCGGCTTGGCCGGCGCGACGTGGACCGGATGCAGCGGCACGGCGGCGGCCTCACTTGTCACCGGGCACGTTC
>NZ_LMUJ01000105.1 GCF_009765975.1 Acidisphaera sp. S103 | reverse complement strand
CTATTACGGCGTCTACGTCAACGGCGGCCTCGGCACGGTGACCAACAGCGGCACCATTATCAGCGGCGACGGCGTCGGCTTGTTTGCTGGCGGCACAGTGAGCAACATCGGGTCGATCAACAGCACAATCAGCTACGGCGTCTACATCCGCGGCGGTGCCGGCACGGTGATCAATGCCGGCACCATCGGCGGTGCCGTCGATGCGGTGCGGTTCGCCGGCGATTACGCCGATCGGGTGATCCTCGACCCGGGTGCCGTGTTTCAGGGAAAGGTGGCGGGCGGCTCGGGCACCAACACGCTGGAGCTGGCACAAGGCGACGACGCCACCGGCACGCTGAGTGGGTTCGGTACCATCTTTAGCGGCTTCGGCACAATCACCGTCGACAGCGGTGCCACGTGGCAGTTGGACAGCACCGACACCATCGGCAGCGCAGTCGTGCTGACCGACGCGGGCACGCTGGGCAATGCGGGCCTGATCGATACGACGGTCACCGTGGCCGGCGGCGGCAGCCTGGGCAACACCGGCACGGTCAACGCCGGCAGCGCGCAGTTCGGTGTCACGCTGTTGGCAGGCGGCGTGGTCAGCAACACCGGTGCGGGGGCGTTGATCGAGGGGAGCCGTTACGGCATCCGCGCTGTCGGCGGCGCCGCAACGGTGGCCAACAGTGGCCTTATCCTGGGTATCTCGCCGTCCGACGGCGGCGGCGTGGGGCTGTATGCCGGTGGCACGGTGACCAATGCCGGCACGATCGTCAGCGGCAACTATTACGGCGTCTACGT
>NZ_LMUJ01000011.1 GCF_009765975.1 Acidisphaera sp. S103 | reverse complement strand
CGGTTGGCATGGCTGTGCAAACCGGCCTCGATGTCACGCAAACTGACCGCGCCGGCGAATTGGGCGTAGAGCATGGCGACGAGATGGCTTCTGTGGGTGAAGGTCCTGGCGCAGTCCTGGGCGGCGTGCTGTTCGATTGCGTGGTTGAACGCGTCCCACGGAAGCAGCTTCAGAATCGACTGGAAAACGCTAGTGTTGGGTTGCACGGTGTTGATCTCCCCAGCTCCGGTGACGTCGCCAAACGTCGGAAGCTGAGTAGAATCAATACCGTGCGGCTTGTACAGCGAAATA
>NZ_LMUJ01000104.1:62249-99922 GCF_009765975.1 Acidisphaera sp. S103 | reverse complement strand
CGATGCGATGGGAACGCAGAAAGAGATCGCCCAAACCATCATCGAGGGAGGTGGGGACTATGTTTTGTCGCTGAAGGAAAACTGGCCGGCGACGTACGGGTAACCTGAAGATGCGTGCAAAAAGTTGCTACAGGCTGTGCCACTGCCCGAATTCGGGGTGTCCAGGAAGGCTTACCTTTGCGGACATCAAAATGCCCAAGCTAAGTATTTGAAATGATTGGCCCGGATTTTCGGCATCTGCGGACCCTTTTATGGACACCATGCGAGGTTCACCGGAGGCAGTTCGAGCAGAGGGTCCCGGGGCTGCTCATCGCGTCGGATAACCTATTGTTTTAGCAAATCGTTTTTGTACCTCGTCCCCTTGTGACAACATTTTACACGTATGTTCAGGTTACCCGTAAACAGGATACGGTAACGGCTTCCAAAGGAAGTAAGTCGGCCTTGGACGAGGCGGTGCCAATCCCTGAGAGGTCGCAGACGCCGCCCAATCCGCCGGACAGGGCAGCAGGGCAGGGGGCGGAGAAGCCAGCCCGGACGGACAGCGGGACGGTGATGCGGCTCTCGACCGCCGAACTGATGGTGCTGGCGCCGCGACTGCGCGTCTATCTGAAAACGCCGAGCCCGGCTTGGCCGGAGATTGTCGATGCCGCCGACTGGCTGCGCGGCGAACTTGGGGTCTCGAAATCGCTGTGGGGCGAGGCCTGCGTTGCGATGGGCCGCGAGCAGGCGGCGATCGCGATCGCGATCGTCTCGGCCAAGCCGGCGGCGCATTTCCGATCGACGCCGGGCGGGTATTTCCACGGCATGGTGGCGAAGGCGAAGACTGGGGAGCTCAACCTGGGACGGACGGTCTGGGGCTTGCGCCATGCAGCAACGGCGAAACCCCACCGGGGCTCGTCCCGGCCGACCCCGTCGTGACCAGCGGGCCGGTCAGCTCGCTGGTCCCTCGACTGTCCGGGTCGGGGCTCCACGGCCCGGCCTGGTTTCTTCTCCGCCCCGGGCGTTGCCGCGGTTCAAGACGCAAGCTGCGCCTCCGCCGCTTCGGCCTGCTGGAGCAGCCGGCCCCGCTCCTCCACCGCGGCGTTGAGGGCGCGCCGGGCCTCGGCGGCTTCTGCCTGCGCTCCGGCGAGTTGCGCTCGCGCGGTCGCCACGTCCGTGGCTGAAGTTCTGCGATCTGCCTCGGCCGCCTCGCGCGCCGCTTCCGCTAGCTGCTGGGCTTGTTTGGCAGACGCTTCTGCCGCTTCGCGGGCAGCGCCGGCCGCGGCGGTGCGACGTTCGGCTTCGGCGATGGCCTGCCGGGTCTGGGCTAGTTCGGCCACCAGACGATCACGTTCGACGTCGGCCGCGGCGCGGCGTCCGGTCGCCCGATCCGCGGCCGCACGCGCCTCGGTCGCCTCGGCGGCTAGCCGGTCGCGGTCGGTTTTGGCGGCGTCGCGGGCCACATCGGCCGCCGCCAGCGCTTCATCAGCTTCCGCCTGTGCCTGCCCGGCAGCCTCAGCCGCCGCGCGGGCCACCTCGACTTCGCCGCCAAAACGCTCGGCCGCACGCCGCTCGGCGGCGACCCACGCGGCGGTGATAGTCGCGTCGAATTCCGCGGTAAGCCGCTCACGCAGAGTTGCCGCATGAGCGGCGAGGTCTGGCGGCAACGGCGGTGCCGTGACCGTCGGCATCTGGTCCGCCGGGGCCTGGCGTCAGGCGGTCGGCAACCTCCCCCATGAACAATTTGCCCAACGATATCGCATGTGATATCGTGTGGAATGATTGTCGCCGATGCCAACGTTCTCCTGAGCGCACTCCGCTCCCGCAAAGGAGCTTCTCATGCGGTCCTCAGAGGGATGTTGATCGGGGACGTGCCGTTCGCCGTCTCGCCAACGGTCGTCCTGGAATACGAGAGCGTCCTGAAACGGCCAGGGATCCTCGGTGAGACACCCTGGATCAGGCCCGACCAGATCGACAGCGTGCTTGATGCACTCTGTGCCCGCGGGAAGCTGGTTGAGCCGTGGTTCCGTTTTCGGCCCTTCCTCGATGATCCCAAGGACGACCCGTATATCGACTGCGCCCTGGCGGGAGGTGCATCCGTCATCCTGTCGCGAGACAGGCATTTCCGGGCACCCCGCCGTCGCGGCGTTTGGTTTGCGCGTGCTGTCGGCCGGCGAGTACCTCAGCGAACAACGATCGGCAGCTTTGAACCATAGGAGGCCATGATGAGTGGATTTGCACTAAGGGTTCCCGAACACATTCTCACGCAGGCCAAGGAAGCGGCAGCCGAAGAGCATGTGTCGATCAACCAGCTTCTGGTGGCGCTGATCTCGGAAGGCCTCGGCCATCGGCGCGGATTGCTTGATTTGCAGAAGCGCGCGGCCCGGGGGGACGTGGCGGCCGCCTTGCGCATCCTCGACCACGCCCCTGATGTCGCACCTGACGAAGGCGACGAACTGCCGGCCTGATGGCTGACCCGAATCTGGGCGCCGTTGACGTACCGCGCCAGCCCGCACCCTGGAAAAGCCTCGCCCTTAATTCCCCATAAGATGTCCTATAGAATTCCCCAAAACATACCCCTTAGGACGCCCAATGGGATGCCCTTTGCAAACCACGTTGGGAGTCGTCGAAAGGTAGCCATCTCCTACAGACTAGGTCATCCTAGGGGCGCGTGCATGGGGTTGGATCGAATCGGCCGACATAGGCGGGGTCAGTGAGAGAGTTGACCCGGTCGAGCAAATAGGGCGGCTCGCCGGCGATCATGTTCAGCGCAGTCCAAATTTGTTTTGGATTGCAATCCAATGGTCAGCCTCTCGGCTGGCCTTCGGGGTCCGCCCACATCAACATCGAGCAAATGCGCCGGCCGTCCTTGTCGTCCGTTGCCGTCTTTTGGCATTTTGCCCAAGCTTCCGCGACATTGTTAGCGCGCACCATACTGACCAGGGCCGTTTCGGCATCAGGCCCGGCTTGACGGATAGCGCCGGTCAGCGCGCCGGCCACACCAAGAGCAGAGACGTGCCCGGCCTGCCAGCCCGCGCCGTACCCGGCCAGCCCGACCCCAAGCGCCAGGGCGACCGCGAAAGCGCCATACGACAGGGCGGTTTTCAGAGTGACGGTTCGGTTCCAGGCGCGGACGCTGCGCGCCATTTGTTTGGCAAGCTCAGGGGCAAGCGCCTCGACAATCGCGATCCGCCTCGCATCGAGCGCCTGTTCGCCGCCGCGGATTGCGTCAGCCACCGACACGTCCAGGCGCGCGGTTACATCCCTGAAGTGCCCGGTATTTGCCTGATGCAGGGCAAGCTGGGCACCCAGGGAGTCCGACATGGCTTCGAGGGCCGGCCCAAGCGGGTCGCAGGTAAGGTTCGCCTTGGCGATAGCGAGGGCGAGGGCGGTTTGTGCGCCTTCGACCTTCGCCCGGAGGGACCCTGCTTCGCCGACTATGGCATCCATGACTTCACCCCGAGGAATTGCCTATCCATGGCCTCCAGCCAGGATTTGACGCGCGAGCGGTCAAAGATGCCGAGTGGGGGCGTCGTCTGCCCGTCGCGCGCCGCGGCAAAACTGGACCGCCGGCTTTCGACCGCATCGGCGGCATGAAGCCGAGGCATCCATAGGTTGATGGCTCCGCTGCCGAGCTGATCCAGCAGCACGCGGTTGCGGACCACGCGCATGAAGGCTTGCTGCCGCGACAGGCCGACCTCGGCGGTCGACTCGTTCAGCACCACGGCGCGGGCACGAGGGCTGAAGCCGCGCTCCGCCAGGGTCGCGATCGGGGCTAGGTCGTCGGGTTGTGCGCCAGCGAGATAGAAATTGACCGGAACGAGGCCGGCCTCCTCGATCTGCTGGGAAAACCCCGGCATCTCGGTTGCCAGGGTCCGCAGTGTGGTGTCGCCGCCGCCCAGGTCGATCATGGCCGTCGTCTGGTGCTTCACCGCATACTCGATGAAGGCTTGCAGCCAGCGGTTGACCCCTGCCGGATCGTCCGTGTCGGGGCGGGAGACCCCCTCGAAGTAGGACGCGAACGAGGCATTGGTGGGATCGATGTCGGCCATCAGGAAGGGCCGCCCAGCCGCCAGCGCGGTCTCTGCCATCCACCGCAGCAGCGTGGTCTTGCCGGTCTTGCCACGACCGACCGCGAAGATGATCTTGTTCTGGCCCGTCAGATCGATCCCTTGGGCGGGCGGCGGTTCGTCGGTGCCCTTGTGACGGGGCGTGAACGGGTTCACGTCGAACTGCGGCTCATCGTCGGCCATCTTCGACTGGTCGAACGGCGCGACCGGGGGCGATCGGGGGCTGTCCATGGTTACTGATGGCCCGAGCTTGATGGGTTTTTCTGCTGACATATGTTAACCTCAGAGCTTCAGGGTTTGCCGAACACCCGACGCAGGATCTCGTCATCCGAGACTTGCGTAGCTGTAGATTCCTCGTGCCGCGGGTTCTTGGGTGACGGTTGTGGCTCGGGCGGCAGGTTGCCGCCCTTCAGCGTGACTAGACGAAACGTTGGTTCCTCTGGCGCACTTTCTCCACCCACGTCGGACGCATCGACGGGCGGCTTTGTCCGCGCCGGTGCCGCGACCGCCCGAGCCGGGGCTTCGATGGAGGGAGCTGCGACGGGGACAGAGACGGGCAGCACTGGCGGCAGAGCATCGGGACGACCCTGGCTCGTCGCGTCTGCGGCCGTGCGCTCCCTCTCCCGGTTGCGGGACAGATATGCCTTGAGCCGCAGCGTGTGCGGCGGAATCGGCTGACCGGTGCTGTAGGCGATCCCGGCCAGATGCATCGCCTTGCCGATGTCCTCCCACAGCCAGCCATCTTCGACCATGCGACTGAGTTCACCGATCTTGCCCTCGTGTTTGTGGATCCAGGTTTGCACCGTGTCGCCTTGCGTCCAGTCGGCTCCCAGCACGCGCGCGAGGTCTTTCAGCTCGGCGACGGTGCGTTTTCGTTTCGGGGGCCTGCCGGAATGCAGGCTGTGCGGGGGCGGCTTCATTCTGGGAGAAGATGGCATTCCTCACGTTTTCTGTCACCCTTTTTGTCTCCATTTCCGTATCCGTTTTCGTATCCAGGTGGCGTATCCGTTATTGTATCCGTTACCGTATCTTCATTGGTAAGGTTGAGTTTTATGTGACGACTCGGCGGCCTCTTACAGACCAAGTCACCCTAGACGGGTGTTTCTTGTCAGCGATTGCCGCGTGGGATAGACGCGTTTGGCACGGGCTTTCCCGGCGGATCAGGATACCGTGAGTAGTCGATTTGGAGATACAAGGACGTACAATGACAGTGATGAAAGACGGCGTGAGCCTGGCCCACATAGGCGACACCGTGACCGCGATTGCGGAGCGGTTGGAGGAGCACCGGGAGGTTCAGCAGACCATCCTGGCCGTCCTGAACGAGCTGCTGGCAGCCAACCGGGCGCAGTCGGAGATGCTGGCAGACATTCTCGCAGCGGCCTCCGAGGAGGCTGGGCCGTCACCGGTTGCCCAGGCGCTTGAGGCGCTCGCGGCCCGGGTGCAGCAGATGGACGCAAACCAGACGAGCCTGATCGCGCTGGTGGCGGAGCTGCCAGGGGCGGTCGGCCGGCAGTTCGAGACCAGCCTGAAGGATTGGTCCACCGCAGCGACTACGCAGCACTGAGGTGCTGACCTACCGGACTGGTGCAGCGGGCGCGCCCTCAGCGGCGCGGGCCATGAGCGAGCACCTGTTGCAGCAGACGCTGTCGCCTGAGATGGCGGCGATGGCGGAGTACTATCACCAGGGCCTTAGCCCGCCGACTCCCGCCGAAGCCGCCGCGGCGCGCTACGCCGAGGCGGCTGGCAGCCGGTTTCCGAACGAAGAGCGGCTTGACGATCTGGTGGCGCGAGAGGCCGGCCGATTGGCCGAGAGCAGCACCGATGCCATGGGCCGTACGTTGACCCGGGGCGAGCTGACGATCCGAGCACTCGGTGCGTTCGTTGCCGCGGGGCTGGTGGAGCGGGACGAGGCCGTCGCGTCGCTTCGCCGCACCAGCCATGATCAGGCCGGCGAGGATGGACGAGATGCTGGCGAGCGGCTCGACAGCGCGGCCGAGCGGGCGCGCACCGGCAAGGACTACAGCAGTGCGACGGCCACACCCCGCCGGGACATGAACCCGGCTCTTGCCGAGCGACTTGGCATCGACACCGTCAAGGCTCTGACAGCAGCCGAGATCGCCAACCTGTTGAATGGCCAACGCGCGGATGGCAGTGACATCAAGGGAAAGCAGCAGCAGGCCGGAACAGAAGGCATCGGAACGATTTTCGGGATGGATGAAAGCCGCATGCCGACCCGTGCCGAGCTTGAAAACGTCCTGGCCGGCCGAAAAGTGGATGGAACGATCCTGCCGGTGGCAGCTGCACAGAGGGCATTGCGACGATTCCAGTCCGTTCTGGGGGCCAAGAATGCTGAGCTGACCCCGGCGCAGCGCGTGGATATCTTGTCCGGTCGGACGGCCACGGGCGGCGAACTGACCACGAAACAGTATCACGAGCGCATGGACACATCTCGGGCGCGGATTGGTTATGTCGACCTGACGTTCTCCGCGCCGAAATCGGTTTCGGTTGCGTGGGCTTTCGCGCCGACCGAGGCCGAACGCGGGATCATCCATCAGGCACATCATGGCGCCATCAACAGCGTCATGCTGGACATCGAGGCGCAGATCGGCCGCGCCAGGAAGGGCAAGGCCGGACAGGAAGGCTGGGAGCCAGGTTCGATCGGCTGGGTGTCCTTCGACCACTACACCGCGCGGCCGACCGTCGAAGTCATCAAAACCGACAGGAGCGGGCAGGAGTACACAGAGCTGTACACCGTCAAAAACGCCATGGGCCGCGTTGCCGGCGATATGCAGTTGCATACCCATACCGCCGTCTTCAACGCCGTACTCACCGGAACCGGCCGCATGGGCGGTTTGTGGCTCGACCAGCTCGACGGGCGCGTGAAGGAGTGGGGCGCGCTGTATCAGGCCTATCTCGCCACCAATCTGCGCAAGCATGGGGTGGACGTTGTGCTCGACGACCGGACAGAAATGGCCCGGCTGACCGCCGTGCCCGAGCGCGTCACCGAGCATTTTTCGAAAAGAACCTTGGGTGGGACGGTCGCGGCACGTGCCTATGCCGCCGAACAGGGTCTCGATTGGGACACGTTGGATGCCGATCGGAAGGTTGGCCTACTTAAACAGGGAGTGCAGGACCCGCGGGGTGCGAAGTCCGATGATTTGAGCGACGCTGCGGCGTGGCAGCGCGCCGCCGCTGAGATCGGTTACCAGCACCGAAGCGTCCTGCGGCCCGATCTGAAGCGCACGGAAACCTCCCGTGACGACCGGCTGGAGACTGCCTATCAGGCGGCACTTCCGGTGTTCGACAAGGAGCTGCAACGCCGTGCATCCGTCGAGGGGGCTGACGCCCGGCTTGCAGCAGCCAAGGGGCTGATCGCCTCCGGCGTCGAATCGCCCGCCGAGGTCAGCGCTATTACGAAGGCCATGCGCGAGCGTGGCGTGATGCAGCACGGGAAAATCACGTCGCTGATCTGGGGCGACGTGAAAGGCGAAAACGGCCGCGATAAGGTCGGCATCACGACGGCCCTGCACCGGGACGAGGAGCGCGTGCTGGTCGCCAACGCGCGGGTGGCCGGCAACGACCGGACGGCCGCCCTAACCTCGGCGCAGATCGCAGCAGCGGTGAAACGCTTCCCCGACCTCGACTTCACTTCCGAACACGGCAAGGCGCAGCGGGCGGTGATGGAGCAGCTTGGCACCGGCGGTCGCCTCGCCGTGGCGATCGGTGTTGCCGGGTCGGGCAAGTCCACCTTGTTGAAGCCTCTGGTGGATGCCTGGAAGCAAGATGGCCGCGCGGTCCACGGCATCGCCCTGGCGTGGCGTCAGTCCGACGATCTCACCGAAGCCGGGATCACCGCCAGCAACACGCGGGCCGTGGAGAGCTTCCTCAGATCCGTTGAGACGGGTCGGCTCCAACTTGACACCAGGTCCGTCGTGGTGGTGGACGAACTGGGGCTGCTCGGCACGCGCCAACTCAATGACCTGCTGCGCGCTCAGCAGGCGCACGGTTTCCAGATTGTTGCCATCGGCGATTCCAAGCAGATGCAGAGTGTGGAGGCTGGCGCCGTCGTGGACTTGCTGCACCGTGCCCTGGGCGAGACGGCGATCCCGACTCTTGAGCGGTCGGTGCGCCAGGTGGAGCAGGAGGAGCGGGAAACCACCCTGATGTTCCGCAACGGGGAAACCGCCGCGGCGGTCCAGCGCAAGCTCGAAAATGGCACCCTGCGTGTGGCATCCGGCGGCTACGAGGAAGCGGTGCAAAATATCGTCGACCTCTGGCAGCAGCGGCGCGAGGCCAATGCTGGCCGGGAGCGGTTTTCCATCTCGATCAGCGCGCCGACCAACCATGACGCGCATCAGATCAGCAGGGCCATCCGAGATAAGCGGCGCGCGTTGGGCGAAGTCGGCGCCGACCGGATCACCGTGCCAGCGGCGAGCGGGGCAGGGGCCGAAGCCCGAACTTATGACCTGCCACTGGCTGTGGGGGATCGGGTGCGCCTCTTCGAGCGCACCAATGCCCGCTTTCTCGACACCGGCAAGGGTGGGAACATCGGTCGCAACGGCACTGTCCTGGTGGTTGCCGAGGTCAACGCCGAGGGCCTGGTGCTGCGGACCAAGGCGGGTCGGGACGGGTTGGTGAAATGGGATAGCCTCACCAGCGCGGCGAACGGGCGCGTCAGACTGGCCTATGGCGACGTGCTGACGACCAACACGGGGCAGGGGTCAACGGTCAGCGAGCATATCTTCGCCGTGCCGGGCGGCTCGCGTCAGGTCAACGCCTTCGGGGCGTACACATCGGGCAGCCGGCACCGCGAGCAGTCATTCATTGTGATCTCGGATGGCGCAGAGCGGCAGGAGGTCGCCGGCCGCCGGCCGCTTGGTGACAAGCGCCAGCTCCGTGAGAGTGACGTAATCGAGAATGTGGCCCGGAACTTTGCACGCCAGCCAATCAAGGAAGGATCGTTGGCGATGATCGCACGCGCCGAAAACCTGCGAACGGGAACCGTCCAGAAGATGCAGGCCGGAAAGCAGCGGCTCGAGCAACGCGCGGTTGAGGGCAAGGCGAAGAGCACCTTGGCGGCAACGTTCCGAAGCAGGCGAGACGACGGGAAGGTGAGGGGCTTGCAACCCGCTTCCGAGATCGAGGTCGCCGAACGGCGCGATCTCATGCAGCGGATAAAGGACATCGGCCCGCAGGTGCGGGAAGCCATGCGCGCGGCGGCCGAGCGAGTGCAGGCGTACCGGGAACGGGAAGTGGAAAAGCCCACGGCGGGTCGCCGGCGTGGGCGGCGGATGTAGTGGTCGAGCTGGTGATTCGGTGGCAATGGGGACCGATGTTCGTTTCGGATGCAGACTTGCTTTGGACGGCCCCTTATGACCGCACACGACTCAAGCCGGTTATTCACGGCGAACAATCGAGTTCCCGAAAGCGGACAAACTATCCCATCGGTCGCTGGTCATGTTTGGGACCTGTGCGGTCGTTCGGAACAACCGGAGTTAATGACCCCCGATGCCCTGGAAGCCAACGTGTGTTGCGATCCATCGTCTGAGCCAGCCGTACCACTCACATAATGTGGTTGACAAAATATGAGTGACATTCTATTGTTTCGTGATTGAGGGCAAGGGACCACTAAATGACGGCAATAGCTTCGCGCGCTTATGCGCACCGCTCACGGAACGGGTTCTTGATCGCTCTGTGGATTGCAAAAAACAATCCAGGCGCCTTTTCTCCCTTGGATCGGCATGCGCAACGGATTGTTCTGGCAATGCTTGATACTCAAGCCGGGCAAAAATTGGGAAGAAGGCCAAAATTCCTAGGTGTGATAACCAGCAATCAGGCAGCTCTACTGTGGCGCATCCAAGATGCGAAACCTTCTGATCAAAACACATTACTCAGACATACATGCGAGTTTGGCCTTGATCTTGTGACGCACGGTTTCGTCAGTATTTTGCCCGATGACGAACTGGATGGATGGGAACTCGTCCTTTCTCCCGAGGGGGAAATGCTGGCTCAGCAGCTAAGGTCGTAGCATGTCACGGTCGACTGCCCGTGGGACTTTATCGCCGCTCGCGGTATTCGCGACGAACGACCGGCGTTGGCGGGAGTGGACTAACGCCTTTCTCGGTGCGGGCGGCCACTCATGCATATTCTGGCCCAAAAAAGGAGGCCTTGCGACATCATGAATGTGGGCAAGGCGAAGAGCACCTGGGCGGCAACGTTCCGACGCAGGCGAGACAACGGGAAGGCGACAGGCCTGCAACCCGCTGCCGAGACCGAGACCGAGACCGAGTTCGCTGAACGGCGCGATCTCATGCAGCGGATCAAGGACATCGGCCCACAGGTGCGGAAAGCCATGCGAGCGGCGGCCGAGCGAGTGCGGGAGCACTGGGAACGGGAAGCGGAAATGACTACGGCTGGCCGCCGTTGTGGCCGGCGGATGTAGTGTCGAACTGAGGATTCGATGGCGGGGGAGCCGACATTCGTTTCAGGACGCAGACTCGCTTCGGGCGGCCCCGTATGACCGCACACGACCCAGTCATTCAAAATCGGATAAATAGGGCCACATCAACGCCAATGGAGTGAAGCTAATGCTCAGAGAGCCTGCAATCGACCGCGCGGTTGTTCGATGTTATTTGGATGCGGCAACAAAGCTAGCTGCTGTGTGGGGAGCGGGAGCTGCCACCGGACCGGTCCTGGTTGAAGCGGCAACGCTCCTCCCAATAGAAGGTATAACTACGCGCGGTAATTATCGCGTCATCCACGATCTTCATTCAGGAATCAATGCCCTTTGGAAGACTGAATCAGTCCATAACTTAACAAAAATTGTTATAGCACTACCGGTGACTGGCCTACCCAGTACAGAGGGATCGTTATTCTGTGTGGGCCACATTTCGTACCTCGCGGGCGTGGCCGTTCATGAGTATGTCCACTGGCTTCAAAAACAGAATTGGGTCGACGACTATAACTCCTACGCACGGAAGCAGACCGACTGGAGAAAAAGCCTGGGTTCACGACCCCCAAGTGCGGATGAGCTCAATCAAATCTACTACAGCAATGAGTTTGAAATTGCCGCTCATGCTGCTCAAGCTGCCGTGGAGATGAAGACAAAAGATATTTGCTTTGAGGCAACGGAGTTGTTCCTGCATATCCGACAACGTTTGGGGGGCGGCGAGCTAAGCGCGGACGTCAGGGCACAATTTGATGAAGCCGTTGGTCGGTATGTCAAAGGCATTACTTGAACGCTAACTGACGCTAACGTCGGCTCTTTAATTCGCGTTCCGAGAGTAGTCGCTCCGCTGCCGGGCAAGCTCGTCAGCCGCAAAGCGCCTGCCCTTGGCTGACTCCAATCCCGCTCACCATGCACCCCCCCTTTGGGGCGTGTATGGCTCCGACCCCTTCAATACGCTTTGGCCTGGTGTTTTGACCTGCACTGCCTACCGGAAACGCCGGGGTTTTGAGACGACAGGCAGCGGCGCGGTTTCAACTCGGCCTCTAGCCGGTCGAATGAAGGCTGATTCGGCCCAAGCGGTCAGACGAAAAGGCCCTCGCAAAAGAGGAATAGGCCGGTATATCAGCCCGCGCCCAACCTCCGGCCACGGCGCGGCCCCTCGTTCGGTTCCTTTTCCTCCCGCTTCGCATCTGCCGTCAGTTCGTTCACCCTCGTGACCGCGACGTTTAGTTCGGATCGATCGGAGCGAGCGACATTCCGCCAATATGCGGCGGCTTGCAGATCGGCGGATGCGGCTTCCTCTGACATGGGACACCTCCAAGGGTTGTTGATACAGGCTCAATTAATCGACAGTGGCAGCATGCCCGGCGAACCTGTTGGCCGCGACACGCGCCGCCAGTTCAGGCCGCCTGAAGTAGATGGCCCGGCCGCACCGGAGCGGCTTTGCGCCGCGGATAATGACGAACGCTTCATCGGTCCGGCAGTCGTTCATCAGCTCCTCGCGGCGGATCAGGGGACGACTGATCTCGTGATAGCTGGTGTTGGCCCCGCGTGACCGTGAGCCGACCTCGAACGACTTGCCGGACGACCCTCGATTGGAGCCCTCTGACGTTGCCATGACGGCGTAGCGGCCAAAGGTGTCTTCCAGTTCCCTGGCCGTATCGAGGTCTTGCACGGCCGCGTAGGCGCGGTGCGATACGCCATCATACCATTCCCGCTTGCCGTCCCGGCCCCATTGGCGCTCGAGCTGGCCGACCGACTGATAGAGCAGCTGGAGGGTGATGCCATATTTCCGGCCGGCATCACGCGCGGTTTCGAGGATTTTCATCGGGCCGAGGCGGGCAGCTTCATCTAGCAGATACAGGATTCGGCCTCTCACCCGGCCATCCGCCTCATAGGCCGCGTTGAGCAAGGCGCCGATCACGACCCGACCAATGGCCGGGGTGGATTGCAGCGCCGCGAGCGGGATCTCGAGGAACACCGTCACCTTGCCGCCAAGCAGATCAAGGGACCGGAAGGTATCGCCGGAGACGATCGATGCGAAGGCGGGGTTGGCCAGCCAAGAGGTGCTTTCGTCGGCATTGGCATAGACGCCGGAGAATGTCTCATCCACCAGGCCCATCAGTGTGCCGGCGAAGTCGCGCGCAAGCGGGCTGCGGCTGTCTTTGTGGATACCTTTGAGCAGCTTTTTCATTTCTATCTCAGGTGTCGCGAGACCAGCCCGCAGCGTGCGCAGCGTCTTCAGCACTGGGGGTAGAACAGGGTCCCACAGCATGTGCGACAGCAGGCATGCCACCATCGCGCGGCCGCGCGCCTCGAAGAAATCGGACCCCTTGTCCTTCCATCCCCCGCCGCCGGCCGGACCGTCACCGCACACCCAGCCGACCACGGACAGGACATTCGTGGCGGCGAGGGGGGATTCGATATCGATCCAGTCCAGCACATTGAAGCCGGTCGTTCCGCGCAACCTGAGCTGATGAACCGTATGGCCCATTTCAACGCGCGCAGCGGTCAGCATGGGACCAAGTTCGCCAGAGGGATCGAGGACGACAGCCGAGCCGGTCCAGGTGAGCAGGGTTGAGGCGGCGGACGTCGATTTGAACGATCCGGCGCCGGCGAACACCAGGCTGTGGGTAGGGCCGGACTGGCAGGGGTCGACAAGAAGCGGAGCCTTGCCGCCCTTTCCCCAGGTTGCCCTGTTCGCCGGGTCGAAGGCCATGGACGCGACGTTGTCCTGATCCACCCGATACGCTTCGCCCACCACGACACCGCCGAATGCCGCCGAGGGGCCGGGAAAGATGTCCCGCGCTTTGGTTATCGGGAGCCAGTCGGCGTGGCCGTGATTGTCCGTGGCGCCACGAATGGGCCGCGGTGTGCGGCTGAAGAACCCCTGTCGGAGAGAGGGGCCGTTTGTCCGGCCGCGAACGATCAGGGCCGCTGCGAACACGAACACCACGGTAGAGGCCACGCTGGCGCCGATCCTGAGCCAGAGTGTCACGACGGGGTTCGGCGGGGCGTATAATGTGTATGTCCACCACTGATAGAACGGGTGCGCAAAGGACCCGATCAGTCGTGTTCCAGCGAGGAAGACCAGCGACGCGATGAGCGTCCACGCCGCGCCGGCGAGCACCAGGCTTGCGATGATCTTGGCGACGATCCGCGGAGAAGGTTTCATTGCCATCCGAATAATCTCCCGCGCTCACGTCTCGGACAGCAGATGGCCGACGGTTTCGCCGCGGCGGCGTGCGTCCGCCGCCAGCCAGACCTCGCCAATCTCATAGATTTCGCCTGTGGTATGAAATGGCACGATGACATCGATCGCCGCCGACAACATCTCGATCAACGTCCTGTCTTCTAGCGCCGCACCCTGTGGAGACCCTTTCACGAGAGAAAAGAGTTTCTTGAAACCCTGTACCGGATTGGCGCCGTGAATGGTCGAAATCGACCCGGGATGGCCTGACACCACTTCGTTGAGATAAGTCCAGGCCGCATCGTCGCGCATCTCCCCCAGCAAGATACGGTCCGGTCGCATCCGTAGACTGGCTTGCAGGAGGGCTTCGGCGGTGACGCCCCCCAGGCCGATGCCGCTTTTGGCGTAGAGCAGGCGGACATGGTTTGCGTGCGGGATGACCAGTTCGAGCGTGTCCTCGATGGTGATCAGCCGTTCATGCGGCGGGATGGCCGCGATCAGCGTCTTGCCCATCGTCGTCTTGCCGCTGCCGGTCGCCCCGCACAGCAACATCGTCAGCCGGTTGCGGACACAGGCTTTGAAGAACCCCTCGATGTCGCCCGTGTCGTAGAACGCCAGCACCTCCGCGTTCTGTCGGTTCTCCGTCTCGTGGCGTTTTTCCCATCTGTTCCAGCGGGACGTTTGATACCGCTTGCCGACATCGGACAGCGCCGACACCGAGGTTCCCGGGCGGCGGATCGTCAGGCTGACGGTGCCGTTGGGGACCGACGGCGGCAGGCAGATTTGCAGACGTTCGCCGCCCGGCAGTTCCGTCGCGCAGAGCGGGCTGCGCGAACCGACGTCCTGGCGGCGCAACGCACCGGCCAGGATGGCGATATCCTCCAGATCGTCATACTCGAACGCCAGATCATACCGGGTGAAAGCGCCCTTTTGCCGGACGAACGCCTCGCCAGGCTGGTTAATGGCGATTTCCTCCGTCGCCGGATCGTCCAGCCAGTGCAGGATCGGTTTGAGCAGATGGCGCAGCTGCGGCGCGGCTTCACTGGCCATGGGCGGCCCCTGTCACGCGCAGGTTGTATACGTCGGAAAAGTCCAGGTCCTTCGCGACGAAGATCGCCACGTTATCTCCCTGGTTCTTTTCCAATGTCGGGGGAATATTGATGGTCGCTTGCAGAGCGGTGTCGGAGATGTTCGTGCCGTTCGACTGGAACGAATTGAAGAACGTTCCGCCTGATGATCCTGAATTGGCGGCGAGTGCGGTGCCGGTCTGCAGGCCGCCCTGGATCACCGACAGCAGGATCGCGGAGCCGAACCGCTCCCACCAGTGGTTGTTGACGCGGCCTGGCAGACCGGATCGGCCCAACGCGTCCGTTCCCGGCGAGGACAGCTCGATGACTGCATGGTCCGGCGTTTCCGCACGGTCCCACAGCACGAACACCCGGTCCTGACCCTCCACCAGGCCGCGGCCGATCTCGCCGACCACGGTCGTGCCGCGATCGAGCAGCACGACATCGCCCGTCGTGCTGCGCACGTCCTGCGGCAGGACACATTTGACGTAGCCGGCGAGCTGGCTGTCGATCGCGGTTTGCAGCGTGCAGGGGATCATCGTCCCCATCGTCAGCATCATGTCGGGATGCGGCAGGAGGCGGGCCTTGGAGCCGCTCAGCACCGTCGGCTTGAGCATGCTGGCCAGGGCGGATGGCGCTCCGGCGGGCGGGCTTGGCGGTGCGCCATTGGAGAGCGCGGCTTGTGTCGGCAACGCCGCCGCGGCCTCCGGAGCGCTGCCACCGCCGGAGAAGGCGAAGATCGGGCTCTCCGCCGGCGTCATCTCATGTCTGGCCGGCGGCAAGATCGAAGCTGCCGCCGATGTCGCGGGCATGGGTAGAGACGCCGGCGTTGCGGCTGGAGTATCGGGGGGTGAAGGTGGCGGATGGAACGCGCCGCCCACGGATAACGGCACCCCGTCAGGCTGCTTGACCGGCTGCGTGACCTTGTTGAGCTGGTTGATCCAGATGAATCCCAGAAAGACGACCAGCACCAGGCCGGCGAGACCGACCTTCTGCACCGCACTCAGCTGCCGGCCCGGTGCGCCCGAGACGATCGACCCGTCGTCGTCAATCCCGTGAGGAACGCCGGCGTTCCTGCTCTCGCTCATGGTGGCGCGTCCTTGATAACGCGCTGCACATTCGGGCTGGTGGTCTCGGTCTCGGGATTTTTGCCCACGGGATCGAACGCCTGGTTCCAGATCCCCAGCACCGTTTGGCCGTCCCGCAGCCGCCAGCTGCGCGCCACGGCGTCGACCTGCAGCAGATCGCCCTTCACCGCGTAGTTCGGCGTGGCTTCCTTGCCGTCGGGATTGATGACAAAGACCGAGGGGATGCGGACATTGCCCGGAAAGCGGAACACCGTGCTATAGCCGTTGTCGAAGACTTCCAGCGGCAGCAGCGTCCGGTCGCCCCGGGCGACGTAGTGCCAGTTCCTGTCACCCGAGAAGGGGTCTCTCGCCCGCCGTTCCATCTCATCATGCGCAAGCTGGAGCTGGCGTTGTGCCTCGCGAGCTTGCGCCGTGGCCAAATTCTTTGCGGCTTGCGCCGCTGCCAGGGCGCGCCGCCGTGCGGCTTCGTCGGCCGGATAGGTGAACTGGACGCTGTAATAGACCCCCGGCGCGTCTTCGCCGAGGCTTGCGGCCGGGACGGTTGCGATCTCGAAAACATAGCGCCGTGTCCCGCCGCCCTCGGTCGAGGTCAGCACGATGACCGGCTGCAACGGCAGGGCTTCCTGCGACTTGAAGAACAGGAAATTGCCCTTCGGCATCGCCTTGAGGTCTTTGCTGTCGGTCACGGCGACCGCGGTCACCGTTTCCTTCGTTCCGAAGCCGACGACGAGTGTGGCACCCACGGCGGTCGAAAGGTGGACCACCTGGCCCGGATCGTAGGGGAGGGTGCGCATGCGCGCATCCTCCCGGCCGGGGATCGGGTCTTCCTTCGCCCAGGCGGGGAATGTCAGGGCAGACACGCAGAGCAACCCGCACAAAAGCCGCCTCATTGTGGGCTGTCCTCCGCGGCCTGATAGGAGGTGACAATGACCCCGCCGGGGTTTCTGAGACGCAGCGCCGCCGGCAGCGCTGCAACGGTCTCGAATTGTAAAGTCGCTGTCCATGTGGTGACGATCGGCTGCTGGCCGATCAGGGTCAGGACACGGCGGTAGCGAACCTGCTGCACGTTTTCCGAAATGTTCGCCGATGAGATGTGCTCGATCTCGATCGTGCCTTTCTTGCCGACCGTCACCTGCGGCGACTGCGCGTTGGGGTAATTGAACCAGCTCTGATACTGGCCGCGGGGTGCATCGGCGCTCATGCCCGAGACCGCGTCATAGCCATATTGCGCGGTGTCATAGCTGTAACCCTCGCGCAATCGCACATATTCCCACAGTGCGGCGGTGACGACGGCCTGGCTCTGCGTTGCCGGCAGGCGGGACAGGGCAACCGCGTTGTCCACGGTCCCATCCGGGCGCACCCACAGATAGACCGGAACGATCTTGGTGAGCGGGAGGAGGGAGGCGATGGTCCACGCTTGGCCCAGATTGGCGACGATCGCGATGCCGGCGACGGCTGCCAGAATGGTCGAGGTGCGCCGTGCGGCCGTGGCTCGCTCGTGCTGAAACGATTCGACCTGCTTGTAGTAATCGCTCAGCCTCGTTCGATCGACGGGAAGGGCAAAATTCTCCTTATTCATTGGGCCCCGCCAGACTTGGGTATCCGAAGGTCCGCCGGTGTGGGCTGCCAATGACCGGTGTTCAGCGCGAAGACCGGTCCTCTTGGTTTCGCCAGGACTTCGGCATTGCTGCACGCGGCTAGGCTGACCAGCGTAACCATGGCCACAACAATCTTCACCCTTGGTCTCCTTCCCGGATTTTGAAGTGGGATGCGTAATGATGGCGGAGGGCTATGCCGCCTTTGGCTTCGCCGCGCCCAGTTTCGCCGCACGCGAGACCCCGCGCGTAGAAAGATTGGTGATCGTATTCATGATAGCAGCACCGGGGCTGACACCCAGGCCACCGCCAAGTGTCGCAGCGATTGCCGGCAGAGAAATGACAATGAAAGCACCCATGGCGAAGAACATGGCCAACTCGATCAGGACTTTGATTTCGATCGCCACCGCGGCAGTCCCCGTTGCTTGTTGCGTCAGGATGACCCGCATGTATGTTTTTTCGCCGGTCAACACGATGTTGAGCGTGACGTTGATCAGCAAGGTCAGCAGGCTGTAGGTGATCAGCTTACCGATCCACCGGTCCGTCACCCCCTTTGTCGCCTCGAACAGGTAGCCCACGATCAGGACAGGTCCGATCGCAACCATGATGCCGATTGCGATGATGGCGAATTCATAGATCGCAAATGTCACCACCAGCAAAACCATGATGGACAATTCGATCAGCGACAGACTTACGGCGTCGACGACATCGTAAATCGGGATCTGCGCACTGACGGTTTCGACCGTGTGCTCGGTCACCTGCCACATATTGTCGAAAGTCGCAGGCGTGCTGGTGATAGCTGCCGGTGAGCCGCCTGCCGCCGTGGCAAACCAATTAGGAATCGTCGTGATGAACAGCGTTTGCACGTAGTTTGTGTAGAGACCGGAAGACGTAAGGATGCCGATAACCAGGGCAATTTTGATGATTCGCGTGACACCCCCTCTGGCGTCCATGTCGCCACGCATCACCAGGATGCCCTGAACGATAATCCAGAGCGTGACGCACGCCATCAGCGGCGTCGCCACGGCAGCAAGCAGGGACGTGACGGCATTCTGCGTCCCGGTGCCGAACGCAGTGCCAAAGTTCGTTGCCATATTGGTAAAGGGGGTTTGATTCATGTGCTACCGTTTCAAATTTGCCGATGCCGTTCGCGCGGCCGAGCACCAGGACGGAGGTACCCCGCCGTGGGCACACATCGAAAGCATCATCGCAATCATCCCGGCATCATGTCCGTAGTGCGCGGGATCGGCCTCGGGGTCCTTCGCGCCCGGCGTCTCGAGGCTATCGGCAAGTGCTGCATGGGCGGCGCTGGCTGCGTTCCGGCAATCCGCCGAATCGTCGTAGGTGTGATCGTTCTGGCAGGTCCGCAGGACGTTCTCGCGGTCCTGCTGATGGGTCCGATACCACTCCACGGTATGCTTGGCCGGCTCGACCGCGAACGCCTGACTCGCGGTCACCGCCAGCAGTAGGCCTAGTCCTATGATGCGAACGAACATCAGTTAAGCGTCCCGGTGAACATCGCCGCGGCCTGTTCATGGCCTTGTCGAATGCTTTGCAGTGCTGCCTGCTGGTTTGCCTGAGCCTGAGCGGACGCCAGTGCGGCCAGGTTCTGCGCCTGGGCCTGCTGCCCCTGGATCGCGTTGCTCTCGATCGCAATGCGGCCGTTGATTGCCTCCACCTGCTTGATATCGGTCGCGTTCTGCAGTTCCGTCTGCATCGCGGTCAGGTTGGCTTGGCGCTGCTCAATGGACGCCAGATTGGCCGTCGCCATCCCCTGAATGTTTGCCGTAGCGATCGCAGACCGGTTGAGCAGAGTGGCCTGCGGGTCGCTCCCTGTTGCGGTGAAGATATGGTTCAAAGTGTAAAATGTCTGGCCCAGACCCGACAGGCTGTTGGCTGAGCCGGCGATCTGACCAGGCATCGCGCTGGCCGCCGGCATCGGGTTCTGCAGCGACGGCGCATTCAGCGCCGGAAACATTCCGGTGACGTTCGTTGCGTTGGTGAACATCTGATATTGCTGGCGCATCTGCTGAAGCTGTGCCTGCAGTTGCGCCAGTTCTCTCGCCGCTGTCGCCACGGCTTGGATGGATTGCAGGAAATTGGAGTTGTCGTAGACGAGATAACCCTGCGCGCACGCGCCACGACCGAACGCGCCGCAACCAGCCAGGACCGCCATCGTAACGAGAGTCTTCCTCATTGCCGTCATCCTTCTCCGTTCAATCCCGAGCTTCGTGGTAGCGGGCCATGAATGGGCCCAGCCAGGCGGAGGGATCCTCCCCCAGCTCACGGCGCAGCCGCTCGGCAAACCGCACCGTGTTCGCCCGCCCCGAGAGGACGGCGACGTATTCCCGCAGGTCGCCGAGGTCGAACTCGCAGATGACGCTGCCGGACTCCCGCTTGAGCAGAAAACGACGCTTGCCGAGTGCCATGTCCTCGCGGACAGCCTTAAACTCGCCCTCAGTGCATTTCAGGCCGTCGATGTAGGCTGCACGATCCGCCGTGGGTGACGGGTAGAGGATCTTGGTCATGCACTGCGCCACCAGGGACGAGCCGAGTTTCGACTCCAGCACGTGCTCCGGCTGCTGCGTCGCCAGGATCAGCATGCCGTTGTTCTTGCGCACGGTGAGCAAAAACTTGTCGACCACGGCAGCGAACATCGGGTTGAGCAGGTAGGCGCGGAACTCGTCGCACGACATGACGAAACGGCGGCCATCCACCACGGCGGCGACGCGATGCAAAAGGTACACAGCGGCGGGCGCGCAGACCTCCTCGTAATCCAGTAGGTGGGTCATATCGAAGCCGGTAATTGATGCATCGAGGCGCACCTCGTCGGCATCGCCATCGAATGCCCAACCAAGGGCGTTGCCACGACACCAGCGCTCCAGCCGGGCGCCGGCGCCTTCGGCCGGACCATGCAGCAGGAATTCCCGTAGTCCGGCCAGGGACCGCATCCCGGGCTCGTAGGAGAGCTGGCGGGCAATGCCACGCTCCAGGCGCCGCGCCTCCTCCGACGAAATCCCACCCTTGCCGTCGCCTTCGATCAGTCCCGTGACCCATTCGCGCAGAAAGTCGCGCGCCGCCGGGGTGTCTTGCAGGCCGCGCAGCGGCGCCAGCCCGCTGGGCTCGCCACGGCGCAGCACCAGGTAGGTGCCACCCGTCGCACGGACCAGCAATTCGCCGCCGCGATCTTTGTCGAAGAAGATCACGGCGCCGCCGCGCTCGACCATGGCTTGTTCGAGCATCGCCAGGAGGAACATGAGGAACGTGGTCTTGCCCGAGCCGATCGGCCCGAAAATCGCTGTCATGCCGACATCGTCGACATGCGGAACGTAGTCGTATGGGGTGCCGCCATTGGTGCGGAACCGGACAAGGGTCGGTCCCCAGTGACCTTGCGATTTGCCTGCCGGGAAATTGTCCAGGCTGGAAAAGCCGGCGAAATTGCGCGAGTTGATCGCGCCGGGCCGGGTACGCCACTCAATGTTGGCGGGAAGCTGCGACCAGAAGGCCGCCTCCATGCCGATGCCCTCCTGCACCACGACCGCCCCGGCATCCGTCAGCCGTGCGCGTGCCCGGGCGCTGCGGTCGCCGAGCTGCTTGAGATTGTCGGCATAGATGGCCAGGCTGAGGTGGTGCGAGCCCATGATGAATTCGTTGGACGCCAGCGCGTCCTCCGCCTCGGCCAGACCCTCGATCTGGCTCAGGGCCTTGTCACCGGCGCTCGCCATCTGGCTCGACTTCATTGCCAGCCGCCCATGTGCCTGGGTCCGGGTCAGAAACGCATAGGACTGACTGAGGATCAGCGGAAAGTCGGCGCTCAGAAGGGTGTTGAGCATGCCGGGCCGCGTCTTGGCCGGATATTCGCGGAATGAGAAGATCGTTCCCATGTAGCTGCCACCCGGTGCACGGATCTCGAAACCGCGCTTCCCGCAGATCACCCGATCGGTGTAGATCGACGCCCCCAGAGACCCGCTGACAACCGGGACCGGCATCCAGCGGCCGGAGATGATGAGCCGCAGCGCTTCACCGATCTCGGTGAACAGCACATCGTTTTTTTCCCGTAGGCCAAGCCGGCGCACCCCGTAGGCTTCCAGGCCGTTCGCCAGCACCTGCCACAGATCTTCCAGGGTCCGTAGCAGGCCCGCATCGCCGTCTGACGCTGGGCCTTTGCGAAATCGTGCGATCCTGCTGCCGGCTTTGCCCAGAACGTTGCGTGGCGTAACGATTAGCGAGACGAAGTAATCGTTGCGGAACAACCGCCCGTCCAGCACGCGATCCCGATAGGCCCTGTCGAGCCTGGCCGCGAAGCCGGAGCGGAAGGCGGCGCGGGGCAGGGGCGGGACGTCGGGATGACGGATGAGGTGCGTGCCGATGACGACATTGTCGTCGGCGATATTGCGGAACAGCGTGTTCAGGTTGCGCAGCCGCGCATTGCGCATCTCCGGCTCTTCCAGTTCGAAAGCCGCGCCGCCGGCATGCCCCATTGCCATCACCGAACCGTCGCGCAGCAGGACGGCTTGCTCGGCCAAATGTCCGACATAGGGCAGATAGATTTCGCCCGACCGCTCGCTATAGCCGTTGTCACCGCGCATCAGAGCATCCCCCGGCCGCGTGCCGGGACCCGGATGGGGTGGGGACTGACGGTTGCCCCACCCCATTTCGCGCCATCGACGCCGCGCGCCGCCGTCAGCAGATAGAGGTAGACGACGTTGACCGCGTTGTAGTCGCGCGAAACGACTACGCGGGCGCCGAACCACAGCGGCAACATGACCGTCTCGTATAGCGGGTTCTGCAGGATCACGATGACGAACCCAGCCAGCATCAGGAACGCGCCGGCGACTGGAAGCGGCACGCCGGCGAACAACGCCGGCCGGGTTGCCGCCAGATAGAGCGTGTCCTCTTCCAACCGCTCGGGCATTAGCCCGCGGTCCCGCCGGTCAGCGTCGAACCGAGGTAGGATGCACCGAACATGATGACGATGCCGCCAATGACGCCGGCGATCAGCCCGAGCGAGACACGTCCGAACATCCAGGAAAGACCGATCGCGATGATACCGAGCACCGCGAGCGACTGGCCGAATGGGCCGAGGATAAAGGTGCAGATGTTGTTGATCATCGTCGCGGGCGAGGCACCGCCCGTCACCGTCTGGGCATTCGCCAGCCCCGGGAAGGCCACAGCGGCCCAGAGAGCCAGTGCGCCCACGATTTGCATGGACTGGTGCCGGTCAAGAACGGATTGCCCCGTTCCGTAGGCCCGGGTCATGAGACGTTCTGCAACCACCATAACACGCTCGTTCATGCGTTACCTTTCAACAGCGGGACCAGAGACCATAACCGCTGCGGACGGTCCTTTTCCCGCATCGGTCAGCACCGCGGATTTGGCCTCCGGGGTCGGAGGCGCCGGAGCCCGGGTGTCTTGATGGTGCGTGGCGGCGTAATCGAAGGACGACCACACATCCCAGGACGGCGGGGCATTGGGGTCCACGGGCGCGGCAGACGTAGCCACCGGCCGCTTCTGCCCGTCGATCGGGACTGCTGGCGCGTTCACGTCGAGAGCCGGGACCACTCCACGCGCCGCCAATTCCACGTGATGGACATAGTCATTGGTAAAGCCGCGCTGCGCATCCCCCGTGTTGTATTTGGAGAGAGCGATACGAAGAGCTGATTGCTGCTCGTCATGGGTTTCGCCGCCAGCGTAGTCCCCGGCGAGAACGATGGCGGCCGCTGCAACGGACTTACACGGATCGAAGGCAGTCGCCACCGTCAGTCCGAGCGCGGCGAAGTTTCTGGAATTGATCTGCATGATGCCGAGGTCGACTGAATGACCGGCCTCGACCAGCTTCGACGCGATCTGGACGGCGATATCACGTGTGGCGGGAACGCCCTTCGTCCCCGTCGTATTGTCATTGATGGCAAACGGCTGAAGCTCGCTCTCGATCCGCGCGACCGACGCCAGAGTGGAAGGCGCGACGGACGGCCCACAGCGCAAGGCGAGTTGACCGAAATCGTTGAGGTTGAGCGGATCTGCCGATGCTGGCGTTGGGATCGCGATGGCAGCTGCAACAGCGGCGGCGATACCGGCCCTGGTCCTATTGGACCCCGGCGTCCGGGTGGGTAGCGAGGTGCGGTGGAGGCCCGTCCGGGACGGCGGAATCTTGATCCGCCGCGCTTGCCGAGACGAGAGGACCGCTCCCGGTAGCGGGACCAGCCGAACGACCCGATTCCACAAGATCCTGCGGCGCGACACCGACAAATTGCCGAAGCTCAACGTCGCCGGCGGGATAAACCGTGACGCGGCCCGGGAAATCGAACTTTCTGATGAAGCCCCAGGCCGATTGCAGGTGCTTGAACGTTCGGTCGCCGGACAGACCACGCCAGCTGCGAATAATCCGGAAGCCCCGGCCGCGGATCCAGTTGCATCGCAGATAGACAACGAATTCGTCTTCGCTGCGCGCGACAATGAAGGCGCCGAGCACCTGCCCGCCGTCCTTGAGTCCCGATCGTATGTCCGCCTCCTCGAAGACGTCGCCCAATCCGTCTCTCCCGCCCAAGCGGCCGCGCGCTCACCGAGCGTCGGGCCGACGGCATATTGAGCCGGGAATAGTTTAATTTGCAATGACTTGTCAGGGAACATTCAGGCCGCTCGCTGCGGTGGACGGCCAACGCTCCCGGTTGGTTCGCCACCATTAGTTGTTATGGTGCCTGTGACAAAGCACATTAGCTCACATCGCCACAACCGCAAATTCGCAGGCGTTACGAGAGCCGGGCAGGCCTTAAAATGTCCGCCTGGATGCTCTGTTTTATTGATCTATCGGGTGCTGATCGTTTGGCTTATGCTATGTAGATTCACGTCTTTGTGTAGGCATCAATAGATGCTGAAAGCTCGCTAATTAAAACGTGTTATATAGAAAATATCACATGTTTTCCGTGGGACAAAAGACGCGAGACAGGGCGCAGTTTTTGATCCGGCCCCATACACCCGGTAGATAGATGAGAGGAATTTCTGCCAGGGCGAGCGGGAGATCGGGGGCGGCTTTCGCACCTGACGGTCCGAATGACCGCCGACCTGTGCCAAGCGTCGCGAAGACCCTTTATTGGCGGGTCTCGCGCGAGTGCCCCCGCCCTCTCGCTGATCTATGGAGGCAGGGGAGTCTTGCCTTGCCATCCGGACAAGCAGCGAAGACCTCTCCCGCCACATGCAGACCCCCGATGACGGTCTTGCCCACCCGGCGATGGCAGCCGAGGGCGAGCGCTGGGGCGACCGTCTGCCCGACGATCCCGACGACCTGTGGGGATGGTGCCTCGATCAGTCGCAGGCAACGCTGCTCGACCTGTTGGCGTATCTTGCCGCCCTTACCGTCAACGCGGTGCGCGGCAGGCAGGACAGCCCGGACAATGACCGGCTTGCCCATGCCGACCAACTGGTGGAGGGGCTTGGCCTCGATACAGCGCGTATCTGGAGCCATTCAGTGAAACACGTATCCGGTGCGGTTTCCGGCTGCCGCCCCCAACCTGGCGCCGCGCGCGGACATCTGGCCGACCGACACCGCGCCGGTTATTCGGCAAGTCGAGGACGGCCTGGAATTCGCCCAGTTGCGCTGGGGCTTTCCACCGGCCCGGCCCAAGGCCGCGCCCGTCATCAATTCCAGGTCGGAAGGCCGGCGTTTCCCCAAGTGACGCTGCCTGGTGCCCGCTTTGCATTTTTCGAGTTCACCGGCTCGAAATCGCCGAAGTCGAAATGGAAGTTCACCAAGCCCGGCGAAGACTGATTTTGCTTCGCCGGTCTGTGGCGTCCGACGCCGGGGGGCGCAGGAGATGCGTTCACACCGCTGACGACGGAACCCGGCCCGGATGTTGCTCCCATCCATAACCGGCAAGTCATTGTGCTCGAGCGCACCGCCCGGCGGGTATGGCTTTGCCTGGAGCAGCCGGAGGCAGAACTGCTGTGCCCGCTTCCAGTGGGAAGCCTGGCGGTTGAGCAGGTGCGCTGAGGTGACTTGCCCATGCTGCTACGCGACGCCGTTGCCAGCGAAGGCGACGGGAAGCCTGTCCGGAAAACGACCCTTTGCCGGACATTCCGACTTGCCATATATCGGCGTTATGCGGTCGGCGCTTGGCCGAGAGTTCAAGAATTATACAAGCCGGTTGCTGCCTGCTCCGTTGTGATCCGGGGCAATGAGGGGCAATATGTTGATGTGCCACTAGTCGTAACAATTGTGATCCCGCCGTTGATGGTCTGCGCTGCGGCAGGGGCCGCTCTCCTCGGGGCGCCAGTGTGGGCAACGGCAATCGCCTGCATAGCTGGGATGGCAATTGGCGTCGAAGAGCTGCACCGGGGTATCCGTCATTCATGTGAACTCGCCCAGGCCGAGTGCTTAGGGGCTAGCGCGACCGCATGCCTTGTCGGGCTGTTTTGGATAGCAACGATCATTTTGTTGTCGATTGCCTGGACGAAGCTCGTTCGCGCCAAACGTCGGAGCGCATCGGAATGATGTAGAACTCAAGATATAAGCATCGAAATCTAGGCATTGATATCGTTGGTCTTTTCCGATGCAGATTTTCTGATGCGCAATGGGCGCATGATTTGCTGGCATCAGGGTCGGAAATCGACCCAAAAGTGGTCCTTGATGCGCCCCAGCGTCGCTAGTCGGGCTGCACTCCCGGAACCTCATCGAGCTTGTAGAAAACGGGGATGCCGCGGGCTATCGCCAGACGGACATCCTGGTCGGCCCCAGTCGAGTTACCCGGCAGTCGGAGGACTGCATCGACCCGCTCAAGTAATCTCTGTGCTGTTGGGTAGAAGACCTGGTCATACAGTGCGTCCCCAAGTCGCTGGCCATCGGCAGCTTGCCAAACGGGGAGTGCGACCCACTCGCCGATCACAGGAAGATGGCCGGCCTTGAAGAGTGGCCACGACACGGCCTCAAGCCGCCGCAGGTTCGCGGCCATCTTGTCCGGGTCATCGTTGGTCCCCGAGCGATAAGGGCCGGCAATCAAAATAAACATCATCTCATCTCAAGACGTTTGTGGAACACGTGCAGGGCTGCGTACTGAAGAAGCATAATCGTCTTGCCGTCGCGGATGTCGCCGCGCTCGATCATTGCGAGAGCCTCGTCGATGGTGAGCTCGACGACCCCGATGTCTTCCCCTTCCTGCACGTTGCCGCCTCCCACCCCCACGCGATTGGAGCTGTCATAGGGTGCCACGAAGAAGTAGAGTCGCTCGGTTACCGAGCCTGGGCTCATGAACGCGTCGAAGACCCTGCGCGTCTCTCCGACGCGAAAGCCGGTCTCCTCCTCGACTTCCGCGCGAATGCGTTGCTCAGGCCCGGCGCCGTCGAGCAGGCCGGCGGGAGCCTCGAGCAGAAGATCGTCGTGGCCGTTAACGAAGGCGGGATACCTGAACTGCCAGGTTAATACGACGGTCCGGCGTGCCAGATCGTAGAGCAATATCGTAGCGCCGTTTCCACGATCGTACGTCTCTCGCCACTGCTCCTGCCACGTTCCGTCATTTCTGCGGAAGCTGAATCGCGTTTTCCTAAGGACAGACCAATCTTCGGAAAGCGTCTGGACCTCGTGGATGCAGACTCGCTCGGCAACGCTCATTGTCCCCCGCTGCAACCGCGATCGCGACCAAGGCGATCCCATGCTTCCTATGCGCTGGGTTATCGTGCAGTTTCGTGCAGAGTCAAGCAATATCGTGAAGGGGATGACCGTTGTTGACCACCGAGCGGAAAGCACTGATCCTGAATCTCCTGCAACGTGATCGACGTGTGGTCGCAAAGGCCGTCAGCCAGGAACTTGGTCTATCGGAGGACACAATCCGCCGCGATCTTCGTGAACTAGCAGCGGACGGATTGCTGCAGCGGGTCCATGGGGGCGCCTTGCCCATGTCGCCAGCTATTGTCGACATGGGCGAAAGATGGCGGGTTGCACCGGACTCCAAGGACGCAGTGGCGAGGACCGCTGCGACGCTTATCCGCTCCGGACAGGTCGTGATCCTAGACGGGGGCACCACGACCGTCCGGATGGCCCGGCTTCTTCCGCCCGATCTGCGCGCGACCGTCGTGACGCACAGTCCCTCTGTCGCGGTCGAACTGGCCGGTCATCCGTTCATTGATGTTGAACTCATCGGGGGCCGCCTGTTCAAGCATTCTGTCGTCACAGTTGGGGCTGGAGCGATGGAGGCGATTGCCCGTGTTCGCGCTGACGCCTTCTTTATGGGCGTTACCGGTATCCATCCTGAAATGGGACTGACAACCGGAGACGCCGAGGAAGCGACGATCAAGCGTGCCTTGAGTCGCCAGTCAGCCGAGACGTTTGTCTTGGCATCACGCGAGAAATTGGGCGCGGTCTCACCGTTTCTCGTGCTGCCACTAAAAGAGGTCGACAGCCTTGTGGTCGAACCAGGAACGTCAAGGGAGGTGGTTGAGCTGTACCGCGCTACCGGACTGACAGTCGTCATGAACGAGCAATGAACCAATGTTCTCCCTTACAGGCGCGCCAGTCACGAAGGTCCGCTGTCCACGACAAGCGGTCACAGCCCCATTGGAGTATATTCCAATAAGACTATGGCAGCTTGGGGTATGGATGCCGCAGGAGCGGAGGAATCACAAATGCAACTCGATGAGCAGGAGCACTCTTCTGTGCGATTTAGAAAAGAAAATTCAACATCCTGAAATCCGCGCATCCCCACCCGTACCGCGGAGCACCGCTTTGAAAGGCTCTGGCGATGACCATAAACGCGCGTGGACCGGAAACGCCAGGCACCTGGCCTGATCGTCGATCTTACGAGGAAGCACTCGCCGAACGCGGCGTGTTGGAGGTGCTTGCCCCATTCGATCCGCGCATCGCCGGCACGCCCCCGCTTGGCCTCGACCTGCCGGGCAGCGACGTTGACGTGCTCTGCTTCGCGCCGGACGCGCACAGGTTCACTGACACCGTGTGGCACAACTTTTCCACTGCGCCAGCTTTTATGGCGAAGCAGTTGGTGAGGGCGCCGAGGCCCGTGGTCGCCTCCTTCGAGGTGGCGGGCTGGCGCCATTTTGCCATCGAACAGCGCCTGCTCGCCCTTGGCGGGGATGACTTGCCGGTGGCAGTGCTTGCCCTGCGTGGGCGGGGCATGAAGACGGAACCCGCGTTCGCGGCCGCGCTCGGACTGAGGGGTGATCCTTACCTCGTGCTGCTCGACCTAGGCGAGCAGCACGACGAGACATTGGTCTTGGTGCTGCAGGCCGGAGGTTTCACCACGCCAGGGCAGCCGCTCTATGATTTAACCGCCTAAATGGCCAAAACGCACAGCTTCGCGGTCTCTGTGTGCTTCGGCGTGCAAATTTTGGACGCCGATAGGGGGTACGACATAGAACAGGCAGGATAGCACGGCTTGTGGAACGGACCGAGAAGATGGCCATCTGTCCCACTCTAAGTTTATTTCGATAACGACGCCCGCATCCCCAGCCGGAACGAAGGATTAGAAGGCGTTGGCCGGAGATAGTTCAATTGGGACAGGTTTACGAGGACCGCTCCCGACATTCTCGGACCTTGGTATATGGTTTGTCTGAAAGCCGAGGAAGATGCCCGTGTCAAGCCAACGCCTACCCGGCCTGGTCATTTTCGATTGCGACGGCGTCCTGATCGACAGCCAAGTCATCCAGTGCAGGATAGACGCCGCCGAATTGACGCGCCTAGGCTTCCAAGTGTCAGCCGAGGAGCTGGCCCAGCAATTCATCGGCACCGCAACCAAAGATATACAGGCCCACGTCGAGGCTGCCCTGGGGCGACCACTCCCGGACGATTTCGAGGCAACGCGAGACCGCTTGGTGGATGCTGCCTACCAAACCGAGTTGCAGGCCGTGGCGGGGGTCGCTGACGTGTTAAGCAGGATCGGGTTACCTGTCTGCGTTGCGTCCAACGCCCAGTTGGCTCGCCTGAGAGAAATCCTAGAGGTGACGGGGCTGCTGAGCTTCTTCGGCCCGAACGTATTCGGAGCTGATCTCGTGCCTCGACCGAAGCCCGCCCCGGACCTCTTCCTCCATGCCGCCGCACGCCTAGGGGCTTCTGCGTCGCGCTGCGTCGTCATTGAGGACAGTGAGGCCGGTATCCAGGCAGCAAAGGCTGCTGGAATGCGTGTCTTGGGATTCTACGGCGGGGGTCACTGCTACCCCGGTTACGAGCGACGCCTGACTGCAGCGGGTGCCTCCGCAGTATTCCGCAGCATGGGGGAATTGCTTCCGCTTTTGGGAATCGCGGATTAGCTCTGCTTCCCACCCCCGCGGCCCTCAATAGCTCCCGAGTGAGGCTGCCACGTTCCCGATTCGTACCACAAACTGTGCTATACTGCCAATTCTATGGCGTACCCCCCATATAGACATTGCCCGCGGCCGATAGCCGCGCCATGGTTTGCCGATGAGCGCTGACTCCCAGGTTGCGTCCATCCTACGTGCCGACCCGTTCCGCTGGCGCGTTCTGAACGTGGCGAGTGCCCTGGGCCTGCCGGACAGCTGGATCGGGGCGGGCTTCGTCAGGAACGCTGTTTGGGACCACCTGCATGGACGCCCTCCGTCACCTCCGACCAGCGATGTCGATATCATCTGGCACGATCTGGGCCGAATCGACCCCGCTGAGGACCAGAGGATTGAGGCGGCTCTATGTGTGGCAGAGCCGTCCATTGCCTGGTCGGTAAAGAATCAGGCACGGATGCACACCCGTAACGGTGACCTTCCCTACGCCTCGGCCACTGAGGCGATGCGTTGCTGGCCCGAGACGGCGACTGCGGTCGCCGTCCGGCGGCGCGGCTTCAACGGCTGCGAAATCGCCGCCCCCTTCGGCCTGGATGATCTACTGAACTTGATCCTGCGTCCGACGCCGCGTTTTTCCTGCGAGAAGCGCGGCATCTACGAGGATCGGTTGCGGACCAAGGGTTGGACCACCTCCTGGCCTCTGCTGCGGAAGGCCGAGGCGTAGGTCTGCTGTCCACCACATGCGGTCATAGCCTCATTCGGGTATACCCCAATGAGGCTGTGCCGTCGGTCATTGGAAGAGAACCAAGCAGATACGGGTGTCAATGATTCGAACGAAACGGTTAGAGCTTCTTCCTTGGCGCGACGAACATCGTGCGTCGTTCGCTGAGATGCATGCCGACCCGATCGTGATGCTTGACCTGGGTGGACCGATTGGCCGCGCCGAGAGCGACGCAAAGCTTGACCACTATAGTACGACGTATGCGGAGCATGGGCTTTCTCGGTGGGCTGTCGAGACCGCCGATGGCGATTTTCTCGGCTATGCAGGGGTCATGCCCCGCCTTCTCCCAGATCATCCTCTTGGAGCTCACTTCGAAATAGGTTGGCGGTTCACGCGTCGGGCTTGGGGCCGCGGCTATGCTACTGAAAGCGCGCGGGCGGCACTCGACGACGCCTTCAGACGCGCGGGACTCAAGGAGATCGTGTCCTACACGAGCGCCGATAATTTGCGATCGCAGGCCGTGATGGCGCGGTTAGAGCTCCAGCGACAACCGTGGCGCGACTTCACTGCCAGATATGAGCGCGTCGGCTTGTGGCGGGGGCTGGTCTGGGTGGCTGTTTCGACTTGAAGCCGAAGTCCGCTCCGAGGTTGAAAAGCGATCGTGCGCCGACGATCGTCTATTGCGCGTCCGTCTCACCGAATGTGTGTTGTGCCTCAACGATTGTGCGTCGGACGCCCGCTTCCGTCTCAGCTAATGTGCGCCGGAAACCACACTCTATTACGCGTCGGGCCGTTCATTATTGCGCGTCGCTACACGTAACCGGAGACAGCCAGTCGCCCGAAATGAAAATATTTTGCAGCAGGCTGATCTCACCAGTTTTTGCATGATTTCCTCTAGTCCAATTCTGTGTCGTCGTTCACGGTGCCAACTTCGTGGACACCGCCGATGCTACTCAGTGCGCTGATAAGGTGCGATATTGGCCGCTTGCCCTTGACCTGCATGCGCATTGTGACGGTGCCTTTCTCGGGTCGCCATCCCAACTCCCCCCCTTCGTTATAGGCCCTGTCCATGGCTTCCTCGCGACTGTCCGCGAAAGCGGCCTCCCGATCGAGCCGCACATGGTTGATGGCGAAACGGAGTTCGGTGCATTTAATCAGTATCGCGCGCAACAATTCTCGACCATCTTCATAGGAAATGGATATTTCCGTCGCCAGCCGGCGCGAGCGTGGCAATTGGCGGGCCATTTTGGGGAAACCGAGCATGATGACGAAATGACCGATCGTCGTCGCCGCCGCGAGCACCGGCAACCCCGCGCCACACGCCATGCCGAGCGCGGCCGTAAACCAGATTGATGCAGCCGTTGTCAGCCCGCGCACCACGTCGCGCCGCATGAAGATAACACCGCCGCCGATGAAGCCGATACCGGACACGACTTGCGCGGCGACACGCGATGGATCGAGGACAACCCGACCGTTCGAAAGGACGTCCATGAACCCATATTTCGAGATCAGCATAATCAGCGCCGCGGAGACCCCGACAAGAGTATGGGTCCTGAGACCCGCACTTTTCTGACGAATCTCCCGCTCTACCCCGACTAGCGCCGATAGCACAAAAGCAAGCGTCAGTTCCCCGAGTTGCAGCCATCCTTGTCCGCTAAAATCCAGGAACCTCGGCATGCGCCCTTCCTCCGTGTCGCGTCGTTCATGCTTAGCGCGCGGACCGCAGAATCTTGCAATATCATCGGGGACAAGGACATTCGATGATGTGAAAGGCGGCACGGGACAATGGGCATGAAAAACAAAAAATTTGATCACCCCGTCCAATCGGCGGCCTTACCCTGGCGCATCGGCGAGGACGGTATCAGGCAAGTGATGCTACTGACATCCCGTGAGACAGGCCGCTGGGTCATTCCCAAAGGCTGGCCAATAAAGAAAAGAAAGCCCGCCGAAGTCGCCAGCCAGGAAGCCTACGAAGAAGCCGGACTAATCGGGCAGATCGTTGGCAAACGGCCCATCGGTCGCTTTCACTATGAGAAGCGACTGGCCAACGGTGCTGTCTTGTGTGAGGTGCGGGTCTACCTCTTCCGGGTCGAACAGCAGCTTGACGAATGGCCGGAAAAACGTCAGCGAACAACGCAATGGTTTGAGGCGCGTGAAGCGGCAAATCGGGTTGACGAAGGGGGCCTCGCCGAGATCATCAACAACTTTGCGGGGTCCTACGCTAGGTTCGTTGTATTTCGTAAACCTTGAAAAGCGGGAGCGCCTGCCATGCTGTGGCGGCCCGACCTAGGAACGAATGGTCTCCTTATTTTACTCTTGATAACAGATTTTATCAAGAGTAAAATCATGGCATGTCCGCCACCCAGCTCCCGACCGAAATCGCCCCCGCCGCCCGGCTGCTGACCGCCGCCGAATTCCACCGGCTGGCCGACGTGCCGCCCGAGGTCGAGTGGTTCGCCAATCTCAGCAACCCGAACACCCGGCGCGTCTATGAAAACGCGATCCGCGACTTCATGGGCTTCACTGGCATCGCCCGGCCGGAAGAATTCCGAACGGTGACCCGCGCCCACATCATCGCCTGGCGCGACGAACTGGCCCGCCGCGGACTTGGCGGTAGCACCATCCGGCACCGCCTCGCGTCGCTGGCGTCGCTGTTCGAATATCTCTGCGAGAAAAACGCCGTGACCCACAACCCGGTCAAAGGCGTTGAGCGCCCGAAGACGGAAAGCGGCGAAGGCAAGACGCCGGCGATCGGCGACCACCAGGCACGCGAGCTGCTGGCCGCGCCGGACAAGGACACGATCAAGAGCAAGCGCGACCGCGCCATCCTGTCCACGCTGCTGTTCCATGCGTTGCGGCGTGAGGAGTTATGCAAGCTAAAGGTCAAGGATTTCCGGCATGCGCGGAAAGGCGTGCCGCACCTGAAGGTTTCCGGCAAAGGCGGCAAGACGCGGTGTGTGCCGCTGCATCCCGGCACCCATGCGCTGATCCATGATTACCTTGATAGCGCCCAGCACGGCACCGATGAAAATGGCGCGCTGTTCCGCCCGGTCCGCAACAACCGCACCGGCCGCCATGACGCGGCGATCACCGCGGACGGGGTTTACAAGCTGGTGCGGGCCTATTCGGCGGCCTTGGGTTTCGAGATCGGCGCGCATGCGCTGCGCGCGACCGCCGCCACCAATGCGCTCAACCACCAGGCCGACATCGCCAAGGTGCAGGAATGGCTTGGGCATGCGAACATCGCCACCACTCGGATCTACGATTACCGCCACACGCGGCCGGAGGATAGTCCGACGTTCAAGGTGAGCTACTAATATGCAGTCGCCATGCTAGGGGTCACCTGTTGGATCGTGCCAGCTTCGCCTGGCGTGCCGTCTGGTGACCCCGACTAGGCTTGCGCCTGTTGAAACGCTAGACGATGCGGACCCGTTCTCGAACTGAAGCGAAATCTAGGCATGTCTGATATACGCGGAACAGAACTGTGCAGTGACCTTTACGATATACTGGAATCCTGCACAAATGATGAGCTCGCCCCCATCGTCGATATACTTGTAAAGACGCCGATCAGTGTCCTCAAGATCAACCGCGCCTTCGAACGCCACCACCCCGATCATGTGCGGTACGCGGACCAGGTCGGCGACGAGATTTACAGACTGAGTCTAATGGCGCTCGGACGCAGCGATGGAAAGCGTCCGTCCTATGAGGACATGGTCACCGGCCTATGCAAGCAAATCGGCATTCCCGCAGCGTTAAACGATATCAACGGGTACGAGGTCATCCTCCTCAACACCTTCTCGAAGCAGCATCTGTCATCTCTTCCGTCCACCGATCGGCAGCGTCTGGTCGACGAGGCCAGTGTAGCCGCATCGACAGCCGCTACAGGCAGACTGAGTTCCGACGCGTGGCCCCCGTTCGCGTGGGTTTTCCTGCAAGTGGCCTATCTGCGTCGCAAGCTTGCGGAGGAGGGGCGGATGTATGTGGATTCCCGCGAGACAACGAAAGCAGGGGTCAATGACCTTCCGGCCCTAGTCGATGATGGCGCAGACGCGCTTGTCGTCCAAACGGAGGATGGCCATTCTATTTTGTCCTTGGCTACGCTTCCTGATGCCGGCACCAGGGGATGGTGTGGCCCGGAGAACAGTCGCAAGGCTATGAACGCGCTCACCCCCATACTGAAAGCGATTCAGCCCTACTTGTCGGCAGAGCAGATGCTGAAGGGCGGTGACTACGTGCGCGTTACGCTCCCGCCGGGTGGGGCGCTCTCCTTTAGCGAAAAATTGGGGCATTTTGTCGGTGTAGCAAAAGGCCACAAGGGCTTAGTGCGTCTCGACCCCATCTCCGCAGTTAGCTTGGTATCACCGGCCGTCTTACTGACCTTAGCCAGCGCCATGGCAGAGCAGAAAAAGTTGGAAGACATTGAGAAAAGCCTCGACGAGATTAAGTCTTCTCTCAAAGATGTCTCCAAGTTCCAGCAGAATGAGCGCCGGTCCGTTCTGACCGGGTCAATCCGCTATTTTCGACAAGTGGCAGCTTCCGTCTTGACCGGGGAGCTTGTGAGTGAAGTTCTCCACGAGATCGAACGGCATGAAGTTGAACTTGTTCGAGTGCAGGAACACCTCATCGAGGATATCCGAGCTCAGATTGCGACCCTTCACGCTATCAAGAAGGATGGTTGGGGATCCGGCAAATACGTGAAGGCGATCCAAGAGGCCCAAGCCATCCTCGACAGGATGTACGACGAAGCGCTCCTGTGCATCCGAGCCCGAGCTTGCGGGTACCAGCTCCTCTGTGCTTATCCGGGGCGCGAGGCTGGCAAGAGGGCACGCCTTGAGGACATCAGCAGGGCACTCGGCATCTTCTCGCCAACCGGCGAAACAACCATCTCTATGGATCAAGTTCTACGTGAAAAGATACAAGGCTCCTCGTACGAGGCTAAGGCGCTGCTGCTGACCAAGGAGAACGCGCTGTTCGACACGATCATGGTTGAAAGTGCAGCCATCCTCAAAGGCTTGATGGACGCTGGGCGCGATCCCTCAGAACGGATTGCACCGATCTCCATCGACGTCAAAATGCAGGACGGGCTCGCCATCGCCGTGCGAACGGCCTGATCTAGGGCCAGGATACCAGCCGAAAGAGCTTAATAGTTTAGTGGCTTATTCATTTATCGTAATCACGGGTCACGGCGGGGGCTGTTTAGAAACTGCGGCATCTCGGAGGGCGGACGCTCCGGGTGACGCGCCCGCTACTCGGCCTCTGCTCGTGGGCAAGACCAGCCGGCGCGGCCATCAACGCCGGTGTACTGAATTGCGGGTGACGGGCCAGCCTAGCGAGCGACCGCCGTGCCGGCGAAGGGGAGGCTGTCTAATCGGGCCGCATAAGGCCGTTTATGGCAAGTCGGGCAAGCGCTTAACATGGTGGCGCGTTATGTTGCCGGCTGATGCAACCGTATTATTTCAGCTTTCCAGTGCTAATAATCAGTCCTCTGAGTTTGAGACTTACCGGTCTCGCGAAATTACAAGAGACCGATTTGAAACCAAAGTGGAGATATCGTCAACCATGCTCCCGGTTAGTCGAAGGCGTCGCAGAGCGCTCAATCCAGATAGCTGCGAGACATCACTTACCGATGTGTATCTAAGATCTAATTCTGTTATATTACTTAGGCGTGCAAGTGGTGACAGGTTGTCAATTCGCGTACCTGTCAGTTTGAGGGTTTTTAGAGCGTGTAGTCCTGCCAGTGCTGACAGGTTAATTACTCGCGTCTGCGACAGATCTAAATGCTCCAGCACAAGCATACCTGATAAAGCAGCAATTTTTCTTGTCTGGGTGCGACTGAGATCAAGGCCTATCAGAGCGGTAAGTTGGGCTAGAGGCACCACATCCCTAACAGGCGTTCCGGATAAATACAGGTATTTTAAAGCCGCCAAATTCGAAATAAGTGACAAATCTTCCACCCGCGTATCCTTCAGATAAAGGCTTGCTAGAGCTGTTAGACCGCTTAGTGATGATACATTTCTCACCCCCGTCCCTCCCAGATCGAGATCCCGAAGGTTTTTCATGTTAGCGATCGGTGAGAGGTCGCTGACGGGGGTATCCATCAGATGCAGATTTCGCAGCCGCGCAAGGTTGGATAAAGGCGATATGTCGCTTACCTTCGTACGATTTAGATTCAAACTTTCGAGGGCCACAAGATTCCGCAGTGGCGCAACGTCACGCACCTGTGTTTGGGCGAGATTAAGATTTCGAAGAGTAATTATACTCGATAAGGGGCGAAGATCGGTTACGTTAGTTCGTGCCAACCTAAGGGCCCTCAGGGCATTTAAGTCGGCGAGCAAATCTAGACTGTCCAGGGTAGTTGCCTCGAAGTTCAACCTATGAATTCGTGAGTTCCACTCGTGAGGTGGGACATAGCCATTAAGAATCATTGCTTGGGCTTGGGATTCTACGTCGTTTGGAATTGGCAGGTTCGACGGCGATCCTCGTATGATTACCGGGGCGACTCTGGAGGATTTTTGCTTTTGTTTGACGAGATTGGGGAGCATAGGTCCAGCCAACGCGACTGGATTGGCAGCCTCTGACGCAACCGCCTCAACCGGACGATCCGCCTGCTCGATCACCGCGGCCAATCCATACCGGAGATCCGCCTTCATCCCGGCACCAAACACACGCACCTCCGCCTCTGCCGCCTTCAACGCCTGTCCAAGCCGCCTCGCGCGTTCCGCCCCGTCTCCATCCGCGAATGCAACACCTGTCCGAGCCGCCACAACCTGCCGCGCGGCTGTAACAATCAGATTATTGACCGTCCCTAGCGCTAGCATCGCAGCCCTCAACGCCCGGCCACCCGCTTTCGCCGCCCCTCGTGGCCTCGTGCCCATGGCTGCAAGAAAGCCGATAGCTTCCGCATAATCATCCCGGGACAGGCAATCCTGTTCCCGAAACACCCGCAGCAGCGTCGGCGCTGCCGCCACCACCTCCGGTGAGGGCCACGTCTTCACCTCCCGATCATCAAACCCAACAACCGTTGGATAACCCCGTAGCCAAATTGAGGCCAAACTGATCAGATCTCGTAATTTCCCCCGTGTTTCGGCGTCCAGTGGCGCATCGCTGTGGTCGGCCCGAACTTCGTCATCCGTTTCCAGCACTCCTCCCAACTGACCCAGCAAAGTGTACGCATTGACCAGATGGTCCGGCATGAACCTGGGTTCGCATCCCAACAGATCACCAAACGCGAATGCCAGATTAGACAAATTTTTCATATTCAACGCATTCGAAGGCCGATTG
>NZ_LMUJ01000104.1:61687-62059 GCF_009765975.1 Acidisphaera sp. S103 | reverse complement strand
CTCCGACCCACCCGAAGGCCCCGCCCCGCCCCAACCCAGACCCCTAGGGCCGGTTGCGGTTTGGCTGCATCAAGCGTCTCTTGCACCGCTCGATTCCACGCCATCAGAAGCTTCCCGCGCCCTGGCACTCCGGCTGTTTTGCCGAAAAGCGCGTCCAGAATCGGCTCAATTGCGAATGGCAAGAACTTACCCTTGCACCAATTCGCCACTGCGCGCTCTACCATAACCCCATCCGTGGCGCGTTTGCTCGGCAAGGATTCGGCAAATTCCTTGTTATTCCAACGGATCCCAGACTTCCCGTCGGGCCGGGTGCCATCGGACAGATGGCTGGCAAGCATCGCGGCGAACGCCGTTCGTTGCGTATACGCGTCG
>NZ_LMUJ01000104.1:48611-61488 GCF_009765975.1 Acidisphaera sp. S103 | reverse complement strand
AGCACCCGCCACTATGCGTCCTTCGACAAGCCTTGCCCAGACCATTGCTCAACGGCTTCGCCAAATCGGCCGACTCGCACACAGATGCGACCACCACCGCGCGGGCTATCTAGCGCTCGCAGCAATCCACGCCGCCATGGGCGCCCTCCTGGTCGCCAGTGCCGCGACGCCCGAGGCCATACTAATCGGACTTGCCGCCGCCATTTACGCTGTCCTGGCCTTCGTGCCAAACCATACGGCATAGCTGGTGAACATGGGTCACGCGATCGCGATCATCGACGGACCCTCCCGATGGCGCACCGCCGGGGCGATTCTGGCGCAGTTGAACTATCTCAAAGACCTGGGTGGCAACGTACTGGAACCCATGTCGGAGGACACAAAGGCTCCTGGCGTTGCCTAATGCCATCAATGGAAGGTCGGCAGGCACTTACCGTAATGGGGCGTTATGCGGTCGGCGTCGCGAGGCCGGCCCACTTTGACGGCTCGTCTCGTTATCCACTTGGTGGCGCCTGCGGATCAGAAATTCGAGATATCCCAGCTAGCCCCAAGCTGCTGATCGATTGGAGTCTCCGATGAGCATATCCCAAGGGCCGCTGACCATGAACGCGACGGCAATCAGGCATTCTACCCCTCTGAATTATGTGCCCGATCTTGCTGTGCCTTGTCCCTTGAGGGGACGATCTGGATTTCAAAACCGTCGCAACGTACCAGATGTGACCGGTTAAAATCTAACTGGCGTAGCTGGCGGGAAAAAGAATCAGTTTCGCCAGCTAGTAACGAAGTGGCGCGAGCCGATGCTTGCGCCACGGCCATTTGCTGATCGGAGAGCTTAATCGTCGGCAGCGAATGCCCACTCCGTATAGACTTATCTATAGTTGGAATAAACTTCGTATCCTTCTCGATGAGGGCCAAGTTGCTTGCTTCATCAAAATCGCGCGCTATCTTTTCGGCACCTATCCGGGCTTTTAGACACAGTATTTGCTCCGAAAGATCAGATTTTGCCTTTTGCTCTGTTTGAAATTGAGCCTTAAGCGCGTTCCGCTCCTGCACAGCCGCATTATTTTTGTCCTCTTCCTTTCGGATTTTCTTGTTAAGGTCAGTAATCTGCGTCGCTAGATAAATCCCTTCCTGTTGCTTTCTCGTAAGCTGTTCTTCGAGTGCACCCTTGTCTTGCTGGACTACCCGGTCGATGCTGTTGATCTTTTGCCACAATCTACCCGAATCGTCATTACAGGCGACCACTACAGTGATGACGCCCGAAATGGCACCTACGATAAGCACGCTAAACCTTACCAAGTGATGATCGCTTATACGATTCAACCACCGCTGCCGAGGTGGCGTCGCTGCCGGATTAGCATCCAAATCTTCGGTACCCATGGTATCCCCCAAATCGGCACTCGAAATAATATGTATCGCCATCGGCAAAAATCAACTGAACGCGATGGTGGTGACCGCGAACTGTTCCAGAACGCGATACCGGATCAACTCAATACCGACAAGGGGGGTACGCCATAGAACGGGCAGGATAGCACGGTTCGTGGCACGGAAAGAGAACATGGCTATGCTGCTATCGCCTTGGCCGAGGGCAAGCCGGCAGCGATGCGCTTGAGCGGCCGGAATCCGTCCGGGCCAAGGCTGGCATCGTCGCGCTCCGGCTACCACAACAAAGAATGGGCGCTGCTGATGCGCGCTGTAGGCCTCGTGGCGTCCGATACCGGCGCGCCGGGCGGGCGGGAAGTCGGGCAGCAACTCAGCCATTACATCGAGGAAGGCGGCGCGTTTGCCCGCGCCTGCGCCGAACTGGTGGCGCAGGGGTTTGACCCGCTCTATGTCGAACTGTGGACGGAGGGCGGCGAGGCGACCCGCCGCCAAAAGGCGGCCAGCAAAACGAAATACACCTGCCCCGGTTGCGCGGCCAACGCCTGGGCGAAGCCCGACATGCACCCTGTTGGCTGTGGCCCGTCCAAAATCGGTGGCGCGTTTGAGGGCGAACGCACCGGTCGACGTGCCCGCTCCCCCGACCTCTGCCCGTGGGCGAGACCACGGCCGGCGCGGCTATCAACGCCGCTGTACTGAATTGCGGGTGAACGACGCTGACGGGCCGCGCCTAGAGAGGGACGGCAGCAGCGGGGAAGGGGGGATTTGGGCAATCTGGGGCCGCATAATCGTGTATTATCTATCTGTCACGGTCGCGATTGATTTCACACAGACAGAGCGACCCATAAACCTACCGTGGAAAAATCCACTCACCAGTTGGAGAAATCGATGTTCGGTCAAGCGCGCAGACTTTACGTGATCAATTGGCCATTCGTCGAAGCAAGGTTCGGTGCATGCAAACGCGAAAACCAACGACCTTGTCCTTCTATGGTCAAGTTGAAGCCCGCCAAAGATATATAACCCTAGTGACATTGCACCGTTCGGTATTTGTAAATAGCGGTTGAGGCCGATGTATTGTCCATCTTCATGAGCAAGTACACGCAGGTAACCCGAAAACGGCATCGCTGACTGGGTCTCCAGCGTTCCGCCGACACTCGCAACAATCTCCGGCATTTTGTGGGTTCGAACCTGACGCTCCGTCACGTAACTAAAACCGTGTCCACGCGGAGTGAAGGCTTGCATGTGGAATAGGGAGTCACTCTGAGGGTGGGCCAATACTTGTCTGAGGACAGGAGTTCCTATCGCCACTCGAATGTTTGAGGCCAATACATCGCCGGGCGCGTGCCAAACCGAGGCATCAAAGCCTAACTCGGTCAGGCCAAGTGCAGATGTAAGCTCTTCCAGAAAACGTAATGGGGCGACCTCGGGCTTTGCTAGGTAGGTAACTAAATTGGATCCATACATACGACTCGGATTGCGTCTTCTTCGTCGCAACTCATTGATAAGGAGCACAACGAAACTCAGGGTGCGACCACGTGCGCTAAATTCACCCGCCGGGAATGCGTACCCCTCGTCGTCTAATACCTCCAAGGCGAGGCTAACCTTCTGCCGCAAATCCATATCTGTCTGAGGTGATTGTACCCGCGGCCGGCCACGGCTCCGTCTGTCACCTTGCGCCTCGATTTGTAATTCTGGTGGCCACTTCGTCATCTTATCGATGCGGGCGTTGCGAAACATTTCCGGTGTTAAGCCGATGGCGCGCGTGAAGTCCGCCCCCTGCACGTCCGCTCTGTCGAAGTCCGCATCGGTAAAATCAAAGCCCGAAAGGTCTTGACCTTGAAGATCCGTGCCTCTCATTGACGCTCCACGAAACGCTGTCGCCTTATTTAGTTCGGCCATTCCGACCAGCTCGACAAATCCAGCATCTTTCGAATGTGCGACCAATATCGCCTTGCGAATCATATCTTCTGTCAGAGGCATCATGGCGATCCTAGGCCGACGGTGATGCGGGCTAGCACTGCCCGGTTATGGCAGTCCTGATTTTTTAGTTGCTCATAAAAGAGCGCGTTCATCACGACGTTCTGGTTGATCGAGCAATGCTGCGGCATTTTTGCTTCAGTGCCACTCAAAGGGCTTATTCGAGCACGAAAACTGTTTCTTGAAGCATGGACAATAATATTGATTGGTCCGGCGCCACTTTCCGCAACCTCAAGATCCATCAAGTACTCATCGTCGAGAGGTTCGCCATCAATCATTCCACTAGTTCGGTCGAGAGGTCCGATAATCCTCTCGCCAGCAGCAGAGATTTTGAAGTTCCGTAATCCGCGTTGGCTCGGGCGAGACCTGTGAGTCGGTTGGTAAAGTCCCGGTTCCACGGTAAGCAGGGCTTCCGCCAAACCTATGGTAATTGCCTTCCCTCGATAGCTTAGATCTCGGTCTGGGGAGATAATGAGAGTAATGGATAGGCGCATAGTACCATCCTCCAAAGGAGTAGGGGCGTGGGCCTGAAGTGTAATGAGGGTAGCTTTGCCTCGAAGATTGGGCGATTTGTCGGATCGCGGGTCTGTACTGGGAACTTCGTGTGCGGTGATATGGCCACGAGCAAGCTGCCACAATCGGTGCATAGCCGCCCGGTCAGCTTTGAATCGATCAATGTCGCCGTACAGACATTTCAGGAGGGGCGTGATCTCGTAAGGCGGCATTAAAGCATCAGGATCGCGCCAATTGGCGACAGAGCGTTCCGATATTCCGGCGATATCGGCAAATTGAGTGTTAGTCCAAGGTTTCCAGTGCCGCTCAGGCGTCCCGTCACCGCATTGCCCTCGATTCAGAGCGTCATCGATGATCCGCGCCAGCTCCCGCTGGTAGCGCTCAAGCTCAGGTCTGCGAATGGAGCGGCGGGGCATTGGGTGATCAGATGCTTCGTTGTTTGCGGTTGCTTGCGGGTTGCTTCGGACTCATTGTTTTCCCGTGGCGTATATATCGGCGGTTCGGCACATATTGAGAGAGCTCCTCAGACGTGGGAGTTCTTAAAATGACCACCTTCACACAGTTCGTTCAAACGATCTGGCGAGCAGCCTTCCTCCCCTCTTGGGCCAACTCTATGGTCCTTCTGTACATCGCCGCTGCCATTGTATCTCGCTTTTGGCATGACAAGATGTGGGTGGTCTACCTCGCGATAGCGGCAGCCGCTGCAGCAGCGTCGTGCCATTGAAACTTCGAGAGTGCGAGTTCGAGCCACTATTGCTGACCCACCGCAACCTCACGATCATATATCGGTGGCGAAAAACATCACGCATGATAACGTAGAGCGTTTTTCGCTTGACGGCGCGGCGCACAAGCCCCTCCGCCGGGATTCCGTTGCTGGAATCCGCGCCGGTGAGCGAAAAACGTGTTGCGCTAAACCGCTCCCCCCGCCACCTGGGCTATGGGTATTGAATGCCGCGGCGTCCTTCGCCGATGCGGCCTAGAGGCAATTTGGAGGGCAGCGGGCGGGCATCGTCGGCCCCAAATGGGCCTTCGAGTGATCGCCACAGCCGATATTTGGCTGCTTGTGCCCCGTTCAGCGACATGCGCGGCTATTGCGGCGTAAGCGCCGCCACCCCGATCTGGCGGGCGCTTCGCGGTCATGCTGCCGGAACACCAATCCCGGGTCATGATGTATCCGGAACCGGCTGGCAGATTTTGGGCCGCGTGATGCAGTCGATCACCAACATGGTGCCGGTATGGCAGTGCGGGCACTCGCGCAATGACTGGCCGGTCAGCGCCTTGAGACGATCGCGGTAGTCTGCTGGCGGATCGGCTTTCGACCCGGCCGGCGTCATCCCAAGGAGTTCCCGGCAGCGCGCGAGCTTCTGCTTACGATGGCAGTTGCCGAGGAAGCCAAAGTACCGAATACGGTGAAACCCGTCCGGCAACACATGGATCAGAAAGCGGCGGATGAACTCGCTGGCCTCGAGAGCCATCGTTTTCTGGCCGTTGCCGTTCCGGTAATCCTTCCAACGAAAACGGACCTTGCCGCTATCCATGGACACCAGTCGGTTGTTGGAGATCGCGACGCGATGGGTATAGCGGCCAACATAGTCGAGAACCTGAGCTGGCCCGGCGAACGGCCGCTTCGCATAGATTACCCACTCTGCCTTCCAGGATGGCGCCAGGTAGCGCCGGAACGCTGCCGGCTCATGCAGATGACGATGTGCGGAGAAGAAGTTCAGCGCGCCGCTGGCGAACGCTTTCTCCAAATAGTGCAGGAACAACCCCCGAAACATCCGCGACAGCACCCGCACCGGCAGGAAAAACCCCGGCTGACAGGCAATCCAGCTTTGCCCGTCCGGTGCAAGGCCGCCGCCGGGAACCAAAAAATGGATGTGCGGGTGGTGCAATAAGTTCTGTCCCCAGGTGTGCAGCACACCGAGAAAGCCGATCTCCGCACCTAGGTGCTTGGGGTCGGCGGCGATGGTGCGCAACGTCTCCGACGCCGCCCGGAACAGAATATCGTACACCACGGTCTGGTTCTGGAACGCGATGACCTCGATCTGCGCCGGCACGGTGAACACGACATGGAAGTAAGGCACGTCGAGCAGTTCTGCCTGGCGGTCCCGTAGCCACTGCGCCCGCGCAAGACCTTGGCACTTCGGGCAGTTGCGATTTCTGCACGAGTTGAACGAGACACGCCGATGGCCGCACTCGCCGCACTGCTCGACATGACCGCCGAGAGCAGCGGTGCGGCAATTCTCGATCGCGAGCATGGCGCGCCGTCGCGCCGCGGACAGCGACGCGCCATGCTGATCACGGAAAGCCGGGCCGAAGTGGCGGAGCACATCCGCCACTTCCAGCCCCTCGCGGGCCACGAAACCCGCGCTTCAGACGGGCACCAGGTCCGGCAAGGTTGGTGAGCCGATGTCGAGAGACTCCAGCGGACTGGCGGTGGCGCAGACCGTGCTGGTGGCGATCATGAGATACTGTGCCGTGGTGCTCAGATTACGATGGCCGAGCAGCAACTGGATGGTGCGCAGGTCGGTGCCAGCTTCCAGCAGATGAACGGCGAACGCGTGGCGCAGCGCATGCGGGGCGACCGGTTTGTCGATGCCGCACAGCAGCCTCACCTCGCGGCAGGTGCGATCGATGGACAGCGGAGAAATCGGCTGACCGGGATAGCGACCCGGAAACAGCCACTCTCCGGGGCGGGTGCGCTTCCAATAGTCCCTGAGGATGTCGAGGAGCTTGGGCGGCAGCATCACATACCGGTCTTTGCGGCCTTTGCCTTGTTCGACCCGGATGACCATGCGTTTGCTGTCGATCGCGCCAGCCTTGAGGCGGACCGCTTCGGAAATTCGTAAACCGGTCGCGTAACAGACGGTCAGGATCACCCGGTGCTTGGGGTTGTCCACGGCACCCAGGAACCGCGCGACTTCCTCCTTGCTCAGCACGACGGGCAACTTCTTGGCTTGGCGGCCGGCGGGAATGTCGTCCTCGACAACCCAGGGCCGTTTGAGGGTGACGGTGAAGCAGAACCGGAGCGCGGAGACCGTGACGATGATCGAACTGGCCGCCAGACGCCTTTCCTGCGTCAGGTGGATCAGATACGTCCGGATCTCAGCTGGCCCGAGGAGTTCGGGCGATTTGCGAAAGTAGCAGGCGAACCGGACAACCTGCGCAACATACACGCGCTGGGTGTTCGAGGTCAGGTTGCGGATTTGCATATCGTCGATCATGCGACGGCGAAGCGGGCTCATGGACAACTCCTTTGCGAGATGGACAGCGCCACATGGCGCCGGCGCATCGTCTCGCAGCTGAGTTGTCAGACAAGAAAGGACATGTATTCTCGGCTTGACCAGAAACAGCCAAGTGGAGTTAGAGAAAATAGGCCGAAATCACAGAGTTACCGCGAAGCGGTTTAGTGCAACGTCCTTTATCATGGGTGACTTGACGAGAACACTCCATCCTGTCAGACTACGACCATGAACCTGACCGTCACCCTTCCGGACGACATCGCCACCCGTCTCGCCGCCGATGGCGCCGACCTCGGGCGCCGCGCACTGGAGGCGCTGGCCCTTGATGGATACCGTACCGGCCGGCTGACCCGGCCGGAATTGCGCCGCGCGCTCGGCTACGGCACCGGCGCCGAACTCAATGGTTTTCTCAAGGAACATGGGGTTGATGAATCCATGACGATTGAGGAGTTCGAACAACAGCGGCGAACGCTCGACCGGCTTGGCATCTGAGGCCGCGTGCGGGTCGTCGTCGCCGATACAAGTCCGCTGCATTACTTGGTGCTGATCCAGGCCATCGACCTGCTTCCCCGACTATTCGCCGCGGTGCACGTGCCGCTAGAGGTGCGCGCGGAATTGCTCAATGCTGGCGCGCCACCGTCCGTGCGTGAATGGGCCGCGACGCTGCCAGCATGGGTAACGGTGCATACGGTGCCGGAGATCGCAATCAACGCTTTGCCACGGTCCCTTGATGACGGCGAGCGAGCGGCCATCGCGCTGGCCGGCGTTATCCGGCCAGACCTCATTCTGATCGATGAGCGAGCGGGCGCCGCGGCCGCGGAAACCAGGGGCTTTGCCGTTACCGGCACGCTCGGGGTTCTCACCCGCGCGGCCGGTCGCGACTTGATCGATCTGCCAGCGGCCTTCGCGGCATTGAAGGCCACGAATTTCCATACCCGGCAGGTTCTGCTCGATCGGTTGCTGGCCGAGGATCGCGAAAGACGCGGAGGATTATGACTGACGGCATGGACACTGATTCCGAACAGCGCCTGACACGCAACCAACTGGTCGATCACCTCCCGGCGATCACCGTACCGGTGGCGACCGGACTTATGAGGCCGCCGCCCGACGCGACCCTGATCCCGGCGCTGATCGCGAATGAAGGTGATCAGGCCAGCTGGCGCTATGTCGATTTCTTCGCCGCAAACATCCGCAATCCGAACACGCGCCGAGCCTATGCCCGGGCCTGCCTCCAATTCTTTGGCTGGGCCGAGGAGCGCGGCCTGAGCCTGACCACCATACGGCCGTATGACGTCTCCTTATACATAGAGACTCGCCAGCAGACGCATTCCGCTCCGGACGTGAAGCAGCAGCTCGCCGCAATCCGGATGCTGTTCAACTGGTTGATCACCGGGCAGATCGTTCCGGCGAATCCGGCCTCCGCCGTGCGCGGGCCGAAGCATGTGGTGAAGACTGGCAAGACGCCGGTGTTCGACGCTACCGAATGGCGGAGATTGCTGGACGCGATCCCTGTGGACACGGTGAGAAATCTCCGGGATCGGGCACTGATCGCCACTCTCACCTATTCCTTCGCGCGGATCGGCGCGGCGCTGAAAATGAAGGTGGAAGACCTGAGGCCGAGAGGCGCCGGGTGGGAACTGCTGTTGCACGAGAAAGGGGGCAAGCAGCACGTCATGCCCTGCCATCACGCCCTGGCCGAAGCATTGCGCGCTTATATCGACGCGGCCGGAATCGCCGAGGACCGTAAGGGGTTTCTGTTTCGTACATCACGCGGCCACAAGGGGACCGCCCTGTCGCATCTACCCATGGACCAGTCTGATGCGTGGCGGATGATCCGACGGCGGGCGGGGGCGGTTGGCATTTTCGCGCCGGTCGGCAATCATTCTTTTCGGGCGACCGGGATAACCGCCTATCTGTCGAACGGTGGGGCGCTGGAGCATGCGCAGGAGATGGCTGGGCATGAGAGCCCGCGAACAACCAAGCTGTATGACCGGACGAAGGACCGCCTTACGCAGGATGAGGTCGAGCGGATCAGATTGTAAACGAATTCAGCGGCACCGTTTCATAACGATACAGATACATAACGTCCTTCTCTGATTACGTCCGCTCTGTCAACGGCAAAACCGAGAGGGCCGTCGGCCTTGATCAGAGGCCAAGGTGTTGCATTCACGGCATATCAAGCCAGAGCCCTTGTTGGACAGCGCGGTCAAGCCCAGTCGCCCCGTAGGGGGCCGCGAAGCGGCGGGCTTGAGGGCGCCGTCCGACAAGGGTGACACTCGGATTGCCGTTATGGCCTTCTGCTTCGATTTGCAGCGGCCTGCGTGCTTCTTCCAGCACTGAACACGCGGAATAGAGGCCAAAGAACAGATCACCAATCGCACGCCGCAGCAGATAGGTGATCCGCCGGCGTGCCATGTGATGCGAGCGATCGTGGATGAGGTGGCAGCGCTGGCAGAGGCTCTTGAGGTTCCGCATCCGATTGTTTTGCGGATTGTGGTCCAGATGGGCTGCCGCAAGAACGACCCGCGTCTGACGCAGATGGACAGCTTCTACGAGGTCCGGCCAACGAGCAGGTCGGCCATGGTTGTTACGCCACGTTTGGGCGTTGCCATCGAACCATCGACCGTCCGGAAGGCAGCGTATTATCTGGCCGTGTGGTCGGCGGCATCCTTCGCAAACACCTCCCGCCCGCTCGAAACGCACACGTCTGCTGATGTCGGGCCAGTTGCTTGGGTAGAACCAGCGTAGTTCGGGCTTGATCGGCATCGATACCTGATATCGTTTGAACGATCGGATTTTAGCACCAGATGTGGTCCGAACTCCAGGGTCTTCCTGCTTTGAACCTATATAGTAACACGTGAGAAGGGCTATTATCACGTATGAAGGGCTGTTATGCTCGACCCGATGGCAAATCCGCTCTCTGAGGCCCGCAAGCGCCAAGTTGCTCGTCTCGACGGCGTCAAGCCGCCGACCGCGCGGGCCGCCTTGGCTCTTGCGAAGTCTCAGGCTTACCAGGACGCCGCTGACGCGCCAGCGACACTGCGAGCCTACGCCACCGACCTTGCCAACTTCGAGGCTTGGTGCGGCAAACACGGTCTGACACCGATGCCGGCCACGCCCGAGACTGTCGGCGCCTATTTGGCCGCCGCCGGCGAAGGCTACGCAATGCCAACCCTGCGCCGCCGCGTCGCCGCCATTGCTCGCGCTTGCGGCGTGGCAGGCCATCCACTCGACACCAAGCACCCAGCCATTCGCGAAACGCTCCGCGGCATTGGGCGTAAGCACGGGACCCCTTCTCGTCGCTCAGCCGCGCTCACCACAGCGGAGGTCAGGAAGCTGAGCCGTGCGTGCGGAACCGATCTCGCCGGCGCCCGTGACCGCGCCCTGTTCCTGATCGGCTTTGCCGGTGCCCTGCGCCGCTCTGAACTCGTCGGGTTGGACATGGCACAGGTGACCTGGACTGGCAATGGCCTGAAACTGCTGATTGAACGCTCCAAGACCGATAAAGCAGGTGAAGGTGCCGAGATCGCTATCCCCCGCGGCCGGTCCGAGGAAACCTGCCCCGTCACTGCTCTCCAAATCTGGCTGACCACAGCCGAGATCACCGCCGGTCCCCTCTTCCGCAAGGTCAATCGCGGCGGCGTGGTAGAGTCGGCGCGGCTGAGTCCGGACGCCGTGCGGCAGATCTTGCTGAAGCGCGCCGCCCGGGCTGGACTGAAGGGGACACTCTTCGAGCCCATCAGCCCGCACGGTCTGCGCGCTGGTTTTGTCACGACCGCGTATCGCAATGGCGTGCCCGATGAAGAAATCATGGGCCACACGCGCCACCGCAGCCTGACAACCATGCGCAGCTACGTCCGGCGGGCCAAGCTCGGCCAGGCCAGCCCCGCCGGTAAGCTCGGCCTGTAACCAGGTCAGCGCATGATCCAGCTTCGGCCGAGCCAATCGCCTGTTCTTCGTCGCGCGTTATGTCGCCGCGGAGCTCGTGCTTCTCTTCGAGGTCGGCACCGGGCCGCCTCATGATCGGGTGCGAAGGCCGGACGCTGCTATCTTTATGGCGCACTCTGTGCCGGCCCAGGGACCGACGTGCAGGACGTTATGCGCAGTCGTTCGAACCTCGTCCCCACGGGACACCGCTCGCCGAAGGCGAACTGAGTGTATTGTCTCCTATGTTACTATGCCGTTACGCTGCCGCCATTGCTGCCGACGTATCGTCTCTGCTCCAACGGAACTCGCTCCCGTCGGCCCACATGCGATGCATGATCACCGCGAGTTTGCGCGCGACGGCCACGGTCGCCCGGCGCAACCCGCGCCGCTTCGCCACCGCCATGCCCCAGGCCTTCAGCGTCGACCAACGGGTAACACGCGTCAGTAGCGCGTGTGCCGCCAAGAAGAGGGCCTCCCGGGCGAGCCGGTCACCACTCTTGCTAATCGCCCCGTTTCGGTCGATCTCGCCAGAGGCGTATTTTCGCGGTGTCAAACCGAGATGCGCTCCGACGTCGCGCGAATGGCGGAACCGCGCCGGATCATCGATCGCGGTCGGGAAGGCGAGCGCGGTTACCGGTCCAACACCTGGGACGGTGAGCAGTCGGCGGCACACGCCATCCGCTTTTACCGCCTTGAGCACCATAACATGGAGCGCATCGTATTGCTCCTGCAACGCTGCACGTGCCGCCAGCATGGGGCGGACTATTGCCTGCAACCGTGATTGGTCCGCTGTAAGTTCGATCACGCGAGCCTCAAATGCGGCCGTTGAGACCTTGCCGACCTTCAACCCGAACGCTTTCAGCGTGCCGCGGGTCTCGTTCTCCAACGTCACCCGGCCGGTCAGCAGCGTCTTTCGATTTGTCAGCAGCAGACGCAGTTCCTGGCTCGCCGTCGTCTTGACATGCACCGCCGTGAACCAGCCCACGCGCATGGCTTGCGCGATAGCCCGGGCGTCGTTGCGATCGGTCTTCACTGCCATCGCCGCCGTCGCACCTTTCATGCGGCGCGTCTCAATGCAAATCGCGGGGAAACCTGCTGCTTGTAACCCCTCGCAAAGCCAAGGCGAGAGCGGTCCAGCTTCCAGGCCGACACGATCGAACGTTACGTCGATCTGCTTTAACCACATCGAAATGGCCTCTGGCTCGGTCGCCGCCTTACCTTCACGTACGATCTTGCCAGCATCATCGACGACACAGATTGCGGTTTCCTCAAGAGAGACACCCAGCCCAGCGAAGTATGTCACGGGAACCTCCAGGTGATTGTGGGACACGTTACTTTACCCTGCTGACGTGGCTTCCGACGAGCCGCCGACCGCAATCACCCGATCTTTATGTTGCACGAACTTTCTCTAATTCTGTCAGTTTCCAAAGTCGACCGTAACGAACTGCCAAAGTCCTCTGCCGCGATCTTGTTACCGAGCAGTTCTAACTCACAGCCGGGCAGAAGCCCGGCCGAGACACAACGAGATCATGGCGGCGCTTGAAACGATCGATGTTTCAATCCGCGGCCGGGCCGAAGCCCGGCCGAGACCCGAAGGGTTACGACGCCTTTCTGTACCTCTTCCCGTTTCAATCCGCGGCCGGGCCGAAGCCCGGCCGAGACGGCGGAAACCGAAGGCCATTAGCGGGATACCACTTGTTTCATTCCGCGGCCGGGCCGAAGCCCGGCCGAGACCAGCGATGCAGCCCCGTGAGCAACGTGTGGTCGAGGTTTCAATCCGCGGCCGGGCCGAAGCCCGGCCGAGACTCCGCGCGCCGCTGCCACGGCATCGAGTGGTAGGG
>NZ_LMUJ01000104.1:0-48601 GCF_009765975.1 Acidisphaera sp. S103 | reverse complement strand
GGCCGGGCCGAAGCCCGGCCGAGACGCTATCTTGCTCGCATGGTCCAGCGATAACAGCAGTTTCAATCCGCGGCCGGGCCGAAGCCCGGCCGAGACGCTATCTTGCTCGCATGGTCCAGCGATAACAGCAGTTTCAATCCGCGGCCGGGCCGAAGCCCGGCCGAGACCCAGTCGCGGCCTTCGTCAATGGCGGCAAGGAAGCGTTTCAATCCGCGGCCGGGCCGAAGCCCGGCCGAGACCCAAGTTGCTCCGACTGGCAGACTGCTTGTCGACGTTTCAATCCGCGGCCGGGCCGAAGCCCGGCCGAGACGCTATCTTGCTCGCATGGTCCAGCGATAACAGCAGTTTCAATCCGCGGCCGGGCCGAAGCCCGGCCGAGACTCCTTGGTTTTGTCCAGACGTCGGCCGGCACGCTGGTTTCAATCCGCGGCCGGGCCGAAGCCCGGCCGAGACGTGTAGCGGCGGGAACCGCGCAAGTCGCCGCGAATGTTTCAATCCGCGGCCGGGCCGAAGCCCGGCCGAGACCTTAGCCGGCCGCGAAGCCGGTGGCGATGATGGTGTTTCAATCCGCGGCCGGGCCGAAGTCCGGCCGAGACGGTAGAACAGAGGATAGAACGGCAAGCCAGGTGTGTTTCAATCCGCGGCCGGGCCGAAGCCCGGCCGAGACATGATCGGGTCACACAGTCAGGAAAAGTATCGTATGTTTCAATCCGCGGCCGGGCCGAAGCCCGGCCGAGACCCATGCTGCTCTTTGCCGGCCGCACCATCGAAGGGTTTCAATCCGCGGCCGGGCCGAAGCCCGGCCGAGACTGATCCCTGGCGGGTCGGCCCTAGTGTCTGTGGTGTTTCAATCCGCGGCCGGGCCGAAGCCCGGCCGAGACGAGCGCAAGCACGACCGGACGCCGCAGATGCTCCGGTTTCAATCCGCGGCCGGGCCGAAGCCCGGCCGAGACAATCCCTTGAGGGGTTTGATATCGCCTGGGTAGAGGTTTCAATCCGCGGCCGGGCCGAAGCCCGGCCGAGACTCTCGGACACGTCTACCACGCCGCCGCCGTTGACGTTTCAATCCGCGGCCGGGCCGAAGCCCGGCCGAGACGGTTCGAGGCGCAGCCCGGTGTCGTCGACAATAAGTTTCAATCCGCGGCCGGGCCGAAGCCCGGCCGAGACGACGACGTGTTCGTGCGGAAGGCGTGGGCACAGAAGTTTCAATCCGCGGCCGGGCCGAAGCCCGGCCGAGACAATGATGTTGGTATAGTGCCCTTCGTCGGTCAGGTTTCAATCCGCGGCCGGGCCGAAGCCCGGCCGAGACCCGGCGTGCTGGTGCCGGACGGCACCGCGTAGGTGTTTCAATCCGCGGCCGGGCCGAAGCCCGGCCGAGACGCACCTGTCCGTTGCCGAGCCGGATGCCGGACTTGTTTCAATCCGCGGCCGGGCCGAAGCCCGGCCGAGACCTCTTGCTGCGAGTGTTGGCGACGATGGAATTGGGTTTCAATCCGCGGCCGGGCCGAAGCCCGGCCGAGACTCACGATGTATTATTGGGTGCCGCTCGCCTACGGGGTTTCAATCCGCGGCCGGGCCGAAGCCCGGCCGAGACGGCAACACGGTGAGCGCGCCGTCATCGCGGAAGGCGTTTCAATCCGCGGCCGGGCCGAAGCCCGGCCGAGACGCCGCAGTGACGGACATCCCGCAGGAGCGGTTGGGTTTCAATCCGCGGCCGGGCCGAAGCCCGGCCGAGACTCGGCGGTGACCGCTGAGCCGTCCGAGAGGGTCGTGTTTCAATCCGCGGCCGGGCCGAAGCCCGGCCGAGACGATAGGTCCAGCCGATGCGGTCGAGGCGTTGGGCGTTTCAATCCGCGGCCGGGCCGAAGCCCGGCCGAGACGCTTTACACGTCCGATCCGCGGCAGATGTCATTCGTTTCAATCCGCGGCCGGGCCGAAGCCCGGCCGAGACGGAAGCTGCAGTGTACTTCGCCGGCTTCACCACCCGTTTCAATCCGCGGCCGGGCCGAAGCCCGGCCGAGACTTTGGCATGGCTGGGTGAAGAATGGCGATGCGACGTGTTTCAATCCGCGGCCGGGCCGAAGCCCGGCCGAGACGGACACTGATCGACCCTGCGAACGTTGAGCACATGTTTCAATCCGCGGCCGGGCCGAAGCCCGGCCGAGACTTTGGCGCCACCTTCACCGGCACCGCGTCCGGCGCGTTTCAATCCGCGGCCGGGCCGAAGCCCGGCCGAGACGCCAGGACCGTGCCGCGTGGTACTTGGCGCAGCGCGTTTCAATCCGCGGCCGGGCCGAAGCCCGGCCGAGACATTGCGGCTGTTGTGTGCCTGCATGGGACTATCAGGTTTCAATCCGCGGCCGGGCCGAAGCCCGGCCGAGACCTATGAGCATGTGGCCCAGGTTAACGTCCCACTTGTTTCAATCCGCGGCCGGGCCGAAGCCCGGCCGAGACCACGGAGCAGCGCCGCGTCGCGGTCGTGCCCCAGGTTTCAATCCGCGGCCGGGCCGAAGCCCGGCCGAGACGATGTCGTCCCGCGTCTTGCAGCACAAGGCGGTTTGTTTCAATCCGCGGCCGGGCCGAAGCCCGGCCGAGACCGCATAGCGACGCACAGCCACGCTAAGGCACAGACGTTTCAATCCGCGGCCGGGCCGAAGCCCGGCCGAGACCTCAGCCGCCGGCGGCTTTCGCGTTCCATGTCCTCGTTTCAATCCGCGGCCGGGCCGAAGCCCGGCCGAGACGTAGTCCTCGCTGAACTTTCTGGCCGCCGCCAAATGTTTCAATCCGCGGCCGGGCCGAAGCCCGGCCGAGACCGCAAGCACATCACGACCCGGTATCCGAACCGAAAGTTTCAATCCGCGGCCGGGCCGAAGCCCGGCCGAGACGCGGACGGCGCAAAGGCGGAGGCCCCGAAGCCATGTTTCAATCCGCGGCCGGGCCGAAGCCCGGCCGAGACTTGCGCGGGACGGATCGAGGGACGCAGCTTCATCGGTTTCAATCCGCGGCCGGGCCGAAGCCCGGCCGAGACGAGCCGCTGCGGCCGAAGCACTGTTGCAGGCTAAGGTTTCAATCCGCGGCCGGGCCGAAGCCCGGCCGAGACTCCGATCGTCCAGCAACCGCTGACATCTCAAACGAGTTTCAATCCGCGGCCGGGCCGAAGCCCGGCCGAGACGGCGCGATCATCTCGCCCTCCGTCACCACCATCCTGTTTCAATCCGCGGCCGGGCCGAAGCCCGGCCGAGACGAGTGCAGCCTGTGTCGTGCTGACCGGATCGAGCGGTTTCAATCCGCGGCCGGGCCGAAGCCCGGCCGAGACGCTGGTTTCTTCGGATGGTTTGGAATCGGAATAAGTTTCAATCCGCGGCCGGGCCGAAGCCCGGCCGAGACACGTGCGAAAGAAGGACGGCAAGATTGAATACGCGTTTCAATCCGCGGCCGGGCCGAAGCCCGGCCGAGACGCCCCGTGCGCTTTTCCTAGCCATTTCAAGCAGATAACTTGGCAGGTTCGCGAGCGGGGAGTGTCGAGTTCTCAAGACCTGGTTCACAAGGGTCAAAGAGCATCTGCACCATTGATTCATAAGCGTAAATCCACCGTGCGGACTACTGGGCAATTTGCCACAGCTTGAGGTTCGCGCCTAGAAAACAAGTGGAGCATCAGGATCGCGCCACGTCTCGCGGCCGAACACGCGCACCGCGGTCGTCCGCTCTGCCGGAAGACGATAGATGCGTAGGCTGTCATGCTGGCCATTGATTTCGCCGGTCGCCCGCGCCAGGAACGTCTCGAACAGGGTATCGTCCAATCGGCACTCAAACACCGAAAGCTGCACTCGTTGGCCATAGTCCTCGCATACTTTGGCAACGCGGCGCAATCGGCGCCGCCCCTCGCGGGTGGTCGTCTCAACATCGTAGCTTACCAGATAGTCCGCCATGATCTCACCGTGGGACAAACGGCGTATAGGCCGGAGTATCGCCGCGAATAGCTCGTGCCAAGATGCGCGCTTGCAACAGGGGCGCTAAGCCAAGCGGCATCGGCTCGGCCAGCAGAGGATGCGCCAATTCATCCTGCTTGCGCCGTTGATAGGCGGCGAGAACATCCTTTCGCGCACGCTCGGACAACTCCACTGCCCCTCCCTCTCGCCGTGAAAAATCCGTCGGCTGGACTTGCCGGCGGTTGATCAGCGCGAATGCCACGCGATCCGCCATCAGGGGGCGGAATTCCTCCATCAGATCAAGCGCCAGTGACGGCCGGCCCGGGCGTAGCGCATGCAGGAAGCCGATCTGTGGGTCGAGGCCCGCAGCTTCCACCGCTGACACGCAGTCATTAGTCAGTAATGCATAGAGGAATGATAGCAACGCATTGACGGGGTCAAGCGGTGGGCGGCGGTTACGACCGTTCCATTTGAATTCAGGATCGGGCACTCGCAGCAAATTCGGTATCATGTCGAAATACACTGCGGCTGCCTCGCCCTCCGCACCGCGAAGCCTGTCGAGATCGCCAGCCAGAGACGCATCGTAGAGGCAGCGTTCCAGCCGAGCGGCGGCGATGCGCAAGGCAGCCGCTGCTTCCTCCGACGCATCGCGCGCCGCCCGCAAAAGATATAGCCGCGCATTCTGTACTTTGCCCGCGACCGAGCCGCGCGCCAGTGCCAGCGTGGCGTTCGGGTCGTCCACCGCACGATGCTGCGCGCGACGCAGCAGCACGTTGCCGGAGCGCGGGCCTTCCATCCGCGCTCTAAATCGCCCGTACTCGGTCATCCACACGAAAGCGCGGCCGTCATCTGCGCATCGCGCCAGTAGGTGTGGGCTGGTCATGACATTGCCGAATGCCACCACGGCGCCCAGGTGGTGCAGTGGCATCTTGAGTTTTTCGACACGCTCCACCTCCGCCACCACCGTCTCGCCTTGCAAACGAAGATAGGTGCCCTGAGTCTGCACGTAGAGTGTGTTCAAAAGCTCGCGCATGCTGCCTCCGGAGCCGGGGTGAACAGATCAGCCGGTCGCGCCGGCAGTTCAGGCAAGCATAGGTGCAGAAGTGAACAGTCCTTGCATCGTGCGTCATACACCGGTGGCGGCAGGGTGCGGGATGCGAGCATGGCAGCGATGTCCGCTACTGTGCGGCCCACCGTCGCGCGCAGCGCAGCGGTGAACACGACCGGACGGCGCCTGCGGTCGGGGGCATGGAAGATAGCGCCTTCCGGGACCGAGCAGCCGAACATTTCCTCCAGACAGAGTGCCTGGGCACAGAGTTGGAGATCATCGGCCGCGCGGGCCTTGCGGCGGCCGGATTTGTATTCTACCGGAACAATTCGCCCGTCCTGATGGAACTCCACCGCGTCCGCTCGGCCGGACAGGTTGAGCCGGCGGGAGAACAGCGGCAGTGCGCGCTCCACGCGGATGTCGCCGCGCAGATCGCTGCCGGGTTGGTCGACGCGTTCGTGCAGGATGTTGCCGCGCATGGTGAACGGGTTGTCCGACCACACGTCGTCGAGATGGATCAGTGCCGCTTGGCGCGGGCAGTAGCTCCAGTGCTGGAGGGCGCTGATCGCTATGGGATCGATCATGACGGTACCATGGTATCGCTGCTACCGTGTCAGAAGCCGTCGATAATCTCTTCGGTGAGACCATCGATTTTGGTGACCGTGACGTTTCCTTCAGAATCGACCGCCAGTGACCGATGCACTTTGGCCGACGAGCACAGGCCGGACTTGCTGGGATGTTGCCACCAAACGAGCTTTAGCACCTCCATGCTGCCCTCGGGTCGGGCAGCGGAGGCATCATTCTCCAACAATTTCGGCAGAATGGCTTTGAGTACCGCCGCGTCCGCGCCGCTGAAGCTGGTTCGTTCCGCAAGCTGCGGGTTGATGCTGCCGAAGCTGAGATAGATGCCGTGATCGACTCGGTGCTTCATACCCATTGTATCCGAGCCGCGCTTGGTACCGTCACCCTCACCGCTGACGCTCTTGGTGATCTGTGTGCTCGTGATCTCAACGGGCTGAATGCTGAAAGCGGATTGCAGCGTCACCGGGCCGCGGATCCCGATCGAGATGCCGGTATCGCTCTCGCTGTCGTCGCCGACGTCGGCTTTGGCTTTGGACTTTTTAGCGGCCTTGATCGCAAAGAGATTGCCGAAGGCGCGGACATCGAACCAGGCTTGACAAGCCAACGCCACCGTCTCTGGTCCGCCCAGCTTGGAGCCAAGGACCGCCTTGGCTCTTTCCGCAAGGCTACGGTGCTCGTCGATTCGACGATCATCTGACTGCACATAGATTGCCTCGCCGCTCTCCTGCAACCGGTCACGCAGCTTGCGCTTGAGACAGACATCAGTAATTTCGCCGATGCCGTCATAGCTCGTCCGGGGACGATTGCCGTTGAGCGGATCGCCATTGGGATTGGCATTAGCGACGCGCAAAACCAGCGCAAAATCTATTTTGTACTGTAGGACAGTCATGAAGTTTCCTCCGAATCGGATAAGGCAAGGTATTCGGGTGAGTTCGCAGAGGGCTTTGGCGCGCTCAGATTGGCACGCTGGCAGTGGTATCCCAGCAGGAATTCGGCGGTCAGTTTCCGGTCATTGGTGAAATCATCACCTTGAAACTGCCCAAAGATTTGGTCGATTTGCTGCTCCAGCAGATGTAAATAACCTGGGCTGCGGCTACGCAGGCGAGATCTGGACGGCCCGAGCTGACTGTTGATCTGCCGCCAGGTGCTGGACGGGTGATCGGCAAAGCGCTGCATCAATTTGGCCGCGTTGGTATCGCGCTGTTCTCCGGCGAGGCGTAGGGCGCGCTGTTCGATATGGTCGGCGTAGGAGAGCAGGCGGCCGAACAGATAGTCACGGCTGTTGCGATCAGGCTCCAGCGCCATGGCAAAGTTTCCTTGCTTCAGTTGATGGTGATACCCGCGGAACAAAGCGCAGGCGACGCCGAGTGTCCTTTCCCAGTCCCAAACCTCCAACCCAATACGACGTGACGCGCGTCGGAAGGTCGCTTCGACGAGATCCCGCGGTATGGGTTGACCATCGACCAGACAAGGCAACAGTCGCTCCACACAGGCCTTGCGCAGTCGGTCGTCCACACCCGGACCATAGGCGGCCTCGGCAATATCGCGGGGCGTTGGCGCACCGATGAATTTCCGGTCCTTGCCGAACTTCTGATGCCACGCGAACCACTCGTGCCAGGCTTCGATGCGGTTGAGGAATTCGGCGCCGCCGAACTCCCGATAAAAGACGATGGACAGGCGACCCGGCGTTGCCGAATCAAGCGCCATGACAATGATGCTGGCCGACGGTGGCAGATGTGACAGATACCCGGCTATCTTTAGCTTGAGGGCCAGGGCATAGGCTTGTCCGGCATCGCCCTCATAGGCAGTTTCGGCGGGTGCCTCCCTGATCCCGAACAGGGTGAACGGATCAGCAAGCGGATCCGGAATCTCCTGCCCGCCCACGGACCAGGAGACGACGACCTGGTCGCCATTTCGGTGGGCCTGTCTGCCGATCAGCCAGCGCAGGGCAAGGTGCGCCTTTTGGGACGCCCCATAACCGATAGTGCATGCCTGATCGCCCGAATCGTCGGTAAATCGACCGCGGAATGTAAAGCCCGATTTGTCGTTGGAGCTGATCAGCTTGGCACCGTCGCCCGGATGGCGAAGACGCTTCGGATGGCTTCCGGCCAGTGCTACCCCGGCTTCGCCGGAAGCCATGCATAGACCCTCTTGCTGCATCTGCGAGGCATTGAATCGGACCCATGCGGATTGCAGATCGGGATCACCGGCGACCATCTGACTCCCACCATCAACAACATGCCGGTAGGCAATCGTCGATGCTGGGTCATGGAGAATCTCGACCTGCCAACGGATAAATGCGTTGCCCTGATCGGTATTGCCGGCGGGCAGAAATCGGAAAATGTCCGGCTTCGGTGCGCCGGCCGGCCATTGAGTTAGCAACGTGCCGTCACTATCGAGATAGAGTAGCTGTTCCCTGACCAGATCACTGACCACCCTGCCGCGCCGGACGTAGTCGAGCACCGCTTGTGCCTTCGGGTGAGCGAAGGGTGACACGCACCAGGCGGTTAGCTGTTCGAGATACTCGGTATGAAACGAGGGCTTGGCACCACCATGGGTGGGATAATCGGCCGCGACATACTGGATCTTGTCGCAGAACGGATGGGGCGGCGGCTTGGTGCCAACACGACCGGCTGACTCTTCCGTGGCAGGGATGAGCGCTTCTTCCTTTTGCAGGATGCGGGCGCGTCGGAAATTGCCGTGTTCGTCGATGACGATTTCGATATGCGCCTGCTGCGGCGTGTGGCTGATCGGCGGCAGCGAGTTCGCCGCAAACTGATCAGCACCGGCACAGACATCATAGGTCTCGATCAGTTTCTGCAACCAGCCCATGTCAGACCTCGCCCACCTCGGTGTCGGCGGCAAATTCGCTAGGCCCCAACCTGAAGTTTTTTGCATGCATCGGCCGAACGAACCGGCTGATCTTGCAATCTTCGGGACGGACGAAGCAGATAACCCCATTTACCATCTTCGGCATCCAGAAACGACTTCTCAACTCGTCCCTGCCGGTTTCATCGGGATAGCCAAAGCCGTGAAAGGTCAGGCCGAATGCTAGTTCGCCTGCCCCGTCATAGGCCCCCTCACCGCTGCCGTAGGCGCACGGCTCGGCATAACCCTGGCAATCCCGAGTCCCCAGAAAGATGTCCTGGCGCCCACCGCGCTCCAGCATTCGCCGGGCGATGGCGAGGTGCTTGGCGACACTCCGATCCTCGGCGAGTTCCACGCGATGCTCATTCCACTCGAAATGTGCCCGTACCTGATAGTCCACATCAGCCAGGAACGTGTAGATCGCCAGCGTATTGCCGCCATGGATCTCGCGCGGCTTCGTGCCCTTGGTCTGGGTACGGATCGGCTTCATTACGCGGACCTCATCGATCACCCAGGTCAGCGTCGGTTTCCAGTAGATCGACTTGACGACGCCTTTGAGCGCCTCATAGGTCGGGATGTGGTACGAACATTTTTCGCCGCCGACCCGGGTCACGGGATCGGTGAACAAGGCGTAGCGACCCCAGGTTCGAAATTCAATGCAGGTACGTTCCCGGTCAGACACTATACATCTCCATTGGCGAAACGGGTTTTTCGCTGAGTCCGAACGCCTCACTGTAATACTCGGTATGCAGGTAGTAAATACCGGTGTCCGTGTTTATCTCAGAAATCGCTCTAGCTTTTAGCAAAGTATCGAAGACATGCGAGAAGATATTGACCGAATATTGCTGAGCCAGACGCAACAGTCTGAACTCCTGTTCCGGGTTCACCGCACTACAAAGATCCGCCACCAGATTTTTGCCTTCAGTGCCAAATTGAATGATCACACCTCGCGGCGGCGCATCGATTGCCTTAAACGCAGCCCCTGCCGTCATGAAAGCCTGCCGCAGGAAGTTCGGCGGCGCGCTGCCGTGGCACTGCCGGTAAACATCCGCGGAGAGATTGTTGCCAGCCAGCAGCCTCAGCAGCGTGTCGTCGCGCTGAGCGTCAGTCGGCGAGACCGGATAGTCCATCTCATTGGCCCGCTGAAAGAAATAATAAGAAAAATACAAAGCCATGGCTTTGGGACCAAGTAGATCGCCGTCGAAGGCGGAAGGGTCCCGCGCGAATTCGTCCAGCAACCGCATCGTCATATCTCGGCCGACACGGATATCGATCAACCGGTCGATCCGCTCTTCGGCTGGGTTGATGACATGCACCCGACCCAGGACATGCCGCCCATTGCGGTTGCAGCGTCCCGCCGCCTGGGCGATCGAGTCCAAACCAGCGACATGGCGAATGACGGCGCCGAAATCGACATCGACACCGGCTTCGATCAGTTGTGTGCTGATGCACAACGTAGGTGCATTTTCCTCCAGGCGCTGGCGGATCTCGGCCAGGATGATTCGGCGATGCGCCGGACACATCGCCGTGCTCAGGTGGTAGATCACCTGATCGCCCCGCCTTGCACTGGCTTGATAAAGTGACAAGGCGGCCTTTCGGGTATTGACGATGACCAAGCAGCTATCGGTGTCGGCGATCTCGTCGGCAGCTAGTTGGGCCACATCGTCATCAGACCAGCCACCGGGGCGGCAGCGTGACCGGATTTCGACCCGCCTCAGCGCATCGAACAAGCCGTTTGCATCAGGCATGATTTCGTCGCTGGACTGAAAGCGCGCCGCACCCTTCTCGGAACTGACCGCATTCAGCAATGGCTGGGTTGCTGTACAGAGGATGACGCTGCTACCGCACTGCTCGACCAGAAAATTGATGGCGTTGTTGAACAAATGGATGCAGCGCAGCGGGACGGTTTGCGCCTCGTCGAAGATGATCGCCGACTTGGCCAGTTGGTGCATCCGGCGAGCGCCGCGGGAGCCCCCGCCGAACAGAGTTTCCAGTAGTTGGACGCTGGTGGTGAAGACCACCGGGGCATCCCAATTTTCCGACAGGATCTTGGCGCGCCAAGTCTGCTCCTCGGGCGTAAGATTGGAATGATGCTCCAGCACGATGGTGCCGGGTTCGATCCCGACGTCAGCCGGCTCCAGAATCCCTCGCACGATATCCGCGTTTTGGTCGATGATCGAGGTAAAGGGGATCACGTAGATCACCCGATCGAGGCGATGCCGCTTCGCATGGTGCAGAGCGAATCGTAGGCTCGCCAACGTCTTGCCGCCGCCGGTGGGGACCGTCAGGGTAAAGCAGCCCCGCTCACGATCCGCTGCCGCGCGGCAATGGTTGGAAATCTCCCGCCGCAGCCCGTCGATGGGATAGGAATCTTTGAACGCGCCGAGTTTGGCTTCCAGACGGCCAATCAATATGTCCCATGCCGGGTAATCGCCGTGATACCGCAACTGGCCCGCCCGAGGTTGTTCGAAGTCGGCCGTATCCGTGCGGTCGGCGTCGATCAGGCAACTGAACAGCATGCGAACCAGTAGCCCGACGTTAAAAGACACGATCGTCTTGCTGCCCCGGGCGCTCTTTTCGACATCAACGATCGCATTGATGATCCCCAAAAGGTCGTCCGTGAGATCGCAGCGGTGAATGAGCTCGTCCACCCGGCTCGCAATCCCAGGGTCGAGGTGCGTCACAGCCTCATCCAGGTGGGCGCTTCGCTCCGCCTTGCCGATCCGCCGGGCAAAATTGTCCTCACCATCCGTTCCCAGGCAATCGATCAATCCGGAATGGTGGGAGGCGATACAGAGTGCCAGCAATTGCCCGGCGATCCGACCATGCTGCCCAGCGTCAGCAAGGTTTCGCCAGATAAATTGCGCTCCTGCCGTCGAATGGTCGATTTTGCCCCGCAATCGACTTGAATCGACGAAGTCGTCGGCGTCTTGGTCGATCAGTCCGGTGGCGGAGGCCAGATAGTCCTGGAACTCTTTGCTGTACTTGCCGAGATCATGCAGCAAACCAAGAACCTCGCCAGCAGCGGCGAGGTTAAGTTTAGCTGCATTGCGGGCCGCCAAACGTCCGACCGACCGAAGATGATCCTCCAAGGTCTGGATCGTGCCGTCCGCTTCCCGCCGGTGGGCGATGCAGTGTCTCTGGTGTGCTCTCGGCGCCTCCGTCATCGGCACAGGTTCTTTCCACGATAAGTATCCATCCGAACTCGGACCAAATTTTCATGCCATAGCCCAGTACGTCTGGGTAGTCCTGTTGAGTACCAGAAGGCCGTTTCGTTAGGAGCTATGGGGCATTCGGTGCTGAGCATTCATTCGCCGATGCAGCAGCCATTGCACCGTGCTCTCGGAATCTCGGAGTCGAGTCCCGCCACACAGGCCTAAATCCTTGGGCCATCCGCATCCATCAGCGCGGGGCTTCCTGGCCGGGCTTTTCCGGCTCGAAGCTGATGCGCAGCTTCGTATGCGTGGCCTTGGCAAACCGTTCCAGCGTGCGGGTCGAAGGTAGGCCTCTGCCGCTTTCGAGGCGGGCGATGAACGCCTGCGTCGTGCCCATCGCTGCAGCCACCTGCTCCTGCGTCAGGTCCGCGTCGCCGCGTGCCTTGATCAAGGCGGAGGCGAGGGCAAATTCCTCTTCCAGTGCGTCATAGGCCGCCACATAGTCAGGATCTTTGCGCCACTCGTTGAACGCTTCCTCAACCGGAATGTATTGACGCCTCATATGACCTCCTTCGCCCTTCGTAGAGCCGTATCGATTTCCCGGCGCGGGGTTTTCTGTGTCTTCTTGGCAAAGACATGCACTACGACCACGCGTCGGCCTGTTGCCGTGACGTAGGCCGCGCGGGCGATGCCATCGCGACCCTTCATGCGCATCTCCCACACCGGGCCTTCCAGGTGTTTTACATAGGGCTCGCGCATCCGCTCTATGCCATGGACCTCAATCAGCGACACGATTCGCTCGAAGCTTCCCCTTATGTCTTTGGGGAAAGCACTGAGCGTCGCCATCACCCCATCGTCCAGGAATTCAACGCGCCACTTCATGTCCGTGTATATATCTTTTTCGGCATAATGCACAAGGGAAAGTGGTTGGCAATTAATTGGCCAGAACTTTGTATGGGGTTTTCGGTGTCAAACGGAAATCATGGTGTGCGTCCCTCATCTCGTTGGGCCTCAATCGCACCCGTAGGGTTGTTGAGGCTCCCTGATACAGAATTGCTAATTCTGTATCAGGGATGCGCCAGCGTCCCCTGCCCTGCCCCGCTTTCTGTGGACAACCCGGCCGCCAGGCTGGCAACGACCCCTGCCGCCTGTTACAAAATTCATATGAACGGTATCAAACAGCCTTCCGGGCACGCCGGCGGCATTCAGCTTTTCGACGCCTTATCAGGACGCCCACGGTAGGGAGCGGTAGAGGGCCTCGACCTTGGCGAAGCACAGGTCAAAGTCCGGCAGTTCGCCAATTTCCTGGCGGAGTGAGTTCCATTCGGCACGCGCGCGTTCGGCGATCCGCGGATCGCTTAGGGAATCGGCGGTCGGGATGATGCCGCGCGCGGTGCATTTTTCGTGGAATGATTCGAGGATCGTGGCGCGTTCGTCGTCATCCGGCGGGAAGCGTGTCACCAGGTGGGCGATGTCGTACACGTCCTGCCGCCTGTAGATTTTCTGCTGGCGGTGCTGATTCCGCACAACCTGTTGCAGCAGGGCTCGGAACTTCTCGGCAATCAGATCGGTCATGGCATAGGCCGAGAAAACCGGACCATCGATGCCGAGGCGGATCACTTCGATGTCGTGCACCGGTTCATTGAAGCTCACTTCAATATCGATAACATTCGGGGCTTGGCCGCTTATCAGCCGCCGCTCCCCTTGCCCGCGGCGGGTATAGGCGATTTTGACGTCGAGGGCGGGGAAGGATGTGCCGGGGCTGCCGAACGGGCGTGGACGTTCTTTGATCGTCTGGACCCGCAGCATCAGGTCGGGATAACCGAGCCGCGCCGTGGCGCGCGGCAGCGCCCGGTCAAGTTCTTCCCGGAGCTTCGCCGCCAGATCGGGCGATGCCGGCAGGTCGGTCGTGAAATCGACATCCGCTGTGCCGCGCGGGCTTTCATAGACCATGGCCATCAACGTGCCGCCCTTGAGGAATAGATGGCTGCCGTAGCCTGGGAGGCTGCCGATCGCCGTCAGCACCACCTCGGTCGCCTGCCGTTCGGCATAGACCAGAGGATCGCGCCGTGCCCGATCAATCCACGGCTTGATATCGACGGTTCTTGAATCGCTTTCAGACATTGATGGAGAGCATCCACTTCGCAGAATGGTCAGGGCTGAAAGCCTTGGTGGGATCGAGGACGCGGGCGCCGCCCCGCTGCGCAAATCTTACCCACCCCTGAACCCGTAGATCGTTACCAAGCCCCATCATATCATCAAGCAGGTAGCCGGCGCGCACTTTTACGATTGGCGATTCAACCTTGTCGACAGCCGCAATGACTTCCTGGAGGTAGATGCCCGCATGTTCGCGCCATACGTCAAGGACGTGCGCCATTCCTCCGCAATATTGCGGACGTTCAACGGTATCAACGAAAGTCTGTCCGATCGTCGCAAGGCGCGCATGAGAATCCCGCACCTGGAGCCACTGGCCCGGATGCTTGGTCTCATAAACAGAAATCTTGCGGCCTCGCACGGTCTCGGGATGGCGGATGAAAGCCAACTTCACCATCTCGTTCAGGGGAATTTCGGACAGCGGCGTGTTGTAGTCAGCCGCCATTCGCTGCTCGATCAGCGGCCGCGCAGCACTCGGCGGCGGCATTGTCAGGTGCAGCGCTTCCGGACGGCGATCCGTTAGGCCCCAGCGCTGCATGGCCGACAGGTGGGAAATATAACCGAACGGATTTGCAAGCGGGCACACCTCGTCGGCCGGACTCTCTCCGACCGGTAGTACCCTGAACACGCTGCGCCCATAGTCAGGATCAACCTCGATCCCGCCGGTGTCCGACAGGTTAGCTGTAAGCTTTCGCAGATTTCCGGTCGTCGGCGTATCCGCACGAAGATAGAGTTTTTGGCGGTTTTCCGGCGTAAAGAGGCGCCGCAATAGGAGAAAAAGCGTGTAGGGGGTGACCACCGCGCGCCTCTCCTGCATCAGCAAAGCAAGCACCGCGGCGGCCAGCTTGGTGCGCTGGATGGTCGGTGCCGCCATTATGTTTGCTATATGTTCCGACATAGCGTCCTGAGTTTGCAAGGAGAGTTCCTACATTGCCAGTTATCTTATATCCTAAGGATATAAGATAACTGGCAATGCCATAAGACATTCTAAGGGGAAAATAACCTTTGTCAAGAACTATAAATTTCTGACCGTGCTTACCTGTCGTACGTCAGAGAGCACAGACCACGGAGGCCACAAAGCCGGAAATCAGTACCTTCTCTGCGGTCTTGGCCGGTATGGTACCCGGGTTTACGCCATCAATGGTAAGCGCGTGATCTCCTGAGCGGAACCGCAACTCACCCTTCCGGTTTGCAAGGCCGCCGAACAACGGACGGAAACCCGCGCCATGGCTGGTGCCTTTTCCATATCGAGAAACCCCGTCCATCAACATCAGCCTGAGTGCCTCGGCGTGATCCGTCAGGTGCGCGTAGTCGGCACAGCTTTGAAGGCTTGGCAGCACGCCGCGGCCGCCGTCACTGACAACGAACTCGAACCGGCGCGCTGTGGCGCGATAAGCAGCCAGCCCGGAACCGGATGCGCCAGAGTGGTCGTAGACGTTTCCCTGGATCTCCTCGAAGGCTCCAACAAGCTGCGCCGCCAGCTTTCGCGGAAAGCCCACGGTATGGGCGGCGCGCTGCGCTTCCAGCTTGAAGGTGTTCTCTTCGGTCTCATCGTCCGGCTGGATCGGCCGCATTCGCAGGAAGCCGAGATGTCGTTCTCGGCATGTCCAGATCGTCCGCCCCTCGCCGAGCGCGTTGCCCAAGCCCGCGGCATCGTCCAGCGCAAGCCAGTTCGCCCGGCTCGGAGGCGGCAGCAGCCCAGACGTTGAGAGCCGTGCGAGCTCAAGCACAGGACCCAGCGCATGAAGCCTGAAGGCTCCGTCCGCGAGCGGCTTGAGACGATCCCGGGCGGCTGCGAAGCAGAGGCCGTCCAGCGCCGCGAAGGTGAAGGGGGCCGGCTCCGGCAAGTTCATGCCCTGCCGATGGCCCCGTTGGCGACAGCAGCGGCCAGGAGATTCTCGATCCGCAAGCGGTTGGCCAGGATGTTCCCTGCCAGCAGTTCGTCGAGGGGAGCCCCCTTCTCAGTCGGTGCCGCGCGCCGGCGGATCGAGGTGTTGCCTCTCAGCACCGCCTCCTGGCGCTTCATCGCCCACATGAATGAGTCCGTCTCCAGCACGGTCACGCCGGCGAAAGCGGCGATGAAGCCTCCAAGCTGGTCGGTGCCGCCGCGAACAACCAGATGCAGCGGCCGCCCGACATCGCGGGCGAGGCCACACAGCCAGACCGCATGGTCCCGCCGTCTCTTTGCCCAGCGCGTTCCGGTGGTGAATTCGTAAGCGACGTGCGTCACCTCTTCCCGCGCCACGATGAATTCCGCCCACCGCTTGAAGTCGGTGTCCGTGCGTCCGTTGACGTGCAGCGCTGTCGGCACGCCCTCGCCGATCATCTCGGAATGCACCAGGCCAATCCGCTTGATGGCGTAAAGATCATCCCAGCGCGGTACATTGACCGTGAGGCTGTAGTTTGGCGTTGTCATGAAACACGCGCCGGCGCGGCGCATCGTCCGGATCGCTTCGGCCCGCTGATTCATTCCCAATCCCCACCACCGCTCGATGGGGGCGTCTTCGCCGATCCCGGTCAAAAGAATCTGCGTTTCGGGAGCGAGGCGATAATGAGTCCTCAGTCCGGTCGCCGATCGGAAGCGCGCTTCGCCTGACCGGCGGCTGAACATGGCGCAGAGCGGTAATGCCGCAAATCCCGGCGACACCACGCCGATCCGGCTGCTGCCATGGTAGAGAATCGGCATCACCCGCGGCAGCTCAGGCGCATCGAGCCGTGGTCCGCGCGGGACGTTCGCCAGATCAAAGGTGCGAACCTCCCAAACCCGGTCCGCATAGTGTGGGTTGGCTGGGCACACCGATCCGCACTTGTCCGGCTTTCCGCAGCAATAGGTCAAGCAATCGAAGTAGGGAGCGGCGACACAGACACCGCCGCACAACGTCTTGTCAGGACAAGTCTGACATCCCAGAGCAGGCGGATTCCGGCGCTCATCGTGCCAGAGCTGGCGAATGCGCCGCGGAGCATGCTTCGAGGCCGGCCCCTTCGCTGGTGAGCGCATCAGCATGTGATTGTGATCTCCACCATGCCGGCCATGTCATGTACTTCGCTGACGGTGGCTGGTCGGATATTGCAGCGTTGAGTGATGACTTCGATGACGGCCGGGGATGGATTATCGTTGCGTGCGACAACCGTAAGACATCGTCGCGCAACAAGGGCGCCGCCTTCAATTCGGACGGTCAAATGCTCGCCTGCTGACAGAGTGGCGCCCCTGACGATATCTGCCGGCACGCCGCGTCCTCCAGACACCAGCTCCCGCGTCGTCAGGTCCGGCGTGGCCATCGCCGCCCGCCCTTGATCCCGGCCTGTGCGGCTGAGTGGAACAGAAAACCGGCATAAGGGATTTTCTTGCTGAAGATCGCACCATCGCGCAATTATCAGACCGGAATCGTCGTGGTGCAGCATGTTTATAGCTGGCGACACTTTCGCAGAACATACCGCAAAAATATGGGCTTTCGCATACCAATTCTGCGAAGCTTAAATCGTTGAATTCCCTTGTGTGAGCTGAGCTTCGCAGAACTTAGGACTTTCGCATGCATGCGGATTTCACATAGCTCACGTTGGAATTCCTGTTCCGCACTTCCGCATGGGACTTTTGGAGGGCCTTACGCCGGTTTTCTGTTCCACTCAGCCGCACAGGCCTAGTACGCGACGGGTGGATTGGGCCCATATCCGCCGTTCAGTCGAGTTGAGCGACGTCCCGAAACCGGGCAACTGGCCGACGCAGCACCGTAACGAACTTGGATAGGAAGTTGCTCCTCTGATTAAATACCAAGAAAGGGCGGGTCGGCGCCCTTGGCTGTCGCTTGGCAGCCGCTCCCGCGAACTCGGAAGCGGACATTGATCACTGTGCCGCAAGCGCCGACATATGCCCAACGTTGCCGTTCAGCGCTGCTGAGCGCTTCACCGGAAATGTCGAAACCAGCTATTTAGTCTCCGCCGAAAGGCAGCGCTTATACATAGAACTTAAACGGCTGCCTCTCCTGCCCGGGGGTCCGGCAGCAACGGAACCGAAAGTTCGATCCAGGCTGTAGACTAGGCCGTGCAGCAAGGTCCGTAGGACCGCATCCGACTCCGTTAGGACATTTGCGCGCATCAATGCCCTTAAGATGTGGCGCGATAAAGCGTCTGCATATGAGACGTCGTCAGGCCAAAGCGTTCAAGATTGCGACGGCTTTGAGAGTTAGGCGTGGCAGTGGCCGCAACGAATTGACAGCCGCGTTCGCGTGCTGCGGCGATCCGGCAAACTATCAGGGCACTATGGCAGCCGCGGCTCCGCGCTGCGCGTCGCGTCGCAGCAGTGGCGAGGTAGGCGACGCCGTTGTTTGCGAAATAGACGATCGCTCCGGCGACCGCCGTGCCATCAACACGCGCGATAAACCCCTTGGCGCTGTCTCCCGACAGGAGACCGGCAAATGACGCACGATTGACTGGCTGACCAGCTGGCGGCGTGCGGAATGCTTCAGCATGAATCGTCGCGAACGTGTCGATCGAGGCGGCTGTCACCTCTTCAACCTCGACCGCAGGCGAGGGCGCGGGAGGCAGCGTCGCATCGATCGCTGACCCAAACTGCAAATGAGTCCACCCATTCAACCGCTGGAATTTGTGCTGCCCGAAGATTTCCGTCGCGGCAGGTCGCCGATTGTGGACGATCAAGGGAATTGCCGGCATGCACCCATGCGATTTGAACCACGCAAGTAGTTCCGTTAACGCGGCTGGTGCCGCTCGCAGATCGCCAACAATGCGGTTGACCATTGGGCTTGCCGTTGCTTGAACAAGGAAGCCTTGCAACGGGCCTTGGCTGCGCATGGCGGCGTGGTGCGGGTTGCCCTCAACGGACAGCAGTGCTGCGACCCGAGCGCACAAATACTCCGCCGATGCCGTTTCGATCGCACTTCCGGCAAGGGCGCTGTCTGGATGGCTCATCATGATCTTTCGTCGGCGAATGTCGTTGAATCGATCCGAACAAATCTATCCATAGTTTGGCGATGTGAGCGCACACAAGGTCCGGTGTCCCCCAATTCATCTGCCTCCAACACTGTGGGCGCAGAAAACCATCGTTTGATGCAGGCTTCGGCGCTGATGGCTCAATCAGGGGGACTTGGTTCTGCGACCTGCATAAACTCATGTATCTATCTGCGGCCTGTAAACTATGCTCCGCTAGGTTTTTGCAATTATCCGGGCGAAGCCATGCTGGTCGGCTACATGCGCGTCTCCACGTCAGAGCAGAACCTCGCACTCCAGCGCGATGCCCTGGAGGATGCTGGCTGTGAGCGCCTCTACGAAGACATCTGCAGCGGCTCGGTCACCGAACGGCCCGGCCTCACGGGAGCCCTCGACAACCTGCGCGGCGGCGATGCGCTGGTCGTATGGAAGCTGGATCGCATCGGTCGATCGCTTGGCCACGTTGTCGAACTCGTGGCGGGGCTACAGGCGAAGGGAATCGGCCTCAAGGTGCTGACGGGCGGCATCGATACGACCAGCTCCACGGGGCGACTGGTGTTCGGCATTTTCGCCACCCTCGCCGAGTTCGAACGTGATCTGATCAGAGAGCGCACCATAGCCGGGCTCGCCGCAGCGCGTGCCCGTGGCCGCACGGGCGGCCGACCGCGCATGATGACACGCGCCAAGCTGCGAACGGCGATGACGATGATGGCCGACCAAGGGAACGCGGCGTCCGATGTCGCCGAGCAGCTCGGCATTTCCGTCAGCACGCTTTACGCCTACGTGAACGGTGAAGGTCAGGCAAAGCCGCGCGCGCAAAAACTGCTCGGCCGCTGAGCCGCGTTCGATGCCGGTTTCGTTCCTCACCGCCGAGCAGGAGCGGCGATATGGCCGCTATGCCGGGGAACCCAGCACGGACCAACTCGCGCGCTATTTTCACCTTGATGACGCAGATCGCGAGCTGGTCATGGCCAAACGCTGGGATCACATGCGGCTCGGGTTTGCCGTCCAACTCGGCACGGTGCGGTTCCTCGGCACCTTCCTCGACGACCTCGCCGGAGTGCCATCCGGTGTCATCGCCGATCTGGCGCAGCAATTGGGTATTGGCAAACCGGATTGTGTTGTCGTCTATCGCGAAGGCCGCGCTCGCTGGCAGCACGCGCGTGAAATACGGGGCAGGCTCGGTTATCGCGAATTCACCGACCCATTCATGCGTTTTCGCCTGGCGCGATGGTTGTATGCCCTGTGTTGGACCGGCACCGACAGGCCAAGCGTGTTGTTCGACCGAGCGACAGCGTGGTTGGTAACCGAGAAAGTGCTGCTGCCGGGTGCCTCTGCCCTTGAGCGGCTGGTGGCACGGATTCGGGATCGGGCCGCGCACCGATTATGGCGCTCTCTGTCCCGCGACATCACCCGCGCGCAGCGGGAGCAACTCGATGCCCTGCTGCTCGCTGGCGAGGGAGGACGGCCGAGCCCACTCGATCGCCTCCGCGATGGGCCTTATCTGCGCAGCGGCGCCGAGTTGGCACGTGCGATCGAGCGACTCGACGAGGTCCGTCTGTTAACGGCGGGTTTGCCGACCGTCGCTCATGTTCCGCCGGGCCGGGTGACGGCGCTTGCTCGTTTCGCGACAGTCGCTAAGGCTCAGGCGGTGGCCCGAATGCCAGTAGAGCGCCGCATGGCCACGCTGCTGGCTTTCGTTCGCACGCTTGAAGCCAGCGCGCAGGACGACGTGCTCGACCTGCTTGACATAGTCGTGACCAAGGTCTTCGCCGACGCGGCGGCGGTCGGTAAGCGGGCGAGACTGCGCACCATCCGTGATCTCGATGCCGCCGCGCTCAAGTTACGCCAGGCCGGCGGCGTCCTGATGGACGATACGGTCGCGGATGCGGCGGTCCGGGAAAGGGCTTTCGCCGCCGTGCCTCGCGAGGCATTCGCGGCGGCCCTCGATCAGATTGATTTGCTTATACGGCCCACGGGCGATCTCTATTTCACCGAGTTGCGGCTCAACACCGCAAGCTGCGTTTCGTGCCGGCGTTGCTCCGATCTCTGTCGTTCGGTGCCGCCCCCGCTGGTCAATCGGTGCTTGATGCGGTTCGTCACCTTCGTGCCGACGACGGAAAGAATCCCTCGGCATCTGCACCGCTCGAATTCGCACCGCCAGGATGGAAGCGCCAGATCAGGGCGCCGGATGGATCAATCGACAAGGTCGCGTATCGTCTTTGCCTGTTGGAGGGCATACGCACGGCGATCCGGCGGCGGGATCTTTTTGTTTCGCCAAGCATACGATACGCGGACCCCCGTCTTGGCCTGCTGACCGGACCGGCCTGGGAAGCGGCCCGACCTGCCATCTGCCGTACCCTTGGCTTCTCGACTGATGCATCCGCCGAGGTCGCGCGTCTCGCCGCACGGGTCGACGCCGCCTATCAAAATACGGCGGCGAAATTGCCGGAAATCGCTGATGTGACGGTCGATGGCAGCGAACTGGTCCTGTCCCCTCTCGATAGGCTGGAAGAACCACCGAGCCTGATCGCGCTCAAGGCGGCGGTCGCGGCGCGGCTGCCCAGGGTGGACCTGCCGGAATTGCTGTTGGAGATGCATGCGCGCACCGGCTTTGCCAGCGGCTTCACCCATGCCAGCGAAGGCGGTGCACGCGCGAGCGATGTCGCCACCAGCCTCTGTGCTGTGCTGCTGGCGGAGGCTTGCAACACCGGCTTCGAACCGTTGATTCGATTGGACACGCCCGCGTTGCGCCGCTCGCGACTGAGTTGGGTCCGGCAAAATTATATCCGCGCCGAAACGTTGACCCGTGCCAACGCGGCGCTTGTCGCCGCTCAAAACAAGATCGCCCTCGCTCATGCATGGGGTGGCGGCGACGTGGCGTCCGCCGACGGGGTTCGCTTTGTCGTGCCGATTCGCACGGTTCATTCCGGGCCAAACCCACGTTATTTCGGGCAGGAGCGCGGGGTCACGTTCTACAATTTGGTCTCCGACCAGTTCACCGGCCTGAACGGCATCACCGTGCCGGGCACCTTGCGTGACAGCCTAGTGTTGCTCTCTGTCGTGTTGGAACAACAGACCGAACTGCAACCGACCGAAATCATGACGGATACCGGGGCCTACACCGACACGATGTTCGGCATTTTCCATTTGCTGGGATATCAGTTCAGTCCGCGTCTCGCCGACATCGGCGGATCGCGCTTCTGGCGCGTCGATCAGAAGGCCGACTATGGCGCATTGAACGCCCTGGCCGCGCAACGCATCAACACAACGCTGATAAATGATCATTGGGAAGATCTGCTGCGGCTGGCGGGCTCTCTTAAGCTCGGCACCGTCCAGGCCTCGGGTCTGATCCGCACGCTGCAAACCAAAGATCGGCCAACCCGGCTCGCTCGCGCATTGGAGGAGGTGGGGCGGCTCGTGAAGACGCTTTACCTTCTTCGATACATCGAAGACGAAGCATACCGGAGGCGAATCCTGGTGCAACTCAATCGCGGCGAGGGGCGCCATCAACTCGCCCGCGTAGTGTTCCATGGTAAGCGTGGTGAGTTGCGGCAGCGTTATCGCGAAGGTCAGGAAGACCAGCTCGGCGCCCTCGGCCTCGTGGTCAACGTCATCGTTCTCTGGAACACGATTTATATGGATGCGGCGCTGGACCAGCTCCGCGCCGGCGGCCACGACGTTCGTGATGAAGACGTCGCCCGCCTGTCCCCACTGGGCTTCGACCATATCAACATGCTTGGCCGTTATGCTTTTACATTGCCCGAGACGGTCGCTCGCGGAGAGCTGCGGCCGTTGCGCGATCCGAAGACTGCCCGCGATGACGACGGCTGAATCGAACTTTCGGTTCCGTTGCTACCGGACCCCCTTCTACCATGCCGAAAAATGGACCATCGGCACGATCGCGCGTCAGCTGCACATCCATAACGGCGTGGTGCGGCGGGTGCTTGCGCAGGCCGGCTTGCCGAAGCTCGGGCCGCCGCCGCGAAAGTCCCTGATTGACGCGTATCTGCCGTTCATCCGTCAGACGCTGGAGACGTTCCCGACGCTGACGGCCAGCCGGCTGTATGGAATGGTCCGCGAACGCGGCTACCAGGGCCGGGCGGATCACTTCCGTCATCTCATCTCCTGCCATCGGCCACGCCGCAAGGCCGAGGCCTATCTACGTTTGCGTTGTCTGCCGGGCGAACAAGGACAGGTGGACTGGGCTCACTTCGGCCACCTTGAGATTGGTCGAGCGCGCCGCCCGCTGATGGCGTTCGTCATGGTTCTGAGCTACTCGCGGCAGGTCTTCCTGCACTTCTTTCTCGATGCCCGCATGGAGAGCTTCCTGCGTGGCCATGTCGCTGCGTTCTCCGCCTGGGGTGGCGTGCCACGTGTTCTGCTCTACGACAATCTCAAGAGCGCCGTGCTGGAACGACGCGGCGATGCGATCCGCTTCCATCCAACACTGCTGCGCTTTGCGGGAGACTATCGTTACGAGCCGCGTCCCGTAGCGATCGCACGCGGCAACGAAAAAGGCCGCGTGGAAAGAGCCATCCGGTACGTGCGCGATGCGTTCTTCGCCGCACGCACCTTCACCGATCTCGATGACCTCAACGCCCAGGCCGCGGCCTGGTGCATAGGTCCCGCCGGCGATCGACGCTGCCCGGACGAACCCGAGCGCACCGTCCGCGCGGTATTTGATGAAGAAAGACCGCGCCTGCTCGCATTGCCGGACACCTCGGCGCCGGTGCTTGAGCATGTCGCCGTGTCGGTCGGTAAGACGCCATACGTCCGCTTCGATCTGAACGACTATTCGGTTCCGTATGCCTATGTCCGGCGGATCCTGACCGTGCTCGCCGATCCGCACGAGGTACGCATCGTCGATGGTGCAGAGGTGCTCGCCCGCCACCGGCGCAGCTACGACCGCGGCGCGCAGATCGAGGATGCCACTCACATCCAGGCGCTGGTCGAGCAAAAGCACGCAGCGCACCAGCATCGCGGAACCGATCGCCTGGCCCAGGCCGCACCAGCCAGCCAGACCCTGATGATGCGGGCCGCCGAGCGTGGCGCCAATCTTGGCGCGATCACTGTCGGCCTGCTGCGCCTGCTTGAACGTTACGGTGCCGCTGCATTGCAGGACGCCATTCTCGAGGCCTTGGTGCGCGACGTGCCGCACCCCAACGCGGTGCGCCTCGCCCTCGAACGCTCGCGCGAACAGAACGGCGATGTCCCTCCCGTTGCGCTCGTGCTGCCGGCGCATGTTCAGGCGCGCGATGCGCCGGTGCGACCGCATGCACTGGAAACCTATGACCAGTTAGCGTTTCGACAACGCGAGTTGTCACGCCGAAACGCTGTCCAGCTCAAGGAGCCGCGTGATGACTGAGCACGACACACAGCAGGCCCGCGCCGGCGCGCTCAACCTGCACGGGCTGCTGGCGCATTGGGGCGAGGTCGCCGGCGAAGCCTGGGTGAGCACGCTGCTTAGCTGGAAAGAGCAGGAACGCGCCCGCCGCAGTCTGGAGCGACGGCTGCGCACCGCTCACATCGGTCGCTTCAAGCCGCTCTGCGACTTCGACTGGAACTGGCCCAAGCGCTGCGACCGCGTCGTCGTCGATGCGCTGATGACGCTCGAGTTCCTCGGCGACGCCACCAATGTGGTACTGGTCGGCCCGAACGGCGTCGGCAAGTCGATGCTGGCACAGAACATCGCGCACCAGGCCCTGATCGAGGGCCATACCGTGCTGTTCACCAGCGCTGGCCAACTGCTTGGCGATCTCGCCGCACTGGACAGCGATGCCGCGCTGCGCCGCCGCCTGCGACATTACGCCCGTCCGCAGCTGCTGGTTATCGACGAAGTCGGCTATCTCTCTTACTCCAATCGCCACGCGGATCTGATGTTCGAGCTGATCTCGCGGCGGTATCAGAACAAAAGCACGCTGATCACCACCAATCGCCCATTCGCTGAATGGCGTGAGGTGTTCCCCAACGCCGCCTGCGTGGTCTCGCTGGTCGATCGTCTTGTCCACAACGCCGAGATCGTCGCCATCGATGGCGAATCCTATCGCCTCAAGGAAGCCCGCGACCGCACCGAGCAACGCGCCCGTCGGCGGCGCGGGGCGAAGTCGTGAGCAAGCCACCAGACACTGCCTCGCGGCCCGCGCATCTGCGCCCGCTCACCGTTGGCATCCCACGCACTTGGACGCCCGAAGAGGCGCTTGCCGTGTTCGAACTCATCGACGACCTACGCGATAAGGTCTGGGCTCTTTACCGCTGCCAAATGCAGGCGCTGCTGGCCGAGCAACGCAGCGGCGGCGGTTGAAATGACGCCGATGAGGCCGCGGCGAAAGAGCATTCTGAGCCGTGCGACGCCTGACGGCCCTTCATCAGGAAAATGGCTTCATCCAAACCGCCATCCTGTTGTTCGATCAAAACGGCCATCCCGTCGTCCCGACCTGCGATTCCCCGTGCTGGCGCGCGCAGTGGCGGTCAAGGCCTGCTTTAGCCATTCCTGTTCAGCGACAATCAAGGTGAGAACCGCCGCATCCACGCCAGAACGAAACGGCCCTCCGGCCCGCATGAGATCGTCCAGAACCTGGGGCTCCGCCACCCGACGGGGTCGAGCGCTGGGAAAGCGGGATGCTCAATGTTGCAATGACTTGCTGGCTTTTTTCTCCCCCCACATTCTGGACGGTCTCCAACCCGTTTGCGGGATGCCACGCGCGGACCTGGCATCAGGCCGATAATGCACGAACGAGGTACGGCAGACTTTCGTCCATTCGATAATCGACTCCGCCGTGATTGTCCGCGAACTCTTCGTAGCGGTGAGCAATGCCGAGCCGGTCGAGGTGCCGCACAAACCTGCGAGCGCCGTAGAGCAGGTTGAACTGATCCTTCTCACCGCAATCGATATAAAGAGCCTTCAGGTTTTGCAAATTGCCACCTAGCGTCTCAACCGCAACAACCGGGTCATGGCGCAGCCAATTCGTCCATCTCTCCTCGATTACCTCGCAGGTTTCGAATGTAACAGGCAACCGCATGCCAAGGAATTTAGATGGATCTGGATCGTAACTTGCTGCCATCCCCAGCACGTTCAGGGCGGTGAAGATGCCGTCCGGCCTTTTCCTGGCCTCCTCGACCCCGCGCCACCATTTTTCGATGGAGTTGTTGGAACCGGCGAGCGTCCGCAGGGTCGCAGGCATATCAGGCAGGTAGCACAGCTCGAAGCCCATGTCGCCGGAATGGCACGCCGCAGCCGCCCATACGTCCGAGTGGCGCAAAGCGTGCGTGATGGCTCCGTAACCGCCGGAGCTCTTCCCGAAAACCCCGCGCCGACCTTTGCCACCGCATCCGAACCGCCGCTCGATAACTGACAGCATCTCGTCGATGAGGAAGTCCTCCCAGGCACCCGTGGCGGCCGAGTTGACATACTGATTGCCGCCGACACGGGTAAAGCAGTCGGGAAAGGCGACGATGACCGGCGGCATGAGATGCTCACCAATAAGGCGATCGAGCCGTTCGGGCATATTTTCCTGGAAAGCGCTCCAATTGGTGTGGGACAGGCCGCTGGCGGTTGTGCCAACCAGGTCAACAAGCAGAGGCAGCCCGCGACCATCGTGTCCGGCGGGAACGTAGACATCGACGACGCGTGCCGTGGGATCACCGAGGATGTTTTCCTTCAGGACTTCGCTCTCGACGACGAGACGATGGATAGTGCCCATCGGGCCAAAAAATTTGCGCATCCACCGTCCTCCTGCTCGGGGATGGGATAGTACCCCATCCCCGCACCATCTCTAAGGCCGGCCGCAAGCCCCCGAATCGACCTTGGGGGCAGGGGAGCCACCCCCCATGCCATGATCCGAGGCTTTCCTGGGCCTCCGCTCAGGTGATGTTGCGCTGACCGAGCCGGTACATCGGAGCGGCCGGTAGGCGGGCGCTGGCGACGCGAGGTGTGGCTGAAACGGGGCCGGTGGTGGATGCGGTGTGGCGGCGGCTGGTGGACGGGGTTGGGACCTGGTCTCGGTGCCGCTGACGGAGGATCCCGATCCGCGCCCGTTGGTGGATGGGATGTGGGTGGTGGCATCCCAGCGGACGGGGATGCGCTTGTGTTCGCGCTGCCGCGGGCCCTCGGGTCCGTGCGGCTGATGTAGCGGGCGACGGTGGCGGGGTTCGCGATGTCCTGGCAGTCGATCCGTTACTGGTAGAACGATTCCATGCGTTCAAGGCCGGGACTGGGGTTCGCTGGACGGATGGAGATGCAACTCTGCCGGGGACACCGCACACTATAGCGATGTTGGGGGACAGACGGCCGTGGCCTGAGGGGAGAGACCGCTGCCACGAAGATGGTCATCCTCGCCGGATGGCACCGATTGAGCACAGCTCACACCTGCCTAGATGTTGCATCCGTGACTGCCCTACGGTCCAGATACCAGCGGCCAGTCTATCGAACGTGATGTGCCTTCGAATTGAGGAATAAAAGCCATGACCGAGCAATCACCAAAACTGCGAAGATTTTTGTTGATTTTCGAAAATTGACGATTCCCTCGCGATTCGTTGTGTGTGTAGAATCGGCCCATGCAGCAGGCACGGCATCGAACGCCCTGGCGGAACAATTTTCTCAGCGCATTGGAGCTGTTGGCGCAAGCCAGCGCGCGGCTGCCCTTCGGCGTACCAGATCCAGTGTTGTGGGGTGCGTCCGCGGTGGAGCTCTATACCGGCGGTCTATGGCCGGCGGCGGATATAGAAGTGGTCGGATCCGACGCACGACTGCTGACTTCCGAACTGTTTGCCATTGGATTTCGCTGGTCTGATCGTCCGCGCCATGCCGAGCGGGGTCTGTGGCATCCTGACCTCGAGATCGGGATCGACTTGATTGAGGCCCGCGCAGCGCCCAGCGTCGCCGAGCAGTCAAACATGCTGGTCGTGGTTCTTGATCTCGACCCGTCAGGACCAGTGGATGAGGCTTCGTTGAAGGTCGTTGGCATTGAGGATCTGATCGCTCAGCAGGTCGGATGCTGGTTTCGGGATGGGGCACCCTCGGGAACCCTGGCTGCACAGGTTCAGGCGCTGGTGGGGCTCGGCCAGAACGGTGTCGTGGGACCGTTTGGCGCGAGCTATCTGCAGCGCCGGCTCGCTCGAGAGACCAACGGCGAAGTCGTCGTCGAGGTGCCGTGGCCGGAGGAGGGCAGGGGGCCGATGCGGGCCCGACGAACGACGAGCCTGACCCGGATGCAGGCGCGGATCGGTCTCTGGCGTGATTACTATGGGCTGTCGTCCGACCCCGCGTATTCCCAGGACCTGACCATGCAGAGGGATGGGTTGGTCCCATCCGTATGGTACCAAAACGATCTGCCGGGCCGGGGAGGGCGGTTTGAACTGCCGTCGGCGGTGATCCTGCCCTTCGATACAAGCCTCTCTTTCCCGCCCCGATAGCAACGAACAACAACCGCATCACGGGACACGGCGTCGATGACATCTCTTTGCATCAAGTTGGAGGCCCGGTCGCCGGCACATCGCTGTCATCGGGCCTACGAGATCGCAGTGAGCCCCGATCTGTTCGGGGCCTGGCTGGTGGAGATGAGCTACGGCCGGATCGGCACGTTCGGTCGCGTCAAGGCGCGGTCGTTTTCGACGGCCGATGGAGCGGCGGCCGAGGTGAAAGCCTGCCTGCGCAAGCGGTCCAGCGCGCCACGCCGGATCGGTGTGGCTTACCGGCTACGGAGCGCCGCCCAACATGGCGACTGGCAGCTGCCCGACCTGGATGAACGGCTCTGCGCCTGGTTTCCGCAGTTGGGCGACGCACCGTCACGCCACGACTTGACATAACCACTTTCAGGGGTAGCGCTCAAAATCTAGTATATATCGACAGAAACGATTTCCACTTAACATAACGTACATTATCCGGTCAAAATTGGAACGGAGGGCGCGCTCCTACGACAGTGCGGAGCAGCGGCATCAAATCCGCGAGTTGGCGGGAACGAGCGGAAAGGAGATCGAGATCACGTGGTATGGCAAAACCCGGAGAGCTATAACGCTGGGGCCGCGCGCCTTGGTCTGGTGACCGCTGAGTCGGCGCAACGGCGAAAAAACCTTGCGGTCCGTCCGATAATCGTGATCCGGTCATCACCTCACCAAGAGCGAGTCGCACATGGCCACCCGTCCTGCACCTGCCAAGAAAGCGTCCGCGAAGAAGATGCCTGCCGAGAATGCGCCCGCGAAGAAGGCAGCGGCGAAAAAGCCGGCCGTCGCAGCCCCCAAGCGCAAGGCGGTTGCCGCACCCGTCGTCACCTTAAAGGTCGTGTTCGAGCAACTTGGGGAAGCTCACGAACTGCCGAAGAAGCAGGCACTTGGCCTACTGGCGGACTTCGTGACCGCGATGACCACGCATTTGAAAGAGGGCGCTAGAATTCGGATGAGCGGCCTCGGTATTCTGGAGGTCAAAACGCGAGCCGCGCGGACGGGCCGCAATCCGGCAACAGGCGAGCCCATCCAGATCAAGGCCAGCAAGAAGGTGACGTTCCACGCAGCCAAGGAACTCAAGGAGGCCGTGTAAGCGGCATCCGGGATCGCACGGCGGCATGAAATGGTCCGACTAACTGAGACGGCAGCAAGCATCTTGACCAGATCAGAACTGATTGCAGAGCTAGCGGCTGCTCATACGCAGCTTCGTGATGAGGACGTCGACACCATCGTGGCGACCATTTTTGATGGCATAAAATTGGCACTCGCGCGCGGCGATCGAGTTGAATTACGTGGCTTTGGCGCCTTTACCGTCAGGCAGCGCGGCCCGCGCGTGGGACGCAATCCGCGCAATGGCGAAACGGTTTCGGTGGAGGAAAAATCGGTTCCCTTCTTCAAGGCGGGGAAGGAACTGCGACTACGCGTGGACGCCGGGAAAGCCGCCCGCACGGACCGCCTGCGCGGCTGAGCGGCACTCAGGCTGGGTTTGTGACCAACGGGTCCGTGCGAGATCGAGATATTCCACGACGCTTCGGCAACCCATCTCAGCAGCCTTCCCGGTGGCTCGGGGGATTTGCCGCAAGGTCGGCTTTCCATCGCGGCTACGGAATGATATTTCACTAATTTGATTTGCTTGAGTCGTTGCGATTTACGCCGGAAATGGAGCTTTGCGACAGAACCATTTCGGCGGAGCTTCGGCCCGGCCGCGAATTAAAACCGCTGGCGAACCGGCGCCAAGGTCAACTTCGTGCGGTGGAGTTCAATGCAGACTTGGCGGCATTGGGATTTCAAAGCGGTCCCTGTGCCCCCGAAATCGCGAATATAACACGCGGGAATGGTTGTTATCACGTATAGGAACCTGTTATCCATCGACCGATGGCAAACCCGTTCTCTGAAGCCCGTAAGCGCCAGATTGCTCGTCTCGATGGCGTCAAGCCGCCCACAGCGCGCGCCGCCTTGGCCATCGCGAAATCCCAGGCTTACCAGGACGCCGCTGACGCGCCAGCAACACTGCGAGCCTACGCCACCGACCTTGCCAACTTTGAGGCTTGGTGCGGCAGACACGGTTTTACGCCGATGCCGGCCACCCCCGAGATTGTCGGCGCCTACCTGGCCGCCGCCGGCGAAGGTTATGCGATGCCAACCCTGCGCCGTCGCGTCGCCGCCATAGCCCGCGCTTGCGGCGTGGCAGGCCACCCTCTTGATACCAAGCACCCGGCGATCCGCGAGACGCTCCGCGGCATTGGGCGTAAGCACGGGGCGCCGGCGCGTCGCTCTGCCGCGCTCACCACGGCAGAAATGAGGAAGCTAAGCCGCGCCTGCGGAACCGATCTCGCTGGCGCTCGCGACCGCGCCTTGCTCCTGATCGGCTTTGCCGGTGCCCTACGCCGCTCTGAACTCGTCGGGCTCGACATGGAGCAGACGACCTGGACCGGCGACGGTCTGAAGCTGCTGATCGAACGCTCCAAGACCGACAAAGCGGGCGAAGGCGCCGAAATCGCAATTCCCCGCGGCCGGTCCGAGGAGACCTGCCCTGTCACGGCCCTCCAAACCTGGCTGACTACGGCCGAAATCACCGCTGGCCCCCTCTTCCGCAAGGTCAACCGCGGCGGCATGGTGGAGGCGGCCCGGCTGAGTCCGGACGCCGTCCGGCAGATCCTGCTGAAGCGCGCCGCCCGGGCGGGACTGAAGGGGACGCTATTCGAGCCCATCAGCCCGCACGGTCTGCGCGCCGGTTTTGTCACGACTGCGTATCGCAATGGCGTCCCGGATGAAGAAATCATGGGCCACACGCGCCACCGCAGCCTGACGACAATGCGCAGCTACGTCCGGCGGGCCAAGCTCGGTCAAACCAGCCCTGCCGGCAAACTCGGCCTGTGACCAGATCAGCGCATGGTTGGGATTCGGCCGGGTCAATCGCCTGTTCTTCGCCGCGCATCCCGTCGTCGCGGAGCTCGTGCTTCTCTTCGAGGTCGGCACCGGGCCGCCTCATGATCGGGTGCGAAGGCCGGACGCTGCATCTTTATGGCGCACTCTGTGCCGGCCCAGGGACCGACGTGCAGGACGTTATACGCAGTCGTTCGAACCTCGTCCCCGCGGGACATCGCTCGCCGAAGGCGAACCGGGTGTACTGTCTCCCATGTTGCTTCGCCGTTATATCGCCGCGGTCGCTGCCGACGCAGTACCGGTTCAGATCGGTAGGCCGGGAGTTCGATGAGGGGCAGAGTCACGAAAGACAATTGCATCCATGATGCGCGTCGGAATCTGAACCTGATAAAGGAACGGACTCGTGCTTGTGTTTGCCGTGGGCAGGCAGCATATCCGAACCGCCGCACGTGACATTTCGGCGCACTTACGGGGGTGGATACGTGTCGTTGCAGCACCGACTAAAGGGCTCGCCTTCGATCGACGTGGTGGCGGAGCTGGCACGCGTGTCCAAAGCCACGGTCTCGCGCGTCGTCAACGGCCAGGTTGGGAAGGTGTCGGATGCGACACGCCGCCGCGTTCAGGCGGCGATAAACAAGCTCAACTACGTCCCCTCGCGCGCCGGTAGTGCCTTACGGAGCGGGCGCAGCGAGATCGTGGCGCTCGTTATCCCCGATCGGTTCAACACCTACAACCAGGCTATCGCCGGATCACTCGAGCGGGCGCTGCGAGAGCATGGCAAGATCATGGTCCTGTGCACGACTGACGAGTCTCCCACGCGGCAGGATGAAGTGCTGCGGGAAATGCGGCTGCAGCTCGCCTGCGGCATTGTTCTCCTGGGTGCGGTGGAGAGCCCGGGGCTGCGCCACGCAGTCGAGAACGCTGAGCCCATCGTCTTGGTGAACCGTCGCTTTCCCGGCCAACTGGATGCCCCATTCATCGGCACCGATAACCTGACCGCTGCCGCCGCTGTCGCCGACTACTTTGTAGCGAATCGGCTGGAGCCGGTCACCGTCGTCCATGGTCCGCTTGCCTCCTCAGCGACGCGTGAACGCGTGTGTGGCTTCGTCAAGCGCTTCCGCGCCACGGCGCAATGTCCCGGCGCGGTGACCTGCGTTCCGCTGACGGATTTCAGCAAGGAAGAAGGCTATCTTCGGAGCAAGCCGCTGTTTGCAGGCGCGGAACCGCCGCGATCGATTTTCTGCACGAGTGACGAGATTGCCTATGGCGTGGCCCGTGCCGGCCGGGAAGTCGGGCTTCAGCCGGGACGCGACATCACGTTGTTCGGCTTCGACGGCAGCCCGGTCAACGAATTCCTGGCACCCTGGCTCGGCACCGTGCGCGTCGCGCATGAGGCGTACGGCCCAGCGATCACGAACTTGCTGCAAGCCTTTTGGCAGGTCGCCGCGCCGGACCAGAGCGAGGTGCTGATGATCCCCTACGACCTCGTCTCGGCCGACTGCCTGCACCTCGGACCGGATGCTGTGGGGGCCAGCCGCGCGCCCGAACGTTTCAGCCGATGATCTCGCGGTTCCAGCGGTCGATCCACTGTGCTCGGTGCTGATTGACGCTTTTCCAGTCAGGCCGCCGGATCAGCTTCAGCGCCTCTGCTCCATTCGGCACGATACGTCGTGTTTTTTCGTCCAACGTCGCCTGCTGGTTGACCGGAGCGACGAAGAATGTCCGCGCATTGTCGGCCTGCACGCCGGCCCCAATTGCGAAGTTGACATATTTTAACGCCATATCGAGGTTTTTGGTGCCCTTCGCAATTGCCAGCGTGCCCTCCGCCATTACCGATCCCTCCTTCGGCATGGTCCAGGCGATCGGAGCGCCGCTCTCATTGAGCGTATTCGCGCGGTCCGACACCCATGGGGCGATTACTATGTCACCTTGTGTGAAGAGCTGGCTGACCTGCGCGTGCTGTGTCGGATAGGTCAGCACGTCCGGTTTCAGCTTGCGCATCGCGGCGAAGCCTGGATCGGCATTCTCGATGGTTCCGCCTGCCATCTGGTTGACTATCAGGAAGAACATCATGCCGACCGCGCCGTCGAGATTATAGACAGCCAGCCGCCCTTTGTATTTTGCGTCCCACAGGTCCTGCCATGAGGTGGGCGGCGTCTTCACCAGTTCGGTATTATACGCGATGACTTCCGGCACGTAGTAGATTTTCGTATAGGCATCACCCGCTACACGAAAGTCTGGATAGATCTGCTGCAGGTTCGGCACCGTGTCGAGGCTCAGCGGATGCACGAGCCCCTCGCCCGCCGCCTCAGTCGCCGCGACATCGTCCATCATGATGACATCTACGGTCGGACTGCCCTTCTGCGCACGCATGAGCGCCACGCTCTGGTAGGTCAGCCCCTCAACCACGCGGATCCGTACGCCGGGATTGGCACGCTCGAACGGCTCAATCACGGTCTTGTGCCAGCCGTCGAGAAAAGTGCCGCCGTTTACCGTGACGTCGAGTTGGGTTTCGGCGCGTGCGATGCGCGGTGCGAGCGCGACCACGGGCAGTGCGCTCGCCGCGGCAATCGCGGCGCGGCGGGTAATGTTGGGCATTCTGCGATCTCCATGGTTACGGATCCGATTATTGTGCCGATGACCAGGCCTGATTGAATGGCACGAAGAACTTCAGGCGGGTCTCGACACGGCTGAACAGCCACCGACCATCCACCTGCTTGTACTCATCGAAAGTGTAGCCCATGCCGTGCATTGCACGACCCGTTTCGTCCTCGGTGACGAACAGATGATGCAGCCAGCGTCCCGTCGCTGTCCCAGCCACCGGATCGACATCGATTACCGGATTGGTGAAGACGTGCATCGCGAAGACGAACGGCTTCGAGCGGAAGTTCTCGAACAATGCGGCGTGGCCCTTTACCGAACCAAAGACTCCGGCATGGAACTCACCGTCTTCTGTGAAGCAGTTTGCCTGCTGCCGCGCCACCTCATCCCGTTCATCACTCGACTTCTTCTGGTGCGCGTCGGTGTATTTGCCATCGGCGCATTCGGCATAAATCGCCTTCAGTCGTGTAATCTCGAGCGTGGCCTCGGCGATTGCCAGGCGTTCTTCGATGGATCGGTTCTGTTGCATTCGGGTATCCTGTCAGATGGTGGCAAAAGCGTCTTGGTCGCGCGGCCAGAACGGCATTTCGACATGCTGATAGCTGAGGGCTCGTGTGTCTGGATTGGAGGTGCCAGGTCCGGCGACATAGAGGACCTTGCGCGCGATCGGGGCGAAGCCGGCATAGAAGTGCTGCGTCGATTTCACGACGATGATATGCCGCGTCGCCGGGTCGAGCCCCAGTTGCGTCATCATGTCCGGGTGTCCCGTTTGAAAGCGATGCGTATTGAGAATAAGATCAATCCCCTCGCCCTGCACCCAGACCGTATCACCGATTGGGACCTGGAATCCGTTGAACGTCTGCGTTGCGTCGCGCTGGACTGCCATCACTCGCACCGAAAGATCCACTGGCTCGCCAGAATCCGGTCCGGCTTTGCCGCCCAATCGCAGCCGCAAAGTCCCGCCCACCCCAGCGGCGAAGCAGAAGCGCACCGCCACCGGGTCCCAGTAATTGGCACTGACGACGCTGGTCAGCCCGCGCTCGAGCATGCGGCGCAGGATGAAGGTCGAGTCGTTGGCCGCCCCGCAGCCTGCATTGTCCGATGTATCAGCAAGCACGACCGGTCCCTCCGACCGTATGGCTTCGTCGAGTGCCGCGTCGATCGAGAGATAATTCGGCCGGAGCGCCTCCCGCGTTTCCCAAAGCTTCGCGGCCAGCGAGTTAGCGAGCGTCTGAGCCTTGGCAGGGTCGTTGTCCGTTATGACGACAAGCCGTGCCGCGAGGTCCGCCACGTCGCCATGGGGAAAGCCGTGCGCGAGTGAGACAGAGAGTACGCCTTCGGTGCGTTCGGCCCGCCGCATCTCCGTTACGAAATCACGCATTGCTCCTGCGGTGGTCGGCAGATAGGCGTTGATGCCGCAACGCCGGACGGCGGTTGTCGGGACAATGGTCGCGGATGCGGCCCTTTCGGCCAGCGCAAAGACTTCGTGCGCCCGTTCGCCAATATCGGTGTGCGGATATTCCTTGTAGGTCACGACGACGTTGGCGGGCCGTGTCTTCGCCTCGGTCAGATGGACATGTAGGTCATATTCAACCCCGATCGTTGCCTTCGGCCCAGCCAGCTCGCGGACCCGCGCCAGCAGGTCGCCCTCGGCATCGGGATAACCCTCCGCGATCATTGCCCCGTGCAGCGAGAGCAGGACGATCTCGACAGGCAGGGCGCTCCGCAGATCGGCAAGAATTTCGTCGCGCAGCGCCTCGTAGGTCGCGCCTGCCGTCATGCCACCGGGCTCCGCGAAGGCAGAGAGGCTTTCGCTCACGCGCATCTGGCGTTCCTCAGCAAGGCGTCGCCAGACGCGGAGAGGCTCCGCGATCGGGTGGCGGCCGTTGGCAGCCCCGTTTCCGTGGCATAGCATCGTGTCGGCGAATTCCTGCATCCCGGTTGGGATCGGCGAGAAGCTGTTCGTCTCGGTGCCGAGGCAGGCCATGAAGAGATGCGTCATGCGTTTCCTTGTCGCGTCAGGATGGAAGCAGGATAGAGTCCGCGGGCGGCCAGGTGATTGCGACGGCCTCCCCCTCACAGAATTGCGGCACTGCGTGCCGACGTTGCACCTGGGCGCTCACAACCTCGCCCGATGGCAGCGTCACCAGATACTCAATGACCGAAGCGACGTGTCGGACGCGCGTCACGATGCCTGCGAGCGCGCCGTCGGTCGTAGGCGCCACAAACGCGATGCGCTCGGGCCTTACGGCGAGCGTGGTGGCAGACGGTGCATTCGTGGGCAGCGGTAGCACGTGGCCGCCGCGACAGCGGAAGACGCGGCAATCGCCCGGCCCTTCCACCGCACCTTCAAAGAAATTGGCTGCACCGATAAAATCGGCAACGAAGCGGGTGCACGGGTGATCGTAGATGTCGGCAGGCGTGCCGACCTGCTCCACCCGCCCCTTCGACATGACAACGATGCGGTCCGCCATCGTCATCGCTTCGTCCCGGTCGTGGGTCACGAACAGTGCGGTCACGCCGCTCTGCCGTTGCAGTCTGAGTATTTCGTCGCGCATCTGCTCACGCAGCTTAGCGTCAAGGTTTGACAGTGGTTCGTCGAACAGCAGCAGACGCGGGCGCAATGCCATGACGCGTGCGAGCGCGACGCGCTGCTGTTGGCCACCGGAGAGTTGGCGCGGGTAGCGGTCAGCCATGGTGCCGAGGCCGACGAGATCGATGACGTCGGCAGTGCGCTGGACACGCTCAGCACGCGCCAGGCGATGGCACTTCAGCCCGAACTCGATGTTGGCGCGGACCGTCATGTGCGGGAACAGGGCGTAGTTCTGAAACACCATGCCTATGTCCCGTCGCTCCGGCGGCAAACGGGTCACGTCGGCGTCGCCGACGAACACAGCACCTGCGCTCGGCGGCACGAAACCTGCCACCATGCGAAGCGTGGTTGTCTTGCCGCAGCCGGAGGGGCCGAGCAGGGCAACGAACTCACCCGGCGCAACGTCGAGGCTGACGTCGTGCACGGCCGCGAGATCACCATAGATTTTCGATAGGCCAACCAGGCGAAGATCCGCTGGGCGCCCCGCGCTACGCACGCTGCACCGCCAGGAAGCGCATGTACACCGGAACGCCGAATATGATCCAGGTCGCGATCAAGCAGCTCGAGATCGCCGAAATTGTTGGATCGCTCGAATACTCGATTGAAGAGAAAATACGGATCGGCAACGTTTGTAGGCCGGGTCCGGCGAGAAACAGGGTGACGACGAGTTCATCGAAGGAGATGATGAAGCCGAACAGCGCGCCGGCGAGCAGGCCGGGCCGGATGATCGGAAGTGTAATGAGGAAGAAAGTACGCAGCCGCCCCGATCCCAGGTTGCGCGCTGCCTCCTCGATCGAGCCGTCCAGGTCAGCAAGGCTGGCCATGACAAGACGTATGACGAAGGGTGTGATCAACACGGTATGTGCAGCGACCAGACCCGCAAAAGTCTGGGCAAGCCCGATGCGGGTGAAAGCAACCAACAGGGCGAGACCGAGCACGATTGTGGGAAACAGGATCGGTGACAGAAGCAGCGCCGAGATAACCACCTTGGCGCGAAAGCGGTGACGCACCAGCGCGAGCGCCGCCAGGGTGCCGATCGTCGTTGCGCAGAGCGTACTCACGAAGCTGAGGGCGGCACTGAGTTCGGTCGAACGAACTAGATCCGGGTTGCTTAGAAACCGGTCGAACCATTTCAGGGTCAGGCCGACGGGTGGGAAAACTGGGTACGGCGAGGTACCGAAGGCCGTCGCAACCACGACGATGATAGGGGCCAGCAGGTAGATCAGAATGACCGTGTTGACGACGCGCAGCATGTTCAGGCGCGCTTCATGCGAGGCGGCTTCGCCGCTCAACTAGCGTGAGCGCCGGGATCAGCAGCAAGGCGATGGCGACCAGCATGATGAAGGCGATCGCCGCCCCGAACGGCCAGTCGAGCAGCGCCATAGCTTGTTGGTAGATCACTGTCGGCATCAGCCTGACTTGCGCCCCGCCGATCAGGCTCGGCGTCACGAAGGCGCTGATGCTGAGCGAAAAGACAAGGATCGAGCCGGAGACGATGCCCGGCACTGCAAGCGGCAGGGTAATACTGAAGAACACGCGCATCCGGCTGCCGCCCACATTGCGGGCAGCCTCCACGACCGACGGATCGATGTTCAGCAACGCGGCGTCGAGCGCCAGCACCATAAATGGGAGCAAGACCTCCGTCAGCGCGATGACGACTCCGGATAGATTGTACATCAGCCGCAGGGGATGATCAATCCATGCCCATTGCAGAAGCGTGCGATTGATGAAGCCATTGTTGCCGAGCAGGATCATCCAGCCAAAGGTTCGGACCACGGCACTGGTCAGCAAGGGCATCAGCACACCAATGTAGAGTGCCGAGCGCCGCCAGCCGCGGGTGTGGGCGAGTGTGTAGGCGAGTGGAAAACCAAAAAGGAGGGTTAAGGCGGTGACGCACGCACCGGTTACGAGCGTGGACCCCAGGACCCCAAGATAGAACGGATCGGTTAGGAACTTCGCGTAGTTGCCAAGTTGCCACATGTTGAGGATGCCACGGCCCGGCTCGTAGGTCTTGAAACTGATGACTGCCAGGAGGCTGAGAGGCCCGACCATGAACAGCAGAAGCCAGGCTAGGTTGGGAGCCAGCAGGAGCCAGTGTGGACCTCGCTCGGTTCCAGGCGCCTCTTTCAGCAGCCGCGATGCAACCATCCCGATGCGGAAGCCTCCAATAGGGAAAACGATTTCATAAGCTAAGTTTCGTTAGCGTTCGTTGTCAAGCGAACGGCCATTTTATGTTAGCGCAACGCGAGAAGGATCTGGCGCGATCTCGGTGCTAGCCCGGCTCATGAAGCGGCATCACCCGAGCACGAAGCAAATCGATGCCGGCTCGGCCGTACATTGAGCGTTTGAGAGTTTTTAATCGATTGTTCTGCCCCTCCGCTTGCCCATTGCTCCATGATTCCAGCATAGCATTGCGAACCGCGCCGATATCCTGCCGCAACGTCTGCGCGAAACGCCGCATTTCAAAGATGCCGCATTGACGGGCATCACCCAGCCAGGCGTCCAGCTTCTCAACCGTCCCGCCACGAAGCAGACCGCGGAACCGCATCGCCAGTTGGCGCATCGTGGTGAATTCCCCCGAGGCCGCTTTGAGCACGTCGACGTTGACGATCTGCCGGTCAGTCATCTGGCCGCGTGGCTTGACGCAGAGCGCCGCCGCAGTCAATGGCGAGATCTGGTGCCCCGTCATTGGGTCCAGTGCTGGCAGCCGCAGTGGCACCTGCGCATCATGGTTCAATGCAGAAGACGCTTCTTTCGGCGCCCCACCGAGTGGCGCCGCAGCGTTTCGCCAGGGCGCGAGAAAACGCGCCAGATGGTCGTAGGAGCCGGGTAACCATGCTGATGGATCTCGGCGAGCAGGATCCGTACCGTGGTGATCCCTTCAGCCCATCGGCGCGCCAGGAGCGCCCCGAAATAGGCCGGGGTGCAGACTTTTGGTGCCATTGTATTCCGCTCCGGCATGGCGATGAGCCGCACCCAACGCTCGACACGGCGACGGCCCAGTCCCAGCTCTTGAGCGATCTCCCTGATCGTCCTGCCGGCCTCGAAAAGGGCTCTGATTTGATCGAACAAGGCTTGGCGTGCGGCGGTTCGGCCACGCCGTGTTGCTTCCTCGTGCTCCGCAACTTCGGATCGTCCGCGTGGAATGAGGACGCCCGTCCGCTCCGCCCCGCCTTCATCGGTTCCCGCGACAACCACTGTTCCCCGGATCGGCGCCTCAAACCGGCCAAGCTGCCGCTCGACGGTTTCCCTGAAGTTCTGCAGCAGATGGAAGCGATCGGCGACCTGTCCTGCCTGTGGTGCATCCTGCCGTGCACCATCGGCATAGAGGCCCGCTCGGTCCCGGTTGACGACCTCGACCTCCTTGTGCTTCCGCAACCAGTTTGCGGTGGATGCCGCCGAGCGATCCGCCAGGAGGTCGACCACCTGATGGCGTTCGAGGTCAACGATGACCGTTCCATAGCTCATTCCCTTCTTCCAGGCCCGACATCAATCCCGACCACTCGAACGAAGCTGGAACCAGTGTTAGTTTGATCGCGCCGCTTGGCACCCGCGTCTCGCTGATAAGTTGCTTTGACGTCTCGTCCAGACACACCACGGGACGGGCAGGATCATGCGGCCGCAGATAGACCTCCAGCACATGTTCCTGCCCCCTACAAAGCCGGCGTTGGCCTCCGGCGGGACGACCCATTGCTTCTGGAGGTGAGGCTTGAGCGTGTTTTTTTGGCATCCGGCTAATCGTGTTGTCGCTGGCGCGATCAACAATGTTCAGTTCAACAACAACCGATTCCAGTAGTTGCAATGTCCACCGCGCACGCCCTTTCGGCGGTGGGGAGCAGGCGAGCGAGATTAGCCTGGCCTCAGCTGCCCCATCGAAGATGCGCTTTCTGGCCGAGGTGGGGGAGTGGCGGCGCGTCAGCCCGACGGTGTCGATGCTGGTCTCCAGAGCCGCCGCGATCTGGCTGTCGTTCCAGCCCGCGCCGGCGTCGGACGCGTCAGCCTTCAACAGGATACGCGCCTTGAGCAACTGGCGTGCTCCGTGTTTGCCGCCCTGGATCAATGTATCAAGCCGCTCACGCTCCTCCTCGGTGAGCCGGACGATGAACTTGCATCGGGGACTGGCTCAAGATCGGGGGTCAGCGCCCTGACCGGATAAATTTCGGTCTATTCCTTGACCTGGAGTGGACGCGTGGCCTGGATCTTACGGTTGGTGAAAACCGGCGCAGAGGGTGACGGCCCGAGCACGGACGTCATGGAGATCGGCAAGCCCGACGATCTCGCTGATATCGCCCGTCTGGGTTTGAGCTTGGCCGAAGCCAAGCTGTTGCTGGCGGGGGTCCAACGGGAGATCGTCGCTGCTCAGGCCCGAGGCCATGTCCTTCGTCGCCCGGATTGTCGATGCGGCCGCGGTGTTTGCCGAGTCAAGGACTACCGTAATCATCTGATCGCCACGCTTTTCGGTCAGCTTACGGTGCGTCTTCCTCGATTTCGTTGCGACAGCTGTGGGGCAATCGAGGGTGGTGTCGACTGGCCATCGCATTGCCGGTCGACACCTGAACTGGATCAGCTTCAGGCTCATCTCTCTGCCCTCATGACCTATCGGACGGCGGCGGACCTGCTGGAGCAAATGTTTCCCGTGGGAGCCGGCAATGACAAACAGACCATGCGTCGCCGTACCCTGCGAGCCGGCGCCGCCCTTCGGGATTGTGCCGCGGTCAAGCCTGAAACGGCGACGCCGGCGATCGCGATCACCCTGGATTCCACGTTCATCCAGAGTTGCGAGGATGGAGAGCGCCATCTTGAGGTGCGGGTTGGCAACGTTGAAACGGAGACGGGTGGCCGCCAGGTTTTCGGTGCGGTCGCCAGATCCGACACGGACATCAAAGTACTGATCGGCCGGAGCCTCGACGCCGTCGGCCGAACAGAAGGCACCGTGTTGACGACCTTCACTGATGGGTGTCCGGGCCTTCGACGTATTCTTGCCGATGCCGGCATCATGGAATTGCCGCTTCTGGACTGGTTCCATATCGCAATGAGACTCCAGCACCTGAAGCAGATCGCCAATGCCCTGTCGGCCGATGATCCGGCGCGAGTGGCGGCGAAGGCGGTGATTGTGGAGGCGGTCGAGCGGCTGCACTGGCGGCTGTGGAACGGCAAAGCAAAGGATGCCCAAATCAGCCTCGATCGGATCCGCGCGGTCATGCATCATTTCCAGGGCGAGCCAGATAGCCGAAAGTCTATCGCGCCGTCACGACGGTTGTGGACGGCCTTGCGAGCGTTGGATGGTTATCTCATTGGTCAAAGCGACTGGCTGGTCAATTACGCCGAACGCCACCGCGCCGGATCGCGGAATGGAACCGCGATCACCGAAGGAACAGCCAATTTCCTGGTGAACCGGCGGATGAATAAATCGCAGCAAATGCGATGGTCGCGACGCGGCGCAGATCTCTTGCTGCAGGTTCGTTGCGCCGTCTACAACGGCACGTTCGGTTCCACCTACGGACAGAAATTCCAGCGAACGAACAGCGCTTCTCCGCCAAGGATGATCGCCGCCTAACCCCCAATCTTGAGCCGGTCCCGGTGATCGGACCCACGCCAGGGATCGTGGCCAGACGCTGACTAACGTCATTGGCCTTGTGCGCGGCGGTCAGTTTGACATCGATTTCCTTTATTTTGGTGTTGAGATCCTCAATCTGCCGGCGTAACAGGGACGCCATCTCCTTGACCTCAGGCGGAATGGCGGTCTCCTGCTCAATGGCGGCCAGCAGCGGGCCCACCTGGCGGAGCCCCTTGGCGGCGATCACGCCGAATTCGGTGGCATGGCCGCGGAGCGTATTAACCAGCAGAGTCCGCTGACCAACCAAGGTCTCGCGCACCTTCAGCACCATGCCCTGAGCCTGTTGCGCGACGGATTTCATCGGCACGAAACGCATCCCCGGACGCCCCGCGGCCTCGCAGATCGCTTCGGCGTCGTTGCGATCATTTTTGCTGCGTTTGACATAGGGTTTGACATACTGAGGTGGGATGAGCCGCACTGTATGGCCGAGTAAGGTCAGTTCGCGAGCCCAATAATGAGAGCCGCCACAGGCTTCCAGCGCGATGATCGACGGCGCAAGCTTCTTGAAGAACGAGATCATCTGCGTACGGCGAAGGTTGATGCGCAGAACCGGCCGGTCCTGCTGATCAATGCCGTGCAACGTGAATACGGCTTTGGACGTGTCGACGCCTATACGCTTATATTGGGTCATGGACGTGCTCCGGTCTTGGTTCCTAACAGCCCAATTCTGGCACCTGATGCCGCGGGGCCGTCCACCCCAACAAACATAACGATAGCTCGAAGCCCCTCTGCCCTGGGCAACTCAACCACCGTCAGGAACGTCATTGAAGATGGGCGTCAGAGCTCCGCTTACTGTTGTCGAACTCCCCGAGATAACGAATCTCGCCATCCCGACCCGCCTCAGCCACGGCAACCGCATTGCGCGCCTTGGCAGTATCGATTCCGATGAACACCTCACTACATTGCTTCATGGCTCGTCCTCTGTGCGTCGGGGCCCGGCCCACCCGGGCAACCCTCGCTCAACCCATACATGTGCGGCGAGCCACCTCAACGGCAAAGCGGACATGCGGTCTTATGCTTGGCCATCCCGTTCCTTGAGATTAGCCAGCAGTCCGCCGATCCATTCGGGAAGTTCTGTCCCGCTCCAGTTGCTCACGCCGGGCTTGGCATGCTGCAAATAATACAACTGGTCGTCGGACGGCTGATCGGAATTCTGGTGCCATGGCCAATGGCACGCTAGATAAGGAAAACCGCTGCGCATTGCGGACAGATCATAGCTAGCATTCGGTCTGTATAGGGCGAACGTCGTATCGAGATCAGCGTCAAACAGCTTAGGCGTGATCTTTTTCTTCCAGAACTGAGATTCCCACGCGATCACATCTCCTCTCAGCTTGTAATGCTTCGGCAGATCGTCGATCTTCAATCCGAATCCGGCCTTCGACTTGTTCGGATACGCCTGCAATGCGTCCCAAAAGAACTCCAGGACGTTCCGCGGACACTCCTCTATCGGCACAATGTCCGGATCAGTGAGCACAAAAGGACCTGTGATAGAAAGCCGCTCGAGAATCTTCGCATCCCAGAATGCGGTGTGTCCGACATTGGCATCCAGCCGGAGGACTCGAAGCTCTTTTCTCATGCTCTCGTAGAAATCGAGCAATGGCGGATATGACGAGTCATTATCTAAGACGTAAACTTGCTCGTATCCGGCATCGAACAGCCAATGTACTAAGCGCCGAAGTGGCGTAAGCAGATCCCGCGCGTTAATGAAGATAGGAATCGCTTTATATTCGATCCGCCGCCATGCTTTTTCAGCCATATGTCCGTGACCTTCGTGTTGTTAGGCCCAAGCTCTCAGCAAAACCTTTATGGCAATCGGCTGCTACGGGTTTTGATGACCTCTCGGAGCAACTCAGCCGCCGATAGTGCATCTGGTCGAATGACCGCTTGGCCCAAAACGGCGAGGACCGACTCGAGAGATGGCAACCGCTGGAGACCATTTATCGTTTGTACGTTTGGAGGAACCCTGACCTCAACTATTTTTTTTTCGGCGAGGCTAAAATCTGCATCCGAGTGCATAGCCAATCTCAATAGGAACATCGGTATCGACAATACCGATTCAGGTTGATCAGCAATCAGACAGTCTGGACCCAATCTTCGTCTGTCCGCGACGAATGAGTCCACCGCTGCAGACCCACCCAACACGAATTCCAGCCGCGACAAATGAAATACGGGGTCAGACTTGTCGGTCACCAACCAGTGCCGGTTGCCATAGGCGTGCCATGCGACCCGGACGCCGCCAAATGCTACAGGCGCCGACGTCGCCTGGAGTGAATTGATAAAAGCCGTGTAGCTGTGTTGGTAAATCAGGTTTTGGTGATGGAGCAAGGCTACGTAGCGGCCAGCCGCTCTCCGTAGTCCCGCGTTCACGAGGCACGGAGAAATCGATCTTGAAACGGCAGCCGGCACAGACACGACCCGAATAGTCGTATGATCCGGCCAGGGTTGCAACTTGGCCACTTCTTCGAGCCGAGCAAGATGGCTGGAGCCTAGGTCGGGCGTAACGAGAATCACATCCAGATACTCGTGATCTTGTGCCGCGATGCTGAACAACGCCTCGTCGAGGGATGTTAGATCGAATGGAGTATCGAATAATACGATCACACTAAGAACGTCGTCCACCTCGTGCAGCGACCGGGGGCAGTCGATTTCAGAGACTCTACACCGGTCCCGATCGAAACCAATTTCCATTTGCTTATGCTCAGGATTGGTAATGTTCAATATTCAACCCCAGCGCCGTGGTGAAAACACAAATCCATGTGCGAAAGTCACTGGGCTGCTATCTGCTTGTTCCGGCATCTGGCTCTCGGGAAGTGTGGCCAACGCGATTACCATTCCCCGTTCTATGATCTCCCGCTCGTAGCGGGCCCGCATCTCTGCCTGCCTCCATTTGTGGGCTAGATATATGGCAGACGTGTAATAATGCTTTTCCACACCGGGGTCAGGCTTACGATCGAGCACTGAATGGCCGAACAATGCCCGCGGCGCGACCCGTACCGAAAAGCCAGCACTTCGAGCGCGCCAGGAAAGGTCGACGTCCTCCATGTACATGAAGATGTTGGGGTCGAAGCCTCCGACTTTTTCATAAATCTGCCGGTTGATCAGCATACAAGCACCGGAGGCCCACAAGGTGAGGCCGGTCACAGGATCATATGGTTTAGGATGCTCCTCGGGGAACTGCCTAGCTTCAATTAGACTCTCGGGGTATTGTAACGACGTGTTACATAGTTCGATGATGAGATCATGATGCAGCAGCCCATCCGGATTGATGCAGATGAACGAGGATGTCTCCGCGTCAGCAAAAGCGGCTGACATGAGACGATTCATACCTCTGCCGAATCCAATATTCCCGATCGAGTCGATCGCGGTCCTTCGTACCGAACTCGTTCCCCATTCAGTTGGTGCGCCGCAATCGGTGGTAAAAACAACCGTCTCGTAACCATCAAATTTTGCTCGATTTGCCGCCATTTCCACAGATTTAGTCAAGCGTCGGACTTGTGACGGCGGGCTATTGTAGGTGACAATCCCTAGCGCAATGCGGCTGCGTGATAGGCTGGGTGCGCTTCCTTCCGTCGGGACATCGGCGTTCTCGGAGGTGGGCATTGTTTGCAATTCCATTCGTAGGAGAGGCGTTTGTTCGATGCTGGGTTTGATATCGCGAGGCAAGCGCGGCCAGAGCGCTTAACGCTATGCCCCGAGTCGCAGCAGGCGCACGATCCCCCTTTGTTTCAGACGATGTTCGTAGTCGTTGATTGTTTCGGTGTGGCGGCACTCATACCATTCCCGTTGCGTTTTGAGTAGCGCCTCATAGGCCGCAGAAATCCCTTTTTCGCGCTGGTTACCGCCTTCACGGGTTGCAGTGAGCAGCTTCTCGTATTGGTCATGGGTTGCAGTGAGCAACTTCTCATATTGGTCTACGATGTCTTTTTCGTGTTGTTCGTGCCAGCTTACACGCCGGGTGAGTTCATCGATTTGTCCCATCTTCGCATCTCCCGAATCTGACAAATGCTGAGCGTGAAACTTCAGAAGAACGGGAGCGAGGGTATTTACGAAGCTGTTATGTACGAACACGGTATTGAATTGGGCATCGGCGTATTCACGATCCCGCTTTACCGGAATGAAGCCTTTGTCGATTAACAAGGCTGCGACGTCGCCTCCGAGTTTCTGATCACGCCAAAATCGGAAGGACTCTGTTTCAATGAATATTGCGCTGGCATGCTGAAGGGTTCCCTCCGCCCCCTGTAGCACCTCATGTGCGGCGCCCTCGACATCGATCCACAAGGCAATCTTTCTTTCCCCGGAGCTCTCCGCGATGTGGTCTCGCAGATAAGTGTCTAGACGTACGGTTGTCACTGTACATTCTTCGTAGGTTGCTTGCTCATCCCTTTTGAGCAAAGAGGATTTCCCCGTGTCGGAGGTTTCCACCCCGGTCGTATCGACGACCTCTTTGCCATCCCAGCCCCGGGTGAGCGTCAAAGGAATGTATAGATTTGCCAAACCGTCTTTTGATGCCACTGCGACGTTCACCGGCTCGACACCCGCGGCTTGCAGCCGCTGTAGATATTGTTGGTGAATTCGCGGATTTGCCTCGAAGCTGATCACACGCGCCGCGGAAAAATTCTGTTTAGCACGTATCGCAGCCGAGCCGTCGTTTCCCCCGATGTCGCAGAACAGTGAGGGCGCGCCGATATTGCGGAGCAAATCAAAAAAGAAATCAACCAGCGCGTTATTCCCGGCGCTCCCAGGAGGAGGTAAATCCTGAGAAAGACCGATGTTCATCAGTAGGTAGATCAGGTCTCTTTCTACATCGACGTGGTTCATTCCCAGGTTACTCGCTTGTTGCAAAGTTCTCGAATTGGCCTGATGGCAACAGACAAAACGTCACTTCCGCGACAATTCGCCAAGCTAGAACAAATCTTTATAAAGAGCTATCTTGCAGGATCCGGACGAGACTTAAATCTATACTCTCGAAGTGTGCCTCCGCATGCTCCGGTAAAAAGGAACTGCCTTCATAACGGCGTATTTGGCAACCGGAAGTAGGAACGGAACTCGGCCGGCGAGCCGGATGGCTTTATCGACGGCTCGATACCTGATGCGTCCAAGCCGTGGGTCTGATGCTGTGGCCGCCGCGAGGGCCGCTTCCAGGCGAACACACTCATTGGTCTTGGCCGCAATCAACTCCTGCATATTTTCCCGCTGAAGGGAGATTTCGTACAGCTTTTCCAAGTTGCCGCCCAGGTTGGCAAAAAAGCGCCGGATGCGATCTGCTTTGTCCGGAGAGGCGGAAACCAGCGGCCACAGCTTGTCTGGAACCGATTTGCCAACCGCAATCAATCCCAAACCCCAACAATTGTAAAACGAAAAGCTCGGGTATTTCTGTTTGATCTCATCCCAGAACCGCCAGACCCCAAAGCTTTCCTGGTCGCGCACCTCGGTATCGTGGAAGATGATGACCCCGCGGTCACTCATCTTGGGAAGCCATGTTTCGTAATCGTGCTTGACGGCGTCATAAGTATGGTATCCATCGATATGAAGCAGATCGATAGAGCCGTCCTGGAACTGTGACAAAGCGTCGTCGAACGTTGACCGAAGCATCTTCGAGAACAGCGAATAATGAAGATCGTGATAAGCGCTCAGATCTTCAAATACCTCATGGGTGTAAAAGCTGGCGTGAGCGTCGCCCTGCCATGTGTCGACCGCGAAGCATTCTGTCGGCAGCCGGAGTTCCTTTACGGCTTGGCAGAATGCGCAATATGAAACACCCCAATGTGTTCCCAACTCGGCGAAAACGCGGGGCTCCAGAATGTCGACGAGGCACATCGCGAACGGAATGTGGCCAGCCCAGGCGGTGAACGCTGTATTCCGCAGCGGCGTGCGAGCACAGATGGGATGATTCAACGGATTGAAATCTAACGGCTCGCGTGAACTTAGAGGATTGGCTAAGCGCGAGGATCCGATCTGTTCATTCATCTGGTCACCTTGGAGACACCCTGAATGGCTGTAGGATAGAGAAGGCGGCTTCGTTGGAAGGTCAACTTGCTCAATGTCCAATCTGTGGCTGCTGCGGGATCACTCTCATGAAGCGTGATGACGGGCGTTTGATCAATGATCACGAATCACTTGCTTTGGCAAGATGAGGGCGCGCTTGTCGATTGCGATGCAGACAAGGGCTAAAGGTAAACGAGCCGTGAACTTTGATCACGCGGCCATCCTATCCCGCCCCAGGTTGAGGGACCGGCGCTTGCCGACAGTCGCGGCGGCCTGATCCCACAGGAAGTCGCGGAGAAGCCGATGTGTTCCGCAGCCAGGCGTCGTCCGGCACCCAGGCCGGTCGGCGCGCAGCGGCCGGCCTAGCGTCCACACCTCGCGCCGGCCGATCCGCTCGCTGTCGCGCAACGCGAGGTCCAGCGGGAGGTTGGTGACACCTTGGGCGGCGAGGCGGCTGATCAGTCCAACGCGCACCGGCGCCGACTCTGTCTCGGCCCTCGCATCGAGCCGGGCCAGGGCGACCGATGCAGCGGCGAGCGGGCCGAGCAGGGCGTCAGCCGGCTCATGCGGCTCCGGGATGGAGCGGGGAAGGCGCGGCCGGTCTCGGGCGGCGTCGGCATTCGGCTCGTCGGGTCCTGCCAGACCGGCCGGAACCAGGGACCAGGTCCATCCGCCGCCGTCTCCGGCTCCGCGTCGTCCCAAGGTCAGGGCTCCGAACTCAAGTTACGGTCCATAGACAGTTCAACCAATGGTTGATTCGATGCGGCATGTTTGGATTCGGAGCCACATGCCATGTCCCCC
>NZ_LMUJ01000017.1 GCF_009765975.1 Acidisphaera sp. S103 | reverse complement strand
CTCGGTGCCGGGGTCGGGCATCGATTTGACCGGATCTCCGATGCAGACTCTGCCCTTGCCAAGGCGGCATGATCCCCCAAACGTCTGGACGGTCCCCTGGCGTGCACTCTAACCGATTGTTTTGATTTTATGAAATCTGGATCGGGCGAAGGGATTCGAACCCTCGACCCCAACCTTGGCGAGGTTGGAGTCCGCTGAAAATCGGCACACCTGACCATCGGAAAAAAACACCGTTCTAGAGTATTTTCTAGAACGGTCCGGTCCGGTTAAACGCTAGAATTTGTTGGCGCGCCCGGAAAGACTCGAACTTCCAACCCCAGATTCGTAGTTTGTGGAGCGGAAACAGAACATTCCACCGATTCGCCGATAATCGGAAGTCAGCAAGTACTTTCAGGCGCGGCTACCCTGCCCCATCCCCCGGTTAACCGTCGCTCACCCAACGTTCCCACTGTTACCCTCGTAGGATGTCAGGGGGAAGCAGGCAATGTGGGGCGCAAGCGCGCCATAGAGGACGCGCCCGGCAGCACGAGCATCGCCAGCCAATTATTCGCCTCAAAATTGCGTCCTCATCCCTACCGCCACCAAGGATCGAGTCGCCGCGCCGCCGGCCGACCGCGCCTGCTATTTCGACGAAGACTTAGCACCCGACTTGTGAGCCTCGGGTTGCGGCTTGAGGAAAGTCGAACTTACGGGCGCGACCTTCTTGTCGGCCTTCGGCTTCTTGGCCTCACGGTTTCCGTGCTGCTTATCGCCCTTACCCATGTTCGTTCACTCCTGCTGTCGTGCTGCCGGCCGCTATCCGCTGAAGGTCGGATGGCGCAGCCGGTGCCCCGCGACAATCAAGGTGGGACGGCACGGCGACCTCATGCAAGCGCCAAATGGCAGTGGCTCTCTCCAACAGGTTCCTCGCCGCGAACTCGTTGCCATTCAGGACGATGCGACTTTCGATATCTCGAATGTGAGCCTCGTCGTGATACGCATCGTCCACCATAGCTTGGAAGGCGGCGCCAGCTTGATGTTCTCTGTTTTTCGACGATTTTCACGGTACTGGAGTGGAAGTGACCTGCGTCTAGACCAGATGTTCGCCTGAGATAGGGGCGACCCGTCTCACAGTATGCAGGCTTTCGAGGGTTGCACCGGGTGGTCTGGTGCCGAGCCTCATGCA
>NZ_LMUJ01000102.1:841-1106 GCF_009765975.1 Acidisphaera sp. S103 | reverse complement strand
CTCGGCGAATCGCAGCCGCTCGGGCTTTTCCTCCCACAAATCGGGTTCGCCGGCAAATGGCAGCGCGACCGGATGCTTGCGCGGTTCGGCCCGGGAAATGGTCATGATCTTCCGCCCGGCACGCAGCGCCTCATAGAATTTGCGATGCAGATAACCCAACCGCATAGCCTGTTGACCGAAAATTGTTTGCTCGTCTGTCTCGCTGCCGCCAAACACATTGGTATGCCAACGAATACCATAACGATTGGCAAACAGACAGTATTCA
>NZ_LMUJ01000102.1:0-610 GCF_009765975.1 Acidisphaera sp. S103 | reverse complement strand
GTTGTCACCGAGGCTTTCGAAGTTCCGCAGGATCTCTGTCATTTCGATGCCCAAAGTCGCCTTGATCGTACCGGGCAATTCATCAACCGGTTCGTCCAAAAAAAGTTCTGAAACCGATATGGGCGCTGCTGATACCACATCGTCATCGCGCACCCGGGTCAGCGCACTGTGGGCGGATGGCACGGGTGTGATCTCAATCGCTTCCAGCAAAAAGGCAAGGAAATTGGGGGATTGCGTGGGATCAAATCGGTGCATTGGCAATCCGTCCGGCACCACGAAGGTAAACGGCAGCACACCGCCGGCTTCAAACAACTCGGTCGGCAACGGGATCGCAAGGCTGACTGCCGTGCCAGTACAGTACTGGCCAATAACCGCGCCTGCCAGCAGGATCGTGATACGCTGCGACGTTAAGAAGTTGCGACTGTAGAGAGGAGATATTGTGAGCCGCGCCAGATAAAGGCCCTTCATAGGTGGCGCGGGAAGCTCGAGGGTGCTGACACGGCCGCTGGTCCAGGCATCGCCCTGCGGATCATGCTGCCAGCCGTCGCGCAACATGGGTCGGCCGGCATCGCCGTTACCGAAATGATAAATGGCCGGCGCGCAGGGTTTG
>NZ_LMUJ01000101.1:243418-303512 GCF_009765975.1 Acidisphaera sp. S103 | reverse complement strand
CGCAGGCTTGGTTCATGCTGGCCATGGGCTTCCTGCTCATCCGCAGGATCGCTCGAGATTACCAGGCGATCGCTTGATTTCGAGTCAGGTTCTAAGTTTTTCCGTCATACCAACGAACGCCTCGGTTTTCACCAAATTCGCGCCGTCGGCCCAACTCACGCCAATGGCCGGAACAATTCGCGCAATGGCCCCGGCGACCACAGTGACGGCGCGCGCCTTCGCCAGCGCGGCCTCCCGGTCAACGGGATCCTCAGGCGCGATGACAAGAATGTGGGCTTTATGCCCGGCGGCCTCTTTTTCCGCGTTGGGCCACAAAGGGTTTGGAAACGGGCCGGCTTGCAAAATCGCTCCGGGCGCCGGGCCGTCAATCACGAGGACAGACATCCTTTCGCCATTAAGGCTCAAGATCTCAATCCCGGGATCGACAGCAGGATCGGTAACGGGGCCGCTCCAGTCCCCAAGCTGGGTTTGGGGGGCGATCCGCTCCAGCTCCGATCGAATCTGCGCAAATGACGGTTGCGCGACCTCCCTCAGCAACAGCGTCGCCGTGAACTGAGGGCGTGAGGCCTGGCCGTCGCCAGACTGCAGCGTTTCACTTGTGTTCATGTCGCGACTCTTGATTTCAAATCACTGAGCCCGGTGAACACGCTCCTGGCAACACCCGGTTGGGCGGACGGCCCCAATTGGGGGGCGGCGAATTCCCAACCTTCCCGCGCTGTTCTCATGATCGCGGACTGGCCCGCCGGCAGGGGCGGCAAGCAACTATCCCTCCCCGCCGTCGCGGTCCATGCTAAACCGATCGGGACTCGAATCGCGACCGACAGGAGGAACACCCCAATGGCCCAAGCCCATAAGCCGCGAAATGGCATTCAGACCGACCGCAACCTGGCGCTGGAACTGGTCCGCGTCACCGAAGCCGCGGCGCTCGCCGCATCGCACTGGATCGGCCACGGCAAGAAGAATGAGGCCGATGGTGCCGCCGTGGAGGCCATGCGCAAGGCGTTCGACGCGGTGGCGATCGACGGCACCGTGGTGATCGGCGAGGGCGAGATGGACGAAGCCCCGATGCTGTTCATCGGGGAGAAAGTCGGCGCCGGCGGACCGAAGATGGATATCGCGGTGGACCCTCTGGAGGGCACCACGCTGACCGCCAAGGCCGGCCCGAACGCGATGGCCACGCTGGCTCTGGCGGAGGGCGGCAACTTCCTGCATGCCCCTGACATCTACATGGACAAGATCGCCGTGGGCGGCGGGCTGCCGGCGGGGGTGATCAACCTGGACGACTCGCCGGCCGCCAATCTGCGCAACCTGGCGCGTGCCAAGAAGGTCGAGACGTCCGATCTGCTGGTCTGCATCCTGGATCGCGACCGGCACAAGGACCTGATCGCGCATTGCCGCGAGGCTGGTGCTCGCATCATGCTGATCAGCGACGGCGACGTGGCCGGTGTGATCGCCACCGCCATGCCGGATTCGGACATCGACATCTATCTGGGGTCCGGTGGCGCGCCGGAGGGCGTGTTGTCGGCGGCGGCGCTGCGTTGTGTTGGTGGCCAGATGCAGGGGCGGCTGCTGTATGAGTCGGACGATCAGATCGAGCGGGTGCGGTCCATGGGCCATGCCGATCCGAAGCGGTGCTTCTCGGTGGAGGAGATGGCGAAGGGTGACGTGATGTTCGCCGCGACCGGTGTGACGACCGGGGCGATGCTGCGGGGGGTGAAGCGCGGTGTTGGCAGCGCCGTGACGCATTCGATCGTGATGCGCAGCCACTCCGGCACCGTGCGGTTCATCGAGGCGTACCATAACTTCGTGCAGAAGACCTGGACGGCGACCTAGTGCGCCGGCTCGATCGGATGGTTCTTGTGTGCTGGCGCTCCAGGTTGTGGGCCGATTCAGCCAACGGGCGAACGTGCCCGTTGGCGTTGGATCGCTGAGTTGACCGGGGCCGACTGCGTCCTGGGCGTCACCAACAGCTTGTCCGGCCGACGGTGGCTGTGGCGGACTGGGGAGGAGCGGGTCGCGGCGGGAATCGCGCAGAAACTCGATCTGCCGGAGATCGTCAGCCGGTTGCTGTCGGCGCGCGGTATCGGGATCGAGACTGCGGCGACGTTCCTGGAGCCGACGCTGCGGGTGCTGCTGCCGGATCCGTCCGCGATGACCGACATGGATGTTGCCGCCGACCGGCTGGCCGAGGCGGTGCGCCTGGGGCAGACGGTGGCGGTCTATGGCGACTACGACGTGGACGGGGCGTGCAGCGCGGCGCTGATGGTCGGGTTCCTGCGGGCGTTGGGCTGTCCCGTCCTGCATCACGTGCCGGACCGTATCAGGGAGGGCTACGGGCCTAACGCACCCGCGCTGCTGTCGCTGGTCTCGGCGGGTGCTCGGTTGATCGTCTGTGTGGATTGCGGGACGGCCGCGGCTGATGCCCTGTCGTCCGTTGCCGGCCAGGCGGAGGTGGTCGTGCTGGACCACCACAAGGCGGAGGGCGCGCCGCCGGCCATCCTGGCGACGGTGAATCCGAACCGGCTGGACGATACCTCCGGCTTGGGGATGCTGTGTGCTGCCGGCGTGGCTTTCCTGACGGTGATCGCCACGGTGCGGGCGTTGCGCCGGCTGGGGCACTTCGTTGTGCGTACCGACGAGCCCGACCTGATGGGGTTGCTGGACCTGGTGGCGCTGGCGACGGTCTGCGACGTGATGCCGTTGACCGGGGTCAACAGAGCATTTGTGTGCCAGGGGCTGAAGGTGATGGCTCGACGGGCGCGCCCGGGTATTGCGGCGCTGCTGGACGTGACCCAGGCGCGCGACAAGCTGAACGCTGCCACCTGCGGCTATGCGCTGGGGCCTCGCATCAATGCCGGTGGTCGCATCAGCGAGGCTGATCTGGGGCTGCGGCTGCTGCTGGCGCAGGACCGGGTGGAGGCCCTGGCGCTGGCGGAAAGGCTGGAAGCGGTGAATCGGACGCGCCAGGACGTTGAGGCTGGGATTATGGAAGCCGCCATGTTCGCGGCTGAGGTTCAGGTGGCCGCGGGGCGCGCCGCGGTGTTGGTGACGGGGCAGGGGTGGCATCCCGGGGTGGTTGGCATCGTTGCCGGCCGGATCAAGGAACGGTTCAACCGGCCGGCTTGTGTGGCGGGGTTCACCGATGGGCTGGGCAAAGGGTCGGGCCGTTCGATTCCTGGGGTTGACCTGGGTGCGGCGGTCATTGCCGCCAGGCAGGCTGGGTTATTGGTCACCGGGGGCGGCCATGCGATGGCGGCGGGATTCTCGGTGCTGCCGGAGCACGTGTCCGGGTTTCATGCGTTCCTGGAGGAGCGGCTGGCGGCGGCATCGGCGATGCCTTGCGCCGCGGACCTGATCGTCGAGGGCACGTTGGCGGTGTCCGGCGCGACGACGGAGGTGGCGCGGCATCTGGAACGGCTGGCTCCGTTCGGCGCGGGGAATGAGGAACCGACGCTGGTGCTGCATCGCGCCCGAGTCGTGCGGGCCGATCGGGTGGGGCGCGAGGCTGGCTCGATTCGGGCGTTCGTGGAAGGGGAGGCCGGTGGGCCTCGGCTGAAGGCGATGATGTTCAGGGCGCGGGAGGGCGCGCTGGCGGACGCGCTGCTGGCTCGGGCCGAAGGCGTGCCGCTGCACCTGGCGGGGCATCTGCGGGCCGAGGCGTGGAACGGTTCGGTCAACCCGACGTTCATCATTTCCGACGCGGCGGTGGCCTGATCGCGGGGTGCTGAGTCAACAACGCTTGACCCGTGCGGGCGGGTCCGCTACCCACCGCCGACCCGATGGCCATGGTCGTCGGGTCCGGCCTGTCCCGTTCGTCTAGAGGCCCAGGACACCGCCCTTTCACGGCGGTAACACGAGTTCGAATCTCGTACGGGACGCCAAGGAAATCAAGTATTTACAATGACGGAGAGCGAATTGTCGGGGTAATTGGGCCAATTCTGGGCCAATGCCGCCCGGAAGGATCGCGTGGCCAGGATCAAAGCATCGAGAATCTGAGGGACCCAGCTGCAGGCAGGGCACTGTCGCCCGGCGTCGAGTACCGGGGTCCGGCGCAATACCGCGCCCGTAAGTTGATTGAGGGGAAGCGGATCCGCAAAACCTTCGAGACGGACAAGCAGGCGAAAGAATGGCTCCTGGAGACGTCCGCTAAGGTCCAAGACGGATCGTTCGTCGATCGCCGGGTCTTGGGCCAATCGACGCTGTCGGAATTGGCCCAACGGTAAGTCGATGAGCAAATGCAGGACGGAGGGCGCCGGCGTGGCGCCGCCGAGGACCGAGGCCACATCCCGGCAATTATGTCCGATCCGATCGGCGCCCTGCTGCTCTCGAAGCTGACGCCGGTGGCGGTTCGCGGAGTCCGTGACCGCCAGGCCAAGCTGTTCGCGGCGGCCACGGTGGTGAAGCGGCTGAACCCGCTCGCCGGCATCCTCGCGCACGCGATCGGTGAATGGGATCTGCCGATGCCTTTGAACCCAGCCACCGGAGCGATCGTGAAGAGACCCGAGGAAGCTGACGTGAAACGCGACCGGCGGCTACTTCCTCCGGCGCCCGGTGCTATTCGATCTGCGCTGGAAAGGGGGGGACGAGCCGCCCAAGCACGAGGAAGACGGACTGTTCGAAGCGATCGCCAAGTCTGAGTGTCCCGACGATGTTCCGGTGACCAGGTTGGCGCTGGAGCAGGCGATGCGCCAGGGAGAGATTCTCGCCCTGAGGTGGGTAGATGTCGACTTCGACGCTAAGGTGATCAAGATCCGCGGTCGGCATGGGCTGGGCAAAAAAAGCGGTCAGCATCAGAAATCAGCAAAGCTGCGGTCTGAGCGCGGGTGGGAGATCAGGCCTCTTATGCCAGGCGCGATCACGCTGCTGCTGGCGCACCTCGGCGATCGAAAGCCAAAGCCGCAAGATCTGGTTTTCGAGGTAGGGAGCCATAATCCCTTCAAAGTGCGCATCGGCCGGATGATCACGCGGGCTGGGCTGACTGATCTGACCTTTCACGATCTGCGCCACGAGGCGACGAGTCGGCTAGCGAAGCGATATCCAAATCCAATGGATCTGCGGAGGGTCACCGGCCACCTGACGCTGAAATCTCTGGACCGCTACTACCAGCCCGATCTCACCGAGCTGGCCGAGCGAACCTGAATTACTTCGATCGCCGTGATATCGTTTCGGCCTTGGTCGGACGCCCGCAGCGGCGGCGGCGCGGCGGCGGTGGGCCAGATAGTTTACCGGATCATTGTCGCCGGCGAAGTCCAGCACAAGATGGACCCGCGGCTCAGGTGAAAAGCAGGCTGCGCTATGAACCCGCGTCGCGTCGAGATGCCAGACCTCGCCTACCCGCATGTGAAAAAGTCTGCCTTCCTCCGAATTCCAGGCCTGTGGATTGGTTTTCAGACAGATGCGCAGTCGCGTGAAGGGCTGGCTGAATTCAAGAAAATCGCGGTGCGGGATCACGCAACCGTTGCCCGCGACCCGCATGAGGCGGGCCCAACGCAAGCGGTCCGTGGCGAACTCGCGGCTGATCAACCCCGTAAGATAGGGAATCATAAGGCCGATTTCGGTAGTGCGCGCAACACGGTCACTCTCTCGGCTGGTCGCCTGGCTGGCACGACCCGTCGGAGACTGTTATGACGAAAATACGACAGTGCGCGATTTGGAATGGTACTGCACTGAGTATTTCGACAAGAGTGCCGCACTCTTCATGCCGTCGGGAACGATGAGCAATCAGGTCGCGCTTCGCGCGCTGACGAGCCCCGGCGACGAAATCATCCTGCACGCGGCCTGCCACATAAACTTCTTCGAAGCGGCCCAAACCGCGACCTCACGCGTGTGGCACTTTACCCGATCGGCCGCGTGGGCACGCCGGCGACGGACGAAGACGCCGGCATTCTGTCCTCCGGAGTCCTAAGGCAGGCGATCGATGGTAAGGCACGCTCGAATTCGTTTTACGCCACGCCACGCCTGGTCGTGATCGAGAACACCGTGAACGCCGCCGGCGGCACGATCCACCCGTTGGCCGCGATGGCCGAGTTGCGCACGGTGGCCCATGAGCTTGGTATGACGGTGTATCTCGACGGCGCGCGGCTGCTCAACGCGTGCGTCGCCACGGGAGTTTCGCCGCGCGCTTACGCAGCGGAAGTCGACGCCCTCAGCGTTTGTTTCAGCAAAGGACTCTGCGCGCCGTGACGTCACAACGCGTCACCATCGAGATGGCAGAGACCGCGGCGTGGATGATCTCACGCGTGGTGAAGGATCTTCAGGACGGTTGCGCAGTATCGGGTTAACGGCCCAGCACCTGGTTTCGTTTCGCGGAGCGGATATGTTCAACCTACGGTTCTTCCCTCAAATCCCGACCGTCATTGCCTTACCCCTTCACGGCGGCTTCGATCTCGGTGATGTATTTTTTTATTTCATCGACCATTACGTTGGTGAGCGTGGAGTTCGGCCGATGCTTCGGCCGCAGCAGAGTTGCAACGAATGGCAGCGACACCGAAAACGGCCTCATTACCAAATCCGGTTGGAATGCCGCGGCGGTAAACGGATTGATGATGGAGACCCCCATACCACGCACGACCATCGCGCAAATCACCGTCGCCGACACCACCTCTACGACCGAGCGTCGAGACACGCCAGCCGCATTGAACACCTCGTCGGTCCGTCGACGGGTGAGTTCGTTCGCTGCCCCGGAGATGAAGTCAATATCGCGCAGATCCGCCGGCGTAATCACGGATTTTGCCGCGAGCACATGGTTTGCAGGAAGCACACAGACCTGGTCGGCGGTGGTAAGGCGCTCCGATGTGGCTTCGGCCACTTGCAAGTCATAGCCCGCCAAGCCGATGTCGAACCGATGGGCGGCGATGGCCTCAACGATTGTCGGTGTGTGCTGGGTGTCCAGGGTGAGGCGGGCCTTGGGATGGTGCACAAGGAACCGACGAAACACCTCTGCCATGAACCCCTCGGAAAACGCCGGAAAACAGACGACGCGCACGGCGCCATTGCGGGAGCCGCGGATCGCTTCAGCGGCACGCGCGATATCTTCCAATCCGGTAAACGCCCTGTTGACTTCCTTATAAAGTTCGGACGCTGCGCTGGTCGGTTCGATCCGACGTTTCGCTCGCTTGAACAGATGAAGGCCGGTCGCTGTCTCCAGTTCTTGGATCGAGCGTGAGACCGACGGTTGCGACGTATGCAACCGCTGCGCGGCTTGCGTCACAGTGCCGTGGACCATGATGGCGCGGAAAGCTTCGATCTGTCGGAGAGTAACCCGCATCCACCCCTCGTTGGAATTTCGATCTCAATGTGAATAGACGCCTCACACCCCGGCATCAAGAGACATGCAACGAAAGGAAAATCATGATGAACCACCCCCACCCGCGACAGGCGTCCGGCCGGTCCGCCTCAAGCACCATTGTCGGCGTTTACCCGCCGGCACGTGCCACGGACCTCCGACGATCGCGCGCCGTATCTCGATGCGATGCGACGCCATGCGCCGGTCGCCGATTCAAAGTCACAACCCAATCCAAGTGCGGAGGTAACGTACGGTGATGAGCGAATATATTATAATTTCGCAGTTTCCCAATGTGGCTGACTATTGTCGCCTGCGAGTTGCCGCGGGCCTGAGCCCGAAAGCTATCGAACTCGGATGTCGCGGGTTTTCGGAATTTCGCGACGCCAAACCCCCCATGGAATTCGAGAGATGCCCGATGACAGCAATACTATCGTCGGTGTCGCTTAGGCGGACGAAGGGGTTTGCGCCGGTCAGGATCAGCAGGCGCAGTATGCCTCAATCATTCCTGTGCCTCGGAATTGTTCGAAAACCTCTGCCCTTTGTATGCAGCTTGAGTTCGGTTCGTGGCGCCCACCTTGCGCATAATGTTTCTGACGTGGACCTTTACCGTGCTCTCGCACATGCCAAGCTCGTAGGCGATGATCTTGTTTGTCTTGCCCAGCTGTAGGCGAGTGAAAACCGCGCTCTGCCGCGATGTCAGCCGGTTCAATCGCCCTGGCGAGTGATTTCGGGGAGCGGTGAGCATAAGATCAGCCGGCACGAAAGTGCCGCCCGCGCTAACCAGGCTGATTGCCGCCGAGGTGATCGGGAGCCCGGCCGTCTGCGTCGGAACGAAGCCCCGTGCGCCACTCTCCAAGGCGGAACGCATGATTGTCTGATGCTGCGTACGGCCCGCATCGGAGAAGATCATAACCGGTGTGGTCGGGAATACTTGCGTGATTGTCGCGATGGTTTGTGTCATCGTCGTGTCAGGGGCATCGTTCCCATGAAGATGATAAATGATCAAATCGAAATTGTGCGGCGCCGCGTCGATGCAGTCCTGGACAGCAGTGAAGGTGGATATCTTGATCTCCGGATGCAGATTGCCCAACGCCTTCGACAGGCATTCCTGGGTGAGGCGGTAGCGATCGATCAGGCCGACGATGAGAGACTTGAAATTGGGGCCGGCCAGTTCGGATGGCAGCCCACCCGCGCTGATCTGGATATCTGGTCTCGGCTGGTCGACAATGCCATTTTCATCAGCGGACAGATTTTTAAGTCGAGTAAGTGTTTGGGTAGCGTCAGCCGGTTCGGCAGCATATTTGTTCATACTACGGTCCTCTCTTTTGCACTCGAGGAATCGGTGATGCCGTTCGGGACACTGCCTACGTTCTAGTCGGCCGGGGTGCTCCAGTGTGGCCGCCGGACGTGGCAGTCCAACCGAATGTCGGCATCGCAGGCCTCTGTTTGCTACGCCAGTCTACAGAGGTCTGGCCAATGGCATCGTCTTTGTCGGCTATCGGAATTTATTTCTGATCAGGACAGGCTTCAATCAGCAATGATCTCACCGATCGCGAAGGAGGTGATCGAGATCGCCGTTGAGAACGAGAGCATGCAAACATACGGGACTTGTTCCGGGTTAGGTAGGTTTCAAGTTTGTGTAGCAAGGGTGAGCTGGTGCCGAAATTGGTCTGCGGGTGAAGCTGGTCGCCGAGTTAGTGCGTGGCTCAACGACTGATATAGAGGTCGCACGCCAGGCGTCTTCATTGTGTTTGTGGACGTCGATATACCCGGCGGGGAGGGGCCAGGTTGACGGCTTTCAACGTTACGAGCAAAGTTCTGCCAACGCGTGGGGTACTGCGCATCAATTACATGCGGCAGGCCGAACAGAGACCGTTATGTCAGAGTCTTTGCGTATCATGGTGCCAGGCAGCCGTTCTTCCTCATTCTTTAAGCGTGCAGCTTTGTACCAATCGTGTGGTGACGTCAACACATCGGCCAGTCAAGCCAGCGGTTCGACATTGTTGAATTAGATCTACGGGATGCAAGTCCAGCACGACATCAAATTCGACGATACCACCTTCACCGCCCATCAAGGTAACATCCAAGGTTTTTATGGCTTCTGGAATGCGGCGGCTCAGTGACCAAGCCGTTTTCATGCTGCCGCCGAAGATACGCTGAAGCTGCCGGATGCTGATGCTCTTTTTGCTGCTGTTCGTAAGGTAGATGGCCTGCAGCCAGAACCGCAGCGGCATGTGGCTGGACTCGAACACGGTTCCTATGCGGACGGTGAAGGGCTTGCGGCAGGCGTAGCATTTATAGAGACCAGGGCGAGTGGTCTTGCCGTTCAGCTTGCCGATCCGCTTGACACCTTTGCAATGAACACACACCGGGCCGTTCGGCCATAGCTTGGCTTCGACATACTCGAAAGCAGCAGCCTCGTTTTGGAAGTGATCGCCGGATAGGGCGGGCTTCATAGTGGGTATCATGCGAAGGCGCGGCTGTTATCATCTTCGATGTAATGGGTGCTTCCGGCGAGGTAGAGCATCACCTCCGCCCCGTTGTCGAACTTAGTGAAGGTCTCGGCGGGCAGTTCGGCGTAGCCGGTTGTCCAGCGTAGACCGTCAGCCTGCTCGAATTCATGAAAGCCCGTTGTCAGCCGCTCGTCATCGGCATCGAGTTGCATGAACTTCGCACCCTGCCGCACCGCCACCTGCTTTACCGCCACTCCCAGCGACCGGGGGTCGCGGACGATGCCTAGTTCTGCCGGCACACCCGCGCGGGAGGCGATGGCCACACTGGTTGGGCGGTTCGGTAGGCGAAACATATACAGCGTACCTTGCTGCTTCTGTGCATCCACACGGACCCCATCCACCACCAGATGCAGATCTGGATCCGCGGTCAGCGGCATCCCGGGGCGCGGTCCAGCGCGGTCCAGCAGCCGCCGCCATGCCGCATCCACCACCGGACCTCCCGTCAGCACCGGCGCGCACGGTGGCTTCGCCGGCTGATCCCATCCGCTGTTCGCATTTCCGAACAGCCACCGGTTACCGTCGTCCCGGTAGCTCTCCGCCGCTGCCCCATTGGCCACCAGCACATCGTGCGTTTCCAGTTCGACGTGGTAGACCGAGACCTCCTGTGCTCGGTCGTCCCATTGGATTGAGCGGTGGTTCACCAGGAACTCTACGGGGATCAGCACATCGTCGATGAACAACGAGTGTCCCTTCGTCACCCGCAGGTCCGCACGCGGTACGTTCGGCCCCAGTGCCCCCTTGCGCACGATCACCGGCGTCGCGGCGTTGCGCCGCCCCTTTGTCGCCAGCACACGCCCCTGTCCGACCCACACGATCGGACGCACCTGTCCGCCCACCGTAAGCACCAGGTCACCCACCGCCAGCCGCTCCACGACCGTCTCGCCCGCCGGCGTCGCGATCATCGTTCCGGCTAAGAAGCACAACGCATTGTCCAGCAAGGCGTCGGACGTGGTTGCCGCCGTCTGTGCCATCTCCGGCGTGGCGAACGTCAGAACCCCCACGGTGGAGCCGTTCTCGATCACCGACACGGTCGCGCCATTTTGGCTGAACGTCGCCGGACCCGTGGTGTCCACGGTAATCACGTCGCCAGCCACGAAATTGTTGATCGTTCCGCCAAAGTTGCCGATCAGTGCATCACCGTAGTTTGGATTGGTCTCCGAAGTGAAGGGGCCCGTCCCGCTCGCTGGAACATCGATCGTCGGCGACTGGTCGCTTCCGATGACCAGTGTGCCACTACCGTTGAAATTGATCGTCTGACCGGTAACCGTATCCGTGTTCAGCACCAGCGTGAAACCGGCATCGATGTTGAACGCCCCGCCGGCGCCGTAGATGACCGGCGTATCCAGGGCGATGCTGAAGCCTGAATCGATGGTGATCGCACCGGTGTTATTGACATACGCCTTGTAGGTCTGCGTGCCGGAGACGCTGAAGGCAGTGTTGAGGCTGGCGTTGTTGAGTTCGGTCGGATCGAACAGGCTGAACAGGGTCACAGCGGCGTCGGCGCCGATGTTCTCGCCGCCATTGTCCAATTCCACCGTGGCATTCGGCCCGATGACCAGGCCGCCTGGGCCACCGGCGCCGACGTTGAGGTTACCGCCGATGTAGATGGTACCGGTGGTGTCCTCGATATCGACATTGCCCGACCCGCCGGTGGTCTGGCCGATGTCGAGATCGCCGCCGATGAAAACGTTGGCACCGTTGAGAATGGAGAGTTCGCCCGAGCCGCCGTCGCCGATGGAGAGCGAGCCGGTGGTGGTCAGGTCGGTATTGCTGCCGGTGACGGTGACAATGCCGGCACTGCCGCTGAGGACCCCCGCGTTGAGGGTGGCGGCGGTGACCGTCGCTCCGGCGTCGATCGACAACTGGCCTGTGGCGGCATCGCCAACCGCGAAGGATCCGCCGACCTGCCAGTTCGAACCAGAACCGGTCACCGTCACCGAAGAACCAGACGCATCAGACTGGTCCGCTATGACCGCGCCACCCCCCGTGACAAGGCTGCTGCCATCGTCAATCAGCAGTGTCGCATCTTGACTCGTGCCGACGGTCACGCTGCCCGTCGCGGTCAGGCTCCCACCTGTTGCCAGGTGCCACGCACCAGCCCCAAACGACAGAGCGGCCGCGATTCCGGTCCCCGTGATGCCGCCGCCGATGCCGTTGAACTCCGTCGTATCCTTCGCGGATGGCGGCAATGTCGCCGGGTCCAGTCCCAGGGTCCTGTCGTCCCAGTTGGCGGCGTTCGCGAAATTCGTGTCGCCGGCCCCGGTCCAGACCAACGTCCGCGGCGGCAGTACGACCGTTCCTGTCACGGTGATGACTTCGTCCGGCAGCGCCCCGAGATAGCCGCTGCTGTTGGTTCCGGTGGCGACCAGCGTAATCTGCTCGCTGAACACACCGCCGGTCGACGTCGAGAGACTGATCCCCTCGGCACTGGCGACGCCGCCAGCCGCTACGCCCGAGAACGACGTCAGCGTGTTGGTGAATGCCACGCCCCCATCACCACTGACGACAAAGCCACCCGACAGCAGATCCGCTGGACCGGAGGCTGCGTTGCCGATGCCCAGGTCGATCTCGGGCGCGGACGTATCAAGGTCGATCGTACCCAGCGCAAGCGTATACGTGGTCCCTGTCTGCGTCAGCACACCGCCGCCCGAGAGATCCTCCACCACCGCGGTGGCGTAATTGTTGACGATCGCATCGACCGTCACCGTCTGTGACGTCAGCGCCGTGGTCCCCAGCGTATCGATACCCGTACCATCCGACGTCAGCTTGATCGTCGCCGTGCCGCTGATCGTCCCTGCCGTCGCGGTATTGACCCCGACGCTCAGTGCGGACGTGTTCGTCGCAGAGGCGGCCAGGCCGCTGAACGAACCGCCCGCGGTAACCGATCCGGTCGCGCTACCGACGCTCCCATCCAGTGTCTCGGTGAAGCTGCCCGCGCTACCGGTGTTGCTGATGCTCAGCGCCTCGCTGACGGTGGCGCCAACATGAACGATACCGAAGTTCACCGGGTTCGGGGAGACCGCGCTCGCCGTCGCGTAGTTGTAGAGCGTGCCCTCAACAGTGATGGTTTGCGCTGTCAGCGCCGTGGTCCCCAGCGTATCGATGCCGGCGCCGTCCGAGGTCAGCGTCACTGTCGCCGAACCGGATTGCACACCGGCCGTGCCGCTGTTCAGGCCGATTGTCAGACCGCTGCTGTTGGTGCCACCCGCCGCCAGCCCAGCGAACGAACCGTTGACGTTCGCCGATCCGGTCGCGCCGCTGATTCTGGCGTCCAGATTCTCGGTGAAGCCACCTGTGGCGCCGGAGTTGCTGATGCTCAGTGCCTGGCTCAGCGTGCTGCCGACATGGCGCTCACCGAAGTTCACCGGATCCGGCGATGCCGCGCTTGCCGTGGCGTAGTTGTAGAGCGTCCCAGAAACCGCGATTGTCTGCGACGTCAACGCCGTCGTCCCTAGTGTGTCGATCCCGGCGCCGTCCGAGGTCAGCGTTACCGTCGCCGAACCGGATTGCACACCGGCCTTGCCGCTGTTCAGCGCGATCGTCAGGGCACTGCTGTTGGCGCCACCTGCCACCAGGCCGGCGAACGAGCCACTCGCGGTGACCGATCCCGTCGCGTTGCCGATGCTCGCGTCCAGGTTCTCGGTGAAGCTGCCCGCGCTACCGGTGTTGCCGATGCTCAGTGCCTGGCTCAGCGTGCTACCGACATGGTGTTCGCCGAAGTTCACCGGTTCGGGCGATACGCTCGCGATGGCGTAGTTGTAGAGCGTGCCAGCGACCGTGATCGTCTCGGATGCAAGCGCGGTGGTCCCCAGCGTATCAATACCGGTGCCGTCTGAGGTCAGCGTTACCTTTGCCGTGCCCGTCTGAACACCGGCCGTGCCACTGTTCAGGCCAACCGTCAGAGCGCTGCTGTTGCTGGCACCCGCTGCCAGTCCGGTGACCGAGCCGCTGGCGCTCGCCGATCCGGTCGCATTGCCGATGCTTGCGTCCAGATTCTCGGTGAAGCTGCCCGCGCTACCGGTGTTGCTGATGCTCAGTGCCTGGCTCAGCGTGCTGCCGACATGGTGTTCGCCAAAGTTCACCGGGTTGGGTGATGCCGCGCTGGCGGTGGCGTAGTTGTAGAGCGTACCTTCCACGGTAATGGTCTGCGCTGTCAGCGCCGTCGTCCCCAGCGTGTCGATCCCGGTGCCGTCCGAGGTCAGTGTCACCTTTGCCGTACCCGTCTGAACGCCGGCCGTGCCGCTGTTCAGACCCACGATCAGGCCACTGCTGTTGGTGCCACCTGCCACCAGGTCGGTGACCGAACCGCTCGCGGTGACCGATCCCGTCGCGCTGCCGATACTGGCGTTCAGATTCTCGGTGAAGCTGCCCGCGCTACCGGTGTTGCCGATGCTCAATGCCTGACTCAGCGTGCTGCCGACATGGCGCTCACCGAAGTTGACCGGGTTCGGTGATGCCGCGCTTGCCGTGGCGTAGTTGTAGAGCGTGCCAGCGACCGTGATCGTCTCGGATGCAAGCGCCGTGGTCCCCAGCGTATCAATGCCGGTGCCGTCCGAGATGAGCGTCACCTTCGCCGTGCCCGTCTGAACGCCGGCCGTGGCGCTGTTCAGATCGATTGTCAGACCGCTGCTGTTGGTGTCACCCGCCGCAAGACCGCTGAACGAGCCGCTCGCGGTAACCGATCCAGTCGCGTTGCCAATGCTCGCGTCCAGGTTCTCAGTGAAGCCGCCTGTGGCGCCTGTGTTGCCGATGCTCAGTGCCTGGCTCAGCGTGCTACCGACATGGTGCTCGCCGAAGTTCACCGGATTCGGAGAAGCCGCACTGGCCGTGGCGTAGTTGTAGAGCGTGCCGGCGACCGTGATCGTCTCGGATGCAAGCGCCGTGGTCCCCAGCGTGTCGATGCCGGTGCCGTCCGAGGTCAGCGTTACTGTCGCCGAACCGGATTGCACACCGGCCGTGCCACTGTTCAGGCCGACGACCAGGTTGCTGCTGTTGCTGACACCCGCCGCAAGCCCAGTGAACGAACCACTGGCGCTCGCCGATCCCGTCGCGCTGCCGATGCTGGCGTCCAGGTTCTCGGTGTAGCCATCCGCTGTCCCGAGGTTGCCGATGCTCAGCGCCTGGCTCAGCGTGCTGCCAACATGGCGCTCGCCAAAGTTCACCGGGTTCGGGGAGACCGCGCTGGCCGTCGCGTAGTTGTAGAGCGTGCCCTCAACGGTGATGGTTTGCGCTGTCAGCGCCGTGGTCCCCAGCGTATCAATGCCGGTGCCGTCCGAGGTCAGTGTCACTGTCGCCGAACCGGATTGCACACCGGCTGTGCCGCTGTTCAGGCTGACTGTCAGGGCGCTGCTGTTGCTGACACCCGCTGCAAGCCCAGTGAACGAACCGCTCGCACTCGCCGATCCGGTCGCGCTGCCGATGCTGGCGTCCAGATTCTCGGTGAAGCCGCCTGTGGCACCGGTGTTGCCGATGCTCAGTGCCTGGCTCAGCGTACTGCCGACATGGCGCTCACCGAAGTTTACCGGGTTCGGTGATGCCGCGCTGGCCGTGGCGTAATTGTAAAGCGTGCCCTCAACGGTGATGGTCTGCGCTGTCAGCGCCGTGGTCCCCAGCGTATCGATGCCGGCGCCGTCCGAGGTCAGTGTTACCTTCGCCGTGCCAGCCTGAACACCGGCCGTGCCGCTGTTCAGGCCAACCGTCAGAGCGCTGTTGTTGCTGATACCCGCCGCAAGTCCCGTGAATGAACCGCTGGCGCTCGCCGATCCGGTCGCGCCGCTGATGCTGGCGTCCAAATTCTCCGTAAAGCCGTCCGCCGTCCCGAGATTGCTGATGCTCAGTGCCTGGCTCAGCGTGCTGCCGACATGGTGCTCGCCGAAGTTCACCGGGTTGGGCGAGGCTGCACTCGCGGTGGCATAATTGAAGACCGCGCCGGTGATAGTCACCGTTTGCGTCCCGATCGCCGTGGTGCCCAGCCCATCGACGCCGGTGCCATCCGAGGTCAGTGTGATCGTATCGGTTCCAACCTTGTCGCCGTCCGAGCTGGTGTTCAGGCCGGCGATGAGGTCCGAACTGTCGGTAGCCCCGGGTGCCAGGAGCGTGAAGGAGCCGCTGGCGGTTACCCCGGCGGTCGCACCGCCGATGCTGGCATCCAGCGTCTCGTAGTAGCCATTGGTGGGTGCGGTGTTGGTCAGGCTGAGTGCCTGGGTCGCCACGGCCCCGACATGGGCATCGCCCAGGCTGACAGGATCCGGCGTATACGGTCCCGGTAGCGCCAAGCCGTAGGCGATCACGTCCGTGCCGCCGTTGCCGTCGCTGGCGACCTTGAGATGATCGCCGGCATAAGGCGTGCTGACCGCGTAGGTCAGCGTGCTGCCGCCGCTGAGGCTAACCGTCAGGGTATTGCCGCTGATCACCGCGCCGGTGGCCGTGGTGATGCCGGCGAGGTCGATCGTGTCGCCTGGGGAGAAAGCGGCGACCGTACCAGCGAAACTGGCCGGTGTGTCGATCCTCAGCGTCGCATCGAGGCCGTTGAAGGTGATGGCCTGGCCGCTCGCCGGCGACTTGGCGAATTCCAACGTGGCGCCGGCATCAACGGTGAAGCCGCCGGTTCCGGCGACCGTGCTGGCGAGCTTCAGCAGGCCGCCGTCGGCCTCCATCGAACCCGTGTTGGTCAGCGCGGCGTTGATCGTGCCGAATCCGATGATCTTGGCGCCGCTGGCGTTACCAAACGCGCCGGAGCCGAAGACCGCGCCGCCGAGGTTGAGCAGGCCCTTGTTGGTGAAGGTGGACGCGGTAGTGAAAGCGCGCCCATCCAGCAGGGCCAATGTACCCGTCGTGCCAATCGTGGTCAGCTTGGCATCCAGCGTGATATAGGTACTGGTGGTGGTGTCGTAGGCATCGATGACCGACGCGGTGCCGCTGAGAATGATGTCCGCATCGTCGGTGACGACCAATTCGTTATTGATGAGTTGCAGGGTGGAGTTGGCGTCCACCTCGTAGCTGCCCCCCGTCAGCGTGGCGCCGGAAGCGTTGGTTAATGTAGTTGATTGGATAATGAACGTATCGCCGCCAGAGACGATGATGCTGCCATTGTTGGTGAAGCTGTTGCCGGAGACGGTGAACTGGCCGCCGCTGAAGCCGGCATCGATGGTGCCATCGTTAACGATGCCGTCGCCGGTGAAGTTGTTGTAAGTGACCAGGCTGGCGAGCGCTCCGGCCTGCGTGAGCGTGAGCGTGCTGCCGAACGTCAGCACCGCCCCGGTGCCGGTGGTGTCGTCACTGTAAAGGTAGGAGTTGCTGCTGCTGCCGATATCGATCGTCGCGTTGTTGAGCGTCGTTGTATTGTCAATATAGAGCTGAGCGCCGATACCGGTCAGGTTAACCGTGCCGGCACCTGTGCCGCCCGTGCCGGTCAAGGTGATGCCGTTGACGATCGTCCAATACGCACTTTGTGCGGTCAGGCCGAGCGCTCCCTCATACGTCACGCCTTCCAGTGTGCCGTTGTTGGATACAAGACCGCTGCCCGCGTCGTGAATGACGCCGCCGACAATCGTGCCACCGCTTACTGTCACCGTGCCAAGCGGACTGCCGGGGCCGACATCCAATGTCGCACCGGTATTGATCAGCGTGCCGATGATGTTGATCGCACCGCCCGAAGCGCTGACCTTGTTCAGAGCCGCGGCGGCGAAGAGGCCACCGAGATTCAGCGTGGAATCCGTTTCGCTGATGCTGCCGGTGTTGGTCCAGGTCGTCGAACCGATGGTGAGCGTATCGCCGTCTGAGACAGCGATACTGCCCTGATTGGTGAAACTCTCGCCTTGGATGGCGAAGTTACCACCTTCGACGCCAGCGCTGATGGTGCCCTGGTTGACGATTCCGTCCCCAGGATCGTTGTTGTAGGTTGCCAGAATCGCGCTTCCAACCTGCACGAGCGCAAGTGTTTTACCCAAAGTCAGCACCGCGCCAGTGCCAGAAGTATCTTGAATCTCGAGAATACTATAGACACCGGATTCGTTATTGCCGATGTCGATCGTTGCGTTGTTGAGCGTGGTCGTGTTGTCGATGGTGAAGCTACTGTAATGTCCGGTCAGATTGACCGTTCCGGACCCTGTTCCGCCCACCCCGGTCAGCGTGATACCGTTGACAATCTGCACCGCGGCACCGCTGCTGGAGCTGAGGTCGAGCGTGCCCTCATACGTTACCCCCTCCAGCGTGCCGAAGTTCCCCAGCAGACCGCTGCCTGCGTCGTGGATGACGCCGCCGACGATGGTGCCGCTCAGCGTCACGGTACCAAGCGCGCTGCCGGGGCCGACGTCCAGCGTCGCGCCGGTGTTGATCAGCGTGCCGGTGATGTCGATCTCGCCGCCGGAAGCCCCAATCGTATCCAGCGCCGCGGTTGTGAAGGTGCCCCCGAGGTTCAGCGTGGAATCCGTCTCGCTGATGTGGCCCGCATTGGTCCAGTCTGTGTTCAGCGTGACCGTGGAGCCACCGGTCTCCGTCAATGTGCCCGTATTGGTGAACGTCGTGTTGTTTATGATAAAGCTGTCGCCGCCAGAGACAGCAATGCTGCCGGCGTTGCTGAAGTTGCCGGCGACGGTGAACTGGCCACCGCTGACGCTCGCGTCGATGGTGCCGTCGTTGACAATACCATCTCCAGGACTGCTGTCGCCATACAGGCTGGCATAGGCCCCTACCTGCGAGAGCGTGAGGTTGCTTCCCAGCGTCAACTGGTTCCCGGTGGCGTTGGGGTCATTCACGGAAATCGAGGAGGTGGCAGGATAACTGTTGGTGCCAAAGTAGATCGTTGCGTTGTTGAGTGTGGTCGTGTTGTCAATATAAAGCGCCACTTCATATCCGGTCAGGTTGATCGCTCCCTGGCCGGTGCCGTTCGTCCCGGTCAGAGTGATGCCATCAGTAATATGCAGATCAGAGTAGGTGGCGCTCAGATCGAGCGTGCCCTCATACGTTACGCCCTCCAGCGTGCCACCGTTCGCAAACAGGGTTCCGCCCGCAGCGGCGATGGTGCCGGCGATGATGGTCCCGTTGCGATCCAATTCCAGCGTGCCCGCATCCAGAGTCAGCGTATGGTTTACGCCCCCCACGGTCAGCGCGCCGTGGATGTCCAGCGTCACGCCAGCCGCATCCAGGGTCATTGAATCGACCGAAAAGGCCTCGCCGTACGAAATATCAACGGTGTAAGCACCCGGATCGGTGAAAAACACGGCATCGGTGGTGCCGCTCGGGACACTGCCTACATTCCAGTCAGCCGGCGTGTTCCAATCACCACCGGACGTGGCAGTCCAACTGAATGTCGGCATCTCAGGCCCCTGTTCGCTACGCCAGTCCCCAGAGGTCCGGCCGATGGCATCGTCTTTAGTTTGTTATCGGAATTCATTTCCGATCCGGGCAGGCCCCAGGCAACAATGATGTCACCGATCGAGAGGGAGGTGATCGAGATCGCCGTTGGGAACCAGAGCATGCAAACCGGCGGGATTTGTTCCGGTTTACATAGGTTTCAGGTTTACGCGACAAGGGTGATCCGGTGCCGAAATTAGTGTGGCGGGTGAAGCTGGTCACCGAGCTGCGGTCCGGCTTGGCGACTGACGTAGAGGTCGCACACCAGACGTCTTCATTGTGTTTGTGAACGTCGAAATACGCGACGGGACGGCCGGCCAGGTTGGCGGCTTCCAACGTTACGAGCAAAGTGCTGCCGGTACGTGACGCACTGCACATCAAATACGTGCAGCAAGGCCGAACAGAGACCATCATATCAGAGTCTCCGCATATCATGGCGCCAGACACTTGTTCTTCCTCATTCTTTAGGTGACGCGGTTGGCCACCATCGACGATGTGCGTATTTGTAACGTTCCCGCATTGGCTCCATGCATCACGACAGACCATAGATCACGATCGTGTTCCAGAATAATGCTCAATTCTTTGAAGGTTATGCATTTTTGGTATGAATCGTGGCGGTGTCAGCAGCAGAGGTACGTCGGACGATCTCTCCAAGCCGATCATAGTTGAGGTGGGCGACCCTGGTCCGATCAGCCAATCAGAACGGTTCATCTGGTATGGCTGGCCGCTTCTGGCCGGCGCGCGGATATCGAACTACCAACACACGACGTGCTGCTCGCAAACCGGCCCCTGCCGAGAGCTACCGCCACGACGGCAATCGCTGGCGAGGGCCAATCAAGCGCCGGCACCCGCCTGAGCAGGCAAAGTGAACGTAAAAATGGTGCCGCAGGGCTCGTCCGTTGCCGCCCATAATTGACCCTCATGGGCCTCAATGATTGAACGGCAAATCGAGAGTCCCATCCCCAAGCCGCCAGGTTTGGTGGTGTAAAAGGCCGCGAAAATACGCTCCAGACTCGCCGGAGCCAGACCTGGGCCTGAATCCCGCACCGCGACGGAAACGCCCTTGGACCCCGTCTGACTGGTGCTGATCTTCAGTTCGCGCAGCCCCTTCCTGTGACCGCTCATTGCCTCGACAGCATTTATGATCAGATTAAGGATTACTTGTTGCAGTTGGACTCGATCTCCTTGCACGAGCGGCAGGTCTTCCGTGAAGTCGGTCTTCACAGAGATGCCATTTTTAGTTGCCTCGCTTAAAGTGAGAGCGACAACCTCATCGACAGCCCCGTTGATATCCAAGCCATCCTTTAGTGGAGGCGCCTTCCTGATAAAGGCACGGATGCGCCCGATGACATCGCCCGCTCGGTTTGAATTCGATATGATTCGCCGCAGTGCCTGGCGCACTTCGTCCAGATCTGGCGGCGCGGCCGCTAACCAGCGCATTGCGGCCTGAGCATTGGTAGCCGCCGCGGCAATTGGTTGGGTAACCTCATGGGCAATCGACGCCGACAGATGTCCGACCGTGGCAACCCTGTTCGCATGAGCCAATTCGAGTTCGACCTCGCGATATCGATGTGAGGCCGCCTCGGCGCGTTTTTGCTCCGTTATGTCCCGGACGAAGGCGCTAACCGCCCACGCTCCACCAATCCGGTACGGTGCGACAGACAACTCGACCGGAAATTCGCTGCCGTCACGTCTGACCGCAGTTATCTCAATTCGCTGGTTCGGGAAAGGCCAGTCTCCAGAGGTTACGAACCGGCGCAAACCTTCGACGTAAGCTAGTCGATATTGTGTGGGGATCAGCATTTCTGCGATAAGCCCGCTTATTGCCTCGTCCCGCCGCCAGCCGAACATTGATTCCGCCTGGGCGTTCCATTCCGTGATCCGCCCCGCCTCATCGATGCTCAAGACTGCGTCGAGGGCGGTATTCACGAGTTGCCATGCTTTTGCCTCTCGTTCCTGAAGAGTGCGATAAAGACGCGTGTTCTCCAGCGAAATCGCAGCCTCTGAAGCAAGCAGTTTGAGTATGGCAATACGGCCGGAGGTGAAGACGTGAGAGGTCAAATTGTTTTCAAGGTAAAGCATACCCAGGAGTCCCGCCTGCTTGAGGAGTGGCAGACAAAGAATCGAACGCCCGCGATGCCGAGTGATATACTCGTCGGCAGAGAAGGGGTGGGAAGCCGATGCATCATGCAGAAGCACACTCTCTTTTGTGCGCAGCACATAGTGAAAGACGGACTCTGGCATTTCCGCTGAGGTTATGTCCAGTTGCCGTAGGCTCACCGTCACCGTGTCACTAATTGTGACGGCTTCCGCCTCTATTCGATACGCGTCACTCTGCGCAAGAATCAACAAGCCTCTTTCAGCACCCGCGTACTCGATTGCAGTGCGCATGAGCGCATCGATCAGCTTTTCCAGGACGATCTCACCCGCCACGGACTGCGAGACCCCGATCACCGTTGCCAGATCCAGCTGTTCGACAGATGCCCCAATCGTGCTCGTCGGACCGGCTACCAAATCTTTTCTCTGTAGGTGAAGGTATAACCGATCGAGTTGCAGCACTTTCGCGTCCGCGCCCCAGGCGGCGTAGCAATATCTGGCGTCCTGAAGATAGACTTGAGCGATCTTCTCGAACCCTCGTGCCGAGTAGAAACGCGCAGCGACTTCGTTCGCGACTGCCTCGTTGTGGACGAAGCCATTCGTGTGCGCTGAGCGAATCGCCTCCTCGTACAGATGCTCGGCGTCGACCAGGCGGCCTTCTATTCGCGCAATCTCCGCACCAACTAACGCTGCCCGGTTCCGAAAATTTTCTGGGCAGTGCGTGGACCAAACTTCCAGCTGACTGTGATGAGCTTTCAACGCCTCGAAATGCCGTGGCCTCTGATCATGAGGTGCGGAATTCCAGGACGCCGCATGAGAAAGTGCGCCGTAGAAGCGAAATTCAGCCGTTTCGAGTTGTGACGGAGACGTCCAAAGTAGCTGCTGCGCCCGTACAGACGCTTCAACGGCCGATGCCCAGTCGCCGGCAAAAAAGCGTCCCTGGATTTTTCGTGCCCAGTAAAAGAATTCTCCCAGTGCCAAAGCTGGGTTGTCCGCAAGGTGCCGCTCGAAGTCAACCTCGTTAAAGACCCCGTCATCGAAGCAGCCGAAGCTGCTGGTCAAGCCACGGAGGGTTCGGACCAGCCCGGCTTGCGCCTTGACAAGGTCGACTACAAGCCCGAACCGTGCCTTTTCCGCAAACGCCAGACCATTTTCTGTTTCTAATTGTACTTCCGCAAGGTGATCTCCTGCCATAAGTAGGTTGGTGATCAACTCATCCCAGCTATAGGCGGCAAATGTAAGGTCGCCAGCTCGATAGGCGGCATCGAACGCTCGGCGCACTAGGTCGCGTCCCTCTAAAGCATGTCTTGCCCAAGGCATGACGATATTGCCAAAGGACATGTAGGTTCGAGCCTGGTAACGGGTCAGGCCGCGTTTCTCGACCAGTTCATAGCCAAGCTGACCAATTCGAAAGCCGTCTTTGTAATTGCCGAAACGAGGGCCGGCAATAATGGCAAACCATACATAGGCAAAGCACGAACCGTCGCCGTTGCCATATTCAAGACTAAGGTTCAGCATACGACAGATGACGAGAGACGATAAGTTTTCGTCAATAAATAATGCAGGTGTTACGATCTCGGTGAATACGTTCAGAGCGTCCAGGACCTCCGGGTTCGTCATGAGGGGTAAGTCTACCAGATCCTCAATCTGTCGACTTCCTATCCAAGACCAGATTCGATCGTACTCGCGCTGAACTTCATCGCGGGTCGGGTGAGCCGACCAATGAGTGCCCTCGCGTCCAAGATAGTCCAGGAATACATCTACGCCCCGATCACTCTGATCCAACGTTGTGTAAAGCGTCAGTCGCAGGCGCGTAACAGTGGCAAAGTCGTGGCGGTTTTTGGTACGTTGCGATAACATGGAAAGCCGACTGTCCGCCGCTACCAAGTCGGCGGTCAGCAACTCGCACTCGGCTGTAAAGTACTCGACCGAGAAAATGATCTCGTAGTTTTGGTCCCAGCTTTTTTCAGTCAGCATTAGCCGCCCGGCTTCCAGGTATTTCAGCGCTGAAGCATAAGCTGTCGAGGCTTTCGCACGCTTCCCCGCGATGAGATTCAACCCCGCCACCCGCTCACGCTCTTTCACTGAGGTGATGAGGTGAGAGCCGCGATTTAGCTGATTGACGATCTCGAAGACTGCCTCTTCCTGCTTGTGCAATGGCGTGTGCGTGGCGAGAAGAGTTCCGATCCTAAGGTGCGCTGAGGCACGTTGTTCCCTTGGAATCAACGAATAAGCCGCTTCCTGAACGCGGTCGTGTAAGAAGGTGTAGGAAACTTCGGAACGGAAAATAAGGCCTGCCCGAACAGCCTCCCACAGCTGGGCGTGCATGTTTTCATCCGAACCCTCATAGATCATCCGTAGCAGCTCAAATTCCGCGCTATTGCCGGTACAGGCGAGCTCCTGCAGCGCCTTCTGCGTTCCGACCGGCAGGCGGTGCAACTTGCCCACCATGAGGTCAACTACATTTTCGGTGTAACCTTTGGCGTGAATGCGATTGAGATCCCAGAACCAACGTGCACCGTCGTAGTCGAAAGACAGCAGGGCTTCGTCAGCAAGGGTCGACAAGAACTGGATGGCGAAAAACGGATTGCCACTGGTCTTCTCGTGGATGAGCTGCGCGAGCGGTTCGGCAAGTGCGGCTTGACAATGAAGAGCGTCGACGAGCAGTTGTCCGAGATCGTCACGGGCCAACGGGGCTAGGACAACGTCCCGCAGCAGCGCACCCGTTTGGCGGATTGTTTCGAGCTTGCGCATCAGTGGGTGGGCAAGATTGACTTCGTTGTCCCGATAAGCCCCGATCAGCAGCAAGTGCCGCATGTCGGATCGAGTTAACAGATCTTCCAATAGGTCGAGCGTGGCTGCATCTAACCATTGCAGGTCATCAAGGAATATGGCGAGGGGATGCTCGGGTCGCGCAAAGACGCCAATGAAGCGCCCGAACACCAATTGGAAACGTCCTTGCGCATCTTGGGGTGGAAGTTCCGGAACAGGCTGCTGTTCGCCGACGATGTGTTTCAATTCGGGCACGAGATCAACAATCAGTTGACCATTCGGGCCCAGAGCGTCGCTCAACGCGTCACGCCATTTGCTCAGCTCCGCTTCACTTTTGCTCAGGAGCGGACGTATGAGGCTTTGAAAGGCCTGTGCCAGGGTGGCGTAAGGAATGTCGCGCTTGTACTGATCGAACTTTCCCGAAGCGAACAGTCCGCGTGGCGGCACTAGCGATTTGTGAAGTTCATTGACCAGCGCTGACTTGCCAATGCCGGAGTACCCAGAAACCAGCACCAACTCCGGACTGCCGCCGGCTACGATGCGGTCGAAAGCGGTCAGAAGAACATTGATCTCGCGATCCCGCCCATACAGTTTCTCCGGGATCATCAGCCGGTCCGGCGTATCGTCACCGCCGGGCCGAAAATCGTCTATTCGTCCACTCGTTTCCCATTCGGCCAGGCATCGACGGAGATCACTCTCGGCACCGGCAGCAGTCTGGTAGCGCTCCTCGGCGGTCTTGGCGAGCAACTTCAACACAATCGCAGAGATGGCGACCGGAACATCGTTGGGCGGCGTCGGCTGTCGTGCAATGTGGCAGTGAATCCAATCCATGGGGTCGGAAGCGTTGAACGGAAGTTCGCCGGTGAGCATCTCGTATAGCGTGACGCCAAGCGAATAGAGATCCGTGCGAGAGTCGATTGAGCGGTTCATGCGTCCAGTCTGTTCTGGCGCCATATAGGCGAGCGTTCCGGCGATATATTCGGGGGGGTCGGGCGACTGCCGCTCACGCGGGAGGCGAGATGCGATGCCAAAGCCCGTGAGCCAGGCTTGTGCCTTCGCGGGATCGACGACCACATTGGCCGGTTTGATGTCCTTGTGGATAACGCCATGTGCGTGAAGGCGACCAAGTGCCGACGACAGGGCGACGGCGAGCCGCAGGAACAGGTCGATGTTCATAAAGGGCCCGATGAGACGGTCGAGCCGCTCTCCCCCGGGAAACTCGAGCACCAGCATCGTCCGGCTGCCCTCGCGCAGGAGTTCCAAGGGTCGCAATGCCCATGCGCTGTCGAGAACGTCTCTCAGCTCGTATTCATTTGAGAGACGCTTAAGGGCCGCGGGGGTGGGACGCTCCGCGGTGGGCAGCACCACCAGACAATTCTGCGTGTCTACGTCGGCATATGGATGTTTTCTGCAGAAAACCCGTTCGCGATCCTCCCACACGACTTCGAGGTTGCTCGCCTCATCACTGACGGACCATGTCGTCGCGTTCATCTGGCGAGCTCCTGGGTTGGATCGGTGGCAGCCATGGGCGTGATGCATGAGCACGCTCCACGATCGGTCATAGACCGCCTTCAGCTTGACCGCTTTGACGCAGGGCCGAGGCAATACAACCGAGAAGAACATCCTCGGTCGATGTCTTACTTAAGTAGCAGATGGCCCCGGCGGTCAGTGCACGAGTGCGAATGTCAGCGTCCGGGTACGCCGTAATCAAGATTGTCGGAATGGCGTAACCCGATGTTAGCAGATGCCCGTGTAACGCGACTCCCGTCATGCCGGGCATGTGAACGTCGGCGATCAAGCAGGCGGTATTTTGAATATTGGTTGAAGAGAGAAAATCCGACGCGGACTCGAACGACCCTACTCGGAAACCAAGGGACATCAGCAGACTTCTTAAGGCCGTACGGTAGCCCTCGTCATCGTCAACAATCGCGATAAGTTTATTCTTGGACAGACCAGCCTCCTGTTCGCCGATGCAGGCGATCGAAGCACTCAGTACTACATCGCCCTCCGTACTCCCGGATGAGCGACGACCGGTCAGGCACCAGGAGCGCATTCGATTGTAGCACCACGCAGCGACCCCAAGGCCACGTACCCTTGTATGACCCAGTGCGCCTATAGGAAGGCCGGGTAAGCCGAAGGCCTGGTTTGATTAACTTTGGTCGTAGCCGGATACGCTGTACTTTCTCACACGGCGTCCGCGCCTGGCGTTGCGCTCTCCTTCCTCCCCTGTCAGCAGTAGATACACCCCCGCGTCCGAGCGGTACCGAGGGAAGGGCGTATCGGGACACAGCTTACGTATATGTGCCAAAAGTTTCGACAGGAACTAAGTGATTGCAGGGGTTTTAACTCCAACAGCGGTGACTGCTGTGATCACGGCGGCGGACCCCAAAGGCTTCCAGGCTCGACAGTATCCTATGGCCACAGAACGGGATCCGGTCGCTATCTCCCAAGAAGCGTGTCTACTGATTCCGATCCGGCACCGACCCCTTCCTAAACAGGTGAAGAAAAATGTACTCAGGTAACGTTACGAATCCCGGGACGGGCTCGCCACCTACCTCGAAGAGCACACCAGTCGTATTTATTGTCGAAGACGACGAGTTGATGCGGGAGTCAATAAACTCGCTGATCCGCAGCGTCGGCTGGAAGGCGAAAACGTTTGGGTCTGCCCTCGATTTCCTGTCCTATCCACGGGCCGTCGGTCCGAACTGTCTCGTGCTCGATATCAATCTACCGGAATCCAGTGGCCTCGATCTGCAGAAGCGTGTCGCCGGAGAGCGGACCGAGATGCCAATAATCTTCGTCACTGGTTCCGGCGACGTGCCAACGGCAGTTCGGGCCATGAAGGCGGGGGCGATCGAGTTCCTAATCAAGCCATTTCGCGACGACGTACTGTTGGAGGCTATCCAGCAGGCCATCGTCAGCAGTCGAGCCACAATTGATGCGGCGGCGGAAATGTCGGATCTGCAAGGTCGTTTTGTGTCGCTCAACGCCCGCGAACGGGAAGTCATGACGTTGGTAATTACGGGCCTCTTGAATAAGCAGGTGGCCGGAGAACTTGGTCTCAGCGAGATCACGATAAAGACTTACCGTGGCAGGGCGATGAAAAAGATGAAAGCGCGCTCTTTCGCCGAGCTAGTGAATATGGCTGCGAGCTTACGGCTTATGGCTACTTAGGGCTCGCCGGGGAATAAGCGAATTGTCCGGCGAACGCCGCCGGCCTCTCATCGTCATGGCGGGCGAAGGCCCGCCATCCACGCCTTGCTGTGTAGGTCTCGGAAAAGGCGTGGACGGCAGGCCTACGCCTGCCATGACGGGACTGGGCGACAGTGCCAACATCGAACCATTTGTTTATGCACGAAGCCTTAGTTGCCACGGGAATGGCTCATCGCCAGAGGCATCGCCAAGGTATCGACGATACCATCGCTCAATAGATTTAAACCCAGCTTGCCCACATCTTCCGGAAGTAGCAGACGGCCCGCGCCTGAACTGTTGCGCTGCGTGAATCAGGGGCTGAACTTGAATCCTAAATCGGTACCACTCGTAATTCTTCCGCGTCGAGGCGCTCCGCAGCGACCGCTGTGGTTCGGAATGGACGCGGTGGATTCTCAGGACTGTAGCGACACAGCCGCTTGGATGACTGCGGCGATAATGGAAGATTGACAGGGTATCCGATGATCTACGAACTCAGGACATACCTCGCTGAACCCGGGCGACTGCCGGCTCTGCTTATGCGTTTCCAGGACCACACACTACGGATTTGGGAAAAGCATGGCATACGACAGGCAGGGTTCTGGACGACGCAGATCGGGCAAAACAGCCAACGGCTATTCTACTTGCTGGTCTGGGAGAACATGGACGAGCGCGAGAAGCGCTGGGAAAGGTTCGTCGCCGACCCTGAATGGATCGCGATCCTCGCAGAGACCGAGAGGGATGGCGAACTCGTGCGAAGCATCAGCAATGAGATCCTGGCACCGACGGCTTTCTCCTCTGCGAAGTGAGCGTCCTGCGGTACTGATTTACTGTGACCAACTGATCAAGAGAATAGCTGGTTATAACTCGTTCGAAGACAGGAGGTCACAGCGTTTCCAGACGTTGCAGGCGTGCCTCATCCCAATCGAGGCCGGCACCAGGACGATCGGAAAGGATGGCCATACCGTCAACGATGCGCATGGGTTCCTTGAGGAACGCATTGGCCCAATCCACGTATTCGAGCCAGTGAGCACTGGGTGTCGCACAGAGCAACTGGGCACTGATCTCCGGCATCAGGTGGGACGACATCTCGATACCGGCGGCCGCCGCGATGCCGCTGGCTTGCATCCAGCCGGTGACGCCGCCGATGCGAGCGACGTCGGGCATCACCAGATCACAGGCACCGGCAGCCAGCGCCTGACTCAGCCCCGCCGGGCCGTTGAAGTTCTCACCGATCTGGATCGGCGTCGTCAGCGCATGGGTCAGCCGCGCATAACTCCGGTAGTCCTCGTGGGCCATCGGCTCTTCGAGCCAGACGATGTCATGCGTGTCGAGCGCGCGGCCACGCTTCAGTGCCTCGGCCGGGGACAGCGCCTGGTTGTAATCGACCATGATCGATATGCCGGTGCCGACGCGGTTGCGCACCGCGTCCAACGCGGCAAGATCCTCCGCCAGGGTGGGATAGCCGAGGCGCAGCTTCAACGCCTTCAGCCCCAGCGCCAGCATCTTCTCGGCCTCATCCGCGAGCGCCGGTGGCGCCATGAGGCCGAGCCCGCGGCTGTCGTAGGCGGGCAGGGGCCGTGCGCCACCGCCAAGAAGATGGGCAAGCGGCTGACCGATCGACCGCGCATGCGCGTCCCAGAAGGCCATGTCGATGGCCGAGAGCGCCATCCTCACCGTTCCGGTCACGCCGAGAAGTGCGTAGCGCCGCTGCAGAAACTGCGTCTGGGCCAGGGGTGAGAGTGCCATACCGCGAACGAGATCCGCCGCCTCACGGATATGCTCCGCAATCGCTCGGGCACCCGAATTCGTGTAGCAGAAGAGGTAGGTGCGTCCGGCCGGCCCGTCCTCGGTAGAGAGGTCGACAAGCAGCAATGGCACCGCCCGGACAATCGCGGCGCTGGTTCCAAGTGTAAAGACCAGCGGGACGCGGACAGCACGGCAGCTTATGTCGCGGAGCGTCAGCTTGTTGGGAATAGGTGTGTCCTGCATCGTGATCCTGGGGTGTCAGGGGAGGCGGTCGGCCGCACGTCTTTCCTCGTAGGCCTTGATATGCGTGTAGGCGAGCAGAAGTGTGTGGCAGGCGATGTTCGCTTCGCGTGCCTTCTTCAGCATGAAGCCCAGGATGTGCTCGACCTCGGTTCGCCCTCCACGTTCGATGTCGCGCAACATCGAGGTGGAGTAGGCCGAATCCGGTTGCGAAAAGGTCTGCTCCCAGCCCCGCATGAACGCATCGCTCGGCTTGTGCCCATTCGCAGCGGCGATGGTTGCCGAGGTCCTTAGCTGGTCGAGGAAAATATCGCGCCCGTGCGGCGTCCGGACGATCTCGCCAACGTTCGCGCGCATTAGGCACGTCATGGTGGCGGCAGTGGCGAGATGGACCAGCTTCTCCCACATGCGTTGACGGATGTCGGTCACGGCTGAGACTTCGACGCCCACAGCCTTGGCGAACAGCGCCGCCAGCCGTTCGACCCGATCGGTCATTGCGCCGGACTGTTCCCCGAACGTGATCGTTCGCCAGTCGTTGAACTGACGAATCGCGCCGTTCGCGGTCACAGTGGCCTGGATCTTCGCGGTGCCGCCGAGGACCCTGTCAGCGCCGAACCGCTGGTTGAGCGGCTCCATGTGGGCGATGCCGTTCAGGAACGGCAGAACGAAGCCCGCCGGCGCCACGGCAGGTGCGATCGCATCGATCGCCGCGTCGAGGTCGTACGCCTTGCACGTCAGCAGGACCACGTCATAGACGGGCTCGACCTGGCTGGCCGTCAATGTCTGAACGGTCAAGATTGCATTGCCGAACGGGCTTTCGATCCGCAAACCGTCTTCGAGCAGTGATTTCCGCCGGCCCTCACGCACCAGAAACGTCACATCCGCACCGCTTTCGGCCAGCCGCCCGCCGAAGTAGCCGCCGATCCCGCCGGCGCCGAGAACGAGAATCCTGAGGTCTGGCATGGTGGGTTCCGTCATTGCCGCTTGCGTGCCGCCTCGAGGCGGGGATCGTAGGCGAATTCAAGCCGAATGCCGCTTGGTTCCCGAATCATGAAGTGGGTCTTCGGCCCTTTCCCGGACGGCTCCGGGGCGAATTCGATGACGACATCCGGCCATTTCGCGACGCGTTCGTGTAGCGCGTCCAGTCCTGCGCGGTCAGCCACAGCCAGCGCGAGGTGATGCAGTCCGACATTGGCGCGTCGGTCGAACGCGATGGCGCGTTCCGGCGATTCGACTTGCCACAGAGTCAGCATCTGGTGGCCGTCGGAGACGAAGACGGCAGGATAGTCCGGTCGCTCGCCAATGACACTCCATCCTAGACAGTCGCAAAAGAAGCGGCGAGTGCTCTCAAGATTTTGGACGCTCAATCCGATATGATCAACGCCGACTGTGGAGGGGGTGGGATCGGCCATCGTGGACTCTCCTAAAAGTGGTTTCGGGGATTAGGTCTTCTCTGCCGCGGTGCCGGCTTCGCTGCGGACCAGGGTTGAGGCATCCTGGACAGGCGTTAAGGAAAATCAGGCTTCGTTAAGGTGCGTAATGGGTGAAAACAAAGTCGCTGGCCTTGGCGGGTAGATGGCAGGAGAAGCAACCGTTGAGAGCGTTCTGTGGGACGGGCTTGCTATCGATAAATTCCGTGAACCCCCAGCCACCGGTCGAGGCGTATTTGCTCGAATCCTTAACCATGAACTGAACCCCTTCCTTGGGTGCACCGGCGACAAAAGATTGGGGCTTTCCAAAGACTTTATCGTTTTCCTCCGACGGCGTGTAGTTCCAGGCGAGGCGGGCAATAATGGTTCCCTCTGGAAATGGGAGCTTTCCTTGACGGTAGGCGGTGATCGCGACGTCATTGCCTAGGATAGCGCGCAAATCGTTGAGCGTGCCTTCTTCATGGGCGACGGAGATGAGCTTCCAATCGCGGTAATCAGGGGGGAGTTTGCCTCCGAATATCGTGGATGCTTCTGCGTCGGATTGATCAGATGGTGTGGCACCATACGAGACCGCGCCGAACAGCGATGTTATCGAAACGAACGCGAAAATAAACCGTGTCATGGGTCTCTCCTTCCATCCACACTCGGAACAAGCGCCACCATAAGCAATCCCCCGGAGGTGTGAAGCCGTAGCGTTTCCTCGATTTCTGCCGTGACTGAGTGTTTGGGGGCGGCACAGTCATGGTGGTCGCGTTAGCACTACACCCGCATCATGCTTCTCTGAGCTAGTGTCAGTGCCCAGAGCTTTGGCCGCCGTCCACGTGCAGAATTTCGCCGGTCACGAAACTGGCCGATTCTAGATAGAGAATTGCCTCGACGACATCGGAGATTTCGCCCATACGCCCGAGCGGGTGCAGGCCACTGAGCGACGCATGTGTCACAGCGGGATGCATCGGTGTCTTGATGACCCCGAGCGCGACTGCGTTCACTCGGATACCGTGCTTCGCATACTCGATCGCGAGCGATTTGGTCACTGCATTCAGGCTGCCCTTCGTCAATGACGCCAGCGCTGACGGTGAAGCAGAGAGCGCGTGATCGACCAGGCTTGTACTGATTTGCACAACATGGCCACTACCTTGCTTCTCCATCTCGGCAATCGCGAGCTGCGTTATATGAAAGAAGCCAGCAACGTTGACGCCCACGATGGACGCAAAGTCGGCCTCAGTATATCGGGTAAACGGTTTGCCGATGAAGATGCCGGCGTTGTTGACGAGCGTATCGATGCGCCCGAACCGGGCCATGCCTTCGGATATCGCGCACTCGGCCGTTTTGCGATCGGCGATGTCGCCGGAGACCGTGAGGACGTTATCATCGTTGGACTGCCCCATTGTGCGCGCAGTCGCGACCACCCGGTACCCGCGATCGCGATACGCCTTGACGAGTCCTGCGCCGATACCCTGAGACGCACCGGTAATCACAGCAACTTTATGCTCCGTGCTCATAGCTTTCTCCTCGTGATGACTTGGCCGGCCACGACAATGGCGTCGTGGAGCTCGATCTCCGGCCACAGATCAAGTACCTGATGTTGCGCCGCTTTCGCGGGCCCTTCGACTTGGCTGACCGGCACCCTGATTGTCCGGGCACAAGCTGCGTGTCAGCCGACGGAACACAGGTGTGATAGCTGAAAGAGCAATTCTATAAGACAATGGTATTGTGAACGTCACGCTGCCCCGCCGCGGCAAGGCCGTTTCCCAGGCCGGCTAGTTCTAAACCGTGAGCGCCGCGCTGAGGGCACAGTATCGACGACACCATCGTACAATAGATTCGCTATTCCCTTCGGCGCATTTTCTGTCGCATCCGGTTGAACCGGACATGCAGAAGGACGATCGCCAGGAACTGAGAGGTATATCGCGCAAGACGCGGCGAGCGGGCTATGGAAAAGGAGTTCAGCTATGAAAACCAGCCGACCCTACGACAATGAAGTTGGAAACCTCTCGCAATATCGCAGTGAGATGCGAAAATTCCCCATGTTCAGCACCGAGTTGGAGCGAACGTTGTGCAATCGTTGGCACGACCACCATGATATTTGCGCCGCTCATCAATTGGTCGAAAAATATCTGCACGTTGCCGTCGAGATCGCCGAAGGCTACGGGGGTTGCGGAGGTTCGCCGGAAGAATTGATCGGTGAAAGCTATCTGGGGCTGATGCGGGCAGTCTGCCGGTTCGATCCGACTCGCGGCGTGAATTTCACGGCCTACGCGACTTGGCGTGTGCGCGAGGCAATTCATGAATGCATATTGAGCAAGATGCAGACGCCTCTTCTCCAAATGGCAATATCTTGAACTCTGCGGAACGAGCTTGACTAGCCACAGGAAATTGACGGCACGCATGTTGTGAACGGTACACCGGATCCCGGCCCAACCGGTGGAGGCGATTTAATCAGGTCGAGGGTCGCTCGACGATCTGTCGTCGATCGCGATGAGGCCGCGACATTGCGTTCGCGGCCCGGCATTTCACCATTCATGGCAGCGCGTGAGTGATGGCGGCTTTCGATCGTTCGCAATCGGCACGTTGCGAATCGATTCCGCTATGGAACCAAGACAGCTCGTGGACTTCAAGCCCGTTCCGCCAAACGATTATTATGGCCCGCGCGCCCCCCCGGACGGACACTAAGCAGCCACAGCACTACTTGCTTCTTCAATCAGCTTCACGATCTCGTCGGGGTAAGTTGCCACGGAAGCATGACTTGTTCTCAACGTAATGGTTCTTCTTGCGTTCATTCGCTCCGCCATCCACATTTCAGTTTCCGGAGGAATCAGTCGGTCGTTGCTCGATACCTGGTACCAACTGGGCTTGACCTTCCACGCCGGTGCTCCCGACTGTTCCTCGAAGCAGCGCATCGCCGTTGGCTTTTGCGTAAGAGCCCATACGAGCGATTCCATCTCGTCGTCGAGATCGTGGCAGAATGTCTCGTGAAACTTCTCAGGTACAACGTATGTAAACCCACGCTCGTCCTGGCGGATATTAGCCGCACCCTCAGGTGGTGCCTGCCGCGCGAGGAGGCTCTTAAGGCTCTCTCCTTCATCCGGAGCGGGTCCTGCCAAATAGACCAGGCCAACGACATTTGGTATGAGGCCGGCCCCTGTGATGACCGCGCAACCATAGGCATGGCCGACTAATAATGTAGGGGCATCCTGCGCGGCGACCAGTTTACTTGTCAGATCTACATCGTCAGACAAGGATGTGAGAGGGAGTTGTACGCCGAAGACCCGGTACCCCTTTTCATGTAGGGGAGGAATGACATGCCGCCAGTGAGACGCGTCGCCCCAAGCTCCGTGTACCAGAAAGATGTTGGGTTTATTAGCCATCGTGATTCCTCAAGATTCGAACTGTTACGTTACATTCGTGGGCAGCCCCGCGAATCGTAGGGGACGTCGGCCTAGTGTGGTAAGCGGCCGACAACCTTATCGATGCCCGCTTGCGCGTATATCTCGTCCTTGTCGCCCCCGGGGGCCCCTCCGACTCCGAGGGCCGCCACGACTTGACCGTTGACCTTGAAGGCGACCGCACCCGGCAACGCCATCACATTCGGTAGTCTTGCTAGCTCTGGCGCAAAGGGGCTGCTTTTGACCAACTCGAAGAAGTTGCTCGATTTGTCGAATTGGAAAATTGGCCCCAAAGTGACGACTGTATATGCCTTTTGAAAGCTTGATGTCCCCGTATGGATGGTTGCACCATCGCCTCGAAGCACGACCTGTGGGACGCCGGACAAGTTTACGACCGTCGCGGTAACCTGGTGATGATTGAGTGCGCCGATTCTAACTGCCTCTTTGGCGGCCTCGACCGCCAGCTCCAGAGGTAGGTTATAACCGTAAGTTCCTTCCGTCGTCGACATGTTGGATCTCCTTCTGAGCCACATCGGTTACAGTCAAATTAGCCATTCAACCGGAGACACTGGCTATGATGACGACTTCTGCCGTCGCATCTGCCACAGCGTTGTTGCACTCACGAAATCCGGAATGACTTGAACGCTGGCCTTCGGCGCGTGTTTGCGGATTAATTGAGTTCGTTAAGGATGGCTGCAACGCCATCGGCGGCACATGCCTCGTCCCTGTTTCCGCCCGGGGAGCCGCCAACACCAAGGCCGGCAACAATCTCAGAACCGTGCTTGATCGCGACGCCGCCTGCATTGGCAAAGATGTCCGGCAAAGCCGTGAGCTCCGGTCCAGCGCCGTTGGGCGCTTTTTGGGTGAGTGCAATGAATTCGCTTGTCCGTGTGAGGCCGAAGACCGGGCCCATCGAGACGATTGTATAGGCCTTTCGATAGGAGGAATCCTTGGTGTGGACCGTTGCATGGTCACCACGAAGCTGGACGATGACGAGACCGGCAGGGTCGACGACCGAGGCAGTGACATCCCAGCCGTGCGTGGCGCATGAATCAATCGCTGTTTGAGCGGCTTTCAGCGCCACTTTCATCGGAAGGTAGTATCCATCGACGTCGACCTGGGCGAATGCCGGCGCTGAGGCAAACAAAGAGGCGGCGAACAGAGTCGCAACAGCATATCGTTTCACTGGTTATCTCCGTGGTTGGGTGTTTGAGCAAGGCTGTATTTCTCACACGGCGCTTGCTCCCGGGCTTACTGAGCCCGCTCCGCTTGCCGATGCAACGGCGTCAATTGCCAGAAGCGCCTGGGGGCGCCACCTCAGCGGCCCGATGCCTGGTAGTCATTTCGCAGCCAGGGGGCCGCTTGGTGGATGGAGGAAGCCCGGAACGCCCTTGGCACCCATAAACACTGCCAGGAAGCGAAGTGGACCTTGTCCCTCATTGCGCCCGCGGTGCCATGCCGCTCTGGGCTGCAGAAGGACGTCTCCCTCGTGGAACGTCTTCTCTGTGCCGTCGACGAATTGAACTGTGAGATCTCCCTGAAGGACATACACGAAAGCCGGCACCGGGTGCGTCATCCAGCGTGTAACACCGCCAGGTGGGACGGTCAGAATGTCTGACGAGATCACAGGGTCTGGCGTACTGAGATATAATAACGGTTCGCCCGCTGTGGTCGTGGTGAGGTCGGGAAGGGGCGCGATCGATTCCGAACCACCCATCCCGTGTGGTTTGCTCACTGATGGCGACTGCGCCAGAGCGGGCACCGGCAGCAACGTGCTGAACTGCAGCGATGCCGCGAGCAAAGCTGGGAGTCCGATGAAGAGGCCGTTACGGTGGTTGTTCATGTCTGTCTCCTTCGATGCTGGGGATGGGCTCCTTCGTCCCACTCCATTGAGATGAAGGCGTCTGGGCATTGAGCCCCCGAGTGGGGTCATCGCGGCCTCCTGGCTGAATTCTTAGTCACAACCTGCAAATATGGCGACGCTCAGGTAAATCCATTAGACGATGGTGTCGTCGATTGCTTGGAACGAGTGAAACTAACTTTTGGCAGTCCACCTCAATCAACGTCTACAGCTAGAGCGTGCCGTCAACCGAGGCTCGGTTTTGAGTTGATGGCTCGGTCGTGAGATCTCTACGAAGGAACGTCGATGGCGTGTTTCTATCTAAGTCTGCACTTGGCTAGAGGTCGTAATTGAAACCCTGTCGTCGAGGGGCGCAATACCTAAGTATTGTCAATACCATCGTATAATACCGATCCCGCTGACACCGGAACATATGCTCAATAAAGCTGACAGGTTTCGTTGCGGCCCGCCTCTCGTGGCCGGCCCTCAATCAAGATAGTTGCGGCTGGCGGCGCGATGGATCGCTTCCAGCCGACAAGCACACGGGCCCGCTGATTGCAGGGCCGGTAGCCTTCACCCTTGTTAAGGAGGACTAACAAATGCCGACCTATGTTTGCTCGGTACTGGAAAATTCGGTTGACGACCGCCAGAAGAATTCGATAGCGGAGGCAATAGCGCGCCTTCATAGCGAGGAGACGGGGGCGCCAACCTTCATGTGTCAGGTTGTTATCGAGGAGAAAAAGTCAGCCGACAGGTTCCTCGGACCGTCACGTTCATCAAATCATATTTGGATCAGAGGGGACATTCGTAGTGGTCGAACGGAAGAGCAACGAACACGAATGATGTTGCGGATGATGGAGGAGGTCAGTCAGATCACCGGCGTAAAGAAAGAGGAGATCTGGGTTTATATCTGCAACCTGGCTCCGACCGACATGGTGGAATTCGGTCACGTGCTTCCAAGGCCGCACGAGGAGACTGCCTGGTTCGATGGTCTTCCGAAATCGCTTCAGGATCACATGAGAGAACTGGGTACGACCAGAGAGAATTTTACACTCTGAGGAGAAACGGCAAACCATTTTATGGAGGACGACTATGACCTACGCCACAATAGACCCGAGCAACGAGCAGTTGCTCAAGGAATTTCCGGAGCACACCGACGATCAGCTTGAGGAATTCGTCGCTCGGTCGGACGAGGTCTATCGGACCGATTGGCGTCTGAGGCCGCTCGCGGAACGCTGCGCGGTCGTCGCGAAGGCCGCTTCGATTCTGCGCGACCGGCGCGAGTATTTCGCAAGACTGGTCACGCTTGAGATGGGGAAGCTCCTTCGCGAGGCCCGCGACGAGGTCGATCTCAGTGCCGACATTTTGGATTACTACGCCAGCCATGCGGAACGGTTCCTCGCCCCCAAGTCTCTGGAGGTGAAAGATGGGGAGGCCTGGATTGAGAGCACGCCGGTCGGCGTGCTTTTCTGCATCGAGCCTTGGAACTTTCCCTACTACCAGCTCGCGCGTATTGCCGGGCCAAACCTGGCGTTGGGCAATACCCTTATCGTGAAACATGCGCCGAGCGTCCCGCAATGCGCGCTGGCGTTCGAGCAGTTGCTCCTCGACGCTGGCGCTCCCGCGGGGGCTTACACGAACGTTTTCGTGTCGAACGATCAGGCGGCAAACATCATCGCCGACCCCCGTATCAGAGGCGTGGCTTTGACCGGAAGCGAACGCGCGGGTGCCGCGGTTGCCGCCGAGGCTGGTAGGGCCATCAAGAAGAGCACGATGGAACTGGGGGGCAGCGACGCTTTCATCGTACTGGATGACGCCGATATGGACGTCGCGATCGAGTGGGGCATGTGGGGAAAGCTCAACAACACCGGCGAGTGTTGTATCGCGGCGAAGCGGTTCATTCTCGACGAGAAGATCGCCGATACGTTCGTCAACCGCTTCAAAAGGAAAATGGAAGAAATCGTTCCGGGCGACCCCATGGACGAGGCCACGACGTTGGGCCCGCTCTGCACCGAGAAAGCCCTATTCAACGTCCTGGACCAGATCGACACGGCGACTAGCAATGGTGCCAGCGTGTTGTTGGGCGGGAGGCGGATCAATCGGCCCGGATATTACCTTCAGGCCACAATCCTGGCAGACATCGATATGGGGAACCCTGCCTATTACCAAGAATTTTTCGCTCCTGTAGCGCTGATTTTCCGTGTGAAAAATGAGCAGGAGGCCATTCGCCTGGCCAACGACTCCCCGTTCGGACTCGGCGGATCGGTCATCACCAAGGATATCGAGCGTGGTAAGCGCGTTGCTCGGCAGATCGAAGCGGGCATGGTCTTCGTCAACAAGGCGACATGGACTGCGCCGGAGCTTCCTTTCGGCGGCGTCAAAAACTCCGGTTACGGTCGGGAGCTTTCGGAGCTTGGTATCGGTGAATTCGTGAATAAGAAGCTGATCCGCGTCGCGCCTGAGAAGAAATAGTCCCGCGGCCTGAGGGTCCAGCAATCGAATTGGCCTCCGGACCCGATGGCCGGGAAAATCTCGCATTCAAAACACGGAAAATCGAGAGGATACCATGTATTTCTACCTTATTGCCGCTGTGGCGGCGCTGGGCGGCCTGCTATTTGGTTACGATACGGGCGCCATCTCCGGGGCGCTGCTGTTCGTCCGGCAAGTGATGGCCCTCTCTCCAACCCTCCAAGGTGTGGTCGTCGCGATTGCTCTCGCGGGCGCCGCGATTGGTGCGTCGATGGCGGAGTACATCTCCGACCGAGCCGGCCGGCGCCGTGTCATCCTGAGCGCCGGCTTGCTGTTCATCGCCGGCGTGGCCATCTTCGCTGTCGCGGGGCAGGGGACGGGCAAGCTGGCGATCAAATATGAACTGATCTGGAAGCCCACGGACAGGAACGTCACACCCGGATTTGCCAAAATTGGGGGGAGCACCGCTTAGTCTCCTGTGCAAGGTTGAGACGTCGGGAGCCTGAATCGAGCCCTAGCTTGCAAGTCGCATCATAGAGTTTGAATATACGGAAGCAGCGAAGCACCGCACCGGGCAGGTGGTGACATGGCGACGGTCGAGACAGAGGACCAGTCCACGGTTGTCATCGTTGACGATGATGAGGCGATTCGCGACTCGCTCGACAGCCTATTGCGATCTGTAGGCCTGAATGTGAAGGCCTTCGCTTCGGTGCAGGAATTTCTGCAGTCCGGGTACCAAAAAGATACGAAGTGTCTGGTGCTCGACGTCAGGCTACCCGGGCAAAGCGGTCTCGACTTCCAGCGTGAGCTCACGGCCGCCGGCATTCATGTACCAATTATCTTCGTCACGGGGCACGGCGACATTGCTATGTCAGTCCAGGCGATGAAGGGGGGAGCGGTCGAGTTCCTAACCAAGCCATTTCGAGATCAGGACCTGCTGGATGCTGTTCAGTTCGGGCTCGCGAGCGAGCGTGCTCGGCGTCAAAACGAAAAGGAGATGGCCGCATTGCGAGGACGTTTTGAGACGCTGACCCCGCGGGAACGTGGCGTAATGGAACAGATCCTGAAGGGGCGCCTTAATAAGCAGATTGCGGGTGATATTGGCATCAGCGAGATGACCGTGAAGGTCCATCGTCGCGAAGTAATGCGCAAGATGCAGGCCTCCTCGTTGCCTGACCTCACGCGCATGGGAGAGAAGTTAACACCCAGAGCAAAGACATCGTGAAGTCTCTAAAAGGCGGAAGTACCGTTCCTCGGCCATATTGTTGGTCATCCTTGAAGAATCCGAAACGGATTGACGATGCCTATTCTGAGAAACGTGCGGTCATGTACCGATGCGCGTTGGATGATTGTCGGGGGTCTGCTGACCATGGGTGCCATCCCGACTTCGCCTATTTTAAATTGGCAAGAAGTGCTCTGGCCAACTTCAGGTCGGCGGTCTCGAATCCTTCAGTGAAGCGATCGTACACCGGCTGAAGGTGGGCGATGGCATCATCGAAACGGTGCTGGTCCCGCAGCAGTTGGGCAAGGCTCATGGCGACGCGCAGTTGCCAGGAAAGCGCATTCTGCCTCTTCGCCCAATCGAGTGCCTGATGGAAGCAAAGCTCAGCTTTGACGGCGGCTCCCGGTGTGCCTTGAAGGGACACAAGTTCGCCTTTGACACGCAGCAACTCGGCGATGACCCAGCCCTCTTCACTCCGTTCGGAGCGCTCGATCGCATCATCGATTACGCCCAATCCTTCGGGGATCTGGCCGGCACGCCCGAGCGCCCCGGCCAACTCGCCGAGGAAAATGAGCACCCGATAACCGGCGAATGCAGTCCCGAACTGGTCGAACCCGCCGCGAAGCAGCGGCAACGCACCCCGTACATCGCCTCGCCGGATGGAGAGCACACCCTGGTACGCCATCCCAAAAGCACGCCAGAGGGAGAGCCCGTGCCGGGTCGCGTAGTCGCGCAGAAGATCGATATACTGTTCGGCCGCCTCCAAATCGCCGACCCAGAGCGCGATCGGACATGCGGCGATCGCGAGCGAGTGGCACAGGGAATTCGCGTGATCAGCCGCTCGCGCCTGTTCGACAAGGCCCGTGACGACCTGGATCGCTTGGTCCGGAAAGCCCTGCAACCAGAGGATCCGTCCGAGAAACGCCCGCGCGCCCGATCGTTGGGCGATCTGAAAGCGAATGATGCGCCGCCCGGTATCATCCATAACGTCATTGGCGATCACCCGTTCGATGTGATGCCGCGCGGTATTCTGATCACCCAGATAGTGGGATGAGACGGCGATCATTCGCTCGCCAAGCAGTCGATCGGCCGCCGTCGGCGCCACCGCAAAGAACTGTCGTGCCAGGGTGAGAGCCTCTCGCTCCTTCAGTAGCCACAAACCCCAGAGCGACCGCAATTGATGTTCGACGTCGTCAAGGATTTCGGCGAGCTGAAGCGCCCTGGCCCAGGCCGCTTCGATATCGGAAACGGCACCGCCGACCCAGGCCCGAGCTGCGCCCAGCGCCGCGTGGAGTTTCATCTCCAGGCGCGTGTCCTCGCTCGCACCGGCGGCGAGCGCGGCGATGGCCCGCTCGACCGGACCTCGACACTCCTCCAGCAGCGATAGATGCATCCATAGCGGGATCGCAGCTGCCGTGAGTGCGATGCCGAGCGATGCGTCTCCGCCAGGCGAAAATGCCCAGTCGATCGCCATGCGTAAATTGTCGATCTGCCGGCCATACTCCGAAAGCAATTCCGCTGTGGGTCGGGAGTCCCAATAGGCTTCGGCTTGCTCGAACAAGGCACGGTAATAGTCCGCGTGACGCCGTGCCAGTTCTCCGCGTTCGCCGCTTTCATCGAGTTTCTCGCGCGCGTAAGACCGCATTGTATCGAGCAGCCGATAGCGCATGGTGGTGCCGTCGGCCTCTGCCACAACAAGCGACTTCGCCACCAGTCTGGAAAGATCGTCGACGACCTGTGACGGCATGTCCTCCGGGCCCGCCACGACCGCACAAGCGGCCATTAGGCTAAAGCTGCCCGCGAAGATCGAGAGGCGGCGAAGGATGACACGTTCGGACGCGACGAGCAGATCGTGGCTCCAATCAAGTGTCGCTCGCAACGTGCGATGACGCAGCATGGCAGTGCGACGCCCGCCAGTCAGCAGCGCGAAGCGATCGCGCAGGCCATCGGCCACCAGCTCGATACCAAACGTAGTGGCGCGGGCGGCCGCGAGTTCGATGGCGAGCGGTATGCCGTCGAGCTGCCGGCAGATTGTGCCGATCGCCGGTAGCGCCCCGGGGTCCAAGGAAAACTCCGAGTTCATCGCCGTCGCTCGGGCGATGAACAGTTCCACCGCACTGTGATCGAGAATAAGGTCCGCTCGATCCAGACCAGGCGCCGGGACGTCGAGCGGTGGCAGGCGATAGACGAACTCGCCATCGACCCGTAAGGCCTCGCGGCTTGTCGCCAGGATCGTGGCATGAGGGCATAGGCGCACGAGCATCTCGACCAGCGTCGCCGCCGCGTCGATGACGTGTTCGCAATTATCCAGCACGAGCAGAAGCTGCCGGCTGCCGATGTCTCGTGCGATGACTTCCGCGGAAATCCTTTCACTCCCCGGTTTCAATCCAAGCGCATGCGCCACCGCGGACGGCACAAGATCGGGATCAGACAGCGACGCCAGCTCGACAAGCCAACCACCGCCGGAAAAATCGCCAAGGACGCGACGTGCGGTCTTCAGCGCCAAGGTCGTCTTGCCGATTCCACCGGAACCGGTCACGGTCACAATGCGATAGGCGGACATCAGGTCCCGCAACCGCATGACGGCCGCCGATCGACCGACCAACCGCGTGACGGTCGCGGGAAAGTTGGTTATCGGTGTGTCGCCGGTCACCGTTATTGGCCGCAGACCGACCGGAGGCTGTGCGACATCCTGCCGCCGGACAGTCCAGTTCCCGAGCAGGCGGTACCCGCGGCCAGAATCGGTCTTCAGCAACGTGCGATACGGACCGAATGCCTTGCGAATTGCCGCCGCGTGAACGGCGAGCGTGTTGTCGCCAACAATCGCGCCCGGCCAAATCAGGCCCATCAACTGACCTTTGGTCACAAGTTCGCCCGCTGATCTGGCCAGAGCCGCGACGATTTCGAACGCCCGCCCACCGACCAGTACCGGTGATCCGTGAATCCGCAGTTCGCGACGAGCAATGTCGATCTCGCACGCGAATGGAGCGTCAATTGATCGCTGGATTGCCTCGGGCATATCTACTGTAAAGCTAATCGTTCCCGGGCAGTTCGTCAAAACCTGGACTGTATGCCGTCACCTGACCGCGTATCAGTACAGTCGCTCTTTGGGCCAGGTCCGTATTGAAGATCATCGAGCGGTCGGTCACGGCAAGATCGTCTAGAGCGCTTACAAGCTGACTGTGAACAGTCAGTGCGCTCTAACTCTTTGTTTTATCGCGTGATTTAGCCCTGTTGGCGTTTCGCCCAGGGCGACCACGCTCTAGCATCGTCACGATAACGTCGTTCTGGATCGGTATCTATCCTGCAGTCGCTCGCCTGGCGGAAGACTATATGCCGGAGAGCGTGTATTCGATTCCGCGGCGATGCGGCTTAAATCCTGGCGGTGTAACACCAAGCATCGATTCAGGTTGTTTCGCTTTTGGGCTGCAATGTCCCCCGCCGAACCCGGCGTTTCCTCTAGGAACGGAAGAAAAAACGGATGACCGATCTCACGCCTGTTCTTCATGCCAAGGCAATCGACTTGGGGCGGCTCGCGATCCGAGCCACCACGGCGGCGGGCAGCGGCCATCCGACGACGGCGCTGTCGCTCGCGCACATCGTCGCGGTGCTGATGTACCGCGTGATGCGCTGGACGCCGGCCGATCCCGGCAACCCCGGGTCCGACCGGCTGGTCCTGAGCGAGGGGCACGCGGTGCCGATCCTGTATGCCGCGTGCACCGATCTCGGCGTCGTGTTCGGGCCCGATGGCAAGCATCGGGCGATGACGGAGAGCGACCTCATGACGCTCCGCGAGATCGGGTCGCCGATCGACGGCCATCCCAATCCGGTGCTTGGCTTTCCATTCTTCGACGCTGCGACGGGGTCACTGGGCCAGGGTTTGTCGGTGGCGGCGGGGCTTGGATGCGCAGCGCGGGTCGATGGCCTGCCGAAGCGCATCTTCTGCATCATCGGCGACGGTGAGTCGCGCGAAGGACAGATCTGGGAAGCGATGGATTTCTGCGCCGACCAGCGCCTGGGCGGGGTGGTCGCCATCTTCAACTGCAACACGCTGGGCCAGAGCGACTATGTCTCGTCGGCGCAGGACTGGGAGCACCTCGCGGCGAAGGCTGCGGCATTCGGCGCTCGGGTCGAAATCATCGACGGCCACGATCCGGCGGCGATCGAACGCGCGCTTCGCATCACGGAGGATGGGCGGCCGCTCGCGGTGATCGCGCGCACCGTCAAGGGATGGGGCGTCCCAAGCCTCGGCGGCCCCGGCCATCACGGCACACCGGTGAAATCCGAGGCGCTGGCGGGCGTGCTCGCCGAGCTTGACGCGACGGCGCGTCGTCTGGGCGTCGCCGATATCGGGGCGCAGGACTTCGCCGCGCTCAAGATCGCGCCGCCCGTTGCGGCGCCGGCGGCGCGCGCTGCCCCACAGGTGCCGATGGGCTTCGGCGCGGCGCTGGCCAAGCACCCGGCGTTGGCGTTGGCGAAGAAGCTTTCGCCGCGCCGCGCCTATGGCATGGCGCTCGCGGCGCTCGGCGACGCCAACGAAGCGGTGGTGGCACTCGACGCCGACGTGAAGAATTCGACCTACGCCGAAACCTTCGCCAAGGCGCATCCCGACCGCTATTTCGAAGGGCGCATCGCGGAGCAGAACATGGTGTCCGCGGCGGCCGGATTGGCTGCCGCCGGTAAGATCGCGTTCGTGAGCACGTTCGGCCGCTTTCTTGAGCGCGCCTTCGACCAAATCGAGATGGCGATCATCGGCGGGGCGCGCATCAAGCTGGTCGGCACGCATGTCGGCGTGACGCTCGCGGCCGACGGGCCGAGCCAGATGGCTTTAGCGGACGTCGCTTTCGCGCGCGCGCTCGCGCACGTAACGGACGCCAAGGGCCGATCGCTGGTGGTGCTGACGCCCTCGGACGCCGTCAGCGCCTATAAGCTCGTGCTGGCGATGGCGGAGTATGACGGCCCGGCTTATCTGCGTGCGGTCCGTGGCGATCTGGCGATACTCTATCGCGACGACGAGCAATTTCCGCTGGGCGGCTCGAAGGTGGTGCGCCGGCCGGTCGAAGCGCCTGCGGTCGTGCTGGCGGCGTCGGGCTATCTCGTCCATTCCTGCCTCGACGCGGCCGAGGTGCTCGCGCAGCGCGGCGTCGCCGCGGCGGTGGTTGACGCCTACGCCCTGCCGCTCGATGCCGAACCGATTCTGGAAATGGCGCGGGCCGCCCGCGCGGCGGTCCTCGCAGTCGAGGACAACTACGTGGGCGGCCTCGGCAGCGAGTTGGCCGAGGCGTCGGCCGCGCTTGCCGCACCGGTTACGGTGGAAAGTCTCGGGGTGCGGCGCATCCCGAAGAGCGGCCGCACCCCCGCGGACGTGCTCGATTATGTCGGTTTGTCGGTGCCGGAGATCGTCGCCGCGGCTGAGCGGCTGGCACGCCGACAGCGGAGTCCGCACGAGAGAAACGGATCCGTATAGGCAACATCACACGACGCGTTACCACAAACCCGATCCCAGACTTTTGACGTCATTTAGGAGAACCCAAATGAGCTTGATCGAACGTGCAATCGTGGCAAGCCGCAAGACAGCGGAGCACCATGATCCTTCACTGGCAAACAAGCCAGCTCCGAAAATAGCGATCCTCACTTGCATGGACCCCCGCCTGAACCAACTGCTCGAATGGCTGGATATCAAACCCGCCGAAGCGGATGTGATTCGGAATGTCGGAACGGCGGCAACGGAAGATGTTGTGCGGTCGCTGATGTTTTCGATTCACGTCCTGGGCGTGAAAGAGGTCATGCTTGTCGGGCACACCGGCTGCGGAATGGAAATGTTTTCTGAGGAAGAGTTCGAGAACCACCTCCACAAACAATGCGGCGTGTGGGCAGTAACGCCCGCTAAATTCCATTTCTATTCCGACGTGAATCGGGCGACGCAGAAGCAGGTATTGAAACTCAGGTCGCACCCGTGGATTCCTTCGAAGGTGGTCGTTCGTGGATTTGTTTTCGATCTGTCGACGGGTGAATTGAGGGAGGTAACGTCGAAGGACTAACGTAGTCGATTATCTTGATAGCGGTGCGGCATCACGGGAAACGGCAAACAGCACGATTAAAACCGCCAACAATCACCAGTAACCCCATCCGAGGGAGGTTTCCGTGACGCTCGATCCGCTATTCCTGTCGCGTCTGCAATGGGCGTGGGTGATCGGCTGGCATATCCTGCTGCCGGCCTTCACCGTCGGCATGGCCTCTTATATCGCGGTCCTCGAAGGTCTATATTTCTTCTCTCGTAACGAGATATGGTTGCGCATATCTCTGTTCTGGACGCGCATTTTCTCGGTCGCGTTCGGCATGGGTGTGGTGACGGGCATCGTCATGCCTTTCCAGTTCGGCACCAACTGGTCGCGCTTTTCCGATGCGACCGCCAATGTCCTCTCTCCCATGTTGGCTTATGAGGACATAATGGCGTTCTTCCTGGAGGCAAGCTTCCTCGGTGTGCTCTTGTTCGGTCGCCGCCTGGTGCCACGCTGGGCGCATTTTCTGTCTGCCTGCATGGTCGCACTCGGCACGCTGATGTCGTCGTTCTGGATCCTTGCCGCCAATAGCTGGATGCAGACCCCCGCCGGATACGTCGTTCGAGATGGGCGGTTCTTCCCGGTCGACTGGCTGGCGATCGTTTTCAACCCGTCCTTCCCCTATCGGCTCGCCCATAACGTTACGGCATTCTACGTAACAACAGGCTTCGTCGTGCTTGGCGTCGGGGCTACGTTGGTGCGGCGCCGCATCTCTATCGTCGAGGCACAGCGCATGATGCTCATGGCGTTTGGCTTTCTTGCCCTCTTCGTCCCACTGCAGATCTTTCTCGGCGACCTGCAAGGCCTGAACACCAGGGAGCACCAGCCCGCCAAGCTCGCCGCGATCGAGGGCAGGTGGCAGACCGCCGCGCCCGCGCCGCTCACGTTATTCGGTATCCCTGATCCGGCCCGGCAACGCATGGACGATGCGATCGAGGTCCCCTATCTCGGCAGCCTGATCCTGACGCACTCGCTCGATGGCAGGGTCCAAGGCCTCAGCGATTTTCCGGCCGACCAGCGGCCACCTGTCGCGCCGGTGTTCTTTGCGTTCCGCGTGATGGTGGGTATTGGCCTCGCGATGCTCGGCATTGTCGCCTTTGGCTGGTGGCTGCGCCTTCGGGGACGCCTGTTTGACACCGGCTGGTTCCTGCGCCTTTGCCAATGGTCGGCGCCCCTTGGCTTCATCGCCGTGCTCGCCGGCTGGACGGTGACCGAGGTCGGGCGTCAGCCCTGGACAGTTTACGGTGCGTTGCGCACGGCGAATTCGGTCTCGCCCTCACTCACTGGACCCGACGTCGCCTGGTCGCTGCTTGCCTACATGATCGTCTATTTGGCGATGTATCCCGCGGGATTTGCGGTGATCGCGCGAATGGTGCGGCAGGGCTGCACCGGTGCCGAGGTACCGCGGCCCGCGATTGCGGCGCCGCAGCCGACGATCTCGTTCCCAACACCGGCGGAGTAACAGACATGGGCGACGCGTCAATCGACCTCGTGCCGATCTGGACTGCGATTATCGCGCTCGGCGTGTTTTTCTACGTGCTGCTCGACGGCTTCGATCTCGGCGTCGGCATCCTGCACGGCTTCGCGCCGGAGGCGGACCGCGACACGGTGATGAATGCCATCGCACCGGTGTGGGATGGCAACGAGACCTGGCTCATCCTCGGCGCGCTGGCGCTGCTGGCGGTGTTTCCGCTTGCCTTTGCGATCATCATCCCGGCGGTCTACTTTCCGGTATTGCTGATGTTGTTGGCTTTGGTGTTTCGTGGCGTTGCCTTCGAATTCCGCTTCCGCCAGCCCCGGATCGCGCGCTTCTGGTCGCGCGGCTTCTGCGCCGGTTCTGTCATTGCGACATTCGCTCAGGGGAGTGTCCTCGGCGCCTTCGTCCAGGGATTCAGTGTTCGGGACCGAGCCTTTGTGGGTTCTTCGTGGGACTGGTTTACGCCGTTTTCGATGCTGACGGGGATTGCACTGATACTGGGTTACGGGCTTCTCGGGGCTGGCTGGCTGATCATCAAGACCGAGGGTGGGTTGCAAGCCTGGGCACGGCGCGCGGGACGGTTTTGCCTTGGCGGCGTCGTCGTGGCGATTGTTGTCGTCAGCCTGTGGACGCCGCTCCTCGATCCCGCAATCGCCCAACGCTGGTTTTCGCTACCCAACCTGATCCTGTTTGCGCCGGTTCCTGTCCTGACCGCGGTGATCGCGTGGCTGGCGTGGCGCGCATTGGCCGGCTGGGGCGGCGATGCCGCGGCATTCCTGGCGGCGATCGGCCTGTTTCTGATGTCCTATCTTGGCATCGCCATCAGCCTGTGGCCGATGATTGTGCCGGGACACTACACGCTGTGGCAGGCAGCTTCGTCACCGGGCACGCAGGCCTTCCTGCTGATCGGGACGTTGCTGCTTTTGCCGGTTATTCTCATGTATACAGCCTGGTCATACTGGGTGTTCCGCGGAAAGGTGAGAGGCGATGTTGGATACCTGTAGCGCCGCGCAATGGTAAACGGCCGGTGTGGCTGTTCTGGTATGGTTGGATTTTCTGATGAGTGGTCTCAAAGTCGCCTGTCGAGACCCCAAAAGTCGCCAGCTCTGGTAGGTCTGAGTGGCGCCAATCGCCCGTGATCGACTGTAAAATGTCCTGCTTTGTGGATCGGCGAAGAATTCTTCCGCCATAAGCTTGCCGTTCGACCGGTCCTCGATGACCCGTTGGCGGCAGCGCATGGGCGAAGAGAAGCTGATCTCACCGTTGCAAGAAAGTCTGCATCGGCCACCCTAGGCGATGCAGCCAAACACTGTCGATGACTACCGTGAACGAAGGCTTTGCACTTGCTTGCCGATTCCCGCTAACCACCACCGCCGCCGGTAAATTCGTCACGGCACCAATTGGGGTCTGCATATCCGCTCTGACATGGAATGGGAGCGCAAGCAGTCACCGCAAGCGCCAATGTGGTGGCGATAGAAAATAGCGCCAATATTCTGGCAATTGAGCTCCGGTTCTTATTCCTGTGACAAAACACCCAGATATCCCTAAAGCGGATCGATGTGTTTGGAGTTTGCTCTACGGCGGCTGGAAGAATGCTCAAGGAATTAGTCTTTCTAAAAGTTCTGTCAAGCGGCCCGAGTGGCGGTGTATTGTTTATTGTGCTGTTTCTGCACTGTCGTCTCACCACTCGGCGTTGTCTGGGCGACGGCAGGGGATGCCAATTGCGAGCCAGCAGCCACCAACGTATAGGAGAAGTTGAAACTCCTCACGATACTCTTCCGTCACAAAGGTTATCGGCAAAGTTGCGCTTCATCGGTGCGAACATATGCTTGCGCTGTGAGTTGCAGATAGAATGAGCATCGCGCGATTTGTATAATTATGTGCCTTTGTGCGGCTGAGTCTTTTTCGAACAGCGCGTATCCGGTCACTTGATCACCTGACGCGAAAACCGCAGCGGGGCTTTGCGATCCCGCGAGCCGCCCGAGGTCCTAAGACACCATCCGAGATGAGTCCTTCTTCCATTGGCGTGGTGAGCGTCTGGTTGACGTTGTCGTGAGCCACATGTTCAATTTCCAATCGGACTGAGAAGCGCAACCGCGGATATTGGGTATGACCGATGAGGAAATTCGTGCGGTTTACGCCTCTGGTGAGTGCGAGATCGACATTGCCAGACGCGAACTTCGCGTTCGCGGTTCGCCCGTTCCCGTGGGTGGGCGGGCGTTTGAGATTATTGAGGTTCTAGCGCGGTCGGCTGGCGAACTCGTCACCAAGGACGACCTGATGAATCGCATCTGGCCGGGTGCGATCGTGATGGAAAACACGCTGCAGGTTCATGCGGCGGCCATCCGCAAGGCACTCGGTCCATATCGGACGTTGCTGAAGACCGAGTCCGGCCGCGGTTATCGTTTGCTGGGTGACTGGGCTGCCCGGCGGCACGTTGCGGCGAGGCCGCCCAATGGTCTTCAGCGGATGCGGGTCAACGGCGAATCGCCGGTGACCAACTTTCCGGTGACGGTCACGCGCCTGATCGGCCGATCGACGGCGATCGCGCGGTTGCGGGACCTTATGTCCGCCTATCGCGTGGTGACGCTAACGGGACCTGGCGGCATTGGTAAAACCACGTTGGCGCTGAAGGTCGCCCGGCGACTCGTCGGTGAGTTCGCCGATGGCGGATGGCTTGTCGAACTGGCGTCGCTGTCTGACCCCGCCCTTGTGCCGTCCGCGGTGGCCAGCACGCTGAAGCTGGGTCTCGGGTCCGGCAGCGTTACGCCCGAGGCCGTTGCCCGTGCCGTCGGCGATAGGAAGCTGCTGCTGGTCCTCGACAATTGCGAGCATCTGATTGAGGTGGTGGCGACGCTGACCGAAACGTTCCTGCGGTTCTGTCCGTATACGACAATTGTAGTGACGAGCCGCGAAATCCTGCGGATCCAGGGCGAGTGTGTCTTTCGCGTGATGCCGCTTGATGTGCCGATGATCGAGCACACGCAGTCGGCGGAGATTTTCGGGCAAGGCGCGGCAGAGCTTTTCCTTACCCGTGCCGCAGAGTTCGGTGCGGATTTTTCGTCGAACAGTGCTTATCCGCCGATGATCGCGGCGATTTGCCGCCATCTTGACGGCATCCCTCTTGCCATCGAGTTTGCCGCGGCCCGAGCGGCGACGTTGGGCGTGGAAGAGGTCGCGAGCGGATTGCATGATCGTTTCGCGTTGCTGACAAGTGGGCGCCGTACCGCGCTGCCCAGGCATCGGACGCTGCGCGCGACACTCGACTGGAGCTATCAACTGTTGAGTGAGGCGGAGCGGGACATGCTGCGCCGCCTCGCGATCTTTGCCGGCCCGTTTTCGCTCGATGCCGCCTGTGCCGTGGCGGTGGAGGGGGCGAGCAACATTGAAGTCGCCGACGGCATCGCGGACCTGGTGAGTAAGTCGCTGGTTATCCGAGGGGCCGATGCCGTGACGGCTGAATTTCGCCTGCTCGAAACCACGCGCGTCTATGCGCTGGATCGACTGAAGGAAAGCGGCGCTTTTGACGACGTAGCCCGTCGTCATGCGGCGTATTTCCTGGCGTTGCTTGGAAACCTCCATCAGGAACGGCGGTCAAAGCCTCAGGATGACTATCTGGCCGCGTCCCGCCGCCGCGCCGATGAGGTGCATGCGGCGTTGGAATGGGCGTTCTCCACCCGGGGGGACAGTGCTATCGGATTGGCGCTGACGGTCGCGGCCGTGCCTTTGTGGTTCGAGCTGTTTCAGATGCCGACCGCCCGCGGTCGCGTGGAACAGGCGCTTCCGCATGCCGAGGCGGGTTCAGATGACGAGATGCGGCTGCGCATCGCATTTGGCCACGGGCTTTGGTATGGGACCCCGGACAATGCCGCCGTCGAGGCGACGTTCACCCGCGCGCTCGACATCGCAGAGCGCATCGGTTCGACCGCGGGCCGGATGCAGGCATTGTGGGGGATGTGGGCGTCGCGGCGCGGCCAGGCCGACTATCCGGCCGCGCTGGAACTCGCGCGCCGATACGCGGATGCGGCCGAAGATGCGGGCGACGTCGGCGCTATCCATCTCGGTCACCGCATCCTTGGGCTGACCCATCATTTTCTCGGTCACCTTCCGGCGGCTCGGGAATTCGCGGAACGCGCATTGAGCCAGCCGCATCACTTCGACCCGACCCTGGACCTTGGGTATCAGGCCGAGACCCCGGTGGCGATAGGGGCGCTGTTGGCCCGCATTCTGTGGTTGGGGGGCTTTCCGGATCAGGCGGCGGACGCGGCGGCGCAGGCGGTGGCGGCTGCCCGGAATACCGGGAATTTGTTTGGCATTTTCTATGCCGTGGTTTTCGCCGGACTCCCGATCGCGCTATGGACCGGCGACCTGGAATCGGCTCTGTACCGGATCGATCTGTTGGACGAATATGCGGCGGCTAACCGGCGCGTGGAGGAATTGAGGACTTGCTTCGCCCGAGCGCTGGGGCTGCGTGAGGGCAATGAAGGTGAGGCGCTGGTCGCTTCGTTCATCGAGTCGCGGGTGGACCAGGTTTCGGTTCCCCCGTTCGCCGATCTGGCGTTCGACGCAAACATTCCGGTGCCGTTGCCGGGCGAGGAACACCTGGACAGATTGTGGAACACGCCGGAGTTGCTGCGCGTCGATGCTGCGTTGCTGCTGTGGCACGACGCGCCCGGTGCCGTTACGGCCGCGGAAGAGAGGCTGCTGCGCGCGCTGGAGGTCGCCAGGGGGCAGTCGGCGCTGTCGTGGGAACTTCGCGCCGCCATGGATCTCGCGCAGGTGTGGCAGCGCCAGGGGCGGGTCGCGGAGGCACATGACCTGCTGGTCTCGACATACGGGAAATTCACCGAGGGTTTCGGTACCAGCGACCTGGTTCGCGCGCGAAGCCTGATCGAGGCGCTTGAGTCAACCCGTCCACGGCCAGGCTGAAGGACCCGCCGTCGGTCATCCGCGGATCACACGCACCGCCTTCAGCGCGATCTCCCGCAGTTCGCCACGGGGGACACCGGCGCGGGCACGGATAGCGATGGTGTGCAGCGTGGCGGACGCAAGCACCGCGAGTGCCGCGGGATCGGCATCATCTCGCAGTTCGCCCCTCTCGCGCGCCATGCGGAAGCGCGCTTCGAAATCAGCATCCAGCGCACGCAGTCCGTCGGCGAGGGCACTTCGGATCTCGGCATCCTCGACCGCCTCGGTCGTTGCGGTTCCGATCGCGAAGCACCCGCGCGGCGGGCCGTCACCCGAGAAGTAAATCGCCAGTTGTCCGTCGTAGACACGCATCAGCGCCGCGTCCAACGTCTGCTCACCGTCCGCCAGCGCCTCCCGCACCGCGACAAGGCTGAACTGCCAATACCGCTCGAGCGCCTTGAGGTACAGCGCGTGCTTGTCGCCGAAGGCCGCATAGAGACTCGGCCGGTTCATGCCTGTCGCGGCACTGATCTCGTCGAGCGATGTGCTGGAATAGCCGCTCCTCCAGAACCTTTCGGCCGCCTGCTGCAGTGCTGCCTGCGGATCGTACGCGCGTGGCCGGCCCCGGCGCCTCGGCTCCGCATCCTCATTTTGTACCATGTCGAATAAAACCCTTGACGGAACGCTCAGACGATCATATTTATGCGATACGATACAAAATTCAATGGTCATGAGGCCAGTCATGCAAACCGACTTCGCACGGGACGGATTCCAGCCGCTGGATATGCCAAAGCAAGTCAGCGTTGGACAATCGTCGCCAGGACCAGGACGCTAAAGTCACTGCGGCCCGCTACAGTCTTCAACGGCCATGAGGCCCCACCATGCAATCCTCTTACATATCACCCGGCTCCTCGATGACGTCAGATATCGCGATGCACGCAGGTGACGCCGGGCACCTCGCCGATGTCGATGCCGAGGTGAGCCGAACGGTCGATCGTCCCGCGCCGATCGACCGTGCCCACGTGCCCGGGAAGACGTTGCGGGAACGGCTGCGTCGTCCATTATTGATGCTCTTTCCGATCCTGCTGGCCGCCGTCGGCGCTACCTACTATCTCGCGCAGGAGCCTTATGTCTCGACCGACGATGCCTTTGTCCGCGCGGCGAAGGAGTCGATCAACGCTCGGGTTGCCGGCCAGGTGGTCGATATCGCGGTCAAGGACAATCAGCGTGTTCAGAAGGGCCAGTTGCTGTTCCAGGTCGATCCGGACCCGTACCAGATTGCGGTCGAGCAGGCCGAGGCGCGGCTGAACAGCGCGCGGCTGCAGATCAACCAGCTTAAGGCTACCTATCGCCAGCATCTGGCCGAACTGCAATCGGCAAGCGCCACCGCGGACTTCGACGAGCGTGAGTATGGGCGACGGAGAGCGCTCGTCACAGACGGTTGGACGCCACGCGAGGTCTATGACCGAGCCGATATGGATCTCAAGGTCGCTCGGCAGCAGATTGCATCGGTCGGGCAGCAGATCGCCAACACTGTGGTTGCACTGAACGGGGACCCGAACATAGAGGTCGATCGTCACCCGACGGTCCGAGCTGCGAAGGCGCAACTGGACAAGGCACGGCTCGATCTGTCCTACGCGACGGTGGTGGCGCCCGACGACGGCATCGTGGCGAGAGTCGATGATTTGCAAGTCGGCGACTTCGTCAATCCTGGCGCCCCCGTGTTCTCCATGATGTCGACCCGGCGCATCTGGGTCGAGGCGAATTTCCGCGAAACCGGACTGACCCACATGCGTCCGGCTCAAGAGGCGGCCATCGATGTGGACGCTTATCCGAACCACACCTTCAAGGCCCATATCGTCAGCATGAGTCCCGGCACCGGATCGGATTTCGCGGTCCTGCCGCCGGAGAATGCGACCGGCAATTGGGTCAAGGTCGTTCAGCGTCTGCCGGTACGTCTCGAACTTGACAAGTTCGATCCGAACCGGCCGCTGTTCTCGGGCATCAGTGTCACCGTGCAGGTCGACACCGACTGTCGCCGTACCTGGCGCCATCTGTTCCGGCTGGTGTGCGCGGCAGAGGTGGCCGAATGAGCGCTACGGTCGCATCGAGCGCGGCAGCCGACGGCCATCGCACGATCATCGTTGCGGCACTGATGGCGACGTACCTGCAGGCGGTCACCATCTCGCTGCCCAATGCAGCCCTGCTATATATCCAAGGCACGCTGTCGATGTCCGACGACGAAGTCGGTTGGATATTCACGTCGTATCTCGCGGCAAGCATGATCACCATGCCGATGACGCGCTGGCTTGCGGGCCGCTACGGCCGAAAATCCGTCTTTCAGATCTCAATCGCAATCTTTGCCCTCGGCCTTGTGCTTGCGACACGTGCGACGACCCCGCTGCAATTTATCGCCGCGCGCGTCATCCAAGGCGGTGCGAGCGGTCCAATCGGTCCGCTGTCGATAGCGATCCTGCTCGATGTCGTGTCGCCTGCGCGGCACGCCCGCATAAACCTGGTGGCGGCTGTGACCCTGTTGGTCGGCCTCCTCAGCGGTCCCACCATCGGCGGCTGGTTCAGCGAATATCACGACTGGCAATCGATCTTCTATATTGCCCTGCCAGTGGCGGGGTTCATCTTCCTGGCCATGGCGCTCTCTTTGCCGGAGAAGCGGCCAGCGCAGGCCCCGCCCTTCGATTTCTTTGGCCTGACAACATTCTCATTGGGCATCATCGGGTTGCAGATGCTGCTTGATCGCGGCGAGCGCATGGAGTGGTTTGACTCGGCCGAGATCTGGGTAGAGGCGTCTGCATCGGCGCTGGGCTTCGGTCTGTTTTTCGTACACGTGCTGACCGCCAAAACTCATTTCCTCGATAAAGCATTGTTCAAGGACCGCAACTTTGTGATTTCGGCGATGATGTACTTCGCGTTCGGCTTCGTCCTGTTGCCGACGATCGCCCTGACGTCGCCGATGCTGGACGAGCTGCTCAACTACCCGGCGGACACCACCGGCTATATGGCAATTCCGCGCAGCCTCACACTGGTGGGGGCGATGATCCTGGCGGCACGTGCTCCGGCTCGGATCGACAACCGGCTACTCCTGGCGGGCGGAATGGCCCTGGTCATCTACGGCAACTGGCGGATGCTCGGTTATTCACCCGAGATGGACTGGCGGGCCGTTATCAATGCCGGCATGGTCCAAGGCACGGGCCTGGGTATCTTGCTGCCGACGCTTACCAAGACGGCGTTCAGCACGCTGGATCCGACACTTCGCCCGGAAGGCACCGCCCTGTTCAATCTGTCGCGCCTCTATGGCAGTACGATCGGCATCGCGGTGGTCTTGATTTCCTTCTACGACAATACCCAAGCCATGCATCTCGCGTTGGCGAAGGACCTTGCGCCCTACCGCGCCGCCGCTCATGTCACGGGTTCGATCGCCGCACCGCGGCTGGCTATGCTCAACGACATGATCACCGGTCAGGCGGCTTTGATCGGGATCATCGATCAGTTCAAGGTCATGATGATCCCAATGTTGATCTTGAGCCCGCTTGTGCTGTTTCTGCGCAAACCGAAGCCGGCGAACTGAATACCTGCATTGAGATGCGAACGCACCATCGAGCCCGTCCGAGGCACATGCGACGGCCGGCTTCGGACAAAGGAGTATGAACATGGCAACCCCCGATACGCTACGCTATACAAGGATTCCTCTTACCCATGGATCTGGCGCGATGCCCGCCGTCGGGTTTGGCACGCTGATACCCGATCCTCTTGCAACCAAACAAGCGACCAGGATCGCGCTGGAAGCGGGATTTCGACATTTCGATTGCGCTGAACGGTATCGCAATGAAGAAGCGGTTGGTGATGCGCTGCGGGCAGCGTTCGGGGAGGGGACGGCCCGGCGGGAGGACGTCTTCATCACGACAAAGCTATGGAACACCAATCATCGTCCTGAGCGGGTCAAGCCCGCCTTTGACGCGAGCCGCCGGCGGCTGCAAATCGACTATATCGACTGCTATCTCATTCATACCCCTTTTGCTTTTCAACCCGGCGACGATCAGGACCCGAGAGACGAGCTTGGTGAGGTAATCTATGATCCCGGGGTCACATTGGTCGAGACGTGGCGGGCGCTCGAGCGCCTCGTGGACGACGGCCAGTGCAAGTCGATCGGACTATCCGATATCACCTTGGAGAAGCTACGGGAGATCGTTGCGGTTGCACGGATCAAACCCGCGGTGGTGCAAGTCGAGTCCCATCCCTATCTCCCCGAATGGGAGCTGCTCGACTTCTGTCGGGAGCACGGGATTATACTGCTGGCGTTCGCGGCGTTGGGACACAGCCTGGATCCGAAAGTGCTGGAAGATCCTGTGATCACAACGATCGCACAGCGTGTCCACAAGACGCCTGCTCAGGTTGCGCTGGCCTGGGCTGTACAACGCGGCACCGCTTTCCTGACCACCTCGACCCAACCTCACCGTATTAAGGAAAGCTTCGAGATTTCGGGCCTGGCGGAAGACGCCATGCAGGAGATTCGGGACAGCATAACGACGAACGTCCGGTTTAATACTGTGGTGCGAACCGGTGTGCCTGGCTTTATTCCTCGGGCCAACTGAACTGGGTCGGCATTGAACGTCCGACCCGGCGTTGGGCCTTGGCGGAGCGGCCGGGAAGCTTTGCCGGCCTGTGCCTGAGGGTCGTCGTGTGCGGCCGATCAAGGGCCCGTTGCGTGGGTCCGCCGCCAGGCGCCCGGGGTGGTTCCAGTGACCTGACGAAAGCACTTGCAGAGATGTGCCTGGTCCAGGAGACCGCACGCGAGCGCGATTTGGCTTAAGCTTTCGCGGGTCGTCATCATTAATGTCTGCGCTCGTTCGATTCTGGTTCTGACGATGTAAGCATGCGGAGATGCATCGAAGCTATATTTAAAGCAACGAGAGAAATAGCTGATACTGAGTGAAACGATTTTTGCCAGATCACCGACCAGAATAGACCCTTCAAGCCGATTTTCGACGTAGGCCTGGATCTTGCGTTTTTGCCAAGGTGCCAATCCGCCCCGCGCAGGGCGGGATACCTGATTGAGCTGGCTTGCGAGAACCGCCTTCAGGCGCCCAGCCGCTTCCGTCGCTATATCCAAATCATAATTCAATGCCGCCCGCACATCTTCAAGCAGTCGATCCACTTCGACCGCCAAGAGATCTCCAGCGCGCGATGGTCTTACGGCAATGCGCTCGATAGATGCGTGTTCAACGAACGCGCCTTGATATGGGATTGTGGCTTGAGATGGGCTGGTCACGCCATGGAACTGAAGTTGTGCGCTCATGATACACCCCGAATTGCTTTCAGATCTTTGGCACCACCAAAGATTTTGCCTTACACTCTACTGAGCTAAATCTAAGGACCATGGAGGCGCGAGCGAATACGCGCTGTCCGATAGACACCCTTCCGTGCTCCGGTCGAGTGGCGGTTTTTGGATCGCCCGCGTCCATCACCCGCCACGCATCGAGGCGTGAGACTGGAGGACCGCAAATCCTAAAAAATGCTTCTATTTTTTGCAGGTCGATAGGCGCGTCTTACGTTGCGCGGCTACCCGTGACCCGGCCCGGGGGAGGGGGGCGACAAGCTGGGCCCATAGTTTCGACTAAAATGATCGTACATCGGTTGCCATCAACGCGATAACGATGAGCGTGCCGGCTTATGTTCAATCGCACGACCGGAAGTGGCTGTCGTTTGCATGCTGGAGCGAGGTGACAACTCGGTTCCTTATCTCGCTCGGTGCGAGGCTCAGGCGGAGGACAGGCTGTGCGATGATCATGTTGGGTGAAGACAGCGACGAGCTGCTGACCCCTTCGTGCTGCCTTCGTCCGCTCCGCCTTTTTGATCAGCAGACATTATCGCTGCTTCGCGGCCGATCCGCTGGCTGTGACAGGGGCCGGCCAAGAGCAACCCTGGGTCGATTGCTTTTGCGCGCTCGCTTAATTTGGACGTGCCCTGCGTGTGCTGCTTATACCAAGCCTTGGCATCCGCGTCCCAACCCTTTGGATCGGAGAACTTCTTGTAGGCATCGCTGGCTGGCCAGATTGTCGAGGAGCCATCGCCGTCGGCATGCGGTTGTAGTACCGTCATCGGGGTGTTTGGTGTAGTTTGTATAATAGTCGATACGACAACAACTATGGTCGCAGCCATCAAAAAGAGTGTGTTCTCATGACTTCTCATGATGGATCTCCTGATCTAACGGTTTCAGGTCGAGGTGCCTGTTGCCAGCATCGAGATGTAATAAGCCCCAGTCGGACATGTGAATAATAGGACGGATGTATCGGAATTGCTGCGAATTGTACCCTTCTATTCCATCTGGCAGGCTCAACGAACTGTGTCCGGTAGGCCGGTCAGAAGAGGGGAGGGCACCCCACCATCCCCTGCGGATCCTTGCAGTGCGCCAAGGCCGGTAAACCAATAACTATTCCTGAAGTGGGATATCGATTTCGGCTACAGTGCCTCCACCTCGCGCTGACCGATACATCACTTCCGATTGTAAAAGATCCGCGAGATCATTGATGACACCGCACCGTGCGGAATGATGCTGTGCGCTATCGAACAGGCCGCAACCGTCGTCTGTCACGGCCAGGCGCGCCACATCGTTATTCAGCCGATCGATTCGGAGCATCATGTGACCCGCGGGACGATTTTCGAACGCATGCAGAAGGCTGTTTATGACGAGTTCGCTCGCTATCAGGACCAGCGCGCGGTGCTGAAAAGCGGGAAGTGTAAGTCGCTCGACAGAAGTCACCAAGGTGATATGGCTAACGCCCGGTGCAAACAATTCAACAAGGTTGCGGGCGACGTCTCGTACTGTTCGAGAGCAGGCTCGCGGTTCCTCGTTATGGACGATCATCAAGGAGTCGAAGATCGAGGCAAGGTCAACACCGAGCTTGTCTTCGAATCCCAGGGGATCCGGAGGCTTATTTCGTCGGGGGGCTTTCCGCTCGAGGCGCGCCACAAGCCTGACCATGCTATAGGCCCGATGCAGTGCCTCGGTTGCCCAGATCGGCCGAAGTACCGGGGGCCCGCCGCAAAAGGTTGGCGATGCTGCGGCGAGCAATATGCCAAGCAGCCTCACGCGTTGGCGGGAGATGCTGGCCGCCGTGGCGGCGATATCCTCAAACTGAGACGTTGCTACCGGGTTGGCCGCTATGTGGCCAACGTCACCGTCGAAATACCGGAGAGCGCTTGATCGAAGGTTGCGAGGCGGAGAGCCACCGATATGGTTTTGCGTGACCGCGAAATCGCCATCGCTCTTTCGAAATACGTCATGTGTTCGGCCCGACATGATAATATCCATCGCGACGTCTCCAATTTTATGTGAATATCTGTTCGGAATCAAAGATGCTCCGATTTTGGCCGATTCTATTGGACCGTCCGATCGGGCTTGGTCTAATCGGCTAGTTCCCAAGCTGCCCGACGTGTCGGCCGAGACGATTTTCCACATCGCCGGGTCGATGGAAGCCCAACGCCATCAACCTGTTGATCCGTTTCTGGCTGGCCGGTCGGTGCAACGAAGCAAGAAACGCGTCCCATTCCGGTACGATTTCAGCATCCGAAGGCAGACTCGCGACATCGACCAGGCGCTTCGTTTCCGCAATCGCCTGTTTGTCGAATGACGCGATCCTGACGGCCAACGCATCGACGAAATCATCAAGTTCGGCGTCGGGTAGCGAGCGGTTCACGTAACCGTAGAGTTCGGCGAGATCGCCGTCGATATCGTCCGCTCCTAGCAGCACCTCCAGTGCCCGGCCGCGTCCCATCAGCCGTGGTAACCTCGCCATCGGTCCACCGCCGGGCACCAGCCCGGCACCAACTTCCCACTGCGATAAAATGGCCTTCTCCCGGCTCGCGAAACGCATGTCGCTGGCGAGGGCAAGCTCGCTTCCGACCCCCGTCGCACGCCCTCGGATTAGTGAAATCGAAACGACCGGACAACGGCTGAGGCGTGCCAGCAGGTCTGGCAAAGCCTGCAGACCCGTTGCCCCCACCGGCAGGGCGGTCGATTTCTCGAGCGGCGCAAGGAAATCGTAGTGCGTCAAAAAGAATCCCTCAACCGCACTGTCGAAAA
>NZ_LMUJ01000101.1:170395-243215 GCF_009765975.1 Acidisphaera sp. S103 | reverse complement strand
GGGTGGTCAAGCGTCACCCGCCAATAGGCGGGCGATCGCCGCGTCAAACGGATCCGTTTGGAACTGGTGTTGGTCATAACGGCACCTCGGGCAATGCGTTCAGCACACAGGCCATGGTCACGCGTGTACTCCCATCGAGCTCAGCAGTTTGACCAGTGCTTCGGCGGCCGCCCTTGAGGAAGCCGGATTCTGCCCGGTGATCAAATGCCCGTCGACGATGACAAAACTCTGCCAGTCCGCGACTTTCTCGAAATGGCCTCCCAAACGCTTCAGTTCGTCCTCGACCAGGAACGGCACGACCTTTGTGAGGTGTACGGCCTCTTCTTCGCTGTTGGTAAAGCCGGCGACGCGTTTTCCCTTCACTATCGGCTCGCCGTTGAACATAGCATGCCGCAATACCGCCGGCGCATGACAGATCGCGGCAACCGGCTTGCCGGCGCTGTAAAACGTTTCGATCAACTTGTTCGAGATCGGATCTTCCGCGAGATCCCACATTGGACCGTGCCCGCCCGGGTAGAAGATCGCGTCAAAATCCTGCGCCTTCATGTCGGACAATTTCGCCGTGTTGGCGAGGACAGCCTGGGCCTTGGGATCGTCCTTGAACCGCCGCGTAAGGTCGGTCTGTCCCTCCGGCGTATCGCTTATGGGGTCGAGCGGCGGTGTCCCACCCTTGGGGGAAGCAACCGTCACGAGACACCCAGCGTCCAGAAACGTGAAGTAAGGGGCGCAAAATTCTTCCAGCCAGAAACCGGTTTTCTTCCCGGTATTCCCAAGCTTGTCATGAGACGTCACAACCATCAGGATCTTCATTGTACCTTCCTGCGTTTCATCGATGAGTTCGAGGTTATGCGTCGTAGCGTCTGGTGCGAATATTCGTCGCTCGGCAGACACTCTTCCGCGGTTCGATTGATTGACCGGCGAAAATGACGCACCGCAGGCTATTCGCGACCGGCGGCTGCCCCCCCAAGACCGCAATTGTCCATGTCGACCTCCTCGATGATGACAAAGGTTGATTGGAGCGGTTTGTTCAAGACGTTGAGCAGCAGCTCGCGCGCGCCCCTGATGAGTGCGGCCTTTTCCGCCGCCACAACGGAGTCCAGTCCCGGCCTGGTTGCCTCGCGGGTTACCTGAATCGTAACGATGGGCATGAAGGTTTGTCCTGCGTTGAAGGCTGGGGAAAAACGCTCCGTGTCTATGTCAGTGACCGGCGCTCTGGCCACCGTCGACATGAAGGATTTCGCCGGTCACGAAGCTGGCAGACTCAAGGTAGAGGATAGCGTCGACGATGTCGGACACTTCACCCATATGGCCGACCGGGTGCATGGCATCAAGCTGAGCATGCGTCTCGATGGGATGCATCGGGGACTTGATGATGCCCGGTGCGACCGCATTCACTCGGATACCGTGCTTCGCATACTCGATGGCGAGCGATTTGGTCGCGGCATTCAGGCTCCCTTTTGTCAGTGACGCCAGGACAGCCGGTACGTCGCTCCGCGCGTGATCGACCAGGCTCGTCGTGATCTGCACGATATGACCGCTGTGCTGCATTTCCATCGCGGCGATGGCGAGTTGCGTAATGTGAAAGAAGCCGGTGATGTTGACGCCGACGATCGCCGCGTAGTCGGCCTCGGTATATTGGGTGAACGGTTTGGCGATAAAGATGCCGGCGTTGTTGACCAGCGTATCGATGCGCCCGAACCACGACATCCCTTCGGTGATCGCGCGTTCGGCCGTTTGCCGATCGGCGATGTCGCCGGATACCGTAAGGACGTCATCGTCGTCCGACGGCCCGATCGAGCGCGCCGTCGCGACCACCTGGTAGTTGCGATCGCGATATGCCTTGACGAGCGCCGCGCCAATACCCTGCGATGCCCCGGTAATAACGGCAACTTTCCGTTCGATGTCCATACCACTCCCCCTTTATGCTTCCACCATGCGTGTGGAGCACAAAAATGACCGAGCCATATGGCGTCGATTGGTTTGAAGTTATGCTCAGTCGATGCGACCGCGAATATTCGCCGTTCGGTAGACACTCTTCCGCTGCGCGGTTGAGTGCGGAACTACCAGTCGATCGCAATGTGAAAGAGTGTCTGTCGAATATCGAGTATTCGCGGCCATCTCGGCTAACCTTAGTTTCAGTTCATCCACAGCGCACCGCAACGTCGCTGATATCGAAGACCGGAAGTCGGCGCTGTCACCTGATCTAAGGGCGCTGACGACCCGGGAACGTGGGAGAGAGCCAGACCACTCTGTTTGGCGCTCCAAACCTAGCAAATGGGGATATACCATGTATTTCTACCTTATTGCGGCCGTGGCAGCGCTGGGTGGGCTGCTGTTTGGTTACGATACCGGCGTTATCTCCGGGGCGCTGCTATTCGTCCGGCAGGTGATGGCCCTCTCTCCAACTCTCCAGGGGGTGGTCGTCGCGATTGCTCTGGCGGGCGCCGCGGTCGGTGCGCTGGTGGCCGGATACATCTCCGATCGTGCCGGCCGCCGCCGTGTCATCCTGGGCGCCGGCTTGCTGTTTATTGCTGGCGCGGGCATCTCCGCTGTCGCGGGGCAGGTCACCGTCCTACTGGTCGGCCGCTTCCTCGTAGGCGTCGCGATCGGCGTCGCATCAATGCTGACGCCCCTGTATCTGGCGGAAATTTCGCCGGCGCGCGACCGCGGCGCGATTGTTTCCTTGAACCAACTTTGTATCACCGGTGGGATATTGTTGTCCTATCTGGTCGGCTTCGCACTCGCCGGCGTCTCCGGCGGATGGCGCTGGATGTTCGCACTCGGGGCGTTGCCGGGCATCATCCTTTCGGCTGGCATGCTGGTCCTTCCCGAGAGCCCGCGATGGCTCGCGGGTCACGGCCGAATGGGCGACGCCGAGACGGTCCTGCGGCACCTGCGCGGCAACACCGCCGATGTATCTGGTGAATTGAGAACGCTGCGGACAGACATCGCGAGCGAAGGCCGCCAACTGGCAAGCGTGTCGGATCTGCTTGCGCCGCGTCTTCGGCGGCCTCTCATCATCGGGATTGGTCTTGCGATGTTTCAGCAGATCACCGGTATCAACACGGTCATCTACTTTGCGCCAACGATTTTCCAATCCGCCGGCCTTTCCTCCGCCGCAACGTCCATCCTTGCGACCGCCGGGGTTGGCGCGGTCAACGTGATCATGACGATCGTCTCAATTCGCCTGATCGATCGCCTTGGCCGGCGGCAACTTCTTGCCTGGAGCCTCGGTGGCATGGCGGTGACGCTGTTCGTCCTGTCTGGCGCCTTTTTCGGCGGCACATCGGGTCACCTTGCCTGGATCGCGCTCGTATCGGTGGCGGTCTATGTCGGCTTTTTCGCGATCGGGCTGGGGCCGGTATTCTGGTTGCTGATCGCGGAGATATTCCCGCTTGCCCTGCGCGGGCGGGCAATGAGCCTGGCGACGGTTGCCAACTGGCTGTTCAATTTGATCGTTTCGGCAACATTTCTCAATCTTGTTGGTGCCGTCGGCAGTGCTGGTGCCTTCCTGGTTTACGGACTGCTGAGCCTGGTGGCGTTGGCATTCGTCGCCGTGATGGTGCCGGAGACAAAGGGGCGTAGTCTTGAGCAAATCGAGGCGGCGCTGGAGACAGGGCAAACACCCTCACCCTCTGCCAAGGCGGTGCTGCCATGAGACGCATTGTCGCGCTGACACTGTTGATCTGTCCCGCCGTGGCATTGGCCGCTGGCGCCCAGGCTCAAACCAGCACTGCCGAGTCACCGCTCGTCATGTTGCCGCTGGACCCCGAGGTCCCGGCCTATATTCCCCCACAGGTCGAACATCTGCTGGGCGATCTTGGGGGCGTTCGCACCGATCTCGAGAATCACGGCATCTATCTGCGGCTCAGTGCCACGGCTGAATTCGCTGGCAATGTCAGCGGCGGGGTGAAGCAAGGGTCAACCTCCGCCAACCAGGTGGCGTTCTCGGCGGACATAGACTGGCAGCGCCTGGCTGGGCTCACCGGCCTGTCTACCCACGTGATCCTCGTGAACCGTTCCGGCGGTAACGACAGCCATTTGTTCGGTGACAACGTTTCGCCTGTGCAGGAAATTTATGGCGCGGGCGGAAACGTGGCCGTGCATCTCGTCTCGGCCTACGCCGAGGAGAAGCTGTTCGGTGGCAGGCTGGACATCGCGCTTGGCTGGATGAACGTCGAAAACGACTTTGCCAGCTCACCACTTTATTGCAACTACATGAATAACGCCTTGTGCGGCGACCCAAAAGCATTGCCCGGTGGCGACATCGGTCACAGCGCCTTCCCCGACGCTGTATGGGCAGGCCGGGTTCGTGTTCGTCCCACGGCGGATACCTATATCACGACCGGCGTCTATGAAGTGAACCAGGATTTGTACAGCAACGCGGATCGCAGCGGGTTCGAACTCGGCGTGCCGCGGGACAGTGGCGTGTATGTGCCGATCCAGATCGGCTATGAACCGAAATTGGGCAGCGATCAACTGCCCGGTCACTACGCGGTGGGGTTCGGTTATGACACCTCCCGTTTCAAGAATTTTTCCACCGTTTTGCCGGGAGGTGCCGGAAGTCGGTCTGGCAATACGCAGTTCTGGCTGCTGGCCGATCAGATGTTGGTGCGAAATGGCAACGGATACCAGGATGGCATCATCGCGCTCGCCGGATATGTCCATAGCAACGCCGACAATTCCCCCTATGCGCAACAATACTTCCTGGGCTTGCTGGATCGCGGCTTCTGGCGTGATCGGCCGCAAGATGCCGTCGGGCTACTGTTCACCTATATCGCAATGAGCGGCACTCTCGGCAAAGTCCAGGCCGAGGAGTCGGAACTGGGCCTTCCCATCAGCAATGCCGCGACGGGGGTGCAGACCCACGAAATGATCCTCGAAGCCAACTACAACATCCATGTCTATCGCGGTTTGGATTTCCGGCCGGAGTTCCAATACGTGATTCGGCCAAACGCTCAAGCGAACATTCGCAACGCAGCCGTATTGGGGTTCAAGGTCAATGTGGAATTTTGAAGCCCTTGGTGTCGTTGAATTTCAGACGCAATGTGGATCTGATCAAGCCGGGGCCTCTACGGCAAGCCTTGCCAATTGCGTGCGCAAGCGGGCAACAGCGAGGTCTACGAAAGCCCGTACTTTCGGCATGGAAAGACGGCCTTCCGGCATGACGAGATGGACCGGAATGGGCGCGTGCTCATATCGCCGGAGCACGATCCGCAGTCGGCCGTCGCGGACGTATTCGGCGACCTGATGGGAAAGCAGCCGCGTCACACCTCGTCCCTCGACGACGGAGGCGATCGCCGCATGCACGCTGTCGACGACACAGCGCGGCGTGAACTGCACGGTCTGCGGCGTGGCTGAACCAGCGGTGGGCGGGAAGCGCCAGGAGTTAAGGTCGGCCTGGGAGACGGCGATGACCTGGTGCTTCGCCAGATCACCGGGCTCTTCGATACGCGGGTGCTTGGCAAGGAAGGATGGCGCCGCGACGATGAGCTGGCGGACTTCGCCGACCCGTATGGCAACCATCGATGAATCAGGCAAATGCGCTATTCGCAGCGCCGCATCGATGCCTTCCTCGATCAGGTTCATAGGCCGGTCGCAAAGGTGAAGCTTCGCCGATACCGTCGGAAAGGCGTCGAGAAAGTCGTCCAAGATCGGCCGCAACACCTGCTCGCCGCAATGAACCGGGGCGGTCAGGGATAGAGTACCGCCGGGATGGGACCTTTCGCACGCCGCGAGGGCTTCGACCTCATGGAGGTCGTTCAGCAGGCGACGGCAGGCGACGGCGTAACGCTCGCCGACCTCGCTCAGCTTGCTCGCGCGTGTTGTGCGGTGGAGAAGCTGTACGCCGACGTGATCTTCCAGGAAGGTCACGGCACGGCTGACGGCGGCGGGTGAGCGTCCGAGCTTACGGCCCGCTCCGGCAAGGCTCCCCTCATCCAGCGCGGCAACGAAAACCTTCATAGCGTCGATACGATCCATCGTTTGCTCCTCGGAAGTCTGCCTTCACGAAATTCGCAACGTGGGATGTGTCGCATTGGGATAGCGCGCTGCCATTCCTTCCGCCGGCGCTTGCGCGGCGACGGGAACAACCCCTCAGAAAGACTCCCCATCCGAAAAGCGTTTTCGATGGCGGCTCCTACCTCGTCGAGGTTGCCGTCCATCGTAAATCCGCGCGCGGTGACTGAAGTCATCGGAGAATTTGAACTGATCATGGCCCCCCACACGACCGTTCTAATCCGGCCGCGGGCCTGAATCCCGCTGCCTAATCTGAATAATTGTGAAGGCACATTTGCACAGTTTCATCTGAAACACTCTGTATTGCGGTCACGGGTTCTTGAGCCGATTTGGCGGTCACGTTACAGATCGGCACTATATTGGACCAGCTTCCTTGCGGTTTGGCTAATTTCTCAATACACCTGAGCCGGTTACTACCGTGGACAATTGCGATGCTTGCAGAGGCCGTTCGACCGGTTTACGCGTCGGGCGAGTGTGAGATTGACCTCGCGCGGCGCGAACTCAGGATTCTTGGATCTCCGGTACCGGTTGGTGGGCGCGCTTTCGAGATCATCGAAGTCCTCGCCGAGTCAGCCGGCGAACTTGTCACCAAGGGCGAACTGATGGATCGCATCTGGCCGGGTGCGATCGTGATGGAAAACACGCTTCACGTTCACACCGCGGCCGTCCGCAAGGCGCTCGGCCGGCACCGGGGATTATTGAAGACCGTGTCAGGTCGTGGTTATCGCCTGCTCGGCGACTGGTCCATTCGGTGTCGGGACACCGCGGTACCACCTGTCGGTCTGCAACAAATACGAATATCCGACGAAACCTCTGGGTCCAATTTCCCTTTGACCGTCACCCGCCTCGTCGGTCGGTCGGACGCTGTTCAACGAATCCAGGATCTGGTCACCGCCTATCGCATCGTAACCCTGACGGGGCCCGGCGGCATCGGAAAGACCAGCCTCGCCGTGACGGTCGCACGTCGCGTCCTCGGTGAGTTTGACAACGGCGGGTCGCTTGTCGAACTGGCGTCTCTGTCCGATCCCGCTCTCGTGCCGTCCACAGTGGCCCATGCACTGGGGCTGAAGCTGGGGGGTGAAGTGGTTTCCGCAGAAACCGTCGCACGTGCCGTCGGCGGGCAGAACCTGCTGTTGGTCATTGATAACTGCGAGCATGTCATCGATGCGGTGGCGACCTTGGCGGAGATGTTCGTGCGTCTGTGCCCGCGCACCACGATCCTGGCGACGAGCCGGGAAATCCTGCGGATCGAAGGCGAGCATGTCTATCGCGTGCCACCGCTCGACGTGCCGGCCGCCGACAAGAAGGAACCCGACCATATCCTGAATCACAGTGCGGTCGAACTCTTCATCGCCAGGGCAAAAGTGCTGGACGCGGACTTCTCACACACCCATGACCTGCCTGCGATTTCCACGATCTGCCGACACCTCGACGGTATACCGCTCGCGATCGAATTTGCCGCGGCCCGTGCTGCCGCACTCGGAATCGAGCAAGTGGCCATCGGGCTGCACGACCGCTTTGCCCTGCTGACCAACGGGCGCCGCACCGCGGTGCCGCGGCATCGGACACTTCGCGCGGCACTCGACTGGAGTTATGAACTGCTGCCCGAACCGGAGCGGTTGCTGTTCCGTTGGCTGGCTGTCTTCCCGGCCGGCTTCACGATCCATGCGGCTGCCGCTGTCATGCGCGAGAGCGGGCTCGACGCGTCGGCCGTCATGGGGGGCGTCGCAAATCTGGTCACAAAGTCATTGGTGACGCTGGATCAGTCGGAAGCATCCACGCGCTGGCGTCTGTTGGAAACGATTCGGGCCTACGCGCTTGAGAAACTTACTGATAGCGCCGAGGCCAACATGGCGGCGGGGCACCACGCCGGATATTTTCGCGATCTCTTCGCACTGCCCGCACCGGGTACCCGGTCGCGGTTGTCAAATGAAGACATAGGGGATCGTGTTCGAGAAATCGACAATGTTCGTGCGGCGCTTGATTGGTCCTTCGCCCCGGCCGGAGACACGGCGGTCGGTGTTCATCTGACGGCCGCTTACGCGCCGGTCTGGCTGCATCTGTCGCTGATTGGTGAATGCCGCGATCGCTGCGAACGGGCGCTGCTCGCTTGGGATGGTGAATCAGGATTGAGTGCACGGCTTCAAATGGAGCTGCAGATCGCTCTTGGGAACACACTGATCGTTACACTTGGATCCGGCGAGGAAATAATAACCATTCTGACCAGCGCTTTCGAGATCGCCAAGGCCTTAAATGAGCTTGACGCACAGGCGCGGGTTCTGGCGTCGCTATCGACCGCGTACATCTATTATGGAGAGTACGGCCAGGCACAGACCGCGTTGGAACAGCTCAGGCAAGTCGCTCATGAGCTCGGTGACTCGGGTATCGTCGCCGTCGCCGACCAACGTATTGGAACAAGACTGCTGATGGCCGGCCGGCACCGCGAAGCCCAGCGTTGCTTCGAGCGCATTCTTGAAACCCCGCTTCCGCCTGAGGAGCAACGGCCGGAGTTCTGGAACTATATTCACGCCCGCGCGATGGCTCGGGCGTTGATGGCTCGGACACTCTGCCTGCAAGGCTTCCCGGAGAGTGCGCATCGTGAGGCCCTGATGAGTGTCGAGGAGGTGCAAGCGACCGATCACCCACTTTCCATTTGTCGGGTTCTACACTTCGGCCCGTGTCGCATTGCGTCCATGACAGGTGACTTTGTTGCAGCCGAGCGGGCGATTGCGCATTTGATCGAGATCGCGGCGCGGCTGAATGCGCTGTTTTGGCAGGTGATGGGGCGCTTTCTCGAAGGAAAGCTGATGGTCGAAAGGCGCGACTTCGCGCAAGGCCTGACCGTGCTGCGAGAGGCGTTTGACATTTGCGGTCGGACCGGCTGGCGCGTGTCCTATCCAGAGTTCAGGGGCGCGCTCGCGGCCGCGCATCTCGGGCTTGGACAGCTTGGTGAAGCGCTCGACGCGGTGGATGATGCGATGGCCAGGTCCGGCCCGCGGCACGGTCAGATGTGGTATCTGCCGGAACTACTCCGTATCAAGGGCGAGGTGTTGCTCCAGCAAGGTTCGGATCTGTCCATGTTGGCGGAAGATTGCTTTAACCAGGCGGCCGGGATGGCCCGCGAGCAGGGCGCCTTGTTTTGGGAACTGCGGGTTGCGCTTAGCCTAGCTCGTTTGCGGGTAATCCAGGGTCGCCAAAACAACGCGCGACAGATACTGGCGCCAGTCTACGGCCGGTTCACGGAAGGCTTTGGGACAGCGGATTTGCGCGCCGCCGGCGCAATGCTGGACACACTGCCCTTGGTCTAACGATAACGTGACTGCGTGGTCCTCTTTGCATCCCGCCCTGCAGCGCTGGCTCAGCCTCGGGCCATTCCGACTGGTTTGGACACCCGGCGGTTGAGCGGCGGATAGCCTATCGCGTTCTCAATCATATTAGCATTTAGAAACAAAAAAATTTATTTTGGTCCTGGTTCCTTGTGGTTTGGCCAATTTCTTAATACACCTGAACCGGTTATTATCGTAGGCTGTTGAAATGCTTGCTGAGGTCGTTCGACCGGTTTACGCGGTGGGCGAGTGCGAGATTGACCTCGCCCGCCGCGAACTTCGGGTGCGTGGTTCTCCTGTGCCGCTCGGTGGGCGCGCTTTCGAGATCATCGAAGTCCTGGCCCAGTCAGCCGGGGAACTTGTCACCAAAAACGAACTGATGGATCGCATCTGGCCGGGTGCGATCGTCATGGAAAACACGCTTCACGTTCACACGGCGGCCGTCCGCAAGGCGCTCGGGCGGCACCGGGGACTATTGAAGACCGAGTCGGGTCGGGGCTATCGGCTGCTCGGCGATTGGTCGGTGCGGGAGCAGGATGTCGCCAGGCCGCCGGTTGGCCTGCAACGAATACGCGTGCCCAGCGAGACGCCTGGGTCGAATTTCCCTTTGATCGTCACCCGCCTTGTCGGCCGATCGGCCGCTGTGCAGCGGATCCAGGATCTGGTTTCCGCCTATCGCGTCGTGACCCTGACCGGACCCGGCGGCATTGGGAAGACGACACTCGCCGTGAAGGTCGGGCGCCGTATCCTTGGCGAGTTCGGCGATGGCGGGTGGCTTGTCGAACTGGCATCTCTGTCCAATCCCGCTCTCGTGCCATCCGCGGTCGCCGGCGTGCTGGGACTGAAGATCAGCGGCGAGATTTCGGCGGAGACGGTCGCACGCGCCGTCGGCGGACAGACCCTGCTGTTGGTTCTGGACAATTGCGAACACGTCATCGACGCGGTGGCGACCCTGGCGGAGGCGTTTATGCGCCATTGCCCGCGCACCACGCTGTTGACGACCAGCCGCGAAATCCTGCGGATCGAAGGCGAGCATGTCTATCGCGTGCCGCCGCTGCAAGTGCCTGGAGTGGACGTAAAAGAGTCCAACCAGATCCTGGATCATAGCGCGGTTGAGCTTTTCATCGCCAGGGCAGAAGTGCTGGAGGCGGACTTCTCCTCCCACACCCGGGACCTGCCGGCGATTGCCGCGATCTGCCGGCACCTGGACGGTATTCCGCTGGCCATCGAATTTGCGGCGGCCCGTGCTGCGGCACTTGGGATCGATCACGTGGCCGCCGGATTGCACGATCGCTTTGCCCTGCTGACCAGCGGGCGTCGCACCGCGGTTCCGCGGCATCGGACGCTGCGGGCGATGCTGGACTGGAGTTATGAGCTGCTGCCTGAACCGGAGCGGTTGTTGTTCCGCCGGCTCGCCATTTTCTCGGGTGGATTTACGCTCGATGCGGCTGCCGCGGTCATGCACGAGTCCGGTCTCGATCCATCCGGGGTCATGGATGGTATCGCGAGCCTCGTTACGAAATCGTTGGTTGCACTCGATCAACGTGTGGCGTCCACCCGCTGGTATCTGCTGGAGACGGTTCGCGCCTACGCCCTTGAAAAACTCGCATTGCACGATCAGCCGGACATGGTCGCCCAGCGGCACGCGTTGCACTTTCGCAATCGCTTTGCGCCGACTGAAACCGGTTCGGAAACACGCTTGACGAACGAGGACCTGATCGGCCGCAGGCGAGAGATCGACAATGTCAGGGCGGCGCTGGACTGGTCTTTTTCTGCTGGCGGGGACAGTTTTATTGGTGTTGATCTTACGGCCGCCTATGCCCTGGTCTGGTTGCACCACGCGTTCAACACCGAATGCCGTGAACGCTGCGAACGCGCTTTGCTGAACCTGGAGCCAGGCGGGCAGAACTTGCGGCTGCGGATGTTACTGCAACTCGCACTTTCAAGCGCCTTTTACGCTAGCGCGGGCGGGTCGATACGGGCCAGAACCTTGGCGATCGACGTGTTGGAGGCCGCGGATATCGCGGATGATTTTGACACCCAGGCCTGGGCCTTGATGGTTTTGTCGGCCATGTATGCCAATAGCCAGAATTTTGCCGCGGCGTGGGCCGCGGTGACCCGGCTTGGGCAGATTGCCCAGCGCAGTCAGGACACGGCCATCGACGCCATCGCCGATCGGCGCAAGGGCTACGTCCAGTTTGCCCAAGGCAGGTTCGGCGAAGCGCAGCGGAGCTTCGAGCGCGCCCTTCGCGTTCAATTCGCAACGGACGATCAACAACCCGCCTTCTGGTTCTTCCCGGTGCATCATCCCTCGATATCGCGGGCGATGCTGTCTTTGACGCTGTGGCCACAGGGGTTTGCGGAACGGGCAAGCAACGAAGCCAGGGCGGGCATCGATGAGCTGGGCGCCACGGCTCCCCAACTATCCATGTGCCAGACACTCGCCTACGGCCTTTGCCGAACCGCAACGATGATTGGTGAACTGGTAACCGCTGAACAGGAGATCGCGCGATTGATCGATATCGCGACGCGACTGGACTCGTCGTTTTGGCAGACCGTGGGGCATTTGCTGGAAGGAAAGCTGCTTGTGGAGCGCCGCGAATTCGCGGCGGCGTTGAGTACGCTGCGTGATGCGTTCGCTGCGTGCAGCCGGACCGGGCATTATTACTCCGCTATTGAGTTCAAGGGCGCGCTGGCGGAAGCATTGGCCGGGGTCGGACAGTTCGATGCGGCGCTTGATGCTGTCGATGACGCGCTGGCCAGCGCCGGCAAGCCGGATGCGGAGGTCTGGTTTCTTCCGGAATTGCTCCGCATCAAGGGCGACGTGCTGCTTAAGCGAGACGCGGATTTGTCGGCCGCCACGGCCGAAGATTGCTTCAATCAGGCGGGCGCGGTGGCCCGCGAGCAGGGCGCTTTGTTCTGGGAATTGCGGGTTGCGCTCAGCCTTGCCCGGTTGCGGGTAAGCCAGGGTCGCAATGACGAGGTCCGACAGATACTGGGGCCGGTCTACGACCGATTCACGGACGGTTTTTGGACGCCGGATTTGCGCGCCGCCCGTGCGATGCTCGATACGCTGCCCTTGGTTTGACGACAAGGCGATCGGGGAGTCCCGCCGGACCCCGGCCCGCCAGGATGATCGAGCCTCTGGTTCATTCCGAGCCGCTTCGGATATCCAGTCTTTGACGGGCGAACGGTCCGTCTACGGTCCCGCGCAGGATCTGGCCGGAGCGCCGGTGTGCACCGCGTAGGCTAAGTTTCTTGCCGCACGGTCGATTTCTTTGTAGCCTGAAATGGTTATCGTCATGGACGATTGAAGTGATCGAAAATGGTGATTATCTGACCCGCCGGTCAGAAGAGTGCAAGGCTGACTTTGTTTGGCATGAACTCAGGGCCCTTGGTTTCCTCGTACCGGTCGGTGGCCGTGCCTTCGGCGTTACCGAAACCCTGGCCAAGTAAGAGGACGAACGCATCACCAAGGACGAGTTGCGGAACCGCGTCTTGCCGGATGCGGTTATAATGGAAACACACTTCAGGTTCACGCGGTGGCAACTCGCAAAACATTCGGCTCGAACCGGGAATTGCTGAAGACCAGGTCCCGCCGCGGCTATAGCTTGGCCGGCAACTGGATCGTCCGGCATCACGCCGCGGCGAAGCCGCCCGTCGGTCTGCAAAAAATACCGGTAACCGGAGAAGCGCCGGGGAGTAATTTTCCTGTCGTCGGCACGCGCCTGATTGGCCGATCGGCAGCCGTGCAGCAAGTAAGGACCCTTCTCGCGGCCAATCGCGCCGTGACCCTGACGGGACCCGGCGGTATCGGCAAGACCACGCTCGCTCTGAAGGTCGCCCGCCGCGTTCTTGGCGAGTTCGATGACGGGGGGTGGCTGGTCGAGTTGGCGTCGCTGTCCGATCCCGCTCTCGTGCCGTCCGCGGTGGCCCAGGTTCTTCAACTGGGGCTGGGGGCAGGGGATATCAGCGCGCAGGCCGTCGCGCGTGCCGTCGGCGGACAACATCTTCTGCTGGTCCTTGATAACTGCGAGCATGTCATCGACGCAGCGGCGAATCTCGCGGAGGCGCTTTTGCGTTTGTGTCCGCGTGCCACCATCCTGGCAACGAGCCGCGAAGTGCTCCGGATCGAGGGCGAGCACGTCTATCGCGTGCCGCCGCTCGATGTGCCTATGCACGATCAGGAGGAAGCGGCCCATATTCTGGGCTACAGCGCACCAGAGTTCTTCATTGCCCGGGCAGCGGCGCTGGGTTCGGACTTCTCGTCACACGCCGAAAGCCTCCCAGTGATTGCCGCGATCTGTCGGCACCTCGACGGCGTACCGCTCGCCATCGAATTTGCCGCGGCGCACGCTGCGACGCTTGGGGTCGAGCAGGTGGCTCTCGGCCTGCGCGACCGCCTTGCCCTGTTGGCCAGCGAGCGTCGTCCCAAGGTGCCGCGGCATCGGACGGCCCGCGCGGCACTCGACTGGAGCTATGACCTGCTGCCTGAGCCGGAACGGTTGCTGCTCCGTCGGCTGGCCGTCTTCCCGGCCGGCTTCACCATCGACGCGGCTGCCGTCGTCGTGAGGGAGAGCGGACTCGACGCATCGGCCGTCCTGGACGGTATCGCGAACCTCGTCATAAAATCATTGGTCGCCCTGGATCAATCGGCAGTGCCCGCGCGTTGCCGTTTGCTGGAAACGATCAGGGCCTACGCGCTTGAGAAGTTGGTCAAGCACGGTGAGGCCGAACTCGCCGCGCGGTGCCATGCGGCCTATTTTCGCGACCTCTTCGCGGTATCGGAGAGAGGCTCCGGATGGCGATTATCACGTGAGGATTTGTCGGCCGGGATGCGTGAGATCGACAATGTTCGCGCAGCGCTTGACTGGTGCTTTTCTCCGTCAGGGGACATGGAAATTGGTGCTGATCTCACAGCCGCTTACGGTGCTGTCTGGATGTGCCTGTCGCTGATGGCCGAATGCGGCGCGCGCTGCGAGCGCGCGTTGCTCGATTTCGAGCCCGAAGGCAAGGAGAACGAGCGGCGGCGACTACAGTTGCGGGGTCTTCTTGGATCCGCGCTGGTCGCAACCATAGGATCCGCGGAGCAAACGAAAATTGTTCTGACCGAGGTCATGGAAACTGCTGAGCACCTGGGTGACCTGGACACGCAGGCGGTGGCTCTGTTCCGGCTTGCGCCGATGCTAAACGTCCGCGGGGAGTACGGCGAAGCCTGGGCCGCGGCGGAACGGCTCACGCGAATCGCTCGCCAAAGCGGCGACCGGGAAATCCTCATCGCCGCCGATCGACTGATGGGTCTCATGCTGCTTGACGCCGGCAGAGTCCGTGAAGCCCAAATCTGCTTTGAGCGCGTTCTTCAGTCTACCGTCTCGCTGGAAGGCCAACGGCGTTTTTACTGGTACTACTCGGACAACCGCGCCTTTACCCGGGCAATGCTGGCTCGGACACTTTGCCTGCGCGGCTTTGTGGACCAGGCCCTCAGCGAAGCCGAGGCAAGCCTGGAAGAACTGCACGGCATTATTAGCCAACTAACACCGATGTGCCGGATTATCGATTTTGGCTTGGTGCGAGTCACGCTCATGACGGGGGATCTCCCCGCCGCCGAACGCGCGATCGCCCGGTTGATCGAGGCGGCGACGCGGTCGAACGCACCCTTTTGGCAGGTTGGAGGACGCTTCCTGGAAGCAAAGCTGATGATTGAACGTCGTGAGTTCGCAAAGGGCGTCGCGGCGCTGCGCGATGCGTTCGACACCAGCAATCGCACCGGGTCGCGTGCATCCGATCCGGAGTTCCTTGGCGTCCTCGCCGAAGCGCTTGCGGGACTTGGACAACTGGGTGAGGCGCTTGATGCCGTGAACGAAGCAATCGCCACCGCCAGCCAACCCGGGGGCGGTCAGCGATGGTATGTTCCTGAGCTGCTCCGCATCAAGGGCGAGGTGTTGCTCCAGCAAGGCCTTGATCGATCCGCGTTGGCGGAGGACTGCTATGATCAGGCGGGCGAATTGGCCCGCGAACAAGACGCCTTGTTTTGGGAGCTGCGGGTTGCGCTTAGCCTTGCTCGCTTGCGGGTGATCCAGAATCGCCAAAACGACGCGCGACAGATACTGGCACCGGTCTACGATCGGTTCACGGAAGGCTTTGGGACGGCGGATTTGCGTGCCGCCCGCGCGATGCTCGATACATTGCGCGTGGTCTAGCGGTGAGGCGACCGGCTAAGCCTCCTTCTGTCAATCGGCCCGGCCCCAACGCCACCTGCGGCGTCGGCTCTGGCAGGCCCGACCCGACCGAGCCGGGCACCCCGACCTTGAACAACGCGGAACACTTTTACAAATGATCGTACCCGTCGACGTTATCAGCCTTGTCCGAACTCATGAGCGTCGAGAGCGGTTCGCCGCACAGAACCCCGGCCTCCGCTTCACGTTTTTCGACGCCGTCGACGGTCAGGCGCTCGATATCGATGCGCTCTGGCGGGACGGCACCTTCGGCGGCTACGTTTCCTACAGTAGTGGAGCGATCGGCTGTGCCTTGTCGCATCGAGGGTTGTGGGACAAGGCGGAAAAAGAGCAGCGCGTCGTCACCGTAGTCGAAGATGATGCCATCCTGCGAGCTGACTTCGCTTCTGCCAGCCAAGCTATGATTGAACGCCTGGAGGCAGATTGGGATATCGTCATGTGGGGCTGGAATTTCGATTCTGCCCTGTCTCTTAACGTCATGCCGACTGTCTCGCCCATGGTCGTGCTGACCGATCAGGCTGAGATGCGCCAGTCGATAGATCGCTTTCGCGCCGAGACGGGGATGCCGCACCCAATTCCGTTGGCAGGTTGCTTAGGCACGTGCGCCTATTCCATCAGTCCAAAGGGTGCTGCGATATTCCGTGCCGCGTGCTTTCCCTTGAAGCCATTGGCCGTGCCATTTCCACTGCTCGCGCAGCCGATCCAGAACACCGGCATCGATATCGCAATGAATGCCCTCTATCCAAGCGTGCAGTCCTTCGTCTCTATTCCGCCGCTCGCGATCACGCCCAATGTCAATGCCGAGTCACTCACTGTAGCGACGCACGATGATAAATGGTCCGACGCGCAATAAAGTGTCGTTTCCAATGTACAATCACTGAGACACAGCGACGAGTACTACACAGGCGCCGCTCTGTGATGCTGTGTGTCACCTGCTATCGGCCCTCGCCGCCTGGCAACGCAGCACCAAACGCCAACGAAAGCATGCCGACCAGGACAAGGCTTGAGGCCCAGACCGTGTCCAGATTGAACCAACCCCGTGCCACGAACTTCAGCCCCAGATAGCGGTAGACCAGCCATGCCAGAAGTCCGCCGGCAACAATCATGGCGGTGGCATGGACGCTGGAAACCAGCAGCGCCATGCCCAGATTGGCGCCGATCAAGGCCCGCGCGGCCTGATGGCCCCGGTCCATGTCGAAGGACCGGCAAAGCCCCAGGTAGATCGGTACCAGCATCAGTCCCGCGCCGTGCGCGATGGCAATCGTGAAGGACCAAAGCGCAAGTCGCGACGGTGGGATCCGCGTCAGCACACGCGGATGGCGTCTCCTGATCAGCAGAAAGACACCGAAGCCGATGACAAGCACGCTCGCGCCGATCTGAATCTCGCGCTGCCAGGCGAGCAAGATCGCGAGCATGGCGAAAGGCACCAACACCACGAACATCGCCGACACGTGCCCCGCCCCGAGATATAACAGCGCGCCGAGCAGAGCCCGAACACGCCTCTCCATCAACCCGCTCGCAACCGCGAGCGGCCATCCCATCGCCGGGTTGACCCCATGATAGAGACCGCTCGCCATAACAGCCAGCCAAAGGCCGGTCAGCGACCAGCCACCGCCGATCAAATCCCGACCGACGGGTAGCAGAACGAATCGGTCGAGCAGTCGCCGCCTTCGAGCCTGATTTGGTGCGCCCGGTACCCGTCGGGAAAGGCGACCCAGTAGTCCTCCGCCAGCGTCAGTCCTCCGCCAGGTTCAGCCCGGGCCATGACCTGTGCCCCGGGCACACCATCCGGGTAGAACTGATCGTCCCAGGTCGAGTAGAGAGAATTGGTCCAGTAGACCCGTTTGCCGTCGCGGCTGATCTCGACCATCTGCGGACCACCCGCATAGGCTTTGCCGTTCGGGTGCGGGCTCCGCCGCACGATCCCGCCGATGTGGATCGATCCCGCCAGCTTCGGTTTCCGGGGTTCCGTTACGTCGTACTGTCGCATCTCGCCGGTTCCCCAACAGGACACGTACAGGAACTTGTCATCGATAGAGAGATCGATATCGGTAACGAGCGGCGGCACCGCGCCAAATCCCTGAAGCAACGGCGGAAGCAGTTCCTTTTGCGCGGGCTCCGGCGGGATGGTCGCCGTCTTCTCGATGTGGAACTGTCCACCCTGCCGCCACCAGGTCCAGATCGATCCTTCAAGGTTCGTCGTGTCGATCACGACGCCGATGAAGCCGTGCTCACGGCTGGGATCGTGCGCGGGACGCACTTCGAGCGCCATTTGGTGGTTGGCGCCGAGGTCGAGCGTCTGCACGTTGCGCCTGGCCCGCAGATCCCAGAAGTGTACACGGTGCCCGTACTTGTTCGACAGCAGATCCTCGGGGACGATCCCGTTTTCGAATTGCGGTGGCAATGCCCACTCGCTCGACACCATGTAGTCGCGCGGCAGGTTCCACCAGAAATCATAGCCTTTCTCTTGCGACCCGCGGTCGATTTCCCAGCGGCCGAGGACATCGAACGTCTCGCAGTCCATGATGAAGATGCCTGGCGGACCGTCGGTGCCATCCTTCCCGCCGCCACCGAGCGTGCTGACGTAGATGCCTTCAGGCCCGCAATGCACCGTGTGCGGACGCGAGTAGCCCGTCTTGCGGAAGATTTCCTCGGGTTCGATGATCTTGTGGATCCGCGCCTGCGTTGGATGCGGCTTCGTATCCACGATGTACATGCGCGAGGACCGCATCCCCGGAATGATCAGATAGCGCCGTTCGAGGAAGGCGTGACCGGTCAGCGGCGACAGTGAGGATGAGCAGGCGTTCCATCCGAAGTGATGGAATTCGTCCCCTTTGTTCGGCATCGCCAGCGTGTGAACCACCTGGCTATAGGTCGGCGAGCCCGGTTTCACGTCGATGACCGCGAGCGCGTCAGGTTGTGAAAAATCAGGACTTAGCAGTAATGTGTAGGCAAAATCTTCTGCGGGCGCTTCCATCGCGAGTTGTGGCGAAGCGTAAAACGTGGGATCTGGACGCATATTCATGACGATGCTCTCCTTGTTTTCTGGTTCGGATCCCAGGACATTCGATTTCCGCTTACCTGGTCGGGGAACGATGTTTTGTCAGTGCTGGTGCAAGTCGATTTCGTTACGGCGCCCAGCATGCGCCTTACGCACTCAAGTCAACATGTTGACCGTCGCGATCGCCCCCGCCCACGCGAGAAGGGCGAAACCGAGCGGTTGGCTCGTTCGCCGACCCCATGCCGCATTCTTTTCGATCGCCATCAATGATCCAAGCGCGAGCATCCAGCCGACATTGCCGACACCCACGACGAACATCAGCAGCATGACGGCCCAGCAACATCCGACGCACCAGGCGCCATGCGCGAGGCCCAGGCTGAACGCGTCACGCCATGGGCTCGGGCCGTGCCAATGGCTCATGATGAAGCCGAGCGGGGTGCGGCACTTGTCCAGGCAATGATATTTCAGCTTCGAGAACTGGAATGCGCCGGCCAGGCCGAGGACAACAGCGCCGGGTGTCCATGGGTGTGTGGCGAGCCAAACCCAGCCACCGAGCTCGGCGTGCAGCGTGCGGTCCAGCAGATGCGCGGCCACACCGAACCCTGCCCAGGCCAGAAGGTAGCCCGCGATGAGCAACCCGTGCAGCACCATATGGTCGGGCCGCCCGGAGATCATGCGATCGAACAGGCGGATCAGCGGCAGCGACGTCGGCAACATCATCGCTGCTGACATCAGCAACCATCCGCCGCCATACAGCATGACGGGGACCAGCCACGAACCACCAGGCACCGCGTTACAGATCGCCGCGCCGAGGCCGATCGTCGTCCAGTCGCCGTGGTTCAGGTAGCGTGCATAAGGGCTCGCGTCCCACACCAGCAACGTGATCCAGGACAGAACGACGAGCCCCGTGGCGAGAGGCGGAAACGCCGGTGCCATCCGCTCCGGTCGGCTCGCCATCGAAGTTAGCCGTCGAACACGAACGTGCTTTGCAGGGCATTGAACCCGGAGATGTCGAGATCGTGGCCGAGATCGGGATTTTTGCTGACGTAACGCGTCGCCTTGCCAACGAAGACCGGCGCGCCGGGCACGGTGGAAAAGATCGTGTCGGTGAGCGTGGTGATGGCTCCGGTCGGACCGCGATAGGGCTCCAGTTCGGCAAGGCCAACCTCGGCGATTTTGAGCATTCCGTGGCCCTGGTCGACGGTGAAGGTGATCGGTACCCTTTCCACCGAAACCACCTCGCCGACCAGTTTGGCGAGTTCCGCGACTGGACCGCCTTGCTTGCCGGAATATACTTCCAGCAACGCCGCCTGTTGCGGGTCGGAGGCGCCATCATCGATGTAAACTTTGACCCGGAAGCCCCCCTTGAGCACGTTGCCGGGAATTTCACACACCATGGCGACGGTGCGCCCAGTCATGTCCGCGCCGTCGATAGTGCCTTTGTCGATGTGCCAGGCCTGCATTGAATCGCAGGTGCCGTTATCGGGATCTTCGCCGATCCAGCATGGGCAAAGCACACGGTTTTTTTTTTCATAGCTGGCTCCCCCATAGATTTGTGTTGCTATCAACGAAATCCAGGTAGCGGAACGGCATTGCTCGTGGCGGCAGCAAGGTCTCAGCAACTCCGTAAATTGCTGACTTTCCATACTTGAGTCTATACCTCTTGCCGCATTTTCACAAGCCTTGTCTGGGTCTTTGGCAGGCGACGTATGTTGTCCATCGAGCGCAGGGCCCAGCGCCCGGGGATAGCCTTCGCGACATTCGCCAGGGATCGCACAACGATACTCGAACCGGACAGTGACGGAAACGGTTTGCCTGCGAGGGGTTAGTGTGGTCGAGAAGCACAGGGGCGACGTATTTGACCACGCCTACGATGTCAGCGGACGTCTCCCGGCAAAGTTGTCGCTGGTCCAGCGTCCCGGGAATTGACTGTAGAAAAAGGGCCAAATGACCCACTCCGACCCACTGCCGACCTTCACGACTGCGCGGCTGACCCTCCGGTCACGGACGCTCGCGGACCTTGACGCCTGCCTCGCGATGGATCGCGACCCGCTCGTCACGAAATTCATCCATGGCCCCTGGACCGATCCGATTGCGCATCGCGCCTTCGTCGAAGCACGCATCCGTCATGCGTATCCGGTCGGCATGGGCTACTGGTCCATCCTGGCGCCAACGGGCTTCGTTGGCTGGATTCTGCTGACGCCGCTGGATCTGCATGGCCCGGAGATTGAGATCGGCTGGCGTCTGATCCGTGCCGCCTGGGGCCAGGGTTTTGCGACTGAAGCCGCGTGGCCGGTGCTCAACCATGCCTTACATACGCTCAGCCTGCGGCTGGTCATCGCCGATATCGATCCGGACAATACGGCTTCCATCGGCGTTGCACGTAAGCTTGGTCTTACACCCGCCGGGGCTGCTTCGTACGGCGAGCGCACCGTGATCCGGTACGTCGCAAGCGGAATGGAGATGCTCTTGTGAGTGACGAACTTCCCGTGGTCATCAAGGCCGGTGCGCTCACGCCCTTGCCCGACGGAACTCGACCAAAAATCGTCGTGCCGTTCCTGGACGGGTCTTCCAGGCGAAGTAGTCGACGATCACGCTCCCACCTCCGCAGAAAAGCCACCCGTAGGCCCTTCAGGCAGTTACCGCGGCCATCAGCTCGGAGAATCCGACAAGATGGAGCACCCGCCTGAGATTGGAAGCGAGTGCGGTCGGACTGCGCTCGGCGCGGACCTTCTCCGGGCTGCGCATCAGAAACGCACCCTGGTTGATTTATTGCGTGATCGTTCTAAAAGGATGCTCGACCGTCTCGCGGCGGCGATCGAGAACCCCCGGCCGCTTCGCCAAACCGACAGCCGGACCGGCGCAAATCCACCGCCGGTCGCCGTCAGCCCGCGGCGAAAGACTTCTCAGAAGGTCGTAATGGCATGTTGACAATATCGATATCAAATACATTATTTTAGCCTCAATCGAATGGTGTCTTATTGTAACCGACCTCACAAAACTTGGCCGGAATAAGTTGTCTTCCCGGCCGATTTTGGAGAGATTGGTTCCAACGCCATTCGTTGGCCTCGATCGGTGCCTGGACGCCCCGAGTCCCCGGAAGCCCAAAAGGACCGACCGATGACCAATCCGATTACCGGAACCTACGCCACGCTCGTGTCCCTCACCGTGGGCGCCGATAATCCGACGACCATCGCCTCGAACGGGCTGCTGACCGATGGGCTGTCGGTGTCTTACACGGGCCTGGCGGTGGTCAATGCCGGCAGCATCGACGCCGGGTCCAATCGGTACGGCATCCAGTTCCTCACCGCCGGCAGCGTCACCAATCAAAGCGGCGGTTCGATCAGCAGCGGGGGTTTCGGGGTTTACGGCAACGGCGGCGGCGTGACCGTGGTGAATGCCGGCAGCATCGCGGGGTACTTCGGGGGCGTTCGCCTCGGCGCTGGCGGCTACGTCACCAACCAGAGCGGCGGCGCGATCAGCAGCGAGCGTTACGGGGTTTTCGACGAGCGCGGCGCCGTGACCGTGGTGAATGCCGGCAGCATCGCGGGATCGAAAGAAGGCGTTTTCCTCCTCTCGGGCGGCAGCGTCACCAACCAAAGCGGCGGGTCGATCACCAGTGGCTTTATCGGGATTAACGCCTACGGCGGCGTGACCGTGGTGAATGCCGGCACCATCGGTGGCGCTCGCTACGCCGTGCTGTTCGGCGCCGGCTACGCGAACCGGCTGGTCATCGACCCGAACGCGGTGTTCTACGGCACGGTGACCGGCGGCAATACGATCGGCGCGACGTCGGTTAGCACGCTCGAACTGGCCTCCGCCGGTTCGGCCGGCACGCTGTCGGGGTTCGGCACAAAATACGTCGATTTCGCCCAGGTCACGGTGGACGCCGGCGCGCAATGGACCTTGGCGGGCGCCAACACAATCGCCGCCGGCTCCCATCTAACCGACGCCGGAACCCTGACCAATGCCGGGACCCTCAACGGCGGCGGCGCGCTGACGGGCGTGCTGACGCTGGTACCGGGCGGGGTGCTGTCGAATGCGTCGACCGGGACGATCACCGCGGGGGCCGGGTCCGCCGTCCATGGGGCGGCCGGCGGGGCGGCGACGGTCGTCAACGCTGGGATGATCGCCGGCGACGGGGCCGAAGGCCAAGGGGTTTACCTGGCGGGCGGCGGCAGCGTTACCAACCTGAGCGGTGCTGTGATCAGCGGCGACCGTTATGGGATTTACGGCCGGGGCGCCACCGTGGCCGTGGTGAATGCCGGCAGCATCGCCGGGAGCGGCCCGAACGGCTATGGCACCGGTATCGACCTCGCGGCAGGCGGCAGCGTCACCAACCAAAGCGGCGGTTCGATCAGCGGGTATCGCGGGATTTCCGGTCAGGGCGGCGCCGTGACCGTGGTGAATGCCGGCAGCATCGCGGGAACCAACGAGGGCGTTGTCTTGTCCGCGGGCGGCAACGTCACCAACCAGAGCGGCGGTTCGATCACCAGTGGGTTTGTCGGGATTAGCGGAGCCGGCGCCGCCGTGACCGTGGTGAATGCCGGCAGCGTCGCTGGGTCAAGGCAGGGCGTTGTCCTGTTCGCGGGCGGCAACGTCACCAACCAAAGTGGCGGTTCAATCACCGGCCAGGACGGGATTTTCGGCGCGGGCGCCCCCGTGACCGTGGTGAATGCCGGCAGCATCGCCGGGTCCAACATTGGCGTTTTTCTGGAGGTCGGCGGCAGCGTCACCAACCAAAGCGATGGCACGATCAGCGGGGGTTACGGGATTGATGGCTACAACGCCGCCGTGACCGTGGTGAATGCCGGCAGCATCGCCGGCGGCAGCTACGCCGTGAAGTTCGCGGCCGGATACGCGAGCCGGCTGATCGCCGATCCCGGCGCGGTCTTCGCGGGGAACGTCCAAGGCGGCGGAGGCGTCCTGGAACTGGCTTCGGCCGCCAGTGCGGGAACGCTGTCCGGCTTCGGCACCAGCATCGCCAATTTCAGTGCGTTGCAGTTTGACACCGGCGCGGCGTGGACGGTCTCCGGCACCGACTCGGCCAGCGGCCTCGGCACCATCGGTATCACCGGCTTCGCCAATGGCGACACCATCGATCTGACCGGCTTCCTCGCGAGCGGCGAAACGTTCGCGAACAATACCTTGGTGTTGACCGGTGGAGTCGGCGGCCCGGACACGTTGAACATTCAGGGCGCCTTCACCTCCGACTCGTTTCAACTGTCCCCTGATGGCAATGGCGGCACCGATATTGTCGTCTGCTTCCGCGCCGGCACGATGATCGGCACGCCGGCGGGCGAGGTGCCGGTGGAGACGCTGAACATCGGCGACCTTGTGCTGACCGCCCAGAACGGGCCGCGCGCGGTCACGTGGATCGGCAACGGCAAGGTGCTCGCCACCCGTGGCCGGCGCAGCGCAGCGACGCCGGTGATCGTGCGCAAGGGGGCGCTGGCCGACAACGTGCCGAACGCCGACCTGCACGTGACCAAGGCCCACTCGCTTTACATCGATGGCGTGCTGATCCCGGTGGAGTTCCTGGTCAATCACCGGACGATCCTGTGGGACGACCGAGCCCGGGAAGTGGACATCTACCACGTCGAGCTGGACAGCCACGACGTGCTGCTGGCCAACGGCGCGCTGGCCGAAAGCTACCGCGATGATGGCAACCGCTGGCTGTTCCACAACGCCAACACCGGCTGGCACCTGCCTCCGCAAGACCCCTATGCCCCGGTGCTGACCGGGGGCCCCGTGGTGGATGCGGCATGGCGGCGGCTGGACCGCACCGGCCCGCGCGCGCTGCCGTCGCTGACGGAGGAGCCGGACCTGCATCTGGTGATCGATGGCGTGCGGGTGGACCCGGAGTACCGGCGCGGGTCGCTCTATGGCTTCCGTCTGCCGTCCTGCACCAAGAGCGTGGTGATCGCCTCCCGCGTGGGGGTGCCGTCGGAGCTTGGGCTCGCCCGCGACCCGCGGTCGCTGGGGGTGGCGCTGCGGCAGGTGGCGATCCGCCAGGGCGGCAAGTTCATGCTGATCGAGGCCGACGATGACCGGTTGACGGTTGGCTTCCACGCTTATGAGGCCGGCTGCCACCTGCGCTGGACCAATGGCAGCGCCACGCTGCCCATCGCAGCGTTCGCTCGGTTCGACAAGGGCGCAGAGGTGATGCTGCACCTGGGCGGGGCGACTCAGTATCTGGATGACGGCGCAAGCGCGGCACGGGTGGCGTAGGGGGCATTGGTGCGCGGGCACCATCAACTTGTTGGCCGGAGCACAGGGAAAGCGGGAAGGAAGATCGACAGTGGCCTTAGCCGGCCGGCAGAATGAAGATCGGCCGCACGAACCGGTTCTTGTCGAGCGTCACCTTCAGGCTGCGTCCCGTGACGAGGCCAGACATGTCGCCTTGGTATCCCGCGGTCCCCGGCGTGGACAGCGACACCGGCCTGGTCGGGTCGTAGTCGCCCGCCAGGAACTGCATCCGCCATCCCTGGAAGACATAGCGCCCGAACCGTTCGGGCGCGGTCAACGTCACCGCGGTGTCGGCGGCGTAGGTCCGCAGGAAACTGCCTTCGCCCGCCATGCGGCCCGACACGTCGGCGGCGTTCAGCCCGATCCGGGGCCGAATGCCATCGGCGATGCTGACAAACAGCGCGCGACGTTTGGTGGCTGTGTCGCGCGCCGTGTATCTCAGGTCCAGCGTCAGTTTCTTCAGCTTTGGCCGGTATTCCACCACCTCATCCAGCAGCTCGAGACGGATCCGCAGCGCCGCCCAGGCCGAGGGGCGCGGGAACAACTGGGCCGCGCTTTTCTGCTTGGTCAGTTCGAGGATCAGCGACAGGTCGTCGGTGCTCCGCGCTTCGGCCACGGGCCGGGAGCCCGGCGCGGAATTGATCGTGGCCCCCCAGGTGGTGGGGGCGCCGCGGAATTGGAACTGATGCCCCTCCCGCCACAGCCACGCCGTGCCGTCATGGACAATCCGCACCCGCACGTCGACCGAACGCGCCGGTGGGTCGACAAGTTCGATCTCACGCACGACCAGGTCGTAAATGCGCACGTCTTCCTGGCTGAGCACCAGCTTGCCCATCGCCATGGGGTCGATGAAAACCGTGTTGCTGCCCTGGTTCAGCGCGGCAAGTTGCTGCTCCGAAAGTTCAAGCGTCACCTGGGTGGTGATTTTGTCGGTCCGCGGGTCGCGTGAGGGCAGGGTTTCGTTGTGGTAGGTCAGGATGTCGGACGCCACCTGCGCCAGGTTTTCGTCGAAGACCACCCGAAGCCGGTCGAAGTCGTCGCCGGTCAGCACGGCTTTTCCCGTGGTCTTCAGCTTGTCGCGCAACTCATTGAACATCGCGACGGAATTGCCGTCGAAGTTGGCGGGCTGGCTGAGGTTGGCGTAGACGTAGGATGCGGCGAAATAATACTGGAACCGCTGCAGACGCTCGATCGCGCGCTCGCCCATTGCGCGGGTATAGCGCAGCCCCTCGGGGCTAAGCAGGGCGGCTTCCTGGGAGACGCTGGACTGCAGCGCGATCTGTGTCAGCCGCGATGTGGCGATGACCGAGGTGGCCGCATCCAGCGCATGGGCCACAGCCGCGATGCGGTCGCGATAGGTGGCCTTATCGGCGTTCAGCTTTTCCAACTTTTCCCGCAGTTGCTTGTATTCCGGGCAGTCGGCAAGCGCCTTTTCGATGGCGGCCTTCAGCTCGTCGGCCGAGATCGTCAATGAGCCCAGGGCCGAAATGACCTCGTCCTTGGCGTCGCTCTGGGACTGGATGTGTTTCTTGACCTTGTTACCCAGCTCGGTTTTCTTCAGTTCCTTGTCGAATTCGCCCGCGGCGGGGTCCTTTTCGGCGTCGTCGGGTTCCTTGTCGGGGACCGAGGTGATGCCCGCCGCCTTCAGCAAATTTGCGGCGGTGGATTTCGCCTTGGGCAGCAGCTTGTCGCTGACCAGCTTGGTGTCCCACACGGCCTTGCCGACGGTCTTGATCGCGTCGACGGCGCCTTCGCCCTCCCAGTCGGCCAGGGCGCTGAAACCCTTGCCAATCGCGCCCAACACCGGTTGGCCCACCGGGATCACCTGCGCCACGCCACCCAGGATTCGGCCCGCGACGCGAAACGTATGCTCGATCTCGGCTTTGCCCTTGGCACCGCGGCGCAGTTCACTCTCCAGCGTCGCGAGGTCGGTCATAAACGTGCCGATCCTGGCGGCGAGGGTGGTTTCCTCGTCCGCCAGCTGCTCCAATTGGGTGATCGCGGCGGCCTGGTCGCGCACGGCCTGGGCCACCTCGGCCTGTAGCTTGCCGATCGCCTGTTGCGCCGAGGCGATGCGCTGTGCCTTCCCGGCCTGGTTGTTTTCCATCCAATAGCTGAGGTAGAGCCGCGCCACCGCGCCGTCGATCTGACGCTCGTAAGCTTTCATGTTGGTCTGAAACGACAGCCCTGGCACCCAGCCGGCAGGATGCCCGAAATAGTCGTTCGGACCGTCCATGCGCTGTGCGAGATCCATCAGTTCGGCCCGAGCCAGCAGAACGTCGAAATCCGGGGCGCTATTCTCAGTGATGCCCATCATGTCGTCGAGGTATTTCCGCAGCAATGGGCGGGCGACGTTCGGCGCGCCAACCCGGAATACATCGCGCGCATAAGCGGTCAGTGCGGCCAGCGTCAGCGGGTGGATCCAGAACCAGGGTGCCGTTGTGGGCAGAGGCAGGGCTTTGCCATCACGGTCGGCGGTGTCGGCGCGGGGCTTGGGCGCGGGCACCGCTGGGTAGGGCTTGGTCGTTCGCTTTTCGGCGACACGGAAATAGCTTGAGTCCTTCATGTTGAAATTGCCGTTGCCCTCGACCCCGGCCTTCAAATGCGGGAACGGCGAATAGGCGCGGTAGCCGACCTCCAACTTGCAGGATTTCACCGGCTCTCCCGCCGAATTTTCCGGGATGCTGTCGGCCATGGCCCCCGGCTGGCCGCGACTCTGCGCGGCGATCGCCGCGATCTGGATTACATGGTTCGAACAGATCGTCCCACCTGCGCCTCCCAGGCCCGGCGTGCCCGGCATGGTCTTGGGCGCCGGGCCGTCCGTTGGCCAGTCCGACCCGATGGTCTCCGGGTTGTTCGTATTCTTGACCCACCCGTGCACGCTACTGCCCATTTGCGGCTCGACGTAGACGATCTGCCACCAGTTCACGATCACCGGTGCAAAGCCGTCTGTGCTCCTGTTGCCGGCAATCTCTGACTTCCAGTCCAACGTTTCGGACGTCCACCAGGCGGCCGGCGTATTCTCAATGATCCCTTTCCAGGGCGTCACCGACTTGGCTTTCGCGCCCGCCGAACCCTTCATCGCGGCCTGACCCGCGGCGCCTTGAGTGACGAACCGCTTGGTGGAGCCGGGCGCTTCGATCTCCTTGACATAAAGGTGCACGGCGCCGCCGGCCTGCCCGTCCATCGCCTGCGCCAGGCCACTTGTGCCCATGAACGGGCGCGGCTGGGTACTGATGGCGGCATTGCCCACGAAGGTCAGTTTTCGTGCCCAGATGGACAATTGGGTCCCCGGCAGATTCAGCGTACCGGTGACCGTCAGATGATCGACACAGATCACCAGCTTGCGGATGTCGTAATTGTCATGTAACCGCGTGTAGAGTGGCGCGTTGCCATCAGGCCCCAGGTCGAGGTCGACGCCAGACACCGTGATGTGCCTGGTCGAAGTCGGTTTGTCCTTTTCGCTCGCCGGGTTGAACACCAACAAGCCCGCGTCGCGTTCCACCACCTGCAGGTAGCGCGGATCGGTGCGCGACAGTGACTTGCTGGCAGCAGAGAGGACGGAGAATTCGAACGGCAACTGGTCTGACACCGCGATTTCCCGTGCCGGAGACAAATCGGTCAAGTTAAGATCCTCTCCAAATCTGCTACCGCGCGGGGGCATTTCGCATCATGTTGTTACTTCCTGTCAACCCCGACAGGTGACCGCGACGCGGAGCACGATTCTCGATGGCGTCGTGGTGCTACCTCGGAATCCATCCTCCGAGCCGCACGCTACGACATGCCGATGATGCTTGCCGTCATAGGCGGCGATCCGGAGCGATTTAAGCCGTTTGTCGAGCTATATCATCGTGCCTCCGAAAAGCTCGGCAGGCCGGTTCGGGCGATCGGTGTTCACTCGACCGGGTATGTCGCGGATACGGACGCTCAGGCGCGCGAGGAATTTTGGCCCGAATACAAGCGGCTGCGTGACCGGATCGGCACCGAACGCGGTTGGCCGCCTCTCAAAAGAGCCAACTTCGATCTTCAAGCCGATCATGGGTCGCTTTACGTGGGCGCTCCGGAGACAGTCGCGCGCAAGATCGTTGCGGTGGTCAATAGTCTCGGCATTTCACGATTCGATATGAAATACAGCTCCGGAACGCTGCCGCACGAGAAACTTCTTCGCAGTATTGAACTTTACGGCAGCAAGGTCATTCCCCTGGTGCGTGACATTCTTGGCTGATCCGGACGGCGGCAGGCCGCTATCTTCCCGGGCCGACCTTCCGCCGCCGGATCGCGGCCAGACCGGCGATACCAGTCCCGATCAGCATCAGGCTTGCCGGTTCCGGCGTGGGCACCGAGGAGCCGGGAAACGTGCCGGTATAGGGGTAACTGTGCAGTTCGCCGGTGGAGCCGGAATCGCTCTCCGCGACCAGCGTGCCGTCGATCGAGTTCGAATTGTCCACGGTCGCATCCGGGGCGAGGATCGAACCGCCGAATTCCGTGGTGAAGTTCAGATTCGTTGCGTTGACGAAGTTCCACAACACCGCCGAGGCGTAGTCGGTCGGATTCAGGAAGTTGGCCGTCGGGGCGAAGGTGCAGACATTGGTCGAGCAGCTATCGACGTTGACGTTGATGATCACCGACGTCGCGCCATCGAGGTTGATCGCCACCGAGGACGCCCCGGACAACAATGAGGAATTGATGTTGAACACCGCGACGCCGCTGCTGTTCGGGGTGGCGTTGAAGGTGACGGCGCCACTCAATGACGATGCGGTGCTGTTCGCCGCCACGCCGCTCAATTGTGTGGACAACTGGGTCAGCGGCGTTTGGAACGTGGTGGCGAATGAGCCCAGCGTGCTGGTGGGCGCGGCGGGGTTCGGGCTGGCCACTTGGGTCATCGTGCCGCCGTTGATGTTGGTCACGCTGCCCTGGCTGCCCGCGTAGGTCAGCGAGCCGCCGTTCAACTGGATGGTGCCGGTGTTGCCGTTGCCGACATAGACGCTGCCGCCGCTGGCCAGCGACAGGGCGCCGCTGTTCGTGCCGATGACGGTCAGATTGCCCGCGCCGCCGGAGGCGGTCAGGGTGCCGCTGTTGGAGCCGCCAACAAAGGCGGACCCGCCATTGTTCAAATTGATACTGGCACTGTTGCTGCCGGCGATGGCGACCGAACCCCCGTTGTCGACGTTGATCGTCCCTGAATCGGTCACGCTGCCATACACCGATAAAGCACCAAAGGACGACGTGGGCAGCCCGGGTTTTATGGCGACATTCGTGCCACTCGTCAGGTTGCCGCCGACGGCGACACGGCCTTCGACTTCAGAGCTGGCACTGAAGTCATCGAATATGACGGCATTGAATTGGCTGAAAATCTGACTGTCGGTCAGGGTCGTGGCGGCGGCCTGCCCCGTGGTCACGGCAGTCCAGGCAGCGAGCAGTCCAACGAGGCAAAAGGCGGTGCGCATGATCAATGTTTGCCATATGTCTAATTATTTCGATAACATCGATCAAACCGTCCCAATTTTCAATGTTTATTTTATATTTTCGTCGTTTTGAGAGAGTCGCTGACGCCGACCCTGCATTGCCCTTGACGCCGGGCTGCCGTCTTGTATGTCCAGCGAGCACCGCGCAGGCGTGGATTTTATCAACAGCTTATGCCCGATCCGACCCTCCAGGCCGAACCGCCGACGGCCAGCCGTCCCACCGGCACGCCTGTGTTGAGCGTCATCGTTCCGTCCTTCAACGAGCGTCCGAACGTGGCGCCGATGATCGCCAAGCTGGACGCGGCGCTGGCCGGCATCGCCTGGGAAGTCATCTACGTCGATGACAACAGCCCTGACGGCACCGCCCAGGAAGTGCGTCGCATTGCTCAGTTGGACAGCCGGGTCCGTTGCATCCGCCGCATCGGCCGCCGTGGCCTGGCCTCCGCGGTGATCGAGGGCGCGATGTCATCCTCCGCCGACTATGTCGCGGTGATCGATGGCGACCTGCAACACGACGAAACCCGGCTGCCGGCCATGCTGGCGGCGCTGCAGGCCGGCGGCCACGACATCGCCATCGCCAGCCGCCACGTCGAGGGGGGCGACAACGCCGGCCTGTCCAGCCGTTTCCGCCATGTCCTGTCCGATGGCGGCATCTGGCTGGCGCAGGTGTTCCTGCCGGTTCGCCTTACCGATCCGATGAGCGGCTTCTTCATGCTGCCCCGCCCGCTGTTCGAGGACCTCGCCCGCAACCTGAACGGCCAGGGCTTCAAGATCCTGCTCGACCTCGTGCTCAGCAGCGCCGCCCCGCTGCGGGTGCTGGAAGTCCCCGCCCGGTTCCGCGAGCGCGCCGCGGGTGAGAGCAAGATGGACGCGCTGGTGATGGTCCAGTTTGCCGGCCTGCTGCTGGACAAGGTGTTCGGCGGCCTGCTGCCGCTGCGCTTCTTCTCTTTCGCGCTGGTTGGCGCGCTGGGTATCGTGGTCCACCTGGCCGTCCTGGCGATGTTGCGCGGCTCGACCGGGCTGGGTTTCGAAATCGAGCAGGCGCTGGCGACCGTGGTTGCGATGGTGTTCAATTTTCAGCTCAACAACATGATCACCTATCGCGACCAGCGGCTGAAAGGTCCCCGCCTGTGGCGCGGATTGCTGTTGTTCATGGTGGTCTGCGGCTTCGGCGCCATCGCCAATGTCGGCATCGCCCACGTGCTGTATGAGCAGCACGAGACCTGGACCGTCGCCGGCGGGATCGGCGCGATGATCGGCGTGGTGTGGAACTACGCGGTCTCGGCAACCCTGGTCTGGCGTTCCCGGTGAAGGCACTCGCCGCCGTGCTGGCGGTGGTGACGCTGATCCGGTTGGCCGTGGCGGCGACGGCCCCGCTGGCGCCGGATGAGACCTACTATTGGGTGTGGTCGCACGCCTTGGCGGCGGGATACCTGGATCATCCGCCGATGGTGGCGCTGTGGATCAGGGCAGGGACCATGCTGGCGGGACAGACCGCGCTGGGCGTGCGGCTGTTGGGTCCGTTGGCGGGTTTTGCTGCGTCCTGGATGCTGCTCGATGCCGGCCGGGTGCTGTTTCCCGGGACGAAGGCCGGGATCGTGGCGGTGATGCTGCTGAACGCGTCACTGCTGTTGGGCGTCGGCACGGTCATCATGACTCCGGATTCGCCGTTGTTGTTTTTCTGGACGGCGACGCTGTGGACCATGGCGCGTATCGCCGCCGGGGGTTCGGGCGTCTGGTGGCTGGCCGCTGGGGTGTTCGGCGGCTGCACGCTGGACAGCAAATACACCGCGCTGCTGCTGTGGGTCGGGGTCGGATTGTGGGCCTTGCTGGTTCCCGCCGGCCGGTCCTGGCTGCGCCGCTGGCAACCGTGGACGGCGTGCGCGATCGGCTTTGTGCTGTTTGCCCCGGTGCTGGCGTGGAATGCGGCGCATGGCTGGGTGGGGTTCGTCAAGCAAGGCGGCCGGGTCGAGGATTGGCGGCCAGCCCGAGCGGCCGGCTTCCTGGGGGAGTTGATCGGCGGGCAGATCGGGTTGGCGACTCCGCTGGTGTGGGCGTTGTGCATGGCCGGGCTGGTGGTTGCGGTGCGCCGTGCCTGGCGAACGCGCGACCCCGGGTGGTCGCTGCTGGCCGCGCTGTCGCTGCCACCGGTGCTGGTGTTCGTGCAGCACGCGTTCGGCGACCGGGTGCAGGGCAACTGGCCGGCGATCATATACCCGGCGTTGGCTGTCGCTGCCGGTGGGTTGCTGCCGAGCCGGCGCTGGTGGGTTGGTGCTTGTGCGCTGGGTTTCGGGATCACCGCGGTGGCTTATGTGCAGGCGGCTACCGGGTTGCTGCCGCTGCCGGCGCGGCTCGATCCGATCGCGATGCGGTTGGCTGGATGGGATGACGTTGCCGCACAGGTACGGATGTTCCAGGATTCCACCGGTGCGGGTTTCGTGGCAGCGGATGGGTATGCGTTGGCGAGCGAACTGGCGTGGTGGATGCCCGCGGGCGTTCGTGTTGTGGGGTCCGATGAGCGGTGGACGCTGACGACGCTGCCGGTGGTGCCGATCGCCGGGAGAACCGGGCTGCTAGTGCGTGATGCCCGGCAATCGGACGCGCCCGATCCGGCGGTGTGGAGGGGGGCGGAACGAATTGGGACGGTGACGCGGGGCAGGGTGCCTGGTGGCGATTTCGCGGTCTACCGCGTGACGGCGGTCGGCGATTTGCCGATGCTTCCGGCGCGTTGACGTTTCTGGGCGAATCGTTGGGCGGCACTGACGGATTTGAGCAACGGTCAACTGACTGGAACCTCGGACGGATTGTAGGGCGGACTTGAAACTGATCCCGTCAACTGGGAGATCAGCGGCGACAGGTGACGGGATCAAATGCATGCCTCTCTTGGAACCTACCGTCGAAAATATCGAGGTCAGCCGGATGGTTGACCTGCTTGGCGGACAACGCACTTTGCATCGCTTGGTCCGCAGCCGTCTGGAGGCTCATGACCTGCTTCAAGAAGGTCGCACCCGTTCGTTCTGATCCCGAGCGTGGTATCGGCGCATAGTTGGAACGTGATTTTTGATCCGGGGACGGCCAAAGGTCTTTATGACTTAGTGGTGCAGGAACCATTTGCTCTCGACACCCGCTTGCATCCCCCGGCCGCGGTTAATCCGTGAGCCTCCACTTCCCCAACACTTCAACATCTTACCCCCGCCCGCGTTGACACCCGCCCCCACCGCATCGACACTTCGCTCCCAAACGGGAGCCAAACGCATGACCACCCCAAACCATCTCTCACCTGGCCGCCGCCTGCGGGATCTGATGGCCGAACCCGGCATCATGGTCTGCCCCGGGGTGTATGACGGCTTCAGCGTCCGCCTCGTCGAGCAGATGGGTTTCAAGACCGCCAGCATCTCCGGCGCTGGCGTCAGCGAAACCAACCTCGGCTGGGCCGATGTCGGCATCATGGGCTACGACGAGAACGTCCGGGCCTCGGCCGCATTGGCCGCGTGTTCTAATCTGCCGCTCAGCGCCGACGGCGACACCGGCTACGGCAACGCCATCAACGTTTATTTCACCATCCAGGGCTTTGAGCGCGCCGGCCTCGCCTGCCTGATGATCGAGGACCAGGTCTCGCCCAAGCGGTGCGGCCATATGGCGGGGAAACAGGTGATCTCGGCCGAGGAAGGCGTCGAAAAAATCCGCGCGGCCGCAGAGGCTCGGCGTGACCCCGACTTTGTCATCAAGGCCCGTACTGACGCGACAGCGATTCACGGCGTGGGCGAGGCGATACGGCGCTTGAACCTGTATGCCGAGGCCGGCGCCGACATGGTGTTCGCCGATGCGCTGCTGTCGGCGGAGGACATCGCCACGGTGGCTCGCAACGTGTCCAAACCGCTCGCCGTCAACATGGGATTCGGCATCCGCCAGCGCCCCACCACGCCGTTGCTGTCGGCTCGGCAATTGGAGGATATGGGCGTCAAGATCGCTTCCTATCCACGGTTGCTGACATCGGCCGCCATCCAGGGAATGAAGAACGCGCTGGGTGTGCTGAACCAGTCGCTGGCGGAAGAACGGGTGATCGATCGCCCTGACCTGCTGGTCTCGTTCGACGAACTTAACAATCTGATGGGTTTGCCTCGCATCAAGGAATTGGAAGCGCGGTTCGTCCGGAAGCCCGAATGACCCGGGACAGTTTTGGCGCACGTCGCACGCTGACCGTTGGCGGCGCTGCCTACGACTATTACAGCCTGCCTGTGCTGGCCGAAGCGCTGGGGACGTCGCTGCGGGGTCTGCCGTTCTCCCTGCGCGTCCTGCTGGAGAACCTGCTGCGGAACGAGGACGGCCACGCTGTCGGCAGGGCGGATATCGAGGCCCTGGCGCACTGGCCCGCTCCGGCCGCGATCGATCGGGAGGTCGCGTTCTATCCAGCCCGGGTGCTGATGCCGGATTCCAGCGGTATTCCACTGCTGATCGACCTGGCGTCCATGCGCGATGCGATGGCGGAACGCGGTTTGGATCCCCGGCGGGTGAATCCCCGTATCCAGACCGATCTGGTGCTGGACCACTCGGTTCGGGCGGATTTCACCGGCTCGGCGGACGCGTTCGCGCGCAACCTGAAGCTGGAGATGGAGCGCAACCGCGAGCGCTACGGCGTGGTGCGCTGGGCGATGAACCATTACGACAATCTGCGGGTCATCCCGCCGAGCAACGGCATCGTCCATCAGCTCAATCTGGAATATTTGGCGAATGTGGTTGGCACCGCGTCGGTCGAGGGTCGCACGGTCGCGTTTCCCGACAGTCTGGTCGGGATGGACAGCCACACGCCGATGATCAACGGGCTGGGCGTGTTCGGCTGGGGCGTCGGCGGGATCGAGGCAGCGACCGCCATGCTGGGCCAGCCGGTGTCGCTGCTGGTGCCGCGCGTGGTCGGTTGCCGCCTCACCGGGCGCCGCAAACCGGGTGTGGTCAGCACCGACATCGTGCTGACGCTGACCCAGACGTTGCGCCGGTTCGGCGTGCTGGCGGCGGTGGTGGAGTTCTGCGGACCCGGCCTGGATACGCTGTCGCTGCCCGATCGTGCCACGATCGCCAACATGGCGGCCGAGTATGGTGCCACCATGGGCTTTTTCCCCTGGGACGGCGAAACCATCCGCTATATGGCCGCGACCGCCCGATCGGCCGAACAGGTGGCGCTGACCGAGGCCTATGCCCGCGCGCAGGGCCTGTGGCGGGACTCGGTTGAGCCGCATTTTCCGGAGTTGATCGAATTCGATCTAGGGTCGGTGGAACCGTCGCTTGCGGGGCCATCGCGGCCGGAGGACCGGGTCACGCTGGCCGCTGTGCCGGCCAGTTTTCGGGCCGCCTTCGCCGGTGTTACCGCGACCGAACCGGATGCGACGGCGGTGGATCGGCCGTTGCGCCATGGCGACATTGCGATCGCCGCGATTTCGTCCTGCACCAATACCAGCAACCCGTTCCAGATGATCGCCGCCGGACTGCTGGCCCGCAATGCCGCGGCGCTCGGGCTGCGGGCGAAATCGTGGGTCAAGACGTCGATCTCGCCCGGTTCGCGTGTCGTTACTGCCATGCTGGAACGGGCTGGGTTGAAGGAGGCGCTGGAAGCTGTCGGTTTCCATGTCGTCGGCTATGGCTGCATGACCTGCGGCGGCGGGGCCGGTCCGCTGCCGCAAGCACTGACCGATGCGGTGGCCAAGGACGACCTGGTGGTGCTGGGCGTCATCTCCACCAACCGCAATTTCGAGGGCCGGCTGCATCCGGCGATTCGCGGCACTTATCTGGCTTCGCCGCCGTTGGTCGTTGCCTATGCCCTGGCCGGGTCCGTGCTGCATGACGTGCCGGGTGGAATCCTGGGGCTGGACCGGGCGGGCCAACCCGTTCGCCTGGCCGATCTGTGGCCGACGGATGCCGAGGTCGAGGCGGTCATGCACGCGTCGCTGACCGCCGATCTGTTCCGTTCGGTGTATGGCGACCTGGCCGACGGTGGGCCTGAGTGGGCGGCGTTGCGACCCGGTTCGGAACCGACCTTCGCGTGGGATCCGGCCAGCCTGTATCTGAAGCGGCCGCCGTTCCTGGACGATGCGGGCGATTTCGGTGCTGGCGACATCGTCGGTGCTCGTTCCTTGCTGATCCTGGGCGACAATGTGACGACCGATCACATCTCGCCCGGTGGGGCCATTCCCGCCGACGTGCCGGCGGGACGGTATTTGATCGAGCATGGGGTCGCTCCCGCGCAGTTCAGCACCTATGTCGCCAGACGCGCCAATCATGAGGTGATGGTGCGGGGGACGTTTGCGAATATCCGGCTGCGCAACCTGATGGCTCCTGGTACCGAGGGCGGCTTCACGCGCCACATGCCCGGCGGCGACCTGACCTCGGTGCATGATGCGTCCGAACGCTACCGTCGCGAGGGCGTTCCGCTGATTGTCATCGCCGGTGCCAATTATGGTTGCGGGTCTTCACGCGACTGGGCGGCCAAGGGCACGCGGTTGCTGGGCGTGCGCGCGGTGGTGGCGGAAAGCTTCGAGCGTATCCACCGCAGCAACCTGATCGGCATGGGCGTCGTCCCGCTGCAACTGCCGTCCAGCACACAGGCTAGCCAATTGCGCCTGGACGGCAGCGAGAGCTTTGACCTGCTGGGTTTGTCGGCCGGTGTGACGCCGGGGATGACGGTGACGATGGTGGTGCGCCGTGCGGATGGCAGTGAAACGACCGTGCCGCTGACCTGCCGGGTGGATACCGGGGTGGAGGCGGAATGGCTGCGCCACGGCGGCATCCTGCCCAATGCCCTGCGGACCCTGGTCGCCGAGGCTGCCCCTGCCTGATCGATCTGATCGTTCGGGTGTCAGCAAAGGAAGGGACCCAACGCAGATGAAGACGGATGCACGCGGAGCACGCAAATGGCGGGTATCATAGGCCATTGCCCACGCGCCTGATGTCCAGCCGCGATCTGCCAATGACCCTCATCATCCAGCCAATTGGCATCCGCGTGCACCTGCGTGAATCCGGCCTTCATTTGCGTCAGGATTCTTCCTTCCCCAACGCCAACCGCAAACGACGGCTCCGCCAACCCACCCCATAGCCATCCCGCCCGCCATCCTGTAAGGAAGGCGCCCCGTGGTGATTTGGCCGGCCGGCTTGCAGCCACGTTAAACAAATCGCTAAAGGGCCGTCCTCCGCGGACCCCAAGGCGATTCATCGTCGTTTTTTGGTGACCGCCATGCCGATCAAGATCCCTGATAAGCTGCCCGCCTTCGATGCCCTGGTGAAAGAGGGCGTGCGCGTCATGACCGAAACCGCGGCGATCCGTCAGGATATCCGTCCGCTGCAGATCGGGCTGCTCAACCTGATGCCGAACAAGATCAGGACCGAGTTGCAAATGGCTCGGCTGCTGGGCGCGTCGCCGTTGCAGGTCGAGTTGTCGCTGATCCGCATCGGCGACCATAAGCCCAAGAACACGCCGGAAGATCATATGCTGGCGTTCTACCAAGCCTGGGAGGACGCCAAGGACCGGACATTCGACGGCTTCATCGTCACCGGCACGCCGGTCGAGACGATCCCGTATGAAGACGTCACGTTCTGGCCGGAGATGCAGCGGATCTTCGACTGGACGCAAACCAACGTGCATTCGACGATGTCGGTGTGCTGGGGGGCGATGGCGGCGCTGTATCATTTTCACGGGGTGCCGAAGCATCAGCTTTCGGAGAAGGCCTTTGGCGTCTACCGGCAGAGAATCCTGAAGCCGGCGTCGCCGTATTTGAATGGTTTCTCGGACGATTTCTCGGTGCCGATTTCGCGCTGGGCGGAAATCAGGGCCTCGGATGTCGCGGACTGTTCCGATCTGACGTTGCTGACCCGGTCGGAGGAGAAAGGGGTTTGCGTCGTGGAAGACAGCCGGTCTCGGCGGCTTTATGTGCTGGATCACCTGGAATACGACTCGGGGTCCCTGGCGGAGGAGTATTTTCGGGACATCAAGGCCAATGTCCCGATCAAGCCACCGTTTGATTACTTTCCCGGCGGCGATTCATCGCTTCCGCCGCGCAACCGGTGGCGGTCCCATGCCCATTTGCTGGTGTCCAACTGGATCAATGAGATTTATCAGACGACACCCTTCGACATCGGCCAGATCGGTGCCGGCCCGTAATAGACCGGTCCAACAAGAAACGGAAGGAAACGAATCATGCGAACCCTGACACGCCGGCAGACGATTCTCGCGGTGACCGCTGCCGCCGCGATGGATGTTCGGCCCGTCCGAGCCGAAACGGGGCGGTTGCGCGTGTCGTATGGGTATAGCACGGGTTATCTGCCGCTGATGGTGATGCGGGACCAGGGGCTGATCGAGAAGCATGCCGCGAAACTGGGGCTGGGTTCGGTTCAGGTGGAGTGGCAGGTGCTGGATGGCGGCAACAACATCAACGATGCGATGCTGGCGGGGGCGCTGGATATCGCCGGCATCGGTATCCCGGGGTATCTGGTGCTGCGCGACCGGACCTTGGGCAAGAAGCAGGAGATGACCAGCGTCAGCGCGCTGAACGCCGGTGCGTTGTGGCTGAACACGATCGATCCGCGTATCAAATCGCTGACGGACTATACTGCCAACGACCGGATCGCGGTGCCGGGCATCAAGACGTCCTATGCCGCCGTTGTGCTGGAGATGGCGGCGGCGAAGACGTTCGGTATCGAGAACTATGCCAAGCTGGACCCGCTGACGGTCGGGCTGCCGCATCCCGACGCTTATGCCGCGATGATGTCGGGGAAGACGGAGATCAAGTCGCATTTTGCCTCGCCGCCGTTTTCCTATCAGGAGCTGCGGAATCCTTCCGTCCATCGTGTGCTGACCACCGCGGACGTGATCGGGCTGCTGACCATTCTGCTGAATATGACGCAGAAACAGTTCGCCGCGGCCAATCCGGGGATGATCAAGGCGTTCCTGGCGGCGCAGGAGGAGGCGAATGCCTTCATTGCCAGTGACCAGGAGGGCGCGGTGACCGCCTATGCCAAGGGCAGCAAGCTGAAGATGCCCAGGGCGGACATGCTGGAGATTTTGGCCGACAAGGAAAGTTCCTACAGCATCGTGCCGAAGGGTAGCCTGGTTTATGCCAGTTTCCTGGCTCGGGCGGGGGTGGTGAAGGCTAAGCCGGCGGCTTGGACTGATTTGTTTCTACCGGATATTCATGGGCAGGGGGGTAGTTAGATAGTAGTGGCTTGGGGAGCGAAAGGCAGAAATCGTGAATTTTGCTAAAACATGTAATTACGGAGCCAGGTCGGGTCGACCTGACCCGATCTGGCGATAGTGACTCAATTTGAATTTCGGGTTTTGACTAAACGTCGCCATGGCCGGCGTTAGAGCGTTTCCGGCCTGACTGGAATCGGAACAGGCTTGCGAAACGGGTGGCATCTGTGATTCTGGGATTCCGGTGAGATCGAACCGGAGGATCGGATGCTTTGGCAGCGTGGGAACGCGCGGTGACCGCCTACGCCAACGGCAGCAATCTGAAAATGCTCCGAGCCTATATGCTGGAAATCCTGGTCGACTCCGAAAGCGCCTACAGCACCACGCCCAAAGGCGGCCTAATCTACGCCAGCGTCCTCGCTCGGGCGGGCGTGGTGACGGCCAAGCCTGCCCCGTGGGCCGACCTGTTCCTGTCGGGCGTGCAGGGCCGGGATGGAAGCTGATAGCTCCAGCGTTGATACGTCGTCATAGGGCGACCGAAAACGGTCAGTCGATCACCGCCGGATGCTCCGGTCCTGAACCGTGGGCGCCCTTCTTGGGGCCGCGCATCAGCAGCAGCAGCGGCAGCATCGGCAGCGCCAGCAGCATCATCAGCTTCCAGTCGTCGTTGTAGGCGATGATCTGCGCCTGATGCGTCAGCATCCCGTTCAGCACCTGGGCGGCGTGCGAGGTTGTCGGCATCAGGGTCCGAGCCGCGCCCTCGAACAGGCGGTTCAGCGGCGTGATGTGGCTCGCCAGCGTTGCGTGCACGATCTGGGTGTTCTGCGTCACCAGGGCGCTGGTTACCGAGATGCCGATTGCGCTGCCGACGTTCCGGGTCAGGCTCAATAATGCCGTGCCCTCGGTGCGCAGCGCCGGTTCCAGGGTCGCGAAGGCGATGACCTGCAGCGGCACGAACACGAAGCCCAGGCCGGCGCCTTGCAGCATGGTGTTGGCGATCACCGTGAAGTCCGACACGGCCGGGGTCCAGCCGGTCATGCGGTACAGGCTCCACGACAGGATGATGATGCCGAATGCCATCAGCAGGCGTCCGTCGACCCGGCTGGAAAGGCGCCCGGCCACCATCATTGCCGCCATCGTGCCGAGGCCGCGGGGCGCCATCGCGATCCCTGCCGTCTCCACCGGATCGCCGGCCAGGTTCTGCAACCAGGGCGCCAGCAGCGCGGACACTGCGAACAGCACCATGCCGACGGCGAACATCACCAGCAGGCCGGCCGACAGGTTGCGGTCCCGGAACACCCTCGGGGTGATGAACGGCTTTTCGGCGGTGAACATGTGGACGAAGAACAGGTAGAATCCCAGACCGGCCAACGTCGCCTCGACAATGATCTCGGTCGAGCCGAACCAGTCCATGGTCTCGCCCCGGTCCAGCATCAACTGGAAGCCGCCGATGCCCATGGCCAGCACGCCGAAGCCGATCCAGTCGAACCGCATGCCGGTGCCTTGCGGGGTTTTCGGCAGGAACATCGCCATGCCGGCGCTGGCGAGGATGCCGAACGGCAGGTTCACGAAGAACACCCAGCGCCAGTTGTAGATCTCGGTCAGATAGCCGCCCAGAGTCGGCCCCAGGATCGGCCCGACCATAACGCCCATGCCCCAGATCGCCATTGCCGAACCGCGCATTTCCGGCGGATAGATGTTCAGCATCGTCGATTGCGACAGCGGCACCAGCGCGGCGCCGAACAGGCCCTGCAGCAGGCGGAATACCACCATCTCGGGCAGCGATTGCGCGACGCCGCACAGCATCGACGTGACGGTGAACCCGACCATCGAGATCATGTACAGGTTTTTCAGCCCGAACCGAGCCGACAGCCAGCCCACGGGCGCGGTCATGATCGCCGCCGCGGTGATGTAGGACGTCAGCACCCAGGTGATCTGGTCGTAGCTCGCCGACAGGCTGCCCTGCATGTAGGGCAGCGCCACGTTGGCGATGGTCGAGTCCAGCGACTGCATCAGCGTCGCCATCATCGCGCAGACCGTGATCAGGGTGCGATGCGGAACCGTCTGTTCCTGGCCGGACATCGGGATGGTCCTAGAAAAGATCCGAAAGCGTGCGGACGTGGCCGGTGTCGATGTCGATATCCGCGCTCATGCCCGCGCGTAGCGGCGGATCGCCGGCGTGCATGTCGACCCGCACTCGAACCGGGATCCGCTGCACGACCTTCACCCAGTTGCCCGAGGAGTTCTCCGCCGGCAGCAGAGAGAAATTCTGGTCGGTCGCCGGGGCGACGCTTTCCACGATGCCCGACCAGGTGCGGCCGGGGTAGATGTCAAAGCTCACCTCCACCGGGTCGCCGTTCTTGGCATTGGTGAGCTGGGTTTCCTTCGGTTCGGCTTCCACCCAGACGTGATCGGTGGAGACCAGGCCGAACGCCGCGCTGCTGGCGCCCAGATACATGCCGGGCTGCAGCTTGCTGACCTGGGTGACGATGCCGTCATAGGGTGCCCGCACGACCGAGTGGGCCAACTCGCGTTCGGCTTCGGCCACCTGCGCCTGCGCCTGCTTGAACGATGGCATGTCTTCCACCGCGATGTCGGGGTTGCCCGCCAGTTTGGCCAATAGCGCCCGAGCCTGGCTTTGCGAGGCACTGACGGCTTGCTGGTCGGCGGCCAGCTTGTAGCGGGCGTCGTCGGTTTCCTGCTGGGTGACCGCGCGCGCCTTCACCAGGGCGGCAAAGCGGCCATAGGTCGCCTGGTCGGCGTTCACCTGCTGCTGTTTGGCGCCGGTGTCGCGTACGGCGGCCTCGTAATCGGCCTTCGCCGATTCGATGTTCAGCCGCACCTGCGCCAGGTTGGCGCGCGCGTTGTCCAGCGCGATCTGGAATTTTTGCGGGTCCAGGGTGAACAGGACCTGGCCCTTGGTGACAGCCTGTCCCTCATGCACCGGGATCGAGGCGACGATACCGGACACGTCGGTGGACAGCACCATGCTGTCGGCCTGGACATAGGCGTCGTCGGTGTCGACCCAGCGTCCGCTGGACAGCCAGTAGAAGCCACCGCCGACGACCACCGCCAACACACCGCCCGCCATCAGGCCCCAGCGCATCAGCTTCTTGCTGGTTCGGCTGCGCACCGCGGGACGGGTGGCGATGTCCTCGCGGAAGGTGGTGGTGGCTTGAGACATGGAAGGCCAGTCCAATCGTATAGAATGCTGATCGTAAGCTAGCTTCTTATCTCCCATTCACAAGCCATGTTGCTATGCACAATCACCCGGGCTCCGGTGCGAGCCATGCGTGGCTTCTCGCTTGTCTGTGAAGTATTTTTGCCACGTGCCGGTGGCGCCGGTCATTCCAGCCAGAGAAAGGGCAGCAGGCTCTCGCTGAGGTACAGCGGGTGGTAGGGAATCCCCTGTTTCGAGAGCTTCAGCACGTGGGATTTGCATCCGGCGGCGCGGATCATGCGAACCACCTCGGGGCCGCGCGCACGTAAGGCCGGGTGTTTGGGGGTGCCGTAGGCGAAGACCGTCATCGCGGCGTCGCGGGCCATCTCCACCAGGTGATGGTCGTTGTCGGGGCCGACCGGGTCGGGGACCTCGGCGAGCCGGCTTTGTATGGTCGCTCGGTAGGCGAAGGTGTTGCCGACGGTCAACCCGGCATAGCCCCAACGCCGGGCGAGCCGGCCGCACTTCGCCACCGTGGGATCGTCCACCTGCAGATCCGCGGTGCTGGGATTCATCATGATGAAGAGGATATGCGCGCCGGTGCCCCAGCGGCGGCTGAGCCGATAGCGGAATTCGTTGTTGGGGCCGCCGAACAGGGCGGTGGTCACGATGTCCGACGCCAGTTTCTGACGGACCTTGCCGCCGGGATCGTGCGGGTCCGGCGGTATGATCGGGGTGTTCATGCGGGTCTATCCGTGGTTGGCGATCGGCGGTCTTGAAGCATCGACGGCGGCGACGCGAAAGATGCCGTGTGACGGGAACGGCAGCCGCGTTGCTTTTCCGGTGTTTTCATTGGGGCAGGGGGTGTTACAATCACGGTTGACCAACGCTTCCGATGATAGTCTCGGCACGATCAGAGCGCCGGCACAGAAACATCCCCTACAGCGTCGCGCTTGCCGATGCCGATAACCCCGAGTCGTGGAGCAGAACCATGTCCGACACCTACCAGCCAATGCCGGAGCCGATCGGTTCCCAATCCAGCCAACCGTCGACGCCACAGCCGACTGGTTCCAGCCAACCGCCAATGCCGGAACCGATCGGTTCCAGCCAGCCGCCGATGCCGGAACCGGTCGGCTCGCTGCCCGACCAATCGTCCGCGGCTCAGCCGGTCAACACGCGGCCGGGCCATCCGCTGGGCATTTTGCCGAGGAAACTGGGGCTGCTCGCCGATCTGGCGGGGACGTGGGTGGGCACCGGTTTCAATGTGATTTCACTGCCGGATTTTGATTCGACCCCGCCCAGCACCGGGCCGAAGACGTCTCGCCTGCTGTTGAGCAGCACGATCGAGACGCTGCAATTCACCCCGATCGGTGGTTCGGTTCCCAACCGCGGTGCGGTGACGGCAATTGGCGCCACCACGGGCCAGCCGGACATTGCGCTGAACGGACTCAGCTATTTGCAACGGATCAGCGACTTCACGACCAACCAGGCGCTGCATATCGAGCCGGGATTTTGGCTCAGCATTCCGCCGACGACGATGTTTCCGCCGCAACCGGCCGCCACGATCGCGCGCTTGAGCACCATTCCGCACGGCGATTCGTTGACCGCGCCGGGGGGTGGTTTCGGCCTGTCGGGTGGGCCGCAGATTCCCGTGGCCAGCACGCTGCCGTCCAGGGACGGAACCGTGCTGGGGCCGCCGCATACCGATCCGTTTCAGAACCCGGTTTTGCCGCCGAACTTCGAGGCGGGGTACGTGCTGAATCCCAACCAGGCGCTGCAGGACGCGATCGTTGGCCAGACGATCACCGATACGATCGTGTTGATCGTGTCCACTCGGTCGACCAACCTGACGACGCCGACACCGGCGGTGGCGCAAGACCCGAATCCAGCCGGAACGGTCATCGATATCCCGTCGCCGAGCGGCGGCATCACCAATATTCCGTTTGTCGTTCAGAACGCAGCGGCGAAGCAGCTCGATGCGATCTTCTGGATTGAGACGGTGCAACAGCCGGACGGCAGCACCTTCATGCAGTTACAATATACGCAAACGGTTATTCTCAACTTCCTTGGCATCGACTGGCCACATGTGTCGGTCGCCACATTGGTCAAGCAGTAATGTGAGGGTGGGTGGTGTCGTTTCTTCATTGGCTTGGCGGTGGAGGGCCGCTGCCGCTTGAGGGCGAGGCGCGTTATGCCAGCGGCGATTGATGTTGAGGCATCTGCGTTGTCTTGGGTCAGCGACGTCCGGGCTATCCGGTTTGGCACCTTACTGGGGCGGATGGTCCGGACTTCGCCGGGCCATGACGAATTAACTGAGGCCGGGTCACGACGAATCGACTGAGGCTGGGCCATGACGAATCAAGAGTCGGCCTCAATGGCTGGTGTTACTTCTCCTGCTCGCGCAGTTTCGCGATGCCGGTTTGTAGGAATACCGCGTAGCCGTAGACGGTTTCGTCCGGTTGGTTCCAGCAGACATAGCCGCGGCAGTCGTGCGGGCGGGCTTCGTAGACGCCGCACATGTGGTTCTCGTCCAGGAACTGGCAGGTCTTGTAGCCTTCCTTGATTCGTTTCTCGCCTTTTTTGGTGACCTCGACGACGTGCCGCTTCTCGAAGTCGGCGACGCTGATGTTCAGATGCTTCGCCAGCCGCCGCATGTCGTCGCGGCTGACGCGCACATAGCCCGCCATCCGGCAGCAGAGGGCCGGACATTTCAGGCAGTCGAGACGCTCATGCGACACCATGGCGGATGATTGCGACGGGCGCGGTCCGCCCGCAATGGCTCAGGTGGTTTCTTCGGTCTTGAAATCGGCCGGGACGATGATTTCCAGCACCTCGCAATCGGCCGAGTAGTCCAGCACAGTGTGCCTGATCCCGGATGGCTGCAGCCAGCAGGTTCCGGCCGACATCATCTGCTCACCGTGGCCTTCGAACTCATTTTTCATCCAGCCTTGCAGCACGTAGACCAGTTGCAGGTCGACGGTGTGCACATGGCGCTTGCGGACTTCGTCGGTGCAGGGCGGGGTGAAGCGGATGACATGCGCTTGGCACAGCCCGCCGGTGGCCGCGGCGATCCCCAGGTCCCGGTACTGGGCGTAGGTGCGCAGGCCGTCGGCCTTGAAATCGTCGTGGTTCAGGTGGCTGACGGTGAAGCTTTGCGGCGGGTTGGTCTTGGGCTTGGCCGCCGTGGCGCCGGGCGCCTTGCGTGGCGCGGCGACGGTGCGGGCCCGCCGAGCGGCCGGGGTTGGAACGGCGATGCGGGTGACGGACCGGCGGGCGGCGGCCTTTTTCACCGCGACGGTTCTGACAACGGCCTTGCGGACAGCTTGCTTGGGGGCTGCGGCCTTCGGAGCGGCGGCCTTCTTCGGTGCCGGGGCCTTCGCCTTTGCCGCGACCTTTTTCACGGGGGCTGCCTTCTTCGGCGCGGCCGCCTTTTTCGTCGGGGCGGCTTTCTTCGGGGCCGGAGCCTTAGCCGCGGCACCCTTCCGGGGTGCGGGTGTCATCTTCGGCGCGGCGGCCTGCTTGCCAGCGGCTTTCTTCTTCGGCTCGACGGAAGCGGCCTTCGTCTTCTTACGGACGACAACGGGTGGCGCCGCCTTCGCCTTGGCGGGCGTTGCTCGTCCGGTGCTGGCTTTGGCCATGCGAGTCGTCCCCATTAAACTTTTCGATTGATAATAGTATCGACGCGATGGCGCCTCACTTTCAAGAGGGTGTCACGATGCTGATCGCGGAGGGGCTGCCGACCTTGATTCGCACGCCGGTGGGGGTCAGCGCGCCGGTCCCGGAGTCGATCGCGAAGACGGTGATCTCGTCGCTGTCCTGGTTGGCGGCGTAGAGGCGTCCGCCTTTCGGGCCAAGCGTGAAAAACCGCGGCCGAACGCCACCGGTCAGCGTGTGATCGGCGTAGGTCAGCGAGCCGTCCGGACCCACGGTGAAGCGGGCGATGCTGTCCTGGCCGCGATTCGAGACGTACAGATGCCGTCCGTCGCGCCCGAATGCGATTTCCGCCGTCGTGTTGTGGCCCGCAAATCCGCCCGGCACGGTCGAGATCACCTGACGTTCGGTGGCGCGTCCCGCCGCCCAGTCGAACCTGGTGACCGTCGAGTCGAGCTCATTGTTCACGTAAAGCACCGGCAGGGTGGGATGGAAAATGGTGTGCCGCGGGGCCGCCCCGGGAGCCGAATCGGCGAAACCCTGTTCGGTCGGGGTCAGGCGTCCATCCTGGAAGCGGAAGAAGAAGGTGCGGTCGAACCCCTTGTCCGGGACGATCACGTATTGGCCGGTCGGATCGAAGATGACGGCGTGCGGGTGGGACGAAGCCTGTTCCTTCGGATTGGGGCCGGGCGTGCCCTGCAACGGGACCAACTGGCTGACCGGTTGCAGCCGCCCATCCTCGCCGATCGGCATCACCGCGACGGCGCCGCTGCCGTAATTGGCGATCACCAGGAAGCGTTCGCTGGGATCCAAGGCCGAATCGACCGGGTTGTTGCCCTGGCAATCGACCTGGTTGAGCAGCGTCAGCATTCCGGTCCGCCGATCGACGGCGAACGCGCTCATCAGGTTCCGCCCGCCATGCACGCTGTAGAGGCGGCTGTGGTCGCGCGTCAGGGTGAACAGCGCGGGGTTCTCCAGCCCGCCGACGTGCTGGATGTGGCTCCAGGCGCCGTTGACCTCATCGATGCGGTAGACGTTGATCCCGTTGCCGCGCCCGTTCCGATCGGGTGTCGTGTAGCCGCCGACATAGGCGAACATATTATTCTCCTTCTGGATCGCTTCCTGCCTGATCGAGAATGATCTGAACCATCAGCGGATCGTCGGCAACACACCCATGGAACCGCACCGTTGGCCCGTCGCCGCCACGCGCCGTCTGTTCCGCGGCGATCAGGGCCGGCAGGTCGTCGCGGACGTGGCCGCCATGGTTGGCGAAGAAGCCGATGACCATCACCGGATGGGCGCGCAGCCCCGCCAACGCGTCGGCAACCAAGGGCGGCTCCTCCAGGCAGGCGGCTTCGACCCGCACGAACAGTTCCGTCGCCGCCACGCGGGCGGCGTGGCGATGCAGTGCGAGGGCCTGCCCGGGGGCGCTGGAGGACCCATGCCCGACGATCAAAACCGCGGCATCACGGGGTGGCGTGGTCCCGGCGGCGCAGGCGGCCATGGCCTGGTGCTCGATCATCCCGGCCAAGCCGTCATGAACGCCAACCGGCGGACAACGCACGATACGCTCATAGGGCACGGCCGTATGGATCGCCTGGGGCACGGCGACGCGGCTGAAATAGCCGTCCTCCATGAAGAAGGGCACCACGCGGATGGTGGGGGCGCCGATCCGACCCAGCACCTCGCTGACGGACGGTGCGCCGTTCAGCAGCGCGATCTCCACCTGGGCGAACCGATTCGCCGCACGCAGCGTCTCGGCATGCCGCACCATCGCCGCGCCTGCATCGGGATAGCGCGCCGATCCGTGGCCGATCAGCAACAAAGCCTCGTTCACGGACAAATGCGGCACTCCCTGGCGCGTGGTTGAATGTTGGGGGGCGTTACCGGTTTGCCCCATGCGTTATTCTGACGCACATAAGTCTGAAGCGAAGGCACGTCAGACAGCAAGGAGTGGAATATGGCCGAGGACCTACCCGAACGCGAGGCGATGGAGTTCGACGTCGTGATCGTGGGTGGCGGCCCGGCCGGCCTGTCGGCGGCGATCCGGCTGAAGCAGATCAACCCCGAGATGGCGGTCTGCCTGGTGGAAAAAGCCGGCGAGATCGGCGGCCACATCCTGTCCGGCGCGGTGATCGAGCCGCGCTCGCTGAACGAACTGATCCCCGACTGGAAAGAGAAGGGCGCACCGCTGGATACGCCGGCGCGTGAGGACCGCTTCCTGTTCCTGACCGAAACCAAGTCGTTCAAGCTGCCGACACCGCCGCAGATGCACAATCACGGCAACTACATCGTCTCACTGGGCAATGTTGTGCGCTGGCTGGGTCAGCAGGCGGAGGAACTGGGCGTCGAGATCTATCCCGGTTTCGCCGCCTCGGAACTGCTGGAGGAAGACGGCCGCATCGTCGGCATCGCCACCGGCGACATGGGGATCGGCAAGGACGGCGAACCCACCGGCAATTTCCAGCGCGGCATGGAACTGCGCGCTCGTTATACGCTGTTCGCCGAGGGTTGCCGCGGGTCGCTGTCCAAGCAGTTGATGCATCGCTTCAACCTGCGCGACGGCTGCGATCCGCAGACCTACGCAATCGGTATCAAGGAACTGTGGGAAATTCCAGCCGCCAACCACAAGCCCGGCCTGATTGAGCACAGCCTGGGTTGGCCGCTGGATCGCGGCACATACGGCGGGTCCTTTCTGTATCATTTCGGCGAGAACCTGGTCTCCTACGGCTTCGTCATCGGCCTGGATTACAGCAATCCCTGGCTGTCGCCGTTCGATGAGATGCAGCGGTTCAAGACCCATCCCGACGTTCGTGGGCATTTCGAAGGCGGCCGGCGCATCTCCTATGGCGCACGAGCACTGAACGAGGGCGGGCTGCAATCGATCCCGCGACTAAGCTTCCCGGGCGGCCTGCTGATCGGCGACGCAGCCGGCTTCTTGAACGTGCCGAAGATCAAGGGCACCCACACCGCGATGAAGTCCGGCATGCTGGCAGCCGAGGCGGTGGCGGAGGCGCTTGCGGGCGATCATCCGGCTGAGGTGCTGGGGTATTTTGATCGGCTACGGTCAAGCTGGGTGTGGGATGAGCTGTCCAAATCCCGCAACCTGCGGCCGGCCTTCGCGAAATGGGGCATGTGGGGTGGGCTGCTGTACAGCGGGCTGGACACCTATCTGCTGCGCGGCAAGGCGCCGTGGACGATGCACCACACGCATGCGGACAACGAAACGCTGGTGGAGGCCGATAAGGCGCCGCGGATTGTCTATCCGAAGCCGGATGGGGTACTGACGTTCGACAAGCTGTCCTCGGTGTTCATCAGCAACACGAACCATGAGGAAAACCAGCCGGTGCATCTGCGGCTGACCGACCCGGCAAAGGCGGTCACCCTGAACTGGGACCATTTCCGCGGTCCGGAGGCGCGCTATTGCCCGGCCGGTGTGTATGAGTTCGTCGGGGTGGACGAGGGTAATCCGACGCTGCAGATCAACGCTCAGAATTGCGTGCACTGCAAAACCTGCGACATCAAGGACCCGTCGCAGAACATCAACTGGGTGCCGCCGGAGGGCGGTGGCGGACCCAGCTACCCGGGCGGGATGTAGCCGTCCGTGTCGGTTGTTTGGGTCGTCACGGACCGGTTGGGTTAATTCGTCATGGACCGGTTGGTTTAATTCGCCATGGACCGGTTGGTTTAATTCGTCATGGACCGGCGAAGTCCGGTCCATCTGCCACGGTAAGGTGCTGGAGCAGATGGACCGGACTTCGCCGGTCCATGACGCGGTTGATGTGTCGGTGCCAACGCGAGCCGGTGTAGGTGCCGGACTTCGCCGGTCCATGACGCGGTTGATGTGTCGGTGCCAACGTGAGCCGGTGTAGGCGCCGGCGGCATTGCCCTCGCGAGGACGTATCGTCAGGCGCCCCCGACTGTCCGCCTGCCATCCAGCGCGCCGGCGAGGAAATCCTGCACCCGGTCGAGGACCTTCAGGCGGTCGTGTGCCAGGCCCGGCACCAGTTCGAAGTGCACGCTGACACCGGCTGTCTCGAAAGAGTCCCGCAGGGCGCGCAGGCGGTCGGGACGGGTGAGACCAGCATCATTGGCGCCTGGCATCCAATGGGGGCTGCCTTCGCGGTGGGTGATTTCCCAGGTTTCCAGGTCGGCCTCACCGACGATCATCTGTACCGGAACACGGGACAGGGCGGCGGCGTCGAAGGTGATGCCGAACCTGTCCGCCAGGTCGCGGATGCCCACCCACCAGTCGCGGCCGGGGTCCAGCAGGGTCACCGACCCGGGCGATCCGATCGACGCGGCCCAGAGACGGTCGGGGTGCAGGATGGCGAAACGGTGGGCGAAGTGGCCGCCGCCGGAGAAGCCGAACATCGCGAACTGGTGCCAATCCTGGCGGTATTTCCGAGCCACTTCCTCGACCATGGCGAGCAGCACGTGGTCGTAGCGGATGTCGCCCTCGGCCATGTATTTGTAGCCATGGCGGGCGCCGTTACCGAGCACCCCGATGGGGAAGACAGGGCACAGGATGGCGATGTTGTTCCAGCGTCCGAACGCGGCGAAACCGTCACGGAATTCCAGGAACGAGGTGCGGCTGCTGCCATGCACGGCCACCAGCAGGTCCAGCTTGGCGCCTTCACCGGCCGCGGGCGGCACGTACAGGCAGTAGTGGAAACGCGGGTCGAACGCGCAGGCGAACATCGCTGTTTTGCCCAGGTCGTACAGCGCTCGGGTCTTGGCGGCGACGTCTTCGGGTGGAAAAGCGGCGGTCATGACAGGACCCCTTCTCGATCGGGGCCGCGGCAGACTCGACCCCTGCGACCTCTGCTATAATTCATCTGAGAGCGCCGCAAGCCGAATGACACAGTATTGCGTGGCTGTTAGAGTAGGCGGATGCAACATGCCCGTGCCGCTCGGCGGTCCGCCCTTCTCGCGCTTATCCTGTTATCGGCCTGCGCGGCATCAGAACCCCCTTCCAACAATGCGACCGGTTCGATATCGAATGGGGTCATCGGCAATTACCTCGCCGGCCGCTACGCTCTGTCGGAAGGCGATTCGCAGACCGCGGCGGACGATATGCTGAAGGCGCTGGCGGAAAACCCCGGCGATCAGGAACTGACGTTGCAGGCCTTCGTCGCCAGCCTGGATGCCGGCCGGCCGGAAGCCGTGAAGCTGGCGCGGCAGTTGCCGCAAAGTCAGGTGGCCCAGCTTGTCCTGGCGGATGTCGATATCAAGGCGGGCCATTGGCAGGCGGCGGAGCAGCGCCTGCACGACATGCCGCATGAGGGGCTGACGCAGTTGCTGCAGCCGCTGCTGATTGCCTGGGCGCAGCAGGGCGATGGGGCGACGGATGCCGCGTTGTCCACATTGCGGCCCTACGTCGAGGACCCGCGGTTCCGCACCATTTTCGCCCTGCATGCGGCGATGATTGCCGACCTGGGCGGCCACGCGGACGCCGCCGCCAGGCTGTATCGGGCAACCGAGGTCAATCTGTCGGCACCGAATCTCCGTATGTCGCAGATCCTGGCAAGTTGGGCGTCTCGCACCAAGCAGCCGGGGGAGGCGCAGCGTATCCTGGCTGCCCTGCCGACGGTCGCGCCGGACCTGTCGATCGTCATGCCGGCGCTGATGGCCACCGTCACCGAACGGCCGGTGGCAAACGCGACCGACGGCATCGCCGAGGCCTATTTCACCTTCGCCTCGCTGCTGCAGGCGCAGGACGCCAATGACTTCTCGCTGGTGATGTTGCGGCTGGCGCTGGATATGCGGCCGGATTTCGCCGCCGCCCGCCTGCTGGCCGCCGATATCCTGGATAACCAGCATCACCCGCAAATGGCTTTGAACATGCTGAACCAGGTGCCGGCGACCGATCCGTTGAGCGCCGCGGTGCGGTTGCGCCGGGTGGCGGTGATGGATCGCCTGGGACACGCGGACCAGGCGACGCACGAGTTGGAACGCATGGCGCAGGATTATCCCGACAGTCCGCTGCCGGATGAGCAGAGAGGCGATCTTCTGCGACTCAAGTCGAGATTCCCCGACGCGGTGCAGGCGTATGACCGGGCGATCGCGCGCGTTTCGCATCAGAATGCCGCGGACTGGATCCTGTTCTACGACCGCGGTGTCGCCGAGGAACGTGCCCACGCCTGGCCGAAGGCCGAGGCTGATTTTCATCACGCGCTGGAACTGTCGCCGGATCAGCCGTTCGTATTGAATTACCTCGGCTATTCCTGGGCCGACATGGGCCGTCATCTGTCGGAGGCTCGGCAGATGATCGAGCGTGCGGCACAGCGGCGGCCCAATGACGGGGCGATCACCGACAGCCTGGGGTGGGTGATGTTCCGCCAGGGCGACGCCAAGGACGCGGTGACGACGCTGGAACACGCGGTCGAGCTGGAGCCGGAGGATTCGACGATCAACGGGCACCTCGGGGACGCTTATTGGGCGGCGGGGCGCAAGATCGAGGCGCAGTATCAATGGCGGCGGGCGCTGACGCTGAACCCCGATCCGGATGACGCCGCGAAATTGGAGGCCAAGCTGAATACCGGGCGTTCCGGCGCGGTTCTCAGCGGGCAATAGCCGGTTGGCCGGTTTCTTTCGTGGCTGACCGCGTGAACGCTGAATACGCCCCGGCGAAGATCAACCTGCATCTGCATGTCGTCGGGCGTCGCCCGGACGGGTATCACCTGCTGGACAGCCTGGTTGTGTTCGCCGGGATCGGCGATCGGTTGACCGTATCTCCGTCCGACCGGTTGACCTTGTCGGTGACCGGACCCTTCGCGGCTGGACTGGCGGCGGAGGCCGACAACATGGTTTTGCGGGCGGCACGCGCCCTCGCGGCTCGGGCCGGCGTGCAGGCCACCGGCGCCTTGGTGCTGGAGAAGAATTTGCCGGTGGCGTCCGGCATCGGAGGCGGATCGGCGGACGCGGCGGCGGCGTTGCGGCTGCTGTGTCGGTTCTGGGGACTGGATCCGGACATGCCTGGGCAGGTGGCCGCCGGCCTGGGGGCTGATGTGCCGGTCTGTGTGGCCGGTATGCCGGCTGTGATGTCGGGAATCGGTGAAATCCTGATGCCGGCGCCGGCGTTGCCGGATGTGGGAATCGTGCTGGTCAATCCGGGTGTCGCGGTTGCGACACCGGCGGTGTTTCGCGCCCGCACCGGCGGGTTCTCCGATCCGGCGCGGTTCTCCGATCGCGGATGGCGGGATGCCGGGTCGCTCGCCGCGGCACTGCTGGCCACCCGCAACGACCTTGAACCGCCGGCGCGGCTGCTGACGCCGGTCATCGGCGATGCACTGGACGCGCTGGCGGCAACCCCCGGCTGTCTGCTGACCCGCATGAGCGGATCGGGGGCGACCTGCTTCGGCTTGTTCGCGACGCCGGAGGCCGCGGAGACGGCCGCCGGGACGATCATCCGTGACGGATGGTGGGTCTGGGGCGGACAGCTTTTCGCCGGATAGCGGTTCCGGCTTTACGCGGACGGCTGGGCACCCTATCACGTCGCCGCATTGGGGCGTCGCCAAGCGGTAAGGCAACGGATTTTGATTCCGTCATACGGAGGTTCGATCCCTCCCGCCCCAGCCAACCATGTCACGGCAGCGGCCGCCTGGACGATCAGCTCTTTGGCGCGGCGCCCGGCGGTGCCACGGTCACGGCGACACGGATGGTGGCGTCACCCGGGAGCAGCTTGACCTCGAACGTATCATGGCCGGCGAAGCCGCGGTCCGGCGTGTAGTCGATCCGGGTGTTGTCACCGACCTCATGGATCAGCACGTCGCCATGGGCCGCGCGTGTCTCCAGCAATCCGGCGCCGAACGGCTTGGGGCCGTCCTGGTGCACGGGAATGCCGCACCAGCCGCCATCGTTGACCGTTTTCATCGCCACGTCGGACCTGGCGCCCGGGGCGGGGTTCACATTTGGCACATCGCAGACTTTCGCGCCCCCCGCGAGGTCGGCGGCATAGACGCGCAGCGTCGATCCGGCCGGGCCCGATCCAGGTTGGGAGCAGCCAGCCAGCGCGAGGCCGGTCATGAGAAGGGCGGCTTCCGCCACGCGCCGAATGGTGCCGGCGCGGGTGGCTACCTGGACATCGGTCATATTGTCTGAGCCTCTACCTACTAACGATTTCAGGCCGAATCGCCCACGATCGAGTCGTGCCAACGATCCGGCGGGGTCGCACATAGACCGCTTAGGCCGGCCATTGGAAGCCGGATTCCCGAACTGTGATGGGTCGGCGGGATGTCAGGTCGCAGCCGTCGTCCCCGGGACGGTCAATTTGTTGTCAGGCGACGACATGCCGGAGGAGCGGCAGGAACCTGCATCCCACGATACACCGCGGCTTCACGGCCGATCGCCGCCGAATGTGTGCCACCGCTTGTCCCATAGTGGCCGGGATGCTTAATGGCGACCCCGCCGTTCCGGCTGAACCGGGACGAAAACGCCACGCCGCCGCAGGACTGCAATGACGACGATGACCCGCACCAAGCCGAGCTTCCAGGACCTTATTTTGCGGCTGCATGGCTTCTGGGCTCGGCAGGGTTGCGTGATCCTGCAACCGTATGACGTCGAGATGGGCGCCGGCACCTTCCATCCGGCGACGACGTTGCGGGCGTTGGGGCCTAAGCCGTGGCGGGCCGCCTATGTGCAGCCCAGCCGTCGCCCGACGGACGGTCGTTACGGCGAGAACCCCAACCGGCTGCAGCACTACTACCAGTACCAGGTCATCATGAAGCCCAGCCCGGCCGATGCGCAGGACCTGCTGCTGGCGTCATACCGGGAAATCGGCCTCGACCCGCTGCGGCACGACTTCCGCTTCGTGGAGGACGACTGGGAAAGCCCGACCCTCGGCGCCTGGGGCCTGGGGTGGGAGGTCTGGTGTGACGGCATGGAGGTCGGCCAGTTCACCTATTTCCAGCAGGTCGGCGGCATTCCCGTCACCTACCCGAGCTTCGAGATGACCTACGGCCTGGAACGCCTGACAATGTACGTCCAGGACAAGGACAACGTTTTCGACATTGACTTCAACGGGGCAGGGGTGACGTACGGCGACGTCTTCCTGCGCGCCGAACGCGAATACAGCGCGCACAACTTCGAATTCGCCGACACCGCCATGCTGTCCCGCCACTTCGCCGACGCCGAGGGCGAATGCGCCGCCCTTCTGGACCGCAAGTTGGCCCTGCCGGCCTACGACCAATGCATCAAGGCGAGCCATTTGTTCAACTTGCTGGATGCGCGCGGAGTCATCAGCGTAACGGAGCGGGCCAGCTACATCGGCCGGGTGCGGACACTGGCGAAAGGCTGCTGCGAGGCGTGGGTGGCTGGAGAGGCGGGGTGATAGATTCTCATCGTGGGTGGCATCCGGCACGTTTTTCTACCATATTGTCCCGTGTATCTACCTTGAGGTGGACATGGGCACGCAACTGAACATCAAGAGCGAGGACGCTTACCGCCTGGCCTCCCGTCTGTCGGAATTGACGGGCGAGAGCCTGACGGCGGTCGTGACCAAGGCGCTGCGAACCGAACTCGACCGCGAGCAGCGGTTACGCGACAAGGCTGCCCTGCGGGACAAACTATGGGCGATCGCCGGCGAGATAAAAGCCAACATGCCGGATGATGTGACGTCCGACCATGGTTGGCTCTATGACGACGAGACGGGCCTGCCGAAATGATTGTTGATTCGTCCGCCGTGCTTGCGATCGTTCTGCGGGAGCCTGATGGACGCCGCTATCTCGACGCCGTGCTGGATGCCGCGCCGCGCCGGATGTCCGTCTCGAACTGGCTTGAGGCAACGATGGTCGTGGACCGCCGGGGGAACGACCTGGCCGTAACCTGGTTCGAGGATTTCATGCAGAATGCGGAGATCGAGTTGATGCCCGTTTCGATCTCCCAGGCAGCGATCGCTCGGCGCGCCTGGCGCGTGTTCGGGCGCGGCAGTCATCCCGCACGGCTGAATTATGGCGATTGCTTTGCCTATGCCCTCGCCAAGGAAACGCGGGAACCCCTGCTGTTCAAGGGTGACGATTTTGCCCAGACCGATATCGAGCCGGCACTGAAAGACTGAACATGCCCGAATTTTTCCTGGAACTGTTCAGCGAGGAAATCCCCGCCCGCATGCAGCGTGGCGCGGCGGCCGAACTTGAACGTGCGATCGGGGCAGCGCTTGCGGCGGTTGCGCCGGGGAACATCGCGACGTGGTTTGGCCCTCGCCGCATCGCTTGGCGTGCTGATGTTTCCGCCGAGGTTGCAGCCGCCAGTTCCACCGAACGTGGACCTCGGGCCAGTGCGCCGGAGCAGGCGTTGACCGGCTTCCTGCGCAAGCACAACGCCAACCGCGAGCAGTTGCGCCAGGAAGGCGACTACTGGGTGCTGGAGAAGAGCGCCGCCGCCGTTTCCGCCGGCGCGTTGATCGCCAGCGTGATGCCGGGCCTGCTGCGGCGCTTCCCGTGGCCGAAATCCATGCGCTGGGGTGGGTCCAGCGGCTTCGTCTGGGTGCGGCCGCTGCGCCGGATCGTGTGCCTGCTGGACGGCGCGGTCGTGCCGTTCGATCTGCGCGACGGGTCCGACGATGGCCACGGCTTGGCCAGTGGCGACCTGACCGAGGGCCACCGCTTCCACGCCCCCGGTGCCTTCGCCGTGTCCTCCGCCGCCGATTGGCGGGACAAGCTGGCGGCGCACCGCGTGCTGGTCGATGCCGTCGATCGCAAGCGCATCATCGCAGACCGCATCGCCGGCCTCGCCGCCGAAAAGCACCTGGCGGTGGTGGACGATCCCGGCCTGCTGGATGAGGTCGCCGGCCTGGTCGAGTGGCCGGTGCCGCATCTCGGCCGCATCGCCGACGAACACATGGATCTGCCGCCGGAGGTGATGCAGGTCTCCATGCGGGTCAACCAGCGCTACTTCGCGCTGCGGACGGCGGAGGGTGCCGCCGCGCCGTGGTTCGCGTTCGTCGCCAATGTCGAGGCGGATGACCACGGGACCGCGATTATCGCCGGTAACGAACGTGTCTTGCGCGCTCGGTTCTCGGATGCGCGGCACTTCTGGGATTTGGACCGGAAGACGCGGCTGGAAACGCGGATTCCGGCGCTGGACAAGGTGACGTTCCAGGCGAAGCTGGGCACTCAGGGAGACCGCGTCCGGCGATTGGTCCAATTGGCGGCGACGATCGCCGAACAAGTGGGTGCCGATCCTGCGCAGGCCGCCCTAGCCGCGGAACTCGCGAAAGCCGATCTGGTCAGCGGCATGGTGGGCGAGTTCCCCGAACTGCAAGGCGTCATGGGTCGCTATTACGCGTTGCACGATGGCGAAATCCCAGCCGTGGCTGATGCCGTTCGCGATCACTACGCGCCGCGCGGCCCGACCGAACCAGCCCCGTCCGCCCCGGTCTCGATTGCCGTTGCCCTGGCGGACAAGCTAGACCAGTTGGCCGGTTTTTTCGCGATCGGCGAGAAGCCGACCGGCTCCGGCGATCCCTATGCGCTTCGGCGTGCGGCCTTGGGGGTGATCCGAATCATCCGCGAGAATGGGCTGCGAGTGCATACGCGCCGGCTGTTGACGGCCGCCGCAAGCGATCCGGCAACTGTGCAGGCAGTATTCGAATTCATCGTCGAACGTCTGGTCGTCCAGCTTCGTGCCGATGGCGCGCGCTACGACGTATTGAACGCGGTGTTCGGCGCCAAAGGCCTGGACCAGGACCGGGACGACGACTTGGTCGCTCTGCTGGCGCGAACGGAAGCTGTTGCCAGCCTGTTGGGGACGCCGGACGGCGCGAACCTGCTGACCGCGTACCGGCGCGCTGCGAATATCCTGCGGATCGAGGAGCGCAAGGACGGCCCATTCACGGATGTTCCCGACCCGGCGCTTTTTCGGGAACAGGCCGAAATCGACCTGGATCGAGCCTTGGCCAACTGCCACGGCGTGGCCGGGCTGCTGAACTACGAAGCCTACGGTCCGGCCATGGGCACGATGGCCAGCCTCCGCGCGCCGCTGGATGCGTTCTTCGAAAAAGTAACCGTGAACGCGCCGGAACCTGATTTACGCCGCAATCGTTTGCGTTTGCTGAACCAAGTCCGATCTATCATGGACCAGATCGCTGATTTCTCCCGTATCGAAGGCTAGATGAGGGTCCGCATGACCAAGTGGGTTTACAGCTTCGGCGCCGGCAACAACGAAGGCCGAGCGGATATGCGCAACCTGCTGGGGGGGAAGGGCGCCAACCTGGCCGAGATGTCGTCGATCGGCCTGCCCGTCCCGCCGGGCTTCACCATTACCGCCGAAGTCACCGCGGCGTTCTACGAAAACGACCACAAATATCCGGACGATCTCAAGGGTCAGGTCGATGCCGCGTTGGCCCAGGTGGAGAAAGCCGTCGGCCTGAATTTCGGCGATAGCGCCCACCCGCTGCTGGTCTCCGTCCGCTCCGGTGCGCGTGTCTCCATGCCGGGCATGATGGATACCGTCCTGAACCTTGGCCTCAACGACACCACCGTGGAGGGGCTTGCCAAGGCCGCCAACGATCCCCGCTTTGCCTGGGACTCCTACCGCCGCTTCATCCAGATGTACGGATCGGTCGTCCTCGGCGTCGACCACCACCGGTTCGAGGAGATCATCGAGCACGCCAAGCTCGACGCCGGCGTGATCGAGGATACCGCGCTGACCGCCGATCAGTGGCGCGAGGTGGTGGAGGGCTACAAGGACCTTGTTGAGCAGGAGACCGGCAAGCCATTTCCGCAGGACCCGCACGAGCAGTTGTGGGGTGCCATTGGCGCGGTGTTCGGGTCGTGGATGAACGCGCGGGCGGTCACCTATCGCCGCCTGCACGACATCCCCGCCGATTGGGGCACCGCCGTGAACGTCCAGGCCATGGTGTTCGGCAACATGGGCAACGACTGCGCCACCGGCGTCTGCTTTACCCGCGATCCGTCCACCGGCGAGAACATGTTCTACGGCGAGTACCTCGTGAACGCGCAGGGTGAGGACGTTGTCGCCGGCATCCGCACGCCGCAGCCGCTGTCCGCGTCGGTGGCCAAATCCGGGGAAATTCCGCTCGAAAAGGCGATGCCCGCGGCTTATGCCGAGCTGATGGAAGTGCGCTCGACGCTTGAGAAGCACTACAAGGATATGCAGGACATCGAGTTCACCGTGCAGCAGAACAAGCTGTACATGCTGCAAACCCGCAACGGCAAGCGCACCGTGGCGGCGTCCCTGCGGATGGCGGTCGAGATGGCTCGCGAAGGCCTGATCGACGAAGCCGAGGCGGTGATGCGGGTCAATCCGTCCTCACTGGACCAGTTGCTGCATCCGATGTTGGACCCGACGGCGTCGCGGACGATCCTGGGCAAGGGATTGCCGGCCAGCCCGGGTGCTGCCTCCGGCATCGTGGTGTTCAGCGCCGATGAGGCCGAATCGCGCGCCGCTAAGGGTGAGGCTGTCATCCTGTGCCGTGTCGAAACCAGCCCGGAAGACATTCACGGCATGCACGCCGCGAAGGGCATCCTGACCACCCGCGGCGGCATGACCAGCCACGCCGCGGTGGTCGCTCGGGGCATGGGCCGCCCTTGCGTCGCCGGCGCGGGCGGCATCAGCGTCGACTACAACAACCAGATGCTGTCGGCCGGCGGCAAGCAGGTCCGAGCCGGCGAAATCGTCACGCTGGACGGCGCGACGGGCGAGGTCTTCGTCGGCTCCGTCGCGATGATCGAGCCGGCGGTGTCCGGCGATTTCGGCACCCTGATGGAATGGGCCGACAAGCATCGCCGCATGGGCGTCCGCGCCAACGCCGAAACCCCTTTGGATGCCGAAACCGCTCGCAAATTCGGCGCCGAGGGCATCGGGCTTTGCCGCACCGAACATATGTTCTTCGATCCCGAACGCATCCTGGCCGTTCGCCAGATGATCATCTCCAACACCGAGTCCGGCCGGCGCGCCGCCCTGGCCCGCCTGCTGCCCTTCCAGCGGGAGGATTTCCGGCAGATTTTCACCATCATGGCCGGGTTGCCGGTGACGATCCGGCTGTTGGACCCGCCGTTGCATGAGTTCCTGCCGCACCACGACCAGGAAATGCAGGAGGTCGCCGACTCGCTGGGCACCGATATCGCAACCATCCGTCTGCGGGCCGAGGAACTGTCCGAGGCCAATCCGATGCTGGGTCATCGCGGCTGCCGGCTGGGGATCGCGTTCCCGGAGATCTACGAAATGCAGGCCCGCGCGATCTTCGAGGGCGCGATCGCCGTCGCCAAGGAAACCGGTAATGCGCCGCATCCGGAGATCATGATTCCTCTGGTGGGGATGAAACGGGAGTTGGAGATCACCCGCGCCCAGGTCGACAAGATCGCGGTGGAGGTCTTCGCCGAAACCGGCACGACCATCGAATACAGCGTCGGCACGATGATCGAACTGCCCCGCGCCGCGCTGCTGGCGGACAAGATCGCCGATTGTGCGGACTTCTTCAGCTTCGGCACGAATGACCTAACCCAGACGGTGTTCGGACTGTCGCGAGATGATGCTGGCAAGTTCCTGCCGCATTATGTGGAGGCGGGGATTTTGGCGAAGGACCCGTTCGTGTCGATCGACGTCGAGGGTGTGGGCGAGATGGTTCGTATCGCGTCCGAGAAGGGCCGGGCGGCGAAGGGCGGGTTGAAGCTAGGGATCTGTGGTGAGCATGGGGGCGATCCGGCGTCGATCGCGTTCTGTGAGCAGGTGGGGCTGGATTACGTGTCGTGCAGCCCGTTCCGCGTGCCGGTGGCGCGCCTGGCGGCGGCGCAGGCAGCTTTGGGGGCGGCGGGGGATCGGACGGCGTAGGGGACACTGGTTTCGGCGCTTCGGCTTTTTGGGAGGCGAGGAAAGGCTGGGATCAGAGTCGTGGTGCCACTCGGTTCCTCGGACCGGACCTATCGTCGAGCCCTTGAGGCTAATTTCCGTTGCGTTGCATACAGATCGTGTGTATGGTGCGCACTGTGAAGAGCCGGGATCTCATCCGCGAGTTGGAAGCCGACGGTTGGGTTTTGGATCGCGTGCGCGGCTTGCATCACGTGTTCAGGCATCCGAAGCGAACCGGTCATATATCCGTGCCGCATCCGAAATCGGACCTTGGCGTTGGGCTCGTCGCGCAGATTCGCAAGGATGCCGTTCGGACCCGCAAGAACGAGCCAGAAGTGAAGTAGGAGATGGGCATGCGTTATCCTGTCGCGATCGAACCGGCCACGGACACAACCTGTTTCGGTGTCGCGGTGCCGGACCTGCCGGGGTGCTTTTCGGCGGGCGACACTCTGGATGAGGCGATTACAGCCGCCGAGGAATCGGCCGCGGCCTGGATCGATGCGACCCTCGATGCGGGTGATCCGGTTCCGCCGCCATCCAACCTGGACGCGATCCGGCGCAATCCCGACTATACCGGCTGGATTTTCGGTCTTATCTCGGTCGATGCGGCCCTGCTGGACGACACTGTCGAGCGGGTCAACATCACGCTGCCTCGCCGTGTGCTCCGGCGTCTGGATGCTCTGGCACGGTCGGCTGGGGAAACCCGCTCCGGCTATATTGCCCATCAGGTGACGTTGGAGGACCCGCGCCGCAGGTCGGTTGCCTGATACTGTCACGTAGATATGGTTACGTTATCAGATACTGTCTGAGCCTGAGTTTTCCTGACGGGATTGTTTCTTACCCCAACTCATACTCCACTTCAGCCGTATAAACCGAGGCCTCCTTCCCCAACTGCGAGCTGAACAGCGTGAAGTGCTCCACCGGCACCGGGTCTGCGCGGAACAGATTGTGCGCCTGGACGTAGGACACCAGCTTCCCCTCCGGCACGTTGTCCAACCGAGCCAGCGTCACATGCGGCTGGAACCGCCGCCGCTCCGGCTCCAGGCCGCAGCGTTGCAACGCCGTCTCGATTTTGTTCTGCAGATGATCCAGTTGTGGGTTCCGTTCCACCCCCACCCACAACGCCGTGCTGCGCCCGCCCTTGGCGAACGTACCCACCCCGGCCATGGTCAGGGAGAACCCGCGCCCGCGCAGCCCGGCCAGCGCGATGTCGATGTCCTCCGCCCGGTGCCCGGGCGTCTCACCGATGAAGCGCAGCGTCATGTGGTAGTTTTCCGGCGGCACCCAGCGCGCACCCGGCAGCCCGGCGCCGGCCAGGGCCGATAGCCGTTCCCTCAGCATCCACGGCAGATCGAGGGCGACAAACAATCTCATCCTGTCAACCTCTTGCGGGATGTGCTTTCGCCAGCAACTGTTCCACCAGGGGCAGGAGTCGCGCAACCTCTCGCTTCACCCCCTCGGCGTTCGGATGCATGCCATCCGCTTGGATCAGGTCCGGGTGCAGCGCCACCCCGTCCAGAAAAAACGGATCGTACAGCACACCCGACCGCTTCCCCAGCGTGTCGAACACTGTTCGGAATGCCTTCTGGTAGTCCGGCCCCAGGTTCGGCGGCGCATACATCCCAGTCAGCAACACCGGAATGTGCTTGGCCGCCAGTTCGTCCAGAATGGCGGTCAGGTTCGCCTCCATGTCCTTGGGATCGACGCCGCGCAGGCCATCGTTCGCCCCGAGTTCCACGATCGCCGCATCAGCGCCGTCGCCCAGCGTCCAGTCCAGCCGTGCCAGGCCGCCGGCGCTGGTGTCGCCGGAAACCGCCCCGTCGATGATCGAGACGTCGTGCCCCTGCGCCTTCAGCGCCTGCTGCAACTGGACCTCGAACCCCTGGTCGTGCGGCAAGCCGTACCCGGCGGATAGCGAGTCCCCTAGCACCAGCAGCCTCGGGACCCCCGCTGGCACCATGATGCGAGGCGGCGTGCCGAGCGCCGGGGTGGCAACGGCTAACAATATTGCAATGCCGCACCAGCCCTTCCGCCACCATCCCGCGCCACGATATAGACGCCCAATGGATGCCATTCCGCGCTCTCCGCTCGCCGCCGCGCCGCTCGTGCGGATCAGGGACCTGCATTTGACCGTGCCGTCCGCGGCCGGGGCGGTCAACATATTGCGTGGGGTCGATCTCGACATCGGCATGGGGGAAGCCGTCGGCCTCGTCGGTCCGTCCGGTTCGGGGAAGACCAGCCTGCTGATGGTGCTGGCCGGGCTGGAACGCGCCACCTCCGGCAGCGTCTCACTGGACGGGCAGGAGATCACTCGCCTGAACGAGGACGCGCTGGCCAGGCTGCGGCGCGAGCAAGTCGGGATTGTGTTCCAGGCCTTCCACCTGATCCCCACCATGACGGCTCTGGAAAACGTCGCGATCCCGCTGGAACTGGCGGGTGTGCGGAACGCGGATGCTCGGGCCCGCGCCGCGTTGGATGCCGTCGGACTGAGCCACCGCCTGACCCATCTCCCCGGCCAGCTCTCCGGCGGAGAACAACAGCGCACCGCGCTCGCCCGAGCCTTTGCGCCTGAACCGGCATTGCTGCTGGCGGACGAGCCGACCGGGAATTTGGACCACGCGACCGGGCAGGCGGTCATCGACCTGCTGTTCGCGCTGCGTCAGCGGACGGGGACGACGCTGCTGCTGATCACCCACGATCGCGACTTGGCGGCCCGCTGCGACCGGCAGGTGCATTTGTCGGACGGCCGAGTGGACGAACTGGTGGCGGCGTGATCCTCGCCCTGACCATCGCCCGCCGGGAATTGCGCGGCGGGGTCCGGGGCCTGTGGATCGTCCTGCTGTGTCTGGCGCTCGGCGTCGGGGTCATCACGGCGGTCGGCACGTTGCGCGCGGCAGTCGATGCCGGTCTCGCCGCCGACGGCCGGGCGCTGCTTGGCGGCGATCTGGAGATTGATAGCGGCTCCCAGCCTCCGCCGGCGCAACTGCGGGATTGGCTGCGCGACCAGGGGGCCACGACGTCCGCGGTGACGCAGATGCGGTCCATGCTGGTTGCTCCATCGGGTGAGCGGCAATTGATCGAACTGAAGGCGGTGGACGGGAAATGGCCGCTGGTGGATCAGGCCGGCATCCGGCCCGCCCAGTCGCTGGCCGGCGCGCTGGGGTTGCGGGACGGGAAGTACGGGCTGCTGGCAGAGCAGATCGTGCTGGATCGGCTTGGTCTTCATCCCGGCGATACCGCGCGTCTCGGGACAGCCACGTTCCGGGTGGCCGGCGCGCTGACGTACGAACCCGATCAGGTCGGGACCGCGGCCATCCTTGGCCCGAGGGTGCTGATTTCGGCTGATGCGCTGCCATCCACTGGTCTGATCTCACCGGGGGCCATGGTCCGTTATGCGATCCGTCTGACGACCCGCGATCCGGCCGGCATCCAGCGGGCGATCGCCGAAAAATACCCCAACCAGGGGTGGCGCATCCGCGATCCCTCCGACGCGGCGCCGGGGGTGAGCCGTTTCATCGATCAGACAGCGCTGTTTCTGACGTTGGTCGGGCTTACCTCGTTGCTGGTCGGCGGCATCGGCGTCGCCAATGGAGTCCGAGCCTGGCTGGATGCTCGGGCACGCACGATCGCGACCTTGCGGTGCCTGGGCGCGTCGGCGCGTTTGGTGTTCGCCGTGTGCCTGATCCAGGTGCTGGTGCTGTCGGCCGGCGGGATTGCCCTTGGGGTGGTGGCGGGGGCGGCCTTGCCGCTGGCGGGCGCCCGGTTCTTGACCCCGATCCTGCCGGTGCCTCCGGTTCTCGGGGTTTATCCGGGGCCGCTGCTGCTGGCGGCGACCTACGGTCTGCTGATCGCGTTGTGCTTCGCGCTGTGGCCGTTGGGCCGGGCGGCGCGGATTCCGGGCGGTGCGCTGTTCCGTGATGGGCTGGTGCCGGAGGCGACGCGGCCCTCGGCCATGCTGATCGTGGCGAATGCGGCGCTGGCGCTTGCTTTGGTTGGCCTGACCATCGCCACTGCCACCGACCGCTTTTTCGCGCTGTATTTCTGTGTTGGTGCCGCCTTGACGCTGGTGCTGTTCCGGGCCGGTGGGTCCGCGGTGATGGCGCTTGCCCGGTTGGCGCCGGCGTCGCGGTTCCCATCGGTTCGCCTGGGAGTCGGCAATCTGTACCGGCCCGGCGCTCCGACGCCGCTGTTGCTGCTGTCGGCTGGTTTGGGGTTGTCGACGCTGGCGGCCGTGGCGCTGATCCAAGGCAACATGCAGTATCAGATCCAGGCGCAGTTGCCCGCGAACGCCCCCAGCTTCTTTTTCATCGATATCCAGAACGACCAGTTGCCGCGGTTCGAGTCCATCGTTCGTGCGCAACCGGGGGTGACGGAGATGAATCAGGTTCCGTCCCTGCGAGCCCGGATCGTAGCGATCAAGGGCGTGCCGGCGGAACGGGCGGTCACCACGCCGGACACTGCCTGGGCGTTGCGGGGCGATCGGGGCCTGACCTATGCCGCTACGCCGCCCGAGGGGACGCATCTGGTCGCCGGCACATGGTGGCCGGCGGACTATGATGGGCCGACGTTGGTATCCATGGACGTCGGCATGGCGAAGGGCTGGCATGTCGGCATCGGCGACGTCATCCGCGTCAATGTCCTAGGCCGGGACGTCGATCTGAAGATCGCCAATTTGCGCGACATCGCCTGGCGGTCGCTGTCGATCAATTTCTTCATGGTTGCCAGTCCGGGCCTGCTGGCGCATGCGCCGCACACCCATATCGCGACCGTTCGCATCGCCGACGCGGGGCAGGGCGGCCTGCTTCGCGCGGTCACCGACGCTTTGCCCAACGTCACCGGCATCCGTGTTGAGGATGTGCTGTCGGCCGTCGCTGCCTTGCTGGACCAGATCGCCGCCGCGTTGACCGTCACGGGCGCACTGACGCTTCTGGCCGGCACGTTTGTGCTGGTCGGGGCTGTGGCGGCCGGCCAGCGGCGCCGGGTGCGGGAAGCGGTAATTCTACGCACCCTCGGGGCGACACGGGCGCAGATCCGAACCGCTTGGCTGACCGAGTTCGGCCTGTTGGGGTGCGTGGCCGGGGTGATCGCCGCGGCTGTCGGGTCGGCCGCCAGCTATGGGGTGGCGCATTACATTATGCACACGGACTGGATTTTTTTGCCTGTAACACTCATTTACACACTTGCGGGAGCACTCGCACTCATGCTGCTGTTCGGGTATGCTGGTACCGCAGCCGCTCTGCGGGCCAGGCCCGCGCCACTTCTGAGGAACGAGTAGCGCACCTGTTCGGTTCCGCTGACGGATCACATGCCAATCGACCCGGTGGGTCTTATCCCTGGACTGTTACCAGGGGGGCCGATCGGCTATAATCAACGCGGGCTCACGCTCGAAAGGAAACTGAAAACCATGGCTTACAGTCCGCAATTCGGGGCCTATCCCCGGGCATCCGCCGCTACCACGGCTGTCTTCGACGCCGGGCTACGGGCTTACATGCTACGGGTTTACAACTGGATGGCATCCGGCCTGCTGCTGACCGGCGTGGTCGCGTTCGCCATCGCCCATACCAGCCTGCTGGACGCGTTCTACCCGTTGGTGCAGACGCCGTTCGGGTTCGCCCACCGCCCGTCGGTGCTGGCGATGATCGCGATGTTCGCGCCGCTGGGCTTCGTCCTGGTGCTGTCGCTGGGGGTCAACAAGCTGTCCACCTCCGCGGCGCAGGCCCTGTTCTGGGCGTTCTGCGCGGTGATGGGCGCCAGTCTGGTGAACATCTTCCTGATCTACACCAGTGAGTCCATCGTACGGATGTTCTTCATCACTTCGGCTACGTTCGCCGCGACCAGCCTGTATGGCTACACGACGAAGACCGACCTCAGCCGGTTCGCCGGGTTCCTGATCATGGGGCTGTTCGGGATCATCATCGCCAGCCTGGTGAACCTGTTCTTCCACAGCACCGCGATGCAGTTCGCCATCAGCATCATCGGCGTGGTCGTGTTCACCGGCCTGACGGCGTATGACACCCAGCGCATCAAGGGCAGCTACCTGCAGTTCGCCTATGCGGAAGGCACCGACGGCGCGAACAAGCGCAGCGTCTACGACGCGCTGAGCCTGTATCTGAACTTCATCAACCTGTTCATGCTGTTGATGCAGCTTCTGGGCAACCGGAACAACAACTAGAGCGCGATGACCGGAGGCGGAATCGCCGCAGGTCTGAATCACGTGATCGGACAAAGAGTTAGAGCGGGATGGCTGAGCCAAAGCGAGGTCATCCTGCTCAAATACGAATAGCCGTTGACGTGGCAGTCTCGTCATGGACCGGCGACAGTCCGGGCCGTCTGATCCAGCACCTTAAGGTGGCAGATGGTTCGGACCGTCGCCGGGCCATGACGAATCAAGAGGCGGCCTTAACGGCAGTTGGTATAACCCGGACATCGCCTGTCCATTCGTGAAAAGGGCTACCCAGGCGTTGTAATCGCCCGGGCAGCCCTTTTTTCTTTGCGGCAGCTCAAAGCTCCCGCCTTCGCGGGGCCATGCTTGAAGAGGGCGGCGCCTTTCGCCTTACTTCTTTTTCCTGACCACGACCTTCTTGACCGCCGCTCTGCGCTCCGCCACCGCGCTCGTCGGCATCGGCGTGCAGACCGACACGGAAGCCGGGATCAAATCTTTGCCCGCGGCGAAGTTGGCGAGTTCCGATGACGAGTTCAACGCCAGGACCTCATTGAAGATCAGCCCGTTGCGCGGGCAGAAATCGCCGCCCAGGTCGCTGCCCTGGCGTGAGATCGCATTCGCCAGATCGGTCACGAACCGGTCATGCTCCGTCTGCGCCGACCGTCCGTAGCGGTGCTTGAAATAAGCGTCGATCGCCCGTTCGTTGCCTTGCAGGTCGGCCTGATAGCGCCGGATGAAGGCGTTGTACGACTCGTCATCGTGACAGCCCGTCGCCAGCACCATGAGTTCGCTGCGCAGCGCCTGGACCTCAAACGTCGATTGGTCTGCCATGGACGAGCATTGGGGCTGGGCCAGCGCGGACTGGGAGGACAGGATGGTCAGTGCGGCAACAGCGCTTACGAATCGACGCATACGGTACTCCTTTGTGGCGATTGCGCCAGTTGGATAGCGCGAGGCGACGCGCGCCGCCACCGACAAATTGCATTTGCGGGACAGCACGATTATTCCGATGCCGTCTATATTAAGGCGGTAAAAGCGGGTACAAAGAGGGTGGCTTGGCCTGCTGCGAAGGGCTGGATTGAGACTTTAAGCATGATAACGAATGCCCAAACGGCATCCTGGGAGGGATTAACGTGTCCGAGAATTCATCCGCACCAGAAAATTTGACTGGGCGATGGGTCCAGTTGTGGCTGGGCGTCCTTTGCATGGCATTGATCGCCAACCTGCAATATGGCTGGACCCTGTTCGTCGGTCCGATTCATACGGCCCACGGCTGGACCCTGGCGGAAATCCAGTGGGCGTTCAGTATCTTCATCGCCACCGAGACCTGGCTGACCCCCGCCGCCGGCGCCCTGGTCGATCGTCTGGGGCCGCGCACCGGTCCCGGCCTGACCATAGGCGTGGGCGGGCTGATGGTCGGCATCGGCTGGGTGGTCAACGCATATGCCGATTCGCTGTACCTTCTGTATGTGGGTGCCGCCGTGTCGGGCACAGGGGCGGGTGCGATCTATGCCACCTGCGTCGGCAACGCGGTGAAATGGTTTCCGGATCGCCGCGGCCTGGCCGTAGGGCTGACCGCCGGAGGCTTTGGCGCCGGCGCGGCCCTGACCGTCATTCCCATCCGCATGACCATCGGTGCCGCCGGTTACGCCCAGGCGTTCCTGTGGTTCGGCATCGGCCAGGCGGTGGTGTTGCTCATCATTTCCCGCATCCTGCGAGGACCGGAGCGGCCGATCGTGCTGGCGACCAAGGTCAACCCGAGTCTGCAGCAGAGCATCGGCAGTTCCACCAGTGCGCAGATGCTGCGGTCCCCCATCTTCTGGCTGCTGTATGTGATGTTCATCGGCATCTCCGCCAGCGGCCTGATGGTCACGGCGCAGATTGCTCCGATCGCCAAGGATTATGGCATCTCCAACGCGGTGATTTTCCTGGGCGCCAGTACCCTGAGTGTCGCGTTGGTCGTTGACAACGTGCTGAACGGGTCCGCCCGGCCATTTTTTGGCTGGCTGTCCGATCGTATCGGGCGGGAGAAGACGATGGCTCTGGCCTTCACCTTGGGTGCGATCAGCTACTGGCTGCTGGCGGTGGCCGGCCAGACCCCATGGGCCTTCGTGGTCTGTGCCGGCCTGATCTTCTTCACCTGGGGTGAGATTTTCTCGCTGTTCCCCTCCACCTGCACCGACACGTTCGGACCGAAATACGCCACCGCGAATACCAGCCTGCTGTACACCGCCAAGGGCACCTCGGCGTTCCTGGTGCCGCTGGCGAACGTGCTGAAGACCGCGACCGGAAGCTGGGAGGCGGTCTTCCTGGTCGCCGCCGTCACTAACGTGGTGGTCGTCCTGCTGGCGCTGTTCGTGCTGCGGCCGCTGCGGGCGAACCAGCTTCGGCGGGCACGGCTGGCCGCGGCGCCGCAGGGTTAGGGCGCTTTTGCGGCCGCTGGGCATGGAATCCGATGCGCTGGCGACCGAGTTGGCGCACCTGATGATCGCCATCCACGCGGAACCGCGGAAAATGGCCGCGGCGGGGCGGGGTTCCAGTTTTGTGATCGTGTCCGGTTGTGGGCCAACGACCTTGACTCGCGGGGGGGTGATGCGTAGAACCCGCGTCTTCCGCCAGCCCACACCTGGATCAGTGGATCCCGGGTGTGGGTTGGATTCTTAACGTTGTGATCGAAGAACGCATGGCCAATACCGCATCGGCGCGCAAGCGCATCCGACAGACAGTGACCCGCACCGCGCGGAACCAGGCGCGGAAGTCGCGCATGCGCACCTTCGTGAAGAAGGTCGAAACCGCGATCGCCAGCGGCGACAAATCCGCTGCGGCGGTTGCGCTGCGGGATGCTCAGCCGGAGATGCAGCGTGCGTCGGGCAAGGGCGTCATTCACGCCAACACCGTGGCGCGCAAGTTGTCGCGCCTGTCCGCTCGGATCAAGGCGCTACCGGGCGCCTGAGTGCGGGTCGGTCGACCTGGGACGGTTGACCGATTTCTTCTTGGGATGCATGCTTGGCAGTCACGCCAGGGTTGCGCCGTTATTTCACTGATTACTCAGCCTCTTTCTGGAAATGCCAGTCGCCCTTCAAAAGGGCGTGCAGGTGTTGATCGGCTCAGTAACGTGTTATTGTAATGTTATGTCGTTTATTTGGATTTGGCGACTTGATGTTAATTTCCGATTGCCTCGGTCCTGAACTCTAGGACATACTTCACCCGTCAGCCGGACAGCAACGATAGTAAAAATCAAACCTTCCTCAGGGGAGGGTGAAAAACTGCGTTCCGAGCGGACCAAGACAGGGGCAAGGCCCGGCAGTGGTGACACGGTCGGACAGTGTAATCGATCAAGCTGCGGACAGCCAACGCGGGGGGTTCTGGATGGCCACGACTGAGCCTGAGATCGTGGAAATGCCACAACTGGCAGTCCAATGGACGCGGATCAGGGGACGCTTGCAGGCCGAGGTGGGTGAGGTCGAATACCGTACCTGGCTCCGCCAAATGACTATGGTCGGCCTCGATGGCGATGAGGTCACCGTCACATTGCCAACGCGGTTCCTGCGCGACTGGGTGGCCACCCGTTACGGCGACCGGTTGCGCACGATGTGGCAATCGGAAAATCCGTCGATCCGGCGCGTGGAGATCCGCGTCGGTGGTGCTGCGATCCAACCAGCGCCGCTGGCCGAGAGTGTCTCCGCCCCCCGAGAAGTTATGAAAGACATCCTGCGCGAACCCGCCCCGCCTGTGCGTCCGGCGCCGGCCGCCGCCGGTTGGCCGGACGAGCGGACCGAACCGCGCTCCGACCTTGCCGCGCCGCTCGATCCGCGTTTCACGTTCGAAGGCTTCGTCGTCGGCAAACCAAATGAATTCGCCTATGCCTGCGCCCGCCGGGTGGCCGAACATCCATCCAGCCACGGATTCAACCCGCTTTTCCTGTATGGCGGTGTCGGGCTGGGCAAAACCCATCTGATGCACGCGATCGCATGGGAACTGACGGATCGGACCAGCAGCCCGGTCTCGGTCGCCTATATGTCGGCCGAAAAGTTCATGTACCGCTTCATTGCCGCGATCCGCAGCCAATCGACGATGGAGTTCAAGGAAAACCTGCGTAGCGTCGACGTCTTGATGATCGACGACCTACAGTTTCTTATCGGCAAGGATAACACGCAGGAAGAGTTTTTCCATACGTTCAACTACCTGGTCGAGCAGGGGAAGCAGATCGTCGTCTCGGCCGACAAGTCGCCATCCGACCTGAACGGGCTGGAGCACCGGCTGCGCACCCGGCTGGGTTGCGGCATGGTCGCCGACTTGCACTCCACCACCTATGAACTGCGCATTTCGATCCTGGAGGCGAAGGCAGCCCGAGCGGGTGTGGATGTACCGGGGAAGGTGCTGGAATTCCTGGCGCACAAAATCACCTCCAACGTCCGGGAATTGGAAGGCGCGCTGAACCGGCTGGTCGCACACGCGAACCTGTTTGGCCGGCCTGTTACATTGGAAACGACTCACGAAGTACTTCACGATATTCTGAAGGCACATGATCGTCGGGTGACGATTGAAGAAATCCAGAAGAAGGTTGCGGAGCATTACAGTATTCGTCTGACGGACATGTCTTCCGCCAGACGTGCGCGCGCGGTCGCTCGGCCGCGGCAGGTGGCGATGTACCTGGCCAAGCAACTCACCAGCCGCAGCCTGCCGGAAATCGGCCGCAAGTTCGGCAATCGCGATCATACCACGGTAATGCACGCGGTGTCGCGTGTGACCGAATTGATGGAGCGCGACGGGACATTCGCCGAGGACGTCGAACTGCTGCGACGGCTGTTGGAGTCGTAGCAAGGCGAGGGGCGCGCTGCCCCTCGACCCGGCCAAGGGCCGACGGCCCTTGGAACCCTGGACTGGGTGGGTGGTCAGGAGGGGGCAACTCGGTAGTTGCAACCGCCTCGGTCGCCCCCTCCTGATCACCCACCCAATTTAATGGGATCAAAGGGGGCGTCGCCCCCTTTGCGGGTCAAGGGCGGAGCCCTTGCCTTCCCTAAGCTGCCACCAGCAGGTCGTCGGCGGTCGCTGCCTTGATCATGTCGGCGCCTTTTTCGGCAATCATGATGACGGCGGCGTTGGTGTTGCCCGATGGCACAGTCGGCATGATGGACGCGTCCACCACGCGCAGTCCGGCGATACCATGCACGCGCAGGCGATCGTCGACCACGGCCATCGGATCGGGGCCCATCTTGCAGGTGCCGATCACGTGATAGGTGGTTTGGCCGTTCTCGCGGGCGAACTGCAGCCACTCGGCGTCGCTTTGGACTTTGTCGCCGGGGTTCATTTCGTAGGCGCGGTACTTGTCCAGCACGCGGCTGTTGATGATGCTTCGGCCGATTTTCATCCCGTCCACCAGCACCTGCTGATCGATCGGATCGGCCAGGTAGTTCGGCCGGATCGCCGGCGCGGCGTTGGGGTCGTTCGATTTGGCGTGGATGGAGCCTTTTGATTCCGGACGACACTGGTAGGTCGTCAGGGTCATGCCCGGTTCGGTCTCCAGATCGCGCTTTTGCGCATTGCCGTAGCTAGCGTGGGCAA
>NZ_LMUJ01000101.1:146770-170242 GCF_009765975.1 Acidisphaera sp. S103 | reverse complement strand
GTAGTATTTGAACACCTCCTTGGCCAAGGCGAGGCCGCGGCTGCGTTCGTTCAGCGTCACCGGCAACTTCACCCGCCAGTTCATGCGTGGGGCGTAGTGGTCGCGGTAGTTTTCACCGACGCCGGGCAACGCGTGCTGGACCTCGATGCCCAGGGAGGACAGCAGCTCCGGGTTGCCGATGCCGGATAGTTCCAGGATGTGAGGGGACTTTACCGCGCCGGCGGCCAGGATGACCTCGCGGTTGGCATGCGCTTCCTTGGCCACGCCGCCCTGGGTGTAGGCGACGCCGACGGCGCGCTTGCCTTTCAGCAGCACCTTCGTCGTCAGGGATTCGGTTTCGATCTTCAGGTTGGGGCGGTTGCGGATCGGATCGAGGTAGCCGCGCGCGCAGGACCAACGTTCGCCGTTCTTCTGGGTGACCTGGAAATAGCCGAACCCTTCCTGGTGGCCGTTGTTGTAGTCCTTGTTGCGCGGGTAGCCCTGGTCCACCGCGGCGTCGATGAACGCATCCAGCAGTTCGGCGCGTTCCCGCATGTGCTCGACGTTCAACGGGCCGCCGCGGCCGCGCGAGTCGTCACCGCCCGGGCCAAAATGTTCGGCCTTGCGGAAATAGGGCAGCACCGAGTCGTAGCCCCAGCCCCGGTTCCCGTATTGCGACCATGTGTTGTAGTCGAGCGGGTTGCCGCGGACATACAGCATGCCGTTGATGGCGCTGGACCCGCCCAGGGTGCGTCCACGCGGGATGGGAATGCGCCGGTTATTGGCGTTGGGTTCCGGTTCGCTCTCGAAATTCCAGTTATACGTTGGATTGTTGAGCAGTTTGGTGAAACCGGCTGGGATTCTGATCCACATGGAGCTGTCTTTCGGACCGGCTTCCAGCAGCAACACCGTGGCGCTTCTGTCCTCGCTCAGGCGGTTTGCCAGCACGCAACCGGCGGAACCGGCGCCCACGATGATGTAGTCGAACTCAGCCATCGTCTCATCCCTTGTTTGTGACAATCCTATACCCGGATCGGCGTCGACCGGAAGCTTGCCGCTTTGACTGCGGCGGGGGGTGTGGCAAGGATGCCGCTTGATGGCGGAAACTTCGACATTCTCCTTCCTGTCCTTGCTGCGGCACGGGGCAGGGAAGGCCTGGGCCAGGCAGTGGCGGGACGCGCAACCCAAGGCGTCGTACGACGTGGTGATCGTCGGCGCCGGTGGGCACGGCCTGGCGACGGCGTACTATCTGGCGAAGACGCACGGCATCCGCGACATCGCGGTGCTGGACAAAGGCTGGCTGGGCGGCGGCAACACCGGCCGCAACACCACCATCATCCGTTCTAACTATTTGCGGCCTGAGAGTGCGGCGCTCTACGAACATGCACTGACGCTGTGGGAAGGCCTGTCGCAGGCGCTGAACTACAACGTGATGTATTCGCCGCGCGGGGTGCTGATGCTGGCGCACACGCATCATGACGTGCAGGTGTTCAGGCGCCATGTGCATGCCAACAGGCTGCTGGGGATCGACAACGAATGGCTGACGCCGGCTGAGGTGAAGGCGTTCTGCCCGCCGTTGGATATCAGTCCCGACGTCCGTTATCCGGTGCTCGGTGCCGCCCTCCAGCGCCGCGGCGGAGTCGCTCGGCATGACGCGGTGGCCTGGGGTTATGCGCGTGCGGCCTCCGCGATGGGTGTCGATATCATCCAGAACTGCGCGGTGACCGGGATTGCGCGTGACCCGTCGGGCGCGGTGACCGGAGTCGAAACGACCCGCGGACCGATCGAGGCGAGGCGTATCGGTGTGGTGGCGGCTGGCCATACCAGTGTGGTGATGGCGATGGCCGGCGTGCGCATGCCGCTGGAATCGTTTCCGCTGCAAGCACTGGTCAGTGAGCCGGTGAAGCCGGTGATGCCCTGCGTGGTGATGTCGAACACCGTCCACGCCTATGTCTCCCAGTCCGACAAAGGGGAGTTGGTGATCGGCGCCGGCACGGATGCCTATCCATCCTACAGCCAGGCCGGCGGGCTGCATATCGCATCCGAGACATTGGCCGCGGTCTGCGAATTGTTTCCATCGTTCCGAAGGCTGCGGATGCTGCGCAACTGGGGCGGCATCGTCGATACCACGCCGGACCGCTCGCCTATCATCGGCCTGACGCCGGTGCCGGGGCTGTTCGTCAATTGCGGCTGGGGAACCGGTGGGTTCAAGGCCACGCCCGGGTCAGGAGACGTGTTCGCCGCGACGATCGCCAGCGGAACGCCGCATCCGATCGCCGCGCCGTTCAGCCTGGATCGTTTCGTGACCGGCCGCCTGATCGATGAGGCCGCGGCAGCGGCGGTGGCACACTGATGCTGCTGATTCCCTGCCCCTGGTGCGGACCTCGGCCGGAGAACGAATTTCGTTACGGTGGCCAGGCGCATGTGGTGCGGCCGCCAGATCCATCCTTGGTCGATGACGCCGCCTGGGGGGCGTATCTGTATCTGCGCGACAACCTGAAAGGCCGGCATACCGAACGTTGGCGGCATCTGCATGGTTGCGGACGCTTCTTCAATTGCGTCAGGGACACCGTCAGCGACCACATCGCGGCGACATACAAGCCTGGCGAGGCACCGCCGTCATGATGCAGCCGTTTCGTGCAGCGACAGGCGGGCGGGTCGATCGCACCAGCCCGATTCATTTCACCTTCGACGGACAGCGCTGCGCTGGCTTCCCCGGCGACACGTTGGCCTCGGCGCTGCTGGCAAACGGCGTCCATCTGGTGGGACGCTCATTTAAATACCACCGCCCGCGCGGCATTCTATCGGCCGGGTCGGAGGAGCCGAACGCGCTGGTCACGATCGATCGCGGGGCAGGGCGGATCACGCCGAACCTGCGCGCCACCCAGGTGGAACTGTACGACGGCCTGACCGCGCGCAGCCAGAACCGGTTTCCATCGCTACGATTCGATCTGGGCGCACTGGCCGGACTGGCCGCACCGCTATTGTCCGCCGGCTTCTACTACAAGAGTTTCATGTGGCCGCCGTCCTTCTGGAAGCGGCTGTATGAGCCGGCGATCCGCCGGGCGGCGGGGTTGGGCCGAGCGCCGGTGGATTCGGACCCGGATCGGTATTTGCATCGGTATGCGCATTGTGACGTGTTGATTGTTGGTGGTGGTCCCGCTGGCCTCGCCGCCGCACTGGGGGCGTCGGCGACCGGCGCTCGTGTGATCCTGTGCGATGAACAGGCGGAACTGGGCGGATCGCTGCTGGACGAACCGAATACCACGATCGACGGCTGGCCGGCGCCCGACTGGGTGCGGGAGGTTATTGCGACCCTCGCCGGTTCGGTGACGCTGCTGCCACGCACCACGGCGTTCGGTTGGTATCCGGGGAATCTGATCGGACTGGTGGAGCGGGTGACCGATCATCTCGGTGAACCGACTTCGGTGATGCCGAGGGAACGGTTGTGGCAGGTGCGCGCCGGTCGCGTCGTGCTGGCGACTGGCGCGATCGAGCGCCCGATGGTGTTCCCCGGCAACGACCGTCCCGGTGTGATGCTGGCTGGCGCGGCGCGCACCTATCTGCATCGTTACGGGGTCAAGGTCGGACAGCGCGTGGTGATCGCGACCGCCGACGACAGCGCCTATCGCGCAGCGATGGATCTGCATGCGGCGGGTATGACGATCGCCGCGATCGTCGATCAGCGCGCTGATCCGGACGGCGAAACCGTGGTTGCGGCCCGCCTACTTGGTATTCCAATTTACCCCGGCATGACGATTGGTGGCACGGAGGGCCGTCTTCGGGTTCATTCCGCCAAGCTGGCGAACGAAACCGATATCATTCCCTGTGATACGATCCTGATGTGCGGCGGTTGGACACCATCGGTGCACCTGTTCAGCCAATCGCGGGGGCGACTGGTGTTCGATGCCGCTTCCGGGGTCTATTTGCCGTCCGAGGGGGCGATCGGGGCCTGCGCCGGCGAATTCGACCTCACGGCATGCCTGCGCGACGGCGCCCTAGCCGGTGGCAGTGAGCCCCCGCCGTTCGCTATCGCCGGTATTCCGGCCATGCGCCGGTCCGGTCCGCCAGTGCCGGCGGCTCCGCATCGTTCCGCCTTCGTGGATTTCCAGAACGACGTGACAACGAAAGACCTGGCGATCGCGACGGACGAAGGGTTTGTCTCCATCGAGCATGTGAAGCGCTACACCACCACCGGGATGGCGACCGACCAGGGGAAGACGTCCAACCTGAATGCGCTGGCCTCGGTGGCGGCACTGACCGGGCAGGGGATCGAGGCAGTCGGCCTGACCACATTCCGGCCGCCTTTTACACCGGTGACATTCGGTGCCCTCGCCGGGCCGTTCCGCGATGCGCTGTCCGCGCCGGTGCGGCTGCCGCCCATCGCCACGCCAGGCGCGATGCTGGAGGACGTCGGCACCTGGAAGCGTGCCCGCTGCTTCCCGCGTGACAACGAAACGATCGATACCGCGGTGATCCGCGAATGCCTGGCGGTACGCGGCGACGCGGGGATGCTCGATGCCAGCACATTGGGCAAGATCGAGGTCGCCGGACCGGATGCGGCGGCGTTCCTGAGCCGCATCTACACCGGCGACTTCACCACCCTGGCACCCGGCCGCTGCCGCTACGCAGTGCTCCTCGGCGAGGACGGTTTCATCCGTGACGACGGCATCGTCGCCCGCCTCGCCGCCGATCGGTTCCATGTCACCACCACGACCGGCGGTGCGGCGTTCGTGCTGCATCACATGGAAGACTACCTACAGACCGAATTCACCAGCCTGCGCGTATGGCTGACATCGATCACCGAACAATGGGCGGTGATCGCGGTGCAGGGGCCAAAATCAGCCGAACATCTGGCACCGTTCATTCCGGACGTAGATCTTTCCACCATGCCGCACATGAGCGTGCGCGAAACCCGTATCGGCAATATCCCAATCCGTCTGTTCCGCGTCAGCTTCACCGGTGAAACCGGCTTCGAGATCAACCTGCCACCGCACCACGCGCAACGCGTGTGGGATACGCTGCGGCAACATGGGGTCACCCCATACGGCACCGACGCGATGCATCTGCTGCGCGCCGAGAAAGGCTACATCATCGTCCGGCAGGAGACGGATGGAACGGTCACCCCGGACGATGTCGGCCTCGGCTGGACGATCGGTGGCGGCGACTTCGTCGGCAAGCGATCCCTGTCACTGCCGGACCTGAAGCGGTCGGATCGCAAGCAACTTGTAGGTCTGCTCCCGGACGACCCCACCGCCATGCCGGAGGAAGGGGCCGCCGTGACCGATGGCGCCGAGGCGATCGGCCACGTCACGTCGTCCTACCGTAGCCCCACGCTGGGACGCGCTTTTGCGCTCGCCCTGGTCACAGGCGGACGCTCGCGGATCGGCAAGCCTTTGCAGGTGCCGACGCCGCACCGCGCCATAGGCGTGACGGTCAGCGAACCCATCTTCCTCGACAAAGCCGGAGACCGCCTGCGCGCGCGACCGCTGCCGCGTGCCGCCGGCGAACCCCTGCTAGCCGCTGTGGACCAACTGGCGCCGGTCGCCCGCCCTTGCGGCACGGTCCAACTGACCGTCCTCGCCCCCACCACGCGCCTGGCGATCCGCGCGGGAACCGTGGCCGGCACCGCGATCGGCCTGGCGCTGGGTGTGCTGCTGCCCACCGTCCCCTGCCGCTCCGTCATCGCCCGCGACCGAGCAGCCCTGTGGCTCGGTCCGGACGAATGGCTGGTCGTCGCCCCCGAAGGCGCATCCGACCTGGCTGCGCAGGCAACGAAAGCGGCCGCCGACCACCCGGCGAGCATCGTCGATGTATCCCACCGCTCGCGAACCCTGGAGATCACCGGTCCCCGTGCCGCCTGGTGCCTGAACGCATTCTGTGCCCTGGACCTGGATATATCCGCGTTTCCCGTGGGTATGTGTACCCGCACGCGCCTGGGCCACGCGGAAATCGTGCTGTGGCGGATTGCGCCGGAGGTCTTCCACCTGGATGTCCCCAGGTCTTTCGTGCCCTACGTCTGGGCATGCCTGGAGGAGGCACGGTTGGAATGGACCGATCCCGAGCCTGTGATGATGCCGTGAAAGAAAAGCTGTCTTTTTTTACCGGATGATGTATGAAGGTCGAACGGCTGAACTTTTCAGCCGGGGCAAGATCCCTATTTCGCGCTACCCTGCGTCATCATTGACCGCATCGTGGTGCGCCGTTCTCTCCCCAATTGAAAAGTAAGATATCCCGCATGTGCGTGGGATTTGGCCAGTTGCGGAGACTTCACGTGGCTTCAGGTACTGTAAAATGGTTCAACCCCCAGAAGGGTTTCGGTTTCATTCAGCCGTCCGACGGCTCCAAGGACGTGTTCGTCCATATCTCGGCTGTTGAACGCGCTGGGCTCAAGACCCTCAATGAGGGTCAGACGATCAGCTTCGAGCTGGAGCGTGGACAGCAGGGCAAGACCTCGGCCGTCAATCTTCAGGCGAGCTGACATGCCGGGCGGCGTGTTATGCGCCGCCCCTAATGTTTCGAGAAGGGACGCCCATTGACCGAATATAAGTTCGCGGCTGGCGACAAAGTCGCCCTGATGACGAATAGTTCGAATGTCAATGTCCGACCCGGGATTTATACGATTGTCCGACGTATGCCGGTGACCCAGATCGGGTGCCAGTACCGGGCGAAGAGCGCGCTGGATAACCACGAACGTGTGGTTGATGAGGCGCAGCTTCGGCGCGCCTGAAAACTCGGTAATCGCGGCTCATAGCGCACTGCGTGCGCTTCTTACAATTCCCGTCCGCATCCAGATGGTCTAGCCTTCCTCGCAACGCCAACAACGAAGCGAGGAAACGATGGACTTCCACGGCAAGGTCGCCCTGATCACAGGCGCCGGCAACGGAATCGGCCGAGCTGCCGCGCTGGGTTTTTCCAGCCGCGGGGCCAAGGTGGTTATCGTGGACCGCGATCAGGCGGCAGGTGAGGCCACCGCCGGTATTTTGCGTCAGCAGGGTGGTGAGGCGTTTTTCGTGCCCGCCGATGTCACCCAATCGGCCGACGTGCAGAATTATGTGAAACTGGCGGTGGAGAAATACGGCTCCATCGACTGCTTCTACAACAATGCCGGCATCGAGGGCAGCGTCGCCCCTACCCATCAATACGATGAAGAGATGTTCGACCGCGTCATGGCGATCAACGTCAAAGGCGTGTTCCTTGGCATGCGCCACGTCCTGCCGGTCATGCTGAAGCAGGGCAGTGGGTCGGTGGTGAACACGGCTTCGGTGGCCGGTCTGGTTGCCTCGCCCGGGATGCCGGCCTATGTCGCGTCCAAGCACGCCGTTATCGGCCTGACCAAGACAGCGGCGGGCGAGGTCGCTCGCAACGGCATCCGTGTCAACGCCGTCTGCCCCGGTCCCATCGACACGCGCATGATCCATTCCCTGGAATCTATGCTGAACCCCGACGATCCCAGCAGTGTCGGCACGCGCTATCAGTCTAACATCCCTATCGGTCGCTACGGCACCGCCGAGGAAGTCGCGAACCTGGTGATCTTCCTGTCCTCGGACCTCGCGTCGAACATCACCGGGGCGCAATATGTCGTGGATGGCGGACGCACCGCCACCGGCGGCGCCGTCACCAACAACCTGGTGCGCTGAGATGCTGCTGGACGGGAAGCTGGCGCTGGTTACCGGCGCCGGATCGGGCATCGGCGAGGGCATCGCCAAGGCCATGGCGCAACACGGCGCGAAGGTGATCGTCACTGACGTGAATGAAGCCGGCGCATCCCGTGTCGCCTCCGCCATCGGCACCGAGCACTACGTGCTGGACGTATCGGACCGGGCCGCTTGCGATGCCTTGGCAAAACAGGTCGGGCCGGTCTCTATTCTGGTCAACAACGCGGGTATCATCCGCCGCAGCAAGCTGGAAGCCAGCACCAACCGGGCCGATTGGGACCTGACCCTGGCCGTCAATCTCGACGGTCCCTACAACATGGTCACGGCGTTCCTCGATCAGTTGAAGGCCACCAAGGGATCGGTGATCAACATCGGGTCCATCCAGTCGTTCGTCGCGCTGCCGAATTCGGCTGCCTACACCACGTCCAAGGGCGGGGTGCGGGCGTTGACCAAGGCGCTGGCGATCGAGCTGTCGCCGCAAGGTGTGCGCGTCAACGCCATCGGCCCCGGCATGATCGCCACCAACATCAACACGCACGCTCGGCAAAACCCCGACTACATGGCCAATTTCACCAATCGGATTCCGCTGGGGCGGATTGGCGAGCCGGCCGATATCGCCGGCCCCGCTGTGTTCCTGGCCTCCGACCTTGCCCGCTACATCACCGGCGTGACCCTGCCGGTGGATGGCGGGTTCCTGGCGTATTGACCATGAAGACCATCCGCACCCCGGTTCTGGAAATCGCCTACCTGGAATCCGGTCCGCCGGACGGCCAGGCCGTCATCCTGCTGCACGGATGGCCGTCCGACGTCCACGACTACGATCAGGTGGCCCCGCCACTGGCCCAGGCCGGCTTCCGCGTCCTGGTCCCCTGGCTTCGAGGCTACGGCGCCACGCGGTTCCTGGACCCGGCCACACCGCGCAGTGGGCAGCAGGCCGCACTGGGATCGGATGTGCGGGATTTCATGGACGCGCTGTCGATCGGGTCCGCGATTTTGGTCGGCTACGACTGGGGCGGACGGGCCGCGTGCGTGGTCTCGGCGTTGTGGCCGGAACGTGTATCCGGCCTGGTCTCGATCACCGGTTACGGTATTCAGGACATCGCGGGCGCCGTTCGGCCTGGTTCGGCGGAACAGGAACATCGCTACTGGTATCAGTGGTATTTCCATACCGATCGCGGTGTCGCCGGCCTGACCTCGAATCGCTCCGAGATCACCCGCCTGCTGTGGCACCTGTGGTCGCCGAACTGGGCCTTCGACGATGCAACGTTGCAGGCGACAACGGCGAGTTTCGACAATCCCGACTTCGTCGCCGTGACGATCCAGTCCTATCGCCACCGTTACGGCAACGCCGCTGGCGATCCCGCCTACGATATGCTGGAAGCCGCGCTGGCGGCGCAGCCGCCGATCCCGGTCCCGACGATCGTCCTGCACGGCGAGGCGGACGGCGTTGGCTCGCCGGCCGGTTCGATTCCGCGCGATCGGCTGTTCTCCAACCTTTTGCAGCGGCGGCTGATCCCCCGGGCGGGGCATTTCCTGTCGAGGGAAAATCCCGATGACGTCGTGGCCGCCGTGAAGGAGTTGATGGGTCGTGCGGCCTAGCTGCGCCGCAAAGGAAGCCAGAAAGCAAGGACCTAACGCAGAAAAAAAGGACGATGCACGCAAAGCACGCAGATGCGGTGGTCATAGCGCGTTGGCCACGCGTTTGATGTCCAGCCGTGGCCTGCCAAAATTCAGCAGCAAGCCGAGCCGCAGACCGGATGCCTTGAGGCATAGAGCGTGATGCGCGTCATCCAGCGCTTTGGTGGCTTTCAATTCGACCAGAAGCGCTTTCTCGACCACCAGATCGACGACGTATTCGCCAACCGTCATGCCATCGTAAACGACGGAAAGCCAATGCTGCTGCGCGACGGTCAGTCCAGCCTTGCGCAACTCATGGGCCAGGGCATTTTCGTAGACTTTCTCCAGAAACCGGGCTCCGAGCGTTTAAGTACGGTAAACGCACAGCCAATGACGCGTCCCGATAGGGCATTGAGTCGCTCTTCATCTGCGTGTTTGGCGTGCATCTGCTTTTCTATCTGCGTTAGGCCCTTCCTTCGCGACGCTGCCAGCAAATCGTTGCCCAAAGCCTAACAAGCGCTGATCCAACCGCAATCGACGTTGACTTCGCCGCCAGCCCTCGCCATAAGCCCGCCATCCGGGTCAACCTGTTACCCGGTCCCCGCCTGACGCGGGGGCTACGCCGCTCCGCGAGGGTTCGCGCAGCGGCGCATAATTGTTTGGAGAATCACCACCCGTGTTCGAGGCACTTTCGGACAAGCTGTCAGGGGTATTCGACCGGCTCCGCACCCGCGGATCGCTGGGCGAGGCCGACGTCACCGAGGCGCTGCGGGAAGTCCGCCTGGCGCTGCTGGATGCCGACGTCGCCCTGCCGGTGGTGCGCGACTTCATCGCCAAGGTCCGTGAGCGCGCGATCGGCGCCGAGGTGCTGTCCTCGGTCACGCCCGGCCAGCAGGTCGTCAAGATCGTCAACGACGTGATGATCGAGGCGCTGGGTGGCGCCGGCGCCGTGCCCATCAACCTGAATGCCGCCGCCCCGGTGCCGATCCTGATGGTCGGGCTGCAGGGCTCCGGCAAGACCACCACGTCCGGAAAAATCGCCCGCCGCCTGTCGGAGCGTCTGAAGCGCCGCGTCCTGCTGGCCAGCCTGGACACCCAGCGCCCCGCCGCGCAGTTGCAATTGGCGCAGTTGGCCGACCAGGCCGGCGTGCCCAGCCTGCCGATCGTCGCCGGCCAGACTCCGGTGCAGATCGCCATCCGGGCGATGGATGTCGGCCGGCGGGAAGGCTTCGACGTCGTCATCCTCGACACCGCGGGCCGCCTGTCGATCGACCAGGAACTGATGGATGAGGTCCGTCAGGTCCGCGCCGCCACCAACCCGGCGGAAACGCTGCTGGTCGTCGATGCGATGACCGGCCAGGACGCCGTCAACACCGCCAAGGCGTTCAACGACGCGCTGTCGATCACCGGCATCGTGCTGACCCGCATGGACGGCGACGCCCGTGGCGGCGCGGCGCTGTCGATGCGTGCCATCACCGGCGCCCCGATCAAGCTGATCGGCGTCGGCGAAAAGCAGGACGCGCTGGAGGATTTCCACCCCGAACGCGTCGCCGGCCGCATCCTCGGCATGGGCGACATCGTTGGGTTGGTCGAACGCGCCAGTGAAACGATTGACCAGGCGGAGGCTGAGAAGCTTGCCGCCAAGATGATGAAGGGGAAGTTCGACCTGGACGACTATGCCAGTCAGCTTCGCCAGATCAGCAAGATGGGCAGCCTGTCCGGGATCCTCGGGATGCTGCCCGGGGTGGGCAAGATCAAGCAGCAGCTTGAGGGCGCCGACCTGGATACGAAGGTCTTCAAACGGCAGGCGGCGATCATCTCATCGATGACGATGAAGGAACGTCGCACGCCGGATATCATCAAGGCGAACCGGAAGAAGCGCATCGCCGCTGGGTCCGGGACGACCGTCCAGGACGTGAACCGGCTGCTGAAGCAGTTCGACGACATGTCCACGATGATGAAGAAAATGAGCAAGCTGGGGCAGAAGGGCCTGATGCGTCATGGCCTTGGTGCCCTGATGCCGAAAGGCATGTCTCCGCAAAACCGCCGACCCTATTGAACCAGGAGTGACAGTTACATGGGCCTGAAAATCCGCCTTGCCCGCGCCGGTGCCAAGAAGCGTCCGTACTACCACATCGTGATCGCCGACAGCCGCAGCCCGCGCGACGGCCGCTTCATCGAGCGTGTCGGCAGCTACAACCCGATGCTGCCGGCCGAACACGAAGACCGCATCCGCTTGCAGCCGGAGCGTCTGGCGCATTGGATCGGCAACGGCGCGGTGGCGACCGAACGGGTGGCGAAGTTCCTCGGCAAGGCGGGGCTGGCCCCGATGCCGAAGTGGAATGAGCAGCCCGTGCAGTCCGCGCCGAAGAAGAAGGCGCAGGAACGCGCCAAGGCTGCCGCCACGGCTGCTGCCGCAGCATAAGTCGGGCCAGTGCCGGACAGCCGCATTCAGTTGGGCGTAATCGGACGGGCGCATGGCGTGCGCGGGTTGGTGAAGATCACCAGCCACACCGCCGACCCCGCCGATCTGACCGCGTACGGACCGTTGTCCGACGCGGAGGGGCGCCTGCTGACCCTGCGCTGGAAGGCCGACGGCATCGCCGAGGTCACGCGTCATATCGATGGCGTGCCGGTCAAGGTGACCGACCGCGCCCAGGCGGAAAAGCTGACCAACACGAAGCTGTTCGTCGATCGGTCGGCTCTGCCGCCGGCTGATGACGACGAGTACTACCTGACGGACCTGATCGGCCTGTCCGTGGTGGACCCGTCGGGACGGGCGCTTGGTGTGGTTTCCGTGGTGCATGACTACGGCGCCGGCGCCAGTCTGGAAGTCGCCGCACCTGGGGTGCCGCTGATCGTCCCGTTCACCGCCGCCTGTGTGCCGACGGTGGATATCGCCGGCGGCCGTCTGGTGGTGGTGGCGCCGGATGAAATCATCGTCGCGGAAGACGCTGGAACGGTTCCGGCCTCGGAAGCGGAGGAAGCGGCATGACCTGGCGCGCCTCTGTCCTGACGTTGTTCCCGGCGATGTTTCCGGGTTCGTTGGGTCAATCCCTGGCGGGCCGAGCGCTGGAGACCGGGGTATGGTCGTTGGATGTGACCAATATCCGGGATTTCGCCAACGATCGGCACAAGACGGTGGATGACACCCCGTTTGGCGGCGGTGCGGGCATGGTGCTGCGACCGGATATCGTCGACGCGGCGGTTGCCTCGGTCGCCGATGACCGTCCGGTGGTGTGCCTGACGCCGCGAGGCCGGCGTTTTACCCAGGCGGATGCCCAGCGGTTTGCCGCCGGACCGGGGGCGATCCTGCTGTGCGGCCGTTACGAGGGCATCGATCAGCGCGTCATCGAGGCGCGTGCGATGGATGAAGTCAGCATCGGCGACTACGTGCTGTCGGGTGGCGAATTGGCGGCGCTGGTGCTGCTGGACAGCATCGTGCGGCTGCTGCCCGGCGTGATGGGCGCGGCCGAAAGCGCCGAGGACGAAAGCTTCTCCGCCGGCCTGTTGGAATACCCCCACTATACCCGTCCGGCCGAATGGCAGGGGCACCGGGTGCCGGACGTGCTGCTGTCCGGCCATCACGGCGCTGTCGCTGCCTGGCGGCAAGCAGAATCGAAACGAATCACCCGCGAACGCCGACCCGATCTGTTGGCCGCGGCTCCATAGGAAAGCAAGAGGACAAAGCGATGAACATTATCCAGCAGTACGAAGCGGAGCAGATCGCCCGCCTGACCGCCACCCGCGCCGTCCCCGACTTCATTCCCGGCGACACGCTGCGCGTTTCCGTGAAGGTCGTCGAAGGTGAGCGCACCCGCGTCCAGGCGTTCGAGGGCGTCTGCATCGCCCGCTCCAACAAGGGCCTGAACAGCAATTTCACCGTGCGCAAGATCAGCTATGGCGAAGGTGTGGAGCGTGTGTTCCCGCTGTATGCGCCGACGATCGCGGAGATCGCCGTGGTGCGCCGTGGCGACGTGCGCCGCGCCAAGCTGTATTATCTGCGTGGCCGCAGCGGCAAGTCGGCTCGTATTGCCGAACGTGCCAGGTCGACGACACAGACGCAGACGGCGGCTCCCGCGGACACCGCGGCGGCCGAGTAAGGCCGGACTCTGCACAAGGGGCGGTCCCCCGTGACGGGCCTGCCCCCGGGTTGGGGCTGGCTGCGGGGGAAGGTTCCATAGGCGTCAGGATGGTGTTCGGACGCTTTACCCGTCATGGCCGGGACACGCCTAGCTACGGCGGATGGGCCGGCGTCGGTGGTGGGGACACGAGGGGATGACCGGCACTTAACCCCCTAATTCGGCGCCTGTATTGACGCAGAGCCTTACTGGATCAGATGGCCCGGACTGACGCCGGGCCATGACGAAGCAACTGGAACTGGCCATGACGAATCGACTGGGGCTGGCCATGACGCGTCAGGAGTCGGCCCCGACGGCAGTTCAAGAGTCGGCCTCAACACAGTTGGTATTATCCCTCTAATTCAAGTTCTGCTGTTGAATTGGCCCACGTCCGTCGGACGGCGCGGCCTGATACCCGTTCGGTTCCTGCCCACCCTGCTGCTGGTACTGGGGTTGGTATTGCGGCTGTGGCCGGTACTGAGGCTGATACTGCGGCGGCGCATAACCCTGCTGCGGCGGCGGGGGAGGCGGCGGCATAGACGGACGTTCGTTTCGTGTCCCGTACCGCGTCAGCACGTCGCGCATCGGATCGGCACCCGGATTGGCGCCCTGCATCTGAATCACTAGCTGCCGAGCCCCGACGGGTTGGCCGTAATAGGCTTGGTTCCAGTCGGTTTGGGTGGACATCACGCTGCCTTCCAGCGCGACGCCGCCGAACAGGCCGCGGCTGGCGGCGAACGCGACGATATCGGCCCCCACCGCTGCCGTGGTCGATCCCTGCACGCCGGCGCCCAGCGTCGCCACCGCGATGCCGGCATTCGCGCCCAGCTTGATCTGGCTGTCGAGGACGGCATTCAGGCCATGGCGCGTCATGATCAGCATCAGCAACTGATTGTCCTCGATGCCGAACTGGAAGCCGAAGCTGCCGCTGCCGATCGTGTAGAACGCGGGGTAGGACCATGTGCCGTTGCCGGCGCGGGCCAGCAGCACGCAGTTGCCGCCCTCACCGCCGAAGAAGAAGCCGGCCTTGAAGATGCGCGGACAGACCATCACGGCCTTGGCGCTCCGCAGCAGGTCGCGCGGATCCCGCGACACCGTCTGCGTCATCATCTCCTGCACCGTCAGGGTGGCTCGATCCACCAGGGTCTGTTGGGCGCCATGCCCATCGTCGACCGAACACGCGGTTGGCAGCAACGTCAGCGCCGCCAGCGCGGCGGTTGCCAGGAATCGGATCATGCGTCGGTTTCTCCTTGCCGTCCTGAATCATGCTTGCCATAGGCCGAACGGCCGAGTCGGGTGGAGCCTGTTTGAGCAGCGCGGCGATTTTAGGGCGACCCCAACCATCGTCTCGCGGCCCGCGGATTGCACGGCACTGACGGCTTGATTGTTTGCTTGCCAACAAAGGCATGCCGTGTACCGTTCCGGTGTGGTACATGATGCGATGCCGGCAAGCACAGGGGACAAAAGGGATGATGCAGCACACGGGCCGTAAGGGAATCGATCGCCGCGGACTGGCCTTGGTGGCCGGTTTATTGCCCGTGATGGGCCTGGTCGGGCTGGCTTCCACGAAGGCAGAAGCCCAGACATCGGCCGAGAGCACGTTCGACCGGGTGCGCCGCACCAAGGTTCTCCGCATTGCCGCGCTGCCGGGTGAATTGCCCTATTTCCAGAAGGACCTCGCGACCGGGGCGTGGTCCGGCGCCTGCATTTCCATGGCGCTCGATATCGCGAAAGTGTTCGATTCAAAGCTGGAGTATGTTGAGTCGACCTATGGCAACTCGGTGCTGGACCTGCAGTCCAACAAGGTCGACCTCGCTTTCGCGCTGAACCCAACCCCGGCTCGGGCGCTGTCGATCAGCTTCACCAATCCGATGATCATCCATCCGTTCGGCTGCCTGGCGAAGCACGGGCTGGTGCCGAAGACCTGGGACGACCTGAACAAGCCGGAACTGACCGTCGTCTTCGACCTCGGCAGCCTGCACGAGACTGCCGCTCGGCGGTATTGCCCGAAAGCGAACCTGGTTGGCTTCAAGACGCGCGACGAATGCACATTGGCGTTGCAGTCGGGCCGAGCCGACGCGCACATCCAGGCGGCTCTGCTGGGGCTGTCGACGGTGGGCAAGAATCCGTCGCTCGGGCCGTATTACCTGCTGACCAACCCGACCGTGGCGCTGCCTAGCTGCCTCGGGTTGCAGCGCGAGCCGGATACGCGCTTCAAGGAAGTGATCAACGCCTGGCTGGATATGAACCGCGGCACCGGGCAGCTTCGCGAGTGGATGCTGGAGGGGTTGGCGAAATTCGGCGTGACCCGCGAGCAGGTGCCCGCCAACCTGACATTCTGAACGGCGAAGGGGGAGGAGTCCCGCGTTGCACTATCAATGGGACTTCTACTTCCTGTGGCGGTATGCGCCGCTTCTGGAGCGGGGTGTGCTGGTTACCCTGGGCTACACCGCCGTCACCATCGTTATCGGCCTGATCATCGGGCTGCTGCTGGGGCTGGGACGGCTGACGCGGTCACGGCTGCTGAACGTCCCGCTGATCGCCTTCATCGAGGCGTTCCGCTGCACGCCGCTGCTGGTCCAGATCGTCTGGTTTTACTATGCGTTGCCGGTGTTGCTGGGCATCCAGATCCCGGCTGTGGTGGCCGGGATCATGACGCTGTCCTGCTACACCGGCGTGTTCTACGCGGAGATTTTCCGGGGCGGCATCATCTCGATCGAGCAGGGCCAGTGGGATGCGGCCCGAGCGCTGGGGCTGCGGCGGTGGCATGTGATGCGGCTGGTGATCTTGCCGCAGGCGATCCGGCGGATGATCCCGCCGTTCGTCAACCAGTCGATCACGCAGTTGAAGAACACGTCGCTGGTTTCGACGATCGCGGTGCCGGACCTGCTGTATAACGGGACACTGATCACGGCGGATACGTATCGGCCGCTGGAGGTTTACACCGTAATCGCGGTGATTTACTTCGCGTTGCTGTTTCCCAGCACGTTGCTGGCGCAGGCGTATGAACGGCGGTTGGCGAAGCGGCCGAAGTAAACGCGTTCGGTCATGGCGCTTTCCTCGTTTTTGGCTGGCTCAGCAGGGCGCGTATCGAGGCAAGGAAGTACGCCGCTTCGTTGATAGCGCTCCGCGCCTTGTCCGTTGGCACCGCCTCTGCGAGATAATCGCCCGTCAGGCGTAGCTCGTGGACCCGGCCCAAAGGAGGGCCGCGCTCGCCGCGTCGAACATTGCATAATAGGCACAGTTGGCCGCGCCGTCACCATCGTCCGCCTCCAGCAGTAACCGAACCGAAGCCAGTGCTCTATCGGCTTTGTCCAAAAGCTTTTCAGTCATCCAAGCCTGACGCCTTCCGCGGCGATGTTACGGATCAACGCCGGATTCACGAAGCGCTCGGGGTGCGCGAGGTCATCTTCCCAAACCGGCAAAGGCTGGACCAGAATTCCGGTCTCCAGCAGCACGTCGAACGCTATGCCCGCCATGTCCAGTTTGGTGTCGATGAAGTCCCCGCGCTGCCCCTTGAGGACGACGGCGAGGTCGAGGTCGCTGTCCGGGCGATGGTCGCCGCGCGCCCGGGAGCCGAACAGGATGGCCTGCTCAACGTCGTAGGCCGAGAGTTTACGCAGCAACGCCGCGGCAACCCGTCGTTCGGTCGCCCTGTCCGTGCGATCTGAAAACTCAAATTTCATGCATTGTTTGTAGCACGACTTGGGCCGATTTTCCACGGCTTCCGCCTTTCTCCTGACCGTCACTGTTCGATCGCTCGCGTTTCCCGATACAATGCGGCATGCCGAACCGTTTGCTGCACACGATCGAGGGGAAACGACTGGAGGATCGGGAGGCGTGGCTCCAATGGGGGCCATATCTCGCCGAACGCCAATGGGGGACCGTCCGGGAAGACTATTCGGCGGATGGCAACGCCTGGACCTATTTTCCGTTCGAGCATGCGCGCAGCCGCGTCTACCGCTGGGGGGAGGACGGCATCGCCGGCTTCACCGACGATCGGTTGCGCTGGTGCCTGTCGCTGGCGCTGTGGAACGGGCGCGACCCGATCCTGAAGGAGCGGATGTTCGGCCTGACTAACGCCCAGGGCAATCACGGGGAAGATGTCAAGGAACTGTATTATTTCCTCGATGGCACGCCCAGCCACTCGTACATGCGGATGTTGTATAAATATCCCCAGGCGGCGTTTCCATATGACGCGCTGATCGCCGAGAACGCGCGCCGCGGCCTGGACCAGCCGGAATACGAACTGCTGGACACAGGAGTCCTCGACGAGGATCGGTATTTCGACGTAACGGTGGAATATGCCAAGGCGGCGCCGGACGATATCCTGATCCGCGTCACCATCGACAATCGCGGACCGGAGGCCGCCGATCTGCACGTGTTGCCGCAGCTTTGGGGGCGCAACACCTGGGATTGGCGGACGGGTATCCCAGAGCCTCGGTTGACCCTGGCGGATGGCGGGGTGAACGCCTGGCATAACCGCATGGAAGAACGGCACCTGTCGATCGATAGCGCAGCGGACTGGCTGTTCTGCCGCAATGAAACCAATACGCCGCTTCTGTACGGATCGAAGGCCGAGGGACCGTTCAAGGACGGCATCAACGATTTCGTCGTGAACGGCCGAACGGATGCGGTGGACCGCACGCAAGGCACCAAATGTGCCGCCCATGTCAGGCTGACGATCCCGGCGGCCGGGCGGCACGTGCTGCGGCTACGCTGGCGCCCATCCGCCAACGCCGGCGACCCGTTCGCCGATCATGACGCACTGTTCGCCCAGCGCATCGCCGAGGCCGACGCGTTCTATGCGTCCCTGCAGGCCAACATGGCCGATCCGGATGCACGTCTCGTGCAGCGCCAGGCGTTGGCCGGCATGCTGTGGTCCAAACAACTCTACCGCTACGACGTGCGCCGCTGGCTGGAAGGCGATCCGTTGCAGCCGATACCACCCGCGGGACGCGACGAGGTCCGCAACGGCGATTGGCGGCACCTCAACAACCGCGACATCATCGCGATGCCGGATACCTGGGAATATCCGTGGTACGCGTCGTGGGACCTGGCGTTCCACGCCGTGACGTTCGGGCTGATCGATCCGGAGTTCGCTAAGCAGCAGATCCTGATGCTGACGCATGAATGGTACATGCATCCGAACGGGTCGTTGCCGGCATATGAATGGGCGTTCGGCGACGTCAATCCGCCGGTGCATGCCTGGGCCGCCTGGCGGGTGTTCCGAATGGATGCCGGATTGCGCGGCACGCCGGATTTCGAGTTCCTGGAGCGCGTCTTCCACAAGCTGATGATCAATTTCACCGGCTGGGTAAACCGCCAGGACGCCGACGGCCGCAACGTTTTCCAGGGCGGCTTCCTCGGGCTGGACAATATCGGCGTATTCGATCGCAGCCAGAAACTGCCCGTCGCCGGGCGGGTCGATCAGTCCGACGGCACGTCCTGGATGGGGATGTACGCGTTGAACATGATGCGCATCTCGCTGGAGCTTGCGACGCGCAACCCGGTCTACCAGTCGACGGCGACGAAGTTCTTCGAGCATTTCCTCGGCATCGCCGAGGCCATGACGCAGCAGAACGGCCGGCTGGGGCTTTGGGACGAACAGGACCAGTTCTACCACAGCGTGCTGCGACGGCCGGACGGGTCGGTCATTCCGATGCGGCTGTTCTCGCTGGTCGGGCTGTTCCCGCTGTTCGCGGTCGAGGTGCTGGAGCCCGACATGCTGGAACGCTGTCCGGAATTCGCCGAACGCCTGCGATGGGTGCTGAATCATCGGCCCGATCTAGCCGGTCTGGTCTCGCGTTGGACTGTGGAGGGGCAGGGGTCGCGACGCCTGCTGTCGCTGCTTCGCGGCCATCGGATGAAGGCGCTGTTGCGGCGGATGCTGGATGAAACAGCATTTTTGTCGCCGTACGGCGTGCGTAGCGTGTCGCGTGAGCATCTGGACAAACCGTTCGAACTGGACCTGGAGGGCCAGCATTTCAGCGTCGGCTACGTCCCGGGCGACAGCAACAGCCGAGCGTTCGGTGGGAACTCGAATTGGCGCGGGCCGGTGTGGATGCCGGTGAACGCCATGCTTGTGGAGGCGTTGTACGGCTTCCATCGTTACTATGGTGACGATTTCCGTATCGAATATCCGGTCGGATCGGGCACCACGTGCAGTCTGCGGGAGATCGCCGATGAATTGTCGGCACGCCTGACGCGGCTGTTCCTGCGTGGCGCGGACGGGCGGCGGCCGGCGTTCGGGAATGTGGACCGGTTGCAGAACGATCCGCATTTCCGCGATCATCTACAGTTCTATGAGTATTTTCACGGCGATACCGGGCAGGGGCTGGGTGCCTCGCACCAGACCGGGTGGACCGGCCTGGTGGCGCTGCTGCTGCACAGACGCCTGGCGCACGACCCGACCCGAATGGATATGCCGAGGGGATAGAAACAGGTCGCGTTGGCACTGACGCACCAGCCTCGTCATGGACCGGCGCAGTCCGGGCCATCTGCTACCACAAGGTGTTGGATCAGATGGCCCGGACTGCGCCGTGCCATGACGACGTTGGCAAATCACGGCATGAACGCGCCGCCGTTCACGTGGATCGTCTGTCCGGTCACGTAACGGGCCTCAGGCGAGCACAGGAAGCGCACCATCGCGGCGATTTCATCGGGTTGGCCTCGGCGGCCCAGTAGGGCGTCGGGCAGAAGGGAACGGCCATGGTTGCCGCCCGCCGCCGCGCCGCGAATGGTTTCGATCGACCCCGGAACGACCGTGTTCACCGTGATATTGTCTCCCGCCAGTTCCTTCGCCAGCGCCCGTGTCAGCCCGACCATCCCGGCTTTCGCGGTGATCGCATGCACCCGCCCGACAGCGCCCACATGCGCCGAGATACCGCCCAGGTTGACGATCGTCCCACCGCCCGCCTTGGCAATGTGGGGCGCCGCCGCGTGTGCGCAGTAGAACGCACCGTCCAGCGTCGTGCCCATGATCTCCCGCCATTCCTCCGGCGTCATATCGGCGAATTTGGTCTGCCGTCGTGCCGAGGCGTTGTTGACCAGCACGTCCAGCCGGCCGAAATGCCCGACCGCCGCTTCCACCAGGCCACGCGCCTGCGCCGGATCGCTGATATCCGCCAGATGCACGATGGCGTCGGTGCCTGCGTCACGCACCTGACGCGCAGTTTCGGCAGCGTCATGTTCGGATTGACGGGCGGTGACGACGATGGAAAATCCATCGCGCGCCAAATGCAGCGCGGTTGCCCTGCCGATATTCAGTGCGCTGCCGGTCACAATGGCAACCTTCGTTTGATCGGACATCTGTAAACTCCCAACGGTTGCGACGATTGGACGGCGAAACGGCTGCCGATGCAAGCGCGCCTAAACTGAGGCTGGTGCGACGCCCGAACGTGCTGTCAGTGCCTCCTTGGCGGCGGTCTGGAACGTGGCGCCGGCCGGCAGCACGACCGCGGCGGAGCGCACCCGATGCGTCGCCGGATCTGTGCCGGGTGGTGGCGTGCCTTTGTCCGCCAGGGCCTGCGCCGCCCGCATCAGCCGGCCGCGCGCCATGACGATGCCGTTGTCGGTCGCGGTCAGGTGCTCCCTCGAGCGGTCGATGATCGGTCCCATGCTTTCCTGCAACGACGCATCCTGCATGGCGATACCGGCGACACCGCTATACGTCGTGCCGGCCTTCTGTGCGGCGCGATCCATCAGGTAGTCGTTGTCGCGGTTGGCGAGCGGAATATATGTGCCGGGCATAGTGCGCGTGTGAATGCCCTTGCCGTCGCGCATCGCCTGCACCTCCGCGTCGGTCAGCGCGCGTGTCGGATGATAATCAAAACTCCACGCCCAGCAGGATTCATCGTCGATCGGGATCCAGAAATGCCCGTGCACCGGATGCTGGCCGCGCGGCGGGATCATGGTGAAGGACGGCATGCACCAGGGCGTGATCCGCCAATAATGCGTCCCCGGTTCGGCGTTGCGGCGGACACCAATGAACAACCCGGCCGGCTGCTCCGCCACCTCGAACACCGGCCTGACATCGCCCATGTTGTAGTCGTTGCCGCGCGACCCGGTCATCAGCGGATCGGAGCGAAGCGCGTCGCGATGCAGCCAGGACACATGGCTGGAATCGATCCCGCCCTCCAGCGCCTGCGCCCAGTTACAGTATTGCAGCCGCTTGGAGACATAAGTCTGCGCCGGCGGCACCAGGGCGAATTCATATTCCGGCAAGCCCGGCTGATGTTCGGCAGGTCCCATATAGGTCCACAACACGCCGCCACGCTCGACCAGCGGATAAGACCGTAGCCGGGTGCGGGTCCTGAACCCGCTGCTCTCCGGTTCGGACGGCAGGTCCACGCACTGGCCGGTGACATCGTATTTCCAGCCGTGATACGGGCAGCGCAGGCCGCATTCCTCGTTGCGGCCGAACCACAGCGAGACGCCGCGATGGGCGCAGTATTCATCCATCAGCCCCAGGCGGCCATCGCTGTCGCGAAACGCGATCAGCGGCTCCGACAGCAGCCGCACGCGCACCGGCGGGCCGTCACTCTCGGATAATTCCTCGGCCAGCAGGGCAGGGATCCAGTAGCGCCGGAACAGCGCGCCCATCGGCGTTGCGGGACCGGTCTGTGTCAGCAGGTCATTTTGTTCCTTGCGCAGCATGACATCCTCCTGAGCCGATTGGTTTTTATTTCGATACAGATATCTCCGGCGGCTGCGGCGATTGGACAGGAAAACCCGTTTGGTGTGCAATGGGGGAGAAGCCCATCAGGAGGAACCCATGGCCCAGATCCCATCATCGGCGTCGCGCGATGCCGTCCGCAACACCGTCCCCAAGATGATCGAACTGACCGAGAAGGTGCTGTTCGGCGACGTCTGGGAACGCCCCGAACTGTCCAAGCGCGACCGCAGCCTGATCGTCTGCGCCGTGCTGGTCGCCACCTACCGGCCGGAACAGTTGCGCGGCCATCTGCAGCGCGCGTTGGACAACGGCCTGACCAAGACCGAAATCTCCGAGATGATCACGCACGTGGCGTTCTACGCCGGCTGGCCCGCTTCGATGTCGGCGGCGAACATCGCACGTGAAATTTTCGAGGCGAACCCGTAATTCAGCGCCGGCACTGACAGGAAGATAGCAACGATGAAGGCAGGCTTTATCGGCCTCGGCACCATGGGTGCCAGCATGGCCGCGAATTTACAGAAGGGTGTCCAGAAGGACGGCAATACCGTCCTGGTGCATGACGTTCGCCGGGAAGCGGCGGCGTCGCACATCAAGAACGGCGCGACATGGGTGGACAGCCCGGCGGCGCTGGCAGCCGAGTGCGACATCATCTTCTCCTCGCTGCCAGGCCCAGTCGAGTTCGACGCGGTGACCTACGGCGAAAACGGCCTGCTGTCGGCGATCCGCAAGGGGGCGGCGTATTTCGACCTGACCACGAACTCGCCCACCACGGTGCGCAAGGCGCATGCCGATTACGAGAAGAAGGGCGCCTACCTGTTCGACGCCCCGGTTAGCGGCGGGCCGCGCGGTGCGGCATCCGGCAAGCTGGCGATCTGGTGCGGCGGCGATGCCGAGGTATTCGACAAGTGGAAGCCGGTGCTGGACACCATCGGTGACGCGGCGAAATACATCGGCCCGATCGGCGCCGGTTCGGTCGCCAAGCTGGTGCACAACTGCTACGGCTACATCGCCACCGCGGCCGCGGCCGAAGTGTTCAGCATGGGCGTGAAGGCCGGCATCGAGCCGCTGGCGATCTGGGAAGCTGTCCGCGAGGGCGCGATCGGCCGGCGCGGCGCCTTCGAGTCGATGACCGACCAGTTCCTGCCCAACAAATACGAACCGGCCGCCTTCGCCCTGCGCCTGGCTCACAAGGACGTATCGCTGGCCACCGCGCTGGGGCGTGAGCTGAACGTGCCGATGCGGCTGGCGAACCTGGCGCTGGCCGATTTGTCGGAAGGCCTGAACCGCGGCTGGGGTCATCGCGACTCGCGTTCGATCATGGTTTTGCAGACTGAACGTGCCGGGGTGGAGATCAAGGTCGATCCGCAGCGGCTGACCGAGGCGATGGAGAAGAAGGCCAAGCCGAGTTAGGATTCGGTGG
>NZ_LMUJ01000101.1:62684-146587 GCF_009765975.1 Acidisphaera sp. S103 | reverse complement strand
CCCCCCGCCATGACGGGGTTGGGCAACCATCCCAACCTCAGGTACTTAATCCATCCGCAATGCCTTAGCACTGACATCGCGCAACCGAATCAGCGGGTTGCAATCGGGTCCGGGTGGCAAATATGAAGAGTGATGCAAACCCGGACGAGAGCAACCCAATGATACCGCCTGCCTGGTCGTGCCTTGTGCGACGCCTGTGTGGGCAACCCGATGTCCGGTAGCAACCTGTTCGGCGAAATCCGCCGGTTCGCGCGCACCTCCGGCGCCGTCGGCGGCATCGCTGCCCGCGTCGCCGGTGCGCGCGTGTTCGGCATCAAGACCGACAAGGCCGCGCATGCGGAGGACCTGAAGCTCATCCTCGGCGGCCTGAAAGGGCCGCTGATGAAAGTGGCGCAGTTCCTGTCCACCGTACCCGACGCGCTGCCGGCGGAATACGCCGCGGAGTTGGCGCAGCTTCAGGCGAACGCGCCCGCCATGGGCTGGAACTTCGTTCGCCGCCGCATGGGCAGCGAGCTCGGGCCGGATTGGCGGTCGAAGTTCACGTCGTTCAATCAGGAGGCGTCGGCCGCCGCCAGCCTGGGGCAGGTGCACCGAGCCACGCTGCCGGACGGAACGGATGTGGCGTGCAAGCTGCAATATCCGGATATGCCCAGCACGGTGGAAGCCGATCTGCGGCAGTTGAAGCTGGCGATGGCGGTCTATCACCGCATGGACAGCGCCATCCAGCACGACGAGATCTACAAGGAACTGCGCGAGCGCCTGCGCGAGGAACTGGACTACCTGCGTGAAGCCGCCCAGATGCGGCTCTACGGGCTGATGCTGCGCGACCAGCCCGGCGTCCACATTCCGGTCCCGCGGCCCGCGTTCAGCACCCACCGCCTGCTCACAATGACTTGGCTGGACGGCCGCCCGCTGATGCAGCGCCTCGCCGAGGATCCGCCGCAGGAGGAGCGTAACCGGATCGCCGAGGCGCTGTTCAGGGCCTGGTATGTGCCGTTCTACCGGTTCGGCGTGATCCACGGCGACCCGCATCTGGGAAACTACCAGGTGCGGCCCGACGGGTCGGTCAACCTGCTGGATTTCGGCGCCATCCGGGTGTTCGACGCCAGCTTCGTCTCCGGCGTCATCGCGCTGTTCGAGGCGGTGCGCGACAACGACGACGACAAGGCCCACCACGCCTACGAAACCTGGGGCTTCACCGACCTCTCCCGCGACAAAATGGACGTCCTGAACATGTGGGCTCGGTTTTTGTACGAGCCGCTGACCCAGGATCGCGTGCGCCGTATTCAGGAGACGGATGATCCCACCTTCGGCCGCGACGTCGCCGAACGGGTGCATGCCGGGCTGAAGCGCACCGGCGGGGTGAAACCGCCCCGCGAGTTCGTGCTGATGGACCGTTCCGCCATCGGCCTCGGCGGCGTCTTCCTGCGGCTGAAAGCCGAACTGAACTGGAGCCGGCTGTTCCAGGAACTGATCGCCGACTTCAACGAAGCCGCCCTTGCGGAACGGCAAGCGGCGGCACTGGCCGAGGCTGGGGTTCCGGCGGCGGGGTAGGGGCGGTTTGCTCGTCCGATTCATCAGGCGTGTTGTAGGATTGCGCCATGACCGTTCTGGACACGCCCCGGCTGACCCTTCGTCCCTGGACGGAGGAAGACGCGCCGGCGATGCATGTGATTTTCTCCGATCTGGAGGCGATGCGGTTCTGGAACGCGCCACCTTCGCGTAGCTCCGACGATCTGGTGCCCGGAATTCGTCGTTCGGTCTCCGCACCGCCGGAGTTCCACGCCGCCTGGGCGGTGATCTTGAAAGAAACCGGCCAGGCCATGGGCTTCCTGAACTACCACCATCGGGAAGTTCTTAATGAGCGTCTGGAGATCGGCTATATTCTCGCCCGATCGTTCTGGGGGCGTGGTCTGGCGACCGAGGCAGTATCGGCGGTGCTCGATCATTGCTTCGAGGACCTGCGGGTCAACCGGGTCGAGGCCTTGATCGATCCCGACAACCACGCGTCCGTGCGACTCGCCGAGGGCATCGGATTTAGACTGGAAAGTGGGCCGATGCGCGAACGCCTGAAAATGCCGGATGGGCGGTTCGCCGACATCCTGATGTATGGTTTGCTCGCGGCGGACTGGAAGCGGCGGGCGGCCTCGCCGTAGCATTGATCGATCGAACCGACCCGCAGCAAATGAAGAGATTCCGGGAAGTGAGGCACATCACGGTGAGCTCGGTTGCGATGTAGGGAGACAGACCAATGACCGAACGGCGCCCCTTCTACCATGACGGCATGCGCGCCTTGCAGGATCGATTCGACGGCCGCCGCGTCGCCGACGGCCTGGCCGCGCATCGGCGACGCTATGATTTCTGGCCCGACGATCGCGTCATGATCGAGACCACGCCGTTCTTCTTCATCGCCACGTCTTACGGTGACTATACCGATTGCAGCATGCGCTCCGGCATGCCTGGCTTCGTCAAGATCGTTGCTCCTGGAACGATAGAATTCCCTGAGTACGACGGCAACTCCATGTACCGCACACTCGGCAATATCAAATGCAACCCAAGCGTCGGGCTGTTGTTCGTGAAATTCGACGGCAAGACGACGCGCATTCGCATCAACGGCCACGCCACCATCCTGGACGATGCCGAAGCCTTGGCGCGGCACCACGCCGCCAAACTGGTCGTGCGCGTCGAGTGCGAGATGTTTTCCAACTGCCCTCGTTCAGTGCATGATCTGGAAGGCGGCCGCCTGTCCGCCTATCTGCCGCATCCCGGCTACGAACCACCCGCGCCGGACTGGAAAAGCCGTGATTATATCAAGAATATCCTACCGGCCAATGACCCGTATCGCCGCCAAGGAAACTGATCGTAATTTTCATTGAGACTGACACGGTATTTGAGTCGACACCTTATCGGGATCATACATCCGTTCAAAACGGGTGGGTTCCCAAAAAAGGAAGGCGTTAACACAGATTTTCGGATAAAGCACACAGATTTCACGGAAAGTGATGGCACCGTCGTGATTCTGATATCAACGCACGTGCCGCATAAAGCCTCGCCGGGGGCACTCCGCCGACCAGTTTGCCTCAGTGTAATCTGTGCACTTAATCCGCTAAATCTGTGTTAAATTCTTGCTTTCTTGAATATGGGCGCATCCGCGAATCACGCGCCCGTCCATTTCTTCCGAATGCGACTTGGCTTAACTGGCTTAAAAAACACCACGCCCAGTCAGCATTCCCAAGACCGTCATCGAGCGTTCGGCAATCCATTCGGAAACGCTACTTGCCGCAGGAAATCCGCCGAATAATCAACCTCCTCCGGCCACGTCAGCCCGGCCCCGGCCGCCAGCAAAACCATCGTCGCAACGAAGTAATCGCCGTCCCGCAGCGGAGTGAACCATCCGCCACGGTCGATGATCGGCAGGAAATCGACTACCCCGGCCACACCGTCCGACCACGTGATCGAGACGGTATGATCCGGACGGGCAACAGCCCCAACAATCTCGAACAGCGTCACTGCGTGAACCGCGTAATCCGCCCCGCGGTCATGCCACCGTCGATGACAAGCTCCGACCCGGTCACGTGGCTCGACATATCGGACGCCAGGAACAGGATGCCGTCGGCGATCTCCGACGCTTCGCCGGCCTTGCCCAGCGGCACCGTCGTTTCGGCCACGGCGTACGGATCGATCGGCCGGTTCTGCCCCACCGGCAGCTTGGTCCAGATCGGCGTCGCGATGATCCCGGGATGCACCGAGTTCACCCGGATCCCGTCGCCCGCCTGCGCGCATTCCAGCGCCATCGACTTCGCGAACAGCCGCACCGCCCCCTTGGTCGCGCTGTAGCCGGCCAGCCCAGCCGACCCGCGCAGCCCGGCGACGGATGACAGCATCACGATCGATCCGCCATTGCCGGCGCGTCGCATCGCCGGAATGCAATACTTCACCGAAAGGAACACACCGTCGACGTTGATCGTCATCTGCCGCCGCCAGTCCTTCAGCGACATGTCTATGGCGTTGCCCATGATGCCGATGCCCGCGTTGGCGACCATGATATCCAGCCGCCCGAACCGCTCCGCCGCGGCGATCACCGCCGGCCAGCCGTCTTCCTCGGCCACGTCGAGATGCAGGTAAACACCACCAAGTTCATCGGCCAACGCGGCGCCGGCGGCATCGTCGATGTCGGCCAGCACCAGCTTGGCGCCCTCGCGCGCCAGCGTGCGTGCCGTCGCCGCGCCGATGCCGGACGCCGCACCCGTGATGATCCCGACTTTCCCATCGAGCAGTGCCATGGTTTCCCCCGTTTGTGGCTCGCCAGAGATCATCCCGTGTCAGCGGACGGATTCCAAGCCTACGTCGACAAGGACCCTCGTGTTAGGGCTCGCCGGGGAATAAGCGAATTGTCCGGCGAACGCCGCCGGCCTCTCATCGTCATGGCGGGCGAAGGCCCGTCATCCAAGCCTTGCTGTGTAGGTCTCGGAAAAGGCGTGGATAGCAGGCCTACGCCTGCCATGACGGGACTGGGCGACAGTGCCAACATCGAAGCATTTGGTTATGCACGAAGCCTTAGGCTTTGCATCAAGCCGAGGAGGCAGCGATGAGCGATGGGTTCACGCTACACGGAAGCCCACATTCCCTACCGACTTACCGGGTGGCGCTGATGCTACGCCTGTGTCGCGAGGGCTTCATCTTTCGCTACGTGAGCTTTCAGCGCGGTATGCACCTGACGCCTGAATTCCGAGCGCTGTCCCGCTGGGGCCAGGTGCCGGTGATGGAACATAAAGGCAGGGTCTTCGTGCAGTCGGCGGCCATCCTGGAATACCTCGCGCATACGCTCGGTCGCTTCGGCGCGGGCGATGACGAAGCGCGTCAGCACATCCGGGAGTGGCTGTTTTGGGATGCCGACCGGCTGATGCCGCCGCTTTATGCGTGGTACAGCGTCGAACTGGGCCGTCGCAAACTGTTGCCGCTGTCGTTCGATCCGGTCCTGGTGGCGGAGTTTGACCGCAAGGGCAGGTCTGCCTTGGATCGCATGGACCAGCACCTGTCCGGTTGTCGCTTTCTCGTTGGCGACGCGACGACGATCGCCGACATCTGCTGCTACAGCGACATCGCTTTCGCGCGCCTTGGCGGGAAGGACATTACGCCTTGGCGGAACGTCGTTGCCTGGGCACGACGCATTGAGGCATTGCCCGGCTTTGCGGAACCGTTCGACCTTCTGGCGATGCAAGATGCCGAGATCGCGCCCTAGCCGCTACGTCGCCGCCATCTCCGCCCCGACCAGCCCGCGGGCGAAATCCCCCGCGTCGAACGGCCGCATGTCGCCGGCTTTCTCGCCCACACCCACGGCATGAACCGGCAGGCCGAACGCCTCGGCCAGTGCCACCACGATGCCGCCGCGGGCGCTGCCGTCCAGCTTGGTGACTACCAGTCCGGTGACCGCCACCATTTCCTTAAACACCTTCACCTGCTGTACCGCGTTCTGCCCCGTCGTCGCGTCCAGCACCAGCAGCACCGAGTGTGGGGCGGTCACGTCCTGCTTGCGCAGCACCCGGATGATCTTCCCCAGTTCGTCCATCAGCGCGGCCTTGTTGTGCAGCCGCCCGGCGGTATCGATCAGCAGCACATCGGCACCATCGGCCGTCGCCTTGGTCAGCGCATCGAACGCCAGCCCCGCCGAGTCAGCATTCTTTCCGCCCGCCACCACCGGCGTTCCCGTCCGCTCGCCCCAGATCTGCAACTGCTCCACCGCAGCTGCTCTGAAAGTATCCCCGGCAGCCATTACCGCCCGCTTGCCCTGTTCCCGGTAGAGCTGCGCCATCTTGCCGATCGTCGTCGTCTTACCGACGCCGTTGACGCCGACCACCAGCACCACATGCGGCTTGCGCGCCGGATCGAGTTCCAACGGCTGGGCGACGGGCGCCAGGATGGCGGCGATTTCCTCGGCCAGAGCCTGCTTGATCTCCTCGTCGGTCACTTCCTTGCCGAAACGGCTGCGCCGGAACGCCGCGATGACCTTGCGCGCCGCTTCCGTCCCCAGATCGGCCGAGATCAGCAGTTCCTCCAGTTCCTCCAGCGCCTCGTCGTCCAGGCGGCGTTTCTTGAACACCGCGGTAATGCCGCCGGACAGCTTCTGTGTGCTGCGCGTCAGGCCTTCCTTCAGCCGCGAGAAAAATCCACCGAGTGCCATCAGGCGGCCTCCGCCAGCAATGAATCGTCCGTGGCGCCGGTCACCGTCGCGCGCACCAGCCGCCCGGCGGCCAATGGTTCGGCGAGCCGCACCGGCGCAAAATGTTCACTATGGCCGGATTGATCGGCCTCGGTCAGCAGCGACACCATGCGGCCGACCTGACCGGCGAAGAAACGGCGGGCCTCTATCAGACCCGCTTCCCGCAGTGCGGCGGCACGTTCCTTGCGGACCGGCTTGGGCACCGAGGGCATGCGGGCCGCCGGTGTGCCGGGACGTTCGCTGTACGGGAATACGTGCAGGTAGGGCAGGGCGGCTTCCCGCACGAAGCGCAACGTCTCGTCGAACAGCGCGTCGGTTTCCGTGGGGAACCCGGCGATCAGGTCGGCGCCAAGCGCGATCCCCGGCCGCAGATCGCGCGCACGATGGACCACTGACATCGCCCCGGTTCGGGAGTGCCGACGGCGCATGCGCTTCAGGATCAGGTCGCTGCCGGCCTGCAGCGACAGATGCAGGTGCGGCATCAACCGAGGCTCCTCGGCGATCAACCGCCACAGATCGTCGTCGATCGCCGCGGGATCGATCGACGACAGCCGCAACCGGGGCAGCTCCGGCACCGCCAGCAGCACCCGCCGGATCATCTGGCCCAGCGACGGCGCCCCAGGCAGGTCCGGCCCGTAGGAGGCAATGTCGACCCCGGTCAGCACCACCTCCTGATACCCGCCGGCGACCAGGGTGCGTACCTGGTCGGCGATCACCCCGATCGGCACCGAACGGTTGGGGCCGCGCCCGAACGGGATGATGCAGAACGTGCAGCGGTGATCGCATCCCTGCTGCACCTGCACGAAGGCACGAGCGCGGCTGGCGAACTCGGTGACCAGGTGCGCAGCGGTTTCGCGGGCCGCCATGATGTCGGAGACGGCGGAACCGGCGTCGGGCAGCCAGCTTTCCGGCTTCAGCTTGTCGTCGTTGCCCAGGACGCGGTGCACGTTCGGCAATCCGGCCCAGGCGGACGGGTCGATCTGCACCGCGCAGCCGGTAACGACGATCCGCGCATCCGGGCGCTCCCTGGCGGCACGGCGGATCGCCTGGCGGGCCTGGCGTTCGGCCTCGGCCGTCACAGCGCAGGTGTTGACGATGATCGTGTCGGTCTGGGCCGCCGACAGGTCGCGCATGACCTCGCTTTCGTAGGCGTTCAGGCGGCAGCCGAAGGTGAGGATATCGACAGTCATGCGACCTGGCCGTGGAATGCGGTGGCGACGGGGCCGGTCATCAGGACGTGGCCGTCATCGCGCCAGGTAATTTCGAGTTCGCCGCCATCGACGATGACGCGCGCCGTCCGGCGAGTCAGTCCGCGCCGGTGCGCGTTCACCAGGGTGGCGCAGGCGCCGGACCCGCACGCCAGCGTCAGGCCGGCACCGCGTTCCCAGACCCTCAGCCGAATGGTGTCCGGATCGATCACCTGGGCGAAGCCGATGTTGGCGCGCTGGGGAAACAGCGGATCGTGCTCCAGCTTCGGACCCCTGACGGTGATCGGTTCGGCGTCCAGATCGGCGACGAAGAATGTCGCATGCGGGTTGCCCATGCTGACGGCGGCCGGTTCGCCGGGCAGATCCAACCGCAGCGTGTCCATCGGGCGAATTAGCGGAATATCGGTCCAGTCAAGCCCGGCCGGTCCCATGTCCACTTGGATCAGGCCGTCGGCGCGACGCAGGGCGGGCAGGTCGCCGGAGATGGTGCGGATGACGACGCCGGTGTGTCCGGTTTCCCGCATCAGGATATCGGCGACGCAGCGCGTGGCGTTGCCGCAGGCGCCGGCTTCGGACCCGTCAGGGTTGTAGATGCGCATGAACGCATCGGCGGCTTCGGCAGGCTCGATGACGATCAACTGATCGCAGCCAATCCCGGTATGCCGGTTAGCGAGCACAGCCGCTCGGGATGGCGTCATGCCGAGCGCGTGCGAGCGATCGTCGAGGATGACGAAGTCGTTGCCGCAGCCATGCATCTTCACAAACGGGGTAACCATGGCGCGCATATAGAGCATGATCGCCCCGAACGAAACGTCCACGGCGGACGGATCGTTCGATCGGACCCGGCGCAGTGCCAAACGGCGTCCTCGATCAGTGACGGACGCCCGGGGTCTGCGGGTCCGTTAATCAATAAGTGCTTCGATATGGGCGGTGTGCCCAATCCCGTCATGGCGGGCGCAGGCCTGCCATCCATGCCTTTTCCGAGGCCCGGGCAGCAAGGCGTGGATGGCAGGCCTTTGCCTGCGATGACGATGCGGGTTGGCGGCGCTCGCCAGACGGTTCGTTCTTTCGCCGCGAGGCCTCATCCCGTCCGGTCAGGCTGCATCCCGTTCGGTCAGGCCGCGGGCGACAGACGCGGAACGCGCATCGGCTCGAACACCGCCGGGAAGGCGTCCTGCGTCGCCGCCTCACGGATCATGTAGCCGCGGCCCCAGATCGTGCCGATAATTCCGTCGGCGCCGGCCCGGGCGAGTTTTTTTCTGAGCTTACATACAAAAACGTCAATGATTTTAACCTCTGGTTCATCCATCCCGCCGTAAAGATGGTTCAGGAACGCTTCCTTGGTCAGGACCATCCCTTTGCGCAGAACCAGCAGCTCCAGGATCGAATATTCCTTGCCCGTAAGGTGCACATCGCGGCCGTCCACCGTGACTTCGCGGCTGTCCAGGTTCAGTTCCAACCGGCCCAGGCGGACGGTGGGCTGGCTGAATCCCTTGCTGCGGCGGACGATCGCCTGCATCCGGGCGAGCAGTTCCGCCTTGTCGTATGGCTTGGTGATGAAATCGTCGGCGCCCAGGCTCAGCGCCTTCACACGAGCCTGCGGCATGGTCAGGCCGGACAGGATCAATACCGGCGTGTCGTTGCGCGCCACCCGCATGCGTCGCACGACCTCGAACCCCTCGATGTCGGGCAACGCCAGGTCGAGGAGGACGATGTCGTATTCGTAGTGCCGCAGCAGCTCAAGAGCGTCCTCCCCGCTGTCGGTCTGATCCACGACCGCGCCGGCGGCTTTCAGCATGAGCGTTATACCGCGTGCAGCGATCAAGTCTTCTTCAACCAGAAGGACGCGCATCCGGCTCTCCTTAACAAAACATGAATGAACGTATACCACCATAGCGTGTTTTTGGCTAACAGATTTTCAACATATTAGTGTATTTCTTACGAATAAGGGCTATCCGGGCACGTTTGAATGCGAATGTATGAAGAACATATATGTTATTTGGACACATAACTCTCAATGAGAGGATGTAATCTCACGAATCGCGTAGAGGCCTGCAAAGCGCGCCTTCGCCGCACCCAACTCGCCCAGATCAGCGGCACCGTGACCAACCTCCTCGGCCTTGTCGTCGAGGTCGAAGGGCTGACCGGCCTGGCCGCGATTGGCGATCGCCTGGCGCTGCGGACCCGCGACGAACGCCTGATCCCAGCCGAGGTGATCGGCTTTCGCGACGCCGCCTTGCAGGCAATGGCCTTTGGCGCGCTGGACGGTCTGGCGCATGGCGCGAAGGCGCTGTTGTACGACCGGTCGCATACCATGCTCGACGTCGCATCGTCCTGGCTGGGCCGGGTGATCGACCCGCTGGGCAATCCGCTCGACCGGGCAGGGATCTTGTTGGGCGGCTCTTCGCCCCGGCCGACCCGCATCGCACCACCGGATGCCACGGCGCGCGCCCGCCTTGGCCCGCGCATCGATCTGGGTGTCCGAGCGCTCAATTGTTTCGCCACGTGCCGGCAAGGCCAGCGCCTGGGGCTGTTCGCCGGCTCCGGCGTCGGCAAATCCACGCTGCTGTCGATGCTGACCCGCGGCACACAATGCGATGTGGCGGTCCTCGCCCTGGTCGGTGAACGGGGCCGGGAGGTCCGCGACTTCATCGAGAACGATCTCGGGCCGGACGGGATGGCGCGATCCGTGGTGGTGGTCGCGACCTCCGACGCGCCGCCGCTGATGCGCCGCCAGTGCGCCTACACCGCGATGACCGTCGCCGAACATTTTCGGGATCAGGGCCTGTCGGTCCTTCTTCTCATGGACAGCGTGACCCGTTTTTGCCTGGCATTGCGGGAAATTGGCTTGTCGCTGGGCGAACCGCCGGCGACGCGCGGCTACCCCCCAAGTGTGTTCGCCGAATTGCCGCGATTGCTGGAACGGGCCGGTCCGGGACCGATCCTGGCTGACGACAGCGCCGGGCAGATCACCGGTCTGTTCTCCGTCCTGGTGGAGGGTGACGACCACAACGAACCCGTGGCGGACGCGATCCGCGGCATTCTGGACGGCCAGGTCGTCATGGATCGCAAGATCGCCGAAGCGGGCCGCTATCCGGCGATCGACATCCTGCGCTCGCTGTCCCGCGTCGCAGCATCCTGCCTCGACGACGCCCAGGCCGCCACAATCTGCCGCGCCCGGGCGATATTATCGCTGTATGGCGACATGGTGGACATGGTCCGGCTGGGCGCCTACCGGCCCGGGACCGACCCGGCGGTGGACGAAGCCCTGCGCCTTACCCCGGCGATCGAGGATTTCCTGCGCCAGGCCCCCGGCGATCGGACCGGTTTCGATGAATCGTTTCAACGCCTGAACCAGGCACTGGGGGGTTAGCGTGGTACGCGACCCGTTGAAGATCCTGTTGTCGGTGCGGCGGCGATCGGTCGAGCAGGCGCGGTATGCACTGGGCGCGTGTCTGGCCGCGGAAGCCGCGATAGCCGACAGAATCAGGTCGCTCGATGGCGCGGCGGCACGCGACCGTCAGACCGGCAGGGCATGGCAGGACTCCCACCAATTCATGGAGATGACGGCGATCCACCTGGCAACCCTGCAGGCGGAACGCCGAAGCATCCTCGCGGACCTCGCGGTCGCCGAGGACCGTTCAGGGCAGGCACGTGGCGTTGTCGCGGCCGAACGCGCCGCGGCGGAGGCCGTGGATCAACTGATGCAGGAGCGGCAAGCCGCCGTCCAGGCCGAGGCGAACCGCCGGGAGCAGCATGTGCTGGACGATATCGCCCGGTTCGTGGCGCGGCGGCGGCGCAGGTCCTTCTGACCGCGTTCGGCTGCCGGGTTGGGGGCGGAACGATCTGGGGCTGATTCGAGCTGCCGGACGCCAGCGATTTCTGCATAGGAGACGGTCGCGTATGGAGTGGGTGGCATTGGCACATCACGCGAAATTGCCACGGTACGGGCCGCATTCCACTGACCGCGGCCTTACATTGCGGTCTATGAATGTGTTGTACATGCCCAGAGAATCGAACCACACTCAACAGAGCAACGCGCCTACCGTTCTCGTCGTCGAAGACGAGACGATGGTGCGGATGCCGATCGCCGAATACTTGCGCGACTGCGGATATAATGTCGTGGAGGCAGGCGATGCGAGTGAGGCAATCGCGGCCATGGCTGCCGAGACGCCGGTGAGCCTGGTGTTCACCGATATCCGAATGCCCGGAAAAATGGATGGGTTCGGGCTGGCGGAATGGTTTCGATCGCACTACCCGGATGTGCCGGTGCTGCTGACGTCGGGTTATCACGGCGGCCGCAGTTCGCCCGGCATCTCCATTCCCGGTACCCGGTTCATTGAGAAGCCATACTCGCAAAATCAGGTCGCCCGGCGGATCGCGGCGTTGCTCGATAGTTGATCGTTCCGGCTTGGGTGAACACAATTGCCCGTGAAACGGTCAATCGTCAAAAAACGCGAGTACGCGTAGAAAAAGCGTGATCCGGCGGTCACGTTGCCATGATTAAACCACTTGGCTCGGCTCTAACGATGTGGCAACAAAGCGTGCGATAGCCGCACGTTTCCCGACCGACCGCCTGCAGATCGAGCCTCGATGACCCCAGTTTCCAGCCGGGCAGTACGCCCGGTCGCCGCGCCCCACAGGCCGATGGTATCCGCTGTCAGCTTGCTTGTGCTTGCGTCCGTTATGGGTGTCGTCCTGTTCATCGCCTTGCGCTCACCCCTGAAGGACGACGTCGCCTGGCTGCTGTATGTCGCGCGGCGCTGGATGGCCGGACGTACGCTCTATATCGACGTGGTCGAGGTCAACCCGCCGCTGATCGTCTGGATATCGGCCATCCCGCTGGAAATCGCACGATGGCTGAAGGTCGATACGCAGTTCGTCGCGATGCCGGTTTTTATCGCCGGAGTGCTTGGCTGTGCCTGGTGGACGGCGCGCCTGCTGCGTGCGCGAGGCGGCATTTTCGCCGAATCGCTGCCCGTTTTCGCGGCGATCGGGTCCGTCCTGCTGATCCTGCCGGCAGCCGACCTGGGGCAGCGGGAGCATCTTCTGGTTGCCGCCTTCCTGCCGTATCTGGCGCTGTTCGTCCGGTCCCTCGACGGCCGGGACTCCTTTAACGGCACGTGGAAGCCGGTCGTCGCCGCCCTTGTCGCCGGCATGCTCGCGGGATTGGGCTGTGCCTTGAAGCCGCAGTACTGCGTGGTCTTCGCGGTATTGGAATGCCTGGCCCTGACGCGTGGCCTGCGGCCGTGGCGGATCATGCCGCTGGTCGCGGCGGCGACGCTGGTGGGTTATGCCGCCTTGGTTGCGATCGTATGCCCGGCGTATCTACGCCGAGCAATACCGATGGCTCTGGCGCTGTACGGGGCGACCGATGTGCCGTTCCTGACGTTGGTGGCCGACAGCGCCATGCTGCTGGGCGGACTGGCGGTGGCGACCGGTCTGCTGTGGCTGCGCCGCCGCACCCTGAGCGACTACACCCTGATGCTGACGCTGGTCGTTTTCGCCGCGACCAGCACCGTGGTCTACTTCGCGGCCGGTAAGGACTGGTACTATCACCGCCTGCCGGCGGCCGTGACGACCGTGCTCGCGCTGCTGCTATGGACCGCGACCGAGTTGGTGCAGCGCCGCTGGCGGATCCGCTGGCCGCTGGTCGTCGCGGGCCTTACGGTCATGGTGTTCTGCGTATCGTCCGTGCAGCGGCTGGAACCGGACGCCGTCGAGGCCCTGGATCCCAGGCTGACCGCGGTGGATCACCTGGAGCACATCATCCGAGCCAACCATGCTCGGACGTATATCGCGTTTTCCGAATGGATCGCGCTGGGGTTTCCGGTGGTGAACGAGACGGGCGTCAAATGGGCGTCGCGTTTCGATTCCATGTGGGCGCTGAAGGGCGAGGTCTGGCGTGCCACATCCGATCCCGCGGTGGCCAGGGAATGGCCGATCGCCCGCTGGGTCGCGCATGACTTCATCGCCGGCTGTCCCGACATCGCCGTGGTCGATACAAGAGAAACGACGCATTATATTAGTGTGCTGAGTGCCGCCGACCCGGCGTTCGCCCGGGCGTGGTCGCGTTACCGGCCGATCAGTGCGTTCGACGGCCTGGTGGTGTATCGGCGGGGCAAGGCGGGTTGCCTGGATGTCTGGGTCGCGGCCGAGGCGAAGCAGCCGGCGACCCAGACCCGTTAGGCCGCCATCGGCAGGGCGACGTCACGTTCGGCGTCCAGGGTTGCGGCGGTCGCATGCACCACCGCGGCGATCCGGACCGCGGTCTGAACCTGCTCCGCTGTCAGGCCGTGCTGGCGAACCGCATGTTCATGGCTTTCCATGCACATGCCGCAGCCGTTGATGGCTGAGACGGCCAGCGACCATAGCTCGAACGTCGCTTTGTCCACGCCCGGCTTGGCCATGACGTTCATCCGCAGCTTCGCCGGCATGGTCTGGTAATCGCCGCCCACCAGGTGGGTGAAGCGGTAGTAGATGTTGTTCATTGCCATGATCGCTGCTGCCGCCTTGGCCGCGGCCAGGGCCTCGGGTGACAGACGGGGGGCGAATTCCGCGATGATGGCCTCGGTCACCAGCGGATTGCGGGCGGCGATGGCGGACGCGATGAACGTTCCGGCCCGTTGTTCGTCCGACAAGGTCGGATCGGTCGCCAATGAACCCAGGTTGAGGCGGATATCCTTCGCGTAGTCGGGCAGGGCGGTCTTTAGGGCTTCCAACGACATTGAACGTTTCTCCGGATAGCGAGCCATGGTCCGGGTGTCGCCGGACCATGGCTCGTGTTTGGGTCAGGCGGCCGGACGCAGGACCTGTTCGCCCTTGTTCCAGTTGCACGGGCACAGTTCGTCGGTCTGCAAGGCGTCTAGCACCCGCAGCACCTCGGCCGGGTTGCGGCCCACCGACAGGTCGTTCACCGCTGCGTAGCGGATGATGCTCTCCGGATCGACCAGGAAGGTGGCGCGCAGGGCGACGCCCTCGGCCTTGTCCAGCACGCCGGTCGCGGTTGCCAGTTCGCGCTTGACGTCGGCCAGCATCGGGATGGACAGGGTCCGCAGATCGTCGTGGTGCAGGCGCCAGTTCAGGTGCACGAACTCACTGTCGATGGAGACGCCGTAGACGACGGTGTCGCGGTCGGCGAAGTCGTTGGCCAGCTTGCCGAACGCCACGATTTCCGTGGGGCAGACAAAAGTGAAATCCTTCGGCCAGAAGAATACGAGTTTCCACTTCCCGGCATCGGTGTCCGATCCGATATCCGTGAACGCGGTATCCAGTTTCAGGCCCGCCGGGCCGCCTTTGACCGCCTTCAGGGAAAACGCGGGGAATGTGTCGCCAACAGTCAGCATCAGGTCTCTCCAAATGGTGCAGCGCACAATTAGCGCGCTCGGCGCTTTCGTGCCAATGAATGAACTTGGATAGTTTGATTGAATGAACCGATGACGCTGCTCCCCAGCCCGCAACAGCTCCGCTATCTGGTGACCTTGGCCGAGAGCCGCCATTTCGGCCGAGCGGCGCAGGCTTGCGCGGTGACGCAGTCGACGCTGTCGGCCGGATTGCTGGCGTTGGAGCGGCAATTGGACTGCCACATCCTGGATCGCGCCGCCGGCCGGCACGTCGTCTTCACGCCGCTGGGCCTGGAACTGGTGGAGCGCGCCCGGACCGCCCTGACCGCGCTGGAAGCCGTCACCGAGGCGGCAATGGCCGCTCGGGAGCCGATGGCCGGGCCGCTGCGCCTGGGTGTCATCCCGACCATCGGCCCGTTCCTGCTGCCGACGCTGATGCCGGCGTTGCGTTCGGCGTTTCCTCGGTTGCGGCTGTATCTGCGGGAGGACACCACGGCGAACCTGGTGGACCGGCTGACCGCCAACCGGCTGGATCTGCTGTTGCTGGCCACGCCGTGCGATTGCGGCGGCGCGGATACGGTGCCGGTGGCGCGCGATGGGTTCCTGATCGCGCTGCCGCCCAATCATCGGTTAGCCGGAGAGGAACAGATCCCCGTCGCCGCCCTGGCGACCGAACGGCTGCTGCTGCTGGAGGACGGGCACTGCCTGCGCGACCAGGCGCTGGCGGTGTGCGGCCTGCTGGCGGGCGATCACGATGGTTTTGCCGCGACGAGCTTGCATACGCTGGTGCAGATGGTGGCCAGCGGGCTGGGGATCACGCTGCTGCCGAAACTGGCGGTGGCGGCCGGGATCACCGATGGAACCGGCCTGGTGCTGCGGCCACTGGCCGGGGCAGGGGCGTGGCGGACGCTGGGCCTCGCCTGGCGCCCCAATGCGCCGCGCGCTGCGGATTACCGAGCGCTGGGGTCGCATCTGGTGGAGATCTGCCGGGGGGCGCTGGACGGGTAGGGGGTCTGGAGCGGGTGAAGGGAATCGAACCCTCGTGTGCAGCTTGGGAAGCTGCCGTTCTACCATTGAACTACACCCGCGCCGGGGGCGTCCTTTTAGACGGTTCGCTTCGGCGATGCAATTCGGTGTTGCTTCGCGTTTGGTAGCCGAGGCTTGCTTTCCACGGTCCCGTCGGTACGCTGCCGAGAGTATGTTGTAATCGAATCGCTAGAAGATGTGGCCGAAGCCACATGACGGACCCTGTAATGCCTGATGAACACATCCGGCTGGTTCATGCCTCCGGTGAGTGTGAGATCGACCTTGCGCGCCGCGAACTCCGCATCTTTGGCGCTACCGTCCCTGTGGGCGGCCGCGCTTTCGAGGTCATCGAGGTGCTCGCCCACTCGGCCGGCGAGATCGTCAGCAAAAACGAATTGATGGACCGCATCTGGCCGGGCGCGATCGTCACCGACAACACGCTGCATGTTCATGCCATGGCGGTCCGCAAGGCGCTTGGTCCCTACCGGAACCTTTTGAAGACCGAATCGGGCCGGGGCTTTCGCCTGCTGGGTGACTGGACCGTCAGCCGGCACGATGCGGCGAGGCCTCCGGCCGGTCTGCAAAGGATACGGACCGACGGCGAATCGCCGTCGACCAATTTTCCTGTACCGATGACAGGCCTTGTCGGCCGAAGCGCGGCGGCGGCGCGGTTGCGGGACCTCGTGTCCGCCTACCGCCTGGTGACCCTGGCCGGACCCGGCGGCATCGGCAAAACCAGCCTGGCCTTGAAAGTCGCGCGCGGTGTCGTCGGGGAATTCGCCGGCGGCGGCTGGCTGGCCGAACTGGCGTCGCTGTCCGATCCTGCCCTGGTGCCGGCCGCGGTCGCGGGCGCGCTGCGGCTGCCGGCCGGGCCTACCGACGTCACGCCCGAGACGATCGCGCGTGCCGTCGGTGACAAGACGCTGCTGCTGGTGCTCGACAATTGCGAACATCTCATCGAGGCGGTCGCCATTCTGGCCGAAACGCTTCTGGCGCGCTGCCCGCATGTGACGATCCTGGCGACAAGCCGCGAAACCCTGCGCATCCAGGGCGAGTATGTCTATCACGTGCCGCCGCTGGACGTTCCCGCTGCCGGGCAGGACGAAGCGGACCACATTCTGAAGCACAGCGCCGTCGAGCTTTTCATCACCCGGACCAATGCATTGGGCGGCGGCTTCTCGCCGGGCGCGGGCGAACTGCGGAACATCGGCGCGATCTGCCGCCACCTCGACGGCATTCCGCTGGCCATCGAATTCGCCGCCGCGCGCGCCTCGACGTCCGGGATACTGCCGGTCCTGGCGAACCTGCATGAGCGTTTCGTGCTGTTGACGAGCGGACGCCGGACGGCGCTGCCGCGCCACCGCACGCTGCGGGCGGTGCTCGACTGGAGCTATGAACTGCTGCCCGCAGCGGAACAGAGCCTGCTGCGCCACCTGGCCATTTTCTCCGGCGGCTTCACCGTCGAGGCGGCCGCCGCGGTGCTGAACGATGGCGCCGGCGACCCCGCCTTCGTCATCGAGGCGATTGGCAACCTCGTCAGCAAGTCCCTGGTCACGCTGGACCGTGACGCGGCCTTGCGCTGGCATTTGCTGGAGACGACGCGCGTCTATGGGCTGGAGAAGCTTGAAGGCGGCGGCGAAACCGAGCAGGCGGCGCGGCGGCAGGCGGAATTCTGCCTGGCGCTGTTCGCCCCGTTTGGAACCGCGGCGCAGCTTCCGGCCGCGCTCGCCGATCTGCCGCGCTATCGGGTCGAAGTCGACAACCTGCGAGCCGCGCTGAACTGGGCATTTTCCCCCGGTGGGAATGCCGCGTTGGGTGTGCGCCTTGCCGCGACGGCGGCGGACTTCTGGGTCGCAGCGTCCCTGGTACCGGAAGGGTGCGAGCGGGCCGGCAAGGCGCTGGCGCAGATCGGAGACGCCGCCGGCACGCGGTACGAAATGGCCCTGCGGTGCAATTTGGGAACATCGCTGCTGTACACCCGGGGAATGGATGACGACGCCCGTTCGGCGCTGAGGCGGGCCCTGACGCTTGCGTTGGAACTCGGAGATTCCGAGTATCAGCAACGTGCGATGCATCATCTCTGGGTGTTTTCGCTCCGCACATCGGCACTGGATGATGCCCTGACCTTGGCGCGCCAGTTCAAGGACGTCGCCGGCTACGGCGATGCGCAATCGCAGGCGCTGGTCGATTTTCGGCTTGGCGTGACACAGATCTATCAGGCCGAACACGCCGAGGCGATCGCGTGCCTGCAGCGGACGATCGATCAGTATCCAATCGAGAGCCGCAATCGGAACATGTTTCGCTTCACCCGCGATCTGCCGGTGGTTGCCGCCGGTCAGATTGCGGTTAGCCTGTTGTCGCAAGGTTTTCTGGACCGCGCGTTGCGGTCAGCCATGCGGGTGGTCGCGCAGGCGCACGCCTTGGGTTTTCCGGCTGTCGTCGGCGTGTCCCCGGCCTGGGCCGGCGCTTACGTTTTCCTGAGTGTTGGCGCGTTGGAGGTCGCAGACCGTTACGGCGAAGAACTCATGAACGATGCGTCCATCCATGATCTGCGCCCTTCCTATGCCACCGGGTATTGCGTGCGTGGCAGTGTGGCGGTGAGGCGTGGCGACCCGGCAGCCGGGATGGATATGCTGAGCCGCGGCCTGACTGAGATGCGGGAGTCGCGCTATCAACTGTATTATCCGTTTTTCCTGACGGAGCTTGCCATGGCTTTGGGCGCGCTTGGCCACATCGATGAGGGCCTCGCCGAGGTTACCCTTGCGCTGGGCTTTGCCGCGGACACGGGCAACCGGTGGTTCGTGCCGGAAACGCTGCGGGTCGAAGCCGAACTGCTGGCGCTGCGCGATCCGGGTGATCCGGTGGTGGAGGATTGCCTGCAACGCGGGATTGGGGTCGCTCGGGCGCAGGGCGCCTTGTTCTGGGAGCTGCGGTTGGCTGTGAGCCTTGCGCGCTTGCGGGTGACCCAGGACCGCGGCGGGGAGGCGAGACAGGTTCTGGCGCCGGTTTATGACCGGTTCACCGAGGGGTTCGGGGCGCCCGATTTGCGGGCTGCGAAGGCGTTGCTGGACGGGCTGCCGGGGTGAGGCGGGCGTTCCAGAAGAACATCGCCGGTATCGTTGCTGTTGTGGGGGACGGGGCTGGGTCAGTTCATAGAGTGCCGATCAGGGAGGACAAACCGTGGATCATACGCCGCCGCCAGTGTCGCTTGCCGCTGCCCTGACGCTGCCGCGGACGCCGGGCCGGTCCATCGAGGTGTTCCGTGACGGTGACCTGAAGTTCCGGTTCGCTGCTCGGCCGACCGACGGGCCGCAAGTTCCGCATCTGCGCGACGAGATTTATTTCGTTGCCGCTGGGACGGCTCGGTATCGGGTGGAGGATCGGGTGACCGAGGTGGGGCCGGGGGACCTTCTGTTCTGTGCCGCGCATGTGCCGCATGGGTTCGAGGGTAATTCGGCCGACTTTGCGGTTTGGGTGGTGTTTTATGGGCCGGAGAAATAGCGGCCCAGACTCTCTTCATGAGTGTCACCGTCGTTAGTACCGTCGCACGGAGCGTTCGACAGGTTACTGGCGATCACCATCCTAGCGGCCCAAGTCTGTCGCCGGTGAGTTCGGATCTCGTCGGATGGACGGCCTTGGATGGAAAACGGACATGGGGGGTCGTACTGTAGTCCGCTTCGCTCTTTCGTCGTCCGGGTGAAGCAAGCCACTACCCTAGAGCGGAACCGTAACCATAGGAGGATGGCATTGAACTGAAAGCCAAGACCGTTTTGGAGCTAACATTGCGCTGCTGTGTTACTGTGCCGCGTTTTCTGTTTCTGAAAGGCCGCCGATGGAACCCAAGACGTTTGTCGTCCAATTAAACGAGCATCTCTCTCATCTCTACAGCTTCGCAAGGCAAATCAACGAGCTCGACTTCGCAGCCTCGCTGAGCGGTGAGTTTCGGGGAATGCAGGACGCCGGTTGGTCCACGACAATCACCGCTAATGAAGTCTTCGACGAGCTTTCAATCCTATCTCAGAAGACCCAACCAATCTCCAAGGCGGAATTTCGGGTCATGCTAATGCTCTATTGCCAGCTTTCCGAGGCGGGCGGGTTCTATGAAAGTCTGAAGAACATCATGGGCGTTGTGACGTTGAAGCCCTATCTGCTTTGGCCCTTCAAGGACCTCGTGCGCGTCAAGAAGACGTCCGCTCGGATTACCGGGCCAAATGCAAACGCAACGTTCCGTGACCTCGCCTCATCCGCCAAATCGATCGGGTTGTCCCGCCTATCCTTCCTGCTGGAAGATGCCTTCCGGGACGACATTCGGAACGGCGTCTCTCACGCCGATTACGTGCTCTGGGGTGACGAGCTTCGTCTGCGCAACCGTAATGGAGGCCACCCAGACAAGCTTTCCATTGAAGAAATCAACGAGGCGCTGACTCGAGGAATGGGGTTCTTCGAGATACTGCGGGACTACAACGCTGCTTCGATGCGCTCCTTCGATCCCGCGAAGGAGATCGTAGGGCGTCTGAGTGCGAATTTTCCGATGTCATGGACAGTACACTGCGACCCCCAGAAGCAAATGTTTCGAATCAGTGGTTCTTCCCCCGGCCCCGTTACGAGCCCGACCTATGACCGTCAGGTCAGCATCAACAATCGGCTGGGCGGTAAGATGCTTGCTACCTACTCAACAGGATCGTCCGATGCGACACAAGAGATACTTGACCACATTGGCAGGGAAGGGTTCGAGCCGAACACTGTGGTGATGGACTCGCGTCAATTGGCTGATCTTGTGGACGACATCGAGAAACTTGGAATCTGGGATGACCGCCAGCCCGGTGCTAGCCAGGGACACGTTCTCCTTGCCAGCCCTTGGGGCTTTCGCTGGCTCAACACTCCGTCCGAGTTCAACACGATCTTGGAAAAGCCTATTTTCGAGTTTGACATGGGGACTACGGATGCAGTTGCATAGCGCCATCGGGGTAAGAATTGTACCAGTTGTTCCAATATCGCTCGGTCTTCGCGGCTCGCAATAAATCAACTTTCCGCATCAGCCTCGCAAAGCACAAAGGCTGCTGTCGGCAAGGTGCCGCTACTTCACGCCCATCGCGGGCACTTAGCCGGCACCTTGGCTCAGCCCGAAGGCGTGGCTCGACGGCGTTCATTTTATGCACAAGACCACGCCGCTCTGGTTGCACGTCCACAATCAGCGTCTTCGATTTGCCACGCTCGCTCCAAAGCTGTCGCTCTGCTTTCGGCCCGCTCCTGGCATTCGGCAGTCTGGTGGGAATGTCCGAGAAGGGTCGAATGCAGCCAGCCCCTCAACCCGTCAGTCAAATACTCTGCGCAGGGTACTAACGTACGAAACCCGCTCCGGCCAAAGAGCCCAACCCACGGGACTGCACGAACAGAAAAAGCCCAAAGACAACTGCACAACCAACAATCCACGCCCATGAGCGAGGGACGGGGGCAACATCGCCCACCCCATCGCGGCTTCCCCTGCGCGCGGCGACGAGCAAACCGAGCGGCACAATTCCTAAGGTCTGAAACCCCTCGATGGCACTTCTGACCGGTTCGACTTGCCACATCAGGCCCGCGACCACTGCGGAGACCACGCCGGCCACGTACGACAATCGGATAGCATGCCACCCCGGCGCACGCTGCCACCGAAGCACCGCGACAACCCACCGCATCGCCGCCGCATACGCAACGACACCAATCGTTCCCATCACAGGGCGCCAGACCCACGACCATCCCATCCGATGCGCGACAAAAAAGAAATCGTCCCGGTTGAACAGCGGCTGCGTAATCAACTGCCCCGCGAACCAGAACAGGCTGAAGCCACCGAACATCAGAATGACCAGCCGCAGCACCGACCCCGGCGCCCGGACCGACAGGAACGTCAACGCCGCCACGCCACCGATAAGACTGCCAACCGGCCCTCCCGCATCGGTGATCGACATCGCCCCCGCGCATCGGAACCAGATGGACGTCAGCAGCGTGATGCGGCCTCCGTCGATGACGCAACCCAGGCCGTGACCCAACGTCTCATGACAGATCGCGGCCAGGATTGCGGCGAGGACGCCCGCCGCGATGACGGTCGCGGGGTCCGCACTCGCAGCGCGTCCCGCGATGGTCCGGCCAGCCTCCGAGGGCGAGGTCACGACGATGGCCGCCGCCTCAGCCTGCCCCTTGCAGCACCAGCTCCGCGGCCTTCTCCCCGATCATGATCGACGGCGCGTTCGTGTTCCCCGACGTCAGGGTCGGCATGATGGACGCATCCGCCACGCGCAGCCCCTCCACCCCATGCACGCGCAGCCTGGGATCGACCACCGCCATCGCATCCACGCCCATCTTGCACGTGCCCACAGGATGATAGGTCGTCTCCGCCGCGCGTTTCACCCAGTCGATGATTTCATCGTCGGTCTTCAAATCCGTCCCCGGCGCGATCTCCGTCACCCGCAAATCCGCCAGCGCCGGCGCCCGCATCACCGATTGGGCGATCCGGATCGCCCGCACCGTCAGCTCCGCATCGATCGGCGACGACAGGAAGTTGAAGTTGATCGCCGGCTGCCGCCGCGGATCGGCCGAGACCACATGGATGTGCCCCTTGCTCTCCGGCCGCATCGGGTGCGCGTAGCAGGTCATGCCTGACTGACGGGACAGCTTCGGACCCTTCGGCCCCGGTTCCGTCAGCATCGGCACCCAGCCCAGCAGCAGATCCGGCGCCTCCAGCCCCTCGCGAGACCGCACGAACGCCCGCATCGGCGCCGCCACCATGCCCAGCAGCCCGCGCCCCGACGCCGCATACCGCAATGCCTGCCCCACCAGCCCAAACGCTCGGTCGTTGAATGTGTAACCTTTTGCTCCGATCGCCCAGCGCGTTCGTGGCGCGAAATGGTCGCGCAGGTTTTCGCCGACGCCGGGCAGGGTGTGCCGCACCTCGATCCCCAGCGCCTGCAACCGTTCCGGCTGGCCAATGCCCGAAAGCTCCAGCAACTGCGGCGAGTTGATCGATCCGGCACTGATGACGACCTCACGCGCCGCCCCGGCCTGCCGCACATCGCCGCCGACGGCGTAACGGACGCCGACGCAGCGCTTGCCGTCCAGCACCAGACCCTGGGTCAGCGCATCCGTAACGATATGCAGATTCGGACGCTTGCGGATCGGGTCCAGGAAGCAATGCGCCGTGCTCATCCGCCGGCGGGACGCGATCGTTGCCTGGCTCATGGCGATGCCATCCTGCGAGGCGCCGTTGTAGTCTGGATTGTGCCGGATCCCGACCTGCTCCGCCGCCTTGATCAGCGCGACATACAGCGGATCGAGCGGCTGCGGATCGGTGACCCGCAGGGGACCGTCTCGGCCACGGAATTTGTCGTCGCCGCCGCCTTCGTAGCGTTCCATACGCTTGAATAATGGCAGGACGTCGTCGTAGCTCCAGCCCTGGTTGCCCATCTGCGCCCAGGTGTCGAAATCCTGCGCCTGGCCGCGCACGAACGCCATGCCGTTGATCGAACTCGACCCGCCCAGCAGCTTTCCCCGCGGCACCGGCAGCGCTCGGCCGTTGGTGTTGGCCTCCGGCTCCGCCGCATACAGCCAGTTGGCGGCGGGGTTGTTGATCAGCTTGGCGAAGCCGATGGGGATGCGGGACCACGGGTGGCTCGCCGAACCGGCTTCCAGAAGCAGCACCTTGTTACGCGGGTCGGCCGACAGCCGGTTGGCGACCACCGCCCCGGCGGACCCGGCGCCGACAACGATATAGTCGTAGGTTTCCATCCCGCTCCAACCCCCAGCCGCTACTGCAAGAATCCTGTCGAGATCCAGGGTATGGCGGCAACGACGATCAGTGCAACGACCAGCACCCCCATATACGGCCAGATCCGGCCGAATGCCTCGTCGCTGGACACCTTGCCGATCAGGCAGGTCTGGTAGAATCCGACGCCGAAGGGCGGCGAAAACAGCCCGATGCCCATCGCGAATATCGCTACGATCGCGTATTGCACGAGGTGAATCCCAAGCTGGTCGGCGATGGGGAACAGCAGGGGCCCGAACAGCACCATCGCCGGCAGCCCTTCCAGCACGCTGCCCAACACGATGAACAGCACGATCGAGACCGCCATGAACCCGTATTTGCCGCCCGGCAGCCCGGTCATCATGTCAGCCAAAGTCTGCGCGAAGCCGGCCTGGGTCAGCGCCCAGGCCATCGCACTCGCCAGACCGATGATCAGCAGGATGGCGCCCGACAATGTCGCGGTTTCCACCAGGATCGGCACCAGCCGGCGCCAGTCGAAGCAGCGATACACCACGATCCCGACGCCGATGGAGTAGACGACGCCGACCGTCGCCACCTCGGTCGCCGTGGTGATGCCGGCCAGCACGGCATAGCGGATGACGAACGGCAGGATCAGCGCCGGAACCGACACCACGAACAGTCGCAGCACCTGCCGCGCCCCGGCCCGATCGCCGCTCGGTCGTTCATCCCGAGTCCGGAAGAACACCAGCACTGCCAGGCCCAGCGCCGCGAACGCCGCCGGCAGCAATCCTCCATCGAACAGCGCCGAGGTCGAAACGCCAGTCACCGCGCCAACGATGATCAGCACCAGGCTGGGCGGAATCGTCTCCGACATCGCCGCCGAGGCCGCCAACTGCGCCACCAGTTCACCCGGCGCCGATCCGCGGCGGCGCATCTCCGGCAGCAGCACCGGCGCCACCGCCGCCTGATCGGCGGCCTTGGACCCGGAAATCCCGGAGATCAGGTACATCGCCCCGATCAGCACATAGGACAGCCCGCCGCGGCGGTGCCCGACCAGCGCGGCCAGGAAATCGACCATGGCGCGGGCGACCCCAGTCATTTCCAGCAGCAGGCCGAGCACGACGAACATCGGGACGGCGAGTAGCTCGATGGACGACATGCCCTGGTCCATCTGGCCGATGACGACTGCCAGGGGAATGGTGGTGGTGAAATAGATGTAGGCGAAGGTGGCGATGCCGAAGCTGAACGCGATCGGCACGCCGATCAGGATGCAGACGCCGACGATGCCGATGAAGAAGATCAGCAGATCGGCGTTGCCCAGCGCGTCGAACGCCGGCTCCAGCGCGTAGAGGGCAAGGCCGACCGCGACCGTCACCCCGACCACTGCCGCCAGTTCCTGCCACGTCGTGTCGTCGAACAGCCGGCGGATCGCCACGTAGAACATCAGGATCAGGGCGAAGAGCTGCCCGGCGATCTCCCACGATCCGGGGATCTGCATCACCGGCGTCAGGATCGCCTGCTGCTGTTCGGCGTAGGAAATGCCGGGAAGCACCAGCCCGGCGGTCACCAGCGCGACGATCAGCGCCGAGAACCGCGTGGCGAGGCGCTGCGTGCGCTCACCGACGCGGCCAATCACCACCGTCATGCACATGTGCTCGCCGCGGCGCAGGGCGATCACCGCACCGAGGCTGACCAGCCACAGGAACAGGATGGCGGCGAGTTCCTCGACCCAGACCAGCGGGTTGTCCAGCAGATAGCGCCACAGGACGCCGACGAACAGAATCACCACCTCGATGACCACAAGCAGAGCCGCCAGGCCCTGCGTCAGCAGGTCGATCAGCCGGTCCAGCTTGCGGAGCATCGTGTGTGGCCTTGGATCAGGCGGCCAGGCCGGTGGCTTTCTGCAGCGCCGCCCACAGTTCCGGCGTGAACTTGGCCTTCCAGGTCTTGTAAAATCCGGCTTTCGCCAGCGCGTCCTGGAACAGCGACTTATCAGGCGTGGCGAAGGTCATGCCCTGTTCCTTCAGCTTCGCTTCCAGCGAGCCGTCCAGCTTCTGGTTGTCGATGCGCTGCTGCAGGGCGGCGGCGTCAAAATTGTCCTCGATGATCTTGCGGTAGTTCGCCGGGATGGTGTTCCAGAAGGTGGCGTTGACCAGCACCCAGTAGCCGACCCACATGTGCCCGGTCATCGAGCAGTATTTCTGCACCTGGTAGAACTTTTCCGTCTCGATATTCCCGAGCGGGTTTTCCTGGCCGTCGACGACGTGGGTTTGCAGGGCGGTGTAGAGTTCCGAGACGTTCATCGTGGTCGGCGCGGCGCCGAGGCTCTGGAACAGCGACAGCGAGATCGGGCTGGGCGGGACGCGGATCTTGAACCCGTGCAGGTCCTCGGGGGTGTTGATCTGCTTGGTACTGGTGGTGATCTGGCGGAAACCCTCGTCCCAGATGCGGTGCATCGCCACCAGGCCGGTCTTGGCGATGTCGGTTCGGACGATGTCGCCCACAGGACCGTCCAGCGTGCTCCAGGCCATGTCGGGGGTCTTGAAGGCGAAACCGATGTTGTCGATCGCCGCGCTGGGCACCAGGGTCGCCAGGATGTTGTCGCCGATCGCCATCATCTGGATCGCGCCGGAGCGCAGGTTGGACAGCATGTGGGTGTCGTTGCCCAACTGGTTGTTGGGGAAGATCTGGACGTCGACGGCGCCGTCGGTCTGATCCTTGATCTTTTTCGCTGCTGCGGTGGCGTTGATGGTGGTCGGATGGTCGGTGGGCAGATCGACTCCGAGGCGGATGACGGTGGTACGAGCGGCCCGAACGGGGCGGGTCGCCAGGACACTGGTAGCGGCAGCCGCGCCGGTCAGGAACTGTTTGCGGGTTATCAGCGCGGGCATTGGATCAATCCTCCTGGTGGTCACGGCCTGTGTCGGTCGTGTCGGAGGGACGACAATCACGCCGCGCGATGCGCGTCAACCGGGAGTGTCAGCCTTTCAGCGAATGCTTTTGCTCAGGACAAGGAAGTCGAGCACCGTGACGATCTTTACGCCTCGATGGGAGTGTCCGGAAGTCTGTGTAAATAGCTCCGTGGCTTTGTCACAGGTATCATCGTATCGCTGGGTCAGCTAGCTGAGCGCAGACCGTCAGTGACGAGGCGCTTCGGTCTGTATTGCAGTCCTTGAAGCAGTCGCTTGAAGAACCGCTTGGCGGCCCCGCCATCGCGTTTCTCCTGCACCAGGATATCCAGACTGAACCATCGTACCACCGAAATGGTGGTTACATGGAATTTCTGCTGCCGAACCCTGGCAAACCGCCGGCTTTCCCGGCCCTGGCTGATGTGCTGCAATCGTCATGTCGTCGGCTGACTGCCGAACAAGTTGGAAGCAACCCCATAGCGGGCGGCAGATATGCCTGACGAGAACATTTGGTTGGCTCACGCCTCGGGCGATTGCGAGATAGACCTTGCCCGCCGCGAACTCCGAGTCCTTGGTTCCCCTGTGCCGGTCGGCGGCCGCGCCTTCGAGATTATCGAGCTTCTCGCTCGATCGGCTGGTGAACTGGTTACCAAAAGCGAGCTGATGGATCGCATCTGGCCCGGTGCGGTCGTCACGGAAAACACGCTGCATGTTCATGCGGCGGCGGTTCGTAAGGCGCTGGGGCCGAACCGGCGCTTGCTGAAGACCGAGTCAGGCCGCGGCTATCGCTTGCTCGGCGATTGGACGGTCCGGCGTCATGATGCGACTGCGCCTCCGGTCGGCTTGCAACGGATGCGGGTCGACCGTGAATCCCCGGTGACCCATTTTCCTGCGGCCGTCACACGCCTCATTGGTCGAACGAGGGCAATAGCCCGATTGCGCGACCTCATGTCCGCCTATCGGGTCGTGACCCTGACCGGACCCGGTGGCATCGGCAAAACCGGACTTGCCATGCAAGCCGCTCGCGGTGTTGTCGGGGAGTTCCCCGACGGCGCCTGGTTGGTCGAGCTGGCGTCACTGTCGGACCCGGCAGTCTTGCCATCCATGGCGGCCAATGCACTCAGGCTTCCTGTGGGTCTGGAACGGATGTCAGCGGAGTTTGTCGCGCGCGGCATCGGTGCACAGAAGCTTCTCTTAGTCCTTGATAATTGCGAGCATGTCATTGCCGCGGCGGCTGAGTTCGCCGAAACCCTCCTCCGAAAGTGCCCAAACGTCACTCTATTGACAACGAGCCGCGAAATTTTTCGGATCGACGGCGAGCATGTGTATCAAGTACCGCCGCTCGACGTGCCGACCCGAGAGCGGCACGAGCCGCACTACATTCTTGAACACAGCGCAGTCGAGCTTTTCATCGCGCGAGTAAAAGCCCTGGACTCGAATTTCTCGCCGCATGCCGAAAATCTCCCGATGATCGGCGCGATCTGCCGGCATCTCGACGGCATACCACTTGCCATTGAATTCGCCGCAGCGCGTGCGGCCACACTTGGAGTGAGACAAGTGGCTCTCAGCCTGGGTGACCGCTTCGCGCTGTTGACCAGCGGGCGTCGCACTGCGATGCCCAGGCAACAAACGCTGCGCGCGACACTTGATTGGAGTCATGAGCTGCTGCCCGAGCCGGAACGGTCGCTGTTTCACCGGCTCGCTATCTTCTCGGCCGGGTTTACTTTTGATGCAGTCGTTGCGGTCATGAACGATAGCGATCTCGGTCCATCCGGGGTCATGAATTGCGTCGCAAATCTCGTCATCAAATCGTTGGTCACGCTGGACAACAACGGAGCTACGTTCCGCTGGTATCTGCTGGAGACGGTTCGAGCCTACGCGCTCGAGAAGCTTGCATTGCACGACCAGGTCAACGTGGTTGCCCGGCGGCACGCGGCCTTCTATCGCGATCTGTTCGCGCCACACCAATCCGATTTGAACATGCGCTTGTCGAACGCGGACCTGATCAGCCGCATGCGTGAAATCGACAATGTTCGCGCGGCGCTCGACTGGTCTTTCTCTCCCGTCGGGGACACAGATATTGGCCGCGACCTCACTGCTGCTTATGCGCCGGTCTGGCTGCATCGCGGGCTGAACAGCGAGTGTCGTGAGCGCTGCGAACACGCACTGCTCGGTCTGAAGCCGGATACGCGGCAAAACATGTGGCGGCGGATGTTGTTGCAAGTTGCGCTCGGAACTGTGTTGTACATCACCGAGGGAATGTCGGAGCGGACCCAAACCATGGCGGCCGAAGCCCTTGAGTTCGCTGAAATCCTGGATGATCTTGATACGCAGGTCTGGGCCTTGGTGACTTTGGCAGCGTTGACTGACACAGGCCGGAACTACGGTACGGCGAGGACAGCCGTGGAACAGCTCCGGCAAACTGCCGATCGCATCGGCGACCCGGCGACGGTCGCAGCTGCCGATCGGCGTATGGGTTATCTGCAGTTTCTTCGTGGCAGGCTTCACGAAGCTCAGCGGTCTTTTGAACGCTCTCTTCGGTTTCGCTTCGCCGTCGACGATCAACATCCAACGTTCTGGTCCTTCCCGGCCCATCACCCTTCGATGTCCCGGATACTGCTGGCTGAGATGCTGTTGCTGCGGGGTTTCGCGGAACGGGCGTCCAACGAAGCCCAGGCAAGCCTCGATGAGTTAAACGCCGCGGATCCCCACCTATCCCTTCATCGGGTCTTTACTTTCGGTATATGCCGGATCGCGATCATGACAGGCGATCTGGTCACCGCTGATCGGGAGATCGCACGATTGACCAATCTCTCGACAAGGCTGAACGCCCCATTTTTGCAGGCTATGGGGCGCTTCCTGGAAGGCCAGGTGATGGTCGAGCGCGGCGCGTTCTCGGAAGCCTTGAGCACACTGCGCGGCGAGTTCGACGTGGATGGTCAGACCCGGCAGTACTTCTACGATCAGGAGGCCAAGGGCACGCTCGCGCAAGCATTCGCCGGAGTCGGACGATTCGGCGAGGCACTCAATGCCGTGGATGACGCGATCACCAACGCCAGTCAGCGGGACGCCCAGGTATGGTATCTGCCCGAACTTCTTCGCATCAAGGGTGAGGTATTGCTACTGCAAGCCGCGGATCGGTCGGGCTTCACAGCCGAAGATTGCTTCAACCAAGCGGGTGAGATAGCCCGCGACCAGGGCGCTTTATTCTGGGAACTGCGGATCGCGCTTAGCCTTGCGCGGTTTCGGGTCACGCAAAGGCGAGAAGACGAAGCCAGAGTAATTCTGCTGCCGGTCTACGAACGGTTCACCGAAGGCTTTGCCACGGCTGACCTGCGGGCTGCCCGGACCATGCTCGATGCGCTCTCGAGAGGCGCTGGATAACAGGCATCCCTGACGTGATGACGGCCCGTGAGCTCGACACCGGCGTGGCTCGTCGGTCACAGTGAACGCGCGTCATCCTGGCAGTTTGTCCAGAAGCGCTTTCGCAGCACACAGATCGGATGCCTCGAAGCCCTCGGCCAAAAGGCACAGCTTCGCAGTCACTGGGCCATTTTGGACAAATCGTGGTGGAAAGGTGGAAAACCAAGCTGTCGAAATGCGAGCGTTTGCTTGTACGCGATCCCTACCGCCCGGCCTCCCCAACCAGCCAGTCGCGGAATTGCCGCACCGAACGATTGCGCAAACGATCGGGCAGGGCGACGAACCAGTGGCCCTCGGCGGCGTAGACCGCTGGGTCCGGCGCGATCTCCGCCAGCATCCCGGCGGCCAGCATGTCGGCCACCAGGTTGCGATCCACGACAGCCGAACCCATGCCCGCCACCGCCGCCTGCACCGCCAGTGCTCGGGTTTCGAACGTCAGGGCCGGCATCGCGTCCGGCCAGCCCAGCGCGGCGGCGACCAGCGGCCAGTCATCCGGGCGCGTGCCGGCGGCGAGGCGGGGCAGGGACCTCGGGTCCGATTGCAGCAGCCGGGGATTGGTTACGACAACCGGCCGGTCCCGGAACAGCAGCGTCGCGTCCAGGTTTGGCCAGCCACCGCGGCCCCAGCGGATGGCGCACTCATACGGTTCGGCGGCCAGGTCCACCGGGCGCATGCCGGTGCTGAGCAGCAGGCGCGTGTCCGGATGCAGCGACTGAAACCCACCCAGTCGCGGCACCAGCCATAGGGTGAGGAAACTCGACAGCGCAGAAACCCGGACGTCACCTGCCTGATGGCGAGCCTCGGTGACCGCCACGTCGATCGCGTCGAACGCGGCGGCCAGCCGCTGGCCCAGTTTGCCGCCGACCTCGGTCAGTTGACCTTTACCGGCGAACAGACTGATCGCAAGGGATTGTTCGAGTTCCCGCAGCAGGTGCGACACCGCCGAGGGCGTCACATTCAGCACCCGAGCCGCTGCCGCCAAACTGCCGGTGCGCGATGTTTCGGCGAAGGCCTTCAAAGCGCGTAGGGAGGGCAGGGGCATGAGATATCCTCATGATGCAAGGCCACCTTCTCACTACCTCTGATCAGCAATTTGCGCCAGGATCGTCGCGTTATCAGGCAGGAGGCCGTGATGTTGAAATCCCATTTCGACCAACTGGCGGCGTATAACCACTGGGCGAACCGCCGGGTCTACGATGACGCCGCAACTTTGCCGGATGCGGTGCGCAAGCAAGGCGCCGGGCTGTTCTTCGGCAGCCTGCACGGGACGCTGAACCATATGCTGGTGGCGGATTACATCTGGATGCGGCGGTTTACCGGCGAAGGGCCGCAACCGGAGCGGTTGAACCAGATCCTCTACGATGATTTTGCCGAACTACGTGCGGCGCGCGAGCAGGAGGACGACCGGATTTTCGCCTTCGTCACCGGATTGGAGACGTATGATCGGGAGATCGTCTATCAGAACTCGACCGGGAAGACGTTTCGGCAGGCGGTCGGGCCGGCGCTGACGCATTTCTTCAACCATCAGGCCCATCACCGGGGCCAGGTGCATGCCGGCCTGACGATCGCCGGTATCCGGGAACCAACGTCGCTGGATTTACTGATTTTACAGCGCAGTGTGGGATGATCTTCTGACGTTATGGCAGTCCGGTGGCTGGCGTTTTCCAGGCTTTCCAGCCGGGAAACATCAGCACCACCGGCGACCAGAACAGCCTGAACGATCGATTGAAACGGATATCCATGCGGACCGGCGTGCCATCGCTGTCATAGCAGATCAGAGCGCCGCGGCCGTCGTCGGTGGCGTCGGCCATGACTTGTTCAATCTCAACGTACTGGCGTGTTCGCTTGCCGACCCACATCAGCTTCCATTGGCCAGCCCGGGTATAGGCATCGCCGCCGGAGTTGTAATGGAACTGCCGGTCCTTGCCGTCCTTGATCGACACATCGCCGACGCCGGCGGCGAAACCTCGGCTGGAGCCGCCGGACATCTTGCCGGCGACGCCAATCTGGATCCACGGTGACGGCTTGCGCGGCAGCGAGTCCAACAGCAGTCGGGCGTCATCGGGATCGAACGTGGTTTCGTCGCCGTAGATCAGGCGATCGACCGTCGCGGCGATGATAAACCGGTCGGGCATGGGGCGATCGGACATATGCCGGGGGTGCCACGGACCCGGGACCGGCCGCAAGGGCCATCTCTCATTTAACATAATATTCATTATGCGGTCTTTGATTGTAAGCGGCTCGAGGCCGGCGGCCGACGCCAGATCTGCCACGAGACCATCTACCAGTTCGTCCATGGCGACCGAAACAAGTAGCTGTGCCGGGCCACGCAAGTGCCTCCTAGGCGACGCTGGACGCGCCCTGGGTCATGTGGGTCGCGATCATCTCTTCCAATATGTCGAGGTTTAAGTCCTTGAGGCGACTGAACCTGACGCAATAGGCGGTGACCTTCGCCTTGCCGATTTTCCCGCCATAGGTTTCGGGCAGGTATTTCTTGTCCTCGATCCCCATGAGGTAGAGGGAAATTCCGGTTGCGTTTGAGCTTAGGCCGACCCGGTAGAATTCCCGGGTTCCGCCGCCCGCGTATTTCAGCGTCTGCGTCCCGTATCCGATGTTCTCGTTGGTGACGATTTTGTTGTCGCTGTCCCTGCCATCCAGGAACCACAGCTTGCAGTTCGGCGACGCGGCGAGGATGAGCCGTTGTATGGCTTCGATATCGTCCCGCTTTGGCGGGTCCTGAGCGTCGATATATCGGTCGATTTGCGCCTGCACGTTCACGTCGAAGATCCTCATGCCCGTCTCGTCGGAACGACGACAGAGCTTATCGGCATCCGACATCGCTCTACAAATTGTTCGAGGTTTAGGCGCGTCTTCCACCCCTAGCCGAACCTCCCGACGTCCGCTCTGCGCGACCGATCTACGTGCCTCGCTCGCCTGCCTGCACGCTTCGGAAAACCCGCGGCTGTTGAGGTGAGCACCACGGAGCGGTGGTCGGGCTCTGCGCGACAGCAGGGCTCCGCGCCCGTCCGCCGCTCCGCCCTACCCGTCGCACTTCGCCTGGAACCCACAGCGCCCGAGACAAAAGCCCTCATGGCCAGACAGGCACGCCGTCCAGCCCCGCGGTTTCCGACAGGCCGCAGATCAGGTTCGCATTCTGCACCGCCTGCCCGGCCGCTCCCTTGCCGAGATTGTCGACCACGCCCATCGCGATCACCAGGTTGCGCTCCGGATCGGCCGCATAGCTGACGAACGCGAGGTTCGAGCCGGTCGCCCATTTGGTCTGTGGCGGCTGGTCGGTCACGCGGACAAACGCCCGTCCGGCATAGAAGCGCCGAGCCGCGTCCAGGCATTGGCCCGTGGTGGCGCGGCCGCGGCAATAGATGGTGGCGAGTATACCGCGGGTCATCGGCACCAGATGTGGCGTGAACACCAGCCCGGCCGCGCTGCCGCCGCTCAGAAGATCTATCGTCTTGGCCATCTCGGGCATGTGGACGTGCTTGAGCGGACTGTAGGGCACCAGGTTCTCGTTGCTCTCGGCGTAGCCGAACGTGCCGCCCCCGCCCCGGCCGGCGCCAGAGATGCCGGTCTTGGCGTCGATAACGATGTTGCCGGGCTCGATCAGCTTGTTGACCAGCAACGGCGCCAGCGCGGTCAGCGTCGCCGCGGGGAAGCAGCCGGGGTTGGCAACGCGGGTCTGACCCTCGATCCGGGCCGGCCAGACGTCGGCCAGGCCGTACGCCCAACCCTCGACGTAACGGTGGTCGCCGCCGATGTCGACGATCTTCACGTCCTTGGAGACGCGCGCCAGCGCCTCGGCTGAGGCGCCCGTGGGCAGCGACGCGAACAGCACGTCGAGCTTCGGCAGGGTCGCAGGGTCCCACTTCTCGATCACCAGTTCCGCCAGCCTGGCCGGCACGCCGGGGAAGCGGTCCATCAAACGGCTGCCGGCGCTGCCCTCGCCCGCGGCGTAGATCAGCTCGAAAGACGGGTGGCTCGCGATCAGGCGCATCGCCTCGCCGCCGCCAAAACCGCTGATCCCTACAATGCCGACGCGAATAGTCATGGTGGTGTCCTACTGTTGGCGTGAACGACGAAAAACCCCCGCAACTTGTGTTGCGGGGGCTGAAGCATACTGTCGAAGAAGGCGGAGCTTAGGTCGGGCGCTTGACCCATGGCTCTCGCCGAACTTCGCCGAACACGACAAAGCCGCCGCGATCTTCACGGCGTCGGCGTCGGTCAGCGGTGCTGGGAGCGAAGTTCATTGGGCTTCAGCGTTGGACAAAGAGCTGTACCTGTCAAGAAGGGGGGAATCCCTCCGACAACGACATTCCACTGACAGGCAGAACATCGCCGCATCCTTGCCCTTCAACCCCAGGGGTCGACCAGCTTCACGCCCATCGACGCGAAGTCGGTCAGATTGCGTGTCGCCACGGTCATGCCATGCGCGAGCGCGGTGGCCGCGATGAAAGCGTCATTGATCGGCCGCGGGTCAGGCACGTGCAACTTGGCGGCGCACCTGGCAATGGCGGCATCCACCGGCAGAATACGGCCGTCGAACGCGGGCAGAACGCGGGTCTCCAGCCACTCCCTGAAGACCGCCCCTTGCGGCGGGTCGCGCCGTTCGGCCAGCAAGACCCCGATTTCAAGCTCATGGATGGTAACGGCGGAGACAAACAGGTCCGCTGTGTCGAGGCTCTCGGACCACTTGGCCACGTTTGGATCGGCTCTACCGAAGCGGACTTTCCGCAGTTCGGAAACGACGTTGGTATCGAGAAGAAGCATCAGAACAGATCGACCGCCCCTGCCCGTTCGGTCCGTGGCGGGATTTCCATTTCAATATCCGAAAGACCGGGCATGGCGAGCAGATTGGCGATGTTTCCGCGGCCGCCGGTGAGTCTCCGGTATTCCTCGATGCTCAGCAGGACGTGGGCGGGTCTGCCCCGATCGGTAATGAACACCGGCCCCTCCGAGGCAGCTTTCTTGGCTCGGCTGGTGTCCTGGTTGAATTCCCGGCTGGAAAGCGTGGTGATTATCAGATCACACTCCTATGGATATGTAGAAACGTTACTACAATTACGATCTGCCGTCAAGGCATCCAACAGTATGGCACGTGACAGAGAATTTAGAATCCCTGCCCTTCTCGGCCGCCATTTTCGTTTCGTGGCAGCGAATAATCGGATTAACTCGCCGCACACGCTAACGGAGACAATCGCATGCGCAGACGGACATTCCTCGCCGCGGCCACGGCCCAATTGGCGATGCCGGCCATTGCCGGAGCCGCCAGCGCGAGCGTGCTGAAGTTCATTCCGCAATCCGATCTCGCGGTGATCGATCCGATCTGGACCACGGCCTATGTCACCCGCAACCACGGCTTCATGGTGTGGGACACACTGTACGGCCAATCCGGGCCGGAATCGGGCTTCAAGGCCGAACCGCAGATGGTCGACGGCCATGTTGTCAGCGCTGACGGCAAGACCTGGACGCTGACCCTGCGCGACGGCCTGCTGTTCCACACTGGCGAGAAAGTCCTGGCCAAGGATTGCATCGCCAGCATCCAGCGCTGGTCGGCGCGTGACGCCTTCGGCCAGGCGCTGATGCAGCGGACCGATGCCGTGACCGCGCAAGACGACAACACCATCGTATTCCGCCTCAAACGCCCCTTCCCTTTGCTGCCCCAGGCGCTGGGTCACGCGGCGGCGAACATGTGCGCCATCATGCCGGAGCGTGTGGCGCAAACCGATCCGTTCAAGCAGATCACCGAGGTCGTCGGCAGCGGCCCGTATCAATTCCTGGCGAAGGAGCGGGTGCCCGGTTCGATGGCGGCCTATGCCAAATTCGACAAATACCAGCCTCGCCCGAGTGGTGAGCCGGATTGGACCGCCGGGCCGAAAGTCGTCCACTTCGACCGGGTCGAGTGGCACACCGTCCCCGATGCCGCCACCGCCGCCAACGCCTTGCAATCCGGCGAGATGGATTGGTGGGAATATCCCACCAGCGACCTGATGCCGATGCTGAAACAGCACAAGGATTGCATCGTCGCCATCAAGGACCCGACCGGCGAGTGCATGCTACTGCGGCCCAACCATTTGTTCCCGCCGTTCGACAATCCGGCGATCCGGCGTGCCCTGTTGGGGGCGATCAACCAGAAGGATTTCATGACGGCGATGATGGGCACCGACCCGTCGCTGTGGAAGACGCCGTGCGGGTTCTTCCCGCCGGGCACCCCGCTCGCCAGCAGTACGGCGGGTTCGCCGCTGCCGTCCGGCGATCCGGACTATGCCAAGGTCAAGGCGGCGCTGGCCGCGGCGGGCTACAAGAACGAGAAAGTCTCGCTGATGGCCTCCACCGACTTCCCGACGCTGAATGCGTTGGATGAGGTCGCGGCCGACATGCTGAAACGAGCGGGCATCAACCTGGACTACCAGGCGACCGACTGGGGATCGGTGGTGCAGCGGCGCTCCCTGCAGAAATCGCCGGCCGAGGGTGGCTGGAATATGTTCATCACCGGCTTCTCGGGGCTGGATTTCTCGACGCCGGCGGCCGATCTGCCGTTGCGCGGCAACGGCAAGGGCGCGTGGTTCGGCTGGCCGACTGACCCGAAGATGGAGGATCTGCGGAATGCCTGGTTCGAGGCCCCGGACCTCGACGCGCAGAAGAAGATCGCTGTGGAGATGCAGGCGCACGCGTTCGAAACCGTGCCGTACTACCCGCTGGGCTTCGCCTATCAGCCGACGGCATTTCGCAAGGACATCACCAACATGCAGGATGGCTTCGTGATGTTCTGGAACGTCCGGCGGGCGTGATTCCGGAAGCAACGGAACCGAAAGATCGCCAGAGAAGGCCGGCCTTTGCCATGGGCCGGCCTTCTGCCAATCTGCGATAGTAGAGATGCAGTTTGGAGCAACCAGATGCGAATACGGGCCATTGACCACTTCGTTTTAGTGGTCCTCGACATCGAAGCGACGATCAAGTTCTATACCCGTGTGCTCGGTCTTGAAGCGCGCGAAATAGCACCGGGGCGTTGGGCGCTGTTTTTCGGAAACCAGAAGATCAACCTTCAACAGTTACATGCAAGCGTTGATCCGCAGACACGCCACCCAAGTCGCGGAGCAGGCGATTTCTGTCTCCTGACTGACATCCCGATGGCCGATGTCGTCAGTCACCTGGAGCAGCAAGATGTAAAAATCATAAACGGGCCTGTGCAAAGAGCAGGCGCTACAGGCCCGATCTTATCGGTCTATTTCTATGATCCTGACGAGAATTTGGTCGAAGTCAGCAATCTCATCGTCTGACGCATTGGGGGCGAGCCCGGTGAACCGCACTTTCGGTTCCGCTGCTACCGGTCCCCTTCCGGTGTCTTCGTAAAGGCACTTGCCTCGTCCTGAAACGACGCCACGCCCTGTCGCCTGCGGTCCACCACCAGGCGGGTCACGTCAGGGCGGGCGTAATGCCCAGCCTGGTCGAAATTCTGCCGCTCACGCCGGACTTCGCGGTGATCAATTGTCGCGACGAGCAACTCCTCTCGTCCGGTCACCGGTGCGATTACCCAGGAACCGTCAGGCCCGGCGATACAGGACCCTCCGTCGGTCAGCATGTCCGGACATCGGTCCAACATGGAAGCGGCCGGGCTGCCGGCCGGCACGTCCGCACGCCGCATCAGGCCGGACACGGCCAGCACGTAGCTTCGCCCCTCCTTGGCCAGAAAGCGTGTCGTGTCTTCGGTGTTGCGGCGGTTCCCTGGCCACAGGGCCACGTGCAGGTCCTCGCCTTGCGCATATAATGCAGCGCGAGACAGGGGCATCCAATTCTCATAGCAGTTCAGGCCCCCCACGGTGAACGGACCCACCTGATGCACTCGCAAGCCATGCCCATCGCCGGGTGCCCAGCTCAATCGCTCCTCGTAGGTCGGCATCAGCTTGCGGTGGACCGAGGCAATCACACCATCGGCGCCGATATGCACGCGCGAGCAATACACGCTGTGCCCACCCCGGTCGGCAGGGCGTTCGATAATGCCCAGCATGACGGCAATACCGAGCCTGGCCGCGGCGGCGCAAACTGGGTCCAGATGCCTGGCCTCGATTTGTACGGCTTGGTCGAGGTAGTGGGCGTGGATGTCCTTCTGTAGGTCGGAGTCAAAGCGTGCGCCGTCTGTGTGCTCGATCCAGAATGGGTAGCCGGGGACCAGCGCCTCTCCGAAGACGACAAAGCCACAGCCCGAGGCGGCCGCCCGATCGATCCAGTCGATGACTTTTGCGAGCGTGGCGTTTCGGTCCAACCACACCGGGGCAATTTGGGCCAGCCCCACCGTCAACTTGTCCCCGACCGCCATAGATGTCTGTCCTCTCCGTCTTTCGATCGTGCCTTGACTACGGGGGCGCGGGGCCATCGGTCAAATTAATCATTCCGCCGTCGGTCAGTCCTTAGCCTGTTGGATGTGGCCGTCGTCGGGCCGCGTTGCATTCCGTTACCAAAATCATGCCGGCATGAGATTGAACTGTCAGCCATTGCATGACATGAGATAAAAATCGTGTCTATTGGAGAAACATAATGCTTCGGACATTCGCGCTGACCAGCGCGTTGTTGCTGCCGGTGGCCGCGCTGGCTCAACCGATTCAAGGCCTTTATCTCAGTGGCGATGTCGGAGCGAATTTCGCCCAACCGCTGCAAACCTCCCACACCAATGTGAAGATTACCACCGATCCCGGTCCCGTCGGCATCGCCGCTGTTGGTTGGGGGTTTGGTAACGGATTCCGCGCCGAAATCGAGGGCAGCGTCCGCTCCAACAGCATCAGTGGGATATCGACCCTGCGCATCGACGGACGGATGATGCCGGTCGGCAATACGGGGGGCGACGCACGAACCTACGCCGCCATGGCCAATATCGCGTATGATATCCCTTTCCATCCCTTTGGGCTGCCCCTGACGCCCTATGTCGGCGCTGGTGTCGGTTACGCCTGGCTGGATCTGGGTAATGCGACAGGCAATGAACCGGCGATCTTTCATCTGCCGAATCACAACACTTTCGAGACCCCGGCAACTCTCAGTTATGGTTCGGCAGGCGCCTTCGCCTACCAGGCGATGATCGGGACCTCGATTCCGATCCGCATTCTGCCCGGGCTGAGCGCAACGGTGGAATATCGATTCTTTGGCACCACGCGTGCCAACGTCCCAGAATATCTGACCGGGTCCAACGGTAACACTGTCAATGGCGCCACACCGAGCGGGCATTCCTCAGCGGGCTTTGAGACATTGGATCACGCCGTCCTGATCGGTCTTCGCTACAGCTTCGGCGCCCCGCCCGCCCCGGTCCCGGCCATCGGCGCCGCCGTCCCCGCCCCGGCGGTCGCACAAGCCCGTTCGTTCCTGGTGTTCTTCGACTGGGACAAGGCAACCCTGACCGACCGAGCGCGGCAGATCGTCGCCGAAGCTGCCTCCACCTCGACCAAAGTGCAGCACACACGGATCGAGGTGAACGGCTACACCGATACCTCCGGCACCCGGCAATACAACCAGGGCCTGTCGCTCCGCCGAGGCCAGGCCGTCGCCGCCGAATTGGTGAAGGATGGCGTGCCGCGGGCCGCGATCAGCATCCAGGGCTTTGGCGAGACGCATCCGTTGGTGCCGACCGGCGCCGGCGTCCGGGAACCTCAGAACCGCCGGGTTGAGATCATCATCCGCTAAACACGGATAACGAAATGGGTGGTGTCGGATGTCCATCCCAACAGGAACGGTCTATCCGATCCCATCCAACCGCTCCGGATAGCGGATACCCACGACCTCCAACACCTCCGGCCCGCGCGGCGTGCGCACGGTGACCTCGTCGCCGCACTTCGCCCGCAGCAGCGCCAGTGCGACCGGGGAGCCGATGCTGATGGTCCCTGCCCCCATATCGGCCTCATCGACGCCGACGATGGTCACGGTGACCTCCTCGTCACGCTTGTTTGCATAAGTCACGGTCGCGCCGAAGAACACCCGGTCGCGTTGGGCCTGCTCGGCCGGGTCCACGACCTCGGCATGCGACAGCCGGTTCATCAGGAAGCGCAGGCGCCGGTCGATCTCCCGCAGCCGGCGCTTGCCTTCCTTGTAGTCGGCGTTTTCGCTGCGGTCGCCGTTGCCCGCCGCCCAGGCGACGATCTCCACCACCCGGTGCCGCTCGCTGCGCTGGTCCGCCAGTTCGGCCCGCAGCCGGTCGTGACCGGCCGGAGTCATGTAGAACTTCCCCCCGGGCAGCCGGGGCGGTCCGTCATCGTCTTCGTCCATCCCGCGTCGATATCAGCTTGCGCGGCGGGTGCAAACGGCTTGCGTGCGGCCGGCGCGTCCCCTATCCGCGTGCCATGCCCGATCCAGCCGCCTCGGCCGAAGCCGAACTCCGCCGCCTGCTCGACATCATGGCCGCGCTGCGCGACCCGGACACCGGCTGCCCCTGGGACAAGACCCAGACCTTCGACACCATCGCGCCCTACACGATCGAGGAAGCCTACGAGGTCGCCGATGCCATCGCCCAGCGCGATTTTTCGGCGCTGCCTGATGAGCTTGGCGACCTGCTGTTCCAGGTCGTCTACCACGCGCGCATGGCCGAGGAAGCTGGCCAGTTCGCCTTCGCCGATATCGCGAAATGCATCAGTGACAAGATGATACGCCGTCATCCTCATGTGTTTGGTGATGCCGCGTCCCGCGACGCCGCCGCCCAGACCGCAGCCTGGGAGGCCCAAAAATCCGCCGAACGCGCGGCCCGCAAGCAGTCCGGGGCACTGGCCGGGGTCCCTGTCGGCCTCCCTGCCCTGACCCGAGCCCTGAAGCTGACGAACCGAGCCGCTCGGGTTGGCTTCGATTGGCCGGATGCCGAGCAGGTTCTGGCCAAGCTGGATGAGGAAATTCAGGAGCTTCGGGCCGAACTCTCAGGCGCCGATCCAGCGCGGCTGACGGATGAGGTGGGCGATCTGCTGTTCGTGCTGGCCAATTTGGCGCGCAAGCTGAACCTGGATCCGGAAACCTGCCTGCGCCACGCGAATGAGAAATTTTCCCGTAGATTCAATGCAATGGAAAGCGAATTTGAGGTGCAAGCGAAGAGCCTGACCGAACTGTCGCTGACGGAGATGGAAGCCGGCTGGCAGAAGGTGAAGCGCGGCGAACGTTAGCCTGCTCGGCGGAATGTCAGGTTGATCCGCGACCGCCCGGTCAGCGGATGCGACCCGTCGGCCAGCGCTTCCACCCCATGGAATGCCAGCCGCGACGGCCCGCCCCACACCACCACGTCGCCGTGTTCGAGGCGGATGCGACGCGGCCTGTCGGTCCGGCGCAGCCCGCCAAACAGGAACACCGCCGGCAAACCCAATGAGACGGAGACGATTGGACTGTCCAGGTCTCGTTCATCCCGGTCCTGGTGCAGCGTCAGCCGGGCACCCGGTTCGTAGAGATTGATGAGGCAGGCATCCGGCTGGAAGCCAGGATAACCGGCGTCGGCGGCCGCCTGACCGGCCAGGTCACGAAACACCGTGGGCATTGCCGGCCAGCGTGCCCCGCTATCCGGGTCGGTGCCTTGATACCGATAGCCGGTGTGACTGCTGACCCAGCCGAACGGTCCGCAATTGGTCATTGCGACGGACATCCGTCGGCCGCCGGGGGTGATCAGGTGGCGAAACGGCGCGGCGGCGCGTATCTGGTCGACGGCGGCGACCAGAGCGTCCGCCATCGGCCGAGCCGCCGCGCGCAACACCATGGCTCCGTCACCGATCGGTTCCGAACCAGGAACGGCCGGCAGTTCGGCAAGCAAGTCACGCATTCATCCACCTGATGGCATACACCACGAAGCAGGGAGGATAACATATCTCTCGGCACATACCAAGAACATCGATGACTATCCTTCTTGCCTCACGTAATGGTTCAAGAATGGCAAGACGATGTCCCAGTATCGGGCCGGGTTATACCGCTCCAGGTCGACATGCCCCGCCCCTTCCACCGCCCAGAATTGCTTCGGCTCGCCCGCCCGATCAAACAAGGCCTTCGCTTCCTTCAGGGGTGTGTAGGCATCGGCTGTACCGGAGGCGATCAGCAGCGGAGCCCGCGCCGTGCCGATCGCGTCGATGGGCCGCAATTCGTTCGGGGCCACCCCTAGGATAGGCGGCAGCAGCCATTCGAACACCGGCGTCAGCACGGGTGTGAACAAGGGCCCCAGGACGCCGCCCAAATTTGCCCGCAAGCGGTTGGACAGCGCGGCATCTATGTCGGGATAGACCGACTCCAGCACGATGGCATCGGCCGGCAGCGGCTCCGCGCCAAGCAATGCGGCGGCGCCGCCAAGCGAAACACCAATAACCCCGACACGACCGCCAGGCTGACGGTTCCGGACGAAGCGGATCGCGGCGGCTGCATCCATGCTTTCGCGTTTGCCATAGGTGATGCGTCGTCCGGGACTCTCGCCATGCGCCTGAAGGTCGAACAGCAGGACGGAAAAACCCCGCGCGTGCAGCACCTGGGCACGGGCGGCCATTTGCAGTCGATTGGCCCGCACACCGTGGATCAGCACGACCGCGCCACCGCCGGGCTCCGTGTTCGGAAACCACCATCCCCGGAGTTCGGAACCGGATCCGGACGATATCTTCACCGCCTCCGCACCCAGCCAGCCGGATGGAGGCGGTCCGATCGTGGCGCGTGCGGGCGAGGATAGCCGCAGGCCCACGACAAGCACCGCTGCGCACAGGCCAAATCCAAGAGCGGCACTCAGTAGGGCCAAGCCAATAAGCAACCGCATCGGTCTACCCATCAATCGTCGACATGCGCATCCGCCTGCCTCATCATCTAGTATCCCGGCGCCTTGATCCACGTCTTCCGATGTCCAAACGCCCCGCTGACATACGCCCGTGTCACGCAGGTCAGGGCGTGCCGGCGCCATGCGCCAGCATGACGGCGCCGCGCACCATGTCGGCAAATGCCTTGTCGAAGTCGACCCCGCTGAGTTGCCACGTGTGCTCGACGCCATCCTGCCGCACATGCCAGACGCCGACCCAGCCCATCGCCTTGACGTCCAGTGAGAGCGACCCGGTGATCCGCAGATGCGCGGGGTCCAGCGCGCCCAGCGGCGCCGGGACGCCGATCAGGCCCACACCCCAGGCGTCGAGGTCGTCATCGGTCGGGAAATGCACCCCCATCCCGTATTCGGCGGCCACGCGGACGATGGTCTGGCGCATCTCCACGCCGCGCGGCGTTTCGGCCGACAGCAGGAACGGCGACCAGTCGCGGCGCACGATGATCACCGGCACCAGCAGCGGCCGGGGACCACGCCACGGCGCGACACCCAGTCCGGCCAGCGCGGCGTCGATCTTGGCGGGGTCGAAATGGACCGTCAGTTCATAGGATCGGTCGTACGTTCCTTGATCATCATGATGCAGGAACCACGCCCGGGGATCGACATAACCGAACGTATCGACAAATGTATTGGCATTCTCCGCAAGCTGAGCCACCGCCTTGTCGTCGCGCAGCCGCGGCACGCCGGAAACCTTGACCAGCACCTCGGTCAGGCATTCGGCAAAACCCAGTGGCCGCTGCCGCATGTCGGTGCCGGTGACCACGGCGGTGGCCTGGTAGAGCGCAGGATCATCCTGCGCGCTTGCCGTGGCGGCGAACAGCAAGACGCCGGCGATCAGAATGAAAATCGGCAGGCGAAGGGTCATGCGCATCTCGATGTCGCGGCCGGCCCATTATTGTCGCCCACCGGGCGGCGGTGGCACAAGCCTGCGTCCCGGCGCCGTCAATCGTCGAGACTGACATGCGCATCCGCCTGTCCCATCATCCAATATCCCGACGCCTTCATCCACGCCTTGGGGTGCCCAAGCGTTTCCCCCACGTAGGTCCGCAGCACCCGAGCGACGCGTGCCTCCGCGGCGATCCAGACGTAGCCATCGCCTTGGGGCAACGGTCCGCACGCCGCCACCGCGGCTTGCAGCAACGCGGCATCGTCTCCTGACCGCGAAACCCACATCGCGTCCCAATCCGCCCGCGTTGCGAAATCCTGACGCTCGGCATCGCCGCCAACCACGACGATCGTCTTCACCGGCACACCGGCACGGCGCGACTCAACCCACCGTCCGATCGCCGGCAGCGCCGTCTCGTCGCCAATCAGAAGGTACCAGTCGAAATCATCCGCCACGAGGATCGAACCGCGCGGACCGCCGATCTCGATCCGGTCGCCCAGCCGAACCGCCAAGGCCCACGCGGTGGCCGGTCCGGCCTCATGCAGCGCGAAATCGATCGTCAGCAGGCCGCGGTCGGCATCGAAGGCACGCGGCGTGTAGTCCCGCCGGCAAGGTTCGTCCCCCAGCGGATTGGGAACGAACAGTTTTACGTGGTCGTCGGGTGCGAGGCTTTCGAAGTCGTGCAGGTCGGGCGATGCGAACCGGATCCGCAGCATGTTCGGCGTGATCCGTTCGGTTGCTGTTACGCTGACCAGGCGCCGGCGGGTCTCTCGGCGGATCCGCAGGATGTGGTGGCGCGGAGCGGTTGCGACGTGCTGGCTCATCAGGTGCGCTCCACCGCCAGGGCTGCCGCATCCAACGCGGCGGCGATTGCTTCGGCCGCCGTTCGGTCGATCGGCCCACGTCGATGGCGCAGACGCAACGCCAGCTTCAGGTTTTCCATGCCGCGCAGGATCGGGGCCGGCACACCGTCCGGCGCCCCACCCACCGATCCGACCCGTGCCAGCAGATCGTCGACAGCAGCGCGATTGGCGGCCAGGAATGCCTCGCCTTCTGGCGTGATGCGATAGCGCTTGCGGCCGGCTTCCTCGGTCTCGGCGGCGGTGTATCCCATGTCCTCCAGCCAGGAGAGCGTCGGATAGATCACGCCTGGGCTGGGGCTATAGCTGCCGCCCATCCGTTCCTCGATGGCTTTCATCAGCTCGTAGCCGTAGCGCGGCTGCTCCGCGATCATCGCCAGGACCAGCAGCCGAAGCTCGCCATAGTCGAACAGCCGGCTGCCACGGCGGCCGCCCATGTGATGGCCATGATACCGATGGTGATGCCCCCCGTGACGGCGATCCGCCAGGTCATCGGGAAGAGCGAAACGACGGTCTGAACCGTCTCTGTATTCGTGTCTCATGTAGCCGATATAGATCACGATATATCGAAATACAAGATATATCTAAAACCTATCTGATGGAGCGTTGGTCCCTGCCTCCTGACAGGCCCGTCAAGTTCCGCCATGCTGTTCACGGCGCCGGGTGATCCGGTAAAACCAGGGGAAACCAAGACATGAAAGTTGGCTTCATCGGCGTGGGCAACATGGGTGGCCCGATGTGCCGCAACATCATCCGCAATACCAACCACGAGGTCATCGTCTTCGACCTCAGCGCCGACGCGGTGAAAGCCTGCACCGACCTCGGCGCCTCCGCCGCCCCCTCGGTCGCCGACCTGGCGTCGCGTTGCGACGTAGTGATCACCTCCCTGCCCATCCCGCGCGTCGTGGAGGAAGTCACCCTCGGCGCCGGCGGCATCGCCGAGAACGCCAAGGCCGGTTCGGTGTTCATCGACTTGTCCACCAATTCCCCCGCCACCGCCAAGCGGGTCGCCGCCGGCATGCAGGCCAAGGGCATCGCCATGCTGGAAGCCCCGGTCTCCGGCGGCACCGCGCGCGCCACCGATGGCACCATCGTCATCATGGTCGGCGGCGACGACAAGGTGGTCGAACAGAACCTGCCGCTGCTGAAATCCTTCAGCGGCGAGGTCGTCCATGTCGGCGAGATCGGCTACGGCTCCACCGCCAAGCTGATCAACAACATGCTGGCGTTCTGCAACGCCGCCGCCGCCGCCGAGGCGCTGATGATCGGCAAGCGGTCGGGCATCGACCTGAAGAAGCTGGACGCGGTGATCCGCAACGCCAGCGGTATGTCCAGCGGTTACGCCGGCATGTCGACCAAGGCGCTGGCCGGTAACTTCCAGCCCACCTTCGCCCTCGATCTCGCCCACAAAGACCTGCGTCTGGCCCTGGAAATGGCGGACGAACTCGGCGTGCCGGGGATGATCGCACCACAGGTGATGAACCTGATGCGGATGGCGCGCGGCATGGGCCTGGGGTCTTCCGATTCGGCGTCGGTGATCCGGGTGTACGAAAAAGCCCTGGGCGAGGAGGTGCGCGCCTGACCAGAATGCCATACCCCGCCGGCCGCGATCGGCCGGCGGGACAAACGACCCCATTCCACCCGTCCGATCTTTCACGACAGGCATCATTCCCATCGCTGCGAATCTCGTTCAACTTCCGCACAGACCTTTAACCGGAGCGGCGCTATGACCGAAACCCATCAAATCCTGGTTGTCGAAGACGACCCGTTGGTGTCGGAAATCATCGCCGCGGCGCTGGGCGATACCTACCCCACCACCGTCGTCGAGACCGCCGAGGCAGCGATCGCTCGGCTTCAGGGCGGTGACATCCGGCTTATGCTGCTGGACTGCACCCTGCCCGGCGGCATCGGCGCCGACCTGATCCCCGAAGCCGACCGGCTGGGTTCGGCGGTCGTCCTGATGTCCGGCGATCCGGCGCGCGCGGCGCGGCTGTCCGATCAGCCTCGGCCATTTCTGCTTAAACCGTTCTCGCTTGGCAGCCTGATGGCGCTGGTCGAGACCGTGCTGGCGTCACCGCCCTCGTCCTGATACCGCCTATTTGCCGGCCTGCTTGCCGTCGCCTGGTTTGGCTTCGCTCTGCCGGGTGTCCGCCGGCACGGCCGCGGCCGGCTTGGTTGCGTTCGGTCTTGCCGCATTGGGATCGTGCCCGGATTGACGCAGGACGACGTCGTTCACGCCGTTGGATGCCTCCGAGGCGACCACGACCGCGACATCGCCCCAGTAGTGATCCAGGGTTCCGGCCGGAATATTGTTCAACTGCACCACGCGGCCGCGTTCGTCGCCCGACGCGGTTTTCACGATCCACTGGATCTCCACCCGCTGCTGATCCTTGGGGATCGGCACCATCTTGACCTGCCCCTGGACGACGAAATCCGCCCCGGTGGGTGAGGTCAACACCACAGGCCCCAACACCGCGAGCCTGGCCCGCATCTGCCGGGTCAGGGCATCATCGCCATCGCCGGGCGCGCCGGTGACGTCGGCGACCAGCACCTTGGCCGGCCGGTTGTACAGGCTGTGGGGATCGGCCTTGTCATGCGCGATCCGGATGCTGGTCAGCACCGCCCCGATCCGCGGCCCGGCCTCGGCGGCGACCTGTTGCATCAATGCCGGATCGGCGTTGGCCCATTCCTGCAGGGGCACTTTCTCGCCCTCCGCGCTGCCCTGTTCCTTGCCTTTCGGATCCTCCACGCTGAACACCGGCGTGATCGAGTCGCCCTGTTGCTGGGCTTTGGTGATCACCCGCCAATCGGTCTTCTCCGGCGTCCGCACGATCGCCGGCACTTCGGTCGCCACCAGCGCGGCGGCGACCTGTTTCGCCAGCTCCTGATTGGCGGCGTCCGGCAGCAGCGTGTCGGTGCCGGGCGGGACTGCCAGCACCGGCGTCAGCGGCTGCGCCAATCGGCGAGCGGTGGCTCCGGGATTACCGAGGAAGGGCTCCGGCAGGTCGCCGCACGCGGCCAGGGACAGACACAGCAGCAGGGCCAAACGGCCAAAACGAGCAATCATGCGGCGGTTTCAAGCAGATGCGGCCGAGCGCCGAAAGAGGGTATCGTTTTACGCGGCACCAACCGGCCCTGCGTCCCCGGTGCGGTCACGCCGGCCGGATGACCGAAATCTGATGCCCGATCGGTTGCAGCGTGGCGCCTGTCTGGCCGCGTGCCTGGGCGAGTGTCCGGCGTCGATGGCTGAAAAAGCGCGCCTCGTCGGCCAGGGTGTCGAAGCCGGTCACAATGACGTGGCCGACCCCGGCGTCGGTCAAACGGGCGGCGCAGTAGCCTGGCAGGTCGAACTGCCAGTGGCCATCCCGTTGGCCCGGCGCGAAAAACGCCGAGTCTCCCGCCGAACGGGCCAGCACGGTATCGCGCAGATCGGCCCCGACCTCATACGATGCCTGCCCGATGCACGGGCCCACGGCGGCTGTGATGTCGGCGGCGGATGCGCCCAGGGCGATCATCGCGGCGACCGTTGCGTCCAGCACGCCAGCCACCGCGCCGCGCCAGCCGGCATGTGCGGCGCCGACGATGCGTCCGCCGGCATCGGCGAACAGCACTGGTGCGCAGTCGGCGGTGACGATCCCCAGCGCCAGACCGGGCCGGTCGGTGACCATGGCGTCGGCTTTCTCGCCCTGGCCCGCGGCCCACGGCGTGGTCGCGGTGACGACATGGGTCCCATGCACCTGGGTCAATCCCAGCAGGCCAGCGGGCTCGATTCCCAGGGATCGGGCCACAAGGCCGCGATTTTCCATCACGGCGGCGGGATCGTCCCGACTGGACAGGCTGCAGTTAAGGCTGCTGAACGGGCCGTTGGACACCCCGCCGCGACGCGTGAAAAATCCGTGCGGCGCCGGCAGCGCGTCCGCGGTCAGGGCTTCCGCCATCGAGAGCGACTCCGGAAAAAGATTGGCGTCCCGGTGTGCGCAATGTGCCTGATTGGGTCAACCGGTGTTACGCTGTCACCCGAGACAAGGCCGGGAGGGGTAACGCGATGATCGGCATCGATTGGGGCACCACCAGTTTCCGAGCATTTCGAGTCGGGCGGGACGGGACGATCCGTGACAGGCGGGCCGCCCCGAAGGGCATCCTGAATGTGCCGGACGGGCGGTTCGGCGATACGCTGCGGGAGGAAATCGGCCCTTGGCTCGCCGCTGGGGAAGACCGGGTGATCCTGTCCGGCATGATCGGCAGCCGCCAGGGATGGATAGAGGCGCCTTACCTGCCCTGCCCCGCCGGCCCCGCCGAACTGGCCGGCGCGCTGGTGGATATCGGCTTCGACTGGGCGCGGGTGAAACTGGTTCCCGGCCTGTCCGGCACCGACGAAGCCGGTGTCGCCGAGGTGATGCGCGGTGAGGAAACCCAGGTCCTGGGCGTTGCCCCGTTGCTGCGCGACGGTGGCATCGCCTGCCTGCCGGGCACACACTCCAAATGGGTGCGGGTCGTCGATGGGCGCATCGTCGGCTTCACCACGCACATGACCGGCGAAACCTTTGGCGCCTTGCGCGGCCACACCATCCTCGGGCGGATGATGCGCGACGGTCCCGCCGACGGCCCTTCCTTCGACGCCGGCGTCACTCGGTCGGCCGATCCGGGTGGGCTGCTGCATCATCTGTTTGGCGTGCGGGCCCTGGCGCTGGCCGATCGGCTGGCGGAGGCCGACTCTCCGGCCTATCTGTCCGGCATCCTGATCGGGCATGAGGTGCGGGCCGCCTTGGCACAGGCGGCCGGCGCGGTGGTTCAGGTGATTGGCGCGCCGGAGCTGACGGCACTGTATGCCAGGACCATCGCGGCTTGCGGCGGCTACGCCGAACGCCATGACGGCGAAGCCGCGGCGCGTGGCCTCGCTTTGGTGGCGGAGCACGCGCAATGGACCTGACCGGATTCCTGGCTCGCTGTCCGCTGGTGGCGATCCTGCGCGGTATCCGGTCGGACGAAGCCATTCCGGTGACCGCGGCGTTGGAGGCGGCTGGCTTCGCCATCGTCGAGGTGCCGCTGAATTCCCCCGATCCCCTGGTCAGCATTGCCGCCCTGGCGCGCGAATTCGGCAACCGGATGCTGATCGGCGCTGGCACCGTGATGACCGAGGCGCAGGTCGCCGACATCGCCGCCGCCGGCGGCCGGTTGATTGTGACCCCGCACGCCGATCCCGCCGTGGTGCGGGCGGCGAAGCGGTTGGGGTTGCTGGCGGTGCCGGGCTTCTTCACCCCGGCCGAGGCGTTTGCCATGCTGGCAGCTGGCGCCGATGCGCTGAAGCTGTTCCCCGCCGAGGGCGCCAGTCCGGCGATGCTGCGGGCGATGCGGGCGGTGCTACCCACCGGAACGATGGTGCTGCCGGTAGGTGGAATCGACGCATCCAACATGGGCGCGTGGCGTGCGGCCGGTGCCGCCGGGTTCGGCATCGGTTCGGCGATCTACAAACCCGGCGATACCCCGGCGGCGGTCAGCGCCAAGGCGGCGGTGCTGCTCGCGGCGTGACGGCGATCGCGGCCCTACGTATCGGATTTGGCAACGGTAGTGCAGGACGTTCGATCCGGATTACCCGGCTGATTTCCATGGCCTCCCGACATTCGCCATGCAAATCGTGCTACGTGGCACGTTATGTTTGTCCCTCAAGCGCTTTGACGCCGCCAGGGAGAGGAACCCAGCCCTGCGCACTCTTCATCCATACGAAGTAACCTGGCCGCAACCAACTTGTGTCATCAAGCGTGCCGGGCTTGAGCACGAGCACGTCCTGTATGTATTTCGGAATTTGGTAGATACGAACGCCGCGGTCAGGACAGAACACGCCGGTATTTTCGTTGCCGCTGTCCGCGATACGCGTGAATCGTTTCGTCGGGCCGGTTACCGTCAGGCTGTCCTTCTTCACCAGCAAGGACATGCCGAACGCGCTGCCGGATTGACGCTGGCATTCCTTGCAGTGACAGGCGACCAGGCGTATTGGTTCCGCTCACAATACGTAATGCACAGAGCCGCATTGGCATCCGCCAGTATAAGGTGCGGGCATGTTTGTTGCTCCCCTATCGGTTGGCAGTCGATTGCTCGGGGCTATCTTGCGTGAAGACACCTTTTATACCAACTGCCATTGAGGCCGACTCTCGATTCGTCATGGCCTAGCGGTGTTTCGGGCCGTCTGATCCCGCACCTTACGGTGGCAGATGGTCCGGACGGCCGCCAGGCCATGACGAGGCTGATGTGTCGACGTCAACAGCTGTTTGTATTACACCGCCCCGATCCGGTGCGAACATCGTGCCGCACCTTCATCGAAGATCGCCGACCATGCCCGTCGCCCGTCTCGCCCGAACCTCTGATCTGCCGTCACTTCTCTCGCTCTTTGACGTGTCGGAAGTGAGCGCCGTTGCGCAGCCGCGTGAGCGTGCCGAGAGCATCTGGCGGGAAACCCTGGCACAGCAGGGTGTCAGCGTCTTCGTGTCCGATGACCGAGGTCGCATTGCCGCAACCTGCATGCTCGTCACCGCGCCGAATTTGCTTCGCGGCGGTAGACGCCACGGCTTCCTGGAAAATGTCGTTACTCGCCCGGACTCAAGAGGACAGGGTCACGGCAAAGCCGTGGTTCAAGCCGCGCTGGAACATGCGTGGGCGGCTGAGTGCCATCACGTCTTGATGCAAAGTGGCCGAGCAGATTCCCGCGTGCATGCGTTTTACGAACGGCTGGGTTTCAGGCCCGGGCTACGGCTTGCCTATGTAGCCACACGGCCGACGACGCCCATCGGATGACTGCTCGCGCCGCTGACGCCCGCCGTATATTCGTCCCGGTCGAGTACCGTCAGCACCCTATAGGTGGGATCGCTGCTCGCCGCGGTGACCGCACGGATCGGTCAACACGATCAGCCAGCAAACAGGTGCGCCCTGGCTAGAAGCGCACATGTCAGCCTATTGCCGAAACACTTCGCCGCCGGGTCGATCCCGGCCGCGAGCAGGCAAACCACAACAGCCAATCACTAACAAAAGATAACGATTGTGAACAAAACGGGTCTAACCGGCGGCCGCGACTACTCGGTCGATGAACCCCTGCGTACTGCCCAGATAGTTGCCGGGGTCGATCAGCCGCTCGATCGCCGCCCGATCCAGCCGTTCAGCCACCACCGGATCGCGGCCCAGCGCATCGGCCAGCGGAATGTTCTGCGTCAGCGCGATGTCGCAGGCGTGCTTGACCACGTGATGCGCCTCACCACGGCCGATGACCGGCGCCAGGCCCATCATCACCGCCTCCGACACGATCAGCCCATGGGTGATATCCAGGTTCGCACGCATACGAGCAGCGTCCACAACCATGCCCTCGGCGATGGATTTCGTGTGCAGCAACGCGCCGTGGGTCAACACGAAGGCCTGCGGCAATGCCAGCGCCTCTGCCTGCCACGGCCCGGTCGCCCGCTCATGATCCTGCGCCATGGCGCCCAGCATTACCGGCACCAGCCCCTGCACCATGCGCGCCGCGGCCAGGATGTATTCGGAGGCGATCGGGTTACGCTTTTGCGGCATGGTGGAGGACGCACCGCGTCCGGCGACGTAGGGTTCGGCGACTTCGCCCACCTCGGTCTGTGCCAGCAGGATGATGTCGGTGGCGATTTTTGCCAGTGTCCCGGACACCAGGCCGAGGAAACCGACGACCTCCGCCACCGCGTCGCGGCAGACATGCCAGGGGGCGAGCGGCGCACCCAGGCCCAGTTCCGCCGCCAATGCTTCCATGACCGGCAGCCCCTGGTCGCCCAGTGACGCCAGCGTGCCCGCCGCGCCGGCGAATTCCACCATTTGGACGCGGGATCGGATCTGCTTCAGACGCTCCAGATGGGCGAGGAACGGCATCGCCCAAACGGCGCATTTCAGTCCGAAGGTGACGGGAAGCGCCTGCTGCAGATGCGTCCGGCCGGCCATCACGGTGGTGCGGTGCCTGTCCGCCTGCGCCGCCAGCGCTTTCAGGATATGCGACAGTTCGGCCTCGACCAGGTCCAGCCCTTCCCGCACCTGCAGGACCGTGGCGGTGTCCATGATGTCCTGCGTGGTGGCGCCCCAATGCGTCCACGCGCCGGCGTCCCCCGCGGCCTTCGACAGCCCGGCGACCAGCCCGACCACGGGATAGCCGACATTGCGGGCGCTGGCGGCGAGGTCCTCGGTCCGCAGGTTCTCGACTTTCGCCGCCGCGACGATGGTGGCCGCTGCCTCGGCGGGGATGATGCCCAGCCTGCCCTGGACGCGGGCGAGCGCGGCCTCGACATCCAGCATGCGTTGGAAATAGGCGGTTTCGTCGAACACCGAGCGCATGGCATCGCTGCCGTAAAGCGTGCCGAGGATCGGGCTGTCGGCGGGATTGACGGGCATGGCGGGCTCTCCGGCTGATGAGGCGGCGGTTTAGCCAGACCCCATCACCGGATGCAACCGGCCGCTAGTGGCAGCAATCCCCGCTACCGCTGTCATAGCGATCGTGGTGGCGAACCCATTCGGTCAGGTTGCCCCGCGGTCCCGTCTCGTCGCGCCCCTTCGGCACCATGTCCAGGAAGCCATAAGTACCCAGCAGGATCTCGTTGCCCCGAGCGAATGACGAGTAGGTGTGGAACACCCGGCCGCCCGCATCCTTGTAGAACACGCTGATCCCGGGCAGCTCATCGCACTGGAAGTCCTGCATTTCATAGTTGTAGTAAACCCGGCCGGCGGCGGCTTCCTCCGGCGTGAACGACACGTGGAAGTCATGGTTGAAATCGCTGCCATACGACGACACCCATTTGAAGCGCCAGCCCATTCGTTGCTTGAACGCCTGGATTTCGCCCAGAGGCGCGCGCGACACGCAGACCAGGGTCACGTCGCGCTGGCCAAGATGCAGGTTCGCACCATCGATGTGATCGGCGAGGAACGAACAGCCGACGCAGCCCTCACCCCATCCCGGCGCAAACATGAAGTGCCGGACAATCAGTTGGCTATGCTCGCCAAACAGGTCCGACAACGTCTCGCGCCCGTTCGGTCCGTCGAATTCGTAGCGTTCCGTCACCTCCACCCAAGGCAGCGTTCGGCGTTCGGCGCTGAGTTCGTCACGCAGCCGGGTCAGTTGCTTCTCCCGCACCAGATGCCGCTTGCGGGCTTCTGTCCACTCTTCACGCGAAACGATCGGATTGGTCGGCATGGCGGATCCTCCTTGATGTCAGGTTTCAGCCAGATAGGCGGCGAAACGGTCGAAGCAGCCCGACCAGCCGCCGCGGTTGCCGTCACGCGAGGCCGTTGACTCGAAGGGCGCCTGGCGCAGCGTCAGTTTCGTCTCATTCCCCAGGTCCTCGAACTGAACCGTCACCAGGGTTTCGCGGCCTGGCGGGCCGTCCGGGTCGTCCCAGGCCCATGTGAACACCAGACGCTCGGGCGGCACGATGGCCTGGTAGACCCCGCGTTTGATGTGAGTGGTGCCGTCCGATGCACGCATGCGGAGGTGGTATGCCCCGCCGGGACGGACATCCATTTCACACGATACGATCGCAAACCCCGCCGGTCCCCACCAAACCCCGGCCCGCTGGGGATTTGTCCACGCCTCGAACACCAGCGGCCGGGGTGCCTTGAAAACCCTGGTCAGGATCAAGGTTTGATCGTCGGCAAGGTCAGTTGGATCCACTGTCCTCTCCCTCGGATTGCAGTTGAACCAAATAACCGTCCAACCGATCGAAACTCTGCTCCCAGTAACGGCGATAGGGTTCCAGCCAATCCGCCACGTCCTTCATCCTGGCGGCATCCAGGCGGCATGGACGCATTTGCGCGGATCGGCCACGCGTGATCAAGCCGGCCTGCTCCAGGACTTTCAGGTGCTTCGAAATTGCCGGCAGACTCATCGCGAACGGCTGTGCCAATGCGGTCACCGAGACCTCGCCGCCAGCCAAGCGAGCCAGAATGGCCCGCCTTGTCGGGTCGGCCAGGGCCGCGAAGGTGGTCCTGAGGGCGTCCGGTGGCATCGGATGGGTCAATCGATCTGTTATTTAACCTATTAGTTAAATAGTAGGCGACGGCCCGCCGGTCAAGATGTTTGAGCAGGAATCCACGATCGGATGATGAGGGAACCCGGTCGCCTATCGACAGCTCGATCCCAGTGCCGCGGTAAGAATGGTTTCAACGGCATGGGCAGGGTGCGACCCGCGTGTGCGTTCGCTCCTCCTTCATTTTCATGCACGGAGACAGACGGAGGGCCGCGAAGCGCCACGGAGATGTGCCAAGTCACGACATCGGCCTTTGACCGAACGGGTGATTGGACCGGCGATTGAGTTACTCTGACATGATGCCCGTAGCGCTTCGTCAGATAACACAACGATCTTCTTCGTGGCCACACGCCAGGCAGCGCTACAACGACCACGTTCCACGCCCGAACCGCCCTAAACCACGGTCCCCGCAACCGGCCGAGCGGGCGGCAGCCAGCGCCTGCGCCGCAGCGTCAGGAACAGCCACCGCCCCCGCAGCACGCTGAATGCCATCAACAGCAGCATGCTGACCGTGCCAACGACCGACCGCACGGCCATCGCCTGGGTCATTGGCATCATCTGCCCGAGGACCAGGTACAATCCCGCCTTGGCGAAGAAATACACCGCCCACATCAAGGTAAAAAGCTGATAGAACCGAATGATATCGGGCCGCTTGGGAAACGGCGCCCCGTGCTGCTGCTCGACGACCTCCAGCGCGAGCGGCCGAGACCCACGCGCACCCGCCACCAGCATCCCGCCAATGACGATGTTGGTGATTACAGCCTCATATTTCAGCATGAACGGCGTTGCGGACACCAGGTCGATCGCACCGAACCCCACGGTCAACCCGCTGATCAGGATATACAGGCGGGAGAATTCCAGGCCGCGCCACCAGCGCCACAGGCTGTCGATGATGATGAGGACCACCGAACCGGCGATCGCTGCTTTCAGGCTCACCGTCAGGTCCAGCCCCCAGAACACGATCAGGGGGCCGAATCCCGCGATCACCCATCGGATCACACCGATCAGGCGGTGCAGCATCGTTCCCTCTCCAAATTGTCGCGGTGGCGGCCTTAAAGCACGAACGCCGTGCGCGATGCTACACCCGAACCACCTGCCGCCGCGGCAAAACCTGGCGCAGTAGCAGCCATGCGACCACCGAGGCCACCAGCAGCCCACCGCCGATCAACGGCCGATGCGCGATCCAGGCGACCGAGATCGTCAGCAGGGTGATCGGCACCGCCAGCGTGATCGCCACCAGGAAGGCGCCGGCACCCACCAGCGATTCCAGGAACGGCAGGACCGCGAACAGCATCGTCAGCGGCCGGGTCATGCAGATGAACCCGATCAGCATCGCGACGAACCCGACACCACGCAGGATCCATGTCAGGCGGCCCGCCGATTTCAATTCGTCATGGAACAGCCCCGACGCGGTCACGGCCCCCGGTTCGGCCAGCGCAATCGTATAACCGTTGCTGTCGCGATACCCCGTCAACACACCGCCGGCATTGGCGGCGACCACCGAGATGGTCTGCGCCGGCACCGCGGCGAAGCTGACCCGGAGATCGCCGATCGCCGGCTGATTGGGATCCGGACCACGATAATATCCGTCCCCCGAACCCTGATAACCCGATGGCGGGGGCGCCTGCGCGTGCAGCGGCGTGAACGCGGCCACCTTGTTCAGCAGCGACGGATCGACCCGGTAGGCGCCCAGCTTGACCCCGGTCCCGTCGAATGTCGCCGATCGCGGGTCCATCGGCGGGTTTTCATGGCCGCCGCGCACCTTGAAGTTGGCCGAAACGATCGGCTGGTCCGACCAGACATGCTTATAGGTATAGGTCGTGACCGTGGTCTTCGAGCCACCCACGGATTGCTGCGACTCCGAATGGGACTCCTGTTGCCACTGATACATCTCCACCGACCGGGACAGGCGCAAAACCCCGTCGCCGGTAACACCGAACAGCGGATCGCGCGCCGATGTCCCGGGCTGCATCATCCCCGACACATGCACCAGCTTGCCGTTGGCCTGCGGATCGACCGGTTCGGGGCTGATCTCGACGATCGCCGACGCGCCCCGGTCCAGCGCTCGTATCGCGCTCACCGCCCTGCCCTCGTTCCAGTACAACAGCACGATGCTGGCGGGTACAAGGATAAATCCGATCAACGCGGCGATCAGACTGCCGCCGAGACGTTGCAGCCAGCCTTCGGTGGTAACCTCGGTGAATTGGTCCGACATGACGTTGCCCAGTATTGGCGATCTAATCCGCTGTCCGGCGTACATTTGTACCGCGTGACAGTGGCAGGAGACGCTTTTTCTTTTCTGCCGCGCTCCGCCGGAATCACAGCCGGGTCGGCCGGTTACATCACGCTACGCCGAGTTATTATTCGCCCGCAAGAAGAATAACGGACAGCTTACCGCCCCCTCGGATCCAGCGCGTCCCGCAGCCCGTCGCCCACCAGGTTGAACGACAGCACGCACAGGAAGATCGCGATCCCCGGAAACACCGCCAGCCACGGCGCCTGAGTCAGAAATCGCTGCGCCGAGTTCAGCATCGACCCCCAGGACGGATCCGGCGGCTGCTGTCCCAGGCCCAGGAACGACAGCGACGCCTCGGCGATGATCGCCGCGGCCAGCGACAGGCTGGCCTGCACCAGCACCGGCGGCACGATGTTCGGCGCCACGTGCCGCACCGCCACCCGCAGCCCGCGGGCGCCCAGCGACCACGCCGCCTGCACATAGTCGGCGCTGCCCACCTCCAGCGTCGCGGCCCTGGCCACCCGCATGAACCGGGGCGCCGTCGACACCCCGATGGCGATCATCGCGTTGGCCAGGTCGGGCCCGAGGAATGCAGTCAGCGCGATCGCCAGGATCAGGAACGGGCAGGCCAGCATCGCATCCACCACCCGCGACAGCACCGCGTCGATCCAGCCGCCGGCGAACCCCGCCAGCAGTCCAGCCGGCACGCCGATCCCGGCGGCGATCAGCACCGACACCACGCCCGCCAGCAGGCTGGCCCTGGCACCGAACAGCACGCGGGACAGCACGTCCCGGCCGTTTTCATCGGTACCCATCCAATGCGCGGCCGACGGTGCCTTGCGGATCGCGCTCCATGACGTCGCGATCGGATCGAACGGCGCGATCAGCGGTGCGAGGATGGCGGCCGCGGCGAACAGCACGATCACCACCAGCCCGGCCACCGCGGCGGGGCGGCACAGGAAGCGGCCGACCGCGACCCGGCCCGGTGTGCGCCCCTTCGGCACCGCCAGGGTGGCCTGCACCGTCATGATAATACTTTACTTGAAAGTTCCGTGAATTGTTCTTTGAAAGGTTCGGGTAATACTACTTTGAAGGAAGAAATATGATTCAACAACAACCGGCGGCGTTGGTGACCTCTCGATCGTCCCCGTCCGTCATGCCGAGGGAGGTCGGCATCTATGCCTTTTACTCGTAAAAACAAAGGCGTGGATGGCGTACCTTCGCACGCCATGACGGTTGCACGGCAGTGCCAAGAGGTCAACGACAAGGCCGCCTGGTCCAACTCGCATGCGCTCATCAGGCACGCCTCAGCCGCGGATTGATCAGCACATACAGAATGTCGGCCAGCAGGTTCAGCAGGATGAACAGGAACGCCGTCACCAGCACCACCCCCTGCACCACCGGATAATCCCGGTTGAACACCGCATCCACCACCATCTTGCCGAAGCCCGGTATGGAGAACACCTGCTCCGTCAGCACCGCCCCCGACAGCAGCGTCCCCAGTTCCAGCGCCCCCAGCGTCACCACCGGGATCAGCGCGTTGCGCAGCGCATGCCGCAGGATGACGCGCGATTTCGACAGCCCCTTGGCCCGAGCGGTGCGGACATAATCCTGATCCAGAACGGATAGCATAGCACTACGGGTATGCCGCATCAGGATCGCCGCGATGGCATTCCCCAGCACGAACGCCGGCATGATCGTGGTCGCCAGCGACCGCCAGACATCCTGGGTCAACGGCACATAGCCCGACGGCGGCAACCACCCCAGATCGACCGACACCAGCAGGATCAGCATGATCCCCAGCCAGAAATTCGGCAGCGACAGTCCCGCCAGCCCGATCGCGTTGGCGATATAATCCCACGGCCCGTTGCGCTTGACCGCCGCCAACACGCCCGCCGGCACCCCGATCAGCACCGCGATGATGAACGCCATGACCGCCAACTGAGCGGTCACCGGCAGCTTCTCCTCGATCAATGTGGCGACCGGTTCGCGTGTGTGCCACGAATAGCCCAGATTGCCCTGCACTACGTTGCCGACCCAGTGCAGGTATTGCACGGGCAATGACCGATCCAGCCACAACTCCGACCGGATCTGCGCCAGCACGCGTGGATCGCCCCTGTCCTCCCCAGCCAGCACCAACGCGGGGTCGCCCGGCATCAACTGCTGCAGGCCGAACACCAGCACGCTGACCAGGATCAGCGTCGGAATAATCTGCGCGAGGCGCCGGCCCAGCCTCATTTCGACTCCGACAGCCCTTGCAGCCGGATCATGCCGTCGGGAACCGACCGGAACCCCGAGATCTTCGTGGACAACGCAACGATGTTGACGGGGTGGAACAGATAGATGATCGGCAGGTCCTTGCGCTCCTGCTCCAGCATCGTCGTGTATTGCGCGCGCCGAGCGGCCGTGTCCGTCAGCGTGCGGGCGGTATCCAAAGCCTTGTCGACGATCGGGTTGGAATAACGCCCGTCATTCTGCCCCGCGCCGGTATGCAAAAACACATACAAATCCCCATCCGCGTCCGCTCGGCCCGACCAGCCGATCAGATAGGACTGGAAATCACCCCGGGTGGCGGCGGCCAGCGAGGACGCGAACTCGATCAGGTTGATCTTCAGGTCGAAGCCGGCGTCGCGCACCATCGACTGGATCACCTCCGCTTCCTGCGAATTTTCCGACGTGTTCGGCACGTTCATCGTCACCTGGATCGGCGTCGGCACGCCCGACTGCTTGACCAGCGCGATGGCCTTGGCCAGGTCGCGCGGCGGCGCCTCGAAGCCAGGCGCATAAAATGGCGAGGATGGTGGAACCGCCTGGACGGTCGGCGGGTACAGGCCGTTGAACACCACCTGACTCAGGGCCTGGCGGTCGATGGCGGCCTCGAACGCCTGCCGCAACAGCGCGCTTTGGCCGATCGGCGCTTTGGACTGATCGCCGTTCCCCAGGTTGAAGGTGATACCGTCGTACCACATCGACGGGCCGGTCACGATGCGCAGCTTCGGGTCTTTCTTCAGTTCGGCGACATCCGTCGGCAGCACACGCTCCGCCAGGTCGATGCTGCCGGCCCGCAGATTGGCATCCTGCACCGCGCTGTCCGGCATCGGCTGGTAGACCACCCGGTCGAAATGGATGTCCTTCGCGTCCCAATATCCCGGGAAGCGATCGAGCACGATACGGTCCTGCGCCACCCGTTCGGTGAACTTGAACGGGCCGTTGCAGACCGGATGCAGGCCGAAATCCTTGCCCTCCTGCTGCGCCACCTTGGGGGCGACGATCATCCCGGCCCGGTCGGTCAAAATCGCCAGCAGCGGCGAGGACGGCGACTTCAGCACCAGCCGCACGGTCAGCGGATCAACCGCCTCCACATGGTCGATGGCGCCGATTTCGGCTCGGCGGAAGCTGCCCTGCATCGTCAGATGACGCTCCAGCCCGTATTTCACCGCGGCGGCGTCGAACGGTTCGCCGTCCTGGAAGGTGACGTTCGGGCGCAGATGGATGAGCAGGGTTTTCGGGTCCGTCCATTCGTAGGACAGCGCCAGTTGCGGCACGATGTGCAGGTTTTCATCGATGTCGAACAGCTTATCGCACAGCCCTGCGAAGACGATGCGCCCGACATAGGATCGCGCCAGGGTCGGGTCGAGGATGTCGGCGTCCTCCCGCAGCGCGACGTGCAGGGTCTGTGCCGGTGCCGGCACGGACGCGAGGATGGTCAGACCGCACAAGACGGTCAGTAGACGAAGGCGCATGGGTTAATCCCTGACAGTGATACCGTTCCCCTGGGCGTGATTGTGCTGTCGTGGCGGCGTCGCCGCAAGGCGGTAAACAGATCGGTAGCCAACCGACCGCCGGCCACGCTATCAGGGCCGGCACAACCGCCGGCCGGACCGGCGAACGGGAGAAACGCGTATGTCGATCCGTCGCCTGATGGCCATGTCCGCCGCCGCGCTGCTGCTGGTCGCGTCCCCTGCCCTGAGGCCCGCCCAGGCGCAGGACAAGACCGTCACCCTGAAAATGTCGTCATGGGTGCCGCCGGCGCATCCGCTCAACCCCGCTTTGGTCGCCTGGGCCGCCGACATCACGAAGGAATCCGGCGGCACCATCAAGGCCATCCTGTTTCCATCGGAACAACTCGGCAAAGCCATGGACCACTACGACATGGCGCGCGACGGCATCGCCGACCTGGCCTACGTCAACCCCGGCTACCAGCCCGGCCGCTTCCCCATCGTCGCCGCCGGCGAACTGCCGTTCCTGGTGGCCAACGCCAAGGGCGGATCGGCCGCCTTCGACGAATGGTACCGCCCCTACGCCGCCAAGGAGATGGCGGACACCCATTTCTGCTTCGCCTTCCTGCTGGACCCCGAGGCGTTCCACTCCCGCCACAAGATCCTGCTGCCCACCGACATCAAGGGCGACAAGGTGCGTCCGGGCGATGCTACCCAAGGCGCGTTCGTGACTTTGCTGGGCGGCACCAACGTCCAATCCTCCGCCCCCGAGGCGCGCGAGGTGCTGGAACGCGGCGTCGCCAACACCATCATCTTCCCCTGGGGCTCGCTGTCGCTGTTCGGCATCGACAAGGTGCTGAAATACGACATGGATGCGCCGATGTTCACCACCACCTTCGTCTGGGCGATGAACAAGGCGAAGTATGAGTCCCTGTCACCAGCCCAGCGCACGGTGATCGACCACCATTGCACCAGCGAATGGGCCGAGAAAGTCGCCAGCCCCTGGGCCGATTTCGAGCATGGCGGTCGCGCCAAGATCGCCGCCGAATCCGGCCACGACGTCTATACGCTGACGCCGGACCAGATCGCCGCCTGGCGCAAGGCGGCCGAACCGCTGGTCGCGCAATGGGCGTCCAAGGTGCCGAACGCCGACAAGGTGCTGTCCGACCTCAAGGCCGACCTGAAGAAACACGACGCCCTCGCCGAGTAAGCACCATGCCGCCGGTCAGCCTGATGGATCGCTTCATCGACACCATCGAGTGGCTCGCCGCGGCCTTCGTCGGCATCGTCGCTGTCGACATTTTCGTCAGCGTGCTGCTGCGGTATTTCTTCGCCGTGTCGATCCCCGACAGCTACGATTTCGGCAAACTGCTGCTGGGGATCCTGATCTTCTGGGGGATCGCGGCGACCAGCTATCGCGGCACCCACATCACCGTCGACCTGGTGTGGTCGGCAGCCGGGCCACGCGGCAAGCGCTGGATCGATGTGTTCGCCACCCTGGTGCTGCTGTTCGTCGTGACGGTGCAGACCATCATGCTGTTCGACAAAGTCAGGCTGACGATGCAGGAGAACGTGCTGACCTACGACTTGCGCATCCCCACCTGGCCGTTCGCGCTGGTGGCGTGGCTGGGTGACGTCTCGGCCGTGCTGCTGATCGCCATTCGCACCTGGCGGCTGATCTTCCGTCCCGACAGCATCCAAGAGGCGCACACGCCGCGTGCGGTCGAATAGCGATGGATTTCTCGCCCGACACCGTCGCCATCATCGGCTTCGTGGTGCTGTTCACCCTGATGCTGCTGCGCGTGCCTGTGGGCATGGCGATGGGCCTGGTCGGAGTCACCGGCTTCGGCTACCTCGTCGGCGGCGAGCCAGCACTGAAAATGGTCGGCCAGACCAGCATGCGCATCGTCACCGACTACACCTTCGGCGTCATCCCGATGTTCCTGCTGATGGGCGCCATCGCGTCACGCACCGGCATGAGTCGCGAACTGTTCCAGGCCGCCAATCGCTTCGTCGGCCATTGGCGCGGCGGCCTGGGGATCGCCACCATCGCCGCCTGCGCCGGCTTCGCCGCCATCAGCGGGTCGTCGGTCGCCACCGCCGCCACATTTTCCACCGTCGCCTACCCCGAGATGCGACGTTTCGGCTACCCGAAGTCGTTCGCCACCGGCGTGATCGCCGCCGGCGGCACCCTGGGCGCGATGTTCCCGCCATCCATCGTGCTGGCGGTGTACGGGCTGATCACCCAACAGGATATCGGCAAGCTGTTCATCGCCGGCATCCTGCCCGGGCTGCTCGCCGTCTGCATGTATATCGGTACCATCGCCATCATCGGCCGAGTCCGTCCCGGCTGGCTGCCCGCGGCCCGTGTCGCCTCCTGGCACGACCGCTGGCAGGCGGTGAAGGACGTCTGGGCGCCGCTGCTGTTGTTCGTGTTCGTCATCGGCGGCCTCTACGGCGGCCTGTTCACCCCCACCGAGGCCGGGGGCATGGGCGCCGGCGGCGCCGCCCTGATCAGCATGGCCCGAGGCCGCCTGTCGCGCGCCGACCTGCTGGAATCACTCCTACAGGCAACACGCACGGCGGCAGCGGTGTTCACCGTGCTGATCGGCGCCATCCTGTTCGGCTACTTCCTGACCGTCACCCAGACCCCGCAAAAAGTCACCGAGTTCATCACCGGCCTCGGCCTGAGCCCGATCGGCGCCTTGGTGGTGATCATGCTGATGTACCTCGTGCTGGGCTGCCTGATGGACGCCATGGCGATGGTGATCCTGACCGTGCCGATCATCTTCCCCGCCGTGACGGCAATGGGCTTCGATCCGATCTGGTTCGGCATCATCATCGTCATGACGGTGGAACTGGGCCTGATTCACCCGCCGGTCGGGATGAATGTGTTCGTGATCAAGACCGTGGTGCAGGACGTTTCATTCAGCACGATCTTCAAGGGCGTGCTGCCGTTCGTGGTGACGGACATTTGCCGCCTGGCGATCCTGATCGCGTTTCCGGCGATCGCGCTGTGGCTGCCGGGGCGGATGTAGGCGGAAACCGTCACTCAGCCTCTCCCACAAGATCATTGCAGGGCTGATGGCGGAATCCATTGCTGGGCCACGGCAAGTTGGCCGACGCGCAAGGCGATCTCATCAGCGATTCCGCCGGCTTCGGCAGTGTCACTCGTGCGCCGGGTTTCCATCCCGGCATGGGCCGCTCCGGTCAGCGCCGCCGACGTGCCGATCCGTTGCGCGGCCGCCCCGGCGCCCATCGTTTCGGCCGCGCCCGGCATGTGACCGCTGTCGGCCTTCCCCTCAAACGCGCTGACAAAGCGCGGCGGGGCCATCGCGGTCAGACGATAGACCTGAGCATCGGCGCTGACCGTGCTTTTTCCGGCCCCGAGGCCGATCAGGATCCGGCGGGTCCGGTTACCCTGATCGATGCCAACGATCTGGCCTTGCACCAGCAGGTCGTTACCGCCCATCGGCTCCGTCGGAGCGATTTCCGCCGGCAGGCCGTATTTCCGTAAGCGGTCGACGAGCTGTTCGGCGAGGGCTGCCTGAGCGGCCTGCGCGGCTTGCAGCTCCTGCGCTTCCAGCGGCTGATCATCGGCTGCACGCGTGATACGAGCGCCGATCCCCTGGTCGAGGCGGACCTGCTCGGGGGTGATGGAGAAATAAGCGACGTAAATATGGTCAGGCCGGGGCATCATCGGCCCGAGATACGATTCCGTGGTCTGCACACGGGCGTGGTTGCAAGCGGCCAGTCCAAGGGCGCAAGCGAAGCTAAGGAACCGGGCGGCATGTTTCATTGTCTTGCGCTCCGCCCCGATGCCTCACCGCGCCCCGCCCGCCTGAGCCATGACGGCTCGGCAGGATGGCGACAGGCGTGCCTGATTCGCTTCCAGGCATCTGACAGCATCGCCGCCACCAAACGGAACACCGCGGCAGAAGGCACGGAAGTCAGGACCGCAGGACCGGCGCATCATGGCCAGCTTTTCGCGGGGTGCCATCGCTGGCGCGGCCTGCGGGGGCGGAGCGGACTGGGCGGCCGGGGACGACGATGAGGCGGCGCCCCCACCGCCGGTCGCGTTGCTCACGGCGGTCTGGCAGGATGATGACAACTGGCTCAAATGGCTTTGCAGGCACTGCAGCGACGCGCTGCCGCCGGTGGGCACGCTCGAACAATAAGATTGGTAATCCGATCGGCACGATTGACGGATCGCGTTCGCCTGCGCCTGGGTGGGCTGTTGCGCGGCGGCTATAGCTGGAAGCAGCAGCGCGGCAAGGCCGACCAGGATGCCTGCCGCCCTCCGGAGCCGTTGTAATGTCATGTTGATTTCCCCCGATGATGATTTCGTTTAGCGCCTGAACCGGCCGCCGCCACCGCCGCCGAAGCGTCCGCCGCCGTAACCGCCTCCGCCATAACCACCGCCGCGGAAGCTACCAAACTGGCCGTTCCCGGCGGTTCTTGCCCGCCGATCCTGCTCCAGTTGCTGATAGGACGAATTTTCCATGCTCGGGCGCGACGACCGTTGCGTCTGTGCGGTGCGCTGGTTGGATGTCTGGCCTGTGTAAGCGTTCCGGTTTGCCGAAGGACTGGTGGACTGGGATCCACCCAGGTTGTTGTTTCTGTTGTTGGTATTTGTTGACTGGGACCCACCGAGGTTGTTGTTTCTGTTGCTGGTATTCGTGGACTGAGATCCACCGGGATTATTGTTTCTATTGTTGTTGTTATTCGTCGGCGGGTTGACCTGCTGCCAACCGCCATTGTCCCATTTCGACCAGCCGTCCGAGGTGTGCTTGTAGGCATTGCCGTCGTGGCCGGCGTAGACATCGCCGTTCTGGGTCTTGACCGCGCCGCCGCTGTTGCCGTTGGCACCCCGGTATCCGGCGCCCTCGGCCCCGGTGGACGATTGGAAGCCGCCCGCCGATCCCCGGCTGTTGCTGCCGCTGGCGGTGTTGACCGTCTGGTTGGGTCCGCTGAAGGTGCTGGAGCCATACCGTTCGTACGGGTTGACGTTCTGGTTGGTGCTGCCGCTCACGCCGGTGCGTGGATTGTAGTAGCTGGCATTGGCGGACCCATAACCGTTCGACCAGGACGCACTGCCATGGGCATAGCCACCCGTCGACGGGTTGTAATAGGAGAACGCGCCGGCACCCCCGTTCGGCCCATAGATCGCACCGCCGGCCCCATAGGCGCCATTGTTCGGGTTGTAGTAGGTGCCGCCTTTGGCGACGCCACCATAGGGTCCGTAGACCGCGCCGCCCTGCACCCATGCGCCGTTGGCGGTGTTATAGGCGACGGGGCCGACATATGAGTACGGATAGGGATAATAGACTGGCACAGGTCCAGGAATGACCACGGGCGGATAGTAGTAACCCGTCCCGTAGACCAGGACCCCAGCGGTGACGAAACCCATCATGTAGCCGGCGGTATAGCCGTAGGTAACGGTTGTCGGCGAAGCCCCGTACACCTTCACATAGGTGACGTTGTACATCGGGCTGGTTGGCGGGATCGCGTAAATCTCCTTCGGGACGCTGGACGCGAGCACCCACGGGCCGTTCGGCGACGGCCCCTCAAACCACGCCCCTTGATGACAGACGTAGTAACGCCCGTTGAGTCCGATCACCTGGAACGATGTGTTCACGGCATAGGTCATCGGCGTGCCGGGGATCGGCTTGAACTGTGGCGGCCCGGCGTAAACGACCGTCAGCTTCGCCGCATCTTTCTTCAGCGTCGCCTGGCGTGGCACCTGGGCCTGCAGCAAAGCCTGCTGCGCCTGCGTGGTCCCAGGCACGGACGCGAGCACCGCGGCCTGGGGATCGTTAGGCGGGATCAGTGCGAAATCCGGCGGCAGATCGTTCGTGGCGAAGGTCCACGGCCCGTCGAAACCGTGGGATGCGAACCAGCGACCCGAAACCAGCACGAAATACCGGCCGCTCGTTGGCTCGAAGAACACGGTGCTGGTGGTATTCTTCACGGCCTGCAGCCCCGTTCCCTTGACCGGAACGAACTGCGGTGGCCCATTGGTGACGATGATGTCGGCCGGCTTGGTGCTGACGAAAACGACGGGCGCCTGGCCCGGCTTGGCCGGTTTCGGCGGGATTTCCTTGCGCACCCCGGCGAAATTGGCATCGGCCGGCAGCGAGGCAAAGACGGGCGGCAATTTCGCGACCGGCTGATACGGGCCGCTGGCGGCCGGCGCCGCCATCCACAAACCGTTGTTCAGCAAATACCAGTCCTTGCCGTCGGTGAAGACATCCCAATTGGTATTGACCACAGACGACAGTCCCGTCGTGCCGATCGGCGCCAGCACCGGCTCACCATCGAACACCACCAGCGACGCGGGTTTCGCGCTGTAGAATATGGCCGGCGGATCGTTGTTGATGGCGACATTCTGCGGCTGCCCAGAGTCCTTCAGACTCAGCAGCACCGACTGCAGGGCAACGGGTTGCGGATGAACGTCCGGCAACGCCGCCTTGATCTGCTGTTCGACCTGAGCCGCCCGCGCCGTATCAAGCGCGGGGAAATGCGATGCCTTAAGCTGCGGGTCAGACAGGATGACGTTCCCGGTTGCCGCATCGGTCTGGGTCGCGAAGTCGATCTCCGTCGTTCCCAGGATCGGTGTTGTTTGGCCTGGCGGCGTGATCGCGATGGCTTCGCGTGTGCTGAGGATCCCATGGTCGGGCCAGTCGATGGCCTGCGGCTGGTAGACAACCACCTGGTTGCCATTGATCGTCAGCGTATGCGGCCAGGGGGGCGATGGCGGCGCTGTCTGGCCGTGGACCGGCGAGTCGATCCCGAGCAAGCCCACTCCCAATAGACATGCAAGCAGAACGACAGACGATGGCCCACGCCGCATGATGCCCCCCCAAGTACGCCGCAGTCGCGGAGCCTCGCTTATTAAGGTCGACTTGGCCGTGAAGCACCGCGGTCGCGCTCGTCACGGCAGTATAGCCGTTTCCGGGCGGACCTTTCAACTTCCCGGCGTTGCAAAACAGGTAACCCATGACCGTGCGAAGGTTGGCCCGTCAACATAACCTTTCGGCTATGGCGCGCGCCTGAAGCGGCGGAGCGCCGTGCTTCAGGCACCACGGTGTTGGTCGCCGTAAAGCCACCGGATAACCCGGCCCATGCTCAACCCCTGTATCACCATCGAAAATACCACGACCGCATAACACACGAGCAAGAGCCGCCCGCGATACGCGCTTGCCGGCACAGTCAGCGCGAGGGCGATCGACACACCGCCGCGCAGCCCCGCCCAGGTCAGCATCGCCATGCCCCGCCGCTGCTGCTGCCCGGTCCCGCGCAGCACAAACATCGGCACGACCACGCCCACAAACCGCGAAACCAAAGACAGCGGCAGGGCGCCGATGACAGGAACGAAAAACGCACGGGCGAATTCGATGGCGAACAATTCGAAACCGATCAGCACAAACAGCATCGCGTTCAGCAGTTCATCGATGACATGCCAGAACCCGGTGATCTCGCCGATCATCGAGGCGCCCTCGTCATCGCGCGGGTACTGCATGCGCAAAACCAGCCCGCAGGCGACCACGGCCGTAGGGCCTGACACCCCGATCAGATCGGCCAAACGATACGTCCCCGTGACCAGGGCCAGCGAGATCATCAGCCGAAGGCCGGGATCATCCGTCCAGCGTATCACGCGGACTGCGAGAAACCCGGTCACGCAGCCAAACGCACCGCCACCGATGCCCGCGATGGCCAGGGCGATGGTGACCCGTCCGTGCCCGATCAGCCCATGCTCGCCTTGCGCAAGCCGGAGCATGATCTGGAACAAGACAACACCGGCACCATCGTTGAACAGGCTTTCCCCTGAAATCGCGGTCTTCAACGCTGTTGGCAGTGGCGCTCTGCGCAGCAGCGCGTCGACCACGACGGCGTCCGTCGGTGCCAGTACCGCACCCAACACCATGCACCAACCCAAAGGTACCGGCGATCCGGCGACGCGGAACAGCACCCATATCCCGCCGCCGAACACCACCGTCGCGATGATCACGCTGGCGGTCGCCAGGACCAGCACCGTCCATTTCTGCCGGCGCAGTTCCGTCAGATCGACATGCAGGCTGGCCGCGAACAGCAGCAGACCCAGCACGATCTCCAGCAGAACCTGCGGCAGCGCGGCCTGGCCGAGCATCCCCCGCACCCAGCCGGAGAGGTCAGGCGTTACGAAGGGATCAATGACCGCGATCGTGGCGGAGATACCGAGCGAGCCCAGCAGCAGCGCGATCGCCCGTGGCAGATGGACGAAGCGCTGGTTGACCGTCGCGACAAATGCCGCGAGGAACAGCAGTATAGCGATCAGGTTGGCGGAGGAGCCCATGTGCGGGCAACGATATCAGCACGGATAATTCCGTCGAGTCGTTCAACCGGATACCGCTGGCCACGACGATGCGATGCCATCCCCGTCGCTGCCAGCACGCCGCTCCGGCGTTTTCGACCGTCACCCCCGCGTTTGCCGGTGATACTCCTTGTTCGGCATCATATCCGTCGCCGAAGCCATCCGGTTCGACAGGTTGAAGAACGCCACCGTCTCCGACAGGTCGAAGATGTCTTCCTCGCTCAACCCCTGCTGCGACAGCCCGTCCCGATCGGCGTCGTCCACCAGGTGCGGCGTCGCCGTCAGCTTCCAGGCGAAATCCAGCATCGCCGTCTGCCGCGGATCCAGACGCGCCATCCGGTAGTTCAGCGCCATCATCTCCCCCAGTTCGGGGTCGCCGGACAGTGCCCGCACCGCCGCGCCATGCGCCACCAGACAGTAGTAGCACCGGTTGGCCGAGGACACGACGACCGCCACCATCTCCCGCTCCAGCTTCGACAGGCCGGATGGCGACAGCATCACCTCATTGTACAGAGCCATGAAGTTGCGCAGCCGTTGCGGCCGCAGGCTGTAGGTGCTGAACACATTCGGCACAAAGCCGAGTTTTTCCACGCATTTCGTCCAGATGGCCCGCAGGTCATCGTCGAGTCCGGCCGTATCGGGAACCCCAAGCGCCGAGATATGATCGGGTTGCGGCATGATTCTACTCCGCCGCCCGCGCCGCTTCGGTCTTTTTCCAGGAATGCAACACCGGCAATACCTCCTTCGCGTAAAGCTTCAGCCCGTCCTCGGCCAGGTCATAGGGTGTACCACCGAACCGGAACGACGTCGCCAGTTCGAATTCGCCGACGACCGCCCGCCGTTCCTCGAACATGCGCAAGATGTGGTCCGGCGTGCCCCACACCGCAGCTTTCAGGAAGGCCGAAACGATCCCGTCCATGCCGATCTCTTTCGCCAGCGCGATTTTCTGCGCGTAAGCGTCGTAGCCTTTCACAGTACTGAAATGCTCCCCCAACAATTCGTAATGATAAAAATTGCTCTCGACGAATTTTCCCATGTATTGACGTGCCTTGTCCTCGGCGCCGTCCATCGTGGGCGTACAGATACAGAAATCCGCCAGCAGCGGCGGCAGTTCCGGCCCGCCATGCAATTGACGCGTCAGCTCGCGGTGCTTCTGGATCGCCGGCATGCGCATCGGCCACGGCCGGTCGGCGAACATCACCATACGCGCATTCAATTTCGCAGCCGAGACGACGGAATCGTCCGACGATGCCACTGCGTAGATACGTCCGTCAATCGGTTTGTAGGGCCGTGGCCGCAGTTCGGTGCGCGGCTGCTTGTAGAACTTCCCATCGCCTTCAATGAATCCGGTGCGCAGCGCGCCCACGATCATCGCCGCCGCCTCATCGAAACGCTCGCGTGATTCGTCCATGGTGCCGCGGAAGGCATGGAATTCGCGCCGAGCCAGGCCTCGCCCCATGCCCAGGCGAAGCCGGCCTTTGCTGAGCAGGTCGACCATGATCGCCCGTTCCGCCACCCGCAGCGGATCGTTCCACGGCAGGATGACCGCCGCGGTGCCCAGGTCGATATTCGGGCACACCGCCGCCAGATACGCCATCAGTTGCAGATTGTCGGGGCAGAACGAGTAATCGTTGAAGTGGTGCTCCACCGACCACAACGCATCGAACCCGGCGTCCGCCGCGACCCGGGCCAGCCGGATTTCCTCGTCCCAGACCTGTTCGTCCGACACGCCGCTCCAACCATAGCTGGCGAAGACCATCTGCAAGCCGACGTCCATTGCGTCCTCCTGGTTCGTTCCTCCCGCATCGTTTCACGGACCCGGCCAACCCGCAAATTTGGCGTGGCCCGCACCTGTCGCTAAGCTGCCCACGCAGACAGAGGGAATATGGGCATGGCGCTGAAACGCATGGTGCTGGAAATCGGCATGGGCACCGACATCAGGGACGCCGACCCGACCAAGGCCGCGGTGCGCGCCCTGCGCGACGCCCTTTGGCACAACTCCCTCGGCGTCGCCAACGCGCTTGGTCTCGATACGGATTCGATGCAGGTGGAGGTCACCATCGGTGTCCCTCACCCCGAGAAAGTGAACAAACAGGACGTGTTGGCCATCCTGCCGCACGGCACCGGGACCGTCACCGTGGTGGATGGCGGCCTGGAGATCCCGAACGACGAAGGCACCAATTCCACCCTGGTCGCCAGCGCCGCCGCGGTGGTCTGGCTCGACGTGGCCTAAATACCGGCCTTCGGCCTCAGGCGATCACGCTTTAAGGGAACCCCACACATGGCACGCAAGCGCGTTATTCTCGAACTCGGCACCGGCAACGACCTGCATGGCGGAGACTACACCAAAGCCGCCCTGCGCGCAGTGCAGGACGCCCTCCACCATTCCTCGCTGTCGATGATCCGTTCTTTGGGCATCGATTCGAAAACCCAAATGTTCGTCGAGGTCACGATCGGCGTTCAACAGCCCGACAAGGTGGATACCGAGGCAGTGAAAGCCACCCTGCCGCATGGTATCGTTACAGTTCGTGCGACCAAGGGCGGGCTGGACGTGATTGACCGGGAACGAGGCGACAACGCGGTGATCGCCAATGCCGCCGTCGCCGTGCGGCTGGAGCTGCCGTAACGATTACAGGCCGAACGGCAGCCGCCCTTCCTGGTAGCCGTTCTCATCGAAATGTTGCTGGCCCGATTCCAGCATACCCTTGCGCACGTATTCGGCAACGCCGGTATTTTGCGACAGGTAATAGCGTTCATCGACATGGATCGGGAACGGCATGCGGCCTTCGAAATAACCGTCGTTCACGAAATGAAGCCGAGCGGATTGGACCAGGCCCTTGTCGATCGCATCCGCGATGTCCGGATAATGCTCCAGATACCACGGTTCGTCCACTTCGACACCGATGATCACCTGCCTGATCATCTGCACCATGTTCTCGTAAGTGCAACTTACCATCAGTTCGCCCTTGACGTTCGAAATGGTGAGAAGGGATTTGAGCACCTCGAACGGCGGCAGATACTTCATCAGGGCCTCCATGATTACGCGCATTTATCGGCATTGGAGCGCCATCAGGCAACAAGGTTTTCGCTGTTTTTTGTTAATTTCATTTGCATGCCGGCGCGACAACGATGCACTTCGCCCCGACGCCGCCCATCGATGCGGCCAATGGTTCGGATTGCGCCGAATTATTGATAAAAGTCGCTCCAGTGGTCCGATCCCAATGCCTGGTTCCCAAGCATTGGGTGACTCGACCCACCAAATCAATGCTGATGGCTATAATCCGACGGTTCTTTCCGTCGGCCTATATGCAGATCTAGCGCCCCCGCCAGACCGGTTTCCGCTTCTCGACATAAGCACGGATGCCTTCGACCCGGTCCTCACTGCTGTAGGGACTGATGCCTTCGTTCAGCCGCAGCGCGGCGGGCACCGGCAGGCCGTTGGACCTGATCGCGGTTTCCTTCATCCGCCGCAACGACACCGGTGCGTTTTCGCAGATCGCCTCGGCCATGCGCAGCGCCTCCGCCAGCGCCTCGCCGCGCGGGACGATGCGGTTTACCAGGCCCCAGCGCCTGGCATCCTCGGCGTTGATGTATTCGCCCAGATAGAGCATCTCGTAAGCGATTCCGGACGGAATCATGCGCGGCAGCATGACGTTGGCGAAATGCGCGCCCTTGCCGCGCTTGGCTTCCGGCAAGCCGAACAGCGCATGCTCCGCCGCGACCCGCATATCGCAGGCCAGTGCCAATTCCAGCCCGCCGGCGACGGCCGATCCGTTCAATGCGGCAATGGTCGGCTTGATGGTTTCATAAACAACTTCGAACACATAGCGCTGCACCCGGGACAGTAGCGGTTGAAACGGCTTTCCCGCCGCATCCTCCTGCGCCCGAGCCTTCAGGTCGGCGCCGGCGCAGAACGCTCGGTCACCGACGGATGTCAGGACGATTGCCCTGATGTCCGGGTCGGCGCCGGATTCGACAAACGCCTCGATCAGCGCCTCCGACAATTCAGGGGACAGCGCGTTCATCCGCTCCGGCCGGTTGATCGTCAGGATCCGGATGTGGCCGCGCATCTCCGACAGCAGGATATCGCTGGGTTCGGTCATGGGTTTCCTCCTTGCGTGATGAGCACAAGGTAAGGCGGCAATCCGGATTAAGCCAATCGCCCGGTCCTACGCCGTCAACTGCAACCGGGATGGGGCCTGCTGTGCGGACGGGGCCGCCGCGAGCGAACCGGAGCCAGGGGGAAAGTAAACGATGGTCAATTGCACCGAATCCGCACCGCCGCCGCCCATTTGCAACACAAGGGTCCGGATCGTCTTCGCGGTATCGGGATCGTGGGCGTTCGACCCGAACAGCACCGACCGCTGGCTGCCAGGCGGCGAACTGTCCGCCCGCATCTGGTCCAGCAGCGCCTCGGCACCGTCCATATAGGGATTGTCCATCGCCGGGTCCGCCGCCCGCATTTGTTCAGCTCGCTCGTTCGCCGCGAACGCCTGCTTCAACAGGCCTTGCAGCGAATACGTCTGCCCATCGCTCGACGTTACGGTATCGGGATACAGCGTTCCGCCGCTTTGCATATAGGCCTGCAACTGCCCCGGGGTCATCGCGGTCGCCAGCGTGTCGCCCGGCACGTTGATCGCGAGGTAATAGGCACCCTGCCCCTGCGACAGGGTCTTGCCGATCATCGACATGACGTCCTGCACCGCCGCGGCTTCGCCGGCACCGTGGGAAGCGACACCCCCCGCCGCGGTGACGCTGCCGACGATCGCGCCGTAGGAGGCGATATCGATCGGCACGGTGTTCATGCTGATCGCATCCACGATGGCGGTTTCCTGGCTTTCCCGGGTCTGTGCCGCCTTGTCGGCGGCAGTCTTCCCCGAACCAACCCCGGACAGCAATGCGCCCAGACCGGCTGACGATGAAATCGCATTCGACATGGTGGCCTCCCGGACGCAGCGTATCCCGTAAACATGACCGAACGGTTAACCGGGCCCGTCCGTCGCCGAACGCATGGACAGGATGGCGCCCGATGGACAGTATGCGCGCCGTTTATCGAGACAGGAGACACCACCGGATGCCCACCCAGATCGCCACGCAGGAGGCGCTGCACGCCCTGTTTCATCCCCGCGCGGTGGCCGTGATCGGGGCGTCCGACGACACCACGAAGCATGGCTACATCGTGCTGACCAACGTGCGCGACACCGGGTTCCAGGGCGGTATCTACGGCATCAGCCGGCGCCTGAAGGACGTCGACGGAATCCCCTGTTTCCCCGATCTGACCGCTCTGCCGGAACCTGTGGACACCGCGTTCCTGGCCATCCCGGCCGAGGCCGCCGTGCAGGCTGTGCGGGAATGCGCGCGTGCCGGCATGAAAGCGGTGATCGTGGGCTCCGCCGGTTATGCCGAAAGCCTTGATGCCGGCGGCGAGGAACGCCAGCACGAACTGCAGCGCATTGCCCAGGAGGAAGGCATCCGCATCGTCGGGCCGAACTGCAACGGTATCTACAACGCGCATCTACCACTGTCGGTGGGATTCAACACGTCGCACGCCAAGCGGCAGACGCCGGGCGGCATCGCCATCTTCTCCCACAGCGGCGCGCTGTTCGATGCGATGGCGGGGCGGCTGGCGATGCTGGGCGCCGGGCTGTCGCTGTTCGCCTCGGCCGGCAACGAAGCCGACATGTCGGTGCTGGACTACATGGAATACGGCATCAGCCACGCACCGACCCGCGTCATCGCCATGCTGATCGACAGCCTCGACGACGGCCCACGGTTCCGTCGCCTGGCCTTGGCCGCGCACGCCGCCGGCAAGCACGTGGTGGCCCTGAAGATCGGCGGGTCGGAGGCAGGGGCCGCCGCTGCCGTGGCGCATTCATCCCGCATGGCCGGCGATGACGCGTCCTACCACGCCCTGTTCAAGGTCAGCGGCGTGGCAACAGTAAAGACCCTGGAAGGTCTGATGACTGCCGCCGCGTTACTGGACAAGTACGGTAGTCGTCCGGGCAAGCTGGGGTCGCTGTCCACCTCCGGCGCCGGCGCCTCCCTGATCGCCGACCGTTGCGAGGCGCTCGGTGTTCCGCTGGCGACGCTGACCCCGGAGACCCACGCCGCGATCGATTCCCAAAAGATGTTTTCCCGGATCGGCAACCCGCTCGACATGGGCATCTTCGGCGGCATGCGGCGTTCAGCCGACGTGCCCCGTCTGCTGATGGCCGACGCAGGCGTGTCGGTCGGGCTGGCGTTGGTGCATTCGATGAATCCCTGGCAGGGAGATCCGTACCGAGCGGCGATGGGCGCGGCACGAGAAAAGTCGGGCAAGCCGCTGCTGGTCGTCACCCCCGGCGGGATGCCTGCTGCCGAACGCGAAACCTACCGTCAGCGTGGCATCGACGTGTTCACCGACACCGATATCCTGTTGGAGGGCATCGGTGCCTTGATGACGGCCCCGCCCCAGCCGATCCCCTCCGCCGCGTTGCCCGTCGCCACCACCCTGCCCGCTCGGCAGCTTACCGAACCGGAGAGCCTGCGCCTGCTGGTGTCGTTCGGGGTGCCCGCCGTGCAGACCGTCGAATGCGAGTCCGCATCCGCGGCGGTCGCCGCCGCCACACGCATCGGCTTCCCAGTGGTGCTGAAAGGCGTCGCCGACGGTGTCGCTCATAAAAGCGATCTCGGGCTGGTGCATGTCGGCCTGAGCGATGCCGACGCGGTGGCCAGGACCTACGCCGCCATCGACTGCCCCAAGGTCATCATCCAGGCCATGGTCAGTGGCAGCCTGGAGGCCATCGCCGGGGTAACCCGAGCGGACGGGGTCGGGCTGGTGCTGATCGCCGGCCTGGGCGGCATCTTCGCCGAGGCGCTGCACGATGTCTCGACCTTCCCGCTACCCGTCGATCGCGGGTTTGTTGAAGCCGAACTGGCCAAGGGAACGTTGGGCCGGATCCTGACCAGCCCGCGCTGGAAACATCCTGGCTGTTTCAGCGCGTTCGTCGACGTGCTGATGTCGTTGCAGAATGCCGCGCTGTCGCTGGGCGACAGGCTGCAGGCGATCGACATCAATCCGGTCATCCTGGGCAGCTCTGGCGCCATCGCCGTCGATGCGCTCGTGGTGCCCACGTCATGACCGGGCGCTTCACCGTCACCTATCACGTCCGCAGCACCGCCGCCGATATCGATGCCCGGGCGCAGGGTATCGCGGTGGAGCAAAGCGTCGAGATGCCCCTGGCTGCGATCGATGATCCAGCCGTGCTGTCCGACATCGTCGGTGCCGTCGAGGGCATCGACGACCTTGGTGGGAGTATGTTCTCGGTCCGCATCGGCCTGGCCACGGCGACTGTCGGCCAGGATGCGGGGCAGTTGCTGAACATGGTGTTCGGCAACACCTCGCTGCACGACGACGTGGTGTTGAAGGACATCGCGGTCCCCGAGACCCTCGTCCAGATGTTCGGGGGCCCTCGGCACGGCATCGCCGAACTGCGGTTCCGGCTGAAACTGCACGGCCGGGCCTTGACCGGTTCGGCGCTGAAGCCGCAAGGCCTGCCGACCGAGGGCCTGGCCACGCTCGCCGAACATCTGGCGCGCGGTGGGCTGGACTTCATCAAGGACGACCACGGTCTGGCAGACCAGCATTACTCTCGGTTCGCCGAACGCGTCGCCGCCTGTGCCGAGGGCGTGGCCCGCGGCGTCCGCTCCACCGGCCATCCGACACGCTATGTGCCCAGCCTGACCGGCAACCTGGACCAACTCCGAACACAGGCGGCACTCGCCCGCGATGTCGGCGTGGATTGCGTCATGCTGGCCCCCATGATCTGCGGCTTCCCCGCGATGCAGGCGCTGGTGCGCGAATTCCCCGACATGGCGTTCTTCGCCCACCCCAGCCTGGGCGGCGCCGCTCGGATTGCCCCCGAACTGCTGATTGGCGGCCTGTTCCGGCTGATGGGCGCGGACGCGGTGATTTTCCCCAGCTTCGGCGGCCGCTTCGGCTATTCCCACGACACTTGCCGGCAGTTGGCGGACAATGCCCGCCGCACCGACGACGGCATGAAAGCCGCGCTGCCCGTGCCTGCCGGCGGCATGACCTTGGAACGGACAAGGGAAATTCTTGATTTCTACGGTGCCGACACGATGTTGCTGATCGGCGGCAACCTGCTGATGGCGCGCGACCAGATCACGCGGGAAACCGAACGCTTCACCCGTGCCGTCGCCGATCACACGTTTGCCTAGGACCACCGCCCATGGACACCGAACAGCAACCCAATTTCCGTCCCACCACCGCGGATTTCCGCTGGGAAGCCGTCGCGCACCAACCCTACAAACAGGATGGCAGCGCTCCGTTTAAGGACATCTCCCGTCAGGTGCTGTTCCATGAGGACAACCTGGCCTGCGAACTCCGCTATTTCGAGATGGACGCCGGCGGCTATTCGACGCTGGAGCGGCACGAACACGCCCACGCGGTGATGATCCTGCGCGGCCACGGCGACTGCCTGGTGGGCGACGAGGTCCGTTCGGTGAAACAGTTCGACCTGGTGACCATCCCGTCCTGGACCTGGCACCAATTCCGCGCCACCGACGCCGAGCCGCTGGGGTTTTTATGCATGGTCAACGTGGTGCGGGACCGGCCGCAACTGCCGGATGAGGCGGAACTCGCCCGCCTGAAATCGACCCCCGCGATCGCCCGATTCCTGGGGGCGGGCTAACGACCGAGGCTTCAATACCGGCCTTGTCATTGATTCGTGGTAACGCTGTGCATCCGTCATGGTGAGCGCAGGCTCACCATCCAAGCCTTTGTTTTAGCAAAAAACGCGTGGACGCCGATCTTCATCGGCGTGACGGGCGGATGGCTGCCAACGAGTCAACCCCGCTCGACGATCAGGTAGATCAGCGCCTCGGCCGACGGGTCGGGGTTCTCGACCCCATGCGGGGCATCGGTGCGGCAACTGCAACTATCGCCAGCGGACAGTTCGGCCGTTTCCTCGCCCACGGTAATGCGAACAGTGCCGGCCGCTACGTGCATATGCTCGACCGTCCCGGCGGCGTGGGCGGCGGACGGACCCAGGACGGTGGCCGGCGGAATCTGATAGCGCACGAAATCGATGCGGCTGTCGGGGGAGGCCGGCCCCAGGCTTTGCCAGCGGGCAGGCTCTTCACCGCCGGCGGCCTCGTCGCGGCGCAAGACGCGGATGCGCGGCGCCGAATCCGAGCCGCCGTCGACCAGGGCCGCCGCGTTGACCCCCAGCGCCTGGGCCAGCCGTACCACGGTGACCACGGTCGGCGACTTCACGCCGCGCTCGATGTCCGAAATCATCGACGACGAGATGCCGCTGCGCGCGGCCAGCGCCCGTAAACTGAAGCCGGCGGCCTCTCGCCGCTGCTTGACGGCGCGGCCGGTACGGAGGCTGATTTCGTCCTCTAAAGTTGACAATATGCACTCCATAGCGTACACGCAGGCTATCTCAAGCAAGGAGTGGGGGCAATGGACAAGACCGAATTCGAAACGGCACTGCGTTCCGAGGGCTATCGGGTCGTGAACAGCGCCGTGAAGCCGAACCTGGTGGCGCCGAACCACTGCCATGACTTCGACGCCAAGGCATTGGTGCTGGGCGGCGATATCACCATCACTTGCGACAACACGCCGGTCACCTATCGTACAGGCCAATGCTTCGAGGTGCCCGCGGGCCGCATGCACGCCGAACATGTCGGGCCGGAAGGCGTCGCGCTGCTATCGGGCCGCCGCCGCACCGGGCCGCTGACCGTCGAGGCGTTCGAAAGCGACCTCCGCCGCGAGGGTTTCGACGTGATCCATGGTGGACAGAAGCCCTGCTTCGCGGAAGAACTCCACGCCCATGATTTCGACGTGCGGATCATGGTGCTGGGTGGTGAGATCAGCGTCGCGCGAGACGGAAACTGTGTAACGTTCAAAGCCGGCGACAACTGCGAAATACCCGAGGGATGTCAGCACACCACGCAGGTGGGACCGGAAGGCGTCGCCTACGTTGTCGGCAAGGCGAGCCGCCGGGTATCCGTCAACTAGCTGCGCAAGCCGAACCGGGGGCGCCGCAGCGCCCCCGAGGCAGCCAACTCATACCGGTAGCCGCTGATGTTGATCTTCCGGCATCGCCGGGCAACCGTCATGGTGGGCGAAGGCCCGCCATCCATGTCTTTGTTTTCGCACGTAAAGGCATGGATGCCGATCTGCATCGGCATGACGGGCGATTGCTGCCGCTCTAGCGGTTAGTCCAATCCTTCGCCGCATCCTTCGCGCCGCCAACGGCGTTCTGCACCTTGCCGGCCGCCTTCTCGGCGGCACCCTCCGCCTGAGTCTTCTTGTCGCCCATCATCTTGCCGGCGGCTTCTTTGACGCCGCCCTTGATCTGATGTCCGACGCCTTCGACCCGATCCTTATCCATAATCTCGCTCCTGATTGTCAGGCGGCCAAACCGGGCCGCCCATCCTGAACGAGTGAACCCCGCAAGGGTTCCCAGCCGGCCCTATCGCCGCAGGATTGTCGATCCCGCATACCGGGCGGCATCACCCAACTGTTCCTCGATGCGGATCAACTGATTGTATTTCGCGGTCCGGTCGCTGCGTGCCAGGCTGCCGGTCTTGATCTGCCCGCAGTTCGTCGCCACCGCCAGGTCGGCAATGGTGGAATCCTCGGTTTCGCCCGACCGGTGGCTCATCACCGCTTTCCAGCCGGCACGATGCGCGATCTCCACCGTTTCCAGCGTCTCCGACAAGGTGCCGATCTGATTGACCTTGATCAGGATCGCGTTCGCCGATCCCAGTTCGATGCCGCGGCGCAGGCGTTCGGGATTGGTGACGAACAGATCGTCGCCGACCAGATTGACCTTGGCGCCGATGGTCTCCGTAAGAAGCTTCCAGGTTTCCCAGTCGTCTTCGGCGCAGCCATCCTCGATCGATACGATCGGATAGCGGCTGACCAGATCGGCGTAGTAGCGGACAATCTCCTCAGAACCGAGCTGCTTGCCCTCCAGATGATACCGCCCATCCTTGAAGAACTCGGTCGAGGCCGGATCAAGCGCGAAGGTGATATCCTCGCCAACCCGATAGCCAGCCTTTTCAACGGCTTTGGCGATGAATCTCAATGCCTCGTCGGCCGATTTCAGGTTCGGCGCGAAACCGCCCTCATCCCCGACATTGGTGTTGTGGCCGGCATCGTGCAGCCCCTTCTTCAGCATCTGGAACACTTCCGACCCCATCCGCACGGCGTCCGCCAGCGTCGGCGCCGAGATCGGCTGGATCATGAATTCCTGAATATCAATGGGGTTGTCGGCATGCTTGCCGCCGTTGATGATATTCATCATCGGCACCGGCAATGTGCGAGCATACGCCCCGCCGACATAGCGGTACAGCGGCTGCCCCTGGTCGGACGCCGCCGCCTTGGCAACCGCCAGCGACACGCCCAAGATCGCGTTCGCCCCCAGCCGCCCCTTGTTCGGCGTCCCGTCCAGATCGATCATGATATTGTCGATCACCACCTGTTCAGTGGCCTCGATCCCGCCAACCGCTTCCAGGATTTCGCCCTCGACGTTGGCGACCGCGTTCAGCACGCCCTTGCCGCCATAGCGGGACTTGTCGCCGTCCCGCAGCTCCACCGCCTCATGCGCCCCGGTCGAGGCACCCGACGGCACCGCCGCGCGCCCCATGGCGCCGGATTCGAGGACGACATCGACCTCGATCGTCGGGTTGCCGCGGCTGTCGAGGATTTCGCGGGCGGTGATATCGGCGATGGCGGCCATGTTCGCGTCTCCGGTCTTTCAATCCGTGGCTGCGTATCACCTTGGCGCCGAGGTTGCCAGTATGGGCGGCGCCAAGACCCGGCTTCGGGCGGCGAGGACCGCGCGGCGAGATATGCCGATCACCCCCATTTGAGAACGGAATCGTTTCCGTCCAGGATACACCGCTCTAGTGGTCCGATCCCGACGCCTGGTCCCCGGGCGTTGGGCGAATCGGCTCGCCAAATCAATGCTGGTGGATATCATGCGACCGCTCTTGCCGTCGGATGATATCCACCAGGTTCACGATGACCGCCTTGGAGTGTCACATGAAGCATCTTCCCTATTACAAGACGTTGGGCGTTGCCGCGCTCGCGGCCATGCTGGCGCCCACGGCGGCCATGGCGCAGATACAGACCTATTACCGCGCCGGAACGTGGGAGGCCTTCAGCGGCCGGAACGACAAGGGCGGTGCGGTGTGCGGCGTCGACAACACCAACCCGACGGACAACCGCCGCATGTCGATTCGCTTCGATATCGGCGGTTCGGAGACGGTGTTGTCCGCGAGCAAGCCCGACTGGACGATCCCGGACGGCACCCGCATCACGGTGGTGATGCAGATCGGCCTGAACACACCCTGGACCCGGTCGGCCACCGGATACGGCAACAACATCGACTGGGCGTTGGACCCGGCTTCGACGCAGACGTTCGAGCAGCAGTTTCGCGGTGCGTCCTCGATGACGCTGACCTTTCCGGATGGCAACGAGCCGCCCTGGACGGTACCCCTGATCGGGTCCTCGGCGATCAGCGCCACCTTCAGCCGCTGCATCACCGACCTGACCCGTCAGGTGCAGGCCGCGCAGGCAGCCGGCGCCACCAAACCGGCGGCCCCACAGCAAACCCAGGCAGCGACGCAGCCGTTCAGCGCGCCCGCCAGCGGCGCACAACCGTCGACCGATACCACGGCCCCGGCGGCCCAGCCGTCCGGCAGTCAAACGACGGGTAATCAACCGGCCGGCACCCAGCCAACCGGGGGAACCCAAACCGGCGGAACGCAACCGGCTCACTAAGGCGCGGCTTGAGCGCTGGCCAATGTCGTGCGGTAATCCCCCATCGGACGAACAAGATGGGGGAAACACGGATGAGCGCGACACAGACTAAAACGGCATTTGGCCGGATTTCCCCGCCCCGCGACGCCTGGTTGGCCAAGGCGCCGCCGGAGCCGATCATCGATCCCGGCCTGCCGATCATCGATACCCATCACCATCTGTGGCACCGCGCCGGCGGCGCCACCGGCGAGTCGTGGGAAGTCCCGGCCTTCCGCTACCTGCTGCCCGAGTTCCTCGCCGACTGCGCCACCGGCCACAATATTGTCGGCAGCGTGTTCCTGCAGTGCCACTCGATGTATCGCGCCACCGGTCCGGTGCCGATGCGTCCGGTGGGCGAAACCGAGTTCGTCGCCGGCATCGCCGCCATGAGCGACAGCGGCGGCTACGGCAAGACCCGCGTTGCCGCTGGCATCGTCGGCTATGCCGACCTGACCGCGGGCGACTGGGTAACCCCGGTGCTGGAGGCGCATATCCGCGCCGGCGGTGGCCGGTTCCGCGGCGTGCGGCACTCGGCGGGGTATGACGCCGATCCGGTGATCGGCAACAGCGCGCCCGATATCCAACCCGGCCTGTATCTGCGCCCCGATTTCCGAGCGGGAATGGCGCGGTTGTCGGCGCTGGGATTGTCGCTGGACGCGTGGGGCTTCCATCCGCAGATCCCCGACATCACCGACCTGGCCCGAGCGTTTCCCGGCAGCAACATCATCGTCGGCCATTGCGGTGGCCCGCTCGGTTACGGCCGATATACGGGCAAGAAGGATGAGGTGTTCGCCGATTGGAAGAAATCGGTCACCGAGTTGGCCAAATGCCCGAACGTGACGATGAAGTTGGGGGGCATGATGATGCGTCTCGCCGCTTACGATTATATGGGCCTGGACGCCCCGCCGTCGTCGGAGCAACTCGCCGCGCATTGGCGGCCTTATGTCGAGACGTGCGTGGAGCTGTTCGGTGCGGATCGTTGCATCGCCGAGAGCAATTTCCCGGTGGAGAAGATGGGCATCGGCTTCGCGGCGTTGTTCAATGCTTTGAAACGAATGGCCTCGGGCTGTTCCGCTGATGAGAAGGCAACGATCTTCGCCGGGACGGCGAGGCGGGTGTACCGGCTGGATTGCTAAAGCGAGACGTGACTGCGCCGCGCGGCCAGCGTATCGCTGGACCGCGTTCGACAGCTGATAGTCTGCCAAAACGCAAGCGTGTGCATCGTGCGATCAAGCAACGGTGCGTGCGGTGGAATGCAAAATAATCAAGCGGATCGCGGAGTTTGCGAAGGCCGCGCGGTGTGTCACCGAGGTAAGACAAGCCGCTATGGAGTTCTACGCTGGTGTCTCGCGACAAGTGCAGACGCGGAAGGGAGCAGCCGCCTATCAACCGTATTGCTAAGTTCATGCTATGAACTTGCGGATTGACGTTCAGCCGAGCATTACAACTGGACTTCCGGAGAGAGCTTTGAGTAATCATTTCATATGTAGCATTTGTGGCAGCGAGCATATGGGCCTTTCCACAGATTATGCAAACAAGCTGCCCGATGACGCATGGAGGATCCCTGAGGCAGAACGAACAATACGGGCCAAGTTTTCCTCTGACCTCTGTCGGCGTGATAAGCGCCACTTTATCCGCGGGGTACTGCATGTGCCACTTTCCGACGCAGAAGGCGATTTCCGCTGGGGGGTGTGGACCGAAGTGCGCTGGCCTACATTTGAGCGCTATCTAAAACTGTACAACGAAGACGGATCCGCGGAACCGCCTCATGCTGGAACCTTGGCGAACGCTCTTCCAAATTGCAACGACACGCTCGGGGCACCAGTTCTGATCCAGTTCCGAGACCAGCGCAGCCGTCCGTCGATCAACTTCATGCCAGACGATGCTTCCCGTCTCGCGCTTGAGCAACGTAATGGCATTAATAATGCTCGGTATCACGAGATCCCGCATGAGATTTCCAGCCGTCGCTGACCTGCCAGTCCATGCGGCCTTCGGCCGACGCTTACAGTAAATAGGCCTTCATCTTCGTTGCAATTCTTACCTCGCCTCAAGCAGACAAACGGCGGCCCTTGGAGAGCCAAAGCACTAAGCCGGTCGCTCAGCATATCCGGGACACCAAAGATATAAAATCGAAACGGGAAATCAGACCGTTCCGGCCGCAATACCAACTTGAACTGATCAAAACCAACGCGCGCCCACGAAGCACCCTCGTTTCTCTGCGTCCTCAACGGTCTCGGCGACCTCTGTGTCAAAAGCGGTGCCGAACGCGCCACGAACCGCGATCGTCCCCCGAAAAGAAAAGCCCCGGGCCACACGAACAACACCCAACTTAGAGTCT
>NZ_LMUJ01000101.1:56377-62674 GCF_009765975.1 Acidisphaera sp. S103 | reverse complement strand
CGCAGGCTTGGTTCATGCTGGCCATGGGCTTCCTGCTCATCCGCAGGATCGCTCGAGATTACCAGGCGATCGCTTGATTTCGAGTCAGGTTCTTAGATGCTGTTAAGAATTACCGTGCATTGCTGAACTTTCCTGGGAACTTAATTTGCCAGGACGTATCGACGACCCAATCGGGCCAAATCGCTGCGTGATGGTAGATTAAGAGCGATGCCTGACCGGACCCGGAATCGCCGGAGGTCGAAATCACGCTCCCAAAGCAAGGAGCTACAGCGGGATAGGCGAACAGATGTAAACTCATCCCGCTCTGGAAGCCATCAAGTTGTGCGCGACAGCCAAAAGCCGAATCGGAAATCCTGGTCCAGCGGACAACTCCAATGGCCGCTTCCTACCCTGAGCGACAGCCGCGCCCGATAAACAATTTAATAACTTTAGGAAACTTAATTGTTAAGGCTTGGCTGTTGGTCGGAGCCATGGGTCTAAAAACCGAGGCCAGGATCGGCAGTTCTGTTGCCGGTTTTAACCGCGTGCTGAGCTCGGTAGAATATGGTCACGGTGGGACGACGAGAAGCGGCTCAGATGCGGCAGACTAACAAGAGCCGCGACCAAACCACGCGGAGGCCTTTCATCTCAAAGCCCCGGCGCTCCGAGCAGGCGGTTCAGGTCAGAACAGCAGGCCGGAACGTCTTGGAGAGTCCGGAGGCATCCACGGCCCGGAGGGCGTATGGCGGCAAGTGGCATTGGAACCGGCGGGTACTGGCGTAACGCGCCGCGGACTTCAACATTGCCACACGTTTTCTCCCGGCAATGGCGGCCGCCCTACCCTACTGCTGGGCCCTTCGCTCCCTCACCAGCTCGGGCGTAACGCGGCCTGCTTTGCCACCGAAATGGCCGATGACGTAGTTCGAGACCGCGGCAAGTTCGGCGTCGTTGTACGCCCTTGCAAAGCTCGGCATGTACGCCGTGCCATGGCTCGTCTTGAGGTCGCCGCCGGACAGCAGCACGCGCACCAGATTCACACCCTCCGGATCGTTGACCGCCTGGCTGCCGGCGAGCGCCGCATAGTTCGTCTCCCGCCCGCCACCGTTCCACGCATGGCAACTCGCGCAAACGCCCTCGAACAAACGCCGCCCGAGTTCGTTCCCCGCATCCGTCTCCCCTGGCGCCCAACTCGACGAAACCGTCATCACACCCGGCGCGGGATCGACCTCGGTGCCCGGCACGCCGGTCTGCGGCTCGACATGCCGCAGATACGAGACAAGTGAGCGAGTATCGTCCGCGGTCAGATATTGCAGGCTGTAGCCGACTGCCTCGCCCATCGGCCCGGATGCCGAACCACGCCCGGCGGCGTGCCCGAAACTGAGGTAATCGGCGATTTGCTGATCAGACCAGTCGCCGATCCCATAATCCTTGTCCGTCGTGATGTTGTAGGCGTGCCAGCCCTGCGCCACCGCGCCGCCGAACTGCCGTCCGATCTCCATCGCGAAACCCAGGTTGCGCGGCGTGTGGCACTCGCCGCAGTGCCCCAGCGCCGTCGCCAGATAGGCGCCACGGTTCTCGGCGGTGTTCAGCGCCGGATCCGGACGGAACCGATGTTCATCCAGGAACGCCAGGTTCCAGAAGGCCAGCGTCCAGCGCTGGTTGAACGGGAACGCCAACCGGTTTGGCCGGGCCGGCGCGTGCACCGGCGGCAGCGAGAACAGATACGCCTTCATCGCCACCGCATCCTCCCGGCTCAGGCCGGTGTAGGACGCGTAGGGAAACGCCGGATACAGATGCGAGCCATCCTTGGCGATGCCCTGATGCAGCGCCCGCACGAAGTCGTCGTCACTCCAGGTGCCGATGCCGGTTTCTTTGTCGGCCGTGATGTTGGTCGAATAGATCGTGCCGAACGGCAGAGTGAACGCGAAACCCCCGGTGAACGGCTTGCCCCCCGGAATGTTATGGCAGGCCGCACAGTCCGCCGCTCGCACCAGATACGCCCCCCGCGCGATCAGCTCCGGCGTCGCCGGAACGTCCGCCGCCGAGACTTCCGGGTCGCGGTCGTAAAGCCGCCAGCCGACGAAACCGGCGCCAACCACGGCCACGACAACAACAGCGGCAGCCAGAAACTTGACCAGACGCCGCATGTCACACCCCCGCCGTCAGGCCAGTGGCGATCGGCAGGCGGCGCACCCGCTTGCCGGTTGCCGCGAACACCGCGTTGGCGACCGCGGGGAAGGACGCCGCGGTACCGGTCTCGCCCAGGCCACCAGGAGGTTCGGTGCTGTCGACCAGATGCACCTCGATCGGCGGAGTCTCGTCCATGCGCAGCATGCGGTAGGTGTTGAAGTTGCTCTGCTCCACCCGCCCTTGATCGAAGGTGATCTCGCTGTACAGCGCGGACGTTATGCCGAAGATCAGGCCGCCTTCGATCTGCGCCTTGACTGAGTCAGGGTTGACTGCCTGCCCGCAATCCATCGCCGCCGTGACCCGCCGCAGCCGAATTTGGTTGCCCTCGGTCACCGCAACCTCGCACACCACCGACAGATAGGACCCGAACGCGAACTGCACCATGATGCCGCGCCCGACCCCCTGCGGCAGTGGGCTGCCCCAACCGGCCTTCTCCGCCGCCAGATCCAGGACCTTCAGTGCCCGCGGATTTTTCGCCAGCAGCGAACGCCGGAATGCGACCGGATCTTGCTTCGCTGCGTACGCCAGCTCATCGATGAAACTCTCGACGACGAAAATGTTGTGCGCAGGTCCGACACCGCGCCACCACGCCGTCACCAGGCCCGGCGGTTCGTGCCGCACCCAGGAAATCCGCCGCACCGGAATGTCGTACGGCGTATCCTCCGCGCATTCGACCGCATCCGGGTCGATGCCGTTCTTGCGCATTCCCACCGGTGCCCACCGCGCCATGACGCTCGATCCGGTGACCTTATGGGTCCAACCCACAATCCTGCCGTTCGCATCCAGCCCGGCCGCGATGTGGTCGTAGTAGAACGGACGGTAGTGGTCGTGCTGGATGTCGGTCTCCCGCGTCCAGATCATCTTCAGCGGATACGGCACCTGCTTCGCGAAAGCCGTCGCGATGCCGACATACTCCCACTCCAGTCGCCGGCCGAACCCGCCGCCGAGCATGTGGTTGTGCAACACCACCTGTTCGACCGGCCGTCCGGCCGCCTTGGCCGCCACGGCCTGCGCGCGAGGCGGTATCTGCGTGCCGCACCAGACCTCGACGCCATCCGGCCGGACATGCACCGTGCAGTTGATCGGCTCCATCGGCGCATGCGCCAGGAACGGAAGCTGATACACCGCATCCAGTTTGACCGCCGCCCCGGCGATGGCCCCATCGGGATCGCCCGCCAGCTTGGCCACGATTCCAGGTCCGGCGGAGGCATTCGCATGGCCCTCGACGATCCCCGCCTGGTTCACACCGGCATTCGGGCCGAGGTCCCAGTCGATATCGAGCGCATCCAGTCCCTGCTTCGCCGCCCAATAATGCTCGCCCACGACAGCCACTCCATCGTCGGTCCGCAGCACGTCCACAACGCCTGGGATCTTGCGCGCGGCGACATCATCGAGCTTCGACACCCTGCCGCCCAGCACCGGACACAGCGTCACCGCGGCGATCTTCATGCCGGGCAGCCGCACATCGATCCCATACACCGTCTTGCCGTTGACCTTGGTCGGCGTGTCCACCCGCTTCTGCGGCGTGCCGATCAGTTTCCAGTCCTTGCGATCCTTCAGTGGCGCATCGGCCGGCAGCGGCATGGTCACCGCCAGCGCCACCAGAGACCCGTAAGTCGCCGTCCGGCCGGACTCAGCGTGGCTGACCGTCCCTCTCGCGACCGAACAGGCGGCAGGCTCGACACTCCATTGCTTCGCCGCCGCCGCCACCAGCACCGCCCGTGTGATCGCCGCCGCCTTGCGCAGGCTCTGCCAGTCCGCTCGTATCGACGTCGACCCGCCGGTTGCCTGCAGCCCGAGCACGGGGTTGGCGTAAAGCTTGTCGTTCGGCGGCGCGAATTCCGGCGCTACCTGGTCGAGCCCGACATCGAGTTCCTCGGCCATCAGCATCGACGCCCCGGTCCAGATCCCCTGGCCCATTTCGACATCGCGCATGACCAGCGCGATCTTGCCGTCCTCGCCGATGCGGATGAAGGCGTTGGGCGCGAAATTCGTCTCCGCCGCACGTGCCATGCGGCTTCCCGCCGGCACGAAAGCCGCAACCACCAGCGCGGCCGCGCCGCCTGCGAGGAACCCACGGCGATCGATCCGGGTCAGAGCGCGGCCGGACAGCATCTTGTTCATGCCGGCCTCCTCAGATCGTCGCTGCGTGTTTGATCGCCGCCCTGATCCGCGAATAGGTGCCGCAGCGGCAGATATTCCCGCTCATGGCATCGTCGATGTCGGAATCCGACGGATTGCCGTTGCGCGTCAGCAGTGCTGTCGCCGACATGATCTGGCCGGATTGACAGTAGCCGCATTGCACGACTTCCAGCGCCAGCCACGCCTTCTGGATTTTCGCCCCCGCCGGCGTGTTGCCGATCGCCTCGATCGTCGTGATCTTGTGGCCGACCGCATCGCGCACGGCGGTGACGCAGGACCGGATCGGCTCGCCATCGAGATGCACCGTGCAGCAGCCGCAAAGCGCCACACCACAGCCAAACTTGGTGCCGGTCATCCCGGCGACGTCGCGCAGCACCCACAACAGCGGCATGTCGTCCGGCACATCAAGTTGCCGGTCCTGTCCGTTGACGTTCAGAATTGCCATGTCGGGCCTCACGGAGAATGAGAAGGGATCGCGCCTACGTCGTTTGCATGTGGGATCGTCGGTGGCAGGTGTCGAGATCGCGGGCCATGTTCTGTGTCGTCGCACATCGGCGCGCCCTCGCGTTTACGTGACAGAGCAACGAGACCGCTGTTGCTGCATGAGGCGGGGATTTAGCATGTAGAGGCCCGTCAGCCGTGTTTCTGCGAGCATGTGACCGGCTAGAGCAACCCGAATGCCGGTGCCGATGAGGCCGCCATACGCTTCAAGGCGCGGCACATCGAGCGCATAGAGCGTGAAAATGTAGTGATGCGGCAGGGATTTGGGAACCTCGCAGCCTACCTTGTTGACGTCGTCGCCCCGGCTTGGGGCGTCGGGGTCGTGGCACATCAGTACGAAGGACTGCGTCCTTGCTGGAACATCGTCCCATGCCAGGTGAGGATTACGGTTATTGCCGAGAGCGACGTGGCTCAAAGGGTCAATTACGGCGAATGCAAACTCACCGGGGATCAGCGCACCGTCGCCGAAACCATTGCTTTTCAATCGCATGAAATTGCTTCCTGTAAGATCGCAGCTTGTTCACCCCGTAAATCCGCCGTCTTGACGAAGCAGTCGGCCGGCGCCGCCGTCATTTGGCGGCGAGCAGCGCGCCTGCTGCAGGCACGATTGGCTCAAACTCCAATCGATCAAGCATCGACCGCGTGGTGCATATCGCGGTCGAGACCGTGGGAATGCCAAGCATGTCTTCGATCAGCTGAACCGCCGGCAATGATGGCATCTGCACACAGGCCGATGCGACCACGACGTCGACGCCGTCCGTGTTTAAGAGACGGACGTCCTCAATCAATTGCAGCGGATCCCGAAGCCCGACTTCGAGGTTGTCCGAAATCTCGAAGCAGAGCGAGTCCACGACTTCGATCCCTTCGTGCTCGATATATTCGACGACGAGGTCCGTGAGTGGCCGCATGTAAGGCGCCATCAATGAGATGCGCCGAGCGCCCAACGTCTTCAATCCTTCGATCAACGCTCCGGCCGAGGTCATCACTGGGGCGAGCGACTGGTTGGCGCGCGCCACGACGGTTAGCGCGCGCTCTGTTTCGCGGTGATAACCGAATCCCATGGACATGATGGCGACCAGGCAGGCAGTGCTCATGACGTCGATGCGCGCGTCAGCCAGTTCCGCTGCACAGCGCAGTCCCTCCCGGTTCATCGCTTCCAGCTCTTCCTTCGTCACCTTGTGCATGCGCATGCGGCTCGAATGAAAGGTGAAGCGTTCGGGGCGAATGGCCTCGCGGGCCCGCAGCATTGCGGGGATTTCAGTTTCCATCGTCGTGTTGGAACTGGGCACAATCTGCCCGATGCGAAATGGCCTGTGCATTGTGCGCTCCTTGAATTTGACCTTCTCGAAGGTAATCGGGCGTTGAGGGCTCGACGTATCCGGTAGGAGGCCCCCGCCCGCAATCGATCTGGCGTCGTGGTTCACTACAGTTGATTATATGTACGCGCATTAAGAACAGGAGACGCATAAATACTGGTAAGAGTCT
>NZ_LMUJ01000101.1:49793-56367 GCF_009765975.1 Acidisphaera sp. S103 | reverse complement strand
TGTTCGCCCGCCTGGTCAAAGCCAATCTCATGCATCTGCGCGGCTTCTGCCAACTTCTCAAACCGCCGCAAAGCGTCAAGGGCGTGCCCGGACAGGATGTCCTGATATGAGACAGTCTGATACCGTATCATATCAAGAAACGTGCCAGACAACCGTGGGACCCGCCCGGCCATGACGGTGAGAGTGTGCCGCACACGCTTAGCAACACAATCGACGGAATGAGCGTTCTGTGGCGGGCTTTATGCCCTCAGCGTATGGGCTTTTATGCCCCGGCGTATGGGCCTTTATGCCCCCAGGGTGTCTACGATATTCGCCAGCGTCGGCACCTGCGCCGACGGCCCGACCGTTGCCAAGGTTGGCGCTCCTCGGAAGTGGCGCGCCGCTGCGCGCAGGATATCGGCATCGGTGACGGCGTTGATCTTGCCCAGGACTTCCTCGGTGGGGATGATCCGGCCGAAGGTCTGGATTTGACGCGCGAGCTGCTCGCACCGGCTGCCGGTGCTTTCCTGCGACATCAGCAGGCTCGCCTTCAACTGCGCTCGTGCGCGGTTGAGTTCGGGGGCGGTGATCGCGTCCTGCACCTTGCCCAGTTCGGCCAGCATCACCGGCATCAGTTCGGCGGCCTCGCTTTCGCCGGTGCCGGCGTAGATGCCGAACAGTCCGCCGTCCTTGAACGGCGAGGCGAAGGAGTAAATCGAATACACCAGCCCGCGCTTTTCGCGGATTTCCTGGAACAGGCGCGACGACATGCCGCCGCCTAGCAGCGTCGACAGCAGGATCGTCGGGTAATAGTCCGGATCGGCATAGCCCACGGACGGGAAGCCAAGGACGACGTGCACCTGGTCGAGGTCGCGTTCCTCGCGGAATTCGCCGCCCTTGTAGACCGCGTCGTCGAACGTCGAGGGCGCGTGATTGGGCAGGTCAGCGAAGTGCCGCTGCACCAGATCCAGGACCTCCTGGTGGCGCAGCTTGCCGGTGGCGGCGACGACCACGTTGTTGTTGGTGTAGTTCCGCCCCATGTAGCCGGTCAGCGTGGACCGGGGCATGTTGCGGATCCCGTCCTCCGGCCCCAGCACCGGGCGACCGAGCGCTTGGTTCGGGTAGGCGGTTGTTTGGAAATGGTCGAAGATGATGTCGTCCGGGGTGTCGTTCGCTTGGCCGATTTCCTGCAGGATGACGCCGCGTTCGCGCTCCAGCTCCTCCGGCTCGAAGGCCGAATGGGTCAGGATGTCGCCGATGATGTCGAAGCCCAGCGCGGTGTCTTCCTTCAGCATCTTGACGTAGTAGGCGGTCTGCTCACGCGCGGTGTAGGCGTTGATGTGACCGCCGACGGCTTCGACTTCCTCGGCGATCTGCGCGGCGCTGCGGGTGGTGGTGCCTTTGAAGGCCATGTGCTCGAGGAAGTGGGAGACGCCGTTTTCCGCCTCGGTTTCGCTGCGCGAACCGGTGGCGACGTAGGCGCCGATCGAGACGGTCTCGACCCGTTCCATCCGTTCGGTGACGACGGTCAGGCCGGACGGCAGGCGGGTCAGTTGGATCGCGTCGTCCATGGTTTTCGGTATCTCTTCAACGATGTTCGTCACTGCATATGGGGTCGCGACCGGCGGTGCAACGCCAGAACGCAGGGAAGCCCTGGTATGCAGCGGGACGGGCGCTTTATCGGTAGTGGAGAAGGTAGCTGAAGCCGAGGAGTGTTATCCAGACCCACAGGACGAACAACCCGCCGAGTTGGAGGGTGAAGTTCCGGCGGCTGCGGGCGTCATTGATGCCTGGTAGGGCGTCGTTGAGGCGACCGGTCTGGGGTGTGCTGCTGTGGGTGGCCAGCATGATCGCCGACTTTGCTTCGACCAGGGCGTCGATGACGACTTCAACGATTCCCCTGGCGGCACGCCGGTCCATGCCTGAGGCTTCAAGCTTCCGGGCCATTTTCAGTGTGTCGAATGGTGCTATGGCCATGGTCCTAAACTATGGGATCGGCGGTGGTGGGTCCACCAACCTCGGGTTGACACGCGATCGTAGGCAAACACTAGGGGTGCAACAGAAAATACCGCATCACCGTCAGCATGACGCCCACGCCTATCACCATCATGCTGCCGAACTTGATAACGATTTCGCGGCGGAGAAGTTCATTTTCCGTCTTCAGTTGGGTGTGCAGCGTAGCGAGTTCCGTCTTCAGATCGATGCGCAGGCTGTCGATCGCGGCCGTGGTCCGAGCGACATCGGCCGTTGTCGCCAGTTCGCCGCCGTTCAGGCCCTCCACCAGGGCTTCGACCATGCCGGCGGCCACGGCTGACTCCAGGCCCGAGGCCTGAAGCTTACGAGCCATGCTGAGTGTGTCGAAGCGGACCGCGTTCATGGGGTGGGCCTGATGGTGTTGCGCCTGATCGATACAACACAGTCAGGTTGATAAACGGTTAACGACCCGTCGTGGCGGTCAGTAAACCACCACGGACCGGATAGACTCGCCGCGGCGCATCAGTTCGAAGCCTTCGTTGATTTGCTCGAACGGCAGGACGTGGGTGATCAGGTCGTCGATGTTGATCTTGCCGTCCATGTACCAATCCACGATCCGCGGCACGTCGGTGCGGCCGCGGGCGCCGCCGAACGCGGTGCCCATCCAGGAGCGGCCGGTGACCAGTTGGAACGGGCGGGTCGAGATCTCCTGCCCTGCCCCGGCGACGCCGATGATGATTGACTTGCCCCAACCGCGATGGGCGCATTCCAGCGCCTGGCGCATCACCTTGGTGTTGCCGATGCATTCGAAGCTGTAGTCGGCGCCGCCCTTGGTCAGGTCGACCAGGTAGGGCACCAGGTCGCCTTCGACCTCCGACGGGTTGACGAAATGGGTCATGCCGAATTTCTCGGCCATCGGGATGCGGCCGGGGTTCAGGTCCACGCCGACGATCTGGTCTGCACCAATCATGCGCAAACCCTGGATTACGTTCAGTCCAATTCCGCCCAACCCGAATACCACCGCTCGGCAGCCGGCTTCGGCCTTGGCGGTGTTCATCACCGCGCCGATGCCGGTGGTGACGCCGCAACCGATGTAGCAGACTTTTTCAAATGGCGCGTCGGACCGGATCTTTGCGAGCGCGATCTCTGGCAGGACGGTGAAGTTGGAGAAGGTGGAGGTGCCCATGTAGTGGAACACCGGTTCGCCGTCGCAGGAGAAGCGGCTGGTGCCGTCGGGCATCACGCCCTTGCCCTGGGTGCCTCGGATCGCCACGCACAAATTGGTCTTGCGCGACAGGCAGTATTCGCACTGCCGGCATTCCGGCGTGTACAGCGGGATGACGTGATCGCCCTTCTTCAGGCTGGTGACGTTCTTGCCCACGTCCACGACGATGCCGGCGCCCTCATGGCCGAGGATAGAGGGAAACAGGCCCTCGGCGTCGGCACCGGACAGGGTGTACTCGTCGGTGTGGCAGATGCCGGTGGCCTTGATCTCGACCAGGACCTCGCCTTCGCGCGGCCCCGCCAGGTCGATGGTTTCCAGGCTGAGGGTCTTGCCGGCCTTGCGGGCCACGGCGGCGCGAGTCTTCATCATCGTTCTCCGGGAGCTTGACGCCTCGATCTACCCGCTTCTTGCATCGGCGATCAACCGCCCGGGGCGGCTTGCCTGTCACCCACGATATGTCCGGTGATACTGTGCTCCACCGTCGGAGCGCGTGTCGGAACGCCCTCCTGAGCACCATCCTGGTGGAATCACAAGGGCGCTGTTCGTCGGCCCGGCTCTTGAAGGCGCTAAGGAAGGGTTAGCTGACGGCACGCCGGGTGGCGGCGCGTATCCCGGCAGGTTTGCCGGTAATTTCCGCTTCCACCTCGTGGAGCGTCGCGATACGGCACACCGTTTCCTCGACAGGCCGCTTAATCGCTGGTTCCCCGAGCCCGGATTACCCGTCCCTGGCCATCTCAACACGGCGCTGTCAAACCTCCGAGGCAAGAGCGGCACGCAGGAATTCCGCCCCGTACGGTCCTGTGGGGGGCACCTCATGATGGATGCCGCTATCGCGATTAAGGGGTTGATGCGGGGCTGGGGTTCCGCTACACCCCGCCGCCTGACTGCGCCCGTAGCTCAATTGGATAGAGCACCAGACTACGAATCTGGGGGTTGGAAGTTCGAGTCTTTCCGGGCGCGCCAGTTTTAGCGTTGGTAGCCAACGCTTTCCAGGGTTTCAGGCTCCGTCCGGACGGACGCGCTCTCTAACCCTTCCCACGGTATCCCTACGAACGATGCCAAGACGCCACCTTGGAACCGCTCCTGCCGGGTCGAAGTCTCGGAGGCGCGTTCGAATCGTGGACTAAACCTCCTGGCTGGCGTTAGATGAATCCGTTGCGCCTGCGTGATCGGAGTAGAGCGAAGCGACCGGACAACGGTTTCCCTCTGGGTCGGCATCGCGGGACGGGACTAACCTCATCCGGGCTGACCCATGCCGATTGCGACCGTCAAACAACTCTGCACCCCGAACGCCGTTGTCACGAGCGACAGCCTCGTCGAGCAAGTCGCACAGATCGAGGACCTTGCCTCCGGCAAACTGGATGGACGCGAGTTTTTTTCGCCACAACCACTTCACCGACGGCCTGGAACGGCTGGTTAGGCGAGGCTTCGACCGCCTGGCCGGCAAGGCCGACGACGGCGCTTTCTACCTCACGCAGGCCATGGGCGGAGGCAAAACTCATAGCTTGATAGCGTTCGGTCTTCTAGCTTCAGATCCGGGCCTTCGCCATGAGATTGTCCCGAACATCACCAGCGGCAACGATTTCGGTGCTGCCAAGGTCGTCATTTTCAACGGCCATCAGAACCCAGAAACCCTTCTCTGGGGCTATCTCGCCGACAAGCTCGGCCGCCCCGAAGCCATGGCGCCGTTCTGGCGCAACGGTGCGAAAACACCCGGCGTGGACGAATGGGTCAACGTGTTGGGGACCGAGCCTGTCCTTATCTTGCTGGACGAACTGCCAAGCTATCTTCAGATGGCTCAAGGCGAGCCGGTCGGTTCGACGACGCTCGGCGATCTCACCATTGGCGCCCTGGAGCGCTTGTTCAATGCCCTGCCCCGTTGCCCGCGGGCCTGCGTGGTCGTCACGAACCTGAAGGACGATGTCTATCTTGGCAGGCAAGGGCAGCTTCGTTGTCCCCGGTCGACTTCCTCAAGCAGGTGTTCGCCAACTACCGGCCGGATACGAACTTCAATCCGCTCGGCAAGGGCGCTTCGGGGATATTTTCGCCGGGCTTGTTGAAGCTGATACGGGAGGATGAGCGCAACGCACACGGCGAGGTTGGACGGCTGGACCACGATCCCGTGTGCGACTGTCAGGATTACGACGTAATGACCGGGTTTGACTGCGTCGTGACGCAGCAGACAGACAGACGGGCTTCGGTGTCCGTGCGGTTCGTGAACGGCGCTACGTCCACCAGCGTGTCGTTTGTGCTGGCCCGCATCGGTAACGAGTGGCGTATCGACGACGTGGCCGACCCACAAATGCCAAGCCTGAGGCGTTTCCTAATCCCCTGAATTGCCGCCAACCAGTATATCGGCATGCTGGGCAAGTGGGCCGCCATGGAGTTGCTGCTCAGATTTCCCATAGGGCCCCATTGGGTTACTGTCGCTCCTGTCGCGCGGAATATCCGGATTGCCTTGACCTGCGCGACACGCAACCGCGTTTAAGAATAGCCAAACAGCGTGACCTCGAGCACTACCTGAAAACTCGTGAGCACCCGCGCTGCGGGTGAAAGAGGGACTATGTCGCCAAACCCAACCGTGATCATCACAATGACACCGAAGTAGAACATGCGAGGGAAGGACAGAGGTGGTCGGTTTGGTCGAGACAGCTTTTGTTTTCTATAAGTGGATTCCTCTGCCGGTTGATGGTGTAGCCCACGGTTCTCGGCGCATCGAGAAGGGAGGGTTCAGCCCGACCGTAGCGAATGCCCCGAGAACCGTGCCGGAATTTATGCTGCCGCCGGCAGCAGCGGTAGATGATTGAAGTAAAGCGTGACCCGCCTTCGGCCGTCAAAGCTCGAATGCGGATGTCTTGTGTTGTAAGCCGCCAGATAGCGGTCGAGCAAAACACACGACCTTCTTCACACACGCGGCAGTTTTGCATCAACCTCTGTGCACCGATACTAAGTTGCCGCAAACTGAGGGTTATGACCAGAGATACCACCACGGACGAGGCGCCATGGCCAGCTTTCGCACTTCCGCGCGATACCGCCGTTCATGGCTACCGCATTGAACGCGTACTCGGAAGCGGTGGGTTTGGTATCACTTATCTCGCGTACGATATGTTACGACAACCCTTCGCCATTAAGGAGTATTACCCACGTCAATTTGCAGTACGGCAGCATCTGAACGTGCTGGCGGCCTCAGCCGAGGACATGCTTCTGTTCGAGGAATGCCGGGAACGCTTCCTGCACGAAGCACAGGCGCTGGTATTGCTCAGCCGTGCTGATTCCACGAGCGACGGCATCGTGCATGTGCAGACCTACTTCGAGGCGCATGGCACCTGCTTCCTGGTGATGGACTACATCGAAGGGACGAGTCTCGCGAGCGTGCTGCATGAGGAGCCGGATGGG
>NZ_LMUJ01000101.1:15245-49648 GCF_009765975.1 Acidisphaera sp. S103 | reverse complement strand
CAGGATAGTGTTGATCGATTTTGGGTCCAGTCGACCGGCGGCGAATACCGAATTAGCCCACTACACCCAGATCTATTCGGGCGGCTACGCGCCGCCGGAGCAGATACTTGGCACGAACCAGGGCGAATTCTCTGACATTTACGCAATTGGAGCAGTGGCCTACCGGGCGATTGGCGGCAGTCTGGTGAACGCGCTGGCTCGCCAAAATGCGCTGGCTGTGGGGCAATCGGACCCCCAGCCGTCGGCGGAGCGGATCGGGGCGGGGCGATATCCGGGGTCCTTGCTGGCGACGATCGATGCGGCTTTGGCACCCGATCCGACGCAGCGACCACAAACCGTGGACGCCATGCTGGCGGCGCTTGCTTGCGAGGAGCCAGCCAAGGAGCCGACGGTTGTGGCACCTCCGCGTTCGCTGCCGACCACTCCGCCGCCGTGGTGGCCCGGTGTGTGGGGGGTGGCGGCAGGCGCCGGCGTAGTCGCATTAGGCTTAGTGGCGTATTTTGGACTGCGTGCCCCGGCCACACCGCCGGTCGCCAGCCGTCAAGAGATCATTTCGCCCTCGCCGCCGTCTGCCACGCTGCCGCGACAATTGCCCGGTGCGACGCAGGCTGGTGCCGCGGGCGATGCGGCGCAGCAGTCGGCCGCCGTAAAAGGCCAGCCCGACGTCGCGCCCACGAACCCACCTGCCCGCGCGGCGCCCGTCGAACATGCCCAGCGCGAGGCGATCGTGATGCCGCCAGTAACGCCATCGCCCGCGCCGCCTCCGCAGACCGCGCCTTCGCCGCTTGAACAGGGGCAAGCGGCGGCACAGTCCTTGCCATGTTCGATCTTGAACCTTACCGACGGGCAGGACGGCATACGCGTCTCGGGGCTCGCCTTGGCGGGCGCGGAACTCGATCAACTGCTGGCGGATTTACACAATGCGAGCCCAGTGACCGACGCCATTACGCGGGTCGATCGCTTTGCCTGCGCGCCGATATTGGCGATGAAGGCCTTCGTCCAACGAAGCTGGAAGGGCGCGCCGCCAACATTCGCAATTCGGCTCGATCAGCGGACCGTCGCGAGCGGCGCACGGCTCGGAATCAACGTCACGCCGACACCGTCCGCGCTATACATCGATCTCTATCAGGCAGATGGATCAGTCCGCCACTTGTCGCGCCCAATCGCGGGCTCCCCCATCAAACCGCGGGCGGAGTGGGTCGCCGCGCCACCGGCCGGCCCACGACTGGTTGTGGCGATCAGTGCAGCAACTTCGCTCGATCTTGGCGCGCGGCCGGAAACTGAACGGGCCTCCGACTATCTGGCGGCTCTGCGGCCACGCTTGCAGCGTGCCGCCGAGCCACCGGCTGTCGACCTCGTGATGGCCACAGTGCGCGCAGTCGAACCGGCGGTGGCGAAAGTGCCGCGGCCGCGCGCAACACCCTTGCGGTCGGATCGATGCGCAAATATTGTTAGTCGGGCACAGTTAGGGGAAACATTGTCCGATGCCGAACTCACGGCGCTGCGGACCGAGTGCCGGTCCTGACGGTTCTCTCATCCACCGCCGACTGACGCGACATTCATGGCTGGCCGGCGCACTCATCACCCTGTTCGCCGGCTGTGCACAACCTCCCCTACCCCCTCCGGCTGCCGCGGCTTCGCCGCCCCCGGTGCAGGCGGTGCCGTTTGCGGATGCCGTGCTAAAAGCCGCCAACGCCGTGTTCTCCGGTGCGCCCGTGAGCACTCAACAGACCAACCGGCGCCAGATCGTGGTTATAGATCCGCTCGTGAATGGCGTCACCGGAGAACAGTCGGCAGCCACGCGACAGATTCAAGATCGGATAGTCGCGCTGGCGCAGGAAAAGTATCCGCAATTCAACATTCAGCCTTTCTCTGCGGCTACCGTCAGCGCGGCGCCCTATGTCATGGTCGGCACATTCACCCCAGTGAATGCGCGAGGCCAGACCGCCGGCACGCGGGAGGCTTACCGGTTCTGTCTGGTAATGGTTGATCTGCGGGCTGGAAAGACGGTCGCCAAGGGCGTGGCACGAGCCACTCTCGAGAATGTCGATGCCAGCCCCACGGGTTTCTTTCGTGACAGTCCCGCCTGGGTCAATGATCCCAGCGTCAAGAGCTATATCGACACGTGCCAGGCGACCAAGGTCGGTGATGCGATCAGCCCAACCTACCTGAACGGGATCCTGACCGCATCCATCGTCAGCGAGGCGATCAACGCCTATGACGCGAGCCTCTATCGCGAGGCGCTGGAGCTTTATCAGACAGCCGAAAAGACGCCGGCGGGCAATCAACTGCGGGTCTACAATGGCCTCTATCTGACAAACTGGCAGCTTGGCCATCACGACCAGGCGGCGGAAGCATTCGGCCGCGTAGTCGAATACGGTCTGGACAGCAATTCGCTCGGCGTAAAGATACTGTTTCGTCCAGGCTCCACTGCGTTCGACTCCACGCAGCAGACCCTTGGTCCTTACAACATGTGGCTGCAGCAGATCGCCAACCGCAGTGCGAGCAAACATGCCTGCCTGCAAGTGACTGGTAACAGCAGCCCGTCGGGCTCCGCCGCACTCAATGAACAACTGTCGCAGTTGCGCGCCGATTATGTGAAAACACGGCTGGAGGCGGACGCCCCTGGCTTGCAGGGGCATGTCATCGCGACAGGGGTGGGGGCGAAGAACAACCTCGTCGGAACGGGTGCTGACAACACGTCGGATGCGTTGGACCGCAGAGTCGATTTCAAGGTTATTCCGGCCTGCTGAGCGTCCCTTGGAACGGCGGCGATCTCTTTTGCACAAATGACCGAAACGGGCTTCTGGTACGCATAAACAGGCAACCAAGCACATTGAGCAGGGGAGACTGACGCGCCCTGAGTGTGCGGGGTGGCCTCGATCCGGAGATATCTTCCGACTTGCTATGTTGGCCTGCTCAGACACATCCGAAGGCTATGTTCCGACGTACGCCGCCACGTGTTCCGGCTCCCGAACCTGCTGAAGAGAGCCGCTGCCATTTGGCACTTGCATGAGGTCGCCGCAGGGTCTCACCTTGATTGTCAAGCGGCATCGGCCGCGCCGTCCGAGCTTCAGCAGGTACGGGCCGGCATCACGACAGCAGGAGAGAACGATTATGGGGAAGGGCAATAAGCAGCACGGAAACCGTGAGGCCAAGAAGCCGAAGGCCGACAAGAAGGTCGCGCCGGTAAGTCCGACTTTCCTCAAGCCGCAGCCTGAGGCTCGCAAGTCAGGTGCTAGGCCTTCATCGAAATAGCAGACGCAGAAGGCCGGGGGCGCGGCGACCGGTGGGGAAGAATGAGGACGCAATTTTCAGGTGAATAGTCGGCTGGCGATGTTGGTGCAGCAGACGCGCCCCCCATGATGTGCTTACCTCAAAGTAGGGGCGCGGTGGCCCTCCACACTGTCTTCTTCCCCCAGACATCCCACAAGGGTAAGAGTGGGAATATTGGGTGAACGACGGCTAATGGGTGGGTGGGGCAGCGGAGCCGCGGGTCGAAAAGTGCTTGACGACATCCGATAACCGACGATTCGGCGGAATACCCCCAACTCGTTCCATAAACTACGAATCCCGGGGGTTGGAAGTTCGAGTCTTTCCGGGCACGCCAATAAATTCAAATATTTAGCCTGCCCGCGCCGCTCTAGGAAACATTTTAGAGCGGTGTTTTTGCTCGATGGTGAGGCGGTCGGATTTCAGCGGACCGCAACCTTGCCAAGATCGGGGTCGAAAGTTCGAAGCCCTTCGTCCGCTCCAGAATACATTTTAGATTTCAATATCATAAAAGCAACCATTCACGGCTCTTTTTGCTTACATAATAGGTTGCGGCCAGCAATGTAAGTTCCCTGTAAGCATGAAGGATCGTGGAATCGGATACAGCTACTGGCTCGCGGCAAGGTTTCACAGTCATGATCGCCGTGGTTCCAGATGCAGTACAGAAGGCGACAGCAGCCGATCCCCCTCTTTCCTGCCTTGGAGCCATGGGAATCCGTTGGCTGCGGCTGCGTTCAACATCCGAAGGAAGTATCGGTCCGGCTGCGGCCGCCCGCACGATCCTTCAATCGGAAGAGCATTGAGATCGCCAATTGTGAATCGGCGTGGAATTTTGACCCCATTGAAGGGTGATCGGCGTTCAAAATTGCCCCCCTCCGATTTGTGAGATCACACCGCTTGGGCAATCGAGTGGCGGGGGAGATGCGGATCGTGAAAACGCGTCGTGCCCGGATCACGGCAACAGAGCGCCCGCAATGATGTTCGACACAGACCGTCATCGTGCCTAATGCGGGGCCGGCACCGACATCGTGGCTTATATTTCGGCATTCTCGGCGCTCGCTGGCTCCGTGATCGGCGGCATGACATCAGTGCTCTACGCCTTGATCAGCCATAGGCGCGCCATGTCTTCGTCTAATATCGTCGCCCGCTCCAAACGGATTCTCTTGAAGACGACCAGCGCGTATTTCGAGCCAAATCGGACGGTGCCCGAATTGCGGGAGCTTATTGGAAGCGGGGCAGCCGCGGATCCGCCGAAGGATTTCGCTGAAGCGGTCCGCGAGGAATGCTGGGAGTTCGCTCACGTCAACGCCGCCTTGTATAGGACACCACGCTTCAGCTGACTGCTCTACATGTCCGTCATGGGTGGCCGACACACGACCGCTCGACCATCCCCAAAAATTATCCCCGGCAATTCGGCGCGGGTGGTTGCGGGCGGGTGCAAATCTACGTCTATTGGCGAGAAGGATCCCCACGTCAGTGGCCGATCCGACGCGCCTTCGGTGCTACCGCCCCGGAGGAATCCGGACTTCGGGAAACAGGGTGGCGATATGGGTGGCTTGTTGATCAGCGGCGGGCGCGTGGTGGACCCGGCCAGCGGGATGGATGGTATCGGTGACGTGGCGGTGCTGGACGGCAAGATCGCCGCCGTCGGCACCAGGCTAGGCAGCGCCGAACGAGTGATCGACGCCACCGACCTCGTGGTTGCCCCCGGCTTCATCGATCTGCACGCCCACGGCCAGTCGATCCCGGCCGACCGGATGCAGGCGTTCGACGGGGTGACGACGACACTGGACCTGGAAGCAGGCGTGCTACCAATCGCGTCCTGGTACAAACGCCAAGCCAGGCAGGGCCGCGTGCTCAACTACGGCGCCTCCGTCAACTGGGCGTTCGCCCGGATCAGCGCGATGACCGGCTCCAACGAGGAATCTTCGCTGGAGGCATTTGGCCGCGCCATGCGCGACCGTCGCTGGGTAGAGAACGTGGCCAGCGAAATCGAGGTGTCCGGCATCCTCACCCGCCTGGAAAACGGACTGAACGAGGGCGGGATCGGCATCGGCATTCTAAACGCCTACGCCCCCGGCGCCGGCGTGCAGGAGCTCACCGCCGTGTGCCAGTTGGCGGCGGTGCATAACGTCCCAACATTTACCCACGTTGCCTATATGTCGGCGATCGACCCGGAGAGCGCGGCCGAGGCCTATATCCGCCTGATCGGGTATGCGGGCGCCACCGGCGCGCATATGCACATCTGCCACTTCAACAGCTCCAGCAAGACCGATGTGGCACGCTGCGCGGCCCTGGTGGCGAAGGCGCAGGCGCAGGGGTTGCCGATCACATTGGAGGCTTATCCTTACGGCACCGGCTCCACCGTGCTGGCGGCGGCGTTTTTCAGCGATCCAGAGTTCGAGGCGCGCAATGGCACCGGCTACGACTCGGTGCAGCGGGTGGCCGACGGGCGCCGGTTCCACGACCGAGCGGAACTACTGGCGGCACAGGCGGAGGAGCCTTCGACGCTGGTGCTGTGGCATGTGCTGGATACCGAGAACAACGCACATCATCGGGACCTGCTGGATATGTCGGTGCTGTATCCGGGTGGGGCGATCGCCTCAGATGCGATGCCTTGGACCCTCTCGGATGGGTCAGTTTACACCGGTGACGCGTGGCCGCTGCCAGCGGATGCCACGTCGCATCCCCGGTCGGCGGGATGCTTCACACGCTTCATGCGACATTGGGTACGGGAACGGCAGGCGGTGTCGCTGCTGGAGGGCGTCCGGAAATGCGCGCTGATCCCGGCGGAGATTTTGGCTGCCAGCACGCCGGCGATGCGCGCGAAGGGGCGGCTGGCGCCGGGCGCGGATGCCGACGTGGTGGTATTCGACTTTGATACGCTGTCAGACAAAGCGGAGTTCAGCGCGATGAACCGCCCGGCCGAAGGGGTGCGGCATCTGGTGGTCAGCGGGGTGCCGGTCATCACCGACGGCGTGCTGGACCTGGCAGCGAGGCCCGGGCAGCCGGTACGCCGCGAAAGCTGATCGTGCCAGTCCCCATCCTGCTGGTCTGCGGCTTCCTGGGCGCGGGCAAGACCTCGGTGGTGAACCATTTGCTGGCGCATGCCGAGGGACGGCGGATCGCGGCCGTGGTCAACGACTTCGGTGCCATCAATATCGACACCGAACTGATCGCGGGCGCGAGCGACGGGGTGGTGAGCCTGAGCAATGGCTGCATCTGTTGCAGCCTGGAGGGCGATCTGCTGCGCGTGCTGGCGGGCCTGCTGCGGCGCGATCCCAGGCCGGAGTTCATCGTGATCGAGACCAGCGGGGTGGCCGACCCGGCGGACATCGTGCGCAACCTGATGGACCCAGTCATCTGGCGGGAGGCGCCGCTGGAGACGGTGCTGTGCGTGGTGGACGCGTCCGCGCCGGCGGCGTCGCTGAAAGACCAGTTGCTGCGGTCCCAGGTGCGGGCGGCGGATGTGGTGGCATTGAGCAAGGTCGATCTGGCAGAATCCGGCCAGCCTGTGCGCGATGCGGTGAAGGCGCTGCGACCAGGGCTGGTGGTGGTGGAAGCACAGCACGGGGCGGTGCCGGCGGAACTCCTGTTTTCCCCGAATGTGGATCGGGTGCCGGTGGTCCGGGAGGTAGGGCGCCGACGGCCAGCGGCGGAGCGGTTCGAGACGCTGAACTGGATGTCCGATCGGGTCGTGTCGCTGCCCGCGTTCCAGACAGCGATCGGGCGGCTGGCATCGCGGCTGGCCAGGGCGAAAGGGATATTCGAGGTGGCGGGGCAGCCTGGGCGAGTCGTGGTGTTTCAACTCGCCGGGGGGCGGGCGACGCTGGCCCCGGGCGGAGTGTTGGCCCCCGGGACGCCGCGGGCGCGGGTGGTGTTTGTGGTGGAGGTTGGGGTGTTGGAGGGAGAGGAGATCGGGCGGATCATGGAGGGGTGTGTCGGGGGTGAGGCGGACTTGTCGCTTGGCCCCACGCCGCGTGCCGTGATCTGAACGTTGGCTTCTCGGCTGGGGACTAAAAAAGCGGCCACGCTGCAGGGCCGAGGCCAAACGCACCCCGCGCGAGACGGGCTAAGCCGGACATAAGACGCACCAACAGACGACGCCTGAACGCGAGGCCGTTGCACCGATAGGCGGTCCACCCCATACCGTGTGCTGCCCACAACTTTCCGCCATGAAGGCGGCGGTAGTGGCGGCGGGGATTGCACCGCGTGGCGGGAAATCATTTCGTCATAAGGCCCTTGCAACCGCCACGGCCATTCGTTCTGGACCAGGATCCGCACGACCGCTTCGAGTTCGCCTTCCATCTCGGCAGACGCCCTGAAAAAGGGAACGTTGCGGGCAGTGCTCGAGGGCAACCGTGCGTCACCTTTGGCACTTTACGCGATCTATCCATCTACACGGCATCTCTCGGTCAAAGTTCGACCTTTCATAGATTTTCCGGCTGAATGCATCGTTGCGGACGCAGCCTGGTATTGGCCGAACGAACAGAGTGCACCAACCGTGGAACGCGGCCACCTCACTCGCCCGTCATCCGTGTGACATCCAATTGACTCTTCGAACAATACATCCGTTTCTCCCCCATCAGGGGGATAGCAACGCCAGGCACGACCTTTCCTAATGCAAGTGTCTCCGGACGTGAACGACTTCATTTGGAGGGAAATCCCGATGCGTTTTAGAATGTTCCACGGGCAAATCGTCACGGTCGCGCTGTCTGCGCTGGTCGCGGCAAGCCCGGCCATGGCGCAGCCCAAAAAGGCCCAGCTATACTCCTACCATACCGGTCCCGCGATTGGCGGCTGCCCCGGGCTGGATTGGCACGTCAGCGTCGAACCAGACAACAGGCTGATCGGCTTTGTGGCATGGGATCGTGAACAGCACATCGCGAGGCTGGATGGTCAGCTCAATGCCGATCGAACATTTGAGATGGCAGCCAACGAGGTTGGCGGAGCGGGGCGAAAGGCCACGATCAAGGGGACGGCGGGTGGCGCATACATCAATGTCGCAATCTACGGCTCCGGCACGCCGTGCGACGGCATAAACCTTCCGATACCGCTCTCGACCAGTGGAGTCGGCGCCGGCGGTGGCTAAGAGATCATCCGGAAACAACTACGCTTACTGAGAGTACGACTGGCCGTATGGTGTAGTTCCATTCTCCGTGGTACGCATCGCGCTGGATATTGAGGGCGGCCATCCCGCGATCGGACACTTGGATCGCCTTCGGGTAGGCGTTGCTATCCAGTTCGCAGCGAACCGTCAGTCCGGTGTCGGTCGTGGTAGCAGCAATCAAATCGACAATGACGCGGTAGCTGACCAGCGGCATGGCCTTCCAGTTCATGGTGACGAACGACAACAGACGGTGTTCTATCTTGTTGCATTTACTGGTTCCCGGCGGCAGGTGATGCACGGCGATGTCAATGGCCAGTTCGTCGGCAAGGCGCTGCAGTTCCCGCTTCCACAGACGCAGCCGTGATCCATTACTGCCACCTCCATCGGCGGTGATTGTCAGCTTTGCTGCATGCGGATACCGAACCCGGCCAACCTCGCCCCACCAGCGGCGGATCGTCTGCACCGCGAAGGCCGCGGTGTCATGGTTCATGCCGACACTCACCCAGCCGGCATTGGCGGCGAGATCGTAGATACCGTAAGGCACCGCACGGCCAAGCTCCTTGATCAGGAAGTCATGCACGCGGACTTCCTCGGATTCACCCTGCGGGCGCCAGTCGCGGCCGGCGTTCTTGAAGTCTCCCACAAGCTCCTTTTTCTTGGTGTCCACCGAGATCACCGGCTCCCCCGCCGTCAGCGCCGTCTCCACGCTGTCGTTGATGTGGACGAACTGCGCGTTCCGGTCGGGATGGCTGTCGCCTTCCCGGGTCTTGCGGTTGGCTTGCAGGCTGAATTTCTGCCGATGCAACAACTCACCGACCACTGTGCGGCCGATCCGGTGGCCCTGCGCCACCAAAGCCGAGGTCAGTCGCGACAGGCTCTTGCAGGTCCAGCGCAGCGGCGACATCGGATCTCCACGCGCGTCCGACTCGACCAACGCCAGCAGATCGTCGAGCAACGTGGCGTCGCTTACCACCAATGGCTTACGACCGCCGCCCGGACGGCGAACCCGATCCGGGTCGAGCTTATCCGGAGCCGCCAGTTCCTTCAGGCCGCGCCCGATCGTGCTGGGGGCGATGCCGGTCGCCACCGCCACCGCCGCGATGACACCATAGCTGGCAGCGCGCGCCTCGCTCGCTGCCAGCAGGCGGCGCTCGCGTTCACTCAGATACGGGGAAAGGGCCTCAAAGCGTTCGCAAATCGGGCCGGCGTCGATCATCCATGCCCAGTAGCCAAATCCCCACCCTGAGGGAATCGGCCCAGACTGATCGCAATTCGGTTATCTCCGGACGGGCCCTTAGACTACGCGACGACACGTAGAGCTGCTGGCGATCGACCCTGGCTCCCCCGCGTCAACCGCCTTCGCCCCCCATCTTGGGGATAGGGATGGCCGGCATCCTTAGTCAAATTCGTTCATGGCGACGCACGGAGGGGCCGATCGGGGCGTTCGCCGTTTCTCTGCGACCCGAGGCCGGAGATCTTGAAGTGCGGGACGTCGGAATCAGCCCACAGGGAAAGCCTGCCGTGGCAACGCTGCCGTCACCGCACTATTCAAGCGATTGCATCGCTATGGAATATTGGACCGATCCTGGCGCGAACGTCGCGCCCCACCGCGAGCGACTGACGGCCGCGCGGATCCAGATCGAGGAAAAGGCTGAGGATCCGGCCACGGTTTTCAATCGCCTAGCGACGATGTTCCGGTACTCTCCCCGGCTCACGACCGGGCAGCCCCCCCATTCTCGAACCTGTTGTCGCAGTGATCATCCGGTTGCTTGCGGATGCGGATAAGGCACTGGCGTCCGATGGTGCGGCGGCGCAATCCCACATCACGCAGGCGACCACATTGTTACGGTCGGACTACGCCCGGCTCGCGGCGGTGGACCGCCCTCCGCTCGTGCCTTCAAGCCGAAGCGGCCTCACGTCGTGGCAGATTACTACTGTGGAACGTTATATCGAGCGGAACCTGCACGGCACGATCAAAATCAGTGCATTGGCCGCTGTCTGCCGTTTGAGTGCCAGTTACTTCGCGGCGGCGTTCAGGCACAACATGGGTGAGTCGCCGCACGCCTATCTAACCCAGAAGCGCGTGGCACGGGCGCAGGAACTGATGCTGGCCACCAATCGACCACTTGCACATATCGCGCAAGACTGTGGCTTCTGCGATCAGGCACACTTCAGCAGGATATTTCGGCGGTCGACCGGGTTGCCCCCGAACATATCGCGTCGGCGGTGGTCACCGGCGCCGGTTGCGGACCCGTCGGTGCAAATATTGCGCAACGCGGGATCCATTGCTCATGCGTAGATGCGGCCGGACCCGTTCCTTCGAATTCTAAATCGTTCCAGAAACGAGGACACACGACGATGCTCAAAGCGTTTTCCGTTCCTGTCACGCCATAGGGAAAGTCGGCGCTGGCGACGCTGCCACCATGGCACTATTCCAGCGATTGCATCGCCATAGAATACTGGGCGGACCCCGCCGCGATCGCGGCACTCCTGCCTCCGGGGCTCGCCCCCGATGAAAAATCCGCCGGCCGCGTCTTCTTCTGGTTCCTCGACTGGCAGTTCACCGGCTCCAATGACGAACTGACCGACCCGGCGCGCTACCAGTACCGCGAGGCCTTCGCCCTGGTCGAGGCGGTCTTCGACGGCACGCCGGTCAACTACTGCCCCTATATCTTCGTCGATAACGATGCCGCGATCGCGCGCGGCTGGGCGCAAGGCTTTCCCAAGAAGCTGGGCAGCGCCCCACGACCCGCTAATGCGTGACGGCTTCCGCCGCGTTGGAAGGATTCAGGAAGTAGCTGAAATTGAAAGTTGGATTGGCGAATTGCTGGATATGCTGATTGTACCACTTGTACACTTCGCCGATACCGGTACGGGGCACGTAGACGACATCGAACGGCGCCAGCCTGATATCAGCCGAGGCGTCATGCACACGCACGATGTCCTGGAAGCGCGTGGAAAGGAACTCCGGCGTATCATTGGCGCGGCGGCGGATGATGAACACCCGATCCTCATCGCCGCTCATTTTCACGCCGCCCGCGCGCGCCAGGGCTTGCGACAGTGTCGGCGCCGTGCCGGGGCTGGAATATTCGCCCGGCGTACCCACCTCTCCCGCGACAAAGATCTCGGTGGGTGCCGAGGATTTCACGATCACGGAAATCCGGGGGTTGCGGAGATCGGTGGAATAGGCAGCGGCCAGATCGCGTGCCAGTTGGGGCACGGTCTTGTTGGCCGCATCCATGTCCATGACCAGCCGGGTAGAGATATGCCCATCGGCACGGACGGTCACATCATCATTCATTTCCGGATTCAGCGGCAAACGGATGTCCAGCGTGTCGCCCACTCGGATCCGGTAGGCTGGGGTCACATAGAACGTGTCGGCTGGATTGGGTTCGGCAGGCGCCGGCGGCAGATTCGCCGTGGCGGCACAGGCTTCCAGCGTCAGGAGCATGCCGAACCGGAACGATCCAAGCAGAAACCGGGTCAGCAAGGTCGTTGTCATTCTTCCCATTCCTTTCCGGATCAGGCCGCAGATGCGAGCAAACTGGCGAGGCGCAATGCCAGCGCCACCGCGGTAAGGGTCGGATTCGCGGCGCTCGAGGTCGGAAAAACCGAGCTGCCGGCGACGAACAAATTGGCGGCGCCGAACACACGGCAGTCGGCGTCGACCACGCCATCCCGTTCCGTGGCGGCCATGCGGGTCAGACCGATCTGGTGATGGCCGTCATAGCATTGCTCGATGATATGCGCGGCGCGGCGCTCCGGCGGCACTGCCCATTCCATGCTGCCGAGCCCGGTGCGGGCCAGCCAGTCGCCGAAGCAGTCGTGCGCTCGTATCAGCGGTTCGGCATCCGTTTCCGTGTAGCGTAGGTCGATCGCCAGCCGCGGCAGGCCAAGCGCATCGCGCTGCCGCGTCAGCACCGCGCGCGATTCAGGGTCCGGGAGATGTTCGGCGTGGAAGCGCACGGCATAGCGTCGCGCGGCATTGCGTTGGAAAAACCCAGGCATGCGTGGCCGCGCAAGATAACGGTGATACAGAAAACTGGGAATGAACATGCTCGTCTGCGGCGCGGCCCGCAGCACGTTGCCGATATGCGGCAACCGGCGCACCGGATTGGGTCCCACATAGTTTCGCCTGATCGATTCCACGACGATCCGCCGGCCGATCCACGGCACGGACAGCGCCAGATACGCGAACGAAAGAATGCCGTCGCGATGCCGAGCATCATAAATCACCGGATAATCCGGCCACAGCGACACGTTGCTCAACCCCGCTCGGCGTTGCAGATCGGGACTCGGCGTGAATCGGCGCCGGACGTAATAGCCATGCGGGTCGCGGAAATAGTCGATCCCCCGATCCAGCGCCGGCGCGATCACCATTTCGGCCGACGAACCGTAGAGATGGCCCATATAGTAGCGGCCAAGCGGCCCGTCCTGACCACCGAAACGATCGGGGGTATCCTGCCGAGCCGCCAGTAGCAGCCGTGTGTTTTCCAGCCCGCCCGCGGCCAACACCATACGCTTTACCCGTACGCGCGCCGCTCCGCCCGCCGCGTCACGCACCAGGATCGTATCGACGCGGCCGTCGGGCAGGAACGCCAGCTCCACCACCGTTGCAGTCAGACGAAGGTCGATATTTGGTTCCGCCCGCATCCGGTTTGCGTAGGTCTTGCCCAGGCGAGGCTGCTGGCTCCAGCGTTCCAATCGTTCGAAACGAAAATCCGGATCGTCGATCCGCAGGTCTTCCACCGGCAGTTCGAATACCGGCGGACCACAGCCGAGATAGTTGCAGGCATTCGCAAAATACGGCTCGACATCCCCAAAAGCGATCGGCCAGACGGCGCCGGGAACCGCCGGACGAGCTTCGAAATCCATCGCGTCCATCGGCACGCAGCGGCCGCCCCACAGATTGGAGGTGCCGCCAAGCCCACGCTGCACGGCAATGTCCATCGGCACGTGATATTTGGGCACCGCGATATCCGCGTCCCCCAAACGCTGGGCCGCCGCGGTCGGCCCCACGGCACCGGACTCCAACAGCAGGACGGACAGACCAAGCCGAACCAGCTCCAGCGAAAGCGATATGCCGACCGGTCCGGCACCAACGACGCAGATATCCCACTCCGCGTCCTGCAATCCCTCGATGCCGGTCGTGATCATGCCGCTATCGTTCCCGGTGCCGACAATTCAGGCAGCACACGCCGTACCGCCAGGGCGAAGCTGACCCGGCCCTGGATCAGGACAATGGCGCTCAATACCGCCGCGCCCATCAGCCCGAACAGCGGGATCAGCACCGCGCCCAGCACGCAGCACACGACGATCTGTTGCAGGTTCAGTGCTCGCAAGGTGCGCCCATGGCCGGTCATAGTCAGCATCATGTCCTCGGTGGGCAGCAACACATTCACCAACTGGCCCGCACACAGCACGATCATCGCTGCCACGGCGGCATGGGACGCGAAATCACGACCCAACAGCAGCAGCAGCGTGTGCGGGAAAATCACCATCACCGCGATGATCGGCAGGCACACCCCCATCGCCAGCAACCGCGCCTGGTTCGCCGTATGCCGTAACTGAGCGTATTCGCCGCGACGGTGATACCGGGCGAAGGCCGGGCTGGCGATCGTGGCGATGCTGACCAGGATAGTGTTGATCATCATGGTCATACGACTGACGATACTGAACGCGCTGACTGCCACCGGATCGGCGAAGGCGCCCAGCGCGAGCACCGGCAGCGAGAGCAGCGACACCTGCACCAGCTCGACCACGAAAAGCGGCCGAGCGGTGGTCCATAACGGCGGCAATGGCTCCGGCGGTGTTGCCGCGGCCTGCGGCCGGTCGACCAGCACACCGCGCCAGTCCCGCAGGATGAACGCGCCGCCCAGGCAGCAGCAGGCGGCGTAGGAACAAGCGTAGACGATCAGCACCGTATCCAGCCGATGCAGGCCCGCTACGAGGGCAACCAGCGACAGCGCCGGCGGCAACGCACTCTGCATCACCTGCGCCAGCACCGCTCGGTTCATGCCGATCAAGGCGAAGCCGATGGTGAACGCCAGCGTTTGCGACGGCAGGATCAAGGCGGCGAAGCGCAGCGGCGCCACCAGGTCGGGCTGATGATAGATCGACTCCGCCGCCGGCCCGGCCAGTACAAACGTCAGCAGCGCCGCGACGACACTCGCCAGCGCGATCCAGCCGACGCCGGTGAGCAAGGCCTGGCGTGCGGCACGGCCATGTCCCACCGCCAGTTCGGCGGCGATATGGCGCGCTATGGCCCGTTCCAGCCCCAGGCGCGCGCCGGTCGAGGCGAGGTTCACCCAGCTCAGGCACAGGAAGAACAGGCCGGAATCGTGGCCGCCCATCAAGCGCGCGGCCAGGAAGTACAGGCCGAATTTGCCGATGACTTCCACACCGCGTGTGGCCAGCGCGGCGAAATATCCCAGCAGCGTGCGCGACATCAGCCGCTCGACGATCGCCCGCACCTTGTCGCGTCACTCCCAGTTGGTCAGAGCCATGAGTTATAAGGAATTCTATATCGGAAGGAGATGCAAAAAATGCCGAACGGACAGTTTGCTACAAAAAAGACAACGGGCACTCGGGTATTTTCACGAGTCAGCATGAAATTTCGATACAAATTAGCATTTTTTTAACTATTGCTTTGCTGTTGTGACAGGGCATTCTTTTTTTCTTGTGCGGACGACCGTCAATCAGGGTAAAATGCATGTGATTCAGTGGAGGGAATGTCGGATCGTGAAGCGTTTGCGTCAGACTCGTGGAGTTTCGTGTGCGAACCTCACGGAATGATATCGTGCGCGCCCGCCGTCAAACGTTTCGTTTCAGCGGTCTTTCGCTGTGCGCCCGCAGTCGCGATGGCAGGCGTGCTTGGCGCGGCGGGTCCACTGGAGGAGTTGCCGGTATGGCCGCCGGCGCCCGATCCGTTCAGCCTGCTTCAATCCCTGTCGGCACGCCTGCCGCCCGACTGGCGGCTGGGCCAGCCCAGTTCCTACCTCGGCATCGCCCAGGTGCGGGTGAACATGGCGCCGGGATGGCGCGGCAACCCGATTGCCGCGGCCATCAACCTGTGTCCGGATACCGAGGACACCATCTGGGAAGAGACGCGGGTGATCCGCCTGACCATGCACCAGCGCCAGCGCGACTGGCCGCCCTATGATTGCCGTCCCTGACATGCGGATCGGCCGGATCATGCCATGAACGAACTGCACCCCGCCCGAGCCGCGATGCCGCCGCCGGGCGATCTGCCTCCACAGACCGACCACGGCCCCGCCGTACAGCCGAACGCCGGATTCAGCCTGCGCAACATGCTGGTGAACCTGTTCTACTTCCGCCGGTTGATGCGCTATTGCGTGATCGCCGGTGTGCTGGCGGGCGTGGTCAGCGCCGTGCTGGCACACACCTATTTCACCGCCAACAGCCTGCTGCTGGTGTTCATCGGATCGGAATCGGCCACGCTGCCCGAAGCCGGCACGGGCCAGACGACGATTTCCGTGGACGGCCTGAAAATCGTCCAGTCGGAAATCCAGATCATCCAGACCGACCAGGTGATCCGCACCGCCGTCGAACAGATCGGTCCGACCAAGCTGTACCCCGGGCTGACCACCTCTCGCCTGTTCGGGCTGCTGCCGCCCCGTGCCGAATCCACGCTGTTGAGTGCAGCCATTCAGGAGTTCCGCGCCAATCTTCGGGTCGAATCCGAGGCCGGCAGCAACGTGCTGCAGATAAGTTTCACGAATCCCAAGCGCGAGGTCGCCATTCGTGCCGTGCAGGCCCTGCTGGATGCCTATCTGGCACAGCGCCGCACGATCTACACCAACGCCAATGGCTCCTTCCTCGATGAGCAACTTGCCCGCTACAAGCGCCAGATCGGTGACCTGAACGGGCAGATCCAGAAGCTGCGGACCGATTACGATGTGCTGGACATCGGTCAGGACATCGTGCTGGCCGACAACCGTCTGGACGGCATCGTGCAGCGGCAGAACCAGGTGCGCGAACGCCGGGTCGCCGTGGAAGCCGAAACCACGGCTGTGCGCGCCAACTTGGCGACCCAGCCGGCAACGGTGCTGAGCTTCCGCGAGACCACCAACAACACCGGCAATGACGAGGCTCGCAACACGTTGGTGCGGCTGCAGCAGGAACGCACCCATCTGGTACAGCAATACAGCCCCGAATGGCCGGCGGTGAAGGAACTCGACGCCAAGATACGCACCGTGCAGGCGCAGATGTCCGGCAACGGCCAGGCGCTGTATTTCAGCCAGCGCGACATCCGCAACCCGGCGATCGACGTGCTCAACAACCGCCTTGCGGCGCTGGAGGTCGAAGACAAAGCCCTGAACGACCAGTTGGTAGAACTGCGCACCCAGTCCCAGCAGGCCGCCCAGCGGGTGAACCAACTGCGCGAGGCCGACGGCCAGTTGCACAGCCTCACCTTGAGCCGCGACGTCGCCGAGGGCGTGTTCCGCCAACTGTCGCAGCAACAGCCCAACGTGTCCTACCAGGAGAGCACCGTCGACCAGCGCAACGCCAACCTGCGGGTGGTGCAGCCGCCGACGGCGTCGGTGATCGGCCACAGCCTGGCGATTTCGTACTTCCTCGGCTGCGTGTTCCTGGGCCTGCTGCTCGGTCTCGCAGCGATCGCGGTGGCCAGCCTGTTGCGGCACGTCTACCTGATGCCCGACGAGGCGGAGCGCGAACTGGGGCTGTTCGACCTCGGCGAGTTCAGCTTGGCCGGCCCGCAGACCGCCCTGCCCGACATCCAGCCCGATATCGCGGGCATCGCAGCGATGTTGCAGGACACCACCGTTGATGGCCGCCGTGTCGCGGCGCTGCAGGTGGTCGGTGTCGCCCACGCCGACGGCAAGGCGCGCTTGACGCGGGCACTCGCGGCGGAAATGGCCGGCGGCCATGGCTTGCGCACCTTGATCCTGGATTTGCAGGGCGATGGCAACGGCCAGGCCAAGATACTGAACGCGACCGTCGATGTCGCCGCCAGCCCGTCCGCTCCGGTCAAGATCGCAGCCACCAGCCAGCCGCAGCTTTGGGTCAGCCTCGATGCGCCGCAATCGGTCCTCGGCAATCCGCGCAGCTCCATCGCCGGCGTGCGCCAGGTGCTGGATGAGATGCGGCAACGCTACGATGTGCTGCTGATCCTGGTGTCCACCGAGTCCTCGGCCCACATCATGTTGCGGTTCGCGCGCATGGTGGATGCCAACATCATGGTGGTGCGCGCCGAACAGACCCGCGGCGTGGCGGCGGCGCAGCTACGCGACACGATCCTGTCCGCCGGTGGCAACATCCTGGGGTTCGTCTTCGTCGGACGGAAATTCTACGTCCCGGCCTGGATCTACCGATGGATATGACGGATGTCCGCCCCCCGGTGCGGTGGTTCCTGGGCGTCCCGTTCACACCGTTGACCCTGGCGGACGCCGCGGCGTCCATTGCGGCGCGACCGCCACAGGCCCCGTTCGCCTTCGTGACCACGCCGAACGCGCAACACATCGTCGCCGCGCATCGGCTCAATTCGCTATTCACCACGCCGCACGACCGAGCCTGGCTCGTGCTAAACGACAGCAAGATCGCTGGGATGCTCGCCACGCGACTATTCAGCGATCCGCTGGCAGTCGCCGCCGGCAGCGATCTGACCGCCTACATGTTCCACCACCACATCCGGTCGGACGACACCCTGACCATCATCGGCGCCAGCGATGAGGTGGAACGCCGGCTGCGCACACAATTCGGCATGCGCCACATCGCCCGCTACGACCCACCGATGGGATTCTACCGCGATCCCGCTGAAATCGAGCGCTGCGTCGACTTCATCCTGGCCCATCCGGCACGCTACATCTTCCTGGCCGTGGGCGCGCCGCAATCCGAGACCGTGGCCTGCCGCGTGCTGGACCGCGGCGGCGCGACCGGCGTCGCGCTGTGCATCGGCAGTTCCCTGCATTTCGTCACCGGCGTGGTACGGCGCGCGCCGTCGATCTTCCGCAAACTGAACGCCGAGGCCCTCTATCGCCTGATGCAGAACCCGCGGCGGCATGCTCGGCGGGTGTTCGTGGAGTCACTCCCAGTGCTGTCGATCGGGCTTTGCGCACGTGTTGCCTCCGCCCCCGACCCGCATCGGCGACGACCGCCCCCGTGAGCGAGCGCGCCATCCGGTTGGCCCGCCCCGCCCCCGGGCGGATCCTGCTGCGGCCGCCCACACCCACCATCACGCCGCGGCAGGTTGTCGGATCGTGGGCCTCCTGGAAAGGCGCGGTGCTGGTGTTGGGACTGCTGATGTTCGCCCAATGTTTTCAGTACATGGTCGATGTCCCGCCGCTCTACGCGCTGTCCAAGGCATGGCCAGTGCTGATGGTACCGTTCGCGGTGTGGGCACTGATCATACTCGACATCCCCTATAAGCCTTTGCATGTCATCACCCTGTTCTGGCTGGTCGGGGTCGCACCGGTGATCGGCATCTACCAGTTGGGCAACGGATTCGGGGCGGCACTGGCAACGACAGTAAAGGTCTGGGCGTTCAGCTACACGTTTTCGGCCGCCGGACTGCTGATGCTGCTGCGACCGCCAGTCGCCACATTACGCCGCATGCTGCTCGGCCTGGGCGCTGCGACCTACGTCATCATGGTCCTACTGTGGATCGTCGTACCCGCCAGGGCCTATGGTGGGGGGGACCTGGTCAGCAAGCTGTTCATATACGACGCGGAACGCGGCCAGCACATCTACATGCCGATGTTCTTCGGCGCACTGTCCGTACTGTATCTCAACCGGTCCTTCTGGATGCGGCCACGCTGGTGGAAACCCGTGCTGATCGCCATCGCCTTTCTGCTGATGCTGCAGATCTACAAGGAACGCGTCACCATCGCGGCGCTGATGGGAACGCTGGCGATCGGCGCGGCGATGAGCGCCGGACGAGCACGGTGGGCGGTGCTGGGACTGCTGGGTCTGGCCGGGTTTGCCGGCGCACTGCTGCTGGTGCAGCATCTGCACAACGCCGCGACCCTGGGCAGCCTGGGCGGATCATTATCCGTCCGCAATGTGTCGGTCGCCACAGCCTGGCGGTTTCTCTCGGAACAACCGGAACGCTGGCTGCTGGGCGTCGGCGCGACGACGCGGTTCGGCAACGTGACGTTCGCCCAGTTGTTCGGCAACGCCATGTTCTTTCTGACCGATATCGGCTGGCTGGGAGTGATGTTCGAGTACGGCGCGATCGGCGTGCTGCTGATCCTGCTGGTGCATGTCGTGGGGCTGCGCATCACCTTGCGCTGGTCGCGGGGGGGCGACCCTATGACCTGCGCCTTCGCCGACTACATCGTCTTGCTGCTGGTCGAATCCGTAATCTATTCCGTCGTGTTCACACCTGGCGAGCTGACGACGATCCTCGCCCTCGCCTACTACTTTCACCGGCAAGCGCCGGCCATCTATGGCGGTGGCGTTTCGCAGCCCGTCAGGCCCAGGCCGCGGCACATGGCCATGGACAGTGCTCGACCATCTTCGGCATCAGGGTTTTTGGTGCCCTCCGGCACCGCCAACAGCGGATAAAGCATCATCCCGCCGCCGTCCGGAGCCACCTTGCTCGCCAGCATTTCGGCCTGCGCCGATGAGAAGAACGGTCCGCTGCCATCCCGACGCCGCACTTCAACCCCCAGCGCTAGCGGGCCGTGCCACACCGCGCGATAAGCGCGAAAAGCTTCCAGCGGATCGTATTCGGGACCGGCGTCGTAGGCATCGATGGACAACAGGTCGAGTTGCGATGCCGCCGGGGACCGCAGCACCGACAGCATGAACCCGGTATAGCGGCTGCGCGGCCGCGACGCCTGGAATTGACCTTCACCATAGGCACCAACGCTCCACACCGCCGCGGTCAGTAGCGCCGGACGCGGCAGCACGGCGCGGAAGCGGCGTATCAGCGTCTGCCAGAATGCATCGGTCCGGCAACGGATGGCCTGATCTGGACCGACGGCGCAATCGGGGCGGGTCGGCTCGAAGTCGATGTCAACGCCATCAGCGCCCAGATCATGCACCAAGCGAACAATGGCGGTTTCGTTCAGGTCGCGCCAGTTGTGGTAGGCGGCGCCGCCGACGCTCAGCAGCACCCGGGTCCGCGGTTGGCGTTGCTTCAAAAGCGCGATGGAATCCCGCAACACCGTCCCGGAATAGATATATTCCAGACCGGTTCGGGCCAGATCGAGATCGCCAGTATATCGAAGGTCCGGTCTGGCAAATGCCAGATCGACGATGCCAAGATAGCCAGGCAGCGTCGCGATCGAGGTTGCCGCGGGTCCGGCGGCGTCGATCTCATCCCAGCTGTCATGGTAGACCACGATGACATGCGACGGTGTGCCGCCGCCGCAGCAGGATAGCAGGACAAGCAGCAGAAAGACGCGATCGGCCCGAAAACGACGGAAAAAACCCCATCGGACCCATGTCGTCAAAATACGTTGCGCCCGGCCAGTCCGACCAACAGCGTGCGAATCATGATAGTGAGATCGAAGCGCAACGACCAGTTGGCGATGTAGAAAAGATCGAGATCGGCGCCGCGCTTCGCCTTCTCCAGGGAATCGATGCCGCCACGCATACCGTTGATCTGCGCCCAGCCGGTGATGCCGGGCTTGATCCGATGACGGGCCGCGTACTGCATGACCACCTCGGCATACCTGCCTTCGCCCACCTGCATATTGGCGACATGCGGCCGGGGTCCAACAATCGCCATCTCACCGCGGAGGACATTGATAAGTTGCGGGAGTTCGTCGATCGAGGTGCGCCGCAGGAAGCGCCCTACAGGGGTGATGCGTTGGTTCTCCCGCTTGGTGCCCAGCGATCCATCGTCGGTGTTGTCGATCGACATGGTGCGAAACTTGATCATCGAAAACGGCTTGTTGTTGAATCCAACACGCTGCTGGTGAAAGAAAACCGGTCGCCCGTCGGTGATCCAGACCGCGAGTGCGGCTGCCAGCAAAATCGGCGACGCCAGCAACAGGGCAACCGCCGCGACGACGTAATCTTCCATGACCTTGATCAGGCCCTGGCTTCCCTTGAAGGGGCGGTGCATGACCTGCAGCAGCGGCCGGTCAATGAATTCCACTGGCGGCGTGAATTGCGGCCGGAAGCCGGTGCGGGCGAAAGGCACCACGACGTCCGCCGCGATCCATTGCAATCGCTGGATCAGCCTGAAGATATCGCGCGCCGCGTACCAGGGCAGTGCTATGATCACCAGATCGACCGCATGATTCTGCGCGAATTCAAATAGGTCATCCAGCTTGTTTGACGGGCGTGCCGAACTGCCGTCACCCGATTCGGTCAGGGCCAGATGGTGGTCAAAGACCTCGAGCAGCAGGTAATCCTGTAGAAATTTCGGTTCCTGGATATGGGCGACAATTTCGTCGGCGAGCGCACCACTGCCCACCACGATCACCCTGCGGCGCAGCAAATGCCGGCGCGCGACGTACCACAGGATCGGCCGGTAGATCTGGCGGCCCAGGAACAGCATGATCATGATCGTCAGGAAGAATCCGCCGAACCAGTCGACGCGATCCCAGGCGTTGACGACGAAGGCCTGCAGGATGATGCAGGCGCCCACCGTCGCCGGCACCAGACCGCACAGCATGTCCGCCTGGGGACGAACCCACTCCCGGAACCGTTCCACGCGATAGCAGCCGCCCCAGCGCATCAGCCAGGCGTACGATACGGCGATAATGAAACCGATCGTCAGGGCCTGGAACGCGTGGAGCGGGCGATGATCGCCCGCTGTGATCCGCCAGAACAGCCAGGACGCCAGCACCACCAGCAGGGCATCGGAAACCAGGATGGTCCGATTGATCAACCCATAGGTCAGGCGGATCAACGAGATCTTGTGTTGCTCGGCCCGAGGCTGCCGATCAAGGGAAGGAGGCGATATCAGCACGCGAAACTTATCCCACGCATCGACCGGTCGATGCAACTCAAACCATATCGTAGTATGGTCACTCAAATGAATGGCATGCCGGCATGCCGTGTCCGTCTGCTATTATAAAGTCGTCTCGGTCAAGTTTCAATCAAACCGGCGGCAGTGCACAGATTCAAAGACGATACATGTCAGTTCTGGAAAATGCATATTTTATTCTTAAAAAATAGACATTCTTACTCAATAGTCGTTAATTAAGACGGCAAACAGCTTGTACGTGCCTGCCTGTGCTGTTATAATGAGGCATGAAACGAGATGGGCGCAGCTTTGATCACCGGACGTTGGAGGCCATACGGCTGATGGCGGTGGAACGCGTGCGGGATGGGGAGCCGGCTGCCGTCGTGATCGCCTCATATGGGTTCAGCCGTACGACGATCTACAAATGGCTGGCAGCCGCGGCATCCCCCGGCATCGGCGTGCAGGCGTTGCGCTCCAGGCCTGCGACCGGTCGGCCGCGGACCCTGTCTCCGCGCCAGGAGCGGCAGGTGTTCCGGTGGATTAACGGTCGCGATCCCGGCCAATATGGGTTGGACTTCGGGCTGTGGACACGGTCCGTCGTGGCCAGCCTGATCGGGTTTTGACCTTCTGGATGGTTCTTGCAACCGAGCGGTCATTGCCAGTCCGGCGCCGGGCGAATATTTGGCAAGCGCCATTACGTCCGACGAAACGGCATTGTCCAAGCCAGCAGCGAAATGCTGGCCGAAAATGTTGCGATGGCAAAAAATGCCGCCCGAAATCCCGAGACGATTTGTGATTGCATCGCTTCCTGAGCCACAGCCGGAAGTTGGACCATTGCCGATTTCCCCTGCTCCACCATATCTGCGAACACTGTTGTGGCATGGCTGTCGCTGCTGGCCAGCGTGGCGAACAACACCATTCCAACAATAGATACACCCAGCGCAGACCCTAACGACCTGGTCAGTTGCACCAATCCAGCAGCCGCGCCCAACATGCGCGGCCCGGCAAGGTGCTGAACAGTGATTTGCGCAACGGGCATCGCCGTCCCCTGAAAGAACCCGCCAGCCGCAATCAGCCACGCCAGTTCCGCCCGGTTCAACTGCGCCGCCCACACTCCCGCGGCCACATAGGCCGTGAGCGTTATCAGGAAGGAGAGGCCTGGTATGATCGCGGTGCGGCCAGTGACTGAAATCAATCGACCGGCCATGATCGAACCGATCCCCACGCCTGCCGTGAGTGGCAGCATCAGATATCCGGTCGCGCTAGGAGAAGCACCACCGACCACCTGCAGATAAATTGGCAGGAATGTCACCAGCGCCGTCAGCGACCCGCCGGAAAACCCCGCCATCGCACTGGCCCGCCAGATCGAGGGATCGCGCAGCAGACGAACCGGAATTAGTGGCGATCCGATCCGCCGCTCATGCCGCACCAGGACAATGGCCGAGATCACGGCGACCGCCAGCAGACCGGCAATCAACGGCGCTTGCGAGACCGCCAATCGTTGCATTTGGTCCAGGCCGAGCAGCAGTGGCGCTATGCACAGCACCAGCCAAACCAATCCCAAACCGTCAAACGACGCCCGCGATCCAACATCGTTGGTCTGTGGCAACCGCCGGACCAAAGCCATCGCCAGGAACCCGACCGGCAGATTGACCCAAAATACCGAAGGCCAGCCCAATGCCTCGGTCAGAAACCCTCCAGCCACCGGACCGAATGTGCTGGCGAACACGATCACCGCCGCGAGATACCCCTGAAAATGCCCCCGTTGGCGCAGCGGCACGCGTTCCCCGACCAACGCCTGCGACAGGGTCATCAGTCCACCACCGCCCAGCCCTTGCAGCACGCGCGCCAGAACCAGCATCGGCAGGCTGGTGCTGAGCGCGCATCCAATTGAGGCGGCGCAGAACAGAGCGATCGCCATCTGCATCAGTTGCCGCCGGCCGAACATGTCAGCCAACCGCCCGTAGACTGGCGCGGCAATCGTGTTCGCTACCAGATAGCCGATCACGACCCAGGAAATACGTTGCACTTCCCCGAACGAGGCCGCCATTGCTGGCAAGGCCGTCGTCACGATCGTACTGTCGACGACCGCCAGGAAGATCGGCAACATGATTGGGGGAAACACCAACAGGAAAAGCTGCCGCTGATCCGTAGCCGTGTCAGGGTCCACAGCCGCCGTGTCGATATTGGAAGACATTCCGGCTGGAACCTCGGTCTGCGCGTTCAATCGTGAGGTTCGGTAGACGATGCCTTACCGATAAGCAAGTTGACCGGTCACGAGGCCGCACCCATCCGAACCTATTATCAGGTACCTGCGATGGGAACCTTTCACGCGGTGGGAAGTTTATCATTCATGAAACCGATAACAAACGCGATCCTCGGCGCGGCGATTGCGGGGTTCCTGGGTTTCAGCGCTGCAATGGCGGGACTTCCGTCCGAGCTGCCACCATCGACATTGCACAACGACGCACAAGCGGCGCCGGGCGCGCTCCTTGTCCCGACGGGGCAGCCCGGAACGCAAGCCGATCAGGTTGTACGTCAGTTGATGGCGCGCGAGCTGGCGGAATCCAGCCGGTCGGGCGAAACGCCTATCGTCCTCCTCGCCTCGGCTCGGCTGGGTGCCGCACGGGACGGCGATGTGTTGTTTGTCCAGCTTCAATCCGCCCGGGAATGCGGCTCCGCTGGGTGCAGCACCGTATCGTTCCGATTCACTCATGGGACATGGGCGAAAATCATGGATACCGTTGGCGGCCCCATCCGCGTGACGGCAATGTGTCATCGCGGCATGTCCGATTTGGTAGTGCAGCCCACCAGCCGGCCGGTATGGGATCGGCAGCAGTATGCTGATATATCGATTTTGCCGCGCTCTGGATGAATGAAGCAGGAACGGCCTATAAAGACTGGGCCTACCCGCTTGAACTCTCTGGTACGTTAAAATCCGCCCGGAAAGTGTTTCAAAAACTACAGAACTTCGTGGCATGAGTCGGATCGACATTGCGGCCACCTTTCCCGGCCAACTCGGCTGCGCAACGATGAGTGCATCCTTAAAGTGATCGTGCCGACGAAATGCCCGGCAGACGGCGTATCCATCCATCATCGGGCAGACCTATATCCAGCAGAATGGCATCCGGGATACGACGTGATGCCGTGTGTCGGTGAGACACTGGATTTTGTTGGCTACGCCGGGGCTGAACCGGGAACTGGTGTAGCCTGACGCGCATTAAATCCGGAGGCGAGGTGCCTGCGTCTTACGGACAGGAATTTCACGGGCGATGAGCAGGAACCCGCAGCTTGAGAGGCTCCAAGGGGATCTGGCACGGCTGTGCGATCCTTCGGCCGACCTGAAGGGCGAAGACCCCGAACGCGACCTTGAGGTCGATCATCCGGGGGCAATGCCGCTGCACGGGTTGAAAGATGTTCTCTGGAGCGCCTGGAGAGAAGTGTCGGACCAAAATCTTTTCCTAATCGCCGGCGGGGTCACGTATGCGATTCTGCTGGCGATGTTTCCAGGACTTGCCGCCCTCGTTTCCCTCTATAGCCTCGTCTTTGACCCCGGACAGATCGAACGGCAAGTGATGGCACTGTCCGGCGCCCTGCCTGTGCAGACACAGGAACTCCTCAGCCAGGAACTGCACAGCCTGGCGCAGGCCCCGGGCGGCACGCTCGGCTTCACCGCCGTTGCAGGCCTGCTGCTGGCGCTGTGGAGCGCATCTCGAGGCACGAGTGGTCTCATCACGGCCATCAACATCGCCTATGAGGAAAAGGAAAGCCGCAGCTTCGTCAAATTCAACCTGATCGCCATCGGTCTGACTCTGGGGCTGGTTATCGGCGGCATTATCTTACTCGCTCTGGCGGCGGTGTTGCCGACCGCGGTGCAGTTCATTGCGGTCGGTGCAGCCACAAAATGGCTGCTGCTGATCGCGCAATGGCCGCTCCTGATCGTGCTGATGATCCTGGGCCTCGCGGTGCTTTACCGGTTCGGCCCCGATCGGGACAAACCGCGGTGGCGATGGATGTCTTCCGGCGCGGTCGTGGCGACACTGTTGTGGATCGCTGCGTCCATCGGTTTCTCGGTTTATGTCGCCAACTTCAACAGCTACGACAAGACCTACGGGTCGCTGGGCGGCGCCGTGATCCTGCTGACCTGGCTCTATCTCTCGGTGTTGTCCGTACTGCTCGGGGCAGTCGTCAACGCCCAACGTGAGCGGCATCTCTAAGAGTCTTGTGTGGACGGCCCCTTGGATTCAAGAGCAAAAGCGAGAATTCTGACGGGCGGATCGATTGCGATCATGTGTCTGGCCTGTTGACGCGGCATCACGACCGCTGGCCCAGATGGGGTCCGCGATCCAGCCCCAAACAGTCCGTCGGCCTCTAAGGCCGAGACTCTAAACGGGTTCTCTGGATCGTCGGTTCGACCGATCGTCATCTCATTCTGCTCTTTCACCCCGGCACCAACGCACGCTCGCGGCGTTCACCGGCCGAGGCCGGGGAAGCACCACGCGCGTCATCGTGGCCCATGCCGTCTGGGCCATTCCATTGCTCAATCACGGCCGAAGCCTCGTGGCGGCTCGACCGCCTGGAGTTCGGAGAGATCGAGCTCGACAATCGCCCGCAACGCGTCGGCGAGCGCACTGTCGTGTTGGTTGTCCGGCAGCGCGTCCAGCCAGCCGGCATACTCGGCCTGCAACGCCACTGCAGCGGCGATGGCGTCGTTCCACCGCTGGATCCGGGAGCGCCGGTCGGCGGGGCGGCGTGTGCGAACAACCCGTGCGCCAGCCGTGCGCGCGGCGCGATAACGTGCCTGGCGTTCGGCGCCGGTCATGGGCTCTTCATTGACCGATGGACGTGGCATGGTTCCACTCTCAATCGTTACGTGACGAAACGTCGGTCATGCCGCCACCGCCTCGGCCGCGGTGGATGGGCGGCGATACGTCTCGCCGCTCGTCATCATCGCCCAGGCCGTGCGGGCGATTTTGTTGGCTAGTGCGACAGCGGCGAGTTTGCGCGGCTTGCGGAGCAGCAAAGCCCGCAACCATTCCGTCATCTGCCGACTGCCCTGCTTCATCGCGGCGTTGATGACCGAGGTGGCGCCAGAAACGAACAGCGCGCGTAGGCGCTCATTACCCGCCCGGCTGATTTTTCCCATGCGTTGCTTTCCGCCGGTGGAATGTTCCTTCGGTGTCAAGCCAACCCAGGCGGCAAGATGGCGGCCGGATTCGAACGCCGCCGGGTCGATCTCGGTCGCCAGTGTCAACGCGATGATCGGACCGACGCCCGGGATGGTGGCCAAACGTGTGCTGACCGCGCTGGCCTTGTGCGCGGCATTCAGTTTGGCGTCGATTTCCTTGATCCGGGTGCCGATCTCTTCGATTTGCTGACCCAGCAGGGCAAACATCTCTTTGGCCTCCGGCGGAACGGCGTCCTCTTGTTCAATGGCAGATAGCAACGGAGCGATCGTGCCAATGCCTTTGCCAGCAACGATGCCGAACTCCGCGGCATGACCACGCACCGTGTTGCCCCAAGCGGTGCGTTGACCGATCAGGGTTTCGCGCACCTTCAAAACCATGCCCTGAGCTTGTTGCGTGACGGACTTCACCGGCACGAAATGCATGCCGGGACGCCCGGCGGCCTCACAAATCGCCTCAGCGTCGTTGCGATCGTTTTTACCGCGTTTGACGTAGGGTTTAACATACTGCGGCGGGACGAGACGTGGCGTGTGACCGAGCCCGGTCAGTTCGCGCGCCCAATGGTGTGAACCGCTACAGGATTCAATGGCGATCTCGGTGGCGGCGAGCTTCCTGAAGAACGGGAGCAGTTGCCCGCGGCGAAGATTGGTCCGCAAGACCGGCCGATCCTGAGCGTCGATACAATGGATGGTGAAGACGGATTTGGACGTGTCGATGGCGATGCGCTTATATTGGGTCATGGTCGGCTCCGGTCTTGGTTGCTAACGGCCCCAATTCTGGCACTTGATGCCGTGGGGCCGTCCACCCCAAGAGTCCGAAAAGTTCAGGCCGGGTTGCATAGTTTTCTGAGCATCAGCGGGATCGACGCGAGCCGCAGGAAACTCAAAGCATTGCGGCGCCGGTTCTCGAAATCCTTGGCAAGCCAACGACAACTGGTCGAGCCACGCAAAGCTCCGTTTAAGGACCCAACGTCTGGCAATTCCTCAAAGCTTTTGGAAGAATGTGAATGCTCAACGATGTCCACCGACAACCGAGGCAGCATCTTTGTCAGTCCTTTGCGGAACTGTGGCCCCTGATAGCCACCATCAGCAAAGAGCTTCTGCAGATACGGATAAAGGCCAAACATGCACGCCAGAACCAGCCGCTCGCTGTCGCGATCTGCGGTATCGGCTGGATGCACGACCGCAAGCATCAGCAAGCCCTGGGTATCGACCAGCATAAACCGGACTACAATTCCCCTATATGCAGCACCCGCCGTGCCGGGGTGGCGAGGCTCTCGCGCAGCGCCACCTCATACCCGTCCAACATTGCGGAACGGTTAAAACGCGCCTCGGCAACACCGCGGGCATTGCGTTGCAAGGCCATGAAACTTTCGGGATCAGCCAGCCAGCCAGCGATCAAAGAGACCATGCGTTCCGGATTACGCGGCGAGACAAGGTGCCCGTTGCGACCTTCCTCGATCAATTGAGGAATGCCACCGACTGCACTAGCGATCACCGGCAAGCCGCAGGCATTGGCCTCTATGATAGTGGCTGGGCGGCCGTCCAACAGGGAGGGCACCACCAGAACATCCATGGCGGCGTAGGCCACGCAAGGGTCCTCGACATATCCGGCAAAACGAATGGCCCCACGCGCCTGGCTAGCAGCGATGCGCAACGCCACGTCCTCGGCCTGTCCACCTGCTCCATACATCACAAAACGCGTAGATGGCGACATGGTGTGTATGCGCTCAGCCATTTCGACAAAGCCCAGGGGATTCTTCTCGGGGGACATGCGGCCAAAATAGCCTAGGATAAAGGTCTCTTTGGGCGAAGAGATCTCTCGGTTGACAGGGCGGAAACGCTGCAGGTCTACCCCGCTCTCGATTTGCCAAATGCGGCCGATGTCAGGGGTCGCTGCCAAGCGATCGCGCATGAACACGCTCTCCACCAGAACCCCATCGAAACAGCCGGCTCGGAGGCTGAAGCTGTGGAAATGCGGTCCGGTATTGAACAGCCAATCCAGCAGACGGATATCCCGCCGCCTTTCGCGCAGCCGGGACAACTGCGCGTAGCCACCGGGGGCGCCGATCAGCAGGATCAATCCGATCTCGCACTTATCAACGATGCGCGCGAGATGTGTCCAGTCTCCTGGCAGAGCATGTGCGCTGAGGTCGATCACGCGATCAGCGGCGCGGAAATCCACCAGAGGGTCGGCTTTCAACTCAGCGGGATGGGCCATCTGATTGGCCAACGTGATGTCCAAGCCGCGGGCGCGCATCTCGCGCAGTACGATCAACGATAGACTGCCCTGAGCAAAAAAGGGCAGCAAAGCCAGGATGCCTTGCCGGCGGATTTCATGCTCGCCCTCGACTAACACAACGAGGCTCCTTTCCTGAAATATTGATGCCACGACCGCCTGCGTCCCGAATCGATGGATTGCTGATGGACGCGGTCCTTCAGCGCAAGCGCATTCGCTTCCCACATGTCGGACTGGGCCTTCCACCAATCTCGCGCCTCAATATAGGCATGGCAGTCAGTCAACAGTTTGGCGACCAACGATAGCTGCCCAGAGCCGATAATGAGGTTCAGCATGGATCGCCCGGCGCGCTCGTATATTGGTTCGGGCGTGGGTCCAAGGATCATGTCGCGCCAAGCGGCGTAATCGGCGCAGTTCGGGCCCAGCGTAAGCGCGCCGATAAGCCGCAGTGATTGGGTAGGGGTCAATTCCAACCGCTGGTCGCTCTCCACCAGCCAGCGCAGCATGGCACTGATATCCTCGTTCAGGCCGCGCCGCTCTGCCAGCGGAACAAGATTGCGTGCTTTCGCCCAGCACATTTCCAGCAATGTGCCCATCGGATCGCCGAAGGTCACGCCGCGTGGCTGCAGTCGATAATACGTAAGTGGCTCTTCGACCATATCGAAGCGAAAACCAGCGGCGAGGGCCCGAACCCAATGCTCGTAATCCGGTGCGCGAACCATGGTCAATTCGGGCGTGCCGATGCGCTCGATCATCGCGCGGCGCACCATAGTCGAAGACCGGCAGAGAATGTTCCGGCCGATCCAACTTTCCACAAGATCGAACTGGTGCGGCTGGTTGGCGGCCTCTTCCAGTTCCACCGCACGGGGGTGTGGCTGCCCACGCTCATCGACGAAGCGCACCCAGGTGCCAATGATGTCGGCGCCCGTGGTCTTCGCGCGCGCAAGTTGGCGCTCTGCCTTTTCCGGCGCAATCCAGTCATCGGCGTCGAGATTCACGATCCATTCACCACGCGCCTCACGCAGAGCCCAGGCAAGCGCGATGCAGGCGCCGCGATTTTCTTCGTGCACGAAGAGCCGGATACGGGGATCGTCGAACGACCGGACAACATCGACCGAGTTGTCCCGGGAAGCATCGTCGACCACAACGATTTCGAAGTCCTGGTGCGTTTGCGACAGGATCGAGTTGATCGTTATGCCAATGTACTCCTCGTAATTGTAGGACAGCACGATGTACGACAGCAAAGGCGTGCTCATCGCAAAGCATCCGCGACACGGCCGATCTCTTCGGCGGTCAGCATATCGTGGAACGGAACGCCGATGACGCGCGGCGCCAGATCCTCGGTTACTGGTAGGTCGCTGCGCGGCAGGTCGGTAAAGGCAGGATGCAAATGGGTGCCGAGCCCCCACCAGCGGCGCCATTGAATATTGCCGGCGTCGAAGCGGGCGAGCACCCGGTCGAGCCGGTCCGCGGGACAGATCACGTTCAGCGACATGGCCGCATACGCCGTGCCGGCGCCGGATTGGATCCGGCAAGGTGAATTGCGCAGAGCGTCGGTATAGGCGGCGCCGAGGGAGAGCATGCTGGCGATCTTGGCATCAATGCTATCCAGCACAGCAAGCCCCATGGCGGCACTATATTCCGACAAGCGGTAGTTTCCACCGCGAATGCTTGAAACGCGCTCTGTGCCCTGGAAGCCGAAACCGGTCATGGCGAGGGCTTTGTCAGCCAGCGCGGTATCGGTGGTGATGATCGTCCCTCCCTCGCCTATGCCGAAGACCTTGGTGGCATGCAGCGAGATACAGAGCGGTTGCGGACCGATATGATTCAAGGATGTGGCGGCGGCAGCGGCATCGAACACCACGGGAATGCCGGTTTCACGTTCGAATTCGGCCCACGCCGGCACGTCGACCGGTGCGCCGAAGGCACTGACCACCAGCACGGCGGCCGGCGGTTCCGGCATGGCGCGCAGGGCCGCCATAGCCTGATGCGGAGTCAGCATGAAGCTTTCCTCGTCCACATCGACCAGCCATGGCGTCAGCCCGGCACCACAGATCGCATGCGCGCTGGCGATGAAGGTCCAAGACGGCATCAGGCAGAAGCGCCGGCCGGGCGTTGCGCGCAGTTGCAAGGCGATCTGGATGGCGGTGGTGCCGCTGCTTGTCGGCACCACGCGCACGCCATCCTGCCCTGCTCGGGCGCCCAACCAGCCCGCGAAGCCCACACAGAATTCGCGCCAGAGCGGACCATAATTGCTGTAGATGCGTGTCTCGTCGATCCGGCTCAGGAACGGCATCATTGACGTAGCCGCTGGTAGCCGCGGGCGCATGATCTCAATCGGCGGCGGCGGCCCGCCCGCATCTGGATCAGCTTGGGTGACATCGAAGCTTTCCATCAGTCCTGTCTGTTCCGCTATCCGGTGGGGAGAGACCAGGGGGGCCTCATGGGAGGCATCTTTAACGCAAGCGCGCGGGGTTCCCAATAACCGTCGCACCCTCCGGCACATCGCGCGTGACTACGGCGCCCATGCCGACCACGGCTCCGCGGCCGATGCGCAACGGGTTACCGGGTTGTCCCTCGCGGGTGACCGCGCCCGTGCCGATATAAGCGTGATCGCCGATCTGAATGCGGCCGTTGATCGCCGCCTTGGGGGCGAGTGTGACGAAATCCCCCAGCACGCAGTCATGCGCGACATGGCTGTACATGTTGGCATGAAAAAAGCGCCCCACCCGCACGTTGGATGTGACCAAGGCGAAGGAGCAAAGAACGGCGCCTTCGCCAAATTCGCACTCATCCAACACCACCGCGGTAGGGGCAATAATGCTGACCGGCATCGCGCCGGCTGTCTCGCAGAGCCCGGCGATCCGCTCTCGAACCCGTGAATTGCCGATCGAGACATTGAAAGAACGGGGTTGCGGATGCGCAAGGAAAGTCTCTAATCGCTCGACGCGAATGCCATTCACATGGGACACGGGAGGATCGCCCTCCACGACGAAGACGACTTCGGCCTGACCCGCATCCAACTGTGCGGCGAGTTGGGCGCGCAAAAGAGGCATGACCTCACGGCCGCTGCCACCGGCACCGACCAGGCCATAGATGTGACGCGGGGTCGCCATATTATCTCCTGCGCGGTGGGGTAAGCCGGGAAATGATCAACCGCAACCGCTGACTGGGCGGAGAATCGCTGAATGTAGCAGGAACCATATACCCGATCTTATAACGGTCAAGTCAACGATCACACGGAGCCGCCGAAGCGGGGTGCGATGATTCTTCAGTCTGGGGCTTCAAATAGTACACAACCGTATCGGGCTTAACCGCGGCGCTTCGCCGCAAATGTTGCGCGGACAATGATTGTCGTGCTTCATGAATGCCAAAGATCAAGGACAGCCGCCCGTCGCCGCATCCAAAACACACTTCCATGTGTGCTCAAGCCTTGGAACAGATCCCGCCGGTCCCACAACGGATTGAGGATATTGTTTAGTTTGGGTTGGTACGAAATCCACTGGGCCGGCAGATAGACCTCATCCTGCACGGCGCCACCCGCAAGATATGCCATCAGCAGATATTGCTCATTGTAAAAGCGGCCAGCCCACTCTTCAGGATAGTCCCAAGGCAGGCAAATATCGTGCAAACCCCACACGGTTCCTGCTTTCAGGCTCGGAAGAACCGCAGAAAAGAAAACGGTTACATCGGAGTTCGAATAGCTGCGATGGCTATTGTCCACCAGCAACAAATCATCAGGCTCCAGGGAGTTCCAAAATTCTTCCCCTACCTCTTCCATGGGGCGCCGGATTGTCTCGTCACAGATATCGTCGATTTCAACGCGCGGATAAGGGTCGATGGAGACGATGCGGGTCCGCAAGCCGTGATCCCGGATAGCTTGATGGGCGAAGCGTGTCGAATTACCGGAACCAACCTCAACATATCGTCGCGGCGATCGGGATGCGATCAACTCATAAAGCAACACACCATCTAACGGCGGAAACCATTCGTTCCCCCAGAAAGGACCCGCATGGCCGGCGTCTTGGCGGGGTATTTGCTGCAGGTCCGCGAAATGTCTGACGTGAGCTTCCAGCCTACTGACAAAATTGGCCTCCTGCCCGTGCAAGAATGTGGAAAAGTGACGCCCGAGCGTGTCTGCTTCAAGGCGCCGTCTGCGCGGGAAATTAGGATATTCCGTAACGATCAATCGGCTAGATCGCTTGGCGTCCAAGAGGGCATCAATGTCTTCGGAAAGGCTCTGAGCACTCTTCAGCGCCTCGGCCGTGCAGGCCAGATCGGCTCGCACTGTGTCAAGTTCAGCCGCCAACGCGTTCCGCTCGGTCAGAAGTATGTTGCGACTATCATGCAGACGACGCAGCGGTGGCACGATTCGCGCCAAGCGTCTGAGAAGTGTCATGGGCAATTTGCCTTCTTGGCTTTTTTGGCAGTGCATCGCCTGAGTGCGGTTTATAAAAATCCAAGAGCCACGGATTCAGCCATAATGCCGCTGTTTGTTCTCCCCCTCTACCATACATCGGGACAAATCTGGCGCCTGGATGATCCGCCCATGCCACAGGAATATCGTGAACCGCGCCAGTCACTCTATAGAATGAGATTTATCCGTTACGAGACCTTACACGTCTGAGTGACACATGCATCCAGTGACAGTCGCAACAGGATTTTGATGTTCGCCTTGGGGGATAGGCGG
>NZ_LMUJ01000101.1:3156-15068 GCF_009765975.1 Acidisphaera sp. S103 | reverse complement strand
GACGCTCGTCAGCCGTTTCTGAGCGGCATGAGCGCACCACCCAAGTTACCGCCGATCCCGCCGTTGGACCTGCGGCAAACAATTCGACAAGGACAGCGCCAGCCTGCTGAACCGAACGCAGTACCCCAGTGACATGATCGCGCTCGTGGTGCCCTGGCGCCCGCGCCATAAGCTTGCCTGCCGTGACCTACCTGAGATGTTCGTGATCCGCGGCCTTGTCTTCAATCACGAGGCGGTTCGCGACTGGGAAACCGAGCTCACCCCGGCGTTGGCTGAAAATCTGCGGCGACACCGGCACGGCAAGGTGGGGGGGAGCTGGTACGTTGATGAGACGTATATCAAGGTCCACGGGCACTGGTGTTATCTCTATCGTGCCTTTGATCGGTCCGGCGCGCTGGTCGACGTGATATTCAGCGAGAACCGCGACATGACCGCCGCGAAAGCGTTCTTCGAGGCGACCAAAATGGTCACCGACGTCACGCCCGATCGAGTCACCAGGGCGGCATCACAGTTATTCGCGCGCGATCCGGACGATCCTCGGAGCAGGCGTGCGCCATTCGCAATAGCCAATACCTCAATAACGGACTGGAGCAGGATCATCGCAGTACAAAAGGCCGCTACGGCCCGATGCGCGGGTTCAAGAGCTCGCGATCGGCTGGCCGATCTTGCCGGACCTACGACCAGTTGCGTAACTTCCCCCGTTCCCGTTCCCAAACCAACCAGCAGGTCTCCGCCGACTATCGCAGGTTCCACTTCCTTCGCCGCATCGCAACGGTTCTGAGGGTGCTGCAAGCCTCTTGGAAAATCTCGACCTTCATTCCGGCCAGCTATACTCGCTGGCGCGCGTGCTGACACAACCGCTTTAGGAACTGCTTAGTCTGAGCAGTCAGCGACCGCGTCGGGTCGCCGCTACCCCGGTGCAGATGATTTCCTTGCCTCCGACAATAGCTTCGGCAACAGCACGGAAAAATCTGGGGGCTGGGGCACTATTCCTGCAGATTTTAATCGGTCAACGCTACCGGTCAGAACTGGCATGTCGCCGGGTCGCATAAGGGTAGGATCCGGCTCAATCCTGACCCGAGTGCCGCTGGCTTTGATCATGCCGTTTACTAGATCGCCCAGCCGATACGCTCGGCCGCTGCAGATGTTTACCAGTGGCCAGGGCCAGTCCGGCATCGAGGCTAAGTAAAGCAGCAGCCGCGCCGCTTCGCCAACGTCGATAAAATCGCGCTGCGCCGACAGATCCCCCACCCGAAGGGCCGAATTAGGACCGGCCTCGGCGATCCGCTGCGCGAACGATGACAAGGCGAGCCCGGCCGGCATCCCGACGCCCACCGGATTGAACAACCGCGCGACGAGGACAGGTTGCCCGCGCATCGCGGCGGCGAGCCCTAGCAGGCTCTGAGCGTGCTTCGCCACCCCATAGTCGGTGCGAGGCACGCATGGATGGGTTTCTGCGACCGGTTGCGCATCCATCGGAACGTTACCGTATTCCGCGGCGGAGCCGATCAAGATTATCCGTGGCGGCTTGGGGAGCTCCGCCGCAGCGGCGAGAAGCTCCGCCGCTAGCAAGACGTTGGTGTCGATGCACGCACGAACGTTCGCGCTGTGAGTCGCGCCAGCGCAATGCAGCACCATATCCGGCTGGGCCTGGTGAAGTACTTTCGCGAAGTCCAACTGAGACCATGGCGACGGTCCAAGCGCCACTTCGTCCGGGGCGGAGGGCTGCAGTGCTCTCGTGACGCGGGTCATTTCCCAACTGGTTGCCGCCACAGCGATATGGCGGCCGAGGAAGCCTGTTGCGCCAGTCAGCAGCAGACGCATGGTCAGCTCAGCACGCGCACGAAGGCTTGTGGGTCCCGCTCGACGATCGCCTGTGCTTCGGCAAAATCGTCCGGCCGTCCGATATCCAGCCAGAAACAGTCCTGGCTGTGGCAAACGACGTTTTGTCCCGCTTGGTGCATGGCCAGCACTAGAGCGGGCATGTCCAATGGCTCACCGGGCACCATGAATGGGATCACCGCCTCACGCCGCAGCACGTAGAGGCCCATGCTGACAAGTTGCTCATAGGTCGGCTTTTCCTTGTAGCCGGTCATGCGCATCTTATCGTCCACCTCCAGCAGCCCAAACTCCGATCGAAGTTGTCGCCGGTACGTGCCGATAGTCGCGTCAGCCCCGCGGGCGCGATGGTCCGCCAGCATGGCGCCCATGTCGAGCGTGGTCAGCAAGTCACCATTGGTGAGGAAGAAGTCCTCGCCCAACCGATCCAGCACCAAGCCAATCGGGCCGGCTGTGCCCAACGGCCGATCCTCGACGCTGTAGGTAATGGAAAGGCCAAAGCGGCTGCCGTCGCCAAAAAAGGCTTCCAGTAAGTGGCGCAGATGATTGACCGCGAGGATGACGTGGGTCACGCCAGCGGCGCGAAGCTGGTGCAGCAGGATCTCCAGCACCGGTTTATCCCCTAGCGGCATCAGCGGCTTGGGGAAGAGAGCCGAATAAGGATGCAGACGGGAACCTTTGCCGCCCGCCATGACGATCGCTTGCATCAGACTGTGTAGCTTTCCACAGAGAACAGGCCCCGATGGGCCGTCACGAAGTCAATGGCTTTCAGCAAGCCCTCGTCCAGGGAGGTCGCCGGCTGCCACTGCATCAGCCGCGCCGCTTTGCGGTTGTCTGACATCAGTTTCATCACTTCGCTTTTTTCCGGCCGGTCGCGGGCGGCGTCATGCACGATCTGCTTGTCACATTTCATCAGTCGCAGGATCCGGTGGGCGAAGTCTCCGATGCTGAATGTTTCACCGGTCCCCAGGTTGAGCGTCTCCCCCAGGATGCCGGGCATCGTTGCCCCACGGATGAACCCATCGACGGTATCAGCGACAAAGGTCATGTCCCGTTGCGGTGTCAAAGAGCCCAAATGCACGGCATCTCTGGCAAGCGCCTGGGAAATGATCGTCGGGATGAAGGCGCGGGCCGATTGACGCGGACCGTATGTGTTGAACGGGCGTATCGTGACAACCGGCGTATCGAATGACCGAAAATAGGATTCGGCGATCTTGTCCGCGCCGATCTTGCTGGCCGAGTAGGGCGATTGGCCCTGTAGCGGATGGTCTTCGCCGATGGGCGTCCGTTGGGCGGTGCCATAGACCTCGGAGGTGCTGGTGTGCACTACACGGCCGGTACCCAGTCGCCGAGCAGCCTCCAGGACGTTGAGCGTGCCTTCGACGTTGGTCCGCACGTAGGATCGCGGGGCAACGTAGGAATACGGGATTGCGATCAGCGCGGCCAAATGCAAGACGATGTCCTGGCCCTCAATGGCTCGGAACACGAAATCGCTGTCTTCGATATTGCCCGCCGCGATCGTCAGTTTTTCGAGCGCCAGCCGCGGCAGAAAGGCGAGATTGCCTAGAGACGACGACGAATTGTAGCGCACCATCGCGGTGACCTTCGCGCCAGCGTTCGCCAGTGCCTCGGTCAGGTGGCTACCGATAAAGCCGGCCGCACCTGTTACCAGGATTCGCTTGCCGTCGATCATGTTTCCTCCTGCCGCACAGCGTGGAAATGCTTAGAAGGCGCCATTTGTCATAGCAACTCCGATTGACCCGACCCGTGTTGCCCAACCGATCCTTGTGCGCATTAGTGTGGACGGCGTCGTCAGAGCCTTGGCCGCTTTGGTGCGCGTGATGAGGGATGTTGGGCGCACCCGTATCAGATGGGTTGTGCCCGGCACCGGCTTATGCAGGTAACCATGCGCGACGATTTCCGAATTCCAAGACCAGTCTTCCAAGCCGAAGCCACCCTTGAGATCGGTACGGCTGTAAGGGATCTCCAGATAGGTCTTCCGAAGCGCAAAACTCAGCGAGGTCCACTGATTACGGATGCCCAATAGCACCCAGTCTCCTTCGACGGTCTCCTGGTCCGGGTGAGCCAACCAATGCGGAGGGTGCCCGGGTCCGAAATACAGATTTGCCTCGGGATGCCACACGGCTGGCCGAGCTTCAGCCGTTGCTGCCTCATGGGCTGCCAGAAGCCAGCGTGGACCCCATAGGTCATCGCCATCCAGGAAGGCCATATACTGGCCCGCCGCCTCGGCGACGCCGACATTTCGGGCCAGGCCAAGGTCGTCAACACTGGTTTCGACCACGCGGACACCTGGCGCCTCGGCCAATACGTCGAGGGTCGACTGGTCTGAGCAGTCCGCGATCGCCAGCACTTCAATCGCCAGCCCCGCCGCCTCCGCGATCTCACGCGCGGCGGCGATGCTGAGCAGTGAGCCACGGGCGAGGTTGCCCTCGCGATGCACGTTCAACACCGCGGTGATAGTCGTCATGTTTTACCCTGTAAAAATCCGAGGAAGCCATCAGGCTCTTGCCACTCCCTCAGATCCCGCAATTTGCCGCGCTCGTTCGGACCAAGTCCCAAGAAGTCAGCGATGCCACGTAGTGCCTGTTCGCTCGGCCCATAGACTGTCGACAGCACGGGCAGGCAAATCCGGATGTAGCGCTCAAGAAGCGCGGTCACCGTGATATCCGGTGCCGCTACGACGCTGGCGAACAGCGCGGTGTGTGACCGTAGCGCGGTGCCATGATTGGCAAGCATATCCCATCCTGCCCGGCTGCCTAAGACCAGAACCGCGGTGGGCTGCAAGGTGCTGACCACCAGCGTCGTCAATGTGAGCCGGCTTGCATAGTCCAGATCTGATCCAAATTCCGATAATGAGCGCCATTGCGCGCCTCGGGGCAGAAGTTCTCCTGTCGAAGCGGACAGCGCGTCCGTCTCGACAATCAGCACTTCATTCGTGGCGCGAGATAGGCCAGCCAGTTCCGGCGCGGCATCGATCGATCCCACCAGCACGACGCAACGCGGCAGGGTTTGTATGGATAAATAGAGCGCTCGCCAAGCCCGGTCATTGTGGTTGAGCGCGAATGCGTCGACCCGAAGAGTGTTGAGCGATCTGGGCAACGCTGCCAAATCGGGCTCAATCGCGGCAAGCGCCTGGATTACAGCCTCCGCTTCAGCGACGGCGTCACGACTCAGCCTCCAGGCAAAATTATTGGGTGAGGCCATTCGCTGTCAATTCCCCAGCAGCGTCATCGATAAGGCGTTGGATGGCCGCGGGGTCCACCCGGACAGCTGGAATGTCGTCTGAATCGCGGCCGCCAAGTCGGCTCTTTGGAAGCAAGGCTTCCAGGCCTGCTGCATAAGACGCGAACATGCTCTGCACATCCAATTTGGCCTCAGCGTGTATCCTCGCTTGACGGCGCATCTCTTTAAGGGCGGGCTGGTCTCGTGCCGCGTTCTCGACGTGCCTCGCGAATGCCTCTAGGTCGTTCGGCTCGCACAGCCATCCCCACGGCTCAGAAATCAGTTCGGGCAGACCGCCAACGCGGGAGGCGAGGATCGGCACACCCATCGACAACGCCTCCAGCGCAACCATGGGCCTGCCGTCCAAGACCGACGGTATGACCAGTAGATCGAACGAGGCCAGAACGGGGGCGACCTCCGAAACCTGGCCGAGGAGAGTGAAACGGCCATTGGGGAACCCTGCCTCCCGGATTGCATGCTCGACCGCTGTGCGCAGAGGCCCGGTGCCGGTCATGACGAAGCGGACCGGCAGGGCGGAATCGACCAGCCGAGCGATCGCGATGAATCCTAGTGGGTTCTTCTCCTCGGACCATCGTCCAGAATAACCGACAATAAGATCATCTGGGGTCGCGCCCGTTTGCTGAAGCAAAGTCTCGGCCCTCGGCATCGGGTGCAACGCGACAAGGTCCACACCGCTTTCGACCAATCGAATGCGGTTCGCGCCCTCACCGCGTGCCAGCAACCACTGGCGGACCTCGTCGCTTTCAACAAAGATCAGATCGATTAAATCGCGCCGGCGGCGGTTGTTGGCGGTGTGGCCGATGGTGTTGAATAAAAGGTCGGCGACGCGCACTTGCGGATTGGCGGTGCGCAAATCCCGCAGGCAGTTATACATTAGGGTGCTCCCGACCACCCAAATGATACCCACGGCACGGGAGCGGACGAGCTGGTGAACGAAATCTTCCCACAATTCTGCCGGGAGGCAGCGGGGCAAGTGGAAGATTTCACTGGTGTACCGCTCGAACCAGGGGGTGGTGTCGCCATGCTCGAAATCGGCTTCGAGCGTCGTGACGATCACAACGCGCCAACCGACCGAAACCAGGTGCCCCACCACAGCGCTCAACAACCGTTCGGCGCCGCCCATAATTAGGTACGGCATCGCCAGCAGCAGGGTTCTCTTCGTATCTGACGGTGCCCGGTCCAGAATGATCGGGGTCGGCGGGGCGGATGGCGTGCCGTAACGGATCGATGCCCGTTTTTTCGACCAAGCAATCTTGCTGTCGAGCGGTTGCAGCACATCGTTGTTCATCGCTCGGACCATTTTGCGCTGTTTGTCCATCGACAGCACATTCTCGCCACGGCTCAGGCTGCTCGCATGGACCCTATACCGCAGCACAGGATCGTGGTGCAGATTGCGGAACCGGGCACCCAACGCGGCCAAGCGGATCCAGAAAGCCCAGTCCTCATGGACATGGCCTGCGACCTCTGCGACCACGTCACGATAACCGCCGGCCTGTTCCCAGAATGAACGGCGAAAGACCGCGCAGGTTAAGACATGGTTGCCGCCGAGAATGGCTTCCAGGTCGGGCTGTTCCAGAATGTTCAACTGGCCAAATTCGGCCCCGACCTTCGCCATCGCGCCGGAGACGACGTCGTAGCCATGCCGTTCCAGCAGGAACACGGCCTTCTCGATATAGGTCGGTGCGAGCGTATCGTCGGCGTCGAGGCAACAAACATAGCGGCCTCTGGCTTGGCTGATCCCGAAGTTGCGGTTCGCTCCAGGGCGATGCCCTGTCCCCTGCATCAGCAGCCGCATGCGAGGGCGCTGCAATCCTGCCGCCGTGAAGCGCGATACGCTGTCCGAGGATCCGCCTTCCACGACAATGACTTCCAGATCCTTGAATGTCTGGTCCAATGCCGAATCAACGGCGGCAGCGACGAACTTTCCGTAGTTGAAAGAGGTGATCACGACGCTCACAAGCGGCCAGCCTTCCGAGCTAGCGGAGCTTGCCGCCAGGGATGGGCGATGTCCTGTTTCGTCCAGAAGGACAGGCGCGGCTTCCAATTCCGCTGATGCGTGATCCGATACATCGTTCGTTGGCGTGGTCGCCCGCAAAAGCTGCGACGGTTGCGTGGAAAGCGATAGTGGGTTCCGAAGCTCGGCACGGTATTGCCGACGCAGCCGCAACCGACTTATCAACTGGCCTCGCATCGTCCACCATAGGACTCGCGCGCTTCGCCTTGCCAGTCGCGAGAGGCGTGGATAGCGCTCCGCCGCCGCGCTTAGATGCGATACGACTGCCCATATGGGACTGGACCGGATCGATTCTGCGTGGGCGAGCACAGCATCCGCTGCCGCGCGATCCCGACCCAGGGCCTGTTGCCAGCGGCTCAGATCGACCGCCGCCGCGACATGAGCGGCGAAGTCTGCCTGTACAATCGCTAGTTGTGCCTGGGCCGTGGTCAGGCTGGCGGTCAGCTCAATCTGGTTCCGCATTTGATCAGACCGGACGGCCACCAGCTCGGCCTGCAGCCGGCGTTCACCTAGCTCTGCCTGGGACTGAGCGGTTTCGAGACGGTGCAGGTCAGATTGCCATAACGCGGAAAACCGTTGCATCAACGATGGATTGAGAACGGCTGTGTCCAACTTCGCCAGGGCGCCGACGTCCGCCGGCGTTGGAGCTGCGGCATGCACGAGATGCAGCAGCATCCGAGCCATTGCTTCCTCACTGGAGGCGGGGTCAGCTTCTCGCATCAGAACGCGGGTTGCTAGGCCGCGAACAGCTTGCCCATCCGCCTTGTCGCGGAACACCAGGCCCACATAGGTGGACGCATAGCCTGCAACGTAGAGTTCGCGACCCACCAACTGCGCGCCGAGTTCGGTTTGTATCAGGTACCGCAGTCCCAATTCAGAGGGGTACCAGACGTGCTCGAGCGAGGAGGTGAGCCATGCGGCGTTATCGTGCACGGTGGACATCAACGGCACCTCAAACACCAGCACGCCGTCGTCGCGTAACAGGCGCAACCCGGCCTCCATGCCGGAGCGAATGTCTCGCAGGTGCTCGAACACGGCAATGGCTGTGATGATATCGAAACGGCCGTGGTTACGCTCAATCAGTGTTGAGTCGGCCACGTCGCGTCCCAGAACATCTATGCCGCGTGCAGCGGCGATCCGGCCGGTGGCTTCGTTTGCCTCTATGCCCGACAGCGTGTAGTTCGGTCCGAGCTTGGCGAGCAAGTGGCCATCGGCGCATCCGATGTCGAGAACATCCCCGCCGGCCGGACACAATAACTTGACCAGGGCGGCGGCCCAGGCAACGCCGTGTTCAGAAGTGTAGGCGTAGTTTGAATAACCCTGGTCGGGACAGCCTTTGCCGTCCGGTTGGCCGTGGTAGTAATCGTCTCCATAAAATGCCAGCAGGTCATTCGGGATAGGATCAATGACGCCCATCGTGCAGTTCGCGCAGCGGATGACGCGCACGCCATCGCTGCGTTGGGCCAATGCGACGAAGTTTTCGCATCCGCAGACTCTGCAACGCGCATTCACCGGACTCATCGCATCGTTTGCCTTTGCGGTTTCCCAACGGCGTGGAGCGCGGCAGGCGAGCTAAGCACCAAGATCCAAACCATGCTGCCAATGCTCCTTTATGTCGCTTGCAATGCTTGAGGAAAGTCGGATCGGACGTGCCTCCATTAGGCATTTTAACAACCTGAACTCAACTCCCTGCAATCGAGGCAGAAGGTCTGTCACCCTTGCTGCGGCCTATCCGGTTCTGTCAGCGCTCGCGCCACGATCCTTGTTCGATTGCGGGCGGGCTGGGGCAAAGGGTCGTGGCGAGAAGGATTGGCTCGAGCTTACTCCCCAAGACGACCCTACCACAGACCAGCCACGGCCGACCAGGCTGGCTGGCGCAAACTCTGACAGAACCTTTTCCATCGACACACAGGCGCAACCCAACCTTCGCGCACCTTGGACCAATCATTCCCGCGTCGCGAAGTCGAGGCCCTCGCGTCGGTTACACTAGGCTCTGGACTCAATTAAATCCACCACAGCAGGATGGAAGCCAGGACTACAGTAGCGAGGTTGTCGTAGCGGGTGGCAACCCGACGCCAGTCTTTGAGGTGTGAGAACGCTCGTTCGATGATGTTGCGGGAGACCGTCACCCTCACGCGCTGCGCGTATCCATTCCCGTATCCAGCCGCCATCCGTTTCCGTATCCACGTCACCTCTTTCGTCACCCCAAAAGCGCCCGGCTGAAAATCGGCAATCTCTGACAGAGCAAGTCATCCCTGGGCCAACCTAAACAACCGCGTGATGCCACGCTACGGTAAGCAGAACGGCGCGTTGATCCTTCGTTATGCTCGGAATGTACGGGCAAAGTTCGGAAGGACATAATATGATCTCGAAATCATGCTCGTTGTTATTGGCTGGCGCATTGATCGCGGCCCCGATGGGTGCCGCTATCGCTCAGCAGGGTACCACTAGCGGCAACTCGGGTTACAATGATTCACCCAGGGCCGCCGCACCAAACAGCCCCCGCATGGACAGCTCATCAGCAGCGACGGATCCTCATGTGCCCGGTGCGACCGGTCAGACCGTGGTTCTGGGCTCCGGTAGTTCCATGGCCGGCTCGCATCGCGTTGACCCCAACCCCAACCGGGCCGCAACGTCAGCCGGTGGTGGCGGCGGTGGCTCCAAGTAGACCTTATTGTGCGGCCCCTTAACGGCGGAAGGGGGTCAACGTTGTTGAGACCCTTGGCGCCCCAGACTGATCCGATGCCAAGCTCGTAAACGATCGGCGTGTTGGTTATCGCCCGGACACGCCCGAAGCAGCAGGCATTTACAAACCGCGCCAGTCAAAGTGGGCCACGTAAGGCCACGTCTACCCCAAGCCGTTCGCCATCAGTCTGATTCTCCGCTCGATTTCTTCGATCAGGCGGGCAATCTCTGTCCGTACTCGCTCGTCGGTGTTCATGTCGGAAAGCTTGCGCAAATGCACGATCTCCGCCCGCATCGCCTGGAGGTCCTTCATGGGGTGTTCAGCTTAGAGACCTGGGAACCGCATCGCTGACTTGCGGGCGGAGGCTTTGGCCTTCAACCGCATCGGCAAGGGCGCGCCAGCGGGCAGCTACATAGAGCAGCGTCTCCCGTGCGGCGTCGGATACCGTTTCTGCGGCTAGACGCTCACACTCGTCCGCCTGGTGCCGATAATGTCGAATTGTTTGCGATGTCACCGCAGTCGCCTCCGTCGTTCGAGCGGGAGCGCTGGAGCGTCTCTCTGTCGTCAGCGCCCGAAGAACGAGCCGACGATGGGGCGACCGTAACCGTCCGACGCGCGAGAAAGCAAAACACTATCCATTCAGGGCCAACGGCCGGGTTGCATCAACGCCGCCGTTCGCGGCCCTGCGGACACCGCAGCGGCGGCCCCGCAAAATACCGTATCGTCACGGCGCCTGGACGGTGCACCGACCACCCCGCCAAACTCCGATAAAGTGTTGCACAACTCCCAAAATGTATTGCCCGGACCCGCGGTCAATTTCCCATAATGTGTCGCAGAACTCCGATAATGTGTTGCCAAATTACTGAGTAACGGGGGGGGGGACGACATATTCGGTGGGTGACGGCAATGAGTAGAGGACGTGTTGTCGCGGGGTCAGGATGGCGACAATGGATGTTTGGCACCTTGCTGGAATCGTTTCGGCTGCTACCGGGGTTGCAGTGTCGCCAGACGTACTGCGGCGTGCCGGTGGCACGGGGTCATGCTCGATGAGGTTCGCCGAATGGGACGGCTCAGGGAACTGACTGGCCGAAGCGGTAGCGATGATGCGTGCGCAATTTCGCGCAGGGGCTCGATGAGTGAGCGGGCCCTTAGCGACAAAGGGCGTCGCTGATGCCGACACCCTGACAGGGGAAGGGTGTGCGAGCCCTGGCGGCGGTGAAGAGGTCAATACTGCCGAGGACCTCGGTGCTCCAGCCTGATTCGATCCCGCGCTCGTAAATGACCGGCGTGTTGGCCGAGGCCCGGAGGCGCCGTTCGCATTGCCACGCCTCACGGAGGCAAAACACGCGCATCGGCCCGGCTGGCACACGCACTGCTTCGTCACGCCATTCATTCGCGCGTCGTCTTAACGTTAAGGTATCGAATTCACCAGCCATGCGTGCCTCCTCAGGACAGTCGGCATCCCGCCTTGGTGTCAGTCCAGCTTAGAACCTCACTGCACCCAGCGCCGCCCAAACGGCCAGCAAACCGAAAGCCATCCCGGCGACATTGATGTAGAGGCGCATCGCATCGTCTCCTGTCTCGATGGAGGCACGGTGCCAGTTGAGGCGTTATTGCACCGTGAGCCGGGGAAGCCGTGCCCGATACCTGGTCCACCGGGCGCACGGTCGGATGGGATATGGACATTGGGCCGCCCTTCGAGGCGGCCTTTCAACTTCTGAGACAAAATACGCCGCATACATTGCCATCTCAAAACGGCGCGGGTTCCCTTCCAGCGAAAAAGGGCGCCTCATGCCACGACACTGATGGGAGGCCGCAATGCCCGCTCAAGTGGTTGTCGCGCTGGATGATTTGGCATTTGCCAATCAAGCGGTCGCGGAACTTGCCGCCCGAAAGTACGAGGCGGTCGCTCTATCAAATCCGTTGACCGCGCTCGATGCGCTGGAAAGTGCGGTCCGCGTGGAGGTGCTGATCACCTGTACCGTACACGCGGAGGGACAGCCTAACGGCGTGTCATTGGCGCTGATGGCTAGGTCGAAGCGCCGGAGCGTCAAAATCATCTTCGTCGGGACGCCCGACCAAGCCCCCTACACGGAGGGCCTCGGGACC
>NZ_LMUJ01000101.1:2792-3136 GCF_009765975.1 Acidisphaera sp. S103 | reverse complement strand
CGTGTCATTGGCGCTGATGGCTAGGTCGAAGCGCCGGAGCGTCAAAATCATCTTCGTCGGGACGCCCGACCAAGCCCCCTACACGGAGGGCCTCGGAACTTTCCTGACGTCTCCGACCACGGTGGAAGAAGTGGTCGAGACCACTGTGCGCCTTCTCTCCTGACGGACACCTTCTCCCGCCATCGGCCAACCTTTCCAGAAGCCCAACCGTCGGCATAGTTTGTGGCTCGTGATGGACACACTCGCGAGATGGCTGGAGGCAAACGACTTACGTTTCAAAGCAGAACGCTGGCGCCGCATGGCTATCCTATTTACGGACAAGCAGGCGATCGACGCCCTGAACA
>NZ_LMUJ01000101.1:2562-2782 GCF_009765975.1 Acidisphaera sp. S103 | reverse complement strand
GAAGAAGTGGTCGAGACCACTGTGCGCCTTCTCTCCTGACGGACACCTTCTCCCGCCATCGGCCAACCTTTCCAGAAGCCCAACCGTCGGCATAGTCTGTGGCTCGTGATGGACACACTCGCGAGATGGCTGGAGGCAAACGACTTGCGTTTCAAAGCGGAACGCTGGCGCCGCATGGCTATCCTATTTACGGACAAGCAGGCGATCGACGCCCTGAACG
>NZ_LMUJ01000101.1:0-2518 GCF_009765975.1 Acidisphaera sp. S103 | reverse complement strand
CATGGCAGCGGATAAAAATGCCGCAAGGCCGTCTTTCCAGCGTGGCTTTGGGATGAACGTCAAGTCCAGTTCCTTCGCGCCTGCGATGGTCTCGGGCTGAGAATTGGCAGTCATCAGCGCAATCGGCATCGCTGGATACAAGTGTCGCAGATTGGCGGCGAGGCTGAGACCATCTCGCCCCGGCGTGTTGTGGTCGATCAAAGTGATATCGACGCGGCCATCCAATGCCAATGACATGGCGGTATCAGCGCCTCGAGCCTCAACCAGTCGCCACGTGGAATGCTGCCCGGCGGAATAGAGCCTGCTGATTGCGTAGACCGCCGCCATTCGGACCAGTGCACCATCGTCAACGATCATCACCCAATAGTCCACGTAGCCGCCCCTTCGATTGCCGCGGACACTGGCCCTGCGCCCATCGGTTGGCAATCCACACAGGTAACCGCCACGATAACAGTGAGGTGTGCCCATGCCTGCGAGTAAGCTCCCTGGCGACAACGTCTCGGATGATCCCGATGATGCGCCGGAACTGCTACCGGCATTCTTCGAGGACGCCGAACTCCGCCATGGTGAGAGGGTGATTCGATCCCGCGGACGCGGTCGGCCGAAGCTAGTCCACCCTAAGCGATTTGTGACCTTGAGGCTGGACGCCGACCTGGTCGATCAACTCCGAGAAACCGGACCGGGCTGGCAAAGCCGGGTAAACCAGGTCCTGCGGTCCTGGATGGATGACGCCGCAAAGCAGGCTGGGTCAGCAGCATCCCACGTCGAGCCGGGCGAGCAAGCCGCATTGCTACGTAGCAATGCCTATCCTGCCATCTGAATCACAGGCGATCATTTGCGCCGATCTGCGATTTTGTGAGCTTCTCGTACAGTTGCAGATAGTCACGCATCGGCGCGAACAATCGCACAAAATCGCATTTGCGGTGGGGTGGACCGCTCCCGAGAAGGCGGGTTATCGGGAGGGTCACCGCGCGCGATCTCCCTGAACCTACGTCTTTTGGGTGAAGAAACTCACCCCGTTTGGCGGATCCCCGGGGCTGCCCTGGTTGACGTCAGCCGAGCCACCCCAGACGGCAAAAAGGCCGGGAATGACCCGGCCTTGATGCGCTATCCCTTGGGTGGGGCGTTAGTCGCCACCACCGACGTACCGCCCGCCAAGGCTGTTGGCGGTGTTGTCATACGGCCCCGTGTGGTTGCTGTAGACTGCGGCGAAGGCCAGCGGGGCAACAGCGGCGCTCAGGCTCAACACGGTCAGGGCGGCGAGGAACATCTTTTTCATCGGAATTCTCCATCTTTGGTCGGGCGAGATGTCCGGCTTCGATGACCGGCAGATGGGCCTTCGTGGGCTGGATGATAATGCTGCGATGCAGCATGAGAGCTATGCACTGGGAGGTAAAATCACCGACAAGCCATGCATAACAGCTTGGATACATTGTTGATTCGGATCGGCACTGACACCACGTTCCGGGTTGCCGTCTCAGTGAACGATACCTGGTATCTCCAGCCCGGTGAGGCACCCGAGATGACCGAACGGCCCCCGGCAGGGTTTCGGGTTCTCTGCCGGGACCTGTCGCGATCGGGCCTGGAAGCCGTCGCCAGGACGTCCTAGATTTCCGACATGTTCGTTGTCACAGAAGCCGATGCTGCCGCGATCCGCACCGTCTTCGAGCAAGAGGGGAGCCTGGCGGCCGCGATCGAGGTGCGCCGATGCCTCCCAGGCATCACTGACAACGCGAAGGCGCGGGAGCATGCCCGGACCATCGCCGGGTGGCAGCCGTTGCCTCCCCTTCCTTCGAAGTCCTGGAAATGCAGTACCAGATCGTCGACGCGGTGATGGCTCGTGCCCTCCAGAGCGACGCGGTGCGTACGTACCCGCTGTTCGCCTGGATCGTCATGCGGGATTTACCAGAGTATCCCGGCGCCTTCGTGGCGCGGTTGGTGACCAACACCCCGACGCCCTACATCCCTGGTCGGGCATACCCTGGCCGAGGTCCACGCCAGTTTGCCGCATGGCCTGGAGCGTTCTGATCGTCAGCCGTCAGACCCGCCAGACGTGGTGGAGGTCTGGTTTCCGGCGTAGGGATTTCGATATCCTGCCGCCTGGAACTTCGCATCATGCTTGAGGCGGACGTTCCGGGGTCGGCGCCGGATCGGTTGATACAGGCACTTCCGGCAGACAACGTGACTAATGATCTCGGCGGGAAACCGATGACGGTAGTGAGGATCGGGGGGCGGCTTCATGCCGCTAGTCTTGTCCGCTTGGTGGCAGGCCGCCAGACCTGGTTACCGTGACAATGCCCGGCTTTCTGTTCCACTCAGCCGCACGGGCCTCTTACGACGGGGAGATGCCATGCGGGAGCCATGAGGCAAGGATGTGTCGACACACTTTATTGCATTTTAATGTTCAACGTACAAGTCGATTCAACGGGGCCCCCGCCAGCGCCGCGAAGTGAGCCTGACGCCATGTTCTGAGCAGCCGTTGCAAGTGAGTCAGGCTTCCAGTGTAGCCGAGCGGTCT
>NZ_LMUJ01000100.1:56912-59087 GCF_009765975.1 Acidisphaera sp. S103 | reverse complement strand
ACGACGGTCGTGACTACGGCGGGAGGTCTTGCCGTCGATCGCGATGACCTCCGGAACATCAGTACGCAACCCGTCCACCCAGGCCAGGAAACAGCTCTTGAACAACTCGGGATCGATCGCCGCGATCACGTCGCACAACGTGTCGTGGCTCGGGATGCTCTGCTCATAGGGCAGGAAACGGCGAAGAAAATCCTGATGCTCGCTGCCCCACAGGCCGATCTCGACGAAATCGTCGGCGCCGGCGATCGTGGCGCAGAGCATCAGCAACAGGATTTCATCCAGCGGATACAGCACCTTCGTCGCCTGGCGCGGATCCCGCAACACCGCGAAGTGGGTCAGAAAGCACGGTGAACCGGGTTCGGACATGGAAACCTCATGGTACGAGGCTCCCTAAGAATCGTATTTCAGACCGCGCCGGAATCCCACACCCCTTCAAGCGATTGCCCTGAACCGATGGGGCCTGACAGGCTCTTGGACGGTTGGGAGCGAGTTCGCCACGCTCAACGAAGCATCTGGGGGCATCGTTTACCGCTTTCACGCCCGCGATCTTCACCTCGTCCTAGAGCCTCCGTCGGACGGCCATACCATTCGCTTTCGCGTCAAACTCGATGGCGCTGCCCCCGGACCTGACCATGGCTCCGATGTAGATACTGAGGGATGGGGAAGCGTGCGAGACGGGCGCCTGTATCAGCTCATCCGGCAAGCCGGTCCTGTCGCAGACCGAACCTTTGAAATCGAGTTCTTTGATACCGGTGTTCGGGCTTACGCTTTCACTTTCGGTTAGAACAAACGGCTCGCAGATTCCAAATACAACGGTGAAGAAACAAAGCCGAGAAATAGGAGAATGTTATGACTACACAGCAGCCAGTTAATGGGTTTGACCGACGGTGTGGTATTAGCAACAATGTCATATTGTCGGAAGGGAGGAATCCGGCCGGAAGTCTATCGTACGCGCTGGCGCCCTTTCTCCCGGCTCTACAGCGCTGGGCTTGCAGCCTTTCGGGATCGGGCCGTGCCGGGGACGCCTATGTTCGCGCCACTCTCTCGTGCATTCTGACGGGCGACCGGACCCTGATCGATCGGAAATCTCCGCGCGTAAGTCTTTACTGACTGCTTTATGCAATTTGGTCATCGGCCTCTGGTCAATTTGGCGACGCATTCGAATGCAATGTGGAAATTGAACGTGAGAGCAGCCTCAGTGCATCCGCGCTGTACGGACGCGTCGTCCTGGCCCTGATCGTCATAGAGGGATTTACTCCAGAAGAAGCTGGCGTGGTGGTGGGCTGGACATGCCCTGTGGCCTCTCTAGCAAAGTCGACAGTCGGCCCCTCGAGGTCACCCGCCGACGAACCTACTTCTCGGATTCGCTGGGACCGACCCGACCCCTGGCAGGCTGCCCCGACGGGAGTTCGCCTGGGGATGCGCGGCGAGGGAAGCCGGTTGTCCGTGGCCGTGCGCCACTTACCATAAAGTGGCTTAGGCGGCCCGCGACGTGAGTCTCGGCGTCTCCGAACCAACACGTGAGAAGCCGGTCTATCGATACCGCGACTAAGCTGGCTTTGGTGCGGAATTTAAGATTGTTGGGCCAGTCCGCGGCCCGCGCGTTATCGCCTAGATAGTTTTATTGCCGTCCCCCGTGATCTAAGCAGGATTGAAGGCGTTTAAGGAAGCAGGTCGGTGCAGGAAGCATATCGCCATAAAAAAGCTAGCTGGATCGCCAGTGGCATGGCTGCCGCATTTATCATATGTCATCCGGCCTGGGCGCAAAGGACGATACACTGCCCGGTTATCAAACCCAGGGCTACGATGGACTGGAGAAGCGACAGTCTCGAAATCCACCAAACATCGACGGGATATGAGGTGATCGACGACGATTTACCGCGCACTAAACGCGACGCGACAGCAATCTTCGAAACAACCGACCGCCGTGTAGTCGTATTATCCATTGTTGGGGGAAAATCATCGGATGAGCAGGAAGCGCGCTTCGGAGCGATAGTGTTCTTTCTCACCATCGATTTCAGAGACCTCAGCGTCGAACGCTACCAACCTGGCCTGCGGTTGGGACAGGGCTTCTGGCCTGGAGGACTATACCGTTATGAAGGCTGCACTCGTATCGACTAGAAAGCGCGCGCCAACTCCCGCCGTGCCCTTCCTTCGTCGGTTCAGTTTCTATAT
>NZ_LMUJ01000100.1:47046-56902 GCF_009765975.1 Acidisphaera sp. S103 | reverse complement strand
GGGTTCGGACATGGAAACCTCATGGTACGAGGCTCCCTAAGAATCGTATTTCAGACCGCGCCGGAATCCCACACCCCTTCAAGCGATTGCCCTGGGTTGTGTTATCGGCGCGCCGGAGGAGGAAGAGGCGTCTATCCCCCGAACGCGGAAATCCCCGTCTGCGCGCGCCCGAGGATCAACGCATGCACATCGTGCGTGCCTTCGTAGGTGTTCACCGTCTCCAGGTTCATCACGTGACGGATGACGTGATATTCATCAACGATGCCGTTGCCGCCATGCATGTCTCGCGCGACGCGGGCGATATCCAGCGCCTTGCCACAATTGTTGCGCTTCAGCAGGCTGATCATTTCGGGCGACGCATCATGCTCATCGATCAGTCGTCCCAGCCGCAGCACCGCGTGCAGGCCCAGCGTGATCTCCGTCTGCATGTCCGCCAGCTTCTTCTGGATCAGCTGAGTCGCTGCCAGCGGCCGGCCGAACATCATGCGTTGCAGCGTGTATTCGCGAGCGGCGTGCCAGCAGAATTCGGCGGAGCCCAGCGCGCCCCATGCGATGCCGTAACGAGCATTGTTCAAACACGAAAACGGCCCACGCAGCCCCTTCACGTTGGGTAACTGGTTCGCCTCCGGGACAAACACGTCCTGCATCATGATCATGCCGGTGACCGACGCCCGCAGCGAGAATTTCCCCTCGATCTTCGGCTGCGTCAGGCCCTGCATGCCCCGTTCCAGCAGATAACCGCGGATGTCGCCGGCATCGTCCTTCGCCCACACCACCAGCACATCGGCGATCGGCGCATTGGTGATCCAGGTCTTCGACCCATTCAGTAGGAACCCGCCGTCAACCTTCTTCGCCCGTGTGCGCATCGATGCCGGATCGGACCCGGCATCGGGCTCCGTCAACCCGAAGCAGCCGACGAATTCACCGGTCTGCAGCTTCGGTAAATACTTTTGCCGCTGATCTTCCGACCCGAACGCATGGATCGGATACATCACCAGCGAGGACTGCACGGAAAACGCCGACCGATAGCCGGAATCAACCCGCTCCACCTCACGGGAAATCAGGCCGTAGCTGACATAGTTCACCCCGGCGCAGCCATAACCGTCCAACGTGGCGCCGAGGAAGCCCATCTCCCCGAACTCATTCATGATTTCGCGGTCGAACTTTTCCTCGCGGTTCGCCATCAGCACGCGCGGGAACAGCTTCTCCTGACAGAACGCATGCGCCGCATCGCGGATCGCCCGTTCGTCTTCCGACAGGGCAGTTTCCAGCCGCAGGGCATCATCCCAGGCGAACGGCGTGAAATGGCTGGCAGGGCGGTCGGTCATGCGTCGGAGTCCCGGGTTTCGGGGGTCTGAGACGGGCGAGTGCGAAGGAACATGAAGGCGGGCACGTCGTCGCCAAAACCAACGACGGACGGACCCAGATCGTCATCGCGCCGGTAGCGCCGAGGCTCATCACGCCGAGGCTCCACCCAACGCGGCTCCTCCCGCCGAGGCTCATCTCGCCTGGCATCCGACCGGCGTGGCTCATCCCGGGGCCGCCGCGGCTCCTCACGGTGCGCCGGCCGATCGGCCACCACCGCCAGTTCCGGCTGCTCAGCGGTTTCCGGCCGAGATTTTTCCGAACGCGACGACCGTTTACGCTCGGTGCGTGGCTTCTCGGTCTTTTCCACCGCGTCCCGCGGCTTGGCCTTTTCGGCGGGTTTCTTGCCCTCGGCCGGCTTGCGCCCACGCCGCTTGCGGCCGTCGCGTTCGGCCCAATCCACCGGATCGAGCCCTTCCACCAGGATCGGCGGGATCGGATGGCCGATCAGCTTCTCGATCTGCTCCACCGCGTAACGGTCTTCCGGAGAGGCGATGGTGAACGCCTTGCCTTCCAGCCCCGCGCGCCCGGTGCGGCCGATACGATGCACATAGTCCTCGGCATGGATCGGCACGTCGAAGTTGAACACATGCGACAGCCCGCCAATGTCGAGGCCGCGTGCCGCCACATCGCTGCACACCAGCAGCCGCAACTCGTTCGCCTTGAATTTCTCCAGCGTCGAGAACCGTACCGTCTGCGCCATGTCGCCATGCAGCGCGCCAGCGTCGAAATGATGCTTCGTCAGCGACTTATACAGAATATCGACGTCACGCTTGCGGTTGCAGAAGATCAGCGCGTTCTGCACGTTCTGGCTGCGGATCAACCGCCGCAGTGCCTCCCGCTTGTCGTGCTCCGCGACCAGCGCCAGCCCTTCGGTGATCGTCGTGGCGACCGAGGCGGCCCGCGAGACCGCGATTTCCTTCGGATTGGTCAGGAACGCATCGACCAGCCGGCGAATTTCCGGCCCCATGGTGGCCGAGAAGAACAGCGTCTGCCGCGTCGCCGGCAGCATCGAGACGATCCGCTCGACATCGGGGATGAACCCCATATCCAGCATGCGGTCGGCTTCATCGATCACCAGCAATTTGGTGTCGGACAGCAGGATGGTGCCGCGGTCGAACATGTCCAGCAGCCGGCCCGGCGTGGCGATCAGCACATCGACGCCGCGGTTCAGCACGTCCTTCTGGTCCGACATGCTTTCGCCGCCGATGATCAGCGCGTGGGTCAGTTTCAGGTACTTGCCGTATTGGACGAAATTCTCGGCGACCTGCAACGCCAGTTCCCGCGTCGGCTCCAGGATCAGGCTGCGTGGCATACGCGCTCGGGCGCGCGATCCGGACAGGATATCCAGCATCGGCAGGGTGAACCCGGCGGTCTTGCCGGTGCCGGTCTGCGCGGTGCCCATCACGTCGCGGCCCATCAGGACATAGGGGATCGCCTGTTCCTGGATCGGCGTCGGATGACGGTAGCCCATCTCCTCGACCGCACGCAGCACCTCCGGCGACAGGCCCAGGTCAGCGAATACGACGCGCGCGAGTTCCGGCGGAGCACCCTCGACGATCGGGATCAGCGACATCTGATCGTTGTCCCGGGCTTCGGGCGATGCCACCTCGGCAGCCAAGGGCGCCTCCGGTTCGGTGGCGGCCGGCTCTTCAGGAACGGCGGCTTCTGTAACAGGCGATTCCGGCGCAGGCACGGCAGGCTCTGTCGCGGCGCCGGCTGCCTCCGCGGTCGTGTCTTCCGGAACGATGCGGTCGGCGGCGGCAGTGTCCGCGGCGATACGTTCCGCGACGTGCGGTTCCGCGTCGGTCGGTTCCCGTGAGGCGGTGGTGGTTTCGGTCAAATCCGGTCCAGTCGATTGCATGGGTGCGATTGGGGGGTAGGTATTTCAGCGCTCTGCCAGGAGGCGCGTCGAGGCGCGCCAGACAGCCAAACGCTAAACCCGCATGCGAGGTGCCCTGCATCCTCTCGCGCGCCGGGCGGGGTATCGGGATTACCAAGGGAAAAGTCAAGGATAGGCGGCACCCGAACCCGCCAATCGCCCGGACAAAGGTTCGACAACCGCCGTCCATCCCCCTGGGCACCCGCCATACTGGTTTATACTCAAATAATACCCAGCGGTAGCCTCATACCGAACGGACAAACCAGCGATGCGGCCATGTTTGTTGCGGCGCAACATGACGTTACTACATTGGTTTGGCGCCCAGCGTCACGCTGGCGATGAAGAAAGGGGTCCTCCCCATGTTGTTCGCATTTCCCGAGGTTTTTCGCGACATCTTTGGCCTGTCCAGGCAGCGGGATGAACATTTGCTCGCCGGCGCCGATGAGCCATCCGTTCAGGCGCTTGGTGTCAGCCAACCCGTGCTGGCGCGCTTCCAACAGGATATCGCCATCCTGTGTCCCGACCTTGTGCATGAAGCACAAATGGGTTTGGGGCGGCGCTGAGCGTGATCGCCTGAAGCCGGGGGCGCGGATCATACGATCGAACGACGAAGCCAGCTATTCCAGCCTGATACGGCCGGCGCCTTCCTGTGCCGCCTCCACCTCGCCGATGATCGCGGCATTCAATCCGCCCTCCACCAACGCCTGAAGACACCCCGCCGCTCGCTGTGCCGGTAGGCCCAGCAGCAACCCGCCCGAGGTCTGCGGATCGACCAGCAAGGCGGTATCCGGTGCGTCGCCCAGCACTCGCCGGTTATCCGGAGCCAATGTGCTCTCGATCCCATGTGCCGCCAGGGCGCGCGCACCCGGCAGCGCCGGGATAGCCGCCAGCCGCAGTACCGCGGCGGCGCCGGACGCCTCCAGCATCTCCACCAGATGACCCGCGAGGCCGAAGCCGGTCACATCGGTCCCCGCGCGCGGACGATGTGCCATGGCGATCCGGGCCGCGGCGGCGTTGGTCGTCCGCATCGAATCGATCGCCGCCATCAGCCACCGAGCCCTGGCATTGCCCCGCATATGCCCGGCCAGCACGATGCCAGTGCCCAGCGGCTTGGTCAGGATCAGCTGATCGCCCGGCTGCAGGCCGCCTTTCCGCAGGATCCGGCCGGAATCCACCAGCCCGGTGACAGAAAACCCCAACGCCGTCTCCGACGCCTCCGCGCTGTGCCCGCCAATCAGCGCGCAGCCATCCGCGCGCAGGATTTCGGTCGCCCCTTGCAGCATCGCCGACAGTTCCGCCCGCATCTTCTGTGACGACGCATAAGGCACCGAGGCAATCGCCAGCGCCGTCCACGGCTCCGCCCCCATCGCATACAAATCCGACAACGCATGTGCGGCGGCGATCTGGCCGAACACAAATGGATCGTCCAGGAATGCACGAAAGTGGTCGACCGATTGGACCAATAACTTGCCCAGAGGCGGCTTCAACACCGCTGCGTCGTCCAGGGTCGTCAGCAGATCTGGCGACTCACCCCGAGGCAGCGTTGCGAGCGCACCGGCCAACACCTCCGCGCTCACCTTGGCGCCACAGCCACCGCAACGCATCGGTGCGTCAGGATCAGGCTCCATCCGCATTTCGGTGTACATCCGCATCCAGCGCCGGTCGATGCGGTCCTTCAGCCACCACAGCCGCCGCCCCTGCACCGCAATCCCATTCCGCCACGCCACCGCTCGGCCTCGCCCTAAGCCGAGGATCGCCAGTCCGTTCCGTTGCGGCTTCCATGGCTTCAACGCCCAGCCTTTCGCCGCCCGCCGCAGGTTCTCGGCCAGCGGCGCACCGGCCCGCACCGCCCAGACCCCGGCTTTGGGCCGCGGGTCGCCTTCCACCGACGCGCAGTCTCCCGCCGCGAAGATGTGCGGATGACTGACGCTGCGCAGATCGTGCGTCACGCGGATGCAGCCGATCGGATCGCAGGCGACGCCGGACGCGGCCAGGAACGCCGGTCCCTGCACCCCGGTCGCCCACAGGGCCGTCGCGACCTCCACGTAACTGCCGTCGGACAGCAACAGCCGGCCGTCCCGCAGTTCGATCGCACTGACGCCGCTGACCAGTTCCACACTGGCGTCGACCAGCGCCTGCCGCACCGCACGCCGAGCGGCGGCTGGTGAGATGGAAAGCGGTTCGGCGGTCGCCGACACCAGCACCAGCCGCAACCGGCCGGCGAAGCGTTCGGCCAGCGCCAATGCCAGTTCGACACCGCCCGGCCCGCCACCCACCACCGCGACCCGCACACCAGCGGGAAGCGCCGCTTCCAGATGCTGTAACCGGTCGAGAAACAGACCGATTGGCTTCACGCCGATGCCGGCTTCCGAACCTCCAGGGACAATCGGAACGCCGCCGACATCGATCGATAACAGGTCGAATGCGATGTCCGGCCGGCCGGGAAGGGTCACAGTCCGCTCATTCGGGTCGAACGCCACCGCCTCCGCGAGGATCAGCCGAGCGTTCGCCATCGCGGCGAGCGGTGCCAGGTCGATATGCGCTTCCTGATGCGTGTAGTCGCCCCGGATCAGGCCAGGCAGCATACCGGAGTAGGGCGTCTCCGGTTCCCGCCCGATCAGCGTCAGCCGCACACCTGGCTCCGGACGCATTGCAAAACGGCGCAGCACCTCGACATGGGCATGACCGGCGCCAAGCAGCACGATGTCGGTCTCGACCGGACGGGACGGTTGCATCAACCGACCTTAGAGGCTTCCGGCGAGTCGCACCTTTGGGTTTAATTGGCCCCTTCAGCAGGAGGCTGTGCATGACCTGGTCGATCCTCGCCCGAGACCCCGCCACCGGCGCGCTGGGCGCCGCCGTCGCGACACGCTTCTTCGCCGTCGGTGCCCTGGCGATCCACGTTGAGGGCGGCGTGGCGGCGCTGGCGACCCAGGCGCTGATCAACCCGATGTACGCCGTTCACGGAATGCCCCGGTTGCGTGCCGGACAGCCACCGGAGCAGATCGTCGAGGCACTCTTGGCCGCCGATGCCGGCCGAACTCACCGGCAGATCCACATACTGGATGCGAGCGGACGGATCGCCGCCCACACCGGGACAGACTGTGTCGGTTGGTGCGGATCGGTGCGCGGGATCGACATCTCGATCGCCGGCAACATGCTGGCGGGTCCGGACGTGGTGTCGCAAACCCTGGCCGCGTTCGAGGCAGTCATCGGTCCGCTGCCCGACCGCCTCTTGGCGGCGCTGGAGGCCGGTGAGGCCGCCGGTGGCGACAAGCGCGGCAAACAGTCGGCTGCCTTGAAAATCTGTACCCGCGATCCGTATCCCGACCTGGACATCCGAACCGACGATCATCCGGATCCACTGGCCGAATTGCGCCGCCTGGTCGCCGTCAGCCGGCAGCGTTTCGCGGCATTCCGCCGGTTCCTGCCGGGCGCCGACAGCCCATGCGGGGTGTTCGACCGAGCGGTGATCGAGGCAGCGATCTCAGCGCACGGTGCGTCGTAGCAGCGCCAAGACGTCCGTTTCTGCTCCCGCCGGCCGGCCCGCCAGTGTCCAGCTTGCCAGCAGCGTCAGCACATAGACGGCACCCCCGCCGGCGACCGCCTCCATCAGCGCTACGACGCCACTGTCGTCGGACCAACCCAGGCCGCTGCCAGCCAGCGCGGCCGCCATGACCGAGGCGGCGAGCACTGGGCGCCAGACCGGCCGCATCACCCGTCCGATACCGACGCGGAAGCGGCGCAGCGCAGTGCCGACCGTCAGGGCTTGCTCCAGCACCACGGCGACGGCCACACCGATCGCCGCGCCTGCCAGTCCGAAATGCGGGATCAGTGCCAGCAGCAACGCGACGCGGACCGCGGCGCCGGCCAGGGTGATACCGACCAATCGCCCCAACAACGCATGTGCGCTCAGCAGATGCAGGCTGAGATGACCGAACACCATGACGGTGAAACTCAGCGACAGGATGCGCAGCACCGGCACGGCCGGTTCCCAGCCCGGTCCGAAGGCCAGCGCCACCAGGGGGGCCGCGACCAGCGACAGGCCAACCCCGGCCGGCAGGGTCAGCAGCGCCGCGGAGCCCATCAGCCGCAACAGGGTTTCGCCTGGGTCGGCCTTCTCCTGCCGTCCCACCGCGAAGCCCGAGAAGGCCGCGCGACCCAGCGGCTCAACCAATTCGGTCGTCGGCAAGGCGGCGATCTCGGCCCCGACACTGTAGAAGCCGACGAAGGTTGTGTTCATCAGCCGGCCGATCAGCAGCGAGTCGCTGCGGTCGCGCACCAGGATGGCAAGGCTGAGCAGCCAGGTCCAGGTCGAATACCCCGCCAGTCCGCGCCAGGCTTTCAACGACAGACCGGGGCGGTACGGGTGCATGACGTAGCTCATGACCACGCGCAGCCCGCGGTTGACGCCCATGCCGACCAGCATCGCGACGTAGGAATGCAGCAGTGCCGCCGCCGTCATCGCTGCGACGATGCCGCACAGCTTCGGCAGCACCATGATCGCGAATTCCTTGTGGAAGGCGAAATCGCGACGGAAATCCACCGCGCCGATATTGGCGCAGCCGTCCAGCAGCGGCAGGCAGGCGACGAACAGCAGCACCGGACCCAGCCGCGGATCGGCGAAAAATCCCGCCGCCGGATAGGCGAGGGCAGCGACCAACACGGTGACAGAGACGCCGCGCAGCAGGTTCAGAGTGAAGGCGGTGTCGTAGAACACCGAACCGGGGGTTGCCTCGCGGATGACGGCTTCCTCAGTGCCCAGAGTCAGCATGCCGTCGATGGTCTGCGTGAAACTCGTGGCCAATGCGATGATGCCGAAATCCGCCGGCTGGATCAGGCGCACCAGCACCAACGTGCTAACCAAGCCGAGGACACGCATCCCCAGACGCCAGGCCATGACCCAGCCGGCGCCTCGGGCGGTGCGGAGCAGCAAGCTATCGGGAGATGGGGTCTCGGACACCAGCCGCTTGTTATCATGCCGAGCCGGATGGTCCCAAGGGGGATACGGGCGTGATATGGACGGGTGCGTCGATCTGGGATCATGATGCGGCATGAGCATCGTTCTGTATGATCTTGCGGGCGCGGACCCTGATGTGCGGTTCAGCCCCTACTGCTGGCGGACCCGATTCGCCCTGGCTCACAAAGGTCTGCCGGTGGAAACCGTACCCTGGCGCTTTACCGACCGCGACGCGATCGCTTTCTCCGGGCAAAGCAAGGTGCCGGTGATCCAGCACGAGGACACGGTGGTGTTCGATAGCTGGACGATCGCCGAATATCTGGAGGACCAAGCCCCGACGCCAACCTTATTCGGCGGCCCCACAGGTCGCGCCCATGCTCGGTTTGTGAACGCCTGGGCGGATTCGGTCCTGGTCGGCGGTATCGCCCGGTTCATTGTGCGGGATCTGGTCGACATTATCGATCCCAAGGATCGCGACTATTTTCGCTCCAGCCGCGAAGCGCGTTTTGGCAAGAGCCTTGAAGCGGTGCAAGACGGACGCGAAGACCGTCTGACGGCGTTTCGCGACCTGCTGCTGCCAATCCGTCTCGTCCTACGGCGACAGCATTGGTTAGGCGGCGCGGCGCCGAGTTACGCGGATCACATCATCGCCGGAACGCTGATGTGGCCTCGTTGTGCAAGCCGTTTCGAATTACTGCAGGCGGACGATCCGATTGCCGCATGGCTCGATCGTGTGTTGGGCTTGTACGGTGGCCTAGGCCGGGAAGCCAGGCGAGCCTGAATCCGATTCCGCTTCGGAGACTGGCCTCAGGCCTTGCTAAGGTGGGTTAGTCGCCGCCGACATACCGACCGCCCAGTCTGTTGCCCGTGTCGTCACATCCCCCGGTGATAGGTCGAGGTCGACCGGTCTGTCGCCTGACCCGCGGCGGGAATGCCGGGTGTTGGGATCGTTCATCCTATCCCCTCTTCGGATAATGAGTACCACGGCTGTTCGTCGAGGTCAGAGGGCGCCGATTTGGGCGGTGGTCATCACCCCAATTTGGGTCGAGGTAAAGGCGGGGATTTGGCTGGTGGACAGGGCACCGAACTGTGTCGTGGTGAAGGCCGGAATCTGACTGGTGCTGAAGGCTGGGATCTGACCGGTCGTCAAAGCCGCCATCTGACTGGTCGTTAGGGCGACAATGTCCGTCGTCGTTAAAGCGATCAGCTGATTGCTGGACAGTGCCACGATGTCGCCGGTGGACAATGCGGCGGTCTCGGTGGTGGTCAGCGCACTGATCGCCGCGGTGCCGAGAGCGGCGAATTCGATTGTTGTCAGCGCCAGCACGGCCGAGGATGTCAATGCCATAAACTGCGCCGACCCCAGCCCGGCGATGCCGCCGGTGGACAGCACCGGGACCTGGGTGGTGGCCAACGCGGCAGCCTCGGTGGTGGTGAGCGCCGCCACCTGCGCCGAGGACAACGCCGCCACCTCGGTGGTGCTTAGCACCGCCACCTGGGACGTGGTCAGGGCCTTTATTTGCGCCGTGGTCAGCGCCTTGACGTCAGCGGTGGACAGCACCGGCACCTGGGTGGTGGTCAACGCTGCCACCTGCGCGGTGGTCAGCCCGGCGACCTGAGCGGCGGTCAGCACCGCCACCTGCGACGTA
>NZ_LMUJ01000100.1:46791-47036 GCF_009765975.1 Acidisphaera sp. S103 | reverse complement strand
TGGTGGTCAAGGCGGCCGCCTCGGTGGTGGTCAGCGCCGCCACCTGCGCCGAGGACAGCGCCGCCACCTCGGTGGTGCTCAGCACCGCCACCTGGGACGTGGTCAGGGCCTTGATCTGCGCCGTGGTCAGCGCCTTGACATCAGCGGTGGACAGCACCGGCACCTGGGTGGTGGTCAATGCCGCCACCTGGGCGGTGGTCAGCCCGGCCACCTGAGCGGCGGTCAGCACTGCCACCTGCGACGTA
>NZ_LMUJ01000100.1:46384-46781 GCF_009765975.1 Acidisphaera sp. S103 | reverse complement strand
GGCGACCGCCAGCGACGGCAACTGTGCCGTGGTCAGGGTGGCGATCTGCGCCGACCCGATGGCGGCGACCTGCGCCGACCCCAGCCCGGCGATGCCGCCGGTGGACAGCACCGGGACCTGGGTGGTGGTCAACGCGGCCGCCTCGGTGGTGGTCAGCGCCGCCACCTGCGCCGAGGACAACGCCGCCACCTCGGTGGTGCTCAGCACCGCCACCTGCGTGGTGGTCAACGCGGCAACCTGCGCCGTGGTCAGCGCCTTGACGTCAGCGGTGGACAACACCGGCACCTGGGTGGTGGTCAATGCCGCCACCTGCGCGGTGGTCAGCCCGGCGACCTGAGCGGCGGTCAGCACCGCCACCTGCGACGTAGTCAGCGCGGCGGTCTCGGTGGTGGTCAGT
>NZ_LMUJ01000100.1:0-46374 GCF_009765975.1 Acidisphaera sp. S103 | reverse complement strand
CTGCGCCGAGGACAACGCCGCCACCTCGGTGGTGCTCAGCACCGCCACCTGGGCCGTGGTCAGGGCCTTGATCTGCGCCGTGGTCAGCGCCTTGACATCGGCGGTGGACAACACCGGCACCTGGGTGGTGGTCAACGCCGCCACCTGAGCGGTGGTCAGCCCGGCCACCTGAGCGGCGGTCAGCACCGCCACCTGCGACGTAGTCAGCGCGGCAGTCTCGGTGGTGGTCAGCGCCGCCAGCGCGGCGACCGCCAGCGACGGCAACTGTGCCGTGGTCAGGGTGGCGATCTGCGCCGACCCGATGGCGGCGACCTGCGCCGACCCCAGCCCGGCGATGCCACCGGTGGACAGCACCGGCACCTGGGTGGTGGTCAACGCGGCCGCCTCGGTGGTGGTCAGCGCCGCCACCTGCGCCGAGGACAGCGCCGCCACCTCGGTGGTGCTCAGCACCGCCACCTGCGTGGTGGTCAGGGCCTTGATCTGCGCCGTGGTCAGCGCCTTGACGTCAGCGGTGGACAACACCGGCACCTGGGTGGTGGTCAATGCCGCCACCTGGGCGGTGGTCAGCCCGGCCACCTGAGCGGCGGTCAGCACTGCCACCTGCGACGTGGTCAGCGCGGCAGTCTCGGTGGTGGTCAGCGCCGCCAGCGCGGCGACCGCCAGCGACGGCAACTGCGCCGTGGTCAGGGTGGCGATCTGCGCCGACCCGATGGCGGCGACCTGCGCCGACCCCAGCCCGGCGATGCCACCGGTGGACAGCACCGGCACCTGGGTGGTGGTCAGCGCGGCAGCCTCGGTAGTAGTCAACGCCGCCACCTGCGCCGAGGACAACGCCGCCACCTCGGTGGTGCTCAGCACCGCCACCTGGGACGTGGTCAGGGCCTTGATCTGCGCCGTGGTCAGCGCCTTGACGTCAGCAGTGGACAACACCGGCACCTGGGTGGTGGTCAACGCCGCCACCTGCGCGGTGGTCAGCCCGGCGACCTGAGCGGCGGTCAGCACCGCCACCTGCGACGTGGTCAGGGCGGCGGTCTCGGTGGTGGTCAGCGCGGCCAGCGCGGCGACCGCCAGCGACGGCAACTGCGCCGTGGTCAGGGTGGCGATCTGCGCCGACCCGATGGCGGCGACCTGCGCCGACCCCAGCCCGGCGATGCCGCCGGTGGACAGCACCGGCACCTGGGTGGTGGTCAGCGCGGCCGCCTCGGTGGTGGTCAGCGCCGCCACCTGCGCCGAGGACAACGCCGCCACCTCGGTGGTGCTCAGCACCGCCACCTGGGCCGTGGTCAGGGCCTTGATCTGCGCCGTGGTCAGCGCCTTGACGTCGGCAGTGGACAGCACCGGCACTTGGGTGGTGGTCAACGCTGCCACCTGCGCGGTGGTCAGCCCGGCGACCTGAGCGGCAGTTAGCACCGCCACCTGCGACGTAGTCAGCGCGGCAGTCTCGGTGGTGGTCAGCGCGGCCAGCGCGGCGACCGCCAGCGACGGCAACTGCGCCGTGGTCAGGGTGGCGATCTGCGCCGACCCAAAACCAATGATCTGGGTTGATCCAAGCCCCCTCACCCCCGCCGTGCTGAAGGCAGGCACCTGCGCAGTGGTGAACGCGGCCGTCTCCGTGGTGGTCAACACCGCCATCTGCACCGAAGTCAACGCCGCCACCTGAGCGGTGGTCATCCCGGAGACTTCGGTGGTGGTCAGCGCCGCGATCGTGGCGGTCGGCAGTGCAGCGATTTGCGCGGGCGTCAGGGCGGTGATGGATGCCATTGGGAAGGACTCCGAAGCAATTTCGACGAACGGTTTCACCACTCGGGTGAAGGCGAAATTTTTTCGGCCGGCGCACAACATGACCCGTGAAAGTTAACGAAAAGTGAACACAGCAGAGCTCTCATGCCGATTTTCGCATTGGGGCGCGTTAACCGGCGCTTAACTCCCGGCCGGCAGGATGGCCGAATGCTCAGGTCCCACCCATGGCTGAACCGCCTGCGTGCCCTTCTCGGTTCATCCAAGGCTCGGTTTGCCCTTGGCGAGGCGCTGGCAAGCCACGACGCGCACGCCGCCGCATTCCCGTTCTTCGCCCGGGCAGCCGCGGCCGGTCTACGGCAGGCGCAATATCGCCTGGGACGCAGCTACCTGCTGGGCCTCGGTGTGCCGCCGAGTATCGGCGAAGCACTGCGGTGGCTTCGCCGTTCGGCGGAGGCTGGGGAAACAGCCGCGCAGACGCAGCTCGCGGCCCTCGCTCTGCAAGGGGTTTCCGACGACGGCGCCGCCGGCCTGTTCCACGATGGGAGTCAGGAAGCCGCGTCTGACTACGAAACCGCCGAACGCTGGTGCCGCAAGGCCGTGGCGGCCGGATCGGCGGAGGCAAAGGTGCTGCTGGGCTTTATCCTGACAGCCGGGCCGGAAAGCCGTCGTGACCCGGCGGCGGGCGAATCGCTGTATCGCGAAGCGGCACAAGCCGGCTGGTCGCGCGGCAAACTCGGCCTGGCAATGACATTGCTGCGAGACGGCACGACGGAACACGCAGCGGAATCGGTCGCATTGCTGCAATCCGCCGCCACCGATGGCGTAGCTGTTGCCCACCACCTGATGGGAATGCTGGCCGAAAGCGGCGCGGCCGGTTCGGTTGATTTCACCGCGGCGGCGGCCAGCTACAAAGCTGCAGCCGAACTTGGCCACCCCCAGGCCCAAGTCCGCTACGGCTTCGCCCTTCTGCTCGGTCGAGGCATAGAACGCAATGTTTTCAATGCGGAAACCTGGCTGCGACGGGCGGCACTGGCAGGGGATGCGCAGGCGGCGGCGGTAGTCGGCTTTCTTTATGCCCGGGATGGCGAGCTGCCGCCCAATTACGCCGAGGCCGCGACGTGGCTGCGGCGCGCGGCCGAGGCCGGGCACACCGGCGCGGCCCGAATCCTGGGTCGGATGCTGCTGCTGGGCACGGGCATCCCCAAGGATGTCGCGGAAGCCGCCCACTGGCTGCGGATCGCCGCCGCCAACGGCGAGGAGACGGCCCGCGCCGACCTGGTACGCCTGGCGCTGACCCGCGGGGTAGGGGTGGACGATCAGGCCGCGGTGGCAAGCTTGTTACGGCAAGATGCGGCGGCCGGCGACCGCGCGGCACAGTTCGATCTTGGCCTGTGCCTGGCCCAAGGCATCGGTGTCGAACAGGATGACCGAGCGGCGTTCGCCTGGGTTCGCCGCGCGGCCGAGGCCGGTCATCCCGAGGCAACACGGATGTTGGCCCAACTCGCCGAGAGAGGCGAATGCGAGCCGGCCGGCGCGGAGACGGGAGCAACCAGTTGCTAACCCGCTGTTAACCTTCCGCTGCCATCCTGCTGCTTTCCGTAGAGGCTCCGTGATGCCATCACCTGAACTCCTGGCTGAGGCGATGCGTCTGCTCGCTGCCGGTGCCTGGCTGCAGGCCGAGACGGCGGCACGGGCCGCTCTCGCCACCGATCCGGCCGATTCGCACGCCACCCTTCTGGTGGGCCTCGCCATCGCCGCGATGGGGGAACACGGCAGGGCCGCCCCCATCCTGACGCAGCTCGCCGCCGCCAGGCCCGACGCCGATCATCCCTGCCTGGACTTCGCGCGGCTACAGCCGCCGCTGCCTCGCACGATGGTGGCACGCCAGTTTCGTGCCTGCCTGCGATTGGCCCCCGCCGATGCCCGCCTGAGACTGGATTTTGCGGCATTCCTGCTCGATACCGGCCAACTTACCGATGCGGAACGCATCCTGGCGGAAGGTCCTGCCTCCGCCGCGAGCCATCATCTGATGGGCCTGGCGCTGGCCGAACAGAACCGGTTCGCCACCGCCGTCGCCAGCTTCGAGCGAGCCGTCGCATTGAATCCGGACGCCGCGCCCAGTTGGTCGAACCTCGGCATGGTGCTGAAAATCGAAAGCCGCTTCACCGAGGCCATCGCCGCGCACGACCGCGCGGTCGCGCTGGACCCCGGCAACCCCCGCTTCCGCGTCAACCGCGCCGTCGCCTTGCTGCGGGCGGGCCTCTGGGACCGCGCCTGGCGGGACTATGAGGCCAGGCTCGAGCTGACCGGCACACCGGCCGTGGACCCGGTTCGGCTGCTGCGGTCGCTGTATCCGCGCGAGACCCTGTCCGGCCGGATCGTGCTGGCGCTGCATGAGGACGGGTTCGGAGACACGCTGCAATTCCTGCGCTATCTGCCGCTGCTGGCCGAACGCGGCGCTCGCGTGGTGGCCTGCGTTCCCCCAGCACTGGCCCGGATCATGCGGCTGGTGCCCGGCGTGGCCGAGGTGAACACTGACGCCAACCATCTGCCGCCGCACGATTTCGTCTGCCCCATGTTCAGCTTTCCCCGGGTGTTCGGCACGTCGGTCGACACCATTCCGCCCGTACCGCCAGCAGCGCTGGATCCCGCGCTGCTGCAACGCTGGGCCGGCCGCCTGCCCACGGGCGGTCTGCGAGTCGGCCTGGTATGGGCCGGCCAGGCCCGCCCGTCGTTGCAGGGGTTCGGTACCCTGGACCGCCGGCGCAGCGCCGGGCTGGCGGCGTTTGCTCCGTTATCCGATGTCCCCGGCCTGTCATTCGTCAGCCTGCAAAGCGGCCCCGCCGCTCGGCAACCTCGGCCACCCGGCCTGGAGTTGTTCGACCCGATGCCGGACGTGCTGGATTTCGCAGACACTGCCGCGATCATCGCCGGGTTGGACGTGGTGGTCAGCGTGGATACCTCCGTCGTGCATCTGGCCGGCCTGGTCGGCAAACCGATCCTTCTGCTGGACCGCTACGACAGTTGCTGGCGCTGGCTCAGTGGCCGCCTCGACAGCCCGTGGTATCCAGGCCTGACGATTTTCCGCCAGGAGCAACCCGGCGACTGGTCCGGCCCGATGGCACAGGTCCGATCGTCCCTGCGCGCCATGACACTGTTTCACGGCTACAGTTCCGAGACCTCCGGCATGTGGGAACAAGCGTTCGTCGCTTGACCGGCGCCGCGATAGCCTGGACACAGGCGCGATGGCCCGATCCCGGGCCAACGGACGTCGATATGAAACCGTTGCTGCGGACCTTGGGTGGAGAGGCGGTATGGCCGCCGCCCGTGTGGCTGATGCGTCAGGCGGGGCGCTATCTGCCGGAATACCGGGCGGTGCGTGCCGGCGTGAAGGACTTCATCGCCCTCTGCACCACGCCCGAACTGGCGGCAGAGGTCACCTTGCAGCCGATCCGCCGCTACGGCTTCGACGCCGCCATCCTGTTCAGCGACATCCTCATTCTGCCCTGGGCACTCGGGCATGGCCTGGAATTCCGCGAAGGTGAGGGGCCCGTCCTGCCCAAGCTGCACGACGAGGCCGGTGTCGCCGCCCTGGACCCGTCGCGCGTCGCCGACCGGGTTGCTCCGGTGATGGAAACCGTGCGCCTGGTCCGAACCGGACTGGCCACCGAGGGTTTCGCGGATACCACCCTGATCGGTTTCGCCGGCGCCCCGTTCACCGTCGCCTGCTACATGATCGAAGGCGGTGGCTCCAAGGATTTTGCCAACATCCGAGGCATGGCCTACGCCCAGCCGGCGCTGTTCCAGCGGCTGATGGATACGCTGACGGACGCCTCCATCGAATACCTCTCGGCACAGGTCACCGCCGGCGCCGAGGCGTTGATGCTGTTCGACTCCTGGGCCGGCGTGCTGTCGCCACGCCTGTTCCGCGCCCATGTCATCGAACCCGCCAAACGCATCGTGGCGGCGCTGAATCAGCGGCACCCCGGCGTGCCGATCATCGGCTTTCCCCGCCTGGCCGCCACGTTGGCCGGCGACTACGCAGCGGCCACCAGGGTGAACGGCGTGGGCCTGGACACCGCCGCCGACCTGCCGCGGATCGCCGCAATGATGCCGCCCTCGACCGCCGTCCAGGGCAATCTCGACCCACTCGCGCTGGTCGCCGGCGGCGCGGCCATGGCAGCGGAGACCGCCGCGATCCTGGACGCCATGCGGCACGCCGAACGGCCGTTCATCTTCAACCTGGGGCACGGCATCGTGCCGCAGACGCCCCCCGAACACGTGGCGGCGCTGCTGAGGCTGGTGCGTGCCGCGTCCTAAGGTCGCGATCGTTCTGTTCAACCTCGGCGGCCCCGACCGCCCCGAGGCGATCCGGCCGTTCCTGCTGAACCTGTTCAACGATCCCGCCATCCTGCGTGTGCCGTTCTTCGTACGACCGTTTCTTGCTCGGACCATTGCCCGAGCGCGTTTGGCACCAGCCACGGCTAATTACGCGTTGCTCGGTGGCAAATCCCCGCTGCTGGACCTGACCCGGCAGCAGGCCGACGCACTGGAAGCCGCGCTTCCGGACGCCGACGTCAAATGCTTCATCGCCATGCGCTACTGGCACCCGTTCAGCCTGGAAACCGCCCGAGCGGTGCGGGAATGGGCACCGGATCAGGTCGTGCTGCTGCCGCTGTATCCGCAGTATTCCACCACCACCACCGGCAGTTCGCTGCTCGCCTGGCGGCAGGCGGCCGCCCGTGTCGGTCTGGCGGCCGAGACCACGACTGTGTGTTGCTACCCCATCGATCCCGCCTTCGCTCAGGCGACGGCGGCGCTGGTCGAGGCCGCATTCGACAGCGCCCGATCGGCCCTGGATCCCGCGGTCGGGCTGCGCGTGCTGTTCTCTGCCCACGGCCTGCCCGAGGCCATAGTTGAAGCCGGCGACCCCTACCAATGGCAGGTGGAACACACCGTCGCCGCCGTGATGGCCGCCTGGGGCGCCGCGGTCGATCACACCATCTGCTACCAATCCCGCGCCACGCCGCAGAAATGGATCGACCCCAGCACGGATGCCGAGGTGGAACGTGCCGCGAAAGACCGCACCGCCGTGCTGGTGGTGCCGATCGCCTTCGTCTCTGAGCACACCGAGACGCTGGTCGAACTGGATGTCGAATACCGCGACCTGGCAGTCAAGCTGGGCGTCCCCGGCTATTTCCGCGTCCCGACACAGAACGCCGACACGGGCTTCATCAGCGCCCTGGCCGGTTTGGTCCGCCACGCCCAATCCGCCGGTCCCGGCCTGTGCAGCGCGTCCGGCGGCCGCCTATGCCGCATCGAGCATCGCGGCTGCCCCTTCGCGGCGGTCCAGGCGGCGTAGTCGCGCATCGCCATTCTCTTGGTGTCATGGCCGGGCTTGGCCCCATTCGGTCCACCCGTCATAGCCGGGCGTGTCCCGGCTATCCGCGCTTCGTCCGCCGGTGCAAAGATGGCCGGAACAAGCCCGGCCATGACGTGAGAGCGTGGCGCCAGCGACACCCTTCTCCCCGCCGCCGCTATCCTGATGCCCCCTTGGGCTTGGCCTGGCCGCTTCCTCCAATCCCGACCTCGACACCCTCCTTTATTTACCCCCGTCATACAAATGACATGAAAACTCGACCTTGCCGCCATGGAATTGTAATATATTTAGCCATTTTTTCTTGTCGTGACTGCGGTAATTAACTCCGATGAATGTGTAAACGAATCACCGACTCGCCGGCACGTAACCAACCACAGCGGGGTGCCACCCACACGACCCGACCTTGTTAAGCGCCAGCATCCCCGCTGACGTCCACCTTAATGACACGGAAGAGAGATATGGCGATAACGAGCGTGATGGACCGGGACCAGGTTGCCGAGGCATACGGACGATGGGCGCCGGTCTACGACATCGTCTTCGGCCCGGTGTTCCGCCAGGGCCGCCGAGCCGCGGCCAGGGCGGCTGACAGTATCGGCGGCCGCGTTCTCGAAGTGGGTGTGGGGACCGGCCTGTCGCTGTCCGACTATGGCAAGGGCACGCGGATCGTCGGCATCGACATCTCCGAACCCATGCTGGACAAGGCCCGCAAGCGGGTCGAGGCCCAGGGCCTGACCAATGTCGAGGCCATCCAGGTCATGGACGCTGAAAACCTGGCCGTGCCCGATGCCTCCTTCGACGTTGTGGTGGCGCAGTATGTGGTGACCGCTATCCCCAACCCGGAAAGGGCGCTGAATGAGTTCGTCCGGGTTGTCCGCCCCGGCGGCGAGATCATCCTGACCACCCGAATCGGTGCTGAGACCGGCCTGCGCGGCACGATCGAGAAATGGTTGATGCCGCTGACCACCAAGCTGGGCTTCCGCACCGAATTCCCCTGGGCGCGGTATGAGCGCTGGGCCGAGGGCACCAAGGTCCGCCTGCTGGAACGGCGTGCCCTGCCGCCGATGGGCCATTTCTGGCTGCTGCGGTACGTCCGCACGGCGGACTAAACCCCCGACCCGTTACGTCCAAAACCAAACCTGGAATCCGTAAGGAACCTCGATGCGCAACTTTCTCGACACGCTCAGAATACAGCGGTGGGATGACCATCGGTACTACCACCACAGCCTGGTCAACCAGTCGCTGCATCTGCTGAGTGCCGTCAGCTTCGTCATCGCCTACATGCTGATCTACAAGGACCCGTGGCTGGGTGCGCTGATCGGCTGGCTGATTTCGATGACCAGCCGCCAGATGGGTCATTTCTTCTTCGAGCCGCGCGACTACGACGTCGTCAACCAGGCGACTGACGAATACAAGGAGGCGATCAAGATCGGCTACAACATCCGCCGCAAGATCGTGCTGATGTCGATCTGGGCGCTGTCGCCGGTTCTTCTCCTGGCCGATCCGACGATGTTCGGGTTTGTTTCCGCACCGCGAACCTGGATCCAGTTCGCCCGTCATCTGGGTTACCTGTGGCTCGCGGTGGGTGTGTGCGGCCTGATATTCCGGACGGTGCAGTTGTTCCTGACCCGTGACGTCATGACCGGGATCGCCTGGGCCACGAAAATCTTGACCGACCCGTTCCATGATATCAAATTATACTACCGGGCCCCGCTGCAACTGGTGCGCGGCGGCCTGATCCACCGGACCCTGACCGCGAACGCCGAGGACGAGACCGTCGAATCCTTCTAATAGTACTAACGGGGGTTGTTGCTGACCCTTCGGCGGCCACCATTCGTCATGCCGATACCCGGGTCAAGCCCGGGCACATGTGCAGATCGGCATCCACGCCTTTTGCGTTCGAAACAAAGGCGTGGATGGCGAGCCTCCGCTCGCCATGACGATTACACAACGGTACCGAATGTTCGCGCGTGACCCGGCGAAGAACTCCAACGCTACCCCAACCGATCCAATGCCGCCTGTAACCTGGCGATCTCCGACTCCGCCGCCGCCAGCCGCTCGCGGTTTTCCGCCACCACTTCCTCCGGCGCACGCTTGACGAAATCGGCATTCTCCAGCTTCTGACGGGTCTTTTTCGCGTCCGCCGCCAGCTTATCACGCTCTTTCGACAGTCGCGCCCGTTCCGCCGCGATATCGATCAGCCCTTCCAGCGGCAGGACGATAGTTACCTCTTCCAGCACCGCCTGAGCCGACCCTTTCGGCACATCCCCGCTCAGCGGCAACACGTCGGACGCCCGCGCCAACCGTCTGATCGCGTCCATCCAGCGATCCACCCGCCCCAGCATCGCCGCCGAGGCACCCTGCAACAGCACCGGGGAAGGCTTCGACGGCGGCACATTCATTTCATTACGAACGGAACGAACCAGCCCGATCAGCCGCACCACCCAGTCCAACTCAACCCGAGCATCCGAAGCATCCGGCACCGGTACAACCTCCGGCCAGGCCGCCCCGATCAGGCTGAACGTCTCGCCATAGCCGAAATGATCCCACAATTCCTCGGTCACGAACGGGATCGCCGGATGCAGCAGCCGCAGGATCAGGCCCAGCACATGCGCGCCCACCCGCTTGATCTCGGCTGCATCCGCCGGGTCCGCGCCCTCCGCCAGCAGCGGCTTGGACAATTCCAGGAACCAATCGCAGAACGTATTCCAAACGAAACGGTATCCGGCAGCCGCATATTCGTCGAAACGATACGCCTCCAACGCAGTCGTCGCCTCGGTGATCGCCGTGTTCGCCGAATCCAGCAGCCAGCGGGACAGCGGCAGCCGCACCGACGCCGGATCGAACCCCGCCTCCGGCCGCATCCCGTTCATCTCGCAAAACCGAGCGGCATTCCACAGCTTGGTGACGAAGCCGCGGTAGTTCTCGACGCGAGACGCACCCAGCTTTACGTCCCGGCCTGGACCGGTCAGCGCGCAAATGGTGAAGCGCAACGCATCGGCGCCGTACGTGTCTATCAGCTCCAGCGGATCGATGACGTTGCCTTTCGACTTCGACATCTTCTGGCCCTTCTCGTCGCGCACCAGGCCATGGATATAGATAGTGCGGAACGGCACATCGCCCATCATGTGCAGGCCCAGCATCATCATCCGGGCAACCCAGAAGAAGATGATGTCGAACCCGGTGACCAGCACATCGCCCGGATAGTAACGATCCAGTTCCCGCGTCTTCTCCGGCCATCCCAGCGTAGAGAACGGCCACAACCCCGAACTGAACCAGGTGTCCAGCACGTCCTCATCCTGGGTCAGCGCTTCATCCCGCCCGTAATGAGCACGCGCCTGCGCCGCCGCCCCATCAGCGTCCTTCGCAACGAACACCGTCCCATCCGGCCCGTACCAAGCCGGAATCCGATGCCCCCACCACAACTGCCGGGAAATGCACCACGGTTGTATATCTCGCATCCATGCGAAGAACGTATTCTCCCACTGCTTCGGCACGAACACTGTCCTGCCGCTCTCCACCGCCTCGATCGCCGGCTTCGCCAGCACCCCGGCGTTGCAGTACCACTGGGTGGTCAGCAGCGGCTCCACCGGCACCCCGCCGCGGTCGCCGTGAGGCACCTGGTTGGTGTGCGGCTCGATCTTCTCCAGCAGTTCCAGCCGTTCCAATTCCGCCACGATCGCGGCGCGCGCGGCGAACCGGGCCTGGCCGGCCAGCGTGCGGACGAATGCCGGGTCCGCGACCCCGGCGACCGAGACCAGCGCGTCCTCGATTTCCGCCAGCGTCACCATCGCCTGGCGGTCCAGCACCGACGGCATCGGCAGGTCGTGCCGCCGCCCGACCTCGAAGTCGTTGAAATCATGCGCAGGGGTGATTTTGACCGCACCGGTTCCTTTCTCCGGGTCGGCGTAATCGTCCCCGACGATGGGGATCGACCGCCCGACCAGCGGCAACACCGCCCGCTTGCCGATCAGCCCGCCATACAAAGGATGATCCGGATGCACCGCCACAGCGGTATCGCCCAGCATCGTCTCCGGCCGCGTGGTCGCGACGATGATGAACTGGCCGGGCTCGCCCTCGATCGGATAGCGGATGTACCACAGCGATCCTTTGATCTCGCGGTTCTCCACTTCGAGGTCGGAGATCGCGGTCTGCAGCTTCGGATCCCAGTTGACCAGCCGCCGGTCGCGATAGATCAGCCCTTCGGAATACAGTTTGACGAACGTCTCCTTCACCGCGGCCGACAACCCGTCGTCCATGGTGAACCGCTCGCGCGGCCAATCCAGCGATGCCCCCAGGCGCCGCAACTGCGTGGTGATCGCCCCGCCTGACTCGGCCTTCCACCGCCAGACGCGGTCCACGAACGCCTCGCGGCCCATGGTCCGGCGATCCAGGCCCTCGGCCGCCAGCAGCCGTTCGACCACCATCTGCGTGGCGATCCCGGCGTGATCGGTGCCCGGCTGCCACAGCGCGTCACGCCCCTGCATCCGCCGCCAGCGTACCAGCGTGTCCTGCACGGTGAAGGTCAGCGCGTGGCCCATGTGCAGGCTGCCGGTGACGTTCGGCGGCGGGATCATGATGGTGAACGGCTGCGCGTTGGACTCGGGGTCGCACGCAAAGCCGCCGGCGTTTTCCCAGCCAGCGTACAGACGGGGCTCGATCTCGTTCGGAGCGAACCTGCTTTCCAGTGTCATTGCTATCTCCCGCGGCCCGGCGCCTGCGCGGCCAGGGTTCGCGTCGCCAATTGTCGGAAATCCGGCGCGGTCCGCCGGAAACAGCGTTCCCTTTATCAGGGAAATTCGCGGCCGACGACCCTTTCGATTTCGGTGCGGACCAAGCGTTCCACCATCGGCGGCAGATACACGTCCAGCCATTCCTTCAGCAACGGCCGCAATTCGGCGCGCACCATGTCTTCCAGTGTCGGCCCGCCGGCATAAACCTGGGTCGTACGGCCAGCCGCCAGCGTCCGCACCAAACTCCCGACCGAGGACGCAGCGGCGGCGGCGGTTTCTGGCGCTACCAGGCTGGGCGTCGGAACCGGCCGTTCCCTGGGTTCGGCATAGGGCAGGGGCCCCAGGACTTCCATCTCCCGATCCGGCGCCATGGGTTCCGGCGGCATTGCCACTGGTTCGGGGTCTTGATGATCGAGGGGGGCTTCGGACACCAACATGGTCTCGTCCAAAACCAACACATCGTCGTTTGCCGCCGACGAATCCGGCGTCTCCACCGGTTCGACCGGGACATCGTCGTCGTTCAGGATGCGCCGGATGGAGGCAAGAATTTCCTCCATCGACGGGTCGGCGCCGTCTTGCGTCGTGGGCGTCGGTGGTTCTGTTGTCATGTGCGGACCATCGTCAGCGACCCGGCTGGTTGGTGGCATAGTCGCCAAGGCCAAACCATTTGTCCTTGACCTCTTTGTAGTAGGCGGTGTCGTCATACAGCGGCACCTGCAGATGCAGGTCCCTGGCGGTCAGGCGGCCGATCGCGGCGGCAACCCCATAGGACGCGCTGATCACCTGGGCGAGGTTCTGCACCAGCGTCGTGCGGGACGTCAGCAGGGCCTGGGTCGCGTTCAGTACGTCCAGCGTGGTGCGGCTGCCGACAATGGCCTCGCGCTCGACGCCCTCCAGGGCTACTTCGTTGGCGTGGATTGCCGCGCGGGTGCTGTCGGCGGCGGCCTTGGCGGCAACCAGCGTATCCCAGGCCTGCACCGCGTTTTGCACCGCCGTCCGCTTGGCATCGTCGATCAGCCGGTTGGCCTGCTGCTCGGATTGGCGTGCCTGGCGAACCGCCGAGTATTCCGCGCCGCCTTGGTACAAGGGCAGTGAAACCTGCGCCAGGATCTGATAGCCATTGGCCTGGCTACTGCGGCCGCCGGCGTTGTTCTGCTGGAACGTCTGTCCTTGCAGGCTGACCTGCGGCATCAGCGCGGCAAACGCCACATCGACTGCATCCTTGGCCGCGGCGTCGGTGAACTGGGCGCTGACGACATTCGGATTGTTGACCCCGGCGAGCACGGAGGCCTCCTGCTCGTTATGTACCGGCAGGTTCAAAGGTTGCGGCTCCACCAGATCGTCCGGCGGAAACACGCCAATGATCTGCTGGAACGTGCCGCGAGCGGTCTGTAGCGTGCCTTCCGCCGTCTCACGGGTCGCGCGGGCACCTTCGAGTGCTGCCTCAGCCTGGGCGACGTCCGTGCGGGTGATCTCGCCAACCCGGAACCGGTCGTTTGTAGCCTGAAGCTGCTTGGCGAGCACCTGTTCGTTGTTCACCTGCAGTTCCAGCAATTCCTTGTTCTGGATGACTCCGACATAGGCACTGATGGCGTTGGTGAAGCTGGTCTGCTCTTGCGCGATAAGGTTCGCCCGCTCCGCGTAGACCTGGTTCTTCGAGCGGTTGATGTTACCCTGTGTCTTGCCGCCGGTGTAGAGGTTTTGGGTGAGGGTGGCCTGGGCGGTGCCGATCAACCGGTCGGTTTGCACGTTCTGCACGCTCTGCAGTGTCCCGGAGTAGGTGCGCGTCATGCCGTCGCCATAGCCGGTGGACCCCCCCAGGACAACCGTCGGGCGCCATCCCGAGAGTGCGGTCGGCACGTTTTCGTCGGTTGCCCGCAGTTTCGCCCGTTCGGCCTGCAACGCGGGCTGGTTCGAATACGTCGCCGCCAGTGCCTCGGCCAGGGTATGCGGAAGCGCCTGCTGGCCATTTACCACACGTGCCTTGGCGGCCATCGCCGGCCTGGATTTAGCTGCCGGAGCGACGGGCGCCGATGCCTGCGCCACTTTGACGCGCGGCGCGACCGGAGGCACCGGTAACGTCTGAGCCCCAGCGGAGGCCGCTAGCGCGACCAGGCTGAAGCCGGCAAGCAATCCATGACGCAGACCCATTCGGAACCCTTCTCACAAGACCGCCTGCCATCCTGGCCGGCTTATCGGATGGTTATCTGAAGATTTGGTTAACTAACCGCGACTGCGGCCCAGCGAAATTAGATTCGTCCCGATAACACCGTTCTGTCCAGTACCGCGTTGCATAGGATCGCCTCGGTCGGTCTCAAAATGCAAACATTGGCGCTTTTCGTAAAGACGGGATGAGCGGCGTGCCGCAGTCGAACAGTGGCGAAATACCCACACCGAACGCCGTTGCCTCGGCGATGACGGCCTGGGTGATGCGACCTTCTGCATGGATCGCGGCAAGGATCCGTCCGTTTTCCTGGTGCGTCTGCGTGGCCAGGGCGGCCGGGATTTGCGGGACAGCGCCCTCGATCAGAATAAGGTCGAACGGTCCGTGAGCCGGCCAGCCGGCCGCCAAAGGTCCCGTAACCAGGGTCACGCTTGGTGCCTCGACCGGTAGCACGGTCCGGGCGATCGCCAACAGGGAAGCATCTTCTTCCAGCGCCGTGACCCGGCAGCCACAGGCGGCCAGCACCGCGGCGCCATAGCCAGTGCCGGCACCGACGACCAGGACACGCTCGTTGTCACGCAGATTGGCGGCCTGGAGCAGTTTGGCCAGCACCATCGGCTCCAGCATGAACCGCCCGTTGCCCAGCGGCACGTCTTCATCCGCGTAGGCGAGCGACCACACATTCGCGGGCAGGAACCGTTCCCGCGGCAGGCGCCGCATGGCCGACAGGATGCGTGGATCGGCCACCCGGTTGGGACGGATCTGGCTATCCACCATGCAATTGCGGGCGTCGGCGAAATGTTCGGCTGGCGTGGCCATATCGTCACTCGGCTTCTGGGGCGGCCCCCTTATAGACGGGGCATGCCGCGCCGCAAAGCTTTCGTCGCCGGTGTACTCATGGTTTAGGCTGCGTCTTCCTTGCGGTCGCGCAGTTTCACATAGGCCAGCTTGGCATGCTCGTCGCAATACGGCTTGCCGGCGACCGAGGCGTCGTCGCAGAATCGGAACGTCTTCGTCCCCGGTTCCCCGATCGGCCAGCAGCACGACGGGGCGGAGCGCCGAACCTGGATCGGCGCGACCGGCATCACCGCGCGCGGGACGGGGGTTACAGCCGGCGCTGGTGCGACCGGCCGGGGGCCGATGGCCGGCGGCGAACGCAGCACCTGAACATGCGGTGTGGCCAATGGCGCCGATGGACCGCCCGCGCTGGCCAGCGGCGGCAGGGTCGGTCCCGCCATCCGCGGATAGGGCGACGGACGCTCCGTTGCCGGCTTCGCAGCATCACGCCTTATGGGTGACGGACGAGCATCAAGGTCGAGCCGATGGGCCTTCCCCACGATGGCGTTTTTGGACACACCCAGCCGGCGGCCGATCTCGGCCGTCGAATGCCCTTGCGTCCAGAGATCCCTCAAATGACGGATCGTCTCGTCGTCCCATACCATATGCTGGTTCCTTCTAAGACGCTGCCTACTAAATACAGTATGGGCAGGCGAAACCGCTGGCAACGACTGAATCAGTGCAAAGGTCAAAATCTTGTGGACAACCCGGGACTCCGGCACCAGACCTGGGTTTATTGACGCCGGCGCGGCGTTGTGGGACTGCCCGCCGACGGGATGGGAGCACACAAGATGACGAAAAATGGTCGGTCCGGCCGCCGAGCGGTTCTCGTTGGCGCCGCGGTCGCCGGAATGGGCCCCGGCCCAACCCACGCCCAACCGGTGTTCGACAGCCATTTCCATATCATCGACCCAAGATTTCCGCTGATCGCCAATGAGGGCTACCTGCCGCCGCCCTATCTGCTGCCGGCGTATCGCGCTGCCGCCGGCAAGCTGGGCATCACGGCGGGCGCGGTCGTCTCCGGCTCCTTCCAGGGGTTCGACCAGACCTATCTGCGCGCGACACTCGCCGAACTGGGCCCCGGCTGGGTCGGCGTCGCCCAGGTGCCTCCCGACATCACCGACGCCGCGCTGCTCGACCTGTCGCATGCCGGCGTCCGCGCCCTGCGCTTCAACATGTATCGCGGCCGGATCGACAGCGTCGATGACGTGGTGGCGTTGGCCACACGGGCGCATGCCGTTGCCGGCTGGCACGCCGAAATCTACGCCGATGCTGCCGCGCTACGGCCTTATGTCGACCGATTGGGCCGCATGCCGGCGCCGCTGTCGATCGATCATCTGGGGATGACCCAGGCCGGCCTGCCGGTGCTGCTCGACCTGGTATCCGCCGGGGTAAAGGTGAAGGCGACCGGTTTCGGCCGCGTCAAGATGGACGTGCCCCAGGCGCTCGCCGCGATCGCTGCCCGCGATCCCGCCGCCCTGATGTTCGGCACCGACCTGCCGTCCACCCGAGCCGCTCGGCCGTTCGAGGCATCGGACGTCGACCTGCTGCGCAACGCGCTCGGCCCCGACCTCGCCCGGCGCGCACTGTGGGACAACGCGAAGGCGTTCTACGGCTGAACCAGAGGAGGATTTGGAGGTCCGGGCCGGAATCGAACCGGCATCCGCGGATTTGCAGTCCGATGCATCACCACTCTGCCACCGGACCCCCGGGGCGCAGGCGCGGTATATGGTTCGGCAGGCGGGCAGGGGTCAAGAGCGAAGTCTGAACCGAGGCGACAGGATCACCCCGGCACCGGATCGGTCTGGCCCCACAACGCGGCTTCCACCCCCGCCGGGTCGTTGCTGATCGCGCGCAGATAGCTTTGTGCCGCCGTGTCCGGCTTGCGCCGGCCATGTTCCCAGTTCCGCACCGCATCGAGTTCCAGCCCGTAATGGATCGCGAACTGCTCCTGCGTCAGGTCGAGCCGCTGGCGAATGGCTTTTACATCGATCTCGTCCTGAACGACGCGGGTCACCTTGACACCGGCCGCCACCAGTTCAGCCGCCAGCGCCTCGAACGATTCCAGCCGGGGCACCGTGATGAAAGCACGCTTGTGCTCGACCATCGCTTCGACCGCCCGCTTCCCGCGCAACACCGGCGTCCATCGCTTCGTCAGCGCCCTGATGGCGTCGATCGTCCTGATTTGACGGATATCACCAGCCCATTCGATCAGCACGGTCGCGGGTGAACCGTCGCTCACGCGGGGGGCGCCCTGGGTTCGCGCCAGTCGTTCGAATCCCTCCGGTAACCACGAGTTCGTCAAGGTTCATCACCTCCATGAAAACACGAACCAGGAAAGTAAGGTTCGCCGGTCCAATCGCGTTACGGCCGAAACCCTCGCTCTGGACATGAAGTCCGCGAAGTGCCAGCGAGCGGCCCTGCCGAATTGTCTCCGCCATCACCGAGAGTCGTCCGACCGGGGTCTGGATAACCAACGTCGCGATGGGATGGACGCTGGTCTCGTCTTCCAGTTCGAACCAAAGTTGATCTCGCCGCCAACGTGCCATTCTTATATGCCATTGACCTACAGGTTTACAAGCCCGATCACCGGACCACCCCCGACCGTCGCAGCAAAAGGTTAGCGATTGATTGACGACGCTCGTCCCCGCGACCCTTGACGCCCGCGCGACGACCAGCGGATCATCAGCGCCTGCTAGGGGAGTCCGTCGATGCTTGAAACCCGGGAAGGTGGCTGCCATTGCGGCCGGGTCCGGTTCCGCGCCCAGGTCGATCTGGACCTGCTGTCGCAGTGCAGCTGTACCGTCTGCACCAAGAAGGGGATTCTCCACCTGCCGGTCTTCCCGGCCGACTTCACCCTGCTGCGCGGCAAAGATGCGCTGACCGTCTACACCTTTGAGACCGGTGTCGCGCAGCACCCGTTCTGCTCGCATTGCGGCATGGCCGCCTTTTACGTACCGCGTTCCCAGCCAGACAAAGTCACCGTGAACGCACGGTGCCTCGACGGCATCGACGGGCCGTCCCTGAAACCCACCCGATTCTTCGATGGCCGCCACTGGGAGGACGCCCAGCGCAACCGGATCGCCCACGGCGGCCACGTGACGCCGCCCGGTACCCACGGCGCCGACACGCTCAAGGCCATCCTGGACCGAGCGCTGGCGTAGTCCCTTACCGCTTGATCAGCGTCCCCGGCCCGGCCTCGGTGAACAGCTCCAGCAGGCAGGCATGCGGCACCCTTCCATCCAGGATAACCGCGCCCTTGACGCCCTGACGCACCGCCTCGACGCAGTTCTCCACCTTCGGGATCATCCCGCCGGTGATCGTGCCATCGGCGATTCGTTCCTCGACCTCGGCCAAGGTCAGTGACGGGATCAGCTTCTTGTCCTTGTCCAGCACCCCCGGCACGTCGGTCAGCATCAGCAACCGAGTCGCATTCAACGCGCCCGCCACCGCTGCCGCCACCGTATCGGCGTTGATGTTGAACGTCTGACCGTCGGCATCGACACCAATCGGCGCGATCACCGGCACCAGCCCCCCACCAGTCAGCGCATGAATCACCCGGGCATCCACACCGCTCGGTTCCCCGACGAAGCCAAGATCGAGCGCCCGCTCGATATGGCTGTCCGGATCCTTCTTCGTCCGTTGCAGCTTACGAGCGCGGATCATCCCGCCATCCTTGCCGGAAACGCCCACCGCCAGCGCACCGGCCCGGGTAATCAGCCCGGCGACATATTTGTTGACGGTGCCGGCCAGCACCATTTCCACCACCTCCACCATCGCCGCATCGGTGACGCGCAGCCCGTCGATGAAGGTGGACTGGATGGCGAGGCGCTTCAGCATCGCGTTGATCTGCGGCCCGCCGCCATGCACCACGACAGGGTTGATGCCGACCTGCTTCAGCAAGGCGATATCGTTGCCGAACTGCTGCGCCAGGTGCTCCTCGCCCATCGCATGACCGCCGTATTTCACCACGACCGTCGCGCCGGCATAGCGGCGCAGGAAAGGCAGGGCCTGGGCGAGGACATGGGCCTGTTCGGTCGCCGCGGCGATGTCGATTGCCGGCGTGTGTGATTCGCTCATATCGCGCGTTTAGGGCGGGGTGGCATCCAGGGTCAAGCGGCCTGCCACACCCAATTGGACCGAAACCGAAATTCCACAAACGAAAAATCACGCGCGTTAACGGTTCGGTAAGGCTCCGCGGATATCGTTGCCGCTGTTTGTAGTTTTGGATGCGCGGGAAATGACATTGCGAGCACCTTGGGCGGCGCGGGCACCAGATGGATTGGCCGGCGGCGTGCGGCCGTCCCAGCCGGAACGCGGCGCATCACGGCGGCGAGCCGGGGCTGACGGCCGGTTGGCCAACGCCATGCTGGCACACCTGCCACTGGCCCTCGCGGTTCTCGACGCGGAATCCCGGCTGGTGTTCTGGAACGAACAGGCTGCCGGACTGTTCGGCGTTCCGCCGCTGATGGCTGCCGACACGCCGCCTCTGACGGCCATCCTGGCGGGCATCGCCAACCTGACCTTCCAGCAGCGGGACCGGATCATCGCCTTTACCGCCACGCACATCGCCGCCGGCGACCGGGTGGAGCCGGAAAGCTGGCTGCGAATCGCCCTGGGGCGGGATCGCCGGATCACCATCCAGGTGCGGGGGATCGGATCGCACTACTGGATGCTGGTAATCGATGACGGAACGATGGCGTTGGCGGCCGGACGGCGTGAACCGGCGCAAACCGGCGGCGATGCCTGGCTCGATCCGCTGACCGGACTGGGCAACCGCCGGCATTTCAATCAAACGCTGCGTACCCTGGCCGACAACGCCGAACCCGACTCCCGGCACACCTTGCTGATGATCGATCTCGACCGCTTCAAGCCGGTCAACGATACGTTCGGCCCCGCCGTGGGCGACGCACTGCTGTGCCTCGTCGCCCAGCGTCTGCGCCGGGAAACGCGGGAAGAAGACCTGCTGATCCGCCTCGGCGGCGATGAGTTCGCCATCCTGCTCACTAACGGCGAACGGGCCGAAGCACTGGCAACTCGGATCGTCGACATCCTGTCGCGCCCCTTCCTGGTCGAAGGCCAGATCGCCCAGATCGGTGCCAGTATCGGCATCGCCCACTCCCCGGAACACGGACCGTCGGCCGACCACCTGACACGCCACGCCGAACTGGCGCTGTATGACGCGAAATCCGCCGGCGGCGACGTCTGGCGGATTTTCGAACCCACCCTGGCAACAGCCGCCCGCACACGGCGGGATCTGGAAACCGACCTGCGAAAGGCACTGTCGCTGGGTGAGCTGTCGCTCGCCTACCAGGCGCGATTCGACACCGGAAATCAGGCACCGACTGGGTTTGAAGCCGTGCCATGCTGGAACCATCCGACCCGAGGCGCCGTGCCGACCCAACAGTTCATGCCTGTCGCCGAGGACACAGGCTGCATCGTCGCGCTGGCCGGATGGATGCTGACAACCGCGTGCGCGGAGGCCGCGCACTGGCCGGCACCAATGACCGTGGCGGTGCACGTCTCGCCCCGGCAGTTGGCTGATGGCGAAACTCTGTTCGACGCGGTCCAGGCGGCCCTGCATGCATCCGGACTGGCCGCTGAACGGCTGGAATTGGAGATAGTCGAAAGCGCGCTGCTGTCGCCGGGGGCACCGGTTCAGGCCGAACTCCACCGCCTGCGCGCTCTCGGTGTTCGCATCGTGACGCTCTGGACCACATCGGCCCCAGGGATGGCGACGACCGAGTATGCCGTGCCGGTTGAGACCGGCGGATGCGGCGGCATCCAGGACGATCCGGCCGGCCGGCCGATCCAGGCGGCCGAGATCGATGCACTGTTACACCGGCACGGATCGAACCGGATAACGGATTAACACCAGTATGAGAACGGGCCGCCGCATGAAGAAGACAAACATGGCCGGAGCGCTGTACAGGCTGATCTACTGCAGCCGAAACGTCATCCTGCAGGCGATGCCGGACGCCGTCCTGGAGGACGAGATCCGTGCCATCCTCGCCAACGCGCGTCAACGCAACAAGGCCGATAACATCACCGGTGCCCTGCTGTTCACCGCCTCGGGCTTCGCCCAGGTGCTGGAGGGCCTGCGCGATGTCGTCGAACGTACGTTCGAGCGCATCAACGCCGATCCCCGCCACGCCGACGTCACGGTGCTGAGCTTCACCCCCACCGAACACCGCAGCTTCCCCGACTGGCCGGTGGGCTTCAGCGGCCAGACCTCACCGGACATGCCCGACCCGCTGGCGCATCTGCTGGCCGATGCGACCGGCGCTGGCCCCAGAGCAACCACGGGAAGCGACGTGCTCCGCCTGTTGGAACGTGTGGTGCAGCGGGAGGATGAGTGGGTCGCGGCGTGACCCCTACCCATCAATCCCGTCCCAGGAAATCCAGCACCCGGTCGGTCACCTGCTTCTTCGGGAACATCCCCGCCAAAGCCCGAGCCCGGGTCAGCGGGTCGCTGGCGAAAAACCGCTCGTACAGCACCTGCCGGTTGCCGAACGAACTGCACGCGATATCCCACGCCAGATGAAACAGCTTCACCCGATCCCGGGCGGAACTGTTGTCGGTCGCCAGATACTGATCGATATGCCCGGCCAGAGGCCCGCTCATATCTGCGTCGGTCGGCAGGATCATCAGGCTGGACGACCCCAGCAACTGCAGGATCTCCACCATCCGCGGATACGCCGTCATGAACAGGTTGCGAGTCGTCTCGGCCGGCAGCGGGGCAGGGCACATCACACCCCATTCGTCCAGTTCGGCGTCCGCCTCCGCCGCCCGCATGCAGGCGCGCATCAGTTCGGTGTACATTACCAGCTCGCCGATCCGCTCCTCGGCGTGGGGCAGGTGGCTGTTGCCCAGCGTCTCCGTCACCAGCAGCGCCACGCCCAGCACCAGTTCGCATTTCGCCAGATTCTTCGCACAGCCCTGATGCGAGGTGTGGGCGGACGAATGCGTCACCGACGCCGTCCCGTTCAGCAACCCGACATCGCCGTTGATGAACACGCGCTCCCACGGCACCAGCACGTCGTCGAAGAACACGATGCTGTCCATTTCCTCAAACCGAGACCCCAACGGATGATCGAAATGTGACTTTTCGTGATCGAAACTGTCCCGGCATAGGAAGCGCAGGCCCGGCGTGTCGCACGGGATCGCGAAACTCAGCGCGAACGGGCTGTAATGATCCAGATGCTGCGCCAGCCGAGGCGAATACACCGCGATTTCATCCGCTAGTGGACCCAGCGTCGCCAGCACTCGAGCCCCGCGGACGATGATGCCGGCCGAGGTCTCCTTCACCACCTGCAGCGCGGTGCCCTCCTGCAGGTTGAACATCCCGCTGACATGCCGGCTGCGCTGCAGGTTGATCAGCGCATGGGTCAGTACAAGGTCGTTTTCGGCGATATAGCGGTAATAGCGCCGCATGTTGTCGGCGAACTCGGGCTTGCCGCGTCCGAAATAGTCGGCCGACCCCGCCCAGCAGGCATAGGTCACGTTCATGAAGTCGGGTGACCGGCCCATCATCCCGCAGGTCGTCCGAGCCCAGTTCAGCATCATGACCCGCCGTCGCACCAAGTCGTCCCGGGTGCGAGGAATGATGAAAGATAGGCCCAGCGTGTCTCCGGTATCGGGGCAGGTGAACGTCATCGCGTCCCGAAGGGCCGGATCGGACTGCTGATCATACAACGACGCGATAGCCGCCGCCCCGCCGGCGAGGCCCGGATGGGTGGCGACATCGGTCACCCGTTCGCCGCGCAGCCAGACCTCGGTCCGGCGCGCCCGCAGACCGGCCAGATATTGCGCACCCGAACGTGCAGGCATGCCGTCCTCCCCGTTTTTGTCCCGCGCCGACTGTCCCGGTGCGACGGCAGCGGGTCAAGCTTTTCGTCGGCGAGGCACGGGGCGGCAGCACTCCTTCCAGCCCAGGTGATCGGGCAAGACTTGATAGATGCGAACAATCGGCCGATCCTGTTGGCCAGAGCGGTTTTCCGGAAATGCCACCCGCACCCGCCGCAACCCGCGGGTCAAGATAAGAGGAGCCAGATCATGAGCGCTGCCGCGTCAAAATTTCCCACCCAGTCCATGAACATTGCGAAGGTCAAGGAGCACATCGGCGCCATTGTCACCGGTATCGACCTTGCCCAACCCATCGACGGCGAAACGCAGAAGAAGCTCTACGACGCCGCCGTCGAAAACGTCGTCCTCGTGATTCGTGGGCAGGAGCACCTGACCCCAGGCCAGGTGCAAGCCGCTGGCGAAATCTTCGGCGAACTGATGGAGGACCAGAACCGGCGCTATCTGGTTGACGGATTTCCGTTGATCAGTGTGCTCGACAACCGTCACAAGGACAGCAAGGGTCAGCCCGCGAAAGTCGGCACCAATGCCACCTGGCACACCGACCACACCAACCAGGAATTGCCGCCCAAGTTCACCATGCTGTACGCGGTGGCAGTGCCGGACAAGGGTGGCGCGACATCGGTTTGTAACTCTCGTGCGGCCTACGAAGCGCTGCCGGACGACATCAAACTGAAGATCGCCGACGCGAAGACCGAGAATACGCTGATCAGCAGCGCGCGCATGAAGACGGCCAATCCGGACGTCGTGAAGGCCCAGCTCGAGGCGAAGAAACCGCCGACGGTGCATCCCCTGGTCCGGACACATCCGGAGACGGGCACCAAGGCCGTGTGGTTCCATAAAAGCAAGACTGAGACGGTCACCGGCATGTCGCCCGAGGAAACCCAGGATTTTCTGCAGGATTTGACCGATAGGATCACGCAGCCTCAGTTTTGCTATGCGCACGAATATAAGGCGGGCGACCTGCTGATTATCGATGACCGAGCCTCGTTACATAAAGCCGGCTTCGATTACGATCACAGCCAGCATCGCCGCCTGTATCGGATGCTTGTGCGCGGCGACCGTCCTCACTGAGCGCCGCGAACTGGCCGCATGCGAACGAAGCTGTGGCTGGTCCAGATTTCCGGCGTGAACTGATCACGGGTAAACTTCAAACCGCAGGGTGAATGGCGTCCAATCGCCAGCGGGCATTACCGCGTAGCCTGACAGCGGTGACCAACCAACTCAGCCTCGCCACGCCAACCAGCTACTGTCCGGTGAGGTTCCACCCCGCCCCAGACCAGGTGACCTCGCCGCCCTGATGCGGCCAAAGCCTGGCTAAACCATCAGAGAATGCGACTGCTGAGGGAAACGGCAACGAGCATCGCGGCCAGAATGAGAAAGGCCGTCGGCAGGCTCGAAAGATGCGCGATGAAACCGATGCAGACCGGGCCCGCGAGAATCCCGGCGTAGCCGAGAGTGGTGATCGCCGGGACCGCGACGTTTTCCGGCATGACGTTCTGCCGCCCGACGGCGCTGAACAGGACAGGAACGATGTTCGCGCAGCCGGCACCGATCAAGGTGCAGCCCAGCATGGTCATCTGCCAGGACGGCAGCGTGGCCGCGAGGAGGAATCCGGCCGCGGCCAGCAGGCCCCCGATGAGGACGATCTTTTTGTGTCCCAACCGGTCCACGACGCCGTCGCCGGTCAGCCGGCCGATCGTCATCGTCGTAGCGAACGCGGCATAGCCGAGACCGGCGTAGGCGGTGGGCAGATGCCGGACGGATGTCAGGAACACCCCGCTCCAATCCAGGATCCCGCCTTCGGCCAGGAACAGCACGAAACACAGGATGCCGATGAACAGCACGATCCCATGCGGTATCGCGAAGGCCGGACCATCGTTCCTGGCACCGTAGGGCAACAGATGCGAAGCGCCGGCGGCGAGGGCCGTGAGAAGTCCGAACGACATGCACAGGCTGGCAATCAGGGGTGAAGCGCCGGCAACCAGCAGGGCCGCCATCCCGCCGGCACCAACGATCCCGCCCAGGCTGAACAGTCCATGGAAGCCCGACATCATCGCGCGTCCGCTGGCTCGTTCCACGATGATCGCCTGGATGTTCATCGCGATATCGAGGGTTCCGAGGCCAGCGCCGAACAGCATCAACGCCACGACCAGCAACGGCAGCGCCGAAAGGGTCGCAAGAAAGGGCAGCGTCACAACGATGGCCAGGATGGCAACGATGATAACGCTGCGGCAGCCGAACCGCGCCACCAAAGCGCCGGCGGCGGGCATGGTCACGATCGAGCCAATGCCCAGGCATAATAGCAACAATCCCAGCCCGCCGTCGCTGATGTCGGTGCGGACCTTGGCGAAGGGTACCAGTGCTGCCCAAACGGCGCTTCCGAAGCCGGCGACGCCGAAGGACATGCGCGTGGCATGCTGTTCGGCGACGTTCGGAATTCCCGGCGATGAACCGCCATGAAGCACGTCCGGCCCCTGTTGCGTCACTCCTCCGGCACCGCGACGTAGCCCGGTGCCGCCCACTGCATGTGCTGTCCGCCATCCAGCGCGATCATCTGCCCCGTCATCGCCGGCAAACTCAGGATCGCCACCACCGCTCGGCCGATCTCATCCGGATCGGTCCCATGCCCGAGCGGAACCGACGCCGACTGCCGGGCAAACTGCGCCTCACTCTGCCGAGGACTCGGCAACGCCGGCCCCGGCCCGATCGCATTGACCCGAATCCGAGGCGCCAGCGCCAACGCCATCGTCTGGGTCAGCACCCACAACCCTGCCTTTGAAATTGTATAAGAAACGAAATGCTGCGTCAGCGACCACACCCGCTGATCGGCCATGTTGATGACGACACCCTCGGCCTCCGCCGGCAGGGCCTTTGCGAACGCCTGGATCAGCACGAACGGCGCCCGCAGGTTGGTTTCCATGTGGGTGTCCCAGGACTCCCGAGTCACATCGTCCCATTCGTCGCGATCGAACTGGCTGGCATTGTTGACCAACACCCCGATCGGCCCCAACTGCTCGACCGCCGCGGGGAACAGCCGCGAGACTGCTGCCTCATCCGCCAAATCTGTTTGCAGCACCACGGCGCGGCGCCCCATGGCCTCGATCTGCCGCCGCGTCTCGTCCGCCGCCGCCGCGCTGCCACCGTAATGGATCGCGATATCGAAACCCTGATGCGCCAGGGCCAGCGCGATCGCGCGCCCGAGCCGCCGAGCGCCGCCGGTGACCAAAGCAACCCGAGGGATCGAACTGGGAATGTCCATCGTAACGACCTAACGAACCCGGGGTCGCCGCCGGACCTCCGCCCGCACGTGCTGGAAGTTCAGCACCGCCGGATCGGCGACCACCGGCCCCGGTGCGATCGCCACAATCACCCGTTCCGCCATTGGCCCAAAATCCGCTCGGAAATGCACCGAAGATTTCAACGCGATGATAGAACAATCCGAGGGCTCGATACCGACATGCCGCAAAATCGCCTGATCCAGAGCCTGCATTTTGCGCGATGTCACCATCACCCGCACGCCGTCGATGTTCACCAGCGCGGTGTCGCCCAAATTGCCCGGGTTGCCGGCGCCCATCGGCCCGGTCAGGGTAAACACGCCGTCGGTCAGCCGCTCCACCACCGCCGAACAGGCGAACGGCATCCCGTCCGACTTTCCACCGAGCGACAACGACACCGTCGCCCCAACCCCCGCCGCCACGCAGGCCGCCACGCTCTCCGCATCATTGATCAGACAGACCACCGCGCCTGCCGCCTTTTGCCGGACCAGTTCCGACAACAACTCCGTGGTATCGCCATGCCCACCGCCGCCCGGATTGTCTTGCGTGTCCGCCAGCACCACCGGCCGGCCAGCCCTGGCGGCGATCCGTTTCGCCTCGGCAACCGCCTCGGCCGAGGGCAAAGTCTCCTGCACAAACGAAGCCTCTTGCGCGTTCACAAACCCCAGCAGCGCGTCGGCCGCCGCATCCGCTGCTGCCTGGGTCTCGCTGAACGCCGCTATGGCGGCGCCACATCCCGCGAAATCCGCATACGGAAACCCAAAACAGAACGCCAGTTCCACCGACCCCAACCGTTCCGCCAGCCCGGCGCGTTCGGTCATTACGGTCTGCATTGGCGGCATAAGCGTGCACTGGCTGCCCAGCGGAAGCCAGAAATCCAGCGTCCGGAAGGCCCGAGCCCAAGGCTGCCCACGCTCGATCCGGGCCAGCAACAGACGCATTGCCTGTGCCCCGGCGTCCTTCATGTCGACGTGCGGATAGGTCCGGAACGGCACCACCGCGTCCGACAGTCGCACCATCTGCGGCGTCAGGTTGGCATGCGGGTCGAGGCTGATCGTCAGCGGCAGATCCGAACCCACGATTGCCCTTACCCGCCGCAGCAACTCGCCCTCGGCATCGGGAAAACTGTCCACCACCGCCGCGCCATGAAGGTCCAAATAGACCCCGTCCAGCGGCCCCGCATCCAACGCCACCGACAGAGGTGCACAGATACGCGCGGCAATCCGCTCGAACGCTTCGTCCTGCACCGGTCCTGCCGGATTGGCGAACCCCCAGGCCAGCGGCACCAGATCGACCCCAGCCTTTTCCGCCACCGCAATCGCCCCAGCCAGCGGCACCGATCTGGGCCGCATCGCCTCAATCAACCCATCGCCGGCCGAAAACGCCGGCAACCCACCGGGCTGCAGGAAATCCGCATACGTCGTCGGCCGAGGCGCGAACGAATGACTCTCATGCAAGAAGCCGCCAACAGCGATGCGCATCGTCAAACCACCAGGTTGGAAGGGGTCTCACCCGCCAGGATCGCACCGATCCCGGACAGGACGATACGCCCCATGGCATCCCGGGTTTCCGTCGTGGCGCTACCCAGATGCGGCAGCAAAACCACATTCTCCAGCGTCAGGTAATCCGCATGCAGCCGAGGTTCCCCGTTGTAGACATCCAATCCGGCGGCGGCGATTTGTCCGCTCCGCAGTGCCGCGATCAGCGCGCCGTCGTCCACCAGGGTGCCGCGGGCGGCGTTCACCACCACCGAACCCATCGGCAATTTCCCGATCCGCGCTTCGTTCAGCCAGTGGCGGGTGCCGTCCCCGCCCGGTGCGTTGAGCGACAGCACCTGGCAGAGCGGCAGGAAACTATCGTCGTTGTCATGGAAGATCGCCCCTTGCTCCAGGTCCGGCGGCAGACGGGTCATGTCACGATAGTGGATCTCCATACCGAAGCCGCGTGCCATTCTGGCGATCTCCCGCCCGATGCGGCCCATGCCGAAAATCCCGAGGCGCCGTCCCGAAACCTGGGTCCCCATCAACTGGGTCGGCGCCCAGCCATCCCATTTCCCGGCCCGAACGAGGCGTTCCCCTTCGCCGGCACGCCGGGCGGCGGCCAGGATCAGCAGCATGGCGCACTCGGCGGTGGCGACGCTCAGCACGTCGGGCGTGTTGCAGACCCTGATGCCGCGAGCCTTCGCCGCTGCGATGTCGATATGATCGTAACCGACGCTGAATGTGCCGATGACCTTCACCGATGCAGGCAGCGCCGCGATCGCCTTCGAATCCAGCGTATCGCCAGGGCAGCACAACACCGCATCCGCACCCTCGGCCTGCGTCAACAGGTCGGTGATCGCCACATCCGACGGGGTCAGTCGAGCTTGATAGTCTTGTTGCGCCTGGGCCTCGATCGAGGCCGGCAGACGGCGGGTCACGAATAGAACAGGTTTCGGCATGTCAGTCCTTCCACAGCGGGTCGATCGCCGGCCGACCAGCCAGCACCGCGACAATATTGTCCAACGCTCGGAAGCCCATTGCGTCACGGGTTTCTTTCGAGGCGCTTCCCACGTGCGGCGACAGCACCACGTTCTCCAGCGGCGCAAAGCGCAGGTCGTAATCCGGTTCGGCTCGGAACACGTCCAGGCCGGCGGCGAACAGTTTTCCGGACGTCAGCGCATCGAGCAGCGCATCTTCATCGATCAAGGTGCCTCGGGCGACGTTCACCAGGACGGCACCGTCCGGCAGCAGGGACAGCGCCTTGGCATCGACGATCTTGTCGGTGGCGGCCCCGCCGGGGGCGTGGATCGACAGGAAGTCGCAATGCGGCAGCATCGCGTGGAAGTCGGAAAAGTATTCGGCGCCCTGTTCCAGTTCGGGCGGCAATCGCGTTCGGCCATGATACATGATCTTCATATCGAACCCGCGCGCCCGCTGTGCGAAGGCCTGGCCGATCCGGCCCATGCCCAGGATGCCGACCCGCTTGCCGGTCACCCGGACACCGAGCAACTCACCCTGGCCGATGCGGCGGCGCCAACCCTGGCGCATGATGCGGTCATACTCGGCACCCCGGCGGGCGGCGGCGAGCATCAGCATCATCGCATGATCAGCGGTGCATTCCGTCAGCACGCCGGGTGTGTTGGTGACGACAAGACCGCGGGCCTTGGCGGCTGGGACATCGATATGGTCGTAGCCGACACTGCTGGTGGCGCCGACCCGGACGCTGGGGGGCAGGCCGGCGATGGCGGCGGCGTCCAACGGCAGGGTGTTGGTGAACAGGATGGCCTCGGCCTTAAGCGACTTGGCGGCCGCGGTTACCTCCGGCACCGTCATGTCGTCGGGGCCGTCCAGGACGATCGAGTCGAAGTCGGCCCTTGCTCGGGCAACAACATCGGTCGTCGTCAGGCAGGCCAGCACCAGCCGTGGCTTCATATCGATTGCTTTCCTGTTATCGCTACCAATCATAGGTGCGGGCGGGTTGGTTGGACAGCCTTTACCCCTAGACGAAACGATTCTGGAGCATGTGCGGTCGGCGGCAGATTGCCGTGTCACCGCTGTTCCCGCAATGGGCCGGCGTCGGGGGCGTGGGGGCCGAGGAAGCAAGGGCCTAACGCAGATAGAAAGGCGGATGCAGGCGAAACACGCAGATGCTTGGTTATACCAAGTGCCGTTGAGTTTGACCCTTCCGCTGCCGTCATGGCCGGGCGCCTGCTTCGGGCGTCCCGGCCATCCGCGCACCAGCCGATGAAGCGTGGATGGCCGGGACACGCACAGCGCGCGCGCCCGGCCATGACGGCATCCAAGAGTCGGCATCAACGGCGCCTGGTATTATAGCTCGCTGACCATGCGTTTGATGCTCAGCCTTGCGGACTTTCTCCGTAGACCCGATGCCGAGCGTGTAAAGGCAAAGCCGATGACATGTCCGGATATATCATTTAGCCGGTTTTCATCCGCGTGTTTGGCGTGCATCTGCTGTGTTATCTGCGTAAGGTTCTTCTTTGCGATGATACCAGCAAAACGTTGCCAAAGAGCTAACAGGTTGCCGCGTAACAACGTAACCCGATACGGCCGGGACGGCGGCGCGTACAACCGGTCAGCCTCTTCGTTTCGAGACGCTACGCTCCGTCAGCCCGGCTGGCCCGATGGCCGTCCCGCATGAACGCCGCGGCAATGATGCTGATGATCGAACACAACACCAGGTAGCCGGCGATCAGGTAGCCGCTGCGGTCGCGCACGAACAGCAGCGTGGCGATGATCGGTGTCGGTCCGCCGCCCAGGATCGAGGCCAACTGATACCCCACGGCCGACCCGCTGTAGCGCACGTTGGCGGAGAAGCTTTCGGTAATCAGCGCGGCCTCGGCGCCGTACTGCAGCCCGTGCGGGATCAGCGACAGGGCGATAACCAGGAAGACCAGAGACGGAGACGCGGTCGCGAAACCGGCGAAATAGACGAAGCTGAACAGCCCGGCGCCGGCCACGCCGATCATGAACATCAGTTTGCGGCCGAACCGGTCGGCCAGCGCACCGGAGATCGGCACGCAGAAGCACTCGATCGCCAGGCCGACCAGCAGCGCGGCCAGGATGAAGTTGCGGTCGAAATGCAGCACCTGGACGCCGATGGTGAAGACGAAGACGGTGAAGATGATGAAGCTGCTCAGCTCCGACATCCGCAGCAGGGTGATCAGGATGATTTCCCTGTAGTGCTGCTGGATCGCCTTGATGACGGGCAGCTTCTGCACCTGGCCGGCATTGGCGAATTCCCGGAATACCGGGGTTTCCGTCAGCCCGAGGCGCATATACAGGCCCAGCATGACCAGGATGGCGCTGAATGCGAACGGGATCCGCCATCCCCATGTCATGAAGGCGCTGCCGGTGGCCAGGCTGGCGCCGCCGAACAGCAGGTTGGAGAACAACGCCCCCATGGGGACGCCGATTTGCGGCCAACTGGCGAACAGGCCGCGGCGCTTGGGTTTGCTCCATTCCATGGACAGAAGGATCGCCCCGCTCCATTCGGCGCCGACGCCCAGGCCCTGGAGAAACCGCAGTACGGACAGGATGACAGCGCCCCAGATGCCGATGTGCTGATAGGTCGGCACCAGCGCGACCAGGAACGTGCCGAAGCCCATCAGCAAAATGGTGGCGACCAGCGCGCCCTTGCGGCCGAGGCGGTCGCCGAAATGGCCGAAAATCAGCGCACCGACGGGGCGGGCGATGTAGCCGACGGCGAAGACGATGAAGGAATTGAGGGTTCCGGCCAGCGCGTCGGAATTCGGGAAAAACAACGATGGAAACACCAGCCCGGCGGCGATGCTGTAGAGGCCGAAATCATACCACTCGATGATGGCGCCGATGGTGCTGGCGATGACGGCGCGTTTCCGATTCCGATTGTCCCTGACCGAATCCGCTGAGTCCAGGCTGTTGCCGTAGCCCGCGCTGCTGCTCATCATTGGATCTCCCATTTTCTTTGTCTTGACCGTCTTGGGCGGCGTTTATCGAAGTCCCGGCGGCCGCCACGGGATTGCCCGCGGCGGCCTGGCCGTCTTATGCGTTGTCGGCCCTCCACGCTGGTTCGGCGACCGCGTTGCGGGCGGCGATGCGGCCGAATGTCAGGCATTCGCCGATATTGCCGGTGCCCTGATACAGGTAGCTGTAGATCGATCCCAGTTCGCCGGCGCTGTAGAGCCTGGGGATCGGGGACCCGTCGGGACGCACGATCTGCGCCCGTTCGTTACGCCTGGGGCCGCCCTGGGTGTTCAGCATCGAGGGCGACAGTTCCACCGCGTAATACGGTCCGTCACCGATCGGCTGCATCATCAGGGTTCGGCCGAACTCGGCGTCACGCTTCGCCGCCACATGATCGTTCCAGCGACTGACTGTATTGATCAGTGTGGTGGCGTTCACGCCGATGACCCCGGCGAGATCGGCGAGGCTGGCGGCACTCTTGACCCAGCCTTTTGCCAGTTCCTTGCTGTTGTCCTTGCTCCAGTCGTACTGCTCGATGATTTGCGTCCACCCGTGGCTCGGGTGTCCGTCGTAGAGCGGGCCGGAAGAAAACATGGTGTGATCGAAGATCAGATACATCGGGCAGGGCGTGGCCAGCGGCAGCCAGACGCCGTTGATCGGAACCTTGCCGTGACGGGTGCGGTATTTTTCGTCGGCGAACCGTTTTCCGTCCGGGCCGACAACGATCATGCCGCCCGGGATTTCCTTGCTGTAGTGCAATGCCTGCATCGAGAATGTGGTGCGGACTTCCGGCACTTTCAGTGCCATCGACGGACCAGCATAGTTGTTCATGTGCCACAGATCGGCGCCCACGGACATTGCCATGGTGATGCCGTCACCCTCATTGTACGGCGAACCGGAGGTGTAACAATAGGGGACACCGGGCAGATAATCGCGGATCATCTGTTGGTTGTTTTCGAAACCACCGCAGGTCAGGACGACGCCTTTGCGGGCCTTGACGGTGATCGGCTTGCCATCCCGTTGGGCGCGGACACCCAGGATTTCCTTGGTGGTGTCGTGCTGGATCAGCGCCTGGCCGGGCGTTTCGTAGAGGATCTGGATAGGGCGTTCCTTCACCAGGCGTTCGAACAGTTTCCAGGTGTAGGAATAGCCATAGGTCGGGCCGTCGTGGAACTTGTGCACGCAGTCGGACCCGGGCAGGTCGGGGAATTCGATTCCGACCGGCGGATGCTGATGCTCCTGCGGGTCGCCGCCGAGGCTGCGCAGCCAGTCATTGTTGCGGCCCATCTCCTCGGCCCACACCTTCACCATGGTCTCCGGCACGGTGTAGGGGCCACACAGGGCGGTCAGGTAGGCAGCGGCGCTTTCGGCCGACGACGTGTTCAGGTAGCCCTGGCCGGCGACGCGGGTGTTGCCGCCTTCTTGCCCCTCGGGCGCTTTCTCCAGGATAACGACCTTGGCGCCGAGTTCGTGGGCGGTGACGGCGGCGGCCATGCCCGCGGCGCCAAATCCGACGACGACGACATCAGCTTCTATGTCCCACTTCCGTGGGATTGCATTCTGGTGGTCCATGGGTATTCCTGCTGGCGGAATCAGTCCGCGATTAATCGGTGCGAATCCGGTCTGGATGCGTCCTGTTGCGAACCGAACAATCCATCGCAGCGTCGTGATATATCGATATCACGGTTCTGTTTTGGCGCGCAATTTTCCGGGCCGGGCCGACGGGCGGATTCCACCGATCATATCGGAACGATATGGTCTTATCCCGAATGCAGGACTATATAATTCCGGTTCAGTAGATTGTCGTGCGCAGCCGTTCGGGGTAGTCGCGGTCGTATTGCTCGCCACCCACCTTGCCGGCGGTGATGTCGGCCAGGATCGTACCGGTGCTGGGCAGCGATTTCCGGCTGATATGCTTCTCGGGGTTCCATAGTTCGGAGCGGACCAGCGCTTTCGGGCATTGGAAATAGACGTTTTCCGCCCGTACGATGATGACCGAGCGGGGCAGGGTGCCACGGTACGGGAAGCGGCCGATCAGCTCCGGCGCGGTGGAGATCGCCGCTCGGCCGTTCACCCGCAGGGTTTCGCCGACGCCGGGGATCAGGAACAGCAGGGCGATACGGTCGTCTCGGACAATGTTGCGCAGCGTGTCGATGCGGTTGTTGCCGCGCCGATCGGGAATCAGCAGGGTCTTTTCGTCCAGCACGTGGACGAAGCCAGCGGGATCGCCGCGGGGGGAACAGTCCAGCCCCTCCGGCCCGCTGGTGGCGATGACGACGAAGGGCGAGGCCTCGATCATCGTGCGGTAATGCGGATGGATATGATCGGTCTCCTTGGCGATCGCGCCAATGGGGGATTCGCCGTAGATCGCATCGAGGGCCGCCTGATCGCGGATCAGGCCGTCGGTGTTGATCGCATCCATCGCGGGCACGCTCCTGTGACGCTGAGACCGATCAGTCTATACTGGCGCGGGATAAAGGGAACGGACAAGGAGGGCATATGTCTGATAAAGATGAGATTCGGGAACTGTTGGCACGCTATTGCTTCGCGCTGGACGCCGATCGGTTCGAGGAGATGGCGGCGTTGTTCACCCAAGACGGGGTTTGGGAGACGGCGTTCGGCACCGGGACGGGGCGAGCGGGCATCGTGGCGCAGGCACGCAGCATCGCCACGGGCGAGCGGCCGCGGCGGGTGCATCTGACCACCAATATCGTGATCGACCTGGATGGCGATACCGCGACGGCGCGGTCCAACTGGGCGCTGGTGCAGAACAGCCCCGCCGGACCGGTGATCGGGTCGGGCGGGGCCTATGCGGACCGGCTGGCGAAGGTCGAGGGCCGTTGGTTCTTCAAGCATCGGACGATCGAGCGGTATATCAAAGCGGGGTGACCGGACGATAACCCCGCCTTGAGGCCTAAGCGGCGACGTCCACGACCACGATCTCGGTTGCCTTGGTCGCGGTGATGGTCACCGACCGTTCATCCGCGATCGCAACGCCGTCGCGGGCCTGGGCGGTGACGCCGTTCACCGTGACCGAACCGTTCACCGCCACGAGGTAGGCGGCTCGGCCGGGGGCAAGGGTGAGTTCGGTCGTCTGGCCCTCGGCCAGGGTGCCGGCGAGGACGGCGGCATCGGCGTTCAGGGGAAGCGCGCCGGTGTTCGCGTCGGCTGGACGGCCGCTGGCCACGACGGACAGGCCCTTGTTGTCGCGAGGGAATGCCTTGGTGCCCCAGCCAGGCGCGACGCCGCGCTTGTCCGGCATGATCCAGATCTGGAACAGGCGGGTCGGGACGTCTTCCTTGTTGTATTCGGCGTGGGTGATGCCGGTGCCGGCGTGCATGACCTGGACGTCGCCGGCTTCCGTGCGACCTTCGTTGCCCAGGTTGTCGCGATGGGTGATCGCGCCTTCGCGGATGTAGGTCACGATTTCCATGTCGCGGTGCGGGTGGGGATCGAAACCGGTGCCGGGTGCGACCTCATCATCGTTCCATACGCGCAGGCGGCCGAGGCCCATGCGCTCCGGGTCGTGGTAGCCGCCGAAGCTGAAGTGATGGTGGGCGTTCAGCCATTCGTTGCGGAACGCGCCCAGGGTGGCGAAGGGGCGAAGCTGGATCATGGTGCGGGGTTCCTTTCTGTTGGCGCCGCACGTGGGAAGCCGTTTGGCTTTCGACAAGTGTTACAGGGCGGCGGTCAGACCCCCGTCCACCACAAGGATATGGCCGGTGACGTAGGATGCGGCGTCCGACGCCAGGAACACGGCCGGACCCGCGAGTTCCTTTGGATCGCCCCAACGGCCCATGGGTGCTCGTGTGGCAATCCAGTCTGCGAATTTCGGGTCTTTGTGGAGAGTGTCGGTGGCGTCGGTGGGGAAGAAGCCGGGGGCGATGGCGTTGACGGTGACGCCCTGGGGCGCGAGTTCGGCGGACAAAGCGCGGACCATGCCGTGCAGGCCGGCCTTGGCGGTGATGTAGCCCGGGATGGTTGGCCGGCCGACCAGGCCCATGATGGAGGATACCATGATGATGCGGCCGGATTGGGCGGGGACCATGAGGCGGGCGGCTTCCCGGGACAGGCGGAAATAGGCGGACAGGTTGGAGTCGATGACGCCGGCCCAGTCTTCGTCGGTGGTTTCCAGCAGCGGTTTGCGGGGGATGATGCCGGCGTTGTTGACCAGGATATCCAGGCGGCCGTGGTCCTGGGCGATGGTTTCAAATGCGGCTTTCGTGGCTGAGCGGTCGGAGACGTCGAAGGCCAGGGTTCCCGCCAGGTTGGGGAAGGCGGCGGCGGTAGCTTCAAGGCGGGCCGGGTCGCGGCCGTGGAGGATGACCTTGGCGCCGGCCTCGGCGAGGCCCTGGGCGATGGCGTGGCCGAGACCACGGGAGCTGCCGGTGACGAGGGCGATGCGGTTGGTCAGGGAGAAGTCGGGCATGCGGGCGTTCCTGGCTGGTTGCCGTGGTCTACCCCAGGGATCGCTTGTCTGCCCAGATCAATGTTCTGTTGCGCGGCTGGTTATCGCGGCAATGGTATGTTCCTTATAAGAAACTACAATAAATTCGGGGTGCTCGTCCACGTATCCATTGCCGTTTGTGTCTCGTTATGTTCGGCCGCGGTCGGTCTTGTAGGTTTCCAGGTAGCGGTCGAAGCGGCCCTGGGATTGTTCGTCGAAGATTCCATTGACACGCCTTGGGGCGGCGTAGTCGAAGTTGAACTTGTACTGGCCGGAACGATCGATCACCAGGTCGCAGGTGCCCCAGCGCTCGTTCTCGGTCTTCGCCATCAGGTCGTTGAGCTGGATGAACAGGTCATCCACCGCGTCCGGCAGGGTGCGCAGGCTGGTCTCCTGGAAGTCGCCGCCGGCGGCGGAGATGTAGAAGGCACAGTAGTCAACTTCGCGTCCCTCGTCGGTGGTCAGCATCTCGTAGTTCACCACGATGCGCTCCCACGATTCCTGCATCGCGTCTGACACCGCCCGGGCCAGGGATTTCTGAAGTTCCAGCGCTTGCAGGTTCATCGGTGCACCTATTTGTTGATCAGCTTGCGGGTATTCCACTTGCCGCCGTTCACCCGGTAGGAGGCGATCAACTGATCGGGACGGTTCGTGGTGTTCCCGGCGCTGTAGCGCGGTTCGACGCTGACTTCCACCTTGTTGGACGTGTTGGAGGCGAGATCGCGGACGGTGTTCTCGAATCGTTTATAGGCGCCCTGGTTCAGGTTCGGAATGCCATCGCCGATCGTCTTGCCGTTGCCCGGCACCACGTTCAGCCGCACCGTCGGTCCGTCCATGGAGTCGGCGATCAGGTGGAAGCCGACATCGGTCGGTTTGCCCTCATGCCCGATATCCTTCTGCAGGTCGGGATGGTTGCGGCCGAATTCCCGCACCTTGACCGTGCCGCTGGCCTCGACGGTGCGGCCCTCGCTGTCGGTCGACCATTTGTAGTCGCCATATTGATAGCTCGTGTTCGGTGCTGGGTTGTTGGCTGCGTCCTCAAAATCCTTGAATGAGGTGAAGGTCTTCACCGGGGGCGCCGGTTCGGCTTCCGGCATCTTGGGCGGGTCGATCTGGCCTTCGGCATGGGTGGTGAGTTTGCTGGCGTCCCCGGCGGTATCGGCGAGTTTACCGGCATCCCCGGTTGCGTCGGCCACTTTGCCGGCGTCGCCGGTGAGTTCGGCGACGCGACCGGCATCGCCCAGGGCGCCGGCGGCATCGGCTTCAGCGCCACCTGGAACGAAGGCGGTGTCGATCATGACGACGCCCTGGCCGAACAGCTTGCCGACGAAGGCGCTGCCTTGGCCTTGTGCCGCGGCCTGGTCGTAGGCGGTCTGCACCGAATGCCAGGCGCAGCTGATGGCGTGACCGGTTTCGCTGGCGGCCTTGCCGGGATCGGTGACGGCGGTGGCGGCGAAGTTGCCGACGGCCTTGGCATCATGAACGGCGTCGTCCCAGGCCTGCTTTCTGTATTGGCTGTTCGTTGCCAGCTTGTAGCCGGACTGGGCCAGGTGGCCGACGCCCTCGACCATGCCCTTGGCGCCATCCCAGGCGCCTTCGCCGGCGCCCTCCACGAACCCGCCAACGTCACCGAGCCAACTCATTTGTTTGATCTCCTGGTGTTTTTGCTCAAGGGTTTGTCGGATTTTGTGCAGTTGAATTTTTGGTGATGTAAAATTCAACGTCTGTATACTGGAAGAGAATGAATACGAATCCCCAACAACTGTTGAATCGGGGGTAAATGACGCCCCCGATTGCCACAACGGCACTGCGATGACGGTTGCATGACCTTGCCGACCCGAATCGTCGGCGTCGATATGCAGCCCGGCGAGCGGTCGTTTGCTGACGACGGGTGGGGGGCCGGATCGATCATTGTCGGTCCGCGAGTGTCTCCAGCATGTCACTTGGTCCGCGGGCACTGTTTCGATATTGTGTCGGCATGCATCATGTCATGGGCGATTTGCGTCTCGGTCGGATGGCGATCCGTTACAGCCAGTTTGTGCCCAGGCTTTACAATTATTGCCGGTCGTTGGGGTTTCGGCGGGACCGGATGATGCCGTCGCGGGCGTTCTGCTCCGACGAAAGCCAGGGCTATCCGGTTATTCTGATCGCGCAGCATTTTGGCACATTTCCGTTCGATCATGGACAGGTCGGCGGCCGGGTGGCGACCGACCGGCATGGGCCGCATGCGCATCACGGCGAGGATCTCGTCATCATCCAGGCCAGCCATGTCGGTTACGATGTCGATGGCCGGCGTTTCGGGGTTTATCCGCGGCCGCGCACGGACCACGGCGGGTTCGGTGCGAACTGCGGGAAGCTGTCGGCCGTGCTGGACTGGTATCGGACGGAATATGCGCATGCCCGTAACGATATCCGGCTTGGTTCGGTCGATGGGATGCCCACGGTGTTTATCGACAATGCACTGCTCGATCCAAATCGCACCGAGGGCTTGTTTCCGCGGCTTGACCGGCTGATCGATGCGGCTCGGCCTGATCCGCTGCGGATGCTGAGCACGTCGAAGGCGTTCGCGGCGGCGCCGTCGCTGGCGCGCGGTGGTGGCGGGCCGGGGCCGATCGGCGATTTGTTGACGGCCGACTTGTTCTTTTTCCGCCGCCAGCCGGTGATTGGTCCGGAAGGGCACGACCTGCTGGAGGACGCGTTGGCGCCGGCTATGCCGACAGTCGTGACGTCGCCGAATCCGGCGCTGGACGCTGCGCGGTATCATACGCAGATCGAGTTCGACCGCACGTACCGTACTATGCAGCGCGAGCCGGCCTATCACGGCAAGAACGTGCTGTTCGTTTCTGGACTGAATGTGGATGTCGCACCGCGGGATGGCTTGCTGTTTCCGCTAACCAAATTCGTGCCGTGGGCGGCGTATGCCCGATTGCGGGACGGAACGCATTTCCTGTTGGAGCAGGACGCGTTGTTTGAGGCACTGGCCAGGCAATCAATTGAAAATGCAGATCAGGTCTCGTTCGATGCCACGATCACGACCATGGCGGAGGTCGAGGGGATCGAATTGCCGTCAGTCTAACGTCCCCGGGGATTGGCCGGGAAGATGCCGGTTCCGGCGTTTCATCAAAGTATTCAGGGGATGATGCGGTCCCGCCGGACGGGTGGTCCTGGCACGTGATTCGACAGGCCGGCCATAGTCGGATATTTTCATGTTCCCGGATAAGCATTAACGCAAGTTTAGAAAATGCGAAGACGCTTCCGGCCGGCACTTAATACAACAAGAAATGTCGAGGAAACGAGGAGGATTCATGGCTTATAATATCCTGATCATGGGCGCGTCCTATGGCTCGCTGCTGGCCTCCAAACTGATGTTTGGCGGGCACAACGTGAAGCTGGTGTGCCTGCCGGCCGAGGCCGACCTTATCAATGCGGAGGGCTTCCGAGTTCGGATGCCGATCAGGGGCCGGAAGGATCAAATCGAGATCGACTCCCGTAAGCTGCCGGGCAAGGTTTCCGCATCGGGTGCCAGTGATGTCGACCCGAAAGACTACGACCTGATCGGCCTGGCGATGCAGGAGCCACAATATCGGTCCCCCGGCGTGCGGGAACTGCTGGACGCGGTGGCGAAATCCAGGGTGCCCTGCATGTCGATCATGAACATGCCGCCGCTGCCCTACGTGCAGCGCATTCCGAACCTGGACTACGAGGCGCTGAAGCCGGCCTACACCGATCCGACGGTCTGGAACAGTTTCGATCCCGGGACGTTGACGCTGTGCAGTCCGGATCCGCAGGCGATCCGGCCGCCGGAGGAAAAGGTCAACGTGCTGCAAGTGACCTTGCCGACCAACTTCAAGGTGGCCCGTTTCGAATCCGACAAAAGCACGGCGATCCTGCATCAGTTGGAAAAAGACGTCGACGCGGTGCGGTTTGACGTGCCCGAAGGCAAGATCGAACTGCCGGTGAAGCTGCGCGTGCATGACTCGCTTTTTGTGCCGTTGGCCAAGTGGTCGATGCTGCTGGCGGGTAACTATCGTTGCGTCACCGCTGATGGCATGCGCACCGCCCAGGAAGCGGTGAATGCCGATCCGGCGGAAGCGAAATCGGTTTATGATTTTGTGTTCGATCTGTGCGTGAAGATTGGCGCGTCACCGAAGGATCTTGTGCCGTTCGAGAAATATGCCGAGGCAGCGCAAAGTCTTTCGCGGCCGGCGTCGGCAGCGCGGGCGTTGCAGAATGGTGCCCCGTATATCGAGCGTGCGGACAAGTTGGTGCAGCTTATTGCGCGGCAGAAAGAAATGCACCACCCGGCGATCGATGCTCAGGTGGCGTTGGTCGATGCTCGTCTTGAGGCGAATCGGAAGAAAGCGGCGGGATAGTACCGAGCGCTACGAGGGCGTAGCGAGATTCGTGTATCGGGAGGCGCGGCCTCCCGATACGGATAGATGCTCTCTAGCTGTTTGGCCCGCGTTCCATCGACACCGGCTGCCAGCGACGCAGGTTCGACTTCAGCAGCACGGCCGGGTTGACGCAGCTCATGGGCCATTTGCCGTTCAGGATCAGGCCGAGTTCGCGCCCGACGTGACGTTTCCGAGCCGGATCGAACCGGGAGGAGGCAGAGGCTGTGTGGGCGGACAGGGTGACGTTCGGCATGCCCAGCAGCGGGTTGTTGTTGCCGGGCGGCTCGATTTCCAGAACGTCGAGGCCGGCGTGGGCGATCCAGCCTTCCGACAGGGCCTTGATCAGACCGGCTTCCTGGACGGTGGGGCCTCGGCCGGTGTTGATGAAGATGGCGGTCTTCTTCATCAGGCGGAAGTGCTTTTCCATCAGCATGCCTTCCGCTTCCGGTGTGGCGGGCGCGTGCATCGAAACGAAATCGGACTGGGAGAGGACTTCTTCCAGCGTCACCGGCAGGACGCCGTGTTCGACCATGACCAGTTCCTCGATGAACGGGTCATAGGCGATGACACGCAGGCCGAACGGCTTGGCTCGTTTCGCCACCGCTCGGGCGACGTGGCCGAAGGCGATCAGGCCGAGGGTCAGGCCCATCAGGCGGGGGATTTGCAGTAGAGCGGGGCGGCCTTCGCGCCAACGGTTTTCTCGGACCATGCGGTCTTGCTCGATGGTGCGGCGATGGGCAGACAGCAGCAGCATCAGCGCGTGGTCGGCGACTTCCTCGATGAAGGTGTCGGGGCAGTTGGTGACGGGCAGGCCGCGTTCGGTGGCGGCTTTCACGTCGACGCTATCCACGCCGACACTGCCCAGCACGATGGCGCGACACTTGGCTGGCAGTCCTTCAACGACCTTTTTGGTGAAGCGCATGCCTTTCGCGTAGACCACGTCGGCATCCTGGGCGAATTTGATAAAGCCGTCCTCATCGGCAGGGCCCTCGACGATTTCGGCGTCGATGCCTTCCAGCGGTTCCATTTCGTAGTTGTAGCCGCCGCCGGCGGTGGTGAAGCTGGCCCCGGTCGGGGTCGCGATCTTGAATTTTGCCAATTGTTTTCTCCTTGGGGTGGTTTTGGTGCCGCTATAAGTGGCCCGGACTTCGCCGGGCCATGACGATTTTTTGGCCGGCGACGACAATCAGTTTTTCGGGGGACGGGCGCGGACGGCTTTTTCGTTGATGTCGATGCCCCAGCCGGGGCCGGTGGGCAGGATGAACTCGCCGTTCTCGATTGTCGGGACGACTGTATAGAACTCGTCGCGCCAGGGGGCACTGTCGATGTCGATCTCCATCACCCGGAAGTTCGGCACGATGGCGCTGAACGTCGCACTGATGGCGCTGCACAGATGGCCGTAGAAGTTGTGCGGGGCGACGTTGATTTCGTAGACATCGGCCATGGACGCGATCTTGGACGATTCCAGCAGGCCGTTCCAGATGACATCGACGATGGCGACATCAGTGGCGTAATGATCCAGGAACGGTTTGAATTCGCGGCGGCCGTGCAGCGTTTCGCAGGATGCGATAGGGCAGGGCGCGCCGCGCTTGATCTCGGCCAAGGCGGGGGCGTCGTGGGTGTCGATTTCCAGCCAGGTCAGGTTGGCGTCGGCGACCGCGTCGGCGATGCGCTTGAAGCCCTCGGTCTTGAAGTTGAAGTTGATGTCGAGGTGAATGCCCATGTCGGGGCCGACGGCCTGGCGGATGATGGACAGTTGTTCGGTGACGCCTCGGGTCAGCTTGTTGTCCCAGTTCAGTTCGGGCCAGCCAGCGTGGCGGCCGAAACCGGGGACGTAGGAGCCCAACCGGCCATCGGCAATTGGGAGAATATTGGTTTTGAGGGCGCGGAAGCCTCGATCGCGGACTTCTTGCGCGTGTTTGGCGAGGTCGTCGTAATTGCGCAGTTCAGGGACGCCCATCAGGGCGGCACTGCGCACGCGGTAGGTGCCGAAATGCGACCAGTAGACGGGGATGCGCTCGCGGATCGGGCCGCCGAACAGTGCGGCAACGGGGATGCCGTAGGCCTTGCCGGCGACGTCTAGCAGAGCGTTCTCAATCGCGGCGATGGCTTGCTGGTTCAGGCCGCCGCGGGATTGGCGGGTCAGCACGTGCAGGTGCTGCGTGACCTGCTCGAACTTGCACGGATCGCGGCCGATCAGCACTGGCGACAGGCCCTTGATGACGTCGGACAGGCCGGTACTGCCGAAACTTTCGTTGAACTCCGACCAGCCGATGATACCGTCACTGGTTGTGATTTTCAGGAATGAAAACATGCGCCAGCCGGCGTCGGCCTGGAGCGTCTCGACCTGAGTGATCTTCATGGCGTCCCCCTCGGACGTGATGATTGCGTTATCACGGCCCGAGGAGATTCCAAGCACGGTCAGCGATGCGGGGCAAGGTTAGGGAACCAGGTCCCAAAACGGATTGACGCCATAGTGTGTGTAAATGTCGCGGCCCCAGCTTTCGTCATGCCACGAAGCGGTCGCCGGATCGGTGTAGGATGGGGCGCCTTCGAGCACGTCCTGGTCGATGTCGACGACATAGCCACCCATTTCAGTGTCGTAGCTGAGTTTTTCCCAGGGCAGCGGGTAGTAACGGTCGCCGACGCCCAGGAAGCCGCCGAAACTGAGCACGGCGTATGCGATGCGGCCAGAAGCCTTGTCGATCATGACGTCGTGGATGGAGCCGAGTTTTTCCAGCGCGACGTTGTAGACCGTGGTGCCCTGCACCTGTTTGGCCGCGATCATCCGGCCGGCGGGATTGGAGGTGTCGTCGAGCGTTGCCATGTGCTGTTCCTGTCGTTGACACGGAGTCCAACGCACGGCGGGGCGCGAGGTTCTTTGCCTATGCGCCGCCGATCCGCAGGCGGTCGCCGCGCGTGCCGCCCATCGCGTTGCGCAGCGCCGACAGCAGGGCGACGATGGATGGCACGGGTCGCGGAGGACGCTGGGCCGCCGCCCGCTCCGGCGTCTGGTAGAACCAACGCACCGGACGCAGATCGGGATCGGCTCGTGTCACGGTGAAGGAACCGAACGGGGTTTGGATGAGGAGGCCGGGGTCGGCGGCGGTGATTTTGCCCTCGATTTCCCACAGCTTCAGGCAATCCAGGAGGAGTGCCCGAAGCTGCGAGTCGGTCACAGCCGGGGCGCGGTCAACATGTCCTCCGCGATGCGGCGGTGCTGCCATTTGCCGTCGTTCAGGCTGCCCTTGAAGACGCCATTGTCCACCACAACCTTGCCGCGCAGCACGGTCAGGCAGGGCCAGGCGTCCATCTTGCGGCCTTCCCAGGGGGTGTAGTCGGCTTCGTGCAGGTCCTCGGCTTTGATGACGCGCTGATCGGCGGGGTCCAGCACGCAAATATCGGCATCCGATCCAGCGGCGAGCGCTCCCTTGCGTGGATACAGGCCCATGATCTTGGCGGCGTTGGTGGATACCAGATCGACATAGCGGCGTAACGAGTAGCCGCGTTTGCCGACCATTTCGGTGTACATCAGCGCCACGCGCGGCTCGACGCCGGCATTGCCGCCGGTGGTGTCGTCGATGCGGTTGCCTTGCAGTTTCTGCTTCAGGGTGCAGCAGATTTCGTCGGTGGCGACACAGTTGATGGACCCGTCAAGCGTGCCCTGCCATAGGGCGGCATGGTCTTCCTGACCCTTCAGCGACGGGTAGGTGTGGTAGATCTGGCCGTTGGGGCGTTTGTAGTCTTCCTTGGTATACAGCATGTATTGATGCAGGGATTCGCCGTAGATCGGCACGCCGCGGTGGCGGGCTTCCTGGATGGCGGAGACGCCGGTCGCGGCGGAGACGTGCATCATATACAGCGCGGCGCCGACTTTCTCGGCAAGGCGAATCACGCGGCGGAACGAAACGTCCTCGGACAGGGTGTTGTGGACTTCGGCCATGTTCTCGAAGCCCGCTCGGCCTTCGCGGATCAGCTTGCCATACATGTGCATGACGATGTCGTTGTCCTCGGAGTGGATCACACCAAGGCCGTTATTCGCTGCCAAGATCTGGAATATTTCCCAGATGTCGCCGAAATCGACCATGCGCCCTTTGCGGCTGGGGGTGATGTCGGTGGTGAAGATTTTCACCGTCGGGAAGCCGGCCTGGATGGCCTCGCCGATCTGGCCGGGCAGGTCGATCGGCAGGGCGCCTTCCACCATCAGGTGCTGGGCGTAATCGCAGGCGCAGTGGCCGTGCCAGTCCTCTTCGCGCTGTTCGATGGCGTCGCGCACGTCCTTGCCTTGGGAGGCTCGGGTGAAGTCGAGCATCGTGGTGGTGCCGCCATGCACTGCGGCCTTGCTGACGACGTCGGGTGGGGCGGTTAAATTGGCGGTGCCGTCGGGGTTGGGCAGGTGCCATTTGCAATGCACGTGCGGGTCGATGCCGCCGGGGATGACGATTTTGTCGGTGGCGTCGATGACGCGGGTGCCGTCGGGCACGGCGATACTGCCGGGTGCGGCGATCGCGGCGATTTTGTCGCCGGCGATCAGGATGTCATGTGCGCCGACGCCCTGCGGTGTTACGACGGTGTCGCCGCGGATTATCAGATCGATCATGGAATTCCCCCTGCTAGTCCTGGTTGGCCCATCGTCGCCCGGACGGGGCCAATCGGCAAGCGGGGTGCGACAGCGGTCGCCGCTACTGGTGCGGCAAAGGAGCGGCGTTGGCCTTGGGGCATGATGATGGATCAACACCGAACGCTGTTGATCGGCTGCCGTCCTGGAAGCAGCCGTGCTTGCACAGGCCTGAAAATGGAGGAATATCCGGCCTTACCAGGGTCCCCTCGCCATCGGCGAAGCCATCGCGCCACTCCCCCACGTAGCGAGTGCCGTGGCGCGAGACCATCGTCCCATGACCGTTCATTTTCCAATCGTAAAACCCGCCCTCGTAGTGGGCACCATTTCCAAACGTTAACGAGACGGGACCATCGGGCACATCGTCTTTCCAATTGGCTTCGATGTGCGAGGACGCCCATGATTGGGTTCCGTGCCCGTTGCGCTTGCCCTGTTGAACCTCCCCCTCGTATGTCGATCCACTCGGGTACTTGACGATACCGAAACCGGACATTGTACCAGCGTGCCAATTGCCATCATACGAACCGCCATTCGGCTTTGTCAGTGTTCCATGACCCTCAAGCTGCCCGTGGTGCCAGTTGCCTTCAAAGCGGGAGCCATCGGCAAGGGTCTCGATGCCGTAACCTTCAAATCCGTCCACCTTCCATCCGCCTTCGTAATGGAGGCCACCCTCAATTGACAGGACGACCGGGCCATCGATCCTGGCATCGTGCCAAATTCCCGAAACCGTCATGCCACCCGGCGTGTGACTTGTGCCTTGCCCGTTGGCAAGTCCGTTTCGCACCTCTCCTTCGTAGCGCCATACCACCTTGTTATTGATTTTGGCTTCCACAATGCCGGTTCCCGACACAAAACCATCGACGCAGGGCCCTAACCACGTGATCTGGGCGGAAGCAGAATCTGAGATCAGGACCTCGGCGGAAACAGGACCTGAGATCTGGGAGGAAGGGCCGCCTAACGTCAGATGAAGCTTGACAGGCGTCCCGAGCTTGCAACCTGACGTCGTTTCCCGGTAGCCCAGTATATCGATCGATTGGATTGAAAGCTCCGCGGCGACGCACGCCTCGGTAACGAAAAGCAAGCCAATGGCAAGCAAGGTTACCCTTGACAGGACGCCCATCGAACACTCCGAAATAGAGGTCGGAACGTATCATGGGTTGGCGCAATCGTCACGATAGCGCACACGATTGATGGTGGCGCTTTGAGCGTCGCGGTGGCCGATGAGCGCGAGGCGGCGTCGGACACGTAGCCGGCGCCGGCGCGAAGGCGTGGATGGTGGCCCTGCGGCCACCATGACGGGGGGTGACGATCGTGCCTTGCCCGCAACGCTTATTCCTGCGCATCGCCTTCGTTACCACCACGTTCTGTGAACGCGCTGTCGTGCCTAAGAGCCTGACCGGAAACGGTATCGGAATCAAATCTGGTAAGGGTTAAGTCTTTGTAGACGTTGACCGGTCTCGCAGGTTGCGATTCGCTGGC
>NZ_LMUJ01000010.1 GCF_009765975.1 Acidisphaera sp. S103 | reverse complement strand
GCTATCCACGCCACGCCGCCGAAGCGGGCCACCTTGGCGGAAGCCAACAGAAACCGTCCGGTCGCGATATTCGCCGATCTGCTGGCGGTCATGATCCAACGGGCACACCGCAAGCTGCGCCAGTCGATGGACGGCGTGACATACCTGATCGACAGCACCGGCCTGGCGTTGAACGCACTGAGCGGGTGGGCACAGTTCTCGGCCAAGGTGTGCGGCGCCAAGCTGCACGTGGTTTACGACCCCAACGCCGACTGCCCGGTCTACACCGCCTTCAGTGCCGCCAACGTCAACGACATCACCGCCGCCAAGGCTATGCCCATCGTGCCCAAGGCCACCTATGTCTTTGATCTTGGCTACTATGATTACGCCTGGTGGGCCGCACTCGACCAGACCGGCTGCCGGATCGTCACCCGCTTCAAGAAGAACACCAGGCTGACGGTCACCCGCGA
>NZ_LMUJ01000099.1:13032-54001 GCF_009765975.1 Acidisphaera sp. S103 | reverse complement strand
GAGTAGAATCAATACCGTGCGGCTTGTACAGCGAAATATTGCGTTCAGGACTCAAAAATCGTGCCAGACAGCCGTGGGACACGCCCGGCCATGACGGGAAGAGGGGGGTGCCTGGAACAGGCAGGGGACGCGGCCGGATGTTGAGAGCGAGGTGAGGGATTTCAGGCCGGTTTGCCAAGGGCCAGTAGGGCGGTGACCATGTTTTCGACGCCCATTGTCGCGTTCCATTGGCTGGCGGCGGTTTCGGCTCGGGCGGCGATGGTGTCGAAATCGGCCAGCGCCTGGCGGGTGGCGGCAACGATGCTGGTGGCGTTGTAGGCCTCGAAGGCGGTGCCGGGGCCGCCGTATTGGTCCAGCAGGCGGGATAGGGTCGTCTTTCCGGGCACGACCAAGGGGATGGCGTTGGCCAGGGCCTCGGTCGCCACGGCGGAATAGGAGGCAATGAACCGCGCGGGTTCGTAGGGGCAGAGGATCAGGTCGGATTGCCGCAGCAGGTCTTCCCACAGGTCGGGACCGGCGGTTTCCTCGTTCAGGGTCAGACGGTATTCGACGGCGGCGTGGGACCGCATCTCCTTCTGGACGCGCGGCATGAAGTCGGGCGCGCCGTTGTGGACCAGCAGCTTGATGTCGGGCTCCAGCGCCAGCAGCAGGCGGGCGATCTCCGGCATCAGGTGATAGCCCTTGTCCTGGCGTTGGTGGCCGAGCACCGAGACGGTGATGGGGCGGCGGCCGAGGCGGGGGGTGACGGTGGCCTTGGCGAATTGCGGCAGCGGCAGGACGCCGACCGGCTTGGCCAGCAGCAGGGCATAGATCGCCGAGGCGGCCGCGTCGAAGGTGACCATGTGGAAGCGGGCCAGATCGGGTTCGGTCAGGTGGCAGGCGGCGTGCCGGTAGAACATCGCGCGTGGGTCGTTGCGGTAGTCGCGCAGCCGCAGGCTGAATTTGCCGGCGTTGTCGCCGACGCCGAACTGGACGTCGACCGCCGGATCGGTGCCGAATTCCATGACGATGTGCGGTCGTTTCTCGGCCGGCAGGGTGGCGGACCATTTGACCAGCGCCATGAACTGGGTCGGCTGGGCAGAGTTGAGGTAGACGATGTCGTCCGCGGTGATGCCTTGCAGGCGCTGCAGGTCCTCGACCGTGGCGCGCACCGAGGTTTCGAAACAGTTGAGCCAGCCGGCGATCGGGTCGCCGTCGGTCTGCCAATAGGTGTAGGCCCTGAAGAACGGCAACGCGTGCAGTTCTTCCTTCAGTTCAGGGATGATGGTGGACAGGCCGAGGACGATGACGGTGATGCCGCGTTTTTCCAGCTCGCGCAGGATGGAGCGGCAGGAACTGGCGTGGTGGCCGAGATTGTCGCGCAATCCGGGGTCGGCGTAGATGACTCGCATGCCGGGTCAGGCCCTCAGGATGGGTTCGAGTTGGGTGCGTTCGGCTACCAGCCAGCGGTGGATGTCGGTCAGGATGGTGGCGACGTCCCGGGTTGGCCGCCAGCCGGTGGCCTGGGTGATGGTTCGGCTGTCGCTGACATACCAGGGGATGTCGGCGGGGCGGGTCTCGGGGTCCTGGCCGATGTCGAGGGCGCGGCCGGTCAGGGCGGCGCAGTGGCGGGTGAGTTCTCGCAGGGAGACGCTGACGGCTTGGCCGCCGCCGACGTTGAAGGTGGCGCCGTCCATGGCGGGCCAGTTGGTGGTCTGGAGGCGCAGCAGGTCGAACAGGTCGTCGACATGCAGGATGTCTCGGACCTGGATGCCTTGGCCGCCGAAGCCGCTGTAGGACAGTGGCCCGCCGAACAGGTGCCTCGCCATCCAGAGGACGACGAAACCCTGGTCGACCTTGCCCATCTGCCAGGGGCCGGCGAGCACGCCGCAGCGGTTGATGACCGCTTTGAGGCCGTACATCGCGCGGTATTCTTCGATCAGCAGTTCGGCGGCGAGCTTGGTGGCGCCGTAGAGCGAGCGGGCGCCGGTGAGCGGGAAGGTTTCGGCGATGCCGGCGGCTGACCAGCCTTGGCCGTCCTCGGTGAGTGTGAGGCGATCTTGCTGTTGGTGCAGCTTCAGGGCGCGTAGGGCGGCGATGGGGTAGACGCGGCTGCTGGACAGGAAGACCAGGTCGCCGCCGGTGCGGCGCAGGTGGTCCAGGCAGTTGATCAGGCCGGTCAGGTTGGTGTTCACCAAGTAGGCGGGGCTTTGGCCGTAGCCGGCGTGGACGCTGGGTTCGGCGGAGCACTCGATCATCAGGTCGACGGGGCCGATTGCGTCCAGGTCCTCGGGTGACCGGACGTCGCCGTGGTGGAAGGTGACGCCGCCGGCGCGCAGACGTGGCAAAGCGAGTTCGCTGCCTCGGCGTTTCAGGTTGTCGAGCGCGATGATTTCGGTGTTCGGGGTGTGGCGCTTCCAGTTCAGCGCCAGGTTGGAGCCGACGAAGCCGGCGCCACCGGTGACCAGGATTTTGCGGTAGTCCGCCATCGGGTCAGGTGGTTTCCATGCGGGCGGTGACGCCTTCGTGGATGTCCTCCATCAGGGTCTTGATGTCGTATTGGTAGTGCCACTCCGGATAGGCGGCTTGGAATTTGCTGACGTCGCTGATCCACCAGATGTGGTCGCCGATGCGGTTGTCCTCGGCGTAGCTGGTGTTCATGGGGCGGCCGGTTAGGGATTCCGCCATGGCGATGGCTTCGAGCATCGAGCAGTTGGAATGGCGGCCGCCGCCTAGATTGTAGACGGCGCCTGGGGTGGGGCGCTGGAAGACGTGCCAGAATGCGTTGGCGACATCGCGGACATGGATGTTGTCGCGCACCTGTTTGCCCTTGTAGCCGAACACCGTGTAGGGGCGGCCGGTGACGGCGCAGCGCATCAGGTAGGCGAGGAAACCGTGCAGTTGGGCGCCGGAGTGGCCGGGGCCGGTCAGGCAGCCGCCGCGGAAACAGGCGGTGCGCATGCCGAAGTAACGGCCGTATTCCTGCACCAGCACGTCGGCGGCCACCTTGGAGGCTCCGAACAGGCTGTGCAGGCAGGCGTCGATGGGCATGTCCTCGGGGAAGCCGCGTTCGGCCCATTGGTGGTCGGGGGCTAGTTCGTAGCGCGTTTCCTGCTCGATCAGGGGCAGGTGGTTGGGGCGGTCGCCGTAGACTTTGTTGGTGCTGACGAAGATGAAGGCGGCGTCGGGGGCGTGTTGGCGGGTGGCCTCCAGCAGGGTCTGGGTGCCGTTGGCGTTGATGGTGAAGTCGGCGACGGGGTCCTTGACCGCCCAGTCGTGTGAGGGTTGTGCCGCGCAGTGGATGACGGCTTCGATGTCTCGACCGTAGCGGGCGAAGATATTGGTGATGGCCTGGGCGTCGCGGATGTCGGCGTTCTGGTGGGTGTAGCCTGGTTGGGTGGCGAGGAGGTCGACCTGCCAGCTTGTGCTGGCCTCGGGGCCGAAGAAGGTGCCGCGCATGTCGTTGTCGATGCCGACGACGTCCAGGCCCCTTTCGAGAAACAATCTGGTCGTTTCCGACCCGACGAGGCCGCCTGAACCCGTTACAATCGCTATGGACACCGTTTTTCGTCCCTCCTGCTGCCCCGGGTGTGGTCCGGTTTTGGGCCAAACGGCTGTTGGCGGTTAACCGTCGAGGACGTGTCGCGCCCACGCACCGCTTTTTAACACAGAGGCAGAATGAGGACCACCGAGGACGCGGAGATGGAGCGATCGTTTCTGGGGATCGGTGGATTATTCGTGGGAGGCGACCTTGACTATTTTCCTATAAATTCCTTTATCCCTCGAAACCACGCCGGACGCGCTTATGTCCCTGCAAGATGCTTTTTCCCGACAGATCATGGCCTTTCACGGGGCCATCATGGACAATTGCGACCGAGCGGCGGGGGCGGATCGAAGCGATACGATGGCGCTGCGGCTGCGGAACAATGCGGTGGCGCTGGCCAAGATGCAGCTTGCCATGCTGGCGCTGACCAAGACCGAACCGGCGATACCGGGCGCGGAGGGTGGTGCCGAACCGGACGTTGGGCCGGACGAGGAGCCGGCCGAATCTGTGTTGGTAGAACCCGAACCAATGGCGTCTGACGGCGAACCGGTGGCGTTTGGCGGCAAACGCGTGCTGGCGGGGGATGCGCTGTCGCGTTTTGTGTCTCGCCCGCTGGGGGCGGGTGAATCGCCGCACGAGGTCTGGCGGCGTGAGCTGGACAATGACCCGGTTCGACGACGGCGCAACGCAGTGTTACCGGGGGCAGGCTTCCGGTCGCCGTCCTCGTGATGTAAACGGCCCGCCACCGTAAGCCGGAGCCTGCATGACCGCCCCGTTTTCACCGGCGTCCCTTGGGGCCTTCCCAAGGTTGGACGTGACGACCCCTTTGATTCTGGCGCTGCCCAAGGGGCGCATCCTGTCGGAATGCGGGGCCCTGCTGGCCCGCGCCGGTGTGGTCCCTGCCCCGGATTATGCCGATGAGGACAGCCGCCGCCTGCGGTTTCCGACGGATAATCCGTTGCTGGATGTGGTGCGGGTGCGGCCGTTCGATGTCGCCACGTTCGTCGCGTTCGGGGCCGCGCATATCGGAATCTGCGGCGCCGACGTGCTGATGGAGTTCGACTACCCCGAGGTTTACGCGCCTTTGGACCTGGGGATCGGCAAGTGCCGGGTGTCGGTGGCGGAGCCCGCGGAGACGGCGGGGACCGACGACCCGTCCCGGTGGTCGCAGGTGCGGGTGGCCTCGAAATACCCCAATATCGCTCGGCGGCATTATGCCAGCCGGGGCATCCATGCCGAGGTGGTGCATCTGAACGGGGCGATGGAGTTGGCGCCGGGGCTGGGGCTGTGCCGGGTGATCGTCGACCTGGTGCAGACGGGGTCGACGCTGAAGGCGAACGGGCTGGTGGAGACGGAAGTGATCGCCGACGTCACCAGCCGGCTGATCGTGAACCGGACGGCGTTGAAGACCCAGCCCGAGGCGGTGGGGGCGTGGATCGCTCGGTTTCGGGCGGCTTTGGAGGGGTAGGTTCGCGTTGATGGGTTTCGGCGGTTCCGTCGCGAAATGCGACGGATTTCCGGGGTCAGCAGGCCACTAGCATTGATTGGGTGGGCCGATTCACCCGACGCTTGGGAACCAAGCGTCGGGATCGGCCCTCTACCGCAACGCCACCGCCTCGACCGGCGATCGCATGCGCCGCATCGGGTCGAACGGGGCCAGATCGATCAATCCGGGCTGGCCGGTCACCAAATCCGCCAGCAGCCGGCCGGCAAAGGGGCCGATCGTCAGGCCGGCCGCGCCCAGGCCGTTGCCAACCGCAAGGCCCGCCACGCCCCGCACCCATCCCAGTAAGGGCCTTGTCTCGGCGCCAACGGGACGGAAGCCTACCCGGGTTTCGATCATCGTTGCCTCAGCCAGGCCGGGTGCGATCCGGAGTGCCTCGGACAGCACCTCCGCCTGCCCGGCGGCGGTGACCCGGTAGTCGAAGCCGGCGGCGGTTTCCCGCGTGGCTCCGGCGACAATCCGGCCGTTGTCGAACGGCACGATGTAGTGGCTGCCCGGCGGCAGGATGACCGGCCAGTCCTGCGTCTCCACGCCTTCCAGCCGCAGATGCATGATCTGGCCGCGTTGCGGCTGCACCGGCAGGCCGAGACCCAGCGGCCGCAGCACAGGATCGGCCCAGGCGCCGGCGGTGACGATCACCCGATCGGCGGGGATGCGTTCGTCCCCTATGTCCACGCCGACGATGCGGTTGGCTTCGACAGCGAGCGTCGCGAGGCCTTGCATAACGGGGGTTCGGGCGGCCCGCAGCAGTGCTGCCGCCAGGCGGCGCCCGTCGACCCGGGCGCCGCCGGCGACGTGGACGCCACCCAGGTTCGGCCGCAGCGGCGGGAACAGGGCCTGCGCCTCGGCCGGGGACAGGCGCGAGACCTGGTCCATCGCCGGCGCATGGCGTTGGCGGGCCGAACGCTCCATCCAGGCCAGTTCGTGCGGGTCGCCGGAGACCAGCATTGCCCCGGTTCGGCGGTAGCCCAGGTCGGTCTCTCCGGCTTCCGCCAGTGCCGCGATCAGGTCGGGGTAGTATTCGCCACCACCGGCATACAGGCGGTAGAATACGGGGTCCTCCACGCCGGATACCCAGGGACAGATGATGCCGGCACCGGCCGCGGTCGCCCGCCCATCCAGATGCGCGTCCACGACCGTGACGGCAGCCCCTGCCCGGGTCAGGTGGAACGCCGCGCTGGCCCCCAGCACGCCGGCCCCGATAATGACGATGCGCATGACAACTCCCTTCGCTGGCATGACCCAGAGCAGGTTCACGGGTGTGATCTCAGCCCTCACTGCGAGGGCACCCCGGTGTGGGTGTCACATTCGGCGGGAACGCGGGGATGTCAAGTCCGTGACACAGACCTACCGTCACCCCGAACCCGGCAACATTGCCGCCGGATAAACGTAAACATTGAAATGCGCGGCCGTGATCTCTACGCTAACGAGGTCTGCCAAGGGGATGGGGTTCCCCGAAACCGCCCTTACCGAGGGCTGATGACCCCTACCGCACACGATGCGGTGGGGTCCTGCACACCTCCATCGCGTGTCATCGAACCTCCACGCTCCGGCGTGGCACGACATGGAGGACATCATGGACAACATCTGGCTCGCGTCCGCCCTTTGGATCGGCCTCGCACTGATTGCGTCTGTCCTATCGGTTTGGGTCGCCATCTCGGTCGCACTGACCGAGATCGTCGTGGGCGCCATCGCGGGGAACATCATCGGCCTGCCGCTTGCGCCCTGGGTCAACTTTCTCGCCGGTTTCGGCGCGATCCTGCTGACATTCCTGGCCGGCGCCGAGATCGATCCGCAGGTCGTGCGCAAACATTTCTGGTCAAGCATGAGTATTGGTGTCGTCGGTTTCCTGGCACCTTACGTCGGCGTGTTGCTGTTTGCCCGTTACGGGATTGGCTGGCCCTGGCCACAGGCACAGATAGCCGGAATTTCACTGTCCACCACCTCGGTCGCGGTCGTCTACGCGGTCATGGTCGAGACCGGCTTCAACCGGACGGAACTCGGGAAGATCATCCTTGCCGCCTGCTTCGTGAATGATCTTGGAACCGTGCTGGCCTTGGGCTTTGTGTTTGCCCGCTTCGATGTCTGGCTGGGCCTGTTTACCGTGGCGACGGCAGTCGTGCTTTGGCTGCTCAGCAGGTTCGCACCGCGCCTGCTCGAAGCACTTGGGGACCGGGTCAGCGAGCCGCAGACGAAGTTCGTGACTTTGGTTCTGCTCTTCCTTGGCGGTCTGGCCAGTGTCGCGGGAAGCGAAGCGGTACTGCCCGCGTATCTTGTCGGTATGGTCCTTGCGCCAACCTTCCTGAAGGACCGCGAATTGCCGAACCGCATGCGGATCGTGGCCTTCACCATTTTGACACCGTTCTACTTCCTGAAGGCGGGCTCGCTGGTCGAGGCGCACGCGGTCATAGCCTCAGCGGGCCTCATCCTGATCTATCTCGCAATCAAGATGATGACGAAATTCGCGGGGATCTTGCCGTTGACCCGGATTTTCCGCTTCGAACCACGAGATGGGATGTACACCACGTTGCTGATGTCCACGGGCCTGACGTTTGGAAGTATCTCGGCGCTGTTCGGGCTGACGAACCATATCATCGATCAGCGCCAGTATACGATCCTTGTCACCGCGATTATCGGCAGTGCGGTGGTCCCGACACTGATCGCGCAACGCTGGTTCCAGCCCCAATACAAGCCGATCGAGGAGACCGTGGCGGTGACGGTCGCCGGAGAAGAAGCTTCCACGCCGATTGCGGCGCGCGGCGGATGACGATGTGGGTGGGTCTCGGTGCACGATCTGAGCACGTTGCGGCTCACAAACATGAGAACGGCTGTTGCACAGACACACGCTTCTGGCTCTGCGACGAAGACAGGACTAATCTCCGGCCTCCGCAGAGCGACTGTAGGCTGCAACGATCATGCCGAACGTGATCCTCGCCGTGGTGGAACTTCCAGACGTGGCCTCCCGCGTGTTGGCCGCTGCTGGATGTCTCGCGCAACTCACTGGCGCCGTTCGGATCAATGGGCTCGCGATCCGCCTTCCCCCCATCGAGACGGTGATACGAACAGAGGAAATCCTGAGTGAGAAGGCTGAACGCCGCATCCGAACGGAAGAGCGGCAGCGGGCCGATCGCCTGAAGGGCATCTTCGATGCCTGGGCTGTTACGGTGACACCGCAGACGGTCGTCACCACATGGCACGATGTGGAGGACCGCGCCGACAAGGTCGTCAGCGAATGGGGACGCCGGGCCGATTTTATCGTGCTGAAACGCCCATGGCAGCACACGTCGGAAACTGAGAGGCAGGCGATCCACGCGGCACTGTTCGAGACCGATCGGCCGATCCTGATGGTGCCGCCAGACCGTCCGCCGACATCATTCGGCAAGCGCGTGGCCATTGCCTGGCGGCAGGACAGCCGCACGTTGAAAGCCATGCTGGCCGCCTTGCGCTGCCTTCAAGGCGCGGAACACATCGACGTCCTGGCGGGGGTGCGGAATGGCGCGCCGCAGCCGCGACTGCCTGAGATCCTTGAGGAGCACGGCATCAAAGCCGATCTGCATGTGCTGCCGGTGACCGGCGACAGGGTGTTCGGCGAGGTGTTGCTCACCAAGGCCCACGCGCTGGGCTCCGACATGCTGGTCGTCGGAGCGTTCGCCCGTCACCCGATCCGGAGCCTGTTGCTAGGCGGCGTGACCCGCCACATGCTGACTCACGCCGACCTCCCTGTGCTGATGCGCCATTGATGGAGGGGCCGCTATGGCGGATGTGTTGCTGGTCGTGCTGGTGCGTCCGGACCGGGCGCCCGCCCTGCTGAACGCGGCATTGCGGATGAGCGATCTGGTGGACTGTGCCCGGATCAATGTTCTCGGGGTTCGCGAGCCCAACCCGATCCCGCCGCTGTCCGCCGAGGTTCTGATCGACGAAGCGGCTTCGGTCCTCGCCGGACGGGCACGCGAGGGCGAACGGATCACCGCGCTGAAAACGGCTTACGATCGATGGGTCGGCGAGGCCGGCGAGCGCGCGGCGATCACCCGTTGGGTCGAGGCGGAGGGCAGCGCGGCGGCCGTGGTGGGTGAAAGGGGCAGCCGTGCCGATATGGTCATTGCGAGTGCGCCTGCCGAGGATGATCACCTGGTGCGGCAGACGTTCCGAACGGCGCTGTTCGGGACAGGACGGCCGATCCTGACGGTTCCGGCAAACGCCGCGACGGCGTTCGGCCGCTGTGTCGTGATCGCCTGGCGGGATGACAAGCAGACCGCCCGAGCCGTGATACCCGCCCTGCGCTGCCTGACGAGGGCGGAGCAGGTGCATGTGGTCACCGGGATGGCCGACCGCGTCGAACGCCCGGTAATGCCCAGGATCCTGGTCGAACACGGTGTCCGCGCCGACCTGCATGTGCTTCCCATCGGCGCCGGGCCGTTCGGCCAGATGCTGCTGGATAAAGCGCATGCGCTGGGTGCCGACCTGCTGGTGATGGGGGCTTACGCGCACAGCCCGCTCCGCGAACTCATCCTGGGTGGTGTGACCCGCTATATGCTGACCCACGCCGATCTGCCCATTTTGATGCGGCACTGACTATGGGGGCGGTACTGCCTCAGCGGTCCCCCTTCGGTGCTGATTCACAACCGGTCGCGCAGACGCCGGCGCCCCAAGGTCCGGACGGTCGCATCCGGGGCCATGGCCTTGATCGCGGCCTGCATTTCGGCGCGTTTTTCGTGGATCGAGGCGATCACCGGGCCCATCGCCACGCCGACGTCGACCAGCACGGCCTCGGACAGTTGCAGGCTGGCCTCGATGGTCTCGGGCACCGCGTCGGAAGCGCCGGCACGATAGAGATGGGCGGCATGGGCGGCGTCGCGGGCTCGGGCGACGATCAGCAGATCGGCTCGTTCGGACCGGGCGCCGGCTACCAGCGCGTCGGCCGCGCCCGTGTCGTCCAGCGTCACCACCAAAGCGCGGGCGGTGTCCACATGCACCCGCCGCAGCAGCGCGATCTGCGTCATGTCGCCGAAATAGACTGGTTTGCCCTGTTTCCGCTGGGCCGCGACGCGGCGCGGGTCGCTATCGACCGCGACGTACGGCACCCGGTGCGCCTCCAGCATCGCCGCCACGGTCTGGCCGACGCGGCCGAAGCCGGCGACGATGACCCGGGGCAGCGCATCGGTCGTTTCCGGGATCAGCAATGCCGGGTCGATGGCGTTCGTCGGGGTCAGGCGCGGTGCGAGCCGGTTGCCGACGGCGGACAGCAGCGGGATCGTTGCCATTGTCAGCGCCGTTACGAACAACACCTCGCTGGCGGTGTCCGGTGCCAGCAGATGGGAGCCGATGGCCACCGCCACGATGACGAAGCCGAACTCGCCGCCGGGTCCGAGCAGGAGGCCGGTTTGCAGGCCGGTTGCCCAGGGCAGGCCGAACATGCGCACCAGCGGGGCGACGATCAGCAGTTTGAGCAGCACCATGGCGCCGGCGCCGCCGAAGACCAGCAGGGGGTGAGCGGCCATCGTGCGGATATCCAGGCTCATGCCGATGGAGATCAGGAACACGCCGACGAACAGGCCCTTGAACGGTTCGATGGTGACCTCGACCTGGCGGCGGTATTCGGTCACGGCCAGCAGCATTCCGCCGATCAGAGCACCCAGCGCCATGGACAGGCCCGCGGCGGCGGTCGCCAATCCTGTGGCGATCACCACCAGCAGGCAGGCGGCTACGAACAGCTCGGCACTGTGGGTGCGCGCCACGCTGCGGAACAGCGGGCGCAGCACCAGGCGGCCGAGGGCGACGATGGCGGCGACCGCCAGCACCGCCTGGCCGATGGCGAGACCGATATCCGTGGGGCTGGCCGCATGGCTGGCGGAACCGAGCGCGCCGACGGCGAACAGCACCGGGACGACGGCGAGGTCCTGGAACAGCAGGACGGCGAAAGCGGTGCGGCCGGTGGCGGTGTTGAGCCGCTTTTCCTCCGCCAGGACCTGGATCGCCACGGCGGTGGAGGACATCGCCAGTGCGAGGCCGATCACCACGGCACTGTTAAGGGCAAATCCCAGCGCCAGGGCGGCGGCGGCGAGGGCTGAGGCACACAACACGACCTGAAGGCAGCCGAGGCCGAAGACCAGGCGGCGCATCAGCCACAGACGCTCGAACGACAATTCCAGGCCGATCATGAACAGCAGCAGCACGACGCCGAGGTCGGCGATCGGCCGGATCGAGTCCGGGTCGCCGATGGTGATCGCCGAAAGCCAGGGCAGACGCGGCGCGAGCGAGGCGATGCCGAACGGTCCGACGACGATGCCGACCAGCATGAAGCCGAGCACCGAACTGACTCGCAGCCGGTGGAACAGCGGAATGACGACGCCGGCGGCGCCGAGGACGACCAGGGCTGCCTTATAAAGCGATATGTCGACCGTATGTGCTTCCATATGGACAGGCTAGCAGGATCGGGCCGCGCGATGGGTGTGCTTTGACACTCAAGGGCCTTGAAGCTTGCTGGTGCGGGCGGCAAGAGCCTCGGGTGCCCGATGCGGGCGGTCTATGTCCGGGCCGAGAATCTGGCCGGATGTGATTTTGGTCCGCGTTGACACTGACTCGTCAGGTTCGTCGTGAGCGGTGTCAGTGTCGGCCGTTTGTCGGGGTAAGGTGCTGGATCAGATGGCCCGGACTTAACGCCGGGCCATGACGAACCGAGAGCCGAACTCAACGCCGGGCCGTGACGAACCGAGAGCCGAACTCGACGCGGATTGGTATGATGCAGCGGCGACCGCCAGCGGACATGGCCGCGGACAACGGGGCACGCATTGCTTACCCCGAACGATCCTGCGACAGTGGCGGCCTGGATTTGCGGGCATCGCGGACTAATTCACGCATCTCTGCTTGAGCGCTATCCAATCTGCGGGCACATTCCCGCGCGGCGCGCCAGCCGGGGCGAGCCGCACCATCAGTCCGGCATGTCTTCAACCCCTCGGGGGAGCCTTCCCGTATGCGGCGTATCGCCCTGCTCTTACTACCGCTGGCTTTCGGCGGCTGCGCCTACAAGACGTGGTGGAATGCACCTTTCACCACTGGATCCAACCCAAACGCTCCGGTCGTTGATAGTGAAAACGCGCAACGGGCGCTGGGCGCTGCCATCGTTGCACCCCCGTTGCTACCGGAGCCGGGCGACATCTGGCCCGGCCCGTTGCCGCCAGCGCCAACGTTGCAGGATCTGGAGCAGCAAGGGCAGGTGACGGAGCCTGAGCAGCCGGTGCCCGGGTCGCCGCTGAGCCGCGGCACTGCGCCGCCCTATCCTTCGCCGCAGCCCTCGACCGGCAGCTCGACGCCGCCAGGCGCGAACCAGCCGCCGGTTCCGCTGCAATCCGCGCCGCCGCTATCCAGCTATGCCGCGCCGCATGCACCCGGACCGGGACGCCAGCCGGCCGGGCAGATTTACCAGACCCCGGGTGGTCCGGCGGTGACCAACGGCGGCGGGCCGGGCTATCAGACCACGACAACGCCCGGCGGCGGCAGCTCGATCATCGTGCCGAACGGCAACGGAACGAGCACGATCATCCACTCCGACGGGCGTATCGAGACGGTGCCGACGCCGAAGTAGCCGCTATTTCGGGTCTTGTGCGGCGAGGCGAGCCGTCAGTAGCCGGGTGCGGGCGCGATGCAGCGCGCGTTGGATCGTGCCGATGACGCCCGGGCTGGGACGGCGCGGGCCGGGGTTGATGTCCCACGGCAGGCGGGCGGCTTCGGCCACGGCGGCCGATGCGGAAATGCCGATGTCGGCGCGTTCGCGGGCGGTGAGCTGCGGCAGGGCCCGGCGGGTCAGGCAGGTGCGAAGGGCCAGGCGCAGCAACGGGAACAGATGACGCGCATCCGGCTGGCTGGCGGTCGCCCGGGCAGGCCGCGAATGGGTCACCATGAAGTCGGACATCGGATGGCTTCCTGAACGGATAAAGCTTGCGGCTTGTTTGTCAGCCAAACCTTGGAATCAGTAAAACAAATTGCTCTTATGATTCTGATAAAATATATTGATGAGCATGTTGACCGCCCCCAACATCGACCCCGAACTGCTGCGCGCGTTCCAGCTTATCGCCGAGGGTCATAGCTTCACGCAGGCGGCCGAACAGCTTGGCCGGACCCAGTCGGCCGTTTCGATGCAGATCAAGCGGCTGGAGGACATCCTTGGGCAGTCAGTTCTAAGCCGCGGCAAAGGCGGCGGTATCATGCTGACGCCGCATGGCCGCTATCTGCTGGGCCGGGTTCGGCTGATCCTGGCGCTGAACGACGAAGTGGTGGCGACGTTCCGGGCGCCGGCCATTTCCGGCGTCGTCCGGCTGGGCACCCCGGACGACTACGCGCTGTCGCATATTCCCGGCGTGCTGCGGCGCTTCGCCGAAACCCATCCCGCGGTACAGGTCGACGTGCTGTGCTCCTCCTCCACCGACCTGGTGGCGAAGCTGACGGCGGGCGAACTCGACCTGACCCTGGTGTCGGACGGCAACCAGCCGCGCAACTGGCCGTCGGTTTCGTTGTGGCGGGGGCCGTTGAGCTGGATCACCTCCACCCGCTATGCGCCGCACCGGCAGAGCCCGTTGCCGCTGGCCATGGCGCATGAGGAATGCGGCTGGCGGGCGTCGGCGCAGGATGCCTTGAACGATGCCGGCATCCGCTACCGGATCGCCTATTTGTCCGGCACGCAGGTGGGGACTCACGCGCCGGTGCTGGCCGGGCTGGCGGTCACCGTTTCCGCACTGACCGTGCTGCCGGAGGGCGTGCGGGCGATGCGGCCCGAGGAAGGCCTGCCGAAGCTGCCGGAATTCGGCATCGTCATGCTGAAGGGGCGCAACGCCGCCCAGCCGGTGACGGATGCGCTGGCGGAACATATCGAGGAACGTTTCCGGCTGGATTTCACCGCTCGGGATGCGGCGTAAGTGCCCGACGCGAAATAATCGCTCCCGGGAAAGGACGTCTACTTGATATCATCTGTGCCTTTTCCGAGATCAGCACTGGAAGGCGTGGATGGTGGGCCTGCGCCCACCATGACGTCGAGAGGCCGGCGCTCTAGCGTTTTGCTTGATCGGATGATTCACGCGCTCTGGACGTTCCGCCCAGCGCGATCATGCTCCAGACGATTCGGTTATTTCTCGTCGGCCCTGAGCACCTGTCACCATTTGTTACCCGATTTTAGGACTTTGTTTACCCTTCTTGCGCATGGTCCGGGAGAGCGATCGTCGGACGTTGCGTCGGGCCCTAGGCGCTCTCAAGCAAAAGAGTCATGGCGGGATGAGCGTCGCGGGCAATGTCATCGAGCGGTCGGTCCCCGGTTGGGGGAGGCGGCCGGTTGAACAGGCGGCTTCGGCGATGGACGACGCGGTGGTGGGCCGAACATCGCCGGGCGATCGAGTGCCGGCGTGTTGTGGGATGACCGCCGGCCGGGCGTTCTACTCGATCGAGGAACAATTTGGCCGTCCGGCCGTGCTGATCCTGACCGGCGCCGAGGCGCTGCCCGGCCTGTCCGCCGCGATCGGCGGCATCGCCCGGTGCCTGGATGCGTTTGCCGTTCGGGGCGCCGATGTTCTGCTGATGGTTGATGACAATCCGGCATGGCTTTGGCCGGACGATCCGCTGCCCATTCGAACCATCGATTGCGGCGATTTCCTGCGCCGATGCGGCGTCGATGCCCGGCAATCCGCGCTGCTGGTGCTGGACCGGAACGTGCGGATCGCGATGCGGTCGGACGTGCATGCGGATGCCGTGACAGCCTGCCTGGATTGCCTCGATGCTTTGCCGCGGGAGGAACCGCGCGATGCCCCCCTGCCCGCCCCTGTCATCGTGTTGCCCAACCTGCTGCCGCGGCCGTTTTGCCAGGACCTGATCGATCTGTTCGAGAGCAGCGTGACCATCGACGGCACGGTGTCCCGGATCGACGCCGACGGGACGGCCCGCAACGTGGTCGATCATGCCAAGAAGCGCCGGCGGGATATGCGGATCGCACCCGAGGACGACCTGCACCGGACCTTGGAACATCTGCTGCTCAGTCGATGCGCACCGGAAATCGCCAAGGCGTTCCAGGTCAATGTTACGCATATCGACCGGATACTGGTGTCCCGCTATGACGATTCAGGCGGCTGGTTCCGCCGCCACCGGGACAACACGGCGGATAATGTTGCGTTCCGGGAGTTCGCGATCTCGGTGAACCTGAACACCGAGGGATACGAGGGCGGTCATCTGCTGTTTCCGGAGTACAACGACCATCGCTACAGCCCGCCCACCGGCGGCGGGTTGATCTTCTCGGCCGGCATCCTGCACGAAGCGGCGCCGGTCACCGCCGGGCTTCGTTACGTGCTGCTGACGTTCTTCCACAGCGATGCCGCGGAGGCCCGGCGCCTGGCCGGTGATGCCGGGACGCTATAGGCGCGGCGTCAGGCGGACATGGGCCGGATGGTCCGGTTGCGTGGTGACGATGCCGATCGGCAGCACCTGCCGTGCATCGACACGCGTCATGCGGAACCGGCCGATCAGCGCGGCGAGGACCAACGTGGCCTCGGTCATCGCGAACTGGGCGCCGACGCAGATCCGGGGGCCAGCGCCGAACGGCATGAAGGCGAAGCGCGGCGGCGCCGGCTGGTCTGGCATGAACCGAGCCGGGCGGAACAGCGCGGGATCGTGCCAGAGGGCGTGATGACGGTGCAGCACCCAGGGGGCGATCATCACCAGCGCCCGCGGCGGCAGCACAAGATCGCCGATCCGGTCCGCGCCGATCGCCTCCCGCACGATCAGGAAGGCGGCCGGGAACAGCCGCAGCGTCTCATTCACCACCGCTCGGGTGCGGATCAAGGTGGCCGTGGTGGCGTAGGCGGTTTCGGGTTCGATCGTTGCGTTTATGGCTTCCTCGGCGAGCCAATCCTGTTCCTCCGGCGCCTCGGCCAGCATAATCAGCGCCCAGAACAGGGTCACCGCGGTTGTTTCATGTCCGGCGAGGATCAGCGTGGCGACCTGGTCGCGAAGCTGCCCGGGGGAAAAGCCAGCCCCGGTTTCAGGATCGCGCGCGGCCCGCAGCAGATCGAACAGATCGCGCGGCGTTTCGGGCTCCGGCGTCGCCAGGCGGGTAGATAGTATCGTTTCCATCAATCCCATCCAGCGGCGGCGAAACCGAGCTCGGCCGATGTCGCTGGGCGTTGGGATCGATGGCGGCAGCAGCATGTCGAGCAGGCGCGGCTGGGCGTATTTCTCGCCGAATTCCGTCAGCATTCGGCGCATGGCAGGGCCGTACCGGTCCATCTCCAGCGAGAACATCGAGCGGCCGGCGATATCCAGCGCCAGGGTCTGCATGGTCGCCAGCAGGTCGAGCGGCTGACCGGATTGGGCGGTCAATCGCGCCAGGGTTTCGTTGGTCGCGGATACGATGTGACGCGCCAGCATCGGCATCACCCGCGGCGCCAGGGCGGGTGCCACGGTTCGGCGCTGTAGTTTCCAGTCGTCGCCCTCACTGAGGAGCAACCCTTGGCCGGTGATCGGCCGCAGGATCCGGATCGAGGCGGGCGACCGGCGATAATTCCCCGGATTGGCCACAAGCACATGATGAATGGCGTCGGGGGTGTTCAGCAAAACGTTGGTGCGGCCGAGGAAATGCCGAACCGTGGCATCCTGGTGGTAGGCGGCCTGGGGCCAGATGGTCAGCGCGTTGGTGCGGATGGCGCGCAGGAAGGCCCGCAACGCAAGGGGCGCTTCGGGGGCGGCCGGAACCGGTGGAGTCAGGGGCATGACGCGGGAGAGAATGCCATTTCTAGGCGGGCAAGGCGATCCTGCGTCCGGCGCCTTTCGGAAGTGTCGCCGGCGCGTACTCCCGCACCGCCTGTTGCAGGGCCGCATATCTCTCGGCTGGATAGGGTGCGACCCGGCGGACGCGCATGTCGATGTGCAGCGCCATCAGTTCCTGCACCGCCGATCGTTCGCCGCTATCGACGTGGAACATCTCGTGGAAGTAATGGAGGCGCTTGGTGTCGGCCCCCAGCAGCCAGCCTTTCACCAGCAGTTTGTCGCCGAGGCGGACTTCCCGCTCATACAACGTGTGCGTTTCGGCGGTGAAACAGGAATTGCCCGACATTTCGCGATACGCGTCGCCAATACCCAGCGCGGCGTAAAGCGCGTCGGTGGCGAGGTCGAATACCACGACGTAATAGGCAAGATTCAGGTGTCCGTTGGAGTCGATCCACTCCGGCCGGACGACGGATTCATATTCGATGACAGGTTTGCTCATGATACCGAGCACCTTGTTGGGGAAGGCGGTGATGGTCAAGCCGGGACTCTGGTCAAGCCGGGACTCTGGCCAAGCGCGTGGAACCCTGCGTAGGCTTTTGTCGAAACGTCCAATAAGGATCATCAATGGCCCTCGTCACTGCCTCCGCGCGGATCAAGCGCATCCAGCGCAATTCGATCGGCCTGATCACGCTTGGTTGCGCGGTGAACTATATTGACCGCTCGACCCTTTCCGTTGCCAATCCGCTGATCCGGCACGATCTGGGGTTTTCCATCGCGGAGATGGGCCTGCTGCTGTCGGCGTTCCTGTGGGCGTATGCCGCGTTCCAGCTTCCCGCCGGCGCGCTGGTGGATCGGTTGGGACCGCGCAAGCTGCTGGGGGCCGGCATGTTCGTGTGGTCGATCGCCCAGGCGGCAGGTGGCTTCGTCGGTGGGTTCTGGCAGTTCGTCGGTGCTCGGGTGTTTCTGGGGGCCGGCGAGTCGCCGCAGTTCTCCGGCCTGGTACGTGTCGTGCGGGACTGGTACAATGTCCGCGAGCGGGGGTTGCCCACCGGGATCGGGCTTTGCGGGTCCAAGCTGGGGCCTGCCATCGCGCCGCTGATCCTGACCGCGCTGATGCTGTCGTTCGGCTGGCGCTGGATGTTCGTCGTCATGGGCGTGGTCGGTATCGGCGTGTCGCTGATCTGGTATGCGGTTTATCGGGAGCCGCGCGAGATCGATCTGACGGCGGACGAAAAAGCCTATCTGTCCGATGGCGAGGTTCCGACGACCGCGGATCGGGTGACCTGGGCCGACTGGAAGCACCTGTTCGCCTATCGCGCGACGTGGGGCATGGTCTTGGGCTTCTTCGGCGAGGTCTACATGGGTTGGGTCTACCAGTCCTGGCTGCCGGGCTACCTGGAGATCGAGCGGCACATGAGCATCCCCAACACCGGCTGGATCGCGGGCATCCCGTTCGCGTTCGGCGTGATCGGCAGCCTTGGGTCCGGCTGGTCGGCGGATTACCTGGCTCGGCACGGGGTTTCCCCCGTTAACAGTTGCAAGATTCCGGTGGTGATCGGGCTGGTGGGTATGTCAGGCTTTACCGTCGTCGCGGCACTGACTCCCAGCACGTTCGTTGCGGTCGCCGCGATCTCGACGGCGTTGCTGTTCAGCGGGATGGCGGGGGCGATGTGCTGGGCACTGGCGAGCGTGATCGCGCCGCGGCATTGCACGGCGTCGCTGGGCAGCATCCAGAATTGCGGTGGCTATATCGGCGGGGCGCTGGCGCCGGCGGTGACGGGGTTCATCGTGCAGGATACCGGGAGTTTCGTGCCGGCGTTGTTGTTCAGCGCGGCGTTGGGGATGGTCTGTGCAATGATGTATGTGTTTGTCGTGCCGGGGAAGCCGATCGATGCGGCGGCGTTCGAGCCCAGGGTGGTGACGGCTTAGAGCGCTTACAAGCTGACTGTGAACAGTCAGCGCGCTCTAACTCTTTGTTTGATCGCGTGATTCACGCCCTGTTGGCGTTCCGCCCAGGGCGACCACGCTCGTTGTTTTCAGTGGCCTGCCGATCCCAGAAATCCGTCGCAGTATGCGACGAACTTCTGGGGCAGGACACTGGGGGGGGCGCGGCGCTCGCCGATCCTGACCGGCGAGCCGGGTTGCGCCACCTGCATCGGCGTGGCGCAACGGGTGCACCTTCACATCGTTACGCGGCCTTTCCGGTCGCCAACGCATGAACGTCCCCCGTGGTCAGGGCTTTCCCGCCAATTCCCCAATCGCCACTTTCCACTTCCTCGACGACGCACCAGGTGACGCCGCGCATATTTTCACCCTCGATCGAGACCATCGCATCGGTAAGCCTGGGGATAATCTGGCTCTTCTGCTCCTTGGTGAATACGTCCTTGATAATGCGAACCTGAATGAGTGGCATTTGGATCCCTCCTTTTGTGGGGTTGCCGGTACCGCGGCGAAAGCGGAGCCTTTGCGTGACGCGCGCTGGCTGAAGAACGGCTATCTTGCCAAAAGACTCAACTAGACGGTAATAGACAGTTTCAACATCACTTAACGGAACTGTACCGGTCCGACGACCGGGCCAGTTGAGCGGGAGGCATCACAAGTAGACCCGGCATGTTGTCTCTTCCAATCAGCCATGGAAACGGCCAGCCGCTCGCGGCCCAGATCGTTGCCGGCATCAAGCGGCAGATCGAGGAGCGCCATTTGCGGCCAGGGACGAAGCTGCCGTCGATCCGCTCCTTCGCCGATGTCCACCATGTGAGCCGGTTTACCGTGGTCGAGGCTTACGATCGGCTGGTCGCCATGGGCTATTTGCAATCGAGGCGGGGCGCGGGGTTCTACACGACGATACCCGCCGCCGCGGCAAGGCCGGAACGCGCCACGACCGATGACCACAAACGCAATGAGGAGCTGGTCTGGCTCGTCCGCCGCCTGCTGGAGGCGGGCGAACATAAGCTGCTCGCGGGCGGCCCGTGGCTGCCCAATTCCTGGCTCGACGAAGCCGGTATTCGCCAGAGCCTCAATGTCCTCGCGCGCAAGAACGGCGCCTACCTGCTGGAATACGGCCACCCGTTCGGGTATCTGCCGCTGCGCGAGCATCTGACGTTGATGCTTTCGGAACTGGGCATCACCGCACATCCCGGGCAAATATTGCTGACGCAGGGGACCAGCCACGCGCTGGAACTGGTGATCCGCTATCTGCTGAAGCCCGGCGATACAGCGCTGGTGGACGATCCGGGATATTACAACATGTTCGGCAACCTGCGCTTGCAAGGCATTACGATGCTGGCGGTGCCGCGGAATCGTGACGGGCCGGACGTCGGCGTGCTGGAGACGCTCGCTGCCGCGCACCGGCCCAAGGTTTACTTCACCCAGTCGGTTATGCAGAATCCGACCGGTACCGACATGAGCCCGCACATCGCTTTCAAGGTGCTGCAGGCAGCCGAACGCCACAATTTCTTCGTCGTCGAGGATGACATCTTCTGCGATCTGCAGGTGAAGACGACGCAACGGCTGGCGACGCTCGACCAGCTTAACCGGGTCATCTACGCCCGCAGTTTCTCGAAGACGCTTTCCGGCAGCCTGCGCGTCGGGTTCCTGGCCTGCGCCCAGGGCATCGCGGAGGAGCTTGCCGACATCAAGATGCTGACCAGCATCACCACATCGCAATTCACCGAACGACTGATTTATCTGATGCTGGTCGACGGGCATTACCGAAAGTATTTGTCGCGCCTGCATGAACGGCTCGGCGAGACGCGGATCAACGTGGTGCGTGCCTTTGGCCGCCTGGGCATGCAAATGTTCGTCGAGCCCACCGGCGGCATGTTCGTCTGGGCACGCTTCCCGCACATCGACGATTCGCTTGCCCTGGCGGAGGCATCGCAGCGTGAGGGCATTATATTGGCACCGGGTACGGTATTCCGTCCGCACCTTGAGCGCTCGCCATGGATGCGATTCAACGTCGCGGTTTGCGAGGACGCGCGGGTGCAGCGCTGGCTGCAGCGACAGGCGATTCCCTGCGAATCCGAGGGCTATGGGGGCGCATTTTCGATGCGGGCTGAGCCGGCTGGACGGGGCGGCGATCGAACGCCTGCCCAAACGACGTGAATCTGGGACCCTAACGAAATATTCATCCCTGCCCCCCCTTGGCTTAATCCGGCGTCTCGCCCATGGTGCCAGCCATGTCACATGCCACAACATCCGGTCCAGAACCGGCACGCCGCGACTTCCTGCAATTGATTGCCATCGCAGGCGCGGCGATCGGGACAGGCGCGATCGCCTGGCCGCTGATCGATTCCATGAACCCCTCGGCCGACGTGATCGCCGCCGGGGCGCCTATCGACATCGACATCTCGAAGATCGCGCTGGGACAGCAGATCGTCGTGCTGTGGCGCGGTGCGCCGATGCTGATCGTCAACCGGACTCCCGAGGCCCTGAAGACCTTGCAGGAGCCGGCCGTGATCTCCCTGCTGTCCGATCCCGAGTCCGGCGTGAATCAGCAGCCGCCCTACGCCGAGAACTGGCATCGTTCGGTGAAGCCGGAATACGCGGTGATGGTTGGCATCTGCACGCATCTGGGCTGCCTGCCCGGCTACATGCCCACCCCCGACCCGGCGAGCCCGGCGCCCAACTGGCCCGGCGGGTATTTCTGCCCGTGCCACGGTTCGAAGTATGACCTCGCCGGACGGGTGTACAAGGGCGTTCCGGCGCCGTACAACCTGCCGGTGCCGCCGTATAATTTCATCAACGACAAGACGTTGCGCATTGGCGAAAATCCAAAAGGCGCAGCCTTCGAACTGTCCTCCGTCGTTCAGATGTAAAGCGGGCAAATGTAGGGCGGGCGTCTCGACCGGCGGGATGGTTCGTGCGACCATGCGGTCCTGATTGAAAGGACCACCGCATGACGACAGGCCCCCTCGCCCGCTTTAAGGTCATCGACCTCACCCGTGTGCGGGCCGGCCCTACAGCGGTGCGCCAGTTGGCCGATTGGGGGGCCGATGTCATCAAGATCGAATCGCCCGCGGGCGATGCCGGGCTGGGCGGTGAGCGTCATGGCCCGGACTTCCAGAACCTGCATCGTAACAAGCGCAGCCTGACGCTGAACCTGAAGGCGCCGGACGGCGTCGCGGTGATGAAGCGCCTGGTGGCGCAGGCGGATGTGGTGGTGGAGAACTACCGTCCCGACGTCAAATTCCGACTGGGCGTGGATTATGAGAGCCTGAAGGCGATCAATCCTCGGATCGTCTATGCCAGCATCTCGGGGTTTGGGCAGGACGGGCCGTATATCGATCGTCCCGGTTTCGATCAGATCGCCCAGGGCATGGGTGGTCTGATGTCGATCACGGGCGAGCCCGGCCGCGGTCCCATGCGCGTCGGGATTCCGGTCGCCGACCTGACCGCCGGCATTTTCGCCGCCATGGGTATCCTGATCGCGCTATTGGAGCGGGAGCAATCCGGCGAGGGCCAATGGGTCAAAAGCTCGTTGCTTGGTGCGCAGATCTCGATGCTGGATTTCCAGGCGGCGCGGTGGACGATCGCGAAGGAGGTGCCCGGCCAAGCGGGCAACAACCATCCGACCAGTATCCCGACCGGGGTTTTCGCGACGGCGGATGGCTACATCAATATCGCGGCGGCGGGCGACGATATCTATCGCCGGCTGTGCAAGGCGTTGGGCGCGGATCATCTGATAGCGGATCCGCTTTATGCCACCGGGCGGGCCAGGTCGCAGAACCGCGACGCGCTGAACGAGGCGATCGGGGCGATCACGCGGGGGAAGACGTCCGCCGACTGGATCGATACGCTGAACAAAGCGAGCGTGCCCTGCGGGCCGATATACAAGATGAATGAAGTATTCGCCGATCCCCAGGTGAAGCATCTGGCGATGACGCGGACGGTGCCGCACAAGGTGCTGGGCGATGTGGAGGTGGTTGGCCAGCCGATCGAACTCAGCCGCACGCCGTGGAGCATTCGGAGCGCGACGCCGGAAGCGGGGGAGCACACGGACGCGATCTTGGATGAACTGGGGTACGGTGGGGAGGAGATCGCTCGGTTGCGTGCGGCGAAGGTGGTGTAGGGGGCGGTTTTTAACCGTTATGGCCGGGCGCTGACCGGTCCGTATGCAGGCGTATCATGTTGGATCGAATGGCCCGGATTGCGCCGGGCCATGACGGGACGGGGGAGAAACGAAAATGGACTTTACCGGAAAGGTGGCGCTGATAACGGGCGGTGGCGGTGGCATCGGCCGAGCGACGGCGTTGGGGTTCGCGTTGCGGGGCGCCAAGGTGATGGTGGTGGATGCCGATGCGGATTCCGGCCAGGCCAGTGTCGATATCATCGCCCAGCGCGGCGGGACGGCGGCGTTCGTGCAGGCTGATGTCACCAAGTCCGCATCCGTGAAGGACTATGTGGAGAAGACGCTGGCGGCGTATGGCCGGATCGACGCGTTCTTCAACAATGCCGGGATCGAGGGCAAAGTCGTTCCGACCCAGGATTATGACGAGGACGTTTTCGATCGTGTCATCGCGGTCAACCTGAAGGGCGTTTTCCTGGGAATGCGCCATGTCCTGCCGGTGATGTTGAAGCAGGGGTCGGGGGCGATCGTGAACACGGCCTCGGTGGCCGGGCTGTTCGGATCGCCGGGGATGCCGGCTTATGTCGCGTCCAAGCATGGCGTCCTGGGGCTGACGAAAGTCGCATCGACCGACGTGGCGGGGCTTGGCGTGCGGGTCAACGCGGTGTGTCCCGGGCCGGTGGAGACACGGATGATGCGCTCGCTGGAATCGCAGCGGAATCCGAACGACCCCGAGAGCATCCATGCCGCCTATGCCGCCGGCATTCCGACCGGACGCTATGCACTGCCGGAGGAAATCGCCGGGGCGGTGCTGTATCTGTGTTCCGACCTGTCGGGGGACGTGACGGGCACGCATATCGTCATCGACGGAGGCCGTTCCGGGTCCGGCGGTGTCGCTCCGGTGAAACGGATTTAGGGGAGGTCTTGTATCATGCCTGATTTTTTCGAGATTATCGGTACTACGCGTTCGATGCGGCGGCTGAAGCCGGATCCCGTGCCGGATGCGCTGATCAAGCAGATCCTGGAGGCAGGCACTGCTGCCGCCAATGGCGGGAACACGCAGAAATGGCGGTTTCTGGTGATCAAGGACCCGGCCATCAAGAAGGCCGTGCAGGTCTGGTACAAGAAGGCATTCGATGAGGTCGTCGGACCTCGTTACGCCACCAGTGCGCCGCCGCCGGGCGTATCGCCAGATCGTTACGGTCGCCAGCATGGTGCGGTGGAATACCTGACGGAGCATTTCCATGAGGCTCCGGTGTGGATCGTTGCTTGCCTGGAGGATGGACCGAACCCGACGCGCGGCGCCGGTGCGTCGATCTATCCGGCGGTGCAGAACATGTTGCTGGCGATACGGGCGCTGGGCCTGGGATCGACGCTGACGACGCGGCATCTGCTGCATGAGAAGGAAGCCGAGGCGGCGCTGGGTCTGCCGCCGGGGGTGCATTCCTACGCAATCCTGCCGGTTGGGTATCCGATGGGCAAATTCGGTCCGGTTGGGCGCGGGAAGCTGTCGGACTTCGTGTTCCTTGATAAGTGGGACCAGCCGTATCCGGCGGTGGCGGGGAGCTGATTTCAGACGCAGGGCTGGTGTTCGGTTGCCTGGGTGTCGATATTGATATCATCTTTCAGGATCGTCTCATGGCAACCGAACAACTCTTACTTCGCCTTCCTGAAGAACTCGTCCGCAAATTCCGCCGGGCTATTCCGGAGCGGCAGCGCAGTGCGTTCGTGCGCGCCTTGCTGGAACAGGCGCTCAAGGCCGACTCCGACGACGATGCCGACCCGTTATATTTGGCAGCCCTCGCTGTCGAGCAAGACGATCACCTCACCGACGAGATGGCAGAGTGGCAGAACGCGACGGTGTCGGACGGTCTCGATGAAGCCTCTGCCCATTGATGGGCTCGCCCGATGATCCGTCTGGTGGGTTGATCTGGATCCACCGTGCCTCGCGGGCACGTTATCCGGCGTTAATCTGGGGGCGGTCGAGAGCGGACTTCGGGCTGTCCTGAAGCTTTGACGCTACCCGCCCTCAATCCGCGGAATGAAGAATACCTCCGCGCCCGGTGGCACCGGCTGGAAATACCCGGTCTCGTGGTATTCGCCGTTGATGGCGACGGTGGTTTCTTCTTCCAGGTGCTCGCCCAGGCCGGGATAGAGGTCATCCATCGCTTTCAGGACGCCGCGCAGGTTTTTCGCTTCCACCTCGAACTCCCGCACGCCGCTGGTGTAGCGGCGTGCGAAGCCCGTGGTGAACACGACCTTTGCCACACACTCAGTCCGACAGGGCGGCGAGCAGGCGTGGCGGGGACATCGGCAGTTCAGTCATGCGCTTGCCGGTGGCCATCGCGATGGCGTTGGCGATGGCGGCCATCGGCGGGCAGATGCCGACCTCACCAACGCCTTTGGCGCCGTAGGGATGGGTCGGGTTGGGGACTTCGACCATGACCGCATCGATCATCGGCAGATCGGAAGCAACTGGGCAGCGGTAGTCGAGGAAGCCCGGGTTATCCAGCAATCCCTTGGCGTTGTAGATGTATTCCTCGTTCAGCGCCCAGCCGATGCCCTGCACAACGCCACCCTGGATCTGGCCTTCCACGTAGGCTGGGTGGATGGCGCGGCCGACATCCTGGGCGGCGACGAAGCGCAGGATGGTGACACGGCCGGTTTCCGGGTCGACCTCGACGTCGCAGAACTGGCTGGCGAAACCGGGTGCCTGGCCGCCGGCGTTGACGCCGTGGGACGCGGTGATCGGGCCGCCGGTGGCCGCCGCTTTCGCCGCGATCTCGCGGAACGACAGGGTCTTGTTGTCACCGGCGTTGGCTGGCTTGGCAACGCCGTCATCCCAGATTACGGCGTCCTCTTCCACGCCCCAGATCAGCGCGGCGCGTTTGCGCATCTCCTGCACCACGGTTTTCGACGCGTTCACCACCGCCGTTCCAGTGGCAAAGGTGACGCGGGACCCGCCGGTGACGTGGGTGTAGCCGATCGATCCGGTGTCGGCGACGATGGCGCGCACCTGGCTGTAGTCGATGCCCAGCGTCTCGGCCGCCATGATCGCCATCGAGGCACGGGAGCCGCCGATGTCCGGGCTGCCGGTCGCCACAAGCACGGTGCCGTCGGCGTTGACCTGCAGCGTGGCGCTGGATTCGCCGCCGCCGTTGAACCAGTAGCCGGAGGCGACCCCCCTGCCCTGGTTCGGACCCAGCTTAACCTTGTAGGCGGGGTGGTTCATCAGCGCTTCCAGCGTCTCGGCGTAGCCCGCATGGGCGTGCTTCGGGCCGGCCAGCGTCGGCGTGCCGATGCGGCAGGCGTTCTTGTGGCGCAGGTCCAGCGGGTCCATGCCGATGGCCTTGGCGCACATGTCCAGCACGCTCTCCACCGCGAAGGCGGAGATCGGCGAGCCAGGCGCGCGATAGGCCGCGGCTTTGGGCCGGTTGGACACCACGTCGAAGCCGACGGCGCGCTGGTTCGGGATGGTGTAGGGCGCATAGGCGCACAGGCAGCCGTTCATCACCGGCGAACCCGGGAAAGCGCCGGCCTGGAACTTGTAGATGCCGTCGGCGGCGACGATCGTGCCGTCTTTCTTGACGCCGATCTTCACCCACATCGACGCGCCGGAGGTCGGACCGGAGGCGCGGAACACGTCTTCCCGGGTCATTTGCAGGCGAACCGGCGCACCGGCTTTCTTCGACAGCGTGGCGGCGATCGGTTCCAGGTAGGTCACGGTCTTGCCGCCGAAGCCGCCGCCGATCTCGGCCGGGGTCACGCGCAGATCGCCCAGCTTGGCACCGATGATTTGCGCCGTCAGCGCGCGCATCTGGAAATGGCCCTGGCTGGAGGACCAGATTTCGCACTGGCCGTCGGCTTCATACTTCGCGACGCAGGCGTGCGGCTCGATATAGGCCTGGTGGACGGCGGCGGTCTTGAATGCCTTCTCGATCACGACGTCGGCCTGCTGGAAGCCGGCCTCGATGTCGCCCATGGAGAATTCCAAGCGCTTGGAGATGTTGGAGGGCTTGGTCGGCGCCGGGTCGATGCCGCGGGTGATCATGTCCTCGAACAGCAGCGGTGCGTCGTCGGCCATGGCTTCGTCGACGTCGATGACGTGCGGCAGGACTTCGTATTCCACCTTGATCAGGGATGCGGCGTGGTCGGCGATGCTGGCGCTGATCGCGGCGACGGCGGCGATGGCGTGGCCTTCATACAGCGCCTTCTCGCGCGCCATGATGTTGCGGGTGACGTGCCAGAAGTTCACCGCGACGCGTTCGGGGCCGATATAGTCGAATTTCTGCTGCGGCAGGTCGTTGGCGGTCATGACCGATTTCACGCCGGGCAGCGCCTCGGCGGCGGAGATATCGATCGACTTGATGCGGGCGTGTGCGTGCGGGGAGCGAAGGATCTTGCCGTACAGCATGCCCGGCAGCTTCAAATCCGCGCCGTACAGCGCTCGGCCGGTGACTTTGGGGACGCCATCGGGACGGATCGGACGCGTGCCAACCCATTTGAAACGCTTGACTGAGTCGGTCACGATCGTGGAGTCGTTCACGGCATCCTCGCTTTGCTTATTTTGGCCCAGGCCGATGCGCTAAAGTTGCCCATGCGGCGGGGAAACGCAAGCGGACCGGGTGCCGCGGATTTTCGCTATATCCAGATGGGAACAGCGACTTTTGCAGACAGGGCGTCCTTGGAACGACATGCCTCGGATGCCGGATCATGCCGCCGGCGCGAATTGTCCCGGCCATACCGCTGCCGTGCCCTATCGTTCCGCTGGCGGCACGTCGTGAATCGACACATCTCGAAATTTACCGAAAAATCAACAATTTCATCGTCAAATCTAATCCATTTTACTGACTGGCAGAGTTCTTGGACAGACACTAATGCGGTTGTGCTGAAGGCTCATCGATCGCGGAATCATACGCCGGTCAGTTGGCTGACCATCAGAGGGGGATGGCCCCAGGGGTGGCTGGTTTTGCCGAGGGGAACATCGTCCCTGCCACCGGGCCGCGACCGGTATAGCCGATTAGGAGCGAAGGAATTCGCGCGGGAAATGGGGAAATGCCTGCCGGGATTCGTAATGGTTTATTGATGATATGCGCCGTGCTGATAACGGCGTTGCCCGCATATGCTGAAACGCGAACGTTTGCCGACCTTCTGGCCCAAGCGAAACTCCAGGCCGCCGAGGGTCACCGCTGGGCGCCCCCAGGGGATAATATGACCGAAACGGTCATGCACATGATGGATATGCTCGGCACGGCCACGCCCGCCCAACTGTCGGAACTGACGGGCTTGCTCGACGGCGGCATGACGGTCCTACCGCCCCCAGCCGTCAGTGGGGCTTCACCGCCCGAGGCGCAGCCAGCCCAGGCCGTACCGGCACCCTTGGCCAGTCCGCCTCCCCCAGCCTTGGCGCTCGCCCCGCCAACATCGCTTCCGGCGTTGCCGGCCCGTCCTGAACCAGCACCGGCCAGGGCCAGTCCGCCTCTCCCGGCGTTGGCGCTCGCTCCACCGACATTGCCTCCGGCTTTGCCAGCCCGTCCTGAACCAGCACCGGCCAGCCCGATCGTTTCAAGCCAGGCTTTCCCGGCCCCGGGAAACCGAGCGGGGGCACTGTTTGCCCGGGGCCTCGATGCGGAATTACATGGTGATATCTCCGGCGCACGCCGCTTCTACCTCAGCGCCGCCAACCAAGGCGACGCGGCAGCCGCGCGTAATCTTGGGCGTCTCTATGATCCAGCCTACCTGAAACAGACCGCGCTGGGTGGGGTCGATCCCGACCCGGCCCAGGCGCGGCATTGGTACGAACGCGCTGTCAGGCTCGGGGACACCGAGGCTGGCCTGCTCCTTGAAGCCCTGCCAGTGAGGTAAACATGTATCGTCGCTCCCTGCTTTCGGTTCTTCCAGCCGCCGCGCTGATCGGGGTGGCACGCGCCGCCACGCCGGTTGTCGCGCAACCGATCACCATCGGGATCATGGGCGGCGAAATCGATGGCACCTTCATGCGAATTACCACCGATCTGACTTCGGTGCTCAATTCCGATGACCTTCGCGTCGTGCCTATCGTGGGCAAAGGCTCTCTTCAGAACCTTGGCGATTTGCTGCATTTGCCCGGTGTGGACCTCGCATTGATCGCCGCGGACTGTCTTGCCTATGCGCAGGCGACACACCTGTATCCGACGGAAATCGTAAAGATCGAATATATCTGCAAGCTTTACGACAACGACATGCATGTTTGCGCGCGACCGGAAATCCAGACCCTGGCCGATCTTCAGGGCAAGCCTGTCAATATCGACGTCGAAGGCGCCGGCACCAACCTGACCGCACGTACCGTCTTCAAGACACTTGGTATCCAGCCGGATCTTCGCACCGACGAACCGACCATCGCACAGGACAAACTCCGCCACGGGGCGATCGCCGCCAACGTCTACCTCGGCGGCAGGCCGATCCGTCTGTTCGCGAGCCAGCCCGCCGATACGGGCTTGCATATGGTCCCCGTGCTATCGACCCCGGAACTTGAAAAAACCTACTTGCCGGCTGGCCAGTTGACGCATGCCGACTACCCGACCCTGATCCCGGAGGGCCAGACTGTCGAGACCATTGGGGTCGGCGTCACCCTGGCCGCCTTCGGATGGAAGCCAGGGGCAATCCGCTACCGGAACCTCGTGGTCTTCGTCGATAGGTTCTTTACCCGCTTCCCCGACCTTCTGAAGCCGCCGCACCATCCGAAGTGGCATGATGTCAATCTTAGCGCCGAACAGCCTGGTTGGGTTCGGTTCCCGCCGGCTGCCGCATGGCTGGCCGACCATCACGCGGGCACGGCGGTTGCTTCCGAAGGCGTCGACGCCAAGCTGAAAACAACGCAATTCGATCAATTCCTGGCCCAGCGCGGCGGACAGCACCTGACGCCTGCCCAACGGGACGCCACCTGGCAGTATTTCGAGCAAGAGCGGCAGCGGAGCCGGTAGAGCGCGATCGCGCTGAACGGCATGCTCAAAGCGCGTGAGTCATACAATCAAACAAAGAGACAGACCATTTTCAGGCTGCACTGTCAGCCTGAAAATGGTTCAGCGTCGATGCTGGCTGATTTGACTCGATCGGTGGCTTTTCATTTTCGCAGGGACGCGTGTTCGATGTCTTCCTTCAGGTCATCGTGTTCCTCACATCCGAACGGCCAGCAAATCTTATGCAGCTTCGCGAGGTTCTCCTTCGCTTTGTCGATTTGTCCAATCTCGACATATAGTTCGCCCTGGTACTCCAGCGCGCCCTTGTGCGTGGGATCGGCCTCCAGCGCCTTGCGATAATAGGTCATCGCCTGCGCCCGATCGCCGGTTTTGCGCAGCGCGAAACCCATCAGGCTATAGACGTCGGGATGTGAGGATGTGGCCACAATGACCTTCAGTTGGGCCAAAGCCGAGTCGTAATTCTTCGCCTTGATCGCCGCGCGCACCCCCCTCAGGTCGGGCGTGTTGCTGCTAACGGCGGTGTCTGCCGCGTTCGCGGCCGGTGCGATCGCCGCTGCAACAATCAGGCAGGCGAAAGTCCGACGAGGAACCAAGGTTGACATGGCATGAACTCCTTCCGCTCAAGGGTGTCTCGGGCTGGGCGAGTTGCTGACGGCGTCGGCACCATCGCACAGAAAGCAATGGCGGTGGCTCATCCTAATCGCGGACCGGCATTATATACCGGATTGCAATATCCCGCGACAGCTTAAGGGCTCGCCGGGGAATAAGCGAATTGTCCGGCGAACGCCGCCGGCCTCTCATCGTCATGGCGGGCGAAGGCCCGCCATCCACGCCTTGCTGTGTAGGTCTCGGAAAAGGCGTGGATCGCAGGCCTACGCCTGCCATGACGGGACTGGGCGACAGTGCCAACATCGAAGCATTTGTTTATGCACGAAGCCTAAGTTAAAGCAAGAACCTGCGCCGGAATCTGGATCTTCGCTTTTTCCCAGGGCCAGCGATGACTGCCCCCCCTCCAGTTCCTCCTTCGCCCAATCGATCGGTTGTTTGATCGACTGCCCGCTGTACAGCCTGGCGAGCGCGTTCAGCATCGTCGCGCGACTGACGATCGGGGCTGACATGACGGGGCCAGCCCTAGGTGGGCGGCCCGCTGCCGTGCCACGGGCGGATCGGATATTTGGAGAAAACACCCAGTGGCGACCCGAAACTCCCCCGCGCCGAGCTCCGGTAACGACCCATTCCCTAACGGACGATCGCCAGAACGATCTCCACGAAGATCAGCACCAGGATCACGATCTCCAGCCATTCCGACCGGCTGCTGTGCGCCTCGTCGTAGAGGGCCGTGTAGGTGTCGCGGATAATCGACAGTTTCCGGTCTACGGCGGCGCTGACGGTGGGAACCCGGAACAGCTCCAATGCGGCGGCGTAGATGCGGGCGAGGTAGACGTCCTCGGTCACCTGCAGCGCGTTGTCCACTTTCTCGGTCAGTTCCGTTACTTCGGCGACCATGGTGTAGAGCCGTCGTGCCAGGTCGGCGAAACGGCGTGCGCCCGGCAGCATCCAGCGCCGCCTTGTTGCCTCCACCAGGTCGTACATGCGGGGTAGCTCGGCATCCAGCAGTTCGTCGTAATACCGCATCTCCAGCAACTGGGCGTTCGCCACTTCCAACACGTCGATGACGTCGGTGTCGCCGCGCGGTTCGTAGATGAACGCGCGGTCCCAGGTCAGCACCACCATGTCGTCGGTGTAGTAGGAATACCGGTGGCGCAGCAGGTCCCGCCGAGCGCCTTCCGATAGCGGGCGCTGCTCGCCAGACAGGAGAGGGATGAGGTCCAATTGTCCGATCAGCGTCTCGGCGGTTACCGGTTCGCTGAAGGCGTTGGCGACGCCGACGAGGTAGTCTTCTTCCAGCGTGGACGGGATCGGCCGGACCAGGGCGTCGCCGATCCCTTGGCGGACACGATCCAGCAGTTCGGTCCACAGAGCCGTGGCGGGCGCGAGGCCGACGGCGCGGTCCACGGCGTTCAGGCGTTGGGAGAAGGCCGCCCAGGACAGATCGGCCACGGGCAGGCGCAGGGCGATGCTGATGACGCCGAAATCGTAAAGCCGAGCGGTCACGGTGACCTGCAGGGGGCTGTCGGGCATTGGCAGGGCGATGGTGCCGAGGCCGAGGGAGACAGGGGGCACCCCGAAGGCGATCGCCTTGGGCGGTGTGTTGGTCAGGCGTCCGCGCGAGCTTCCGGTGCGGACGGTGCGGGCCCAGGTGTCCTCGGCCTTGCCCAGGTCGATGGCGTAGGCGACGTCGAACAGGCGGTAGGCCAGGATATAGCCCGCCGAGACGTCTAGCGTGGGTTTGGAGGCGATGTCCGTGGTCACGGACGGCTTTTACTCCGCCTTCTGCTGCCCGTCCAAAAACCGTCGAGCGTTCGCCGGATCGATCAGCGCGTGTACCTGGAAGGTGGCGGGAATGATGTCGGCCCAGGCGTTCAGGTGGGCATGCAGAGCCTCATTGGATGGAACGTCGAACAGCACCGCGGCACCGCGGCCGCCTTGGCGTGAACCGAACGGACCTCACCCTTGTCGATCAGGGGCTGGATCCAGGTCCAGTAGCTTTGCCGTGCCGCCGTGACGCTGGATGGGCGTTCGGGGCGGGGTTCGCTGATGACCAGGAATAACATCAGACCTCTTCTCTCAAGCCACGCTATCGATTTCTTGACGCATGATCAGCTAATCCGCCGCCTCGACAGCCAGCACCATCCGGGCGCCGCGCGCCAGCAACGCCGAACGGCTGGCGTGCGCCCGATTGGCAAGATTGTCCAGACGGGCGACCAATCCTTCGTCCATGGTGACGTTGATGCGCACGGATCGACCGCCGACCTCCACGGGTACCAGCACGATACGTGGATCGTGATAATCAGCCGGGTTATAGTTCGACGAATCAGGTGAGACATCGAAACTTTCGGGAATCGGGCAGCCGTCCTCCTCCATGGCGGCGACGACGGACGCAAGAGCGTCGCGCGCGTTCGTCATCAATTCGGCGAAGTCGCAACCCGTCGTGACGGTGCCGGGAAAAGCCGGAAAGCTTATGGACCAGTTCTCCGGCAAGGGTTCGGCTATCCCTAGATAATGACGCGTGCTCATCCGGCGTTCCTGTTCAGCGATGCGGTGGATATTCCCAGCTTGCGGCGGCGCAGACACTGCGCAACGTGCCCGGCGCCAAATCGCCGCGATGGTTTGGCAGCACCATAATGGGATGGTTCGGCTTTTTGTAAATCGTGTGAGATCCCTTGCCTGGACGGGAGATCCAACCTTCGCGTGCCAGCCTGTTTGCCGCTTCCCGTGCCGTCACGCGCCACGCTCCCGATGTGTATTGATACGCACAAACGGCAGGTGATGCAAGAAATATACACATGCATGCGCATAGTTGCCCGATACTACGCGCGAATCGCCGGTGGGCGGCGCAGTGCCCAGAACGCGACGCTGCCGCAGACGTAGAAAAAAATCGACAGGCCGAACGCGACCTTATAGCTGCCGGTGGTGTCGAACACGAAGCCCGCCAGCCAGGCTCCGCCGGCCGCGCCCAGCCCGGTACCGATGGTGATCACGCCCAGGATCGCGCCCAGGTTCGGGCCGGGAAACAGATCGGCGGTCTTGGCGGTGATCGCCGGCCCCCTTGCGCCCCAGGTCAGGCCGAAGAAGCAGGCGTGCAGCCACAACAGCACATGCTGGTCAGGCGAGGTGATCATCATGGCGAATGCCACGCCCAGGATCGAGGTTCCGTAGGTGACGACAGCGGAAACTTCCCGCCCGACGTAGTCGGACAGCGTGCCGGTGACGATCACCCCGGGAAGCGACAGGAACGCCCCCATTCCCAGCACCCCGGCGGCATAGAGCTTGTCGAATCCGATATCCACCGCGAACGCCAACTGGTGCAAGGCGACGAGGAAGCTGCCCAGGCCGGTGAACATGTAGACCGCGAACAGCAGCCAGAAATGCGGGGTGCGGATGGCCTGGCGGACTGTCCAGCCCTCGCCATCCGCAGTGCGCCGCCGGCTGCCGTGGTTTACGCCGCGGAACAGCGATGCCAGCGGCAGCAGAATGACGCCCATGAACACGCCTTGCCACAGATACGCCGCTCGCCAGCCCAGCCCCGAGATCATCAGCGTGGTCACCGGCGCCGAGAACGCTCGGGCGAATCCGTTCGCGGATTGCACGACCGACACCGCCATGCCTCGATTCCGGACGAAATACCGAGACAGCAACGGCACGAACACCACCAGCCCGAGGCAATTGGCGCCCAGCGTCATCACCACGCCATACAGCACGACGATGTGCCAAAGCTGGGTGGCCCAGGCGTTCGCCAGCAATCCGATGGTCAGAAGCGCCCCGCCCATCAGCACCAGTCGGGGCGGTCCCAGACGATCCACCAGCCAACCGACCAGTGGCGAACTAATGCCCGTCACCATCTGCGACACCGAATAGGCCAGCGAGACTTCCGCCCGGCTCCAGCCGAACGCCTCGATGAAGGTGACCAGGAAGACGGTGTAGGCGTGCATGAAGCCGGCACCGATGGAGAAGGTGCCGAAAGCGGCGGCCAGCAGCAGCCACAGGCGGACGTTGGAGAGTGGTTTCAGATCGGACATGAGGCAACCATGTCTGGCCTGGAGCGCGTTGCCCAGCCCTGGCCGTGGGCCGGCGACGCGAACGATGCATCCGCGCGATTTACAGGCGGCGGAGGAATGATAGGGTGCGGCTGCCATGTGCGGCGTCGGAGAGCGCCGTCCTGTGCATTGTTACGGCACATGCCGCGCCTCGACCCCGGTATGACACACAGTGAAATCCGCACTTCGTTGAATTCCTGCCAATTCCGAACCGCATCAATCAGCCAGGAGGAACACCATGCCCAAATCCTTCACCCAGATAACGACCGACCATGACGGACAAATGGTTTTCACCTCGTCGCAAGATTCAATCACCAATTTTCTGTCTGGACCGATGATAACCAACTATGCCGGAATTTGTCTCGCTCTGGTGATGATATGGTTATCGCAGGATTCCTGTAAGAAGAGTCCGTTGAAGGGTATCGTAAACAAAACCAGAGCGCTTGCGTTGCAAGGCAGCATGGAATCCAATTGGAACGGCTTCTCAACCGTCGAGAACCAGGGGACGACGGTTATCAATAAACATTTCTGGTGGAAGTCGACTCAGATGGAAAGCCTGCTGACCGGCGATCCGGACGTATATCTGCAAAACGATCCCAAAAATAAACGTGACGGCCTTCATATCTTTGTTTTGTACTTCCCAAGCGGGCCGGCGCACGGGATCGGAGTCTGGCGGTTTCCGACCACCGCAGTGGTCTTGTACGATCCCAATGAGGGCGCCTGTGTCCAATCGAGTGGGAAGTTCAAGGGTTTCCTGACCGAGTTCATCAAGGAAATCTACCCCAAGGCGACCCATTTCGCCGTATGCAGTTGGTATTCGGACCCAACCGGCTGAAGCAACGATACAGACTTTCCCCGGAACCCGATCCGGCCCGACGCCATGGGCGCCATCCTGCCCGTGGACATCCTGCGGCCTCCGACGCGCTTCGGCTTCGAATCTGCCCGGCTGCCGATGCCTGCCCCATCTTGCCCGCAACCTGCCCGAGATGCCACGCTGCATCCAATCAGGAAACGGAGCGTCCAGATGATCCACAGCCACGCCCAATGGGGACCCAGCGACCAGATCGGCGCGGGGAATTTGCTGACGGTGGACAAGCGCCTCGCGGCGTTGGCGTCGGTCCGGCAGGGCCGCATGTATGACGTCAGCCACGAGATCTACATGGGCGCGCCGTATATGGCGCCGAACCAGACTCCATTCCTGATGTCGATTTTCGGGTCGTGGCGCGACACCATCAAACGCCGCCGCAAGACGGGGGCGATGAACGATGCCGGCACCAATCTGGAGCGGATCGAGATGACCGCGCATGTGGGGACGCATATCGATGCGCTGGGGCATTTTTCCAGTGGCGACATGTTGTATAACGGCAATGCCTGCGTGGACGTGGTGACCGATTGGGGGCTGGAGCGGCTGGGGATCGAGCATGCGCCGCCGATGATCACACGGGCGGTGCTGTTCGACGTGGGCGGTGCGTCGCATTTGTCGCCAGGACAGACTGTTACGCCAGACGATCTGAAACGGGCAGCGGATGCCGGCGGATTTGCCGTGGAGCCGGGTGATATCGCGCTGATCCGCACCGGTTGGGGGCGGTATTTCGGGGTCGACAACACCCGCTATCTGGAAGGCGAGCCGGGCATCGACGTGCCGGCGGCGAAATGGCTGATCGATCAGGGGATCGTTGCCATCGGCGCCGACAACATGGCGGTCGAGGTGCTGCCGAATCCGAACAAGAGCGTGATGATGCCGGTGCATCAGTTCGCGCTGGCCGAATGCGGCGTCTATCTGATCGAGAACCTGGCGCTGGAGGAACTCGCAGCGGCGCGGGTTTACGCGGCGTGTTTCATTCTGCTGGCGACCAAATTCCGGGGCGCGACGGGCGCGCCGGTGCGTCCTATCGTGATGGTGTAAGTCATGGATTACGAACCTGTTGATGTCCTGGTCATCGGTGCCGGCAATGCCGCCGCCAATGCCGCGCTGGCGGCGCATGAGGCTGGTGCCCGCGTTGCCATGCTGGAGACCGCGCCGGTGGATGCGCGCGCGGGAAACTCGGCGTTTACCGGCGGGGCATTTCGTTTCGTGTATGACGGTATCGATGAACTGCTGAAGCTTGATCCGAGCATTGCCGATTTGGATCTGGCGAATATTGATTTCGGTACGTATACGACCGAGCAGTATTTCGATGATATGGGGCGGCTGACGGATTATCGTTGCGACCCGGATCTGACCGAGGTGCTGATCGGCGGGTCCTATCAGTCGGCGCTTTGGCTGAAGCGGCATGGCGTCAAATTCCAGCCGGCGCTTGGGCGGCAGGCGTTCAAGGTGGACGGGAAATTCAAGTTCTGGGGTGGGCTTGCGTGCCATATCCATGGTGGCGGACTGCATCTGGTGGCGGCGTTGCATGCGGCTTTGGAGAAGGCGCGCATCCCGGTTCACTACGACACGACCGCGTATCAGTTGCTGACCGGCGACGCGGGGATTCAGGGCGTGAAGGCTCGCCGGGGCGGGCGGTCGTTCGATCTGCGGGCGAAATCGGTTGTCCTGGCATGCGGCGGTTTCGAATCCAACGCCGAAATGCGGGCCCGCTACATCGGGCCGAACTGGGACCTGGCGAAAGTCCGGGGCACTCGCTTCAACAATGGGTATGGACACCGGATGGCGATGGACATCGGCGCCGCCTCGGCCGGCCACTGGTCCGGCGCGCATGCGGTGCAATGGGATATGAACGCGCCACCCTATGGCGACATTTCCATCGGCGACCGGTTCCAAAAGCACAATTATCCGTTTGGCGTGATCCTGAACGCTCGTGGGGAGCGGTTCCTGGATGAGGGGCTGGATTTCCACAGCTACACCTATGCGAAATACGGCCATGAGGTCATGAAACAGCCGGGCCTGTTCGCCTGGCAGGTGTTCGACCAGAAGATCGTCGGCCTGCTGCGGGAGGAATACCGCATCGCACGCATCACCAAGGAAACGGCGGGTACGCTGGAAGAGTTGGTGACCAAACTGACCGGCGTCGACCCTGTCGCGGCGCTGGCGACGCTGAAGGCCTATAATGCCGCGCCTCGGCCGGATGTCCCGTTCAACCCCAACGTCCATGACGGTTTTCGCACCATCGGGCTGCCGATCGATAAGACAAACTGGGCACAGAGGCTGGATACGCCGCCGTATCACGCCTACGGCGTCACCGCCGGGGTTACGTTTACCTTTGGTGGGCTGAAAGTCAGCACCGAGGCGCAAGTGCTCGATACCTCGGGCAACCCGATCAACGGCCTTTTCGCGGCGGGGGAAATCGTTGGCGGACTTTACTATCATAATTATGGTAGCGGGACGGGTCTGGTTGCGGGCGTAACTTTTGGGCGTATTGCTGGTGAGGGTGCCGCTAGAGCCTGAGGTGGGAGAAGGAAGGCCGGGCGCTGCCCGGACCCGCAAAGGGGCGCGGCCCCTTTGATCCCGTTTATTATTTGGGGTGTTGTCAGGAGGGGGCAACCGAGACGGTTGCAACCCCCGTGTTGCCCCCTCCTGACAACACCCCACAATGAGTGGTTCCAAGGGCGATGCCCTTGGCGGGGTGCGGGGCAGCGCCCCGATCTTCCTCCCCCCACCTCCAGGGCTTTATCCCGCGCGCGGACCCGGCTAGCGTTCCCTGGTTCGGACCAAACCGGACGTTCAACAAATCCGGACGTGACGGCACGGCCGGATAAGGGAAGGAATACGTCATGCCTTTAAAGCCTACGTGGAGTTGGTTGCCAATTATTGCCGGCGGCCTGTTGATGGCCACCTCGATCGCGAACGCGGCCGATCCGGCACGCGGTGTGACCGATACCGAGATCGTCATTGGCACCATCACCGATCTGTCAGGCGTGACCGCCGTGCAGGGCGTCAACAACAGCGACGCGATCCGGATGGCGTTCGACGAGGCCAATGCGGCCGGCGGCGTGAACGGCCGCAAAATCAAATACATCGTCGAGGACAACCAATACACGGTGCCTCGCTCGGTGCAGGCGATGAACAAGCTGCTGAACAGCGACAACATCTTCCTGGCGATCGCCGATGGCGGCACGCCGATGAACGACGCCGACATGCCGGCCCAGTTCGCCAAGAACGTGCCGAACGTGTTTCCGCTGACGTCCGCACGGTCGATGTATGAGCCGTACAACAAGCTGAAATTCGCGCAGTTCGCCTCGTACTACGACCAGATGCGCTCCGCCGTGAAGTACTTCGCCCAGACCAAGGGGCGCAAGAAATTCTGTGTGGCCTACCAGGATTCCGATTTCGGCAAGGACGTGCTGGCCGGGGTGGTCGCCGAGACCGCGGCCCTGGGCCTGAAAGTCGTCGCGACGACGGCGCACCGCCCGACCGACACCGATTTCAACGGCGCGATGGAAAAGCTGCATGATGCCGGGTGCGACGCGATCATGATGGGCACGATCGTGCGCGACACCAACATCATCATCCAGACCGCCCGCAAGATGAACTGGAATGTCGATATGGTCGGCCAGTTCGCGTCCTATGACACGGCGGTCGCCACCCTGCCGGGCGGTGCGACCGAGGGCTTCTACTGCATGACCCCTGCCCTGTACGCCTATCCGGACGATCCGCGGCCGGCGGTGCAGGATTTCGCCAAGCGCTACAAGGCCCGCTATGGCCGCGAGCCGAACTTCCATGGCGAGGTCGGCTATACCGCCGCCCAGGTTACCCTGCTGGCGCTGAAGAATGCCGGCAAGGACCTGACGACGGACGGGTTCATCAAGGGGATGGAGAGCATCCACGACTACACGGATATCTTCGGCTCCAAGCTGTCCTTCGGTCCGGAGCAGCACCATGCCTCGACCAGCTCGTTCCTGACGGTGGTCAAGAATGGCCGCTGGGTACCGGTCGAGACGACCGCCCTGGGCTACTGATCGTTACCCTGTCCACACCGCTGTCATGATGGCGGTGTGGACAGCCTGTATGCCGCCCGAGGCGTCCAACAGAACGCAACGCTTCGGGTCGGCTGCCGCGATTTCGCGAAATCCCTGCCTGACACGGGCGTGAAACGCCGTATCCAGTTGCTCGTAGCGGTCGGTATCGCCGCCGCGCCGGCGCATCCGTTCGGCGGCGACGGCATCCGGGACGTCCAGCACGATCGTCAGGTCCGGAACGATACCCAGCAGACCGATCAGCGCAGAGATGAAACCCCGGTCGGCGCCCTGCCCATAGCCTTGATAGGCCAGGGTGGAATCGAAGAACCGGTCGCAAACAACCCAGGTGCCAGCCTGCATCGCCGGCCGAATGGTCTTTGTTACGTGTTCACACCGAGCGGCGAAGTGCAGAAGGGTTTCGGCGGGGGGAGACCAATCGATGGTGCCGCCCAACAGGATGCCGCGCAGCAGTTCGGCCCCAGGCGAGCCACCGGGTTCGCGGGTGCGCAGCACGGGGATCTCTCGCGCCGCCAGCGCCTGAGCCAACAGCGCGGACTGGGTGGTCTTGCCGGCGCCCTCGCCACCTTCCAGCGTTATGAAACGACCCGGCTTCACGTCCCTGTCACATATTTCGACAGCACTGCCATCGCTCGGCCTGGCAGGCTCAGCCGCGGCACGTCCGCCCCGGCCATCAGCGGCACATCCAGATGCGGCACGCCGTCGCCGGTCACGGACAGCTTGCCGACCGGGTCGCCTTTGGAAACGGGGGCACTCAGCGGCGCATCATAGCTGACCTTGATCGAGGCTTTCTGGCGCCAGTTGCGCGGCATCGTCACGATAACGTCGTGGCCTGCCACCAAGGGCACCGTATGCGATGTTCCCAGCCATACCGGAACGTTCTCCACGGCATCGCCGGCGCTGAACAGGGTGACGTCCTCGAAATTGAAAAATGCCCAGTCCATCAGCCGTTCGGATTCCTCGGCACGTTCGCGCATCGTTGCCATGCCGTTCAGCACCAGGATCACCCGGCGTCCGTTGCGCTTGGAACTGGCGGCCAGACCGTAGCCGCCGGCTTCCGTATGGCCGGTTTTCAGCCCGTCGGCGGTGCCTTTCTGCACCATCGGATTACGGTTGCCCTGCTCGATGCCGTTGTATTTGAACGTCTTCTCGGAATCGTAGTGATAATAGGCCGGAAAAGTCCGGATGATCGCACCGGCCAGAGTGGCGATGTCACGGCAGCTCATGTGCTGGTCGGGGTCGGGCCAGCCGGTGCAGTTTTTGTAGAATGTATGCGTCATGCCAAGTTCCTTGGCTTTCGCATTCATTTTCTCGACGAATTGTTCCTCCGACCCGCCGATCGCCTCGGCCAACACGATGGCCGCGTCGTTGCCGGACTGGACGACAACGCCACGGATCAGGTCCTCCACCGGCACCGAACTGCCGATCGCCACGAACATTTTCGAGCCCTGCATACGCCAGGCCTTTTCGCTGACCGGCAGTTCGTCCGTCAGCTTCAGCTTGCCCTGTTTCAACTGGTCGTATGTGAGGTACAGCGTCATCAACTTGGTCATTGATGACGGCGGTATCTCGTCGTCCGCCTCCTTCTCGAACAGCGAGGCG
>NZ_LMUJ01000099.1:5642-12911 GCF_009765975.1 Acidisphaera sp. S103 | reverse complement strand
AAGGTTGGCAGCATCCTTGCCCTTGTGGGCAGGCCGGAAGTGTTTCGGTTCCGCCAGTGCCGGTCCCGCCATGAGTGCGAAGGCGGATGACAGCAAGCCAAGACGACGGGTCAGCATCGCGACGTTCCCTCCTAATCCACCACGATACGGGCATCCGGAATGCCGGATGCAAGGGCCTGGTCCAACACGGCGTCGGCATGGGCGGCATCCGGCAGCGGGCCGACCTCGACCCGGAAGCGGTGTGTCCGCCCGTCCACCATGGAGACGATCTGAGCGCCGGCGGCGGCCATTTTGGCGCGCTGGACGGCGGCGTACTGATATTCCTCGAACGTATCGAGTTCCACCATCAACTGGCCGGGCTGGGGAGCGGTCTGGGTGACCGTCTCGGGCAGGCGCATCGGCGGCGAAGCAGTCACGGCCTGCGCCGGCTCCGCGACGGGTGCCGCCGGCAGCGCGCGTCCTCCGCCCTGCCCGATGCCCGGCGGGGGGGCCAGTTCGGCCACCTGGACCGCGCCTCGGGGTGCCGCGGTCATTGCCAGGGAGGGCGCACCGGGCAGCGCGTCGGCTGCCGCGTGGCTTTCGTTCGGCAAGACGTGCAGGCGCACCCTGGCGACTCCGTTGGGCGGCATGCCCAGCAGGGTGGCGGTGCGCCTAGTGACCTGAACCAGGCGATGGGGATCGCCGGAACCCTGGTCGTTCAGCCGGACGGTGACTTCGCGGCCGGTGTCCAGGTTGGTGATGCGGGCGATGGCGGGAAGCTGGATGGCCGGGTAGGCGGCGGCCAGGGCGGTCTGGTCGAACACTTCGCCATCGGTGGTCAACCGCGGCGCATCGCCTTGCGCGACGGCGGCAAGGCCGGTTTGGTCGAGGTCGTAGGATTCCCTTGGGTAGAACCAGACGCTGCCGACCTGATAGGGCTTCGCCAGGACGTAATGCGGATCGGGCTTCAGCGGCGGGGTGCAGCCGAACATCAGCAGGGCAAGGGCAGCGGCGAGGATGGGGCGGGTCGTCACACCACCACCCGATCGCCGATCGTGCCGACCGCGATGGCATAGAAATCGGATGGGTTATAGCGCCGTATGGCGGCGAAATTGCCGAACACCACGAAGGTGTCGCCCCCTGCCCCGTCCGGCGCCACCAGCGCGGCCGGCGTATCGGCGGTGGCGGCCCAGCGGTTGGTCAGCGGGCGGACGCCGATTCGCGCCCACTCCGAAAGCGGGCGTTTGACGTCACGCCCCTGGATGTCGACGTTGGCCGGCACGGTGACCGCCTGCCCCCAGGTTTGGCCTGGCCGCCAGCCGGAGCGCGCCAGGTAGTTGGCGATCGAGGCGAGGACGTCGGGCTTGCTGGTCCAGATGTCGCGGCGGCCGTTGCCCTCAAAATCGACTGCGTAGCGCAGAAAGCTGGACGGCATGAACTGCGGCTGGCCCATCGCGCCGGCATAGGAACCAAGCATGTCGCGCGGGGCGACGTCGCCGTGGTCGAGAATTTTGAGGGCGGCGATCAGTTCGCCACGGAAGAAACTCGCGCGCCTTCCTTCCCAGCCGAGGGTGGCCAGCGCCTCCACCACGCGGAAATCGCCCATGCCGGTGCCGAAGCTGGATTCCAGTCCCCAGATGCCGGCGATGACCCCCGGGCTGACGCCGTAGGTCTGCTCCACGCGCTGGAACAGCCCGCGATTCGCGGCCACGGCCTGGCGTCCATCGGCGATGCGCTTGTCGGTGATCACAAGGTCGCGATACTTGGCCCAGGTGAGGGTGAACTCGGGCTGGTGGCGGTCGCGGTCCAGCACTTTCTGGTTGGGCGACACGCCGGCAAAGGCGCTGTCCAGCGTGGCCGGACGGATGCCGGCCTGGCGCGCCTCGGTTCGGACGCTGTTCAGGAAGGCGTGGAAACTGTCCCCGGGGGACGCGAACGCGGGTGCGGAAAGGACCGCGGGAACGGCGCTGGCAAGCAGGAAACGACGGGTTGGCATACGGCACTTCCTGCCACGCCGGCCCGCGCCGGGGCAAACGGATTCACACTGGCGGGTCCGCCAACCCCGAACGCGATGCCGGCGGCCCTGGCTGCCGGAAGGGTCGGCATCCGGGGCCACCGGCATCAGTTGATGCGCGGCAGTTCCGTGTAGGTGTGATGGGCCGGCGGCGAGGTCTGGGTCCATTCCAGGGTGGTGGCGCCCGGCCCCCAGTAGTTGTCGGCGACATGGGCCTTCGAGGCGAAGGTGCGGATGCAGACGTAAAGGAACACCAGCGTCGCCAGCCCGCTGATGAAGGCGCCGATCGAGGAGACGAAGTTCCAGCCGGCGAAGGCCTCGGGGTAGTCCGGATAGCGCCGCGGCATGCCCGACAGGCCGAGGAAATGCTGCGGGAAGAAGGTCAGGTTGACGCCGACGAAGGTCAGCCAGAAATGCACCTTGCCCCAGAATTCCGGGTACTGGTGGCCGGTCATCTTGCCGATCCAGTAGTAGAACCCGGCGAAGATGCCGAACACCGCGCCCAGGGACAGCACATAGTGGAAGTGGGCGACGACGTAGTAGGTGTTGTGCACGACCTGGTCGATACCGGCATTGGCCAGCACCACACCGGTGACGCCGCCGATGGTGAACACGAAGATGAAGCCGATCGCCCACAGCATCGGCGTCTTCAGCTCGATGGAGCCACCCCACATCGTCGCGATCCAGGAGAACACCTTGATCCCTGTCGGCACCGCGATCACCAGGGTCGCGGCCATGAAGTAGGCTCGTGTATCGACGCTGATGCCGGAGACGAACATGTGGTGCGCCCAGACGACGAAGCCGACCACGCCGATGGCGATCATCGCGTAGACCATGCCCAGGTAGCCGAAGATCGGCTTGCGGCTGAACGTGGACACCACGTGGCTGACGATCCCGAACGCGGGCAGGATCATGATGTAGACCTCGGGGTGGCCGAAAAACCAGAACAGGTGCTGGAACAGCACGGGATCGCCGCCGCCCGTCGGGTCGAAGAAGGAGGTGCCGAAATTGCGGTCACAGATCAACATGGTGATCGCGCCGGCCAGAACGGGAACCGCCAGCACCAGCAGGAACGCCGTCACCAGTTCCGACCAGATGAACAGCGGCATCTTGTGCAGCGTCATGCCGGGGGCGCGCATGTTGAAGATGGTGACGATGAAGTTCATCGCGCCCAGCAGGGACGACGCGCCGGCGAGGTGAAGCGCGAACAGCGTGCAATCCATCCCTATGCCGGGTTCGTAGGTGATTTCCGACAGCGGCGGATACAGCGTCCAGCCGGTGCCGGATTCTCCCAGCAGCAGTCCGGTCATGACCAGTGCGAAAGCTGGGGGCAGCAGCCAGAAACTGATGTTGTTCAGCCGCGGGAACGCCATGTCCGGCGCGCCGATCATCAGCGGGATGAACCAGTTGCCGAAGCCGCCGATCAGTGCCGGCATGACGGTGAAGAAGATCATGATCAGGCCATGGGCAGTGATGATCGTGTTCCACTCCTGCCCCGACGTCACGATGGTGCCGTGGGGATGCAGCAACTGCGCCCGCATGATCATCGACAGCGCGCCGCCGACCACGCCGGCGAACACCGCGAACATCAGATACAGCGAGCCGATGTCCTTGTGATTGGTGCTGAACAGCCATCGCTTCACGAAGCCGGGCGCGTGGCCGTGATGGTCATGGTCATGATCATGTGTGGTTACTGACACGTATCATTCTCCGGCGGCGGTGTCTGGTCACCCGGCCGCTGTAGGCCCCTGCCCCAAGGCCAACAAGCAGTTAGTCGGACAGGTTTTTGTGACTGGTTCGGTTGACCTTACCGCATCATGTCCGGCAGGTTACCGAAGCACCGGCGTCAGTCCGGGACTCGATGGGGGAGAGACGGATGGCGGATCAAAGCGCGCTGGAAAAAGCGACGCTCCGGCGCGTGAGTTTCCGGCTGTTGCCGTTCCTGATGCTTGCTTATCTGGTGTGCTACATCGACCGGGTAAACGCGGGTTTCGCGGCCTTGCAGATGAACAAAGATATAGGTTTGTCCGGAACGGTTTTCGGGTTGGGCGGCGGCATTTTCTTCGTCGGCTACTTCCTGTTCGAGGTGCCCAGCAACCTCGCGTTGGAGCGGTTCGGCGCCAGGCGCTGGATCTGCCGGATCATGATCACCTGGGGGCTGGTTTCCGCCGGCATGGTGGCCGTGGTGGGGCCGAATTCCTTCGTCGCCGCCCGTTTCCTGCTGGGCGCGGCCGAGGCAGGGTTCTTTCCCGGCGTGATCCTGTATCTGACCTACTGGTTTCCCGCCGAACAGCGGGCCAGGATCATCGGTATTTTCATGGTGGCGATTCCGGTCTCCGGCTTCGTCGGGTCGCCGATTTCCGGTGCCCTGCTTGGCATGGACGGGCTGTTGGGCCTGCGCGGCTGGCAGTGGGTGTTCATCCTGGAGGCCGTCCCGGCCGTGCTGCTGGGATTCGTCTGCCTGGCGTGGCTGACCGACGGGCCGGCCCAGGCGCGCTGGCTGACGGACGAGCAGCGGACGTGGCTGGCCGGCAGGCTGGAGCAGGAACGCCGCCAGACCAAGCGTGTCGCGCATGGGTCGGCGTGGAAGGTGGTGCGCAATCCCACCGTGCTGGCGCTGGCGATCGTCTACGCGGGCGGCGCCACGGCCAGCTCCGGGCTTGGGCTGTGGCAGCCGCAATTCATCAAGTCGTTCGGGCTGTCGAACCAGGAGGTGGGGTGGGTGAACGCGCTGCCTTACGTATTCTCGGCCGTCGCGATGATCTGGTGGGGCCAGCGGTCCGATCAGCGTAATGAACGGCTGTGGCACACCGCGATCCCGTTGGGCCTGAGCGGCATCGCGCTGGCGCTGTGCATCCCCTTCCCGCTGCTGGTGCCCACAATCGTGCTGCTGTGCGTGTGTGTCGTCTGCACATCGGTCACGCGCGGCCCGTTCTGGGCGCTGGCGTCGGAGTTTCTGTCGGCGCCCAGCGCAGCGGCCGGAATCGCCATGGTGAACGCACTGGGAACGGGGTGCGGTTTCATCTGCAATGTCCTGATGGGCCGCATCTACGACGGGACACACAGCTATCCGCTGACCATGCTGCCGATCGTCGGCTTCGCCCTGGTCGGAACGGTGGTGCTGCTGGTGCTGGGCCAGGCAAAACGGGTGCCGGCGCCGGCTTGACACGGCCGGTCCGAACCATTCCGATGATAAAAGATAAGCAATGTGGGGAAACGAACGTATGACCATCGCTCGCCGAGACCTTCTCGCGATCGGTACCGCCGGGTTTGCCGCCAGCATGGGCGTGCGGGTCAGCCAGGCCGCCGACAAGACCGTCATTCTGGGCTGCAGCATCCCGCTATCCGGACCCGCCGCCCCGACAGGCATCACCACACAACGCACCATCGAGCACGCGCTGGAGGTGATCAACGCCAAGGGTATCCAGATCGGTCCGGACCGCTACACGCTGGTCGCGCAGTTCTACGACAACAAATACATCCCCGCCGAGGCCGTGACGGTGGTGGAGAAGATGATCGCCGACAACGTCCACTACCTGTTTTCCAGCGGATCGGGCAACTCGGTGCCGGTGGTGGAGAAAACCACCGCGGCCAAGGTGCTGCAGATGTCCGGCGCATCAGGCAAAGGGCATCTGACCGCGCCGCAGTTTCCGTATAGCTTCCGGGTGCAGCCGACGAACGAGACCGCCTATGCGGTGTATCCGTGGGTGAAGACCACGTACCCCGCGGTCAAGCGGGTGGCGCACATGAACCCGAGCGACGAGGCGGGGTTCACTGAGTCCGAAGATCGGCGGATGATCTCGGAACGCAACGGCTTCACGAACGTCGGCAACGAATACTTCAAGCGCGGATCGACCGACATGTATCCGGTGGCGACGCGGCTGGTGGGTTTCACGCCGGACCTGATCGACTTCGGCGGCACCATCGGCCGCGACCAGGGGCTGGCGTGCAAGGCGCTGCGGGAGCTTGGCTACCAGGGCAAGATCCTGCTGGGTTATTCGGACGCCAAATCCTTCGTCGACATCGCCGGACCGGACGCGGCGGAGGGCACTTTGCTGTTCGATACGCTGGCGGAGCCGCAGACGCCCGAACAGAAGGAGATTTATAACTGGTGGATCGGGAAGTACGGGCAGCCGTTCCCCAGCTATGCGTTCCTGATGTGGGACTGGCCGTTTATCCTGGCGGCGGCGATCCAGAAGGCTCAGTCGGTCGATCCCGTCGTGGTGGCCGAGGCGATGCGCACCACCGTCTATCACGGCATTTTCGGTGAAGAGCGGTTCGGGATGAAGTCGGTGTATGGGCTGGATAGTTCCCTGACGCGGCAGATCCCGATGTCTTGGATCAAGGGCGGCAAACCGACTTATCTGGCGACAATCGATTGGCCGGCGGGAGTGTGATCCTCTGACCGCGACCCTGCTGATCCAGATCGTGCTGAGCGGTCTGGTCACCGGCCTGATCTACATGCTGATCGCGCTGGGGGTGACGTTGCTGTTCGGCATCATGCGCGTGGTGAACTTCATTCACGGCGAGCTGGTGATGCTGTCGGCGTTCACCATCTGGTATGTCGGCGTGAACGAGGGGTTCTCGATGTGGCTGGCGATTCCGGTGGCGGTGGTGGTCGCCGGCGGGTTGTCCGTGCTGTGCCAGAAGTTCCTGTTCAAGCCGCTGCAATATGACATCCTGAACTGCTTCATCGTCGGCATCGGCGCCAGTTTCGCCATTCGGTCGGCATCCTGGGCGATTTTCGGGCCGGAGCCGCAGGCGATTCCGGCCATGCTGCCCGGTGTGGTCAAGCTGGGCGGGGTATTCATGGCCAAGCAGCGCCTGCTGGCGGCGGGTGTCTGCATCGTGCTGGCGATCGCGCTGTATTTGTTCCTGCATTTCACCAAGCCCGGAAAGGCGATGCGGGCGGTGGAACAGGACCGCGAGGCGGCGCTGCTGATGGGGATCAATCCGGAGAGCGTCTACGTCACCGCGTTCATCATCAGCGCGGCGCTGGCGGCTGTGGGCGGGGCGATGCTGGGTTCTGTGTTCGGCGTCGATCCGGAGATGGGATCGGAACCGTTGCTGAAGTCGTTCATCATTGTGCAGATCGGCGGCATGGGCAGTATCGCGGGCACGGTGCTGGCGGGGTTGTTCATCGGCGTGGCGGATAGTGTCACCGGGACTCTGCTGGGCGGTGAGCTGGCGTTCATCATCGATTTCGCCATCCTGATGCTGATCCTGATCGTGCGGCCTCGCGGGTTGTTTGGTTATGATGTGTAGATGCGGTTTCG
>NZ_LMUJ01000099.1:0-5486 GCF_009765975.1 Acidisphaera sp. S103 | reverse complement strand
CCCCGCCCGGCCATGACGATTGGGCAACACCTTGGCGATCCTCCGTTGCGGTCACTCGCGCCATGAAACTCGCCCTGCCTGTCATGATCGCGTTGCTGCTGGCGCTGCCGCTGGTGATGCACAATCAGTATTTTCTGCATGTGGGGATCGTTATCGCCATCAATGTGATCATGGCGGTCAGCATGTGGCTGCTGGGCATTACCGGGCTGATCTCCTTCGGGCAGGCCGGATTCATGTTTATTGGTGCGATGACTACGGCGCTACTGACCAAAGACCTCGGCTGGTCGTTCTGGGTGGCGTTGCCGCTGTCAGCGATCATGGCGGGGTTGGTCAGCGCGCCCGTCGGCCGGCTGAGCCTTCGGGTCAAGGGGGTGTATTTCTTCCTGGTGACGCTGGCGTTCGGCCAGGTGGTGGCCGGGGTGTTCGCCTATTTCGAGAAACCGTTCGGTGGGTGGTACGGCATCCGTGATATCCCGCCGCCTCAGCCGGCGGCGTTCTTCGGGGTCCTCGACAAAGCCGCGTTCTATTATCTGGCGCTTGGCCTGGTCCTGGTCACGTGCTGGATCATCCATCGCATCAGCCGGTCCTGGTTCGGCATGGTGCTGTGGAGCATCCGCGAGGGCGACCTGCTGGCAAGCTCGATCGGGATCGACGTGCCCGGGACCAAGTTGATCGCGTTCATCGTTTCAGCGTTCTTCGCCGGCGCGGCCGGTAGTTTGTACGCCAGTTATTTCGGCTATATCAGCCCGCTGGTGTTTACGTTTGAATATTCCGTCAATGTTCTGGTCTATATCGTCGTGGGCGGCTTCGCCAGCATGGCCGGGCCGATCGTCGGTGCCGTCGCGTTGACCCTGGTGCCGGAGTTATTCCGCGTCACCGGCAAATACCAGATGATGGCGTTCGGACTGATTCTCGTCGGATCCATGCTGCTGATGCCGCAGGGGATCATCGGGGCGTGGCAGAAGCTGGTCACCCCGCGCGGGCGGGCCTGAACGATGCCGCTGTTGCAGGTTTCGGGGCTGACACGCCGGTTCGGTGGGCTGGTGGCGGTGAACGACGTTTCGCTGTCGGTCGAAGCCGGCGAAATCCGTGGGCTGATCGGGCCGAACGGCGCCGGGAAAACAACCCTATTCAATCTGGTCAGCGGCACGATCCCGCCGTCCGGGGGGACGGTTCATTTCGACGGGCGGGATATCACCCGGGTGCCGATGCATGCCCTGGTGCGACGCGGGCTGGTGCGCACGTTCCAGCATGCGCAACTGTTTCCGACGTTCTCGGTGCTGAAGAATGTGCTGGTCGGGTTGCATGTCCACGCCCATTCCGGGTTCTGGGCGGGGCTGATCGATCCACCGGGATCCCGGCGGCATAATGACGATTTGTATCAGCGGGCGTTGGACATTATCCGCTTTGTCGGGCTGGAGGGACGGGAGGACGAAACCGCCGGCAGTCTGTCGCATGGTTACAAACGCATCTTGCAGGTGGCGATCGGGCTGGCGCCGAAGCCCAGGCTGCTGCTGCTGGATGAACCCGTTGCGGGGATGAATCATGCCGACGTGGACCGCATGATGGTGCTGGTTCGCAGCCTGCGCGATGCGCAAGGGATTACTGTTGTTTTGGTGGAACATAATATCCGAGCGGTTATGAATGTATGTGATCGGATCAGTGTTTTGCAGTTTGGGAAGAAGATTGCCGAGGGCTCACCGCAGGAAGTTTCACGCGATCCGAAAGTGATCGAGGCGTATCTCGGCGTGGCGGACGATGAAGATGCTGCTTGAGGTGTCCGCCATCGCCGTCGCCTATGGGACCGCACAGGTACTGCACGGGGTGTCGCTGACGGTCGCGACGGGCGAGACCGTCACACTGATCGGCGCCAACGGGGCGGGGAAGACGTCGTGCCTGCGGGCGATCTCTGGCCTGGAGCCGCTGACCGCCGGCAGCATCCGGTTCGAGGGCGAACGGATCGACACGTTGACGCCTCGGCAGCGGCTGGACCGTGGGCTGGTGCATGTGCCCGAGGGTAAGCGGCTGTTCACGCGGATGACGGTGCGGGAGAATTTGGCGATGGGCGCCTTTCTGCGCACCGACGCCTCGGCTATCCGTTCTGATATCGACGCGATGTACGCCCGTTTCCCGATCCTGCGGGCCAGGCATAGCCAGGCTGCCGGCAGTTTATCGGGTGGAGAACAGCAGATTTTGGCGTTTGCCCGCGGGTTGATGGCTCGACCCAAACTGCTGCTGGTGGATGAGCCGACGGTTGGGTTGTCGCCGCTGATGGTGCGGGAGTTGTCGGCCGCGCTGCGGGCGATCCATGCCGATGGTGTTGCCATTCTGCTGGTGGAACAGAATGCCGCGATGGCACTGCGCCTGGCCAGCCGCGGCTATCTGCTGGAAACCGGAAGCTGCGTCGCCGAGGACGAAACCAAGGCGCTGATGGTGAACGATTACGTGCGAAAAGCGTATCTGGGGATCTGAGGGAGGACGGAACGATGAAATTCGGTTTCTGCATCATGTCGGATATCGACGAGATCGGCTTCTTCAGTTTCATCGAGAATCTGGGCTACGATTCCGCCTGGGTTGCCGACAGCCAGATGATGTATTCCGACGTCTACATGGTGTGTGCGCTGGCGGCGCAGCAGACGAAACGGCTGCGCATCGGTCCGGGCACCGCGATCTGCGGCACGCGCATTCCGCCGGTGCAGGTGGCAGCAATGGCGACCCTGAACCGCATGGCGCCGGGCCGTGTGTTCCTGGGCATCGGCACCGGCAACACCGCGATGCGCACCATGGGCCAGAAGCCGATGAAGATGGCGGCGTTCGGGGACTATCTACGGGTGGTGTCCGGACTGCTGGATGGGCAGGTGGTGGATTACGCGTTCGAGGGACGGTCGCGGCCGGTGAAGATGCTGCGGCATGAGACCCGGTTCATGAATTTGTTGCCTCGGATACCACTTTATGTGTCGGGATTTGGGCCGCGTGCGATGGCCTTGGCGGGGGAACATGGGGATGGGCTGGTGTTCGCGATTCCACCTCGCGGTGTGGCGGTGCAGGACGCGCTGGGCCACGCCCGCCAGGGGGCGGCGCGTAACGGCCGGGACATGAGCGGGTTCCGTAACGCGACGCTGACGAGCGTGGCGCTGCTGCAACCTGGGGAGGCGGCTGATTCGGACCGGATCAAGCGGTCGGTCGGGCCTAATGTCATGGCGAGCGTCTATTACTTTTACGATATGGTTCATGAGACTGGGATCGAGCCGCCGGATTTCCTGAAGCGTATCTGGAAGCCTTACTGCGCGCTGGTGGAACAGACGCCGCAGGAGCATCGGCATTTCCGGACGCATGAGTTTCACTACACCGATCTGCATCCGGGCGAGGCGGAACTGATCGACGCGCAGTTGATCCGCGATACCTGTCTGGTCGGGACGGCGGACGAGGTGGTCGAGCGGATCCGGGGGCTGGAGCAGGATGGGTTGCAGGAGATGGTCTTTGCGGTTGGTAACGAAACGAAGTGGCGGCTGGCGGAGGAGTTTTCCCGGACTGTGATGGATCGGTTGTAGGCTTTTCTGGCGACCCTGGTCTTCGGCGCCGATTATCGTTGCAGGCCGACCGGCGTCGGTCGTTATGGATTGGTCGGCCTGTGTTGTCGTGGCGCGGCCGGCCTCTTCATCATGGCACGGCGCAGTCCGGGCCATCTGGTCCCCCGTTGTCGAACCCGGAGGTTCAAACGCGCCCGGAGACGTCGGGACGGGAGGTGGGTCCACGGTTTACAAATCCTTAACCGAGCGGTGCCACTATCTGCCGATGAAGGGCAGTTGGGTTTACGTCATGACGAACCGGATGCATGGCACGCTGTATGTCGGCGTGACGAACGACATTGCCCGCCGCGTCGGAGAGCATCGGCAAGGGATCGGATCGGTATTTACGTCTCGTTATAAGTTGTACCGAATTGTTTATATGGAGCACCATGACGAAATCGAGTTGGCTATCAATCGGGAGACCCGGTTCAAGCATTGGCCTCGTTCGTTGAAATTGAAGTTGATCGAGGCTCAGAATCCGTCTTGGGCGGATTTGTATGAGCGGTTCAATGTGTGAGTGAGGTCGTGAGGTGATGATCTGGATCAGATGGACCGGACTTCGCCGGTCCATGACGGCGGAGAGCGAGAGGTCCATGACGTCGGCCCGCGACGCGGGGGTCTCGCCGGTTCATGACGGTGGGGAGTGAGAGGTCTGCTCCGTCGCCAATCGCCCTTAGCTGTGACGATGACGTCGCGCATTTGGCGCCTACATAGGTAGCCACACCACGAAAGTCCTTTGCATGCGAATTTCTATCGTGATCGCCGCGCTTGCGATCGCACTTTTGCCTATGGCGGCGGGCGCCGCGGAGCCGGCTTATGGACCTGAGTTGCAAGGCTTCGCCTATCCCTGGCCGGTGTCGCATTACCGTTTCACCTCGCAGGGTGAGGCGCTCGATATGGCTTACCTGGATGTGAAGCCGACCAAGCCAAATGGGCGCACCGCGGTGCTGCTGCATGGGAAGAATTTCTGCTCCGCCACCTGGCAGGCGACCATCACCGTGCTGACCGGGGCGGGCTATCGGGTGATCGCGCCGGATCAGATCGGTTTCTGCAAATCGACCAAGCCGGCGCATTACCAGTACAGCTTCCAGCAGCTTGCCGGGAACACGCGGGCGCTGCTGGAGTCTCTGGGCATCGGCAAGGTGACCGTGATCGGGCACTCGACCGGCGGCATGCTGGCGATCCGCTATGGGCTGATGTACCCGGCCGAGGTGGAGCAGCTTGTGCTGGTCGATCCGATCGGGCTGGAGGATTGGAAGGCCAAAGGCGTCCCTTGGCCGAGCGTGGATACGTGGTACCGGCAGGAGTTGCAGACCTCGGCTGATCGTATCCGGGATTATGAGCGTGCTACTTATTATGCCGGGACCTGGAAGCCGGAGTACGAGAAGTGGGTCGATATGCTGGCCGGCCTGAACAATGGTCCGGGGCATACGATCGTCGCCTGGAACTCGGCGTTGCTGTACGACATGATCTATACTCAGCCGGTGGTCTATGAGTTGGGCGACCTGACGATGCCGGTGCTGCTGATGATTGGCGACAAGGACACGACGGCGATCGGCAAGAACTTCGCGCCGCCTTCGATCCGGCCGACGCTGGGGAATTATCCGGCTCTCGGCAAGGCGGCGGCGGCGCGCATCCCGCATGCGACGTTGGTGGAATTTCCCAGTTTGGGTCATGCGCCGCAGATCCAGGATCCGGAGGCGTTCCACAAGGCGCTGCTGGCTGGGCTGGTGCGGTAGTTGTCGGTTGATGCCGTGCTCGCGGCACTTGCTTGGGCTGCCTGTCGCGGCGCCTGTGCTTGTGCAGATGGCCCGGACTTCGTGTACAGACTGGAGACCTTCCTGACAGGTGTTCGGAGAGCTTCCTGACACTTTAGGATCGCTGGAGCAATGGAGCGCCAGCGATGCCGTGGAAATC
>NZ_LMUJ01000098.1 GCF_009765975.1 Acidisphaera sp. S103 | reverse complement strand
GGGTCGGACCAGGGCTGGCGGCTTCGCCGAGCGATCGCGGACCATCGGCACCATCGCTCAGGATGGTGACCGGTGTCGCTGGCGTTGCGCCCAATCCATGAAGTACACCGCGCAACTGTCGCGTCTGCGAAGTCGCCTCCGCCGGCACGCTGGCGAATACGACCCGCTTCCCCTCATCGTCGCTGACCTGAGCGAGGAGAGCCTCAAACGTTCGCCCCTGATACTGACGAGCCGCCCGAACGTGGCCGCCGTCAATGGAGAG
>NZ_LMUJ01000097.1 GCF_009765975.1 Acidisphaera sp. S103 | reverse complement strand
CCACGGTCGGTGAGTCTGTCTGTCGGAACTTCATGTAGAGCCTCATCTGGTGATCGGTGACATGGCGGCCGGGCAACGGGCGGATCCTCGATGAGAGAACCCATCCCGATACACGGTCGGTGGCGATCACCAGACGATCCGCTGCCCCGCGGGGGGCCGCAGGCCGACTTTTTCCGGGGCGTAGGCCTTCGGTCGGGCTACGCCCTCCCTTCACCCCAC
>NZ_LMUJ01000096.1 GCF_009765975.1 Acidisphaera sp. S103 | reverse complement strand
ACCACTGCCGGCGTGGGTCGTGGCCGGCACGCTGGCTGCCGCCGTAATCTTCGCCCTCCTCCTGGATTTGGTGAAGGTGCCCACATTCCAACGCCTCAAAATCACTTAAGGCCACGCCGCGCTGGCCAAACAGCATCAGTTTAAGGAACCTCTGAATAGAGTGAATTTCCTGCAGTGACCGGTTCGCGGCACGGACTGCGTACGTCCGAGGGCGTCATGGGACGGTCCGGGCATGGCAGTCCGCTGCGATTGTCAATTTTCCGAGGCTTTCGGTTCTTTTTTCTCCTGCGGCGAACAGACTCCCCTCTTGTGCTCAATCGGCAGGGACAATCAGGTGCCGTGCCAGATACAAATCCACCAGGGCAAACTGGCTGAACAGGTGCTGTTCGTTCTTGAACAACCCGCGATATCGCACCTTCGTATAGTCGAACTGGTGTTTGAGAATCTGGAACGGATGCTCTACCGCCGAACGCAGCGCCGCCATTAATCGGTTCAAGCGTTTCTCCTCCGGTGTCGTGTCACAGCCCTTCTTGCGCTTGAATGGCACGAACCAGCGCGGACCGACGACATCCTCATCGCGCGGGCGATCCGGTTCACGCGTCCTGTCGGCGTAGCCACGATCAGCGTGCGCTGTCGCCTCGTCGCCGTGCAACAGCGTATCCGCCATACTGTAGTCCGAGACTTTGCCGGTCGTGACCTCCAGCGTATGCACCAAGCCATGCGCGGTATCGACGCCAATATGCGCCTTCATCCCGAAATGCCATTGGTTGCCCTTCCTGCTCGACGTCATCTCCGGGTCCCGCTTGCGTGCCTCGTTCTTCGTCGATGGCGGGGCGGCGATCAGGGTGGCGTCCACGATCGTACCCTCGCGCAGGATCAGGCCGCGTTCGCTCAGCAAAGAGACAACCTCCTGGAACAGGCTCTCGCCCAGTTGGTGCGCCTCCAGCAAATGACGGAAGTTCAGGATCGTCGTCTCGTCCGGCATCCGGCTGATGCCTGCGTCCAACCCCGCGAAGCGTCTCAGCACGGGGATGTCGTGCAGCGCCTCCTCCATCCCAGGGTCCGAGTAGCCATACCAGTTCTGGAGAAAGTGGATCCGCAGCATCGTGCTCAACGGATAGGGCTTCCGCCCATTCCCGGAGGCGGGATAATGCGGCGCGATCAGGGCTTCGAGCCGAAGCCAGGGCACCACCCGATCCATCTCCGCCAAAAACGCTTCACGGCGCGTGACTTTCCGCTGCTTCCGGAAACCGTCACACTCGGCAAAACTGCGCTGCATCCGAAGGCTCCTCCGCCAGGCAGCGAATCATAGATGGCCCGCGTCGCATAGGACTTATTCAGAGATACCTTAATCGCGATATCCCATCGCCGGCTGGTGGTGCGGATGCGCGGGTCGGTCAATCGGCGATGGATCAGCAACGACAGACCGACGATCGCGATCAGGCTGGCGGGGCCGCCGACCACCATGGCGAGCAGTTCATGCTGGGCGGGGCTGATCAGCCAGTCCACCGCCCAATCGGGTATCCGGAAGCCGGTGAAATGACCTCCGATAACGATCAAGATGCCGATGTGAAACAGATTGGATCCCCGGCGGAACTGCCGCTTTCGCAACAGCGGACTCGACCCGCTACGCCAGGTGTCTTGCGCGGTGTCGAAGCGTATGAGACCGCCAAGCGCGAACACGGTCACGGGCGCAGCCGCGGGGTTCGTGTTTGGGCAGATCAGGCCGTGTACGGGGATAGTCGGTCTGCTGGGTTTCCCACGTCACGATGCCGCCCTTGACGTAGATCTTCCACGAGCACGAACCGGTGCAGTTCACACCATGGGTGGAGCGCACGATTTTGTCGTGCTGCCAGCGTTTGCGGTAAGCTGCATCGATTGCTGGAACGCATGCGCGGCCAGCCCATACAGCGCGACCGCGGCAAACCCGATGAAGAACCCCCAGGTGCCCATGATGAGGCCCTGCCGCAGGTTGCCCACCACCCCGCTCCGCGTAAACGCGGCAATCGTCTGCGGCTGAACACCCGCCGGGCCGATCACGTGCATGGTCCGGTTTCCCTGGCGCAGGGCGATGGCGGCAGTGAACTTTCCATTCTGGCGTGCTCCGGTCTTTGGTCCGGTCACCACAATGACGGTCCTGCCGCCGTCGGCCTTGATCTGGATCAATGCTGAGTCCGCATGGGAGTGCTCGTATCCGTGACGTAGATCGCGCACCGGTGCGCGCCGCGCATTCCGACCGGTCTGAACGGGACAGCCAAGCCTGACGGCAGCCCGGAATGACCCGTAAGACGTCTTCGCGGCCCTCGCGGGGATGGAACGATAGGATTTGCACATTTCCGTCGACATGGCCGTGGACGCGGCGGCACTGGGATGGATCCGACGCAACCCGCGTTACCTGGGATGGGGAATTGTCATGGATGATGTTGTGATCGCGCGAGCCTTGCATGTCCTCGCCGTGGTCATCTGGATTGGCGGTGTGTCGATGGTGACCACCGTTGCCTTGCCGGCCATTCGCCGTGGCGACCTTGGCAGCGACTGGCTTCAGGCCTTGGGCGCGATCGAACATCGTTTCGCATGGCAGGCGCGCATAGCCGTCGTCATCGTCGGCCTGACTGGCTTCTACATGGCGGCGCGGCTTGATCTGTGGGACCGGTTCCGCTCGGCGGAGTTCTGGTGGATGCACGCAATGGTTTGCGTCTGGTTGTTGTTCACCGTTGTCCTGTTCGTGGCGGAGCCATTCGTCGTGGCCCGCCACTTCCGAAAATGGGCGACATCAGCACCACAGGTCGCGTTCAGATGGCTGCATCGGGTGCATTGGGTTCTGCTCGCGCTCAGCCTGATCACCATCTTCGGCGTGGTCGCGGGTAGTCAGGGATGGTCGTTGTTCTAACTCGTCGACTGCCGACGGTGTCTCCCTTCCGAGAGTGAAGATCATGACGATGAACCTGAAAGGCGCTCACACTGTGCCCGCATTTCTTTCCCAGGGCTTCCGGCCGTTCTTTCTGGCAACGGGTCTCTGGTCAGCGATGGCGATTGCGGTCTGGATCG
>NZ_LMUJ01000095.1:129341-138276 GCF_009765975.1 Acidisphaera sp. S103 | reverse complement strand
GGGAACACCCACCACCAACGCGGGGTGGAGCAGCCCGGTAGCTCGTCAGGCTCATAACCTGAAGGTCATAGGTTCAAATCCTATCCCCGCAACCAAATAAATCAATGGCTTATACCAACGTGCCTTGCACGCTGATTGTTTTTGCCCAACCGCGCCGTGTGATCGAACAGATGCGTTCTGGCAGAGCCATTGGTGCATTCTAGGCATCACAGCACGCATTGACGATCGCCTTCTAGGTTTCAAACACGCGGTTGCTCAGGAAGTTTTCTCCGAGATATTGCCAGACGTTCCCGACCGGTTTGAGTTCCGGTGAGTATGGCGGCAAGTGCAACAAGGCCAGATTGTCTGGCACCACTAGCCGGCCACCGGTCGGATGCCAGACAACATCAAGGCCCGAGCAAGATTCATCGCCAAGCTGTGCGAAGTTGCCGCCGGATAGGTAAGTCGATCCCCCCGGCGGATCCTTCGCAGCCTAGGAAAAACGCTGCAGCAGAACCATGCGGACTGTGGGCGCCGGTTGGATGTTCCTCACAGCGCCGTCATGCCGCCGTCCACGAACAGCAAGGCGCCGGTGACGTAGGAGGCATCGTCAGAGGCCAAGAACAGGATCGCGGCGGCGACCTCCTCGGCCCTGCCCGGGCGCTTCATCATCGTGCCCTGTGCGGCCTTGGCGTTATACTGGTCGACGGTCTCACCGGCCGCCGCGATGCGGCGCGCATGGAACGGCGTGAAGATCGGACCTGGGCCAACGGCGTTCACTCGAATGCCCTCCGCCGAGTGGTCGGCGGCAAGCCCACGCGTTAAGCCCGCGATCGCGGCCTTGGTGGTGTCGTACAGCAGATTGCCACCGCCCGCGACGACGGACCGTACCGACGCCAGATTAACGATGGCACCGCCCCCGTTCCGACGCATCAACGGAACCGCCGCCTTCGCGCAGAAGGCGAAGCTCTTCAGGTTGACATCGAGGATCTCGTTCCAGCTCTCCGCGCTCGCCTCGTCGACCTTCTCGTATTTACGGATGCCGGCATTGTTGACGAGGATGTCGAGGCGCCCAAATTTCTGCGCGGCACCGTTGACGAAGCCGAGGCACGCGGCCTCGGTACCAACGTCAACCTGCGTGAAGGCGACCTTGGCGCCGACGGCTTCGAGTTCGGCGGCGATGCGCTGGCCGCGCTCACCGTCCCGATCGCAGAATGCCACGCTCGCGCCTTCGGCGACGAAACGCCTGACCGTCGCCTCGCCGATCCCCGATGCTCCGCCCGTCACCGCTGCGATCTTGCCGTCGAGCCTACCCATGTTCCCCACCTTTCATTGCATTGCGCCCAGCAGCCTACCGGCTTGTCGGCTTGGTCCGGGTGTCCGACCTTAACAGGGTGTGGGAGAACTCCGAAATTCGGAACCTTTCGACAGGCTGACTCGCGTCCGGCTTGGGTCGATTTGAGAATGGCCACTTTACTGCGGCTATTACGAAAGTGGCAGAGCATATCGAGCAGGTTGGTGGTGCCCACTAACGTGTCCTTAACGACTGGAAGAAAGTCAGCCGGGGAATTTGGGCGCCGCGATCGTGTTGAGCGGGCGGAAAATGCGACCGTCGAGGAAGGCCTGGATATCTTCCAGCGCATCGCCGTAGACGACGCGGTAATTCTGTTCGACCACGTAACCCACATGCGGCAGCACGATAACGTTCTCAAGCGCCCGCATCGGGTGATCGACCGGCAGCGGTTCCACGCCATAGACATCGATGCCGGCGCCGGCGATACGTCCGGCGCGCAGGTACTGGAACAGCGCATCCTCATCGACGATCGGCCCGCGGGATGTGTTGATCAGGTACGCCGTCGGTCTCATCAGGCCGAGTTCCCGGCCACCCAGCAGGCCGCGCGTCCGATCCGATAGTTTCAAATGAACCGAAATGAAATCTGACCGGGCAAGCAGTTCGTCCTTCGGAACGTAGCGTGCGCCCCCAGCGGTGGCGTTTTCTGGTGTCAGGTTCTGGCTCCAGGCCAGCACCTCCATCCCCAGCATCTGGCCAAACCGAGCCATCTGCCCGCCGAGGGAACCCAGTCCGAGGATGCCAAGCGTCTTGCCATGCAGCCCGGCCCCCAGCCTGGTCTGCCACTGTCCGGCGCGCATCGCGCGATCCTCATGCGTGATGTGGCGGGACAGCGCGATCATCAGACCAAGCGCGAGTTCGGCGGTAGCAAAAGACCAGTCGCCAGTGCCGGTCACCTGAACACCATGCTCCGTCGCCGCGTCCAGATCGATCGCGACGTTCCACATCGCTGCAGTGATCAGCAGCTTCAGGTTCGGCAACCGTTCGAACAGCTCACGCGGAAATTTGGTCCGTTCCCGCACCATCATCACGGCGTCGAACTGCCGCAACCGTTCCGCTAGGCGTTCGATCTCCGGAATATGCTCATGGATCGCCTCGATCTCCGCCCGACCGGCCAGGCGGTTCCAATCCGCCATTCGCAGTGCGACATCTTGATAGTCGTCGAGCAATGCGACGCGAAACATGGCGGTAGCCTTTCGAATCAATGGGCGGAGGAAACGCGCTTGGTCTCGGCGGCCGGGGTGATTCCACCACCCCGGCCGCGATGGCCGAGATAGTGGACCAACTCGCCCAGAATACCGCGGCGGAACACCATGACGATGACGACGAATAGGCATCCCAGCACGAGGCTGCCGCTGTCGGTGATCGTGGACAGCGTGTTGCGCATCAGAAGAACGACGCCGGCACCGACAAAGGGACCGAAGATAGTCCCGGCACCGCCCAGCAGAGTCATCATCACAGGCTCGCCGGATGCCCGCCAATAGACTGCCTCCAGACTGATGAACTGATGGTTCAGCACATACAGCGCCCCGGCGACGCTGATGATGAATGCCGACAGCGCATAGGCCTGCACCCGGATGAAGTAGACGTTGTAACCGACGCTGAGCATGCGGCGTTCGTTCTCTCGCGCGCCCACCAGCGACATGCCGTAAGGCGATTTCAGGATGCGGAAAACGAACGCCACCATCAGCGCGACGAAGAACAAAGCCAGGTAGTAAAACACCCGATCGTTCGCGAGGCTGATGCCGAACAGCGACCCGCGGAACACGTCATGCAACCCGTCCTCACCGCCGGTATACGCGGCGAACTGGTTGACGACGAAATAAACGATCTCCGCGAAGGCAAAGGTGATCATCGAGAAGTAGATGCCCTTCTTCTGCGCGATGATGAAACCGAAGACGATGCTGATCGCGGTGCTACCAACGACCCCCAACAGGAAACCGGACCACGCCGGCAACCCAAAATGGCTGACCAGCACACCGGTGATATACGCCGCCGCACCCCAGTAAGCCGCCTGGCCGAACGATAGCAGGCCAGCGAACGCGAACAGAAGATCGAACCCCAGCGCGCACAGCCCCCACAAGATGATATCAGTCGCAACGACAGGATAGACGATCCAGGGCAGCAGCGCCGCCACGGCCAGCGCCGCAACCGAAAGACCCGGACTTAGAAAGATCCGCCGAACCCGATCCGTCATCGGCGTGTAGTGCAGCGGGAAGTTGGAGATATCGACACCACGGAAAATACCGCCTGGCCGCACCACCAGTACTACCAGCATGATGATATAGGTGATGGCCACCGCCGCCGGTGGATACCAGATGGCGGCCAGCGCGGACATGACGCCGACGATAAAGCCCATCAACACCGATCCGGCGATTGACCCCATGCCGCCGGCCACGACGACGGCGAAGGTCAGCGCGATCATCTCCTGCCCCATAAATGGGGAGATGCTGCGGATCGGCGCCGCCAGCGCTCCCGCCAAACCCGCCAGCCCGGCAGCACAAAAGAACGTGCCGGAGATCAACCGAGGAACGTTACCACCGAAACATTTCAACAAATCCGGTCGTTCTGTCGCCGCCCGCACCAGCGCCCCCGCTCGGGTTTGCTCCAATACAAACCATGCGGCGAGGCACACCAGGACGGAAACTGCCAGCACGAACAGCCGGTATTTCGGATAGAACGTGAACCCAAGGTAAACCGCGCCGGACAGCACATGCGGCACCAGGAACTGTCCGCCTGTGGTGGCGAAGAAACTGCGCATCAGGTCTTCGATGATCAGAGTCAGGCCGAAGGTCAGCAGCAGGTTGTAGGCTGGATCAAGCCGGTAGAGACGGGACAGCAGCAGCCGTTCCAAAATCACTCCGAATCCGCCCACCAGAACCCAGGCGAGGATAAGCGCCAGCCACAAGGACACACCGAAGAATTGTCCGCCGATGAACGCAACGAACGCCCCCAGCATATACATGGCGCCATGCGCGAAATTGACGACGCGCATCAGGCCGAAGACGATACTCAGGCCGAGGCTCATCAAGGCGATGAAACCGCCATTGACGAGCCCGTTGAAGATCTGGACGGCATAGAAGGACATCAAAATCTCCCGCAGCGCACGTCCTTACCAATTGTGCTTGCAGGTACTCTCGGATTCCGGAATGAACACGTCCTTGCCGGGAATGGTCGCGACCACGTCGTAATAGTCCTCAGGCTGCTTGACCTCGCTCGCCTTCTTCACCTTGATCACATACATGTCGTGGATCACGCTGTGGTCCTTTTTCCGCCATGTGGCGTTGCGGGCAAAGAAGTCGCTGAATGTGCTGCCTTCCAGCGCCTCGGCGATCTTGTCCGGATCGTCGGTGCCGATCTTTTTCACCGTATTCAGAACCTGAGTCACCGCCGAGTAATTGCCGGCATAGAGGCTGGCCGGGGTCATGCCGAACCGCTTCTTGAAGCGCGCGGCCCAGTCCCGGGTCTGCTGGTCATAGTTCCAGTACCAGATTTCGCCGGCAGTGATGCCGCTCCACGTATCGATGCCGGTGGACCGTACGTCGGTGAAGTTCATCTGGCCCGGAACGATCTGAATCTTCCCGTCGCCGAGAAGGCCGAACTCGCGGGCTTGTTTGACGCCGTTACGCAGGTCCTGGCCAGATTCCAGGATACCGATGCCCTGCGCGCCGGCCGACTGGGCCTTCAGCAAATAGCTGGAGAAATCATCGTTCGGGAACGGCACCATGTCGTTGCCCAGCACCGTCCCGCCCTTGGCCTTCACGGTCTTGCTGAACTGCTCCAGCAGCGAATGACCGAAGGCATAATCAGCGGTAATAAAATACCACTTCTTGAAACCTTCCTCGGTGACACGGCCGGCGGCGGTAGCCATCGCAGTGGTGTCCCAGGCATAGTGCCAGGTATATTTGCTGCAATCCTCATTCGTCAGCGCGGTGGTGCCGGGGCTGACGAACGTCGTGGTGATCTTGCGTTCGTTGGCCAGCTTGGCGATCGCGATAGCGGCGGCAGAGCTGGTCACATCCGTAATCAGGTTCACGCCCTGGCTGTCGATGATTTCGCGTGTCTTGTTGATGGTCAGCGCGACATCCAGCTTGTTGTCCAGTACAATGACATTGATGGGCACGCCATTGACCGATCCGCCGAAATCGTCGACCGCCATCTGGACGCCATCGACCGATCCCTTGCCTGATGTATCGGAAAACACCGTGGACAGATCGGTGATCACGAGGATGGTGAATTTCTTGCCCGTCATGGCGGCTTCGGCCGGCTGATTGAATAAGGCCAGGCCGGCTATCAGAACGGCGGCCGCCGTCCCGAGAAGTGTTTTGCGCATCGTTCCCCCCCTTGACCCGGGTAATTTCGTTGCCGCGAAGCTGTGGCCCGTGGGCCCGGTTGTCAAGCGCTTTATAAAAAGCATTTTGCATTCTTTTGCGGATATGGTTCACTGCCGCCGCATCGAACGCGGGCCGGAACCGCGCAGAGGAACGGGATCACATGGAACCGGCAAGCACCGGACTGGCCTTGGAATCGGTCACCAAATCATTCGGCGGCTTCATCGCAGTCAACGACGTGACGCTCAGTTTTCCGGCTGGCGCGATCTACGGGATCATCGGGCCGAACGGCGCCGGCAAGACGACATTGTTCAACCTGCTCAGTGGCTTCCTTAAACCCACCAAGGGCCGTCTTCGTCACCGCGGACAGGACATCACCCATCTCTCCCCCGAAGCCATTGCTCGGCGAGGCGTGGTGCGCAGCTTCCAGATCACCAGCATCTTCAGCAATCTGACGGTGGCCGAGAATATCGTTCTGCCGCTGCAACGCCGCGACCGCGGCGGCACCGGATTCTTGCGCAAGAGCAACTGGGGGAAGCGCTACGGTGAGGAGATCGACGATATCCTGCGGCGCGTCCACATCCCGGCGGAATGGCGCGACCGCGGCGCCAGTGCCTTGCCATACGGCCTGAAGCGCTCACTCGAACTGGGGATCAGCCTCGCGGCCAATCCCGATATCCTGCTTTTGGACGAGCCAACCGCCGGCATGACCGTTCGCGATATCGTCAAGGTCACCGAACTGATCGGCCAACTCGCGGCCGGCCGCACGGTCATCGTGGTAGAACACAATTTGGGCGTGATCGCCGACCTTGCGCAAGAAATCGTCGTGCTGCAGCAGGGCCAGCTGCTGACTCGCGGCCGTTACGATGATGTGCGGCGAGACCCCAGGGTGATCGACGCCTACCTAGGCACTAAGGGGCGCCACGCCCATGCTTGAAATCCGCAGCCTCGACGCATCCTATGGCGAAACGCAGGTGCTGCGCGGCATCAGCCTCGACGTGGCGGAAGGTGAAATCGTCACCCTGATCGGCCGCAACGGGGCGGGCAAATCCACCACCATGAAATCCATTATGGGCGACATCCCGCGCCGCACCGGCTCGATCAAGTTCAAAGGCCAGGAAATCATCGACCTGGGTGCGGAACGGATCTGCAAGCTGGGTATCGGATATGTCCCGGAAGACCGCGGCATGTTCGGCACCCTGTCGGTGCTGGAAAACCTGACGATCGCCAAACCCCAGAACCCCACGGCATGGCCGCTAGACCGGATCTTCACTCTGTTCCCCGTCCTGAAAGCCAGGGCACACCAGCGCGCCACAACCCTCTCCGGCGGCGAGCAGCAGATGCTCGCCATCGCTCGGCCGCTTTACATGGGATCCTCTTTCCTGCTGCTGGACGAACCGACCGAAGGCCTCGCGCCAGTCATTATCGACGCCATCGGCCAGGTCGTGGCGCAACTGAAGAAAGCCGGACTGACGGTTCTGCTGGTGGAGCAGAATCTGCCCTTCGCCACCTCGGTCGCGGATCGTCACAACCTGATGGAAAACGGCCGTATCATCCGCACCTTGACCAACGACGACGTAATCCGGGAGGAGGGCGAACTGCTCGCCCATCTCGGTGTCTGATTCACCCCGAAAGCCGGTGTAACCCATGTCGTTCGCGACCAAGCAGGAAAGCGTGGCCGAGATCATCCGGGAACGGATCATCGTCGGTATCTACGACCGTGGTACCAAGCTGAAGCAGGCCGACCTGGCGGAGGAACTGGGCGTTTCGATCACCCCGGTACGAGAAGCGCTGCTGGCGCTGGAAGCGGAAGGCTATGTGCGCGGCCTGCCGCACAAAGGCCTGATGGTGCCGGAGATCATGCCCGGCCGCCTGGGCGAAATCTGCGATTTGCGCGTCGCGCTGGAACGCGACCTGACCGCGGCGGCGCTCGATAATATGGAACCGTCCGGCCTGCGGAAGCTGCTGTCCTTGCAGCGCGAACTGGAAGCCGCATTGGAAACCGACGACTTGCTCAAGGTGCGGACAGCGAATTACCGGTTTCATTTCTGCCTGTACGACATGGCGGAGCGACCACAGACACTGCATTTCGTCCGCGTGTTGTGGGCGAAATATCCGTTCACGCTGCAGGACGTGAAGCAGGATCGCCCCATGCGCATGCGGTCGGAACACGATCTGTTTCTGGAACGTGTCCAGCAGGGCGACAAGCGCGGCGCCGTCGATGCGATGGTGCGGCACATTAAAAACGGCTGGCGGGAAATCACGGCCAGGCGCGGCGGCGGCGTGGTAGCCAATGCCATCGCTGCCGATGTTTCGCCTTGAATCCAGTCCACCGGGGATTGCCCATATTTTTTATATGATGCATTATCTGTGAAGACACAAACAACGGCCAATATCTTATGGAAACGCAGGACCAGCGCCCCTACAGCGGCGTGCGCATCATCGATCTGACGCGTGAACTTGGGTCTTATTGCACGCGCTTGTTCGCCGATCTCGGCGCCGAGGTCATTCGCGTCGAGCCGCCACAAGGCCGTTCGGACAGGCTGCGTCCACCGTTCGCCAATGGTGTGGATCCCACGGAATTTGGCGGCATTCCCTATGCTTTCCTGAACCTGAACAAAAAAGCGGTGCGGATCGATACCACCACCGACGCTGGACGCCGTGTGTTCGCCGACCTTGTCGGCGCAGCACAGGTCATTGTGCATGAACCAGGCGCAACCGACATCCCACTGGCCGACATCGTTGCGATCTCCGGCCCACGTGTCGTTACATCCGTATCGTATTTCGGCCTGACCGGTCCGTATGCCGGGTTCGCCGGCTGCGACCTGATCGCCCAGGCGCTGGGTGGCATCGCATGGCTGTCGGGCGAACCCGGCAAGCCGCCGCTGAAACTCGCCGGTGAGCAAAGCGTGTTCGTCACCTCTCTGTACGCTGCTGCGGCCACCGCTCTGGCGTTGTGGGATTTGGAAAGGACCGGCACCAGCCACGTACTGGACGTTTCGTCGCAGGAGGCGATCGCCCATTCGCTGCAGAACGCACCGCAGGTCTACGACCTGGAAGGGAAGGTCATGTCGCGTGGTGGCGAAGGCGTTCGCGATGCCACGGAAGCCGCCTTCGCTTGCAAGGACGGTTACGTGTTCCTGGCGGCGCCACTGGCACTCAGCGTGTCATGGAACGCGCTGCTGACATGGATGAAAGACGAAGGCTTCGACGGCGTGAACCGTTTGCTGCAGGACGACTGGAAAGACCGACCCACGCGCGCGACCGAAGCCAT
>NZ_LMUJ01000095.1:69424-129092 GCF_009765975.1 Acidisphaera sp. S103 | reverse complement strand
TCCCCCGGCCCGCCGTACCGGCTGTCGGAACCACTATGGCGGGTCGACCGTCCAGCGCCGCCGCTGGCAGCCGAGTAAGGAGGCGACATGTTTCCGCAATTCCTCAAGGGCATCCGCTTCGTCGACCTGACATGGGCCGGCGCCGGACCGTTCTCGACCAAGCTGTTCAGCGACTACGGCGCCGAGGTCATCAAGGTGGAAAGCCGTTCCCGCCCCGATCCGGTCCGCGTCGGCGGCCCCTACAAGGATGCGATTCCAGGGATCAACCGCAGCGGCTATTTCGCCTCCCGCAACACCGGCAAGAAAAGTTTCGCGATCAACCTGAAGGCGCCGGCCAGCCAGGCGATCCTGTTCGAACTGATCCGCGATGCCGACGTCGTCAGCAACAATTTCGGGCCAGGCGCGATGGAACGTCTTGGCCTCGGTTACGATGTGCTGAAGGAGATCAAGCCCGACATCATCTATCTGTCGATGCCGATGTATGGTGAGGACGGACCACTGGCGAGCCTGACCGGCGTCGGCATGACGATCAGCGCCGCCAGCGGTCTGATGTGGCAGACCGGCTACGAAGGCGAAGGACCATTGGGCCCAGGTACGCATTTTCCGGACCATGCGGCCAATCCGTATCATGCCGCTTTCGCCGTTATCGCCGCCCTGCGGCATCGGCGCGCCACTGGGCGAGGCCTGAAGATCGACCTGTCGCAGGTGGAATCCACCATCAACTGCATGGGTCTCTCGGTCCTGGAATATACCGCGACAGGAACCGAACGGGACCGGCTGGGCAACCGTTCCGCCTATCACGCACCGCATAACGTCTTTCGTTGCGCCGGCAACGATGACTGGTGCGCTATCGCAGTCATGGAAGACGAACAATGGCTTTCCCTGTGTGCGGTGATCGGTGCGGACGATCTGGCGCGCGACCCATCCCTGGCGACGGCGAAAGGCCGGCTGGCCGCGGTCGACCGGATCGAGGCCACAGTCTCCGCTTGGACGGCGGATAAAGACGCGACCGACGTGATGCTGGCACTGCAGGCCGAGGGCGTCCCGGCCGGTGTCGTCGCGTCGTCCCGTTATCTGATGGACGAAGACAGTCAGCTTCAGCACCGCGGCTACTTCCAGGTCATCGATCACCCCGAGATTGGCGAGTCGCGTTTCACCTCGCTGCCCTTCCTGATGGACGGCGAGCGCATCGGGATGAAACGGCCGCCGCTGATCGGCGAACATACCGACAGTGTGTTGACCGATATTCTGGGTTACACACTTGACCGGATTGCGGCGCTGCGTGCCGAGGGAGTTTTGGAATGAGCCTGTCGAAAGTGGCCGCCGTCATCGGCGTCGGCCAGACGGACTACGTGGGTGACTACGCCCGAGTCCGAGCAGGGCAGAAATTGCACGATTCCTACGGCTATGCGGCGCTGGCATTCAACGACGCGCTGGCGGATGCCGGCATCGCGCGCGACGCCATCGATGGCCTGATCGTCGGCCCCACCGTCGCCTATGAGCGCGTCGGCGAGCTGCTGGGTATCAACCCGACCTGGGGCGGCCAGCGCGACGCGATGCTCGCGGTGATCGAGGCGTGCATGGCCATCCATTCCGGCCTCGCGACGACGGTGGCGTGCATCTACGGCAACGACCAGCGATCGGCCGCCGTGCAGTACGGCGGCCCGCAGGCGATGGGCGGCGATCTGTTCCTGTCCTATGTGTATCACTCGCCCTGGGGCTACACGTCGCAGGGCGCGCTCTATGCGATGATGTTCCGCCGCTTCCAGGAAATGACCGGAATCACCGAGGCGCAACTGGGTGAGGTCGCCGTGGCGCAGCGTCTGCACGCCAGCCTGACGCCGCACGCGCTGATGCGCCAGACGATCACCATCGAGGACTATCTGGCGTCGCGCTACATCTGTGAACCGCTTCATCTGCTCGACTACTGTCTGATCAACGATGGCGGTGTGGCCTTTATCATCAGCGAAGCCGGTTTGGCGAAGAAGATCGGCAAGAAGACACCGGTGCCGATCCATGGTGTCGGCCGCTACGATCTGAATCGAGGCGCCACCAGCCTGGAACCCCGTCTGCTGGATTTCTATCGGCCGGCACAGGAGAAATGCGCGGCGCAAGTTTACGACATGGCCGGCATCGGGCCGAAGGACATGGATGCGGTGCAGGTCTATGACAGTTTCTCCTGCCACGTGCCGTTCGCGCTGGAAGGCTACGGGTATTGCCGCAGTGGCGATGCCGGAAGGTTCATGCAGGAAGACGGGATTTCGCTGAACGGCAAACTGCCGGTCAACACCGCCGGCGGCCATCTGTCCGAGACCTATATGCAAGGCTGGGCCCATCAGGTGGAAGCGGTACGGCAGGTGCGCGGTGAATGCGGCGCACGTCAGGTGCCGGACTGCCGGTTCGTTCATTACAACTCCGACGTGGCCGGCAAGGCTGTGTCGGTTATCTACGGCAAATAGGGTTTCCGCCGATGGCCAGATCACGCGCCGTGATGTCTATCTACGACCAGCCGATGTGGAAGAGCATCGACGCTGGAAAATGGCAGTTGCAGCAATGCGACGGATGCGGCGCGTATCGCTATCCGCCGGGGCCGGTCTGCGACAAATGCCTGTCGATGGACTCGACGTGGCGGGACCTGTCAGGGCGTGGCAAGGTCCTGTCCTGGGTCGTGTTCCATCGCAAATATCTGTCCGATTATGAACCGCCGTACAACGCGGTCGCGGTGCAACTGGCGGAAGGACCGATCGTCGTCACCAACCTGATCGGTCCCGAACCGGAAGGGGGCTGGATCGGACGCGACGTCGAAATCTGTTACGAACCAGATGCCGAGGGCCACACGATCCCACGGGTGAAATTGGCGAACTAAGCCTGCCTTGACACGCCGCACAAACCAAAAACAAATGCATCAAATAATGTTGGGGAACGACAATGGCGCGATTTCGCTTAAAAAGCCTGCTGGCGGTCGCGGCGGTCGCGGCGGTCGCGGCGGTCGCGCTGGCGCTGGGGACGTCGCCCCAGGTTGTGCAGGCCGAAACGGTCCTGAAGGCTGTGGTGAACTCCGACCTGAAGATTCTCGATCCCACTTGGTCGACCGCCTATATCGTCATCCGCCACGGCTACCTGGTCTACGATACGCTGTTCGCGTTGAATTCGAAGTTCGAACCGAAGCCGCAGATGGTGGACACCTACAGCGTCAGCCCCGACGCGCTGACCTACAGCTTCACCTTGCGGCCCGGCCTGAAATGGAGCGACGGCACCCCGGTGCGCGCCGCCGATTGCGTCGCATCGCTGAAGCGCTGGGCGAAGCGGAACGCCATGGGCCAGCATTTGGTGGAAGCCATGGGCGGCGAAAGCGGCTATGAGATCGTTGACGACAACACCTTCAAGATCAAGCTGAAATCTCCGTTCGGCCTGGTGGTCGAAGCCCTGGCGGGGGCCGAAGCGCCGGCGTTCATGATGCCGGAACGGATCGCCAGCGGTCCGATTAACCAGCAGATCACCGACACCACCGGCTCCGGCCCGTTCATCTTCAAGAAGGATGAATGGCAGCCTGGCAACAAGGCGGTCTACGTGAAGAACCCATACTACGTGCCGCGCAAGGAAGCGCCGGACTATCTGGCCGGCGGCAAGGTGGCGAAGGTCGATCGCGTCGAATGGCTGTATATGCCCGACAACAACACGGCGCTGGCGGCGTTGCAGGCGGGTGAGATCGACTATTTCGAATCGCCGCCGCTCGATTTCATCCAGTTGATGAAACAGAACGCCGACCTGAAGGTGCTGACCATCGACCACCTCGGCGTGCAGATGATGGTGCGGCCGAATTCGCTGTATCCGCCGTTCAACAACTACAAGGCGCGCGAAGCGCTGTTGTACATGGTCAACCAGAACGACATGATGCAGGCGGTGGTCGGCGATCCGTCCCTGTTCATGGCCTACTGCCCGACCTATTTCATGTGCAACTCCGACAACCAGACGGATGCCGGCGCCAAGCCGTTCGCCAAGCAGGATTTCGCCAAGGCGAAGCAGTTGCTGGCGGAAGCCGGCTACAAGGGCGAACCCATCGTTGTGCTGCAGCCGACCGACCGGCCGCAATACGCCGCCGCCACCACGGTGCTGATCGATGAACTGCGCAAATCCGGTGTGAACGTCGATATCCAGTCGCTCGATTGGGCAACGATCACGGCCCGCCGAGCGAAGAAGGACGCGCCGGACAAGGGGGGATGGAACATCTTCATCACCTCGCAGGGCGGCCCGGACGTGGCATCTCCGATGGCGAATATCTGGTTCAACTCGGCCTGTGACCAAGCGAATGTCGGCTGGGCCTGCGACAAGGACCTGGTCAGTCTGGTGGATAAATGGGCGAGCGAGCCTGATGCGGCCAAGCGCCACGCGATGGTCGATCAGATCCAGGAACGCGCCTACGTTTCGGTCCCGTATGTCCCTGCCGGGCAATACGTGCAGCCGATCGCGTTTCGTGCCAACCTGCAGGGAGTCCTGGAAGCCGGCGTGCCGGTCTACTGGAACATCGAAAAGAAGTAATTCGTCGCGTGATCCAGTTCGTTCTGCGCAAGCTGAGTTCGACCGCGATCGTCATGGGTCTCGTGGCGGTGATCGTCTTCCTGCTGATCCATCTCAGCCCGGGTGACCCGGCGGCGATCATCGCCGGGGATCAGGCCACCCCGGCGATGATCGAGCAGATCCGCGCCGGGCTTGGCCTGGATCAGCCGCTGATCGTGCAGTTCTGGCTGTGGCTGGTGCGGCTGGCGCATGGCGACCTGGGCGTGTCGCTGTTCAGCCATGTGCCTGTGGGCACCCTGATCATGTCACGCATACAGCCGACGGTCTCACTCGCTGTCGCAACGATGCTGTTCGCCATCCTGACCGCCATTCCACTGGGTGTCGTCGCCGCCTGGCAGGTCGGGCGCTGGGTAGATCGAGCGGTAATGGCGCTGGCGATCGCGGCGTTTTCGTTTCCGATTTTTTTGATCGGTTACGCACTGGTCTGGGGCTTCGCGCTCAAGCTGCGGATCCTGCCAGTACAGGGCTACACCACGCTCGGGAACGGAATCGTCCCTTATCTGCAACATCTCGTGCTGCCGGCATTGTCGCTGGGCCTGGTGTTCATGGCGCTGCTGACCCGCATGACCCGCAGCACCATGATCGAAGTCCTTGGTGAGGACTACATCCGCACCGCTCGGGCCAAAGGCCTGGGGCAGGGCGCGGTGCTGATCAAGCACGGACTGAAGAACGCGGCGGTGCCATTGGTCACCACGATCGGCAACGGCATCGCGCTATTGATTGGCGGCGTGGTGGTGACCGAAAGCGTGTTCTCGATACCCGGCATCGGCCGGCTGACGATCGATGCGGTGACGCAGCGGGATTTCCCGGTGATTCAGGGGATCATCCTGGTCACGTCGTTCACCTATGTGGTGGTCAATCTGCTGGTCGATCTCAGCTACCGGCTGTTCGATCCTCGGGTCCGAGCGTGACGGGCGCGATCGCGACACCCACGACCCTCGCGTTCAAACGCAAGCGCCGGTCGTTCCGCTTTCTGTCGCGGCATCTGACGATCGTGATCGGCGCCACGCTGATGACGATCCTGGTGCTGCTGTCGGTCTGCGCACCACTGATCACGCCCTATGACCCGGTGGCGCTCGACCTGATCCACCGGCTGCGGCCGCCCAGCGCGTCGCACTGGTTCGGAACCGATAATTACGGCCGGGACATTTTCAGCCGCACGTTGTACGGCGGACGAGTCTCGTTGTTCGTCGGGATTTCGGCGGCGCTGCTCAGTGCTTTGATCGGCAGCGTGATTGGCCTGCTGGCCGGCATGTTTCGTTGGGCCGACGCACCGCTGATGCGGGTTATGGATGGGTTGATGGCCATCCCGGCGATCCTGCTGGCGGTGGGCATGATGATCCTGACACGCCCCGGCATCCCCATCGTTATCATTGCCATTACGATCCCGGAGGTGCCGCGCGTCGCCCGCCTGGTTCGATCGGTCGTGCTGGTGATCAGGGAACAGGTCTACGTGCAGGCGGCCGTGGCGATCGGCACCAAGCTGCCACGCCTGCTGCTGCATCACATCCTGCCGAATGCGCTGACACCTATCATTGTGCAGGTGACCTATGTCTGTGCCTCCGCCGTGTTGGTGGAGGCCTATCTCGGCTTCCTGGGCGTCGGCATTCCGCCGGAGACACCCAGTTGGGGCAATATTATCTCGGATGGGCGGACATACGTGCAACTGGCGATCTGGATCGTGCTGTTCCCCGGGGCGTTCCTCGGCACCATGGTGATGGCGATCAACATGCTGGGTGACGGCGTGCGCGACATGCTCGATCCGCGGCTGGCGCGGCGCCTGTGACCGATCAACCAGGGGAAACGCCGGCACTGCTGGTCGACGGGTTGGTGACGTGTTTCGACACGCAGGATGGTCCCGTGGCGGCGGTCGACGGCATGTCGTTCGCGGTGGGGCGTGGCGAAACGCTGGGGATCGTCGGTGAATCCGGCTGCGGCAAAAGCGTGACCGCGTTGTCGGTGATGCGGTTGATCTTGACCCCACCGGGCCGCATCACCGCCGGCCGTGTGCTGCTGGAGGGCAGGGACCTGCTGCGCCTGACCGAAGCCGAAATGCGCGACGTCCGCGGCAACACGGTCTCCATGATCTTCCAAGACCCGATGACCTCGTTGAATCCGGTCCTGACGATCGGCGAACAGATCGCCGAGATTGGCATGGTGCATCAGAAGCTCAGTCGGCGGGCGGCGCTGGACAGGGCGGCGGATATGCTGCGCATGGTGCATATCCCGGACCAGCGGCGGCGGCTGAGCGAGTATCCACATCAACTGTCCGGCGGGATGCGGCAGCGGGTGATGATCGCGATGGCGCTGGCGTGCCGGCCGAAGGTGCTGATCGCCGATGAGCCAACAACCGCACTGGACGTTACCATCCAGGCACAGATCCTGGATCTGCTGGTCGAGCTGCAGGAAACCACCGGCACGGCGATCGTGATGATCACCCACGACCTGGGTGTCGTTTCGGAAATGGCCCAACGCGTGGTGGTGATGTATGCCGGTGTAAAGATCGAGGAAGCAACGGTCGACAACCTCTTCCGAACCCCGCTTCACCCCTATACCAGCGGCTTGCTGACAGCCAGCCCACGTTTCGCCGGTGGCCGTGATGCCAACGGCCGCCGGGTACCGCTGGCGGAGATTCCCGGCACTGTCCCCCCCATGACGGCTCTGCCGGCCGGATGCCGGTTCGCACCGCGCTGCCCGTTGGCGACGGATCAGTGCGGGACGCCGCCACCTTTTGTGCAGCACCGTCCGGGACACTGGGCGGCGTGTTGGCACGCAGGTGAAACACGGGTGCCGCATCATGCTTGAAGCCGCGCCTCTTCTCACCGTCGAAGGCCTCGCCAAGCACTACCAGCTCGATGGCGGCCATACGCTGAAGGCGGTAGACGGTGTCGACCTCCATATTGGCCGTGGAGAGACTCTCGGTCTCGTCGGCGAAAGTGGTTGCGGCAAGTCGACCGTGGGCAAGACGATCCTGCGACTGGTGGAACCGTCGCGCGGCAGCGTGCAACTCGATGGTGTGGAGATCACCGGTCTGTCCTATGCCGCCCTACGGCAGCAACGGCGCAACATGCAGGTGATTTTCCAGGACCCCTACGCCTCGCTGAATCCGAAGATGAAAGCGGGCGCGATCGTCGCGGAGCCGTTCATCAATTACGGCCTGTTCGCGCCGCGGGAACGGACGGAGCGGGTTGCGGACCTGTTCGCCCGTGTCGGGTTGCGGCCGGACCAAATGGATCGCTATCCGCACGAATTTTCCGGCGGCCAACGCCAGCGGCTTGGTATCGCCCGAGCCTTGGCGCTGGAGCCGAAGCTGGTGATCGGCGACGAACCGGTCTCGGCGTTGGATGTCTCGGTGCAGGCGCAGGTGATCAACCTGATGGTGCGCCTGCAGGAGGAACTGGGCCTCAGCTATCTGTTCATCGCCCATGACCTGGCCGTGGTGCGCCATATCAGCGACCGTATCGCGGTGATGTATCTGGGGCGAATCGTCGAGATGGCCGGGACCGAAGCGCTGTTCGAAACGCCGTCGCATCCCTATACCCGAATGCTGCTGGCCTCGGTGCCGTCGGCGGATGCGCGGCGGGGCGACCGGCGGCGGACGGTGCTGCGCGGTGAGCCGCCCAGCCCGCTGGCGCCCCCACCCGGATGCCCGTTCCACACGCGTTGCCCGGACGCGATGGAACGATGCCGGATCGAATTACCAAAGCCACGTCAGATGGCGCCGGGACACATGGCCGCCTGCCATCTGATCCCGTAAGCCGAATACCTCAGCGCCGAGGTTCCAGCGCGAAGGTCGCCTTGAAGTCCCGATGGCCCGCCGTGATGTGCGCCTGCATTGCCTTGGTTGCCTTGCGTGGATCCTGTTCCTGCAACGCGGTCAGCAGTTTGGCGTGTTCGTCCAGCACGCGCGGCGGGCGGCCGGGAATCGAGCCCAGCAGGTCGAACGGGTATTTCGCCCAGAGGACACGCACGAATTCCAGCGTGTTCGACAGGTCCGCATATTCGTACAGGCGGAAATGGAACCGGAAATTATTGCCCCGTATATCCTCGCGGGAATTCGTGGCGAGGGCAGAGCGGATATTGTCGTTCAGCTTAATCAGCCCCTGCAGGTTATCCGGTGTCATGTTCCGCACGGCGGCGGCGGTGAGCTTGCCTTCCAGGATCATCCGCAGGTCATAGAGCTCGTCGACCTGGTCTATCTGAAACGGAGCCACGATGGCGCCGCGGTGGGAGGAAACATGGACGTAACCTTCGGCCTCGAGCAGGCGCAATGCCTCGCGTACCGGCGTGATCGAGACGTTCAGCATCTTCGCCAGTTCGGCCTGCTTGAGTTTCTGCCCACGGACGACACCGCCGGCGATGATCTTCTCGCGCAGAAGTTCGGCGACCTGATGCTCCTTGGTCTGGATCTGGGCAATCATCCAGGGCTGGCCGAATGGCCGGAACGGCGTCGGTGTCGGCGGGACGGTATCGCTTTCAGGACCGCGCTTGGTTGAAAGTGCCATGTCCGGGATGCCTCCTGACCCTTTACGGGAACTTCATTTCGAAAACTTATATCCCGCCCATGTGCGGTTTACCTAGCCACCGCGGGCGAGGCGCGGTTGCCGCTCCAACTGCAATGGGTAGTGACGCTGGTATTCCTGCCATCCGTGCAGAATGTGATGGTGCATGGCGCGAGCGGCACATTGCGGGTCTCCGGCGTGGAGGGCGGCAAGGATCGTTTCATGTTCGTCCGCGACGGCTGGAAGGCGGCTTGGCATCGTCGTCATGAGGTCGAAAGGGAACCCGGCCCATAATGCCTGCACTTCGGCCAGCAGGTCCGGGCGGTGGGCGAAACGATAGAGCGCCACGTGGAAGCGGTAATTGTGTCGTTGAGCGTTCGGCAGGTCATACCGCCGCTGGGCCTCCACCATTTCTCCTTCAATACGATCGAGCAGCCGCAGGCCGAACGTGGTGAGTTGACGCGTAGCGAGGCGCGTTAGCTGGACCTCAAGTGGCAGGCGATGCTTGAGTAACTGCTGCGCTTCGAGGCGAAGCGGGGCAACGGCGGTGCCGCGCGCCATACGCATCAGAAAGCCGTCGTCGCGGAGCCGGGTGAAGGCTTCCCGCACGAGGCGTTGCGGGGCGCTGATGTCCCGGGCGACCTCTCGCACGGTCAGCATCTGGCCGCGGCGGAACCAGCCGGCGATGATCCATTCCCGCAGCCGCTCAGCGACGAGATCGACCGTAGAGGCTGAGGACAGGCCACGGAAGCCGCAATCGGCACGCACCGCCGTCACCTTGCCGTCCTTCATCGGCCGTTCCCCTGTCATCCTCGTTAAGGCGATGAACTGTATCGTCTGGATGGTCCTGTCGCAAACTTTGCCGCCGACCCGTCCGTTCTGGACGCGGGGAGCGGCCGCAACGGCGCGTCCCATCTCAATGGTATAAAAAGCTACCGATCAGTTGACAAACCAGGATCGAGTGGTATGCGGTGTGTGCAGTATGATCAAAGAGGCATCCATGTCAGAGGCGACCGAAACCCAGCGCGCACCTGTGCCGCATCAGATCGACGTCGTGATCGTCGGTGCCGGCTTTGGCGGCATGTACATGCTGCATCGCCTGCGCGGCCTGGGGCTGTCCGCCATCGTGTTCGATGTCGCCACCGGCGTCGGCGGCACCTGGTACTGGAACCGCTACCCGGGCGCGCGCTGTGACGTGGAGAGCATGCAATACTCCTACTCGTTCTCCGAGGAACTGCAGCAGGAATGGCAGTGGAGCGAAGTTTTCGCCGGCCAGCCGGAAATCCTGCGTTACGCCAACCATGTCGCCGACCGCCTGGACCTCCGCCGCGACATGCGGTTCGAGACGCGGGTAATCGGCGCGGTATTCGATGAAGCGACCCATCGCTGGACGGTCCGGACGGATCGTGGCGACGTGGTTTCGGCAAAATACTGCGTAATGGCCACCGGCTGCCTGTCCGCCGCTCGGTTGCCCGACTTTCCTGGCCTGGACAGCTTCAAGGGCAAGACCTACCACACCGGTCACTGGCCGCATGAGGGCGTCGATCTCACCGGCCTGCGGGTGGGTGTCGTCGGCACCGGATCGAGCGCGATCCAGGCGATTCCGGTGATCGCAGGGCAGGCGGCGCATGTCACGGTATTCCAGCGAACCCCCAATTTCAGCATTCCGTCGCGCAACCAGCCGATGCCGGGGGACTACGCCCAATCCTGGAAGGATAGCTACCCGGCCCGGCGTGCCGAGGCTCGTTTCACCCGCAACGGCATCCTGGCGAACCCGAACGACCGTTCTGCCATCGAGACGCCGGAAGCGGAACGGCTGGCCGTGTATGAACAGCGCTGGGCAAGCGGTGGGACGACGTTCATGGCGGCGTTTAACGACCTGATTTTCAACAAGGCGTCGAACGATACGGCGGCGGACTTCGTTCGCGGAAAGATACGGGCGATGGTGAAGGATCCGGTGAAAGCCAATCTGCTGGTGCCGGTGAACCATCCGATCGGGACGAAGCGTATCTGTGTCGATACGAACTATTACCTGACCTACAACAGCCCGAACGTCGATCTGGTCGATGTGCGCGGCGCGCCGATCGAAGCGGTGACTCCGGATGGTCTGCGGGTTGGCGGCAAGGACTACACCTTCGATGCGATCGTGTTCGCCACCGGCTTCGACGCGATGACCGGGGCACTGACGCGGATGGGCATTGTCGGGCGGGCAGGGGAGGCGCTGGCCGACAAGTGGGAGGCCGGGCCGCGCACCTATCTGGGGCTGATGACGGCCGGATTCCCCAACATGTTCATGATCACTGGCCCGGGCAGTCCATCGGTGCTGAGCAACATGATGGTGTCTATCGAGCAGCATGTGGACTGGGTCGCGGACTGCCTGGGCCATATGACCCACCGGCAACTCGCCTGCATCGAGGCGACCTTGCCGGCCGAGAACGCCTGGGTCCAGCACGTCAACGAAGTCGCCGATACCACGTTGTATCCGTCGGCTGCATCATGGTACATGGGCGCCAACATTCCCGGCAAGCCGCGTGTGTTCATGCCATATATCGGCGGTGTGGGTGCCTATCGGCGGAGATGCGATGAGATCGCGGCCAATGGGTATGAAGGGTTCCAACTGGCCGGTCCCGCGGCCATAGCCGAGGCAGCTGAATAAGTGCTCGATCTTCGTCCCAACTGCGAATGCTGTGATCGGGAACTCCCGCCCGACAGCTCCGACGCGCGCATGTGCAGCTATGAATGTACCTTCTGCGCCGATTGCGTCGCCACCCGCCTGCGCGGCGGTGTCTGCCCGAACTGCGGCGGCGAACTGGTCCGTCGTCCGGTGCGGCCAGCCGCCATGCTGGCCCGGCATCCGGCTTCAACCAAACGGGTGCTGAAGCCGGCGGGATGTGAGGCCGTGGCCGGCTAGCATCCGATCACAGAGACGCGTGAGTCGCGACGCGACCACGATTCGCCGCGTGAATCGGATACTTCCGGCTGTATCGTGCTTCGCTGACGCGCGATACTAGGTCACCGGCGCCGGGGGCGCGTTGTAATCTGCGTCCGAAACGTACTCGAACCAGGCGGTACCCTCGCCCTTGTCGTTCAGTTCCGACATCGCGAGGTGGGAGAACAGTTTGTCCGGCGCGGCGCCGTGCCAGTGCCGCACGTCCGGCGGGATGATCACGGTGTCGCCGGCGCGGATTTCCTGTACCGGTTCGCCCTCACGCTGCACCCGTCCGGCACCGGACAGGCAGAACAGCGTTTGACCAACCGGATGGCTGTGCCACGCGGTGCGCGCGCCGGGCGTGAAGGACACCACCGATCCGCGCATCCGCGATGGGGCGGCGCCGACGACGACTTCATCCGAAAACACGGTGCCGGTGAAGTTGGCGGCCGGTGCACGGTTGGTCTTCCTGGCGGAGGAGCGAAGGATCTTCATTTGGGTTCTCCAATCGAGTTCGCCGCGATGATAAGGCCGTTGGCGCAACCGGCAAGGGCTGCCGTCCGATGTCAGGGTGTGCCTTGAAAAGCGAACGATCCCTGATACCACTCTGTTACGGTCTGGCAGTGGTCGCGGACCGGTCCTGTCGAAGGATTTGCCGCCTGTGAACGTGGTGTTGTCGTCCCCATGGTAGGTCCAAGCAAGAGCGGCGCCCGGATCCGGCAATGGCGACCCGGGGAGCGGAAGACGATCTATCTGTGCGCGCTTCTGCTTGGCGTATGCAGCTTCGTATTGCTTGCGTATCTGGAGAAGATATGGGGCGATTACCGGGACCACATGGCCGGCCAGAAGCCGACCTTCGGCGATTTCTTCGCGATATGGTCCTATGCGAAAATCGCCAGCCTGTATCCCGCCGCCCAGCTTTATGACTTCGCCGCCCTGCATGCCCGACAGGTCGCACTCGGAATGATCCCGAGTGCGCAAAATCCGTTTCCTTATCCACCGACATTCATTCTTCTACTTTGGCCGCTTAGCCTGGTGCCGTTCTTCGCCGCCTATCTCCTGTGGATTGTTGGCGCGTTCGCGCTGTTCGTATGGGCGGTGGCGGGGACTTGCTCCCGGCGGCTGCTGTGCGTGTTTGGCGTCATCGTCGCGCCCGCGAGTGCGATCGCCCTGGATGCCGGACAAAGCGGTTTTCTCGCCGGGGCCCTGATGATCGCCGGAATCCGGCTCGCCGGAGCCCGGCCGGTTGTCACGGGCATTCTGACCGGTCTTCTCAGTTATAAGCCGCAACTGGGGTTTCTCGTGCCCATTGCGCTGGCCTGTGCCGGGCTTTGGGGCGCGTTCGCCGTGGCTTGCGCAACGGTGGCCGGATTGGCCGCGCTCGCTACCCTGGCATTCGGCTGGACCGTGTGGCCTGCCTGGATCACGATGTTGCCCGCTTATGCCGGGATGTTCGACCATTCGAAGGCATGGTTGCCGTTCATGCCTACGGTGATCGCCGATCTGCGTCTCGCCGGTTGCTCACTGCCGGTGGCGCAAGGCGCACAAGCGATCGTCAGTGTCGCGGTGGTGTTTTTCGTCGCACGTTGCTTTCGCCGCGACCTTGGCCGCCTTGCCGTCGCGGCCTTGCTGGTGGGGACGTTCCTGGCGACCCCGCATGCCTTCATCTATGACATGCCCATGCTGACCGCGGCGGTTGTCCTGTTTATCGAGGACCGGCTTACGACGACCCGTGTGTTCCATTTGGCCGAGGTCGTCATCCTGGGCTGGGTTGTGATGTTTCCCGTTCTGATGGTGGCGTCGGGCGTCGCGTTCCCGCTCAGCGCAGTGCCGCTGGCGTTGTTCTTCGGCCTGATCGTCTGGCGGCAGGGGGTGGCGGGCGGTTCGGCGGTTTCGCGCAGGATTGGGTTGTGCTGACCGAAACCGGCTGTACAAGCATTTGTTGCCTCGTGTGATTCACGCCGTAAGGCTTCGAACTTGGGCGATCACGGCATTGTTCCGGCGTGTGTTTCACGCCGCCCTGCTTTCAACCGCGGACAATTATGACGTTGTTCTCTCGCTTGATTCAAGCCTTTATACTTCGATATCGAAATAACCATATTTAGCAGGCATCGCAACGCTATCGTATGTAAAGGAAGACTGTAACGGTCGCGCTCGTTACAATGTGTAAGACGGATGCGCCGCTCCGGCAATTGGGGGACCTTGTGAGGGCAGGCTCAATTCGTTAGCGTACAGGTTTGTTGCCATTCATTGCGAATAGGTACGAATTTTGTTTCGACACACCGCTCCGTCGGAATTATGCGTCCTGTCACGGCGACCGGACTGGGCTACCCTGTTACGGTACGCTACCGAATGGCCATCCCAATTTGGGCTGAAGGATCGGAGATAATACGATGACGATCACCATAACGAGTTCCACCTCGCAATACATTCTGACTGCCAGCAATACGTCGGCGTACGTTGTGCCGGGCGCGACTATCATTACGGGCGTGGGCGAAAACGGTATCTACGTCGGAGGTAACTACGACGTCCTTACGAATGCCGGCACAATTCGTGGCGAACTTGGCGTGATTTTTGGTGGCACAACCTTGCATGGCGAGGGGGACACGTTTGTCAATTTGGCCTCCGGCTACGTTAACAGCATTCCGGCGGAGCCAGGTACAACGATTCTCTTTAATTCATACAGCGGCACGGTCATCAATTCCGGGCGGATCGGGGCGATAGGCAACGCCGGCGCCATCGCGTTGGAACACGGCGGTTCCGTCACCAATACCAGTACCGGCACGATCGCGGCTTCCGCCATATTCGTCAACAACTATGCCGGGACCGTTCTGAATCAGGGCCTGATCGAGGGCGGCGGAACCACCAACTACGGCGCTATTTTGCTGGCCGCCGGTGGGTCCGTCACAAATCTGGGCGGCGGCACGATCGTCAGTACCGGATTTTATGGCGTCGAAATAACCCAGAACGGCTCCTATGCTGTCGCCGGCACCGTCAACAACGCTGGCGTCATCGATAGCGGTACGGGCCCCGCCGTAACGTTCGCGTCCTCGATCCATTCGGATCTCGTCATCGATCAGACCACCGCGTGTTCATCGGCGACGTGGTCGGGGGCGGCGCCAACAGCACGTTCGAACTCGCGGCCGGCTCTGGTCAAACCACGCTGAACGGATTCGGATCGTCCATCACCAATTTCGGCACGCTGAAGTTCGATCCGAATGCCGATTGGGTCGTCGATGCCAACAACAATATTGCAGGCGTGACCATCGTCGGCTTCAGCCCCAGCGACACGATTAACGTTGCCGGGGTGACGGACCCGACCGTCACGCAATCCTACAGCGACGGTGTCACCAAGGTGACGCTGAGCGGCAGTTCCCCCGTGACGCTGACCTTCGTCGGCGACCTGGGTACCTTCCACTCCACGACGATCGACGGTACCACCGAATTGACGACGCTGTGCTTCGGCCCCGGCACCAAAATCGACACCCCCAACGGAGAAATCAGGGTCGAGAACCTCGCCGTCGGCGACACCGTCCGCACGCTCGGCAACAATGGCACACGGACGATCACATGGATCGGGGTCGGCAAGGTGCTCGCTACGCGCGGGCATCGCAGCGCGGCAACGCCGGTCATCGTACGCGCGAACGCGCTGGGCCCCAAGATGCCGCATGCGGATCTGCGGGTCACCAAGGCGCACAGTGTCTACCTCGATGACGTGCTGATCCCGGTGGAATTCCTGGTCAATCACAGGACGATCCTGTGGGACGACCACGCCAGGGAAGTCACGCTGTATCATATCGAGCTGGACGCCCACGACGTGGTGTTCACCAACGGGGCGCCGGTCGAGAGCTACCGCGACGACGGCAACCGCTGGCTGTTCCAGAATGGCAACGCCGGCTGGGACCTGCCGCCGCTGGAACCGTATGCGCCGGTGGTGACCGGGGGGACCGGTCATCGATGCGGTGTGGCGGCGCCTGATGGACCGAGCCGGTCCCCGCGATCTGCCGCCGCTGACCGGAGATCCGGACCTGCATCTCGTCGTCGACGGGAAATGGATCGATGCTGCCAAGGCATACGGGCAGGAAAGCGTTTTCCGCCTGGATACCTGCCCAACCACCGTTCATATCGCCTCACGCGACGGCGTCCCCGCGGAACTGGGCCTGATTCGTGACCCAAGACCGTTGGGCGTGGCGCTGACCCGTGTGATCCTGCGGCATGGCGGCAATGCCGTGACAATCGACGCGGCGGACGAACGCCTGGCCGACGGCTTCCACGGCTATGAACCGGCGGATGGCCTACGCTGGACCAACGGCTTCGCCTCATTGCCCGCCGACCTGTTCGACGGGTTCCGGGATGGTGGTGTCGAGGTCGTGCTGACCCTCAGGGGCGAGACACAGTACCCCGATTTTGGTGAGAGCGTGGCGGCTTGATCTCCTAAACAGCCGGCAGCGGTGTTCGCACCGCCCCCTCACGCTCGACTGTCACGCCAACACATATCAATCTCTATCCCAAATGAAATGTGCGGCCGGTCCCACCGCCGTCACACGGCACGTCTTCGTGGTCCCCCGCGGCTATCATTCTTTCTACGTTCTGAAATGAAGAAAGAATGAACACAAACGCGGGTTCCATTTTGCCCGCTCGGACAAAACAACGTTCTTGTACCAACCGGCGTCGCTGGAACAATCTCTCTTGGCGTTTTCTTGGCGTCTTGGCGTTTTCGCCTTTTCTTCGACCGATCCCCGGCACTGCGATCATGGTCCACGACGGTGAAACACAGGCTCGCCACCACGGCTTCGCTTTTGCACGTAAAAGGCACGGATACCAACCGGCGCCAACCGAAGGGTCGGCATCAACGCGATTTGCTATCGTATCGCACCGAAATCGATCCGCGCACAGGGCCTGCGCGCATGCCTCAACGACGCCTCAGCCCCCGACTTTCGCCTCGATACGGTCCCAGATCGCCTTTTCCAGATGCACGCCATCGAACCGAGCGATCTCCTGCAACCCCGTGGGCGAAGTGACGTTGATCTCGGTCAGGTAATCGCCGATCACGTCGATGCCGACGAAGATCATGCCCTGGTCGCGCAAGGTCGGTCCGATCGCCTTGCAGATCTCCAGGTCGCGCGCGGTCAGCGGCGATTTTTCCGGCCGTCCGCCGACATGCATGTTGGACCGGGCCTCACCCGCGGCCGGAACCCGGTTGACAGCGCCCATCGGTTCGCCGTCGACCAAAATAATACGCTTGTCGCCGCGGCGGACAGCGGGTTCGTAACGCTGGAACATCAACGGCTCGCGAGACCGCGCGGTGTGCATTTCCACCAGCGCGCCCAGGTTCTCGTCATCGGGCTTGATGCGGAAGACACCCGCGCCGCCGTTGCCGAACAGCGGCTTGACAATAATGTCCTTGTACTCCGCTCGGAATGACCGGATCGCCTCCACATCCCAGGTGATCAGCGTCGGCGGCATCAGGTCGGGGAAATTCGTCACCAGGATCTTCTCCGGCGCATTGCGCACCGCGGCCGGGTCGTTCACCACCAGCGTGCCGGGCTGAATATGTTCCAGCATATGCGTCGCGGTGATATAGGCCATGTCGAACGGCGGATCCTGCCGCATCAGCACCACATCCATGGTGCCCAGGTCGATCGGCGCCATCGCCTCGAACTCATAATGCGCGCCATGCCGCCGAGCCACCTTCACCTTGTGGGCGCGGGCGAACAACCGCTCCTCCCGCTTGCCGCCGTCGGGACGGGCCACGCCCTCCTTCAGCGCCATGTGGCGGACTTCGTAATGCCACAGGCTGTGGCCGCGCGCCTGAGCCTCCAGCATCAGGGCAAAGGTGGAATCTCCGTCGATGTTGATCGTGTCCATCGGGTCCATCTGGACCGCGACCTTGAGCGAACGAGCCATGCGCAATCCCCTATCCGGTTGGCCTTGTCCTTACGGCGTCCGTTCGGTCAGGGGAAGGGCATGAGACGCCAGCCGGTCCGGCGCCAGCGCCTTATACCGCTCGATACTGTTGACCAGATGCGCCCGCATCGCCTGACGAGCATGCTCGACCGAACCGGAATCGATGGCGGCGACGATGGCGCGATGCTCCTCCTGGAACGTCATCAGATACGTCCGAAGATTCAGCGCCCTGATCCGCACGCTGGCCCGAGGAATAATGAAGCGCCCCAGGAAGTTCAGGAACTGCCGGAACTGCGGGTTGGCAGTCGCATCGGTGATGACCGCATGAAAGGCGAAGTCCTCGCCGACCGCCGGCTCCCCGCGTTCGATCGCCACATCGATCGCGACCAGCGCCGCACGAATGGCGCCACGTTGCGCTTCCGTGGCCCGTTCGGCCGCCAGCCCGGCGGCCTCGGTTTCCACCGCCAGGCGCAGTTCCATGATGTGCAGGGCATCGGTCAGGGACGCCGCCTGGCCGGGCTCCAAGCGAAACAGCGCATGCGCCGGTTGCTCCGCGACAAAGGACCCGATGCCCTGGCGGGTGGTGACCAGGCCCTCGGCGCGCAGGGCCGCGACGGCCTCGCGGATCACCGTGCGGCTGACGCCCATGGCGTCCATCATCGCCTGTTCGGTGGGCAGCTGCGTGCCCGGCGTCAGCCGCCCGCTGGCGATGTCGGCGGCGATGCGCTGGCCGGTCTGCCGCACCAGGCCGCGCGGCGGATCGATCGGGGTGAGCGACGAAAGCGTTTTTTTGGATCGTGCCGCCATGAGACCGTTGCGCGTTTGTTGTCAGTCATCGTATGACTGCCAGTGACAACAGGCAAGCCGGTGACGGACACGCCGGCAGGGGAGGAAATGATGATCGGTAAACGTGACGCGATGCGGTTCGCCGCGGCTGGGCTTCTGGTGGGGGCAGGCGGATTCGCTCGTCCGGCCGTGGCGCAGTCGAAAATGGTCTTCAAGGCGTCCGACGTTCACCCCGAGGGCTATCCGACCGTGGTGGCGGTCGAGGAAATGGGCAAGGAACTGGACAAGGACACCAGCGGCCGCCTGACCGTCCAGATGTATGCCTCCATGCAGCTCGGCGGCGAAAAGGAGGCCATCGAACAGGCCCAGATCGGCGCCATCGCGCTCGCCCGGGTCAGCGTCGGGGCGTTGGGTCCGGTCATTCCCGACCTGAACGTGCTGAACCTGCCGTTCCTGTTCCGCAACACCGAACACGCCGAGAAAGTGCTGGACGGCCAGATCGGCCAGGAACTGCTGGACAAGGTGACCAACCACCCGACCGCCAACCTAGTCGGCCTGTGCTGGATGGATGCCGGCGCGCGCAATATGTACGACACCAAGCGGCCGATCACCGACCTCGCCGACCTGAAGGGGCTGAAGATCCGCGTCATCGGCAATCCGATGTTCGTCGACATGATGAACGATTTGGGCGGCAACGGCGTGGCCATGGGCTACGACCAGGTGTTCACCGCGCTGCAGACCGGCGTGGTGGACGGTGCCGAGAACAACCCGCCGAGTTTTGTCTTCGACAACCACTACCAGGTGGCGAAATACTATACGCTGACGGAACACCTGATTGTTCCGGAGATGCTGGTGTTCTCCAAACCCATCTGGAACAAGCTGTCCAAGGACGATCAGGCGCTGATCCAGAAGCTGGCGCGCCAGGCGCAGATGCGCGAACGCGTGCTGTGGAACGAATATGAGGCCAAGGCGCTGGCGAAGATGAAGGAAGCCAATATCCAGATCGTGACGATCAAGGACAAGGCGCCGTTCCAGGCCGCGGTGAAGCCGGTGTGGGACAAATACGCCCCGCAATTCGCCGACATCATCAAGCGTATCCAGGCTGTGCAGTAGTTCAGGCGAGATGGTCGGTCTGTACAGACAGGCGATGGACGCCGTCTACGGTGTCTGCGTCGTCGTGGCGGGATCGGCCATGGTGCTGATCTCCCTGATCGTCCCGTGGGGAGTCTTCACCCGCTACGGCCTGAACAGCGCCTCATCCTGGCCCGAACCGGCGGCGATCCTGCTGTCCATCGTGCTGACCTTCTTCGGCGCCGCCGCCTGTTATCGCGTCGGCCTGCACATGCGCGTCTCCTTCGTCCGGGACCGCATGCCTCCCTGGCTGGGCCGCCTCGCCGACATCGTGGCGGAACTGCTGATGGCGGCGGTCGGCCTGTTCATGATGGATTGGGGCTACGGCCTGTGCGCCACCACCTGGAACCAGTCCATCGCCGAGTTCCCGGCGCTGTCCGTCGGCGTCACCTACCTGCCGATCCCACTGGGCGGGTTCTGCCTGCTGCTGTTCGTGATCGAGCGCCTGCTGATCGGCCCCCCCGCCGACACAACCGGTGACGCCCACGCAACCGCCGCCTTCGAGTAACCGGAACCCCCGATATGGACGTCCTTATCGTTATCGGCACGCTGTTCGCCTGCATCGCGATCGGCGTGCCCATCGCCTACGCGCTGGGCCTCGCCGCCCTGGCAGCCGCCTGGTGGATCGACATCCCGCCCGAGGCGGTGATGCTGCAAGTCTCCAGCGGTGTCTCGAAATTCGCCATGCTCACGATCCCGTTCTTCGTGCTCGCCGGCGCGATCATGGCCGAGGGCGGCATGGCCCGCCGCCTGGTCGGTTTCGCCAACGTACTGGTCGGCTTCATGCGCCTGCGCGGCGGGCTGTCGGTGGTGAATATCGTCGCCACCACCTTCCTGTCGGGGATTTCGGGGTCGGCGGTGGCGGACATCTCCGCCGTCGGGTCGGTGATGATCCCGCAGATGGAGGAAGCCGGCTATCCGCGGGTGTTTGCCACCAACGTGACCATCAGCGCCTCGGTGCAGGCGCTGATGATGCCGCCCAGCCATAACGCGGTGATCTATTCGCTGGCCACCGGCGGCACGATCTCGATTTTCAGCCTGTTCCTGGCCGGCATCATGCCCAGCCTGCTGCTGGGCTTCTCGCTGATCATCCTGTGCCTGGTGCTGGCATACCGGAACGGCCACCCGAAGGGCGAGGCGGTGCCGCTGCGCCTGGCCGGACGCATGGCACTGGAGGCGTTCTGGGGGCTGATCACCCTGATTATCATCCTGGGCGGCATCCTGGGCGGCGTCTTTACCGCCGTCGAGGCCGGTGCGGTGGCGTGCGTCTGGGCATTCTTCGTGACGATGTTCATCTATCGCGATTACCGCTGGGGCGACCTGCCGGGCCTAGTGCACCGGACGCTGCGCACCGTGGCGATGGTGATGACGCTGATCGCGTTCGCGTCCTCGGTCGGCTACATGATGGCGCTGATGCAGGTGCCGGCGAAGATCACCGCGGTACTGCTGGGGATCTCGCACAACAAATACGTCATCCTGATGATGATCAACGTGCTGCTGCTGGTGTTGGGCTGCCTGCTCGACATGGCGCCGGCCATCCTGATCGTCACGCCGATCCTGCTGCCGGTGATGGTGAATTTCGGCGTCGACCCGGTGCATTTCGGCATGATCATGCTGCTGAACCTGGGCATCGGCCTGTGTCACCCGCCGGTCGGCGCCATCCTGTTCGTCGGTTGCGCGGTCGGGAAAGTGTCGCTGGAGCAGGTGATGCGCGAAATCTGGCCGTTCTACCTGGTGATGTTCACCGTACTGATGCTGGTGACTTACATCCCGGCGATCTCACTCTGGCTGGTGCATCTGCACGGATAACGCCGGCGGCGCGGCCTGATCGTGTTGAAAAAAGCGAAAACGCCAAGACACGCCGAGGGAGAGCGTTCCGGCAACATCGGCCCACCCTGGAGCCTGCTTTTGGTCCCGAGGCATTGCCAGATCCACCGGCACGCGCTCTTGGCATTACTTGGCGTCTTGGCGTTTCATTCTTAACAGTCATCCCCGCCGGGAACTGCGAGTGACCCGAACCCAACAGAAGCACGGCCGGGACCCAAGCCCCGGCCGCCCGCACCCGGCGCTACACCGACACGCCCACCTCGATGACCTCCAGTTCGGCCGTCATCACCTTGCCCTTGGTTTCCGGCCCCAGGTACACCGCGATCACATACACGATCAGCGATCCGACCGTGGCGTACAGCATCGGCATGGCGAACCCCATCTGCCGATTGACCGCGAAATAGGTCAGAGTCGGGGCCACAGCCGCGCCCCAGACCGCCCCCTGGTGGTAAACGAACCCGGCCGCCGTCGCACGCACCTCGGTCGGGAAGCGTTCCGACAGCCAGCCGGGGTTCAGCGCGTCTTTGCCGGCGACGAAGCAGATCGTCAGCAAGAATAGACCCAGAAACCAGTTTGGATCGGTCGTCGACAGATAAAGCGGCACCAGGACGATGGCGATGCTGCACGGGATCATCAGCGCCCACCGCCGCCCGATCCGCTCCGACAACGCGCCCCAGAAGCTGCATGCCGCGAAGGTCAGGATATTGCCCCAGAACACCGGAACGGCCACCTGAGCCGGCGTCCAGCCCAGCTCCTTCTGCAGATACGTCCCCAGCATTGCCCACATAGCGTAGTAGACGCAGAAATTCGCGCCCATCCACACGCAGCCGGTCAATGTGTTGAACAAATACTTGCGCTTGAAGATCGCGAACAGCGGCAACGTAACCTGAGCCTTGCTGGCGTCCTGGATCTTCTTGTTCTCGGTCCAGACTTCCGGCTCTTTCACATAGTACCGGATCCAGACGCAGGCCAATGCCGGCAGCACACCCAGGATCAGCATGCCACGCCAGCCGTAACCCTTGTGCCACGCTTCCAGCGGCGCGTAGAGGAACCCGTAAGCCAGCCCCGACAACGCAAACCCCAGCCCCCAAGACCCCTGCAGCACGCCCGACATCAGGCCGCGCGACCGGGCCGGCCAGGACTCCATCGCCAGGGCCGCACCCGCCGGCCACTCCGCCCCCATCCCGATGCCCAATATCGCGCGCGCCAGGAACAGGAAGGTGAAGCTGGGCGACAGCCCGGCCGCGAAGTTGCAGACCGAGTACCAAAGGATGGAGATCATCAGCGGTGCCCGCCGCCCCAGCCGGTCGGCCAGCCAGCCCGACGCCGTCGCCCCGCTCAATCGCATGATCAGGGTAACCGAGAAGATCGCTGTCACGTCCAGCAGCGGAACATGGAATTCCGCCGCGATCGGCGCCATGATCAGCAGGAAGACGGTGAAATCGAACGCATCCAGCGTCCAACCCATCCAGGCCGCGCAATAGGCATACCATTGGTCCTTGGTGGGTTCCTTCCACCACGGAACATTATCTTCGGTTCTGTTATATCCAGACATTGTTTTGGAATCCCTGTTTATTGTCGTTGTTTTCGGACGGGCATTCTGTCGGCCCGTCTCACAAGAAGCGTAACCGCGCATGGCAAGAATGCACAATATCTTCTTGACGACGACGCAAGAGGACTCCGTTTGCCGCGGCTTTAGCCTGCGGGTTCCGTGTCGACAGAGGCGATTGCACAGGTCACGCCGGGCTGAACATACCCTCCCGGGCGGCGTCGCCACCGCGGACTGACCAAGTCCGTACGGGTCTGGCGCAGGAGCAAGATTTGCCGGCGAAACCAGGTCTGATCGCTAATCGAGTGATGTTGCCATGGCGTTCTCGTGAACGGCCGGGGCTTCACGAACGGGACGGCACACGATGACGCTACGTCAAAAGGCCTCTGGTCGCTTTCGATCGCGGGATGGTGCGAAGGATTCCGCCATCATCCGCTCGGTTCTCTCGACAGTCAGGAAGCAGGGGTGGAATACGCGCCCGATCTTGACCGGCGAACCGGCACGTCTCATGGCGGTCATTCGCCTAAACAGGTAGAACAAGCCCGGTTACGAGGACTGTGTCAGGTTGTCGCCGAACAGCGGGCGTCCTTCCATCTCGTCCACATCCATCCGGCAGATCTGCTCGTAGGCTGCATGAACCCGCACCGCGTCGGGCAACCGTTCCCAGAGATCGGGCCCGATCGTCTTTCGTGCGGCGGACCACGCCTGGCCAAAGATGTCGTCCATCGTCCAACTCTCATTTTATCGATTCGAGGCAGCATTTTGCCTGATCACCTGCGAGCGACCGGTGACCGTGCCGTTATATTTATAATAAATCGTTGCCCAAGTTACTAATTCGTCCCGGGAATTTGAAACCGCTTTGCAAGCAAAATTAACGATCTGCGGTCACGATGCGGCATTCAGGGCGAACAAATATGGCCCTTTGATGTCTCATAAACGGCCCGTTGTCTCACGAAGAACTGGGGTTGATCGAGAAAGTTGGACGCGACGCTCGCATCGATCCGCTTCGGCGAGGCAGAACACACGTTCCTCCTCCAGCGAGGCCGCGGCCGCTCGGGCTCGCCACTGCGCCGCCATCTCCAGCAAGGTTTCCGGATCGTAAGAGCTTCGACTCATCAATTTGCCCTGAGGGTTTTCAGGCATATCAACCGTGTATCGCACGTCGAAGGTTACGAATTGCTTTCATCGGCCGTGTGCCGCGGACCGGTGGCCGATCCCGGGCGGGGATCTGGTTCGACGCGCTTGAACCGCGATCCGCCGGGTCGAACCGATCTCCCGGGCCGGCGCTTCCCCGAGGCAACGCCCATCGTCATTGTTGCGTGACAGACCGGCCGGAGCCGGCATCGACTGCGTGACGATCGTCAGATCGCATTGACGCCTGCCATAGCCGGACGCCGCAGCGTCCCTGGTTGCCACGACGCTGCATTGCGGTGTTACCGCTTGCAAAGTGGGTTCCCCTCGCCTAAATGCACCCTTCCCCGTCATTCCATCCCGGAGGCTGAGCGCATGGCGCGCGTCACCGTTGAAGATTGCGTTCAAAGAGTCCCCAATCGCTTCGAGCTCGTGCTGCTCGCCGCGCAGCGCGCCCGTAACATCAGCCGGGGCGAAGAGCTGACGATCGATCGCGACAATGACAAGAACCCGGTCGTCGCCCTGCGGGAGATCGCGGATGAGACGATCGAGCTGCCGCGGATCGAGCAGGACCTGATCAAGTCGCTGTCTCGCTCGCCGGAGCCGGAGCCGGCCGACGAGGAAGTGTTGGACCTGATCCCGACCGACCAAAACATTTTCGGCCTGCAGGATGTCGCGGCCGAGGAAGAAGCGGCCGGACTGCCCTCGGAAGGCACCGAGGAACTGTCACCCGAAGACCTGGAAGCGGCCATCGAGGCGGAACTCGGCGGCCGAGCTCCTCGGTAACCGCCCATGAAAGACGGGGGCTTCGGCGGCGAGATGAACCAGTCCGCGCCGACCCCCGCTGGTCTGGCCGGTGCCGTCGCGCTGCCCGGCGATCTCGCCGACCTGCCCAAGCCGCCCGGGCTCGGTGTGCTCGCGCAGTGCGAGCTGACCCGGAAAATTCTTGATTACGACCCCAAAGCCGACACCGCGCTGATCGACGCGGCCTACGATCTGGCCGAGAAGGCCCACAGCACGCAACGCCGCGATAACGGCGACCCCTATTTCAGCCACCCCGTCGCCGTCGCTGGCATCCTGGCCGATTACCGGTTGGACGTTGCCTCCATCGCCACGGCACTGCTGCACGACGTCGTCGAGGATACGTCGTACAAGCTGTCCGAGATCGAAGCCCGATTCGGCAAGGAGATCGCCGGCCTGGTTGACGGTGTCACCAAGCTGACGCGGCTGGAACTGCAATCGGATCGCACCAAGCAGGCGGAGAATTTCCGCAAACTCGTCCTGGCCATGAGCCGAGATATCCGCGTGCTGCTGGTCAAGCTGGCGGACCGGCTGCACAACATGCGGACGTTGCATTTCGTCCGCGACCCAGATCGGCGCAAGCGCATTTCGCGCGAAACGATGGAAATCTACGCCCCGCTGGCCGAACGCATCGGCATGGACGCGGTGAAGACCGAACTGCAAACGCTGGCCTTCACCCAACTGGAGCCGGAAGCCTACGGCACCATCATGGCTCGGCTGAACTTCCTGCGCGGGCAGGGGGCGGACGTCATCGACGACGTCCGGCGCGAACTGATCCAGGTCTGCCGCGAGGCCGGCGTCGAGCCGGTCGAGATCATGGGGCGCGAGAAGTCGCCGTTCTCGATCTGGGAGAAAATGCACAAACGCAACGTCGCCTTCGAGCAGTTGTCCGACATCATGGCGTTTCGGATCGTGGTGCAGACCAAGGCCGACTGTTATGCCGCCCTCGGCGCCGTCCACTCCGCCTACCCGGTGATCGCCGGCCGGTTCAAGGACTACATCTCCACCCCGAAATCCAACGGCTACCAGTCGTTGCACACCGGCGTCACGCTGCGCCAGCCGCGCAACCAGAAGATCGAGGTGCAGATCCGCACCGCCGAGATGAATGACGTGGCGGAAAACGGCGTCGCCTCGCACTGGGTCTACAAGGCCCCGGACAAGAAGGTCGACGGCACCGACGTGCAGCGCTTCCGCTGGGTGCAGGACCTGCTGGAAATCCTGGAGGATTCGGCCGCGCCGGATGAGTTCCTGGAAAACACCAAGCTGGAACTCTACGCCGACCAGGTGTTCTGCTTCACGCCGAAGGGGCAGTTGATCCAGTTGCCGCGCGGCGCGACTCCGGTCGACTTCGCCTATGCGGTGCACAGCCAGGTGGGCGACACCTGCGTCGGTGCCAAGGTCAACGGCCGGCTGATGCCGCTGCGCCACCACCTGGAAAACGGCGACCAGGTGGAGATCATGACCGCCCGCGGCGGCACCCCGTCGCCGCAATGGGACCGCTTCGTCGTCACTGGCAAGGCGCGCGCGCGCATCCGCCGCTTCATCCACCAGGAGCAGCGCCAGCAAAGCCGGGACGCCGGCAGGGTCGAGCTGACCAAGGCATTCCGTTCGGCGGGCGTGGATGGGTCGGAAAAAGCCCTGGAACCCGCGCTGAAGGCGCTGAAGATCGCTTCCACCGACGAACTCTACATCGCTGTCGGCAATGGCAACCTGATGGCCAAGGACGTGGTTCACGCCGCGTATCCCGAGTTGCGGCAGGCCCCGCGCGGCCCGCGAATGATGCCCCCCATGCTGTCGCGCGGCAAATTGCCCGCTCGGCACGATCGCGATATGCCGGTTACCGGCCTGGTCCCCGGGATGGCCTTCACGTTTGCCGGCTGCTGCCATCCGGTACCGGGGGACGAGATTGTCGGGATCGTCACCACCGGCAAGGGCGTGACCATTCATGGCCGCGACTGCCAGACCCTGACCGGGTTCTCCGAGACCCCCGAACGCTTCATCGACGTCGATTGGAACTACCAGGCCGTCGGCAAGGAAGGCGGCGACCTGAAAGGGGCCGGCCACACCGCAAGGATCAGTGTCATCGCGGACAATGAGCAGGGGTCGCTGGCCGACATCTCCAACGCTGTGGCCAAGCAGGAGGGGGCGATCGCCAACCTGAAGATCGTCAACCGTCAGCAGGATTTCATGGAGGTCCTGGTGGATGTCGACGTGCGGGACGTCGCCCATCTGGCGAAGGTCGTGGTCGGGCTGCGCGGACTGAAAGCCATCAAGGGCGTCGAACGGGCGACGGGCGGATGATCCTGGGCATCGGTTCCGATATCTGCGACATCCGCCGTATCGAGAAGGCCATCGAGCGTCACGGCACCCGCTTCCTCGAACGTATCTTCACGGAAACCGAGCGGTCGAAGGCCATGCGACGGATCGAGAAGATCCAGGCGGCGACGTTCGCAAAGCGGTTCGCGGCCAAGGAAGCCGCGGCCAAGGCGCTGGGGACCGGGTTTCGGCGGGGCGTTTTCTTCTCCGATTTAGGTGTGGTCAATCTGCCGGGCGGCCAGCCGACGCTGAAGATGACAGGCGGGTCGGCGGAACGGCTGAAGGCGATTACACCGGTGGGGATGACGGCGATGGTGCATCTGACGATGACCGACGAGTACCCCTACGCATACGCCCATGTGATTATCTCTGCGATTCCAGCGTCTTAAACCGGTTCCTTGACAGGGCGGGGGGCCATGGGCTTCATCCGCTCGCTTCTCGCGGCCGCGCCGCTGATACCATCTGAAAGTCCGTTGCCCCCATGGCGACCACCAAGGCTAAACCCAGACGGCAAGCCAACGGCTGGGTCGAGAACATCAAGACCATCGTCTATGCCGGGCTGATCGCCATTGGTGTACGGACCGTGGCATTCGAGCCATTCAACATCCCATCCGGCAGCATGATCCCGACCCTGCTGGTCGGCGACTATCTGTTCGTGGCGAAATACAGCTACGGCTATTCGATGTATTCGCTGCCGTTCTCGCTGCCGCTGTTCTCCGGCCGCATCTTCGGCTCATTGCCGAAGCGGGGCGACGTCGTGGTGTTCAAGTATCCGCGCGACACGTCGATCGACTACATCAAGCGCATTGTCGGCCTGCCGGGCGACCATATCCAGGTGCGTGAGGGTCAACTCTACATCAACGGCGTGCTGTGCCCGCGCCAACCGGAGGGCGATTACCTGGCTGACGACGACGGCATCAAAATGATGCGGAAGTTGTACCAGGAGACGCTGCCCAACGGCGTGAAGCACGAGATCCTGAAGGAGCGGGACGACGGCTGGGTCAACAACACCCAGGAATACGTCGTGCCGCCCGATCACGTCTTCGCCATGGGCGACAACCGCGACAACAGTGCCGACAGCCGGTTCATGGACGGAGTTGGTTTCGTGCCGGTGGAGAATCTGGTGGGCAAGGCGGAAATCCTGTTCTTCTCGATCGATGCGGAATACCCGTGGTATGAATTCTGGGAATGGCCGTTCGAGATCCGGTGGACCCGGATTCTCAAACCCCTGCACTGAATGAGCCAGTCCTTCGAAACCATCCTTGGCCACGCATTCAAACGCCCGGACCTGCTGCAAGAAGCTTTGACCCACCGTTCGGCTGCCCAGGGCAGGGGCCGTAAGCACGCATCAAACGAACGGCTGGAGTTCATCGGCGACCGGGTTCTCGGCCTGACCATGGCCGAATGGCTCGCCGAACGCTTCCCGCGCGAGCAGGAGGGCGAACTGGGCCGGCGACTGGCTTATCTGGTGTCTCAGCCGGTGCTGGCGGTTGTTGCCGAGACGGCCGGTCTCGCGGCGGCGCTGTCGGTATCGCCGGGGGAAGCGAAGGCCGGCGTCGCCAAGCGGGCGACCGTGCTGGCCGATGCGCTGGAGGCCGCGCTCGGCGCACTATATCTGGACGGTGGCCTGGAGCCCGCGCGGAATTTCGTGCGGCGTGCCTGGAATGAGGCGATGATCCAACAGGCCGATCCGCCGAAGGATGCAAAAACGGCGTTACAGGAATGGGCGCAGAAAAGGGGTAGGGATCTGCCAGTGTACGAAGTAACCGGACGATCCGGCCCGCCGCATGCACCCGAGTTCATCGTCACCGTCACGGTGGGGTCGTTGGATGGGATCGGCATCGGCGGCAACAAGCGCGCCGCGGAGCAACTCGCGGCCGAGGCATTGCTCGCGCGGTTGCCGGCATGACCGCGCCGCCGCCGATGCGGTGTGGCTTCGTCGCCATTGTCGGGGCACCGAACGCGGGCAAATCGACACTGATGAACCGGTTGACCGGGGCGAAGCTATCGATCGTGTCGCCGAAGGCGCAGACGACTCGGTTCCGGGTGTTGGGTATCCTGATGCGCGCGGAATCGCAGGTGCTACTGGTGGATACGCCCGGCATTTTCCGCCCCAAGCGTAAGCTGGACCGGGCAATGGTCGCCGCGGCGTGGTCGGGGGCAGCGGATGCCGACGTGGCGATGCTGATGGTCGACGCCAAGTCCGGCCTGCGCGATGACGTGCGGGAGATCGCCGCGCAACTGGGCGCCTCCGGCCGCCGCTGCTGGCTGGTGTTGAACAAGACCGACCTGGTGACGCCAGCGTCACTGCTGCCGTTGATCGCCTCGCTGAGCGCCCTGGCGAAGTTCGAGGAAACTTTCATGGTCAGTGCCCAGACCGGCGACGGCATGCGGCGTCTGGCAGACGCCCTGGCCGACGTGGTGCCGGAAGGGCCCTGGCTATATCCGGAAGACGACCTGACCGACCTGCCGGATCGCCTTCTGGCAGCCGAGACGGTACGCGAACAAATCTTCATGCAGACGCACGAGGAAGTCCCCTACGGTGCCACCGTCGAAACCGAATCCTTCAAGGACCACAAGAACGGTTCGGTTCGCATTGAGGTTACGATCTATGTCGCCCGGCCCGGTCACAAGGCGATCCTGATCGGCGACAAAGGCAGCAAGATCAAATCCATCGGCGCCAAGGCAAGGCAAGATCTGGCCAGCCTGCTGGAGCGGCCGGTGCATCTGTTCCTCAACGTCAAGGAACGCAAGGGCTGGGATGAGGAAGATGCCCGGCTCCGCGCCATTGGCCTGGAAGACCCGGGGAAGGCGTGAGGCGCCGGATCGGCTTGGCCAACCTGGTGCTGGCCGCCGATCTGGGCGGAACCTTCGTGTTCGCCCTGGAAGGCGCATCGATCGCCTGTCAGGCCGGGTTGGACCTGCTCGGTGTCGTGGTGATCGGCTTTGTGGCCGCGCTGGGCGGTGGGATCATCCGAGACGTATTGCTCGGCGCAGTGCCACCGGCCGCGATTCGGGATCAACGCTATCCGCTGGCGACGATCGCCGGGGCGGTGGTGGCCGTATTGGCCGCGCTGGCCCTTCCGCCGGTGCCCGCCATGCCGCTGATTGTGCTGGACGCGGCGGGTCTCGCGCTGTTCGCCGTCGCCGGGACACAGAAAGCGTTGGTGCGAGGGATCGGGCCATTCGGCACTGTCCTAATGGGAACACTGACCGCGGTGGGCGGCGGCGTGGTACGGGATGTGCTGCTTACGCAGGTGCCGGTGATCTTGCGCACCGACTTCTATGCCACCGCGGCCATCCTCGGCTGCGTGGCGATCCTGCTGGTGCGCCGGTGCGGTTTTTCCATGCAGGTGGCGTCGGCGACCGGCGGGCTGATGTGCTTCGCGGCCCGGTTGCTCGGGGTGTTCTGGCACTGGCATCTGCCGGTGTTTCATTAGGGCGTTTTCGCGCCGCCCGACGGGTGCCCCTTTATGGAGGCCAAAGATGCAGGTAGGCTTTAGGAACGCGGCCAGGAGGATCATTCACCGTGTTCACCGACCGATACGACCAGTCCTTGTCGACCACCTCCGTCGCGGCTCGGGACGCCTACGTTCAAGGCCGCGATCTGGCGCTGACTCTCTACCCCGGCGCGATCGAGGCGTTTGATCGGGCGATCGTCGCTGATCCCGGTTTTGCCATGGCGCATACCGGCAAGGCTCAGGTGCTGATGCGGGAGGGAAATGTGGCAGCGGCCAAGGCCGTTCAGGCGCAGGCGGACGCACTGGCCGCCGGCCTGCCGGCACGCGAGGCCGGTCATATCGCGTTCTTCGACCAGGTGTTCGCGGGCCGCTCAGACGCCGCGATCGCCGCGTTGTCCGAGCATCTGGCACAATGGCCGCGCGACGCACTGGTGCTGGCCAGCGCCGCGAACCCCAATGGTTTGATCGGTGCCTCCGGCCGGATCGGACAGAAGCACCAGATCGCGGTGCTGATGGACAGTTTGGCGCCGCATTACGGCGACGATCCCTGGTTTCTGGCCCATCACGCCATGGCATTGTCCGAGGACGGGCAGTTGTCGGCCGCGAAGCCGAAGATCGAGCAGTCGCTGGCGGCGAACCCTAACAATGCCCATGTCGCGCATGGCTACGCGCATATTTGTTACGAGATGGGTGAGGCTGATGCGGGACGGTTGTTCCTGTCCTCGTGGCTGACTGACTATCCAAGAAACGGATTTTTCTATGGTCATTTGAGTTGGCATCTCTCGCTGTGTGAGTTGCAGATTGGCAACTGGACCGAGGCGCTACGCCTGTATCGGGACGCCCTAACGCTCGGGCGGCACAGTGGCGGTCCGCAGCAGAAGATGTCGGATGCGGCTGCGTTTCTATGGCGGTCCGAACTCGCCGGGTATCCGCGCGATGCCGACGCCTGGCGGGCGATGTATGACTATGCGAACAGCGCGTTGGCGCGGCCGGGCAATGGGCTTGCCGACCTGCATGTCATTCTGGCTCAGGCGGTCATGGGGGATGACAGCGGGCTGGATGCGCGGGCCAGCCAGATGGAGGATTTGGCACGCGAGGGGCGGTATCCGTCGGGGTCTTACCTGCCGAGCGCGTCGCGTGGCGTCGCGGCGTATGAGCGGGGGGATTTTGAGGCGGCGATCGACGCACTGGCGCCGCTGGTCGGGGAAAGCGAACGGATCGGCGGCAGCCGAGCGCAGCACGACCTGATCGCGTTTACGTTGCTGAGAGCATACCTGGAAGCGGAACGATTGGAGGAAGCACGTGAACTGCTTGCCGCTCGCCGACCTGGTGCCTCGGGGATTCCGGTCATGGGGGTCGGCGCTGTGCGCTGAGCGGCGTCGGTCGCCAGACCGTCACGCCACCAGCCGACAATCCCCATCGTCTATATAGCGGGTGGTTCCACCGACTGTCAGAACGACCTCCATCGGCCCATACCAGCCGTCGAACAGCGCCGCCGGCAACGTTGCGTCCCCGTCCGTCCAGCGAACACCGGTGTCCGGTTCAAAATCATGGAACCCGTCCACCAGCCGCGGGTCGGTCGCCTTGATGAGTTGGAACCGGGTCCCTCGCCGCAGCGCGATACCGCGCAGCGCGACTCCCAGATCGCGGGCATCGCGTGCCACGCCGACCTCCTGAGGCACCGCGGCGCGCGACACGATGCGAACCGTCCCCGGCCGATCCGGCAGGGTGAAGACATGCGCGTCGGCGGCGCGCTGCGTCACGTCGATCCGGCACCCGTCCACCAGCAGATGCAAATCGGGATCGTGCGTCATCGACAGGCCCGGACGCGGCCCGGTTCGGTCCAGCAGCCGGCGCCATGCGGCATCCACGATCGGGCCGCCGGTCAGCACCGGGGCGAACGGCTGTTGCGGTGGCAGGCCCCAGCCGCTGTTGGCGTTCTGGAACAGCCAGCGATTGCCGTCGTCGCGATAGCTTTCCGCCAGCGCGCCGTTGGCCAGCAGGGCGTCGTGGGTGTCAAGCTCGACATGATACAGCGTGACCTCCTGGGCGTGATCGTCCCAGATGATCGAGCGGTGGTTGACCAGGAATTCCACCGGGATCAGCACGCCGTCGATGTAGAAAGCGTGCCCCTTGGTTACATGAAGATCGCGATGCGGCACGTCGGGCGCGAACGCCCCCTGGCGCACGATGACGGGGGTCGCCGGACCGCGCCGCCCGCGCGTGGCCAGCACATGGCCCTTGCCGATCCAGACGATCCGCCTTGTGCCGCCACATAGGGTCAGGACCGTGTCACCGGCCGTCAGGCACTCGACCGGGACCTCGCCCGCCGGCGTTCCAATCCGTGTGCCGCGCAGGAAACACAGCGTCTGCGCGAACGCCACCGCCGCGTCTGCCTGGATCAGGCCCGCGCCCTGGTCGGCGGCGGGCAAATTCATGTTCAGGGCGGTTTGTTCCAGGATGCTGGTGACCTGCGACGTCGTCAGGGAAGGATCGGCCTGCAACATCAGCGCGGCGACGGCGGCTGCATCCGGTGCGGCCGCCGAGGTGCCGAAGAAAGCCTGGAAGCCCGGAACCGAGGTCTGAATCCCGTCCGGCGCCACGAAATCGACCTTGCCGGCCGATTGCGGCGTGGTCAGCGGGTTGCCGTTCTGGTCGTACAACAACGTTCCGGGGCCGACGCTGGAGAAATACTCCGTCCAGTCGGGTGCGACCCCGAAAGCCGGCGACGTGGACCAGTACGACGCGCCCGCGGTGTTCGCGCCGGGCACCAGTTCCTGGCCGTGGACGTCGCCGGATCCCTGGCCCGCCGCCGGATCGTCGATAATGCCGCCGGGGTCCTGCGCCGACACAGTGCTGCCGTCACCTACCGTGGCGTCGACGGCGACGGTTCCGGGCGTGCCGAAAAGCACGTATTTGAACTGCGAGACCGACGCCGTTCCGGTTTGGTAGATCGCCAGTTCGTATTGCGTGGCGACCGAGGTGACCGGTATGGACAATTGGATTTCTGGAATAAATCCATAATCGGCGGAACTGTCGAAGACTTGGCTGGACGTGTTCACCAGGGTGCCGTTGGCGGTGTACAGCGCCATAGCGATCGGGTCCGAAACGCTGCCGCCCGGCGTCGGCCAGGCCGCGTTCCATTGTAGTTCGATCGTCGTCGCCAGGCTGCCCGGTATCGTAATGGTCTGCAACGGCGTTCCGTCGCTGAACTGCTGCGCGGTGACGTCCTGGGCCGGCTGTCCCGACTGCAGCACAAGTTGCGCCGCCGTGGGCTGCCACGTGCTTTCATAGTAGGCGTCGCCGAAATTCGATGCCGCGGTGAAGTAGTCGACGCCGGCGGAAACCGCGTTTTCGACGGCGGTCTCGACCGGGCCTGCGACCTGATAAAACGGCGTGTCGGAAAACGACCAGTCATCGACGATGATGTTGGCACCGGCCTGAACCAGGGCCGTCACCCCCTGCGCGAAACTCTCCTGGCCGCCTTCCGCGGTGTAGAAATCGATGGCCGCGCCCGGTGCGATCTGATGCACCAGCTCCGCCATCGCCAGGCCTTCGTTTACCACCCCTGATTGCGTCGAGTCCTTCAGGATCGTGACGGCTGACGTGTCGTCCGCGGTTTCCGGCAGATAGCCAAGCGCGGCTGCCACATCGGCCGGATCGACCACGCCGTTCAGCGTGGCATTGAAGCTGTCCGACATGATGCCGATGGTGATGCCGGCCCCGTTGATCGGCGCGCCGGCCGCCGTGGTCAGCGTTTGGCGAACGACGTCGGCCTGTACTGCCTGGTCGGCCACGTCGATCTCATACGACGTGCGCGAAGCCGATCCGGGATAGGTGATCAACGTGCCGCCCGAGCCGTCGCTGCTGGTGTTCAGCAGCATGCTCGATGTGGGTCCCTGCATCGCGATCGTCGCGACCGGTGAGCCATTGTCGTCGATCGTCAGCAGGCCGGACCCCAGGTCGTAGGACGCGGAATTGGCGACGATATTCAGCAGATCGATGGTGTCGCTCAGCACGAACGACGCGATCGTGCCGGCGAAGGTGGATGGAGACGTCAGGTCCAGCCGGCCGGCGGTGCCGAAGGTAATGATTTGCGTGGCGGGAACCGCACTTTCGAACTCCAGTGTCGCGCCAGGCCCTGCCTCGAACGTGCCGGCGCCGGTCAGGGTCGCGGTGGGTGAGATGAACGTGGTGCCGCCAAAGACGCTGTCGATGCCGTTGTTGGTGAAGGTGCTGCCGGCGGCGATCGTTACATTGCTGTCAGTGACCATGGAACCGGTCAGTATCAGGTCGTCCCCGCCGGACACGTCGATCAGGCCGCCATGCAACAGGACAAAGGCCCCCTGCTGCGTGCCGTCGGCGGCAGTGGCGTCTATGCCGAACGTGCCACCGGCGGCGCTGGCCAGGATCGTGCCCGACAGGCCCGTCGGTCCGGTGGTGTCGAACGTGGCGTAGGGCGCGGTGGCGTTGCTGACGATAGTGAACGCCTGACCCAGGCGCGCGTCGGTGGCGGCGATGACCGCCGGATCGAGCATCGTGACCGCGCCAAGCGTGACCAGGACGGCATCGAGACCGACACCGATCGTGGTTTCCTCCGCGCCGCTGACGGTGACGGTGCCGCTGTTGATCAGCACGGTATCTCCCGGAACAGGGGCACCGGTTTCGTCGGTCGTCGTGGACCAGAGAAGCGCGTTGTACCAATCACCCGTTCCACCGTCCCAGGACCGTGTCGTCATGTTCGCTTCTCTTCCGTGCTGTGGGCCGAATTAAGTCTGAAACAACCGCCCCCGCATTGCATCGACGGTCTGGTATCCAGTCTATGCTGGCCAACACTGCCCCGCCCCGATCCTCGGTGCCCGAGTCCAAGCAAACAGTACGGATGTTGTCCGGCGGACACTTGCCAGTTTGCCCCATGTCGCCGGCCACAGCCCGCAGCCGGGACTTGATTTTTTCCGTTGTTATAATGTGACCATAACCAGTATGCACAGTTCCGGCCGAGCGGTCTACCTCCGGTGCCTCAAGAAATGAAAATGCACGGCGCTGTCGTTCGACAGCACCGCCGCCGGGCCCCACAGCCTGCACCGAGGTCTGGCCCGCGACGCTGCCTGCCGCGATCGCGCTAAAATTCCACCAATTTCTCTATGTCCCGCCGCGGATCCGCCAGCCAGGTCCGCAGCCAGCGTGCGGCACGTTCCGTCGCCGGCGGCAGCAGCAACGCGAGCCGCCGGCACGCCTCCTGGTCGCCGGCCTTGGCAGCCGTGTCGAGCGCCATGGCCAGACGGCAGGTTTCCTGCGCCCCGGCATTGCCGGCAGACCCGACAAGCTGGTGCGCCTCGCGCCCCATCGCGCCATAGTCACCCTCGGCCGCCAGCGAGGCGATACGGCTGACGCAGGTGATGGAATGTTCGAGATACAGGTGGGCAAAGTCACGCAGGTCCGCCGCCGACATAACGTCCGCCAGCATCTCAAGCCGCACGAGATCGAACACCGGATCATCATGACCGGGTGTGACAGGTTGCGGCTGCGCCACCGCCCCCGGCAGGCCAGCCAGCTTTGCCAGCAGCAGCGTCGAATCAATCGGTTTCGAGACGAAATCATCCATGCCGGCAGCGAGATATGCCTCCTTCGCGCCAGTCATGGCGTTCGCGGTCAGCGCGATGATCCGAACAAGGCCTCTCTGGTTCGGCAAGGCGCGGATCTGGTGCGTCGCCTCGACGCCGTCGAGGTCCGGCATCTGCACATCCATCAACACGACGTCGTAATCGCCGTCACGGACCGCGGCGACGGCCTGGTTTCCGTCGGCGACCACGGTCACCGTGTGGCCTGAGTTGCGCAACAGGGTCGCTATGAACCGTTGATTGATCGCATTATCCTCGGCAACCAGGATCCGCAGAGGTGCCGCGGGCGGCGCGGGTTGTAAGGCGTCTGCGAGATGCACAACGCCAGAGGCGCTCGCCAGCTTCAACTCGAACCAGAAGGTCGAGCCAACCCCACGCTGGCTGGAGACCCCAATGTCGCCACCCATCAGGGCCACGAGTTCCCGGCAGATGGCTAGACCGAGCCCGGTGCCGCCGTAACGGCGGGTGATCGAGCTGTCTTCCTGGCTGAACCGCTCGAACAGATGGGCCTGCTTGCCGTTTTCGATGCCGATTCCGGTATCACTCACCTCAAACCGCACATGCTCGGTGCGATCGCTCCCGACCGGTCCAACACGCACCGACACGGTCCCCGCCCCGGTAAACTTGACGGCGTTGCCCACGAGGTTCAGCAGGATCTGGCGCAGGCGCATCGGATCGCCACGCCGGGACGGTTCAACCGCCGGGTCAATCCACACACCAAGCGCGATGTCTTTCGCGCGCGCCTGAGGTTCGAACAACAGGGTCGCGCTTTTCACAATGTCGGTCAGATCGAAATCGATCGTTTCGAGTACGAGTTTCCCGGCATCGAGTTTCGAAACGTCAAGAATGTCATCGACAATGTGCAACAGCGCCTGGGCAGAGCGCTGCACGATCGCCGCGTATTCGCGCTGCTCCGGATTAAGCGCGGTATCGAGCAGCAGGCCGTTCATCCCGAGCACGCCGTTGATCGGCGTGCGGATCTCGTGGCTCATATTCGCGACGAACCGGCTCTTGGCCTGGCTTGCCGCCTCCGCCAGCGCGCGTGCCGTCTCGGCATGCTTCGTCGCCTGCGCAAGTTCCGCCGTGCGATCTACGACTTTCTGCTCCAACCCGGCATTGAGTGCGGCGAGTTGACCGCGGTCGCGCTCGATGCGCGCGATCAGGCCGTTGAACGAATCCCGAATGACAGTCAGCTCGGTTCCGGCGGTTACACGTTCATCCGATCGGTCCAGGGCGATCGGCGTCGGATTCTCGGGCGTGGTCGCGTCGATCGCTCGGAACAGCGCAGTCAGCGGACGACTCAGGATACGTCGACCGGCAGCCAGGAAGATGATCCACAGTGCCGCGCCCTCAAGCACCGCGATCCCGACGATCAGGATCGCCCGCCCGATGATCTGGTGAAGCAGGAACGGTCGCCCCGAGATGAATTCGGCATGCCCGACGACGCTGCTGCCGGCCTCGTGGTGGAAGACGATATCGAACCCGGAACGGCTTGCCCCCGCGGCATTTGCCATTTGCGTCTGGTCGCCATCGTTTCGTCCGTCATGGTCGATAGCGACGGCGCCGTCCCGGTTGATGGCATTGACAAAAATATGACCGTTGACCGGATCGGTGACCCGCAGGCCGGTGATCTGCGGAACCGCGACGATACCGCCGGCAATCGCGTCGAGCTTGCCGATGTCCATCGACCACAACGCGTCGGCAAGAGCCGGGCCGAAGACCCGCTGATACATCTGCAGCTCGCGCTGGATCGTCGTTTTGGTATCGACGTATTCCCGGGCGACCAGCAGGATGTTCAGGATGACGGCCACGATGACATAGAAACCGAATGCAACCCGGAACAATCGTGTGACGATGGACGCGGTCACGACGTGTCAATCCGCGTATTTGCTGCTGGCCAGCAAGGCCCGGTAGGCGGCGGAGTCGTTGACCTCGGCGATCGCATTCCAGATTCGTTCGGCGACATCGGGCGCCCTTGCATAGGAGATCTTTGAGAACATCAGGTAGTAGGCTGCGGTTCGCAGCGGTGGTGACAGCTCGACGATGCCGCCGAACTCGGCCTTGTTGCTCCGCAGCATTGGTCGAATGTGGGTCTCGAGTTCAGCGTAGGCGTCCAGGCGGCCGGCGACCAGCTTGTGCAGATCGGCGACATGGCTCATCTCCTCCTCGACCGGCACGCCCATCGCGCGCAACACCGGTACTACCGCGTAACCGGTCGTCGCGCCGACCGGCGCATGCAGATTGGTCAGCGTCTTGCCATCCCAGTGAACATCCGAACCGGCGCGGACGTACAAGCGATAGGACTGATCGAATAATTTCCGGCTCGTGTCAGGCTGCCCGTTCTTCATGGGGTAGACGCCGTAGCGCAGCCGATCCTGGACGTAGCTCGAGGCAAAGATGGCGTCGGCCTGACCAGTTTGTATCAGGTAGAGTCCGCGCTCCCAGGGCACACGGGATAGTGTGATGGGGATATTGGCCCGTGCGCTGGCCATGCGCAGCAGTTCGATCGACAAACCGGGCTTGACCGGGTCGATCTCGGTGCCATTGCCGCAGATCAGCGGCGTGTTGTCGTGGATGTCGTAAACAATGCGAACCGGTTCCGTGGCGGACGCCGGGGTGGCCACGCGCATGCCCTGCGACAGTGAAGCAGGCAGCAGCGAGCGGGCAATGGCACCGAGCACCGAGCGCCGACCGGCTGCTGACCGGCACTCCGCCGCCGGGGCGTGGAGCTCGGGCAGCGATGCAGGCCACGCCTCGAACGACACAGCCGTATCATGCACTGGGGTATCGCACGCGGGCACTTCGCGCATCTGGTTACAGTCGATCCCCAATGAAAGTCTCCAGTGCCACTATTGACCACCACGCCGAAGGGTCATGCTCTCGGCCGGATCGTTCGCATGATGGCTTGATCATTGCTAGCATAAACCAGGACCCGTCTTCGATTTCTCGGGTCCTATCGAGGCAAAAAACCGAGAAATAAACAGAATACGAGAACAACTGCGCGTGATATTATATGATGTCAAAAATTCGTAATTGCTGGTGGTATCGGCTGAAGCTGTCTGAACCCACATCATGCGTGGCGCTGGTTGCAAGTGATACAAATCGTAGTTTGTCGCGTCTTCGGCGTCAAACCTGTCCGTCTGGATCCAGGCAATGCCCGTCACTCGGCGCGCCGTAAAGGCAGAAGATCACCCGTCCACGACCAGCCCTGTCGCCAATCGCCCCGAACGACCAAGCCTGCGTTCCAGCGGGCGCCGCGGCGCCATCAGCGTCGCGGTAAACGCCAGATAATATGCGGCAGCCCTGGGCAGGGTTGCCTTCTGCCGCGACCGTCTGGTCGCCGATCAGCGGATAGGGCATAAAAATCGAGCGCTTACGCCGGATCAGGAATAAACCCAGCCGCATGGAATGGGACGCCCCCGCGATCATCCTCGATGTCCGCCCCTACGGCGAAGGCGACGCCGTTGCCACCGTGATGACCGAAGCCCACGGCCTGCATCGCGGCCTGGCCCGCGGCGGCGCCTCCCGCGGCAAGGCCGCCGCCTGGCAGCCCGGCAACATGCTGCACGTCCGATGGACCGCCCGCCTGTCCGACCAACTCGGCAGCTTCACCGGTGAGATGATTCATGCCGGTGCCGCCCACGCCATGGACGACCCGATGTCCCTCGCCATGCTGACCGCCATCTGCGCCGTCGCCGAGGGCGCACTGCCCGAACACGAACCGCTGCCCCGCGTGTTCGACGGCCTGCTGCACCTGATCCCCCGCTTGCCACTGGGCGACTCGCTGCTGACCGACCTGATCCGCTGGGAACTCATCGTCCTGTCGGACCTCGGCTACGGCCTGGATTTGACCGCCTGCGCGGTGACCGGGCGCATCGACGGCCTGACCTATGTTTCTCCCAAAACCGGCCGAGCGGTGACCGACGAAGGGGCAGGGGATTGGGCCGCTCGGTTGCTGCCGCTGCCGCCATTCCTGATCGGCCCCACGCCGCCCGACGCACAGGCCTGGCGCGACGGCCTGCGCCTGACCGGTCACTTTCTGGAGCGGGACGCGTTCGGCCACCAGCATCGCCCTCTGCCACAGGCGCGCCGGATGCTATACGACCGAGTCTCTGCCCAAGCCGCAAAGGACGACGTGTCGCACAATGCCGGATGATCTGACTGGCCTCATCCAGGAAACCCACCTGAAGGACGCGCTGTCGGAGCGTTACCTCGCCTATGCGCTGTCCACCATCATGTCGCGGTCGCTGCCGGACGTGCGCGACGGCCTGAAGCCGGTGCACCGCCGGTTGATTTACGCGATGCATCAGTTGCGGCTGGATCCCACCGCTGGGTTCAAGAAGTGCGCCCGCGTCGTCGGCGACGTCATGGGTAAATACCATCCGCATGGCGATGCCTCGATTTACGACGCGATGGTCCGCATGGCGCAGGATTTCGCCGCGCGTTATCCGCTGGTCGAAGGCCAGGGCAATTTCGGCAATATCGACGGCGATAACCCCGCCGCGATGCGGTACACTGAGGCCCGACTCACCCAGGTCGCCCAGGCGATGCTGGCTGGCATCGACGAAGACGCGGTTGATTTTCGCCCGACCTATGACGGGGAAGAGTCCGAACCCATCGTCCTGCCGGGCGCATTTCCGAATTTGCTGGCCAACGGCGCGGCGGGCATCGCGGTGGGCATGGCGACCTCGATTCCGCCGCACAATGCGGGGGAAATCTGCGCCGCCGCTATCCATCTGATCCAGCACCCCGACGCCACCACCGCCGATCTGCTGCGTCATATGCCCGGCCCGGATTTCCCCACCGGTGGCGTGCTGGTGGAGGATGCCTCGGCCATCCTCACCGCCTACGAAACCGGCCGTGGCGGGTTCCGGCTGCGTGCGAAGTGGGAGGTGGAGAAAGGCAAGCACGGGACATGGTCCATCGTCGTGACCGAAATCCCCTATCAGGTGCAGAAGTCGCGGCTGATCGAGCAGGTCGCTCAGTTGATGGAGGACAAGAAGCTGCCGCTGCTGGGCGATATCCGCGACGAAAGCAGCGATATCATCCGCCTGGTGCTGGAACCGAAAACCCGGGGCGTTGAGCCGGAAGTGCTGATGGAGACGGTATTCCGGGCAACCGCGCTTGAAACACGGTTTCCGTTGAACATGAACGTCCTCGATGCCACCCGCACCCCCCGTGTCATGGGCCTGTCGGAAGTCGTCCGTTCCTGGCTGGATCACCGCCACGAAGTCCTGGTCCGCCGCTCCAACCATCGCCTGACCGCGATCGAGCGCCGGCTGGAGGTGCTGGACGGCTACCTGCTGGTCTACCTGAACCTCGATGAGGTGATCCAGATCATCCGCGAGGAAGAACATCCCAAGCCGCGCCTGATCGCCCGTTTCAGCCTGACCGACGTGCAGGCCGAGGCGATCCTGAACATGCGTCTGCGCAGCCTGCGCCGCCTGGAGGAAATGGAAATCCGCAAGGAGCACAAATCCTTGTCGAAAGAACTGAAAGACCTGCGCGCGCTGTTGAGCAACGACAAACTGCGCTGGGTACGGATCACCGAGGAACTGGAGGACACGCGCAAGAAATTCGGCTCGGGTCCCCTCGGCGACCGTCGCACCGAACTCGGGACCGCGCCCGCGCCGGTGGACATCAACACCGACGCCTTTGTCGAGCGCGAGCCGATCACTGTCATCCTGTCGGAGAAGGGCTGGATCAGGGCGGTCAAAGGCGCCGTAGCCGATCCAAACGACCTGAAATTCAAGGAAGGCGACAAGGTACGCCTGCTGCTGCCCTGCCAGACCACCGACCGCCTGACGTTGCTCGCCACCAACGGCAAAGCCTTCACCCTGAAAGCCGCCGACCTGCCGCGTGGCCGAGGCGACGGCCAGCCCGTCCGCCTGCTGGCCGAACTAACCAACGAGGACGACATCACCGCCCTGTTCGTCGCGGTAGAAGGCACGAAATACCTGATTGCCTCCAACACCGGCCGAGGCTTCATCGTGCCGGCGACCGAACTTCTGGCAGAGAAACGAACCGGCAAACAGGTGCTGAACCTGAAACCCAAGGAAGAAGCGGCGTTATGCGTTCCGGCCGAGGGCGACCACGTCGCCACCATCGGCGAAAATCGCCGCCTGCTGGTGTTCCCCCTAGACCAGGTTCCCGAAATGGCCCGCGGTTCCGGCGTGATCCTGCAACGTTACAAGGATGGCAACCTGTCCGACGCCAAGGTCTTCCGCCTCGCCGACGGCCTGACCTGGAAACTCGGAGACCGCGTCCGTACCGAAACCGATCTTCGCCCCTGGCTGGCCGAACGCGGCACCGCCGGTCGGTTGCCGCCGAACGGCTTCCCGAAGACACCAAAATTCGGCGGCTAACCGTCCTTGGCTTGTATTACGGCCGGGGAAGCCACTTAAACAGTCACCACCATCCGGCGGGTATCTATCCCCTGCTGGATGGTATCATCCGTAAACGAATACCCTATCGTCCAGATCGATCGCTGGAAACGCGTCCTTTTCGTTCCAGTAATCCTGCGTATGCTGCCATTCCGGCTTGTCGCCGCGCTTCGGCAGCAGATGGATGCCGCGCATGATATACCCCGGATTGAAGTTCTCCGGATCGATCCATGGCAGCAACCTCATATCGGCGTCTTCGGGCCGAGGCATCGGCACCACATATCGAACACCCTTGGCCTGCATATGGTTCAGCAGCCGGCAAACGAAATCGCCCACCAGATCCGCCCGCAGCGTCCAGCTCGCTCGGAAATATCCAAACACCCACGCCATGTTCGGCACGCCAGTGAACATCATACCCCGATACGTTACCGTATCGGAGAACGCCAGCGGCTCGCCGTCGACAAAAAACGCGATGTCCCCCAGCACGTTCAGATGAAAACCCGTCGCGGTGACGATGATGTCCGCCTCGAGGGCCTTGCCGGACTTCAACTGAATGCCAGTCTCGGTAAACCGTTCGATTTCATCGGTCATCACCGATGCCTTGCCAGACGCGATCCCCTTGAACAAATCGGCGTCCGGAACGAACGCGATCCGCTGCCGCCACGGCCGGTAACTCGGTGTGAAATGCGTCGCCACGTCGTAATCCGGCCCGAGTTCCTTGCGCACCGCACCCAACAGTTCCTGCTTCACCACCTCCGGCTCGCTGAACGACCGGCGGGTGAACACATCCTGCTCGAACAGGATCTTCTTGCGCACGATCTCGTGGATCCATTCCTCCTGGATGCCCAGCGCCCGCAATTCCTCGGCTAGCGCGATCGCGTTGCGCCCGGTCCGGAAAAACGTCGGTGAACGCTGCAACATCGTCACGTGCGCGACATCGGCGGCGATCGCCGGCACCAGCGTCGCCGCGGTCGCCCCGGAACCGATGACCACCACCTGCTTGCCGGCATAGTCCAGGTCCTCCGGCCAAGTCTGGGGATGCACGATCCGGCCCTTGAACGACGCCATTCCTGGCCACTCGGGGGTGTAGCCGACCGAGTGGCGGTAGTATCCCTGGCACATCCACAGGAAGTTGGCGGTGAACCGAACCGCCTCGCCGGTGTCCGTTCTGGTGGCCGCGACGGTCCACAGCGCCGCCTCGCTCGACCAGCTCGCCGAGTCGATCCGATGGTGGTAGCGGATGTGCTGGTCCAGGCCGTTCTCCTGGATGACCTCGCCCATATAGGACCGGATCTCCGCCGCGGTGGCGATCGGCGCGCTGGTCCACGGCTTGAAGCGATAGCCGAAGGTGTGCAGGTCGCTGTCGGACCGGATGCCCGGATAGCGGTGGGTCCACCAGGTGCCGCCGAAACTGTCCTGCGCTTCCAGCACGACGAAGCGTTTGCCGGCGCATTGCGTGGTCAGGTGGTAGGCGGCACCCACGCCGGAGATGCCGGCGCCGACGACCAGGACGTCAAAGTGTTCGGTGCGTGTTGCCGTCTCGCTCATGGGTTTGGATCTTCTTGGCTGGGTTGGACGCGTTCGCCTTACTGCATAGTAGATGCCGCGAACCGCTGCGTCGAGGCGGAACGGCGCCTTCGCTCTTGACGCGCCCGATCAGTGCGTTAGCTGCATTCCCACAGCAGGGAAGGGGAGACACCAAGGATGCCGCAACTGATTGCCGGAAACTGGAAGATGCATTGCCTCGCGGCCGAGGCGGTCGCCTTGGCACAGGGCGTCGCCGCCGGCGCGCAGGGCATCGAAGCCGAACTCCTTGTCTGCCCCACCGCCCTGCACGTCGAGGCCGTCGCCCGGGCGCTGCAAGGCACCCCGGTCGCCGTCGGCGGCCAGGATTGCCATCAGGCGAAGCAGGGTGCCCATACCGGCGACATCGCCGGCCCGATGCTGCGTGACGCCGGCGCCACCTGGGTGATCCTCGGCCATTCCGAACGCCGGCAGAACCATGGCGAAACCGACGAACTGGTGCGCGAAAAGACCCTGGCGGCGGTTGCGGCCGGGCTGACCCCGATCGTCTGTGTGGGTGAGAACGCCGATCAGCGGGCTGGTGGCCAGGAAACCGAGGTCGTTGGCTGGCAGCTTGCCGGCAGCCTGCCGAAGCCTTTCGCCGGCGTCGTCGCTTACGAACCCATCTGGGCGATCGGCACCGGCAAGACCGCGACCGAGGAAGATGTCGCCCTGATGCACGCCTTCATCCGCGAGGAACTGGTCCGCCAGTTCGGCGACGACGGCCAAACCATCCGCATCCTCTACGGCGGGTCGGTCAAAGCGGCCAACGCCGCGTCCCTGCTGGCGGTGCCGAACGTCGGTGGCGCGCTGGTCGGGGGCGCCAGCCTGAACGCTGGAGAATTTCTAGCGATTGCCCGCGCGGCCCAGGCCGGGTAAGAGGCGCGCGCGGCGGTGTCGTCGATCGGCATCGCCGCTATGCTTGTTTGAAGGTCCCCCTGCGTTGAGCACCGTACTGCTGATCATCCATCTGTTCGTGACCCTGGCCCTGATCGGCGTCGTCCTGATTCAGCGTTCGGAGGGTGGCGGGCTTGGCATCGGCAGTTCCCAGGGCATGGGGTCGTTCATGTCCGGCCGCGGAACCGCCAACCTGCTGACCCGCACCACGGCTATCCTGGCGGTGATCTTCATGGGGCTGTCGCTGACCCTGGCGCTATTGAACCGCGGCTCCTCCGGGCCGGCACATTCGATCTTGGATACGCCGGCCCCGGCGGCCACCACAACTCTACCGCCGCCGCCGCCCAAGCCGGCAGGCCCGTCCGCACCAACCAATTGATAGCTGTCAAATGTGTGAATTCTCACCGACGGGCTTCCCCAAGCCCGATTCGGTTCGGTATGGTGGGCGCCCATGACGCGATATGTGTTTGTCACTGGCGGCGTGGTTTCATCCTTGGGCAAAGGAATCGCCGCGGCGGCGCTTGGCGCGCTGCTGCAGGCTCGCGGTTTCACGGTCAAGCTGCGAAAACTCGACCCCTACCTGAACGTCGACCCAGGCACTATGAGCCCGTATCAGCACGGGGAGGTCTTCGTCACCGATGACGGGGCCGAGACCGACCTCGATCTGGGGCACTATGAGCGCTTCACGGGCGTCCACGCCACGAAGCTCGACAACGCCACCACCGGCCGCATCTACCAGGACGTGATCGCCAAGGAGCGGCGGGGCGACTATCTGGGCGCCACCGTGCAGGTGATTCCGCACATTACCGACGCCATCAAGGAAGTGGTGCTGCGCGACACGGAGGCGTTCGACTTCGTGCTGGTGGAAATCGGCGGCACCGTCGGCGACATCGAAAGCCTGCCCTTCCTCGAAGCCATCAGGCAGCTTGGGAACGAGCTTGGTCCGCAGCACGCGATGTTCGTGCACCTGACCTTGGTGCCGTACATCCCTTCGGCCGGCGAACTGAAGACCAAGCCGACGCAGCACTCGGTGAAGGAATTGCTGAACGTCGGCATCCAACCGCAGATGCTGCTGTGCCGCTGCGACCGGCCGATCCCGGACAACGAACGCCGAAAGATCGCGCTGTTCTGCAACGTGCGCGCCGAAGCGGTGATCCCGGCCCTGGATGTCGGCACGATCTATCAGGTGCCGATCGCCTACCACGAAGAAGGCATGGACCGCGAAGTCCTGCGCCATTTCGGCCTGAACTTCGAGGCCGAACCCGATTTGTCACGCTGGCGCCGGATCGTCGACACTGTGCAGACCCCGGAAGGCGAAGTCCGCATCGCGGTGGTCGGCAAATACACCAACCTGCTGGACAGCTATAAGTCGCTCTCCGAGGCTCTGGTCCACGGCGGCATCGCCAATCGGGTGAAGGTCCGCCTCGACTGGGTGGACAGCGAAATCTTCGAGCAGCCGGACACCGTCCACCGTCTTGAAGGCGTGCATGGCATCCTGGTGCCCGGCGGTTTCGGCGAGCGCGGCACGCCCGGCAAGATCGAGGCGGTCCGCTTCGCCCGCGAACGCAACGTGCCGTTCTTCGGCATCTGCTTCGGCATGCAGATGGCGGTCATCGAGGCCGCTCGGAATCTCGCCGGCATGCCCGAGGCGTCGTCCACCGAGTTCGGCCCTTGCGATACCCCGGTCGTCGGCCTGCTAACCGAGTGGGCTCGCGGCAACCAGATCGAGCGCCGGACAGCCGACGAGGCGAAGGGCGGCACCATGCGCCTGGGCGCCTATCCGGCGCTGCTGGCCGAGGGCAGCCTGGTAAGGTCGATCTATGGTGGTGCGTCGGTCGTGGAGGAACGCCACCGGCAGCGCTATGAGGTCAACGTCAATTTCCGAGCGCCGCTGGAGGCGGTTGGCCTGCGGTTCTCCGGCATGTCGCCCGATGGTGTGCTGCCGGAGATTATCGAGTTTCCGGGCCATCCGTGGTTCGTCGGCGTGCAGTACCATCCAGAGCTGAAGTCCAAGCCGTTCGCGCCACATCCGCTGTTCGCCGGATTTATCGCGGCGGCGGTACGCCAGGCTCGGTTGGTCTAGCCGATGCCATCGGGCGCCACCGTCGCCCTGGACGACGTGCCGCCGATCGATTTGCGCAATCTCGGCTGGGTTGCGCTGGCGCTGGGTGTGCTGGTGGCGGCGATCGTGATCGACGATGCGTGGCTGCTCAACTTTGTCCATGTGATGGCCGGCGTGCTGTGGACCGGCATCGATCTGTTCATGGGTTTCGTGATCGGTCCGATCCTGCGCAGTGCGTCGGTCGCGGTTCGAAGGGCCATCGTGCTGCGGCTGATGCCGAAAATGCTTTTTCTGCTGCCCACGCTGGCGACTGTCACAGGTACCGCGGGATGGTTCCATGCCCGACAGATTGGCCTGCTGGACGTTGGCTACCCGGCTTATGGGTGGGTGCTGGCCGCGCTGGTGATCGTCGCGATCCTCACCGTCCAGGGCTTCGCGGTGCTGCTGCCGGTCAATCTGTTGGTTTATTTCGAGATGCGGAAGCCGATTCCCGATGGTGCTCGTATCGGCCGCCTGATGCGCCGCTATGTCTATGCGGTTGGCTTCCAGGGCGTGATGCAGGTCGCGATCATCGTGGTGACGGCGCGCTTTGTGACGGGGCTTTGACTGTCGGACGTGCGTTTTCCGCGTTGATCACCCGGCGGAACAGCCCCAACTGACCTTGCGTCGTCTCATCCCAACTAAACGGTTCAGCATACGCCCGCGTGCTCGCTCGGTCGGGCATGGCCGCGAACAGCCGGCGCACGCCCGCGGCGATCCCGTCCGGCGTGTTCGGCTGGTAGATCACCCCGGCCGCGGGCGCCCGCACCACCTCGGGGTTGCCCCAGATGTCCGATGCGACCACCGGCGTGCCGCAGGCCATCGATTCCAGCAGCACGTTCGCCCAGCCCTCACGCGAGGAAGCCAGCACCGACGCGTCGGCCGCCCCGTAGAGTGTCGGCAGGTCCCGATGCGGCCGAGGTCCCAGCAGCCGCACCCGGTCCCCCAGGCCATGCGCCGCGATCAGTGCCGACAGACGGTCGCGTTCCGGCCCTTCACCGGCGATGACCAATCCGAACCCGGGCAACTGGCGCATGGCCTCGATGGTCCGATGATGCCCCTTGCGCTCGATCAGCCCGCCAACCGAGATCAACGTCGGTCCCTTCAGCCCCAGCGCCGCGCGCGCGGCTGCCCGATCCGCCGGTGGCCGGAACAAATCCGTCTCCACCCCGTTGCGCAGCACCGTCACTTTCTCGGGCGGGGCGCCCAGGGCCACCAGTGCCTGTTTCAGCGCGGCACTGACGGCGATCAGCGCGCTGGCGTCCCGGATTGCACCCTGGATCAGGCGGCGCGGCACACGATAGTGTGGGATCAGGTTCACGTCCGTCCCACGGGCGGTCATCACCACCGGCAGCCCGAAGCGACGCCCGAGCCACACCGCGGCGACGCCGTCGGGGTAGACGTAGTGGGCGTCGATTGCGTCGAACCGGTGCCCCTCTGCCAGTAGCCGCGCGATCTGAGGCACCATTGCCCGATACAGCAGCCAAGGCGCCACCGACATGCCTACCTTCGGCAAGACCGGATAGCGCGGGTGCAGGATTGCGATTCCGTGACGGGTTTCCGCCGCCGGCGCGCCTGCGTTCAGTGCCCAGTCGCCGAACCGAGTGGACCGGCTGGGGAACCAGGGCACCGGCGCCAGCACAGTGCTGGTGACCTGTTGACTGGCCAACAAATGGCGCAGCCGATTCTCCACGAAAATACCGTGGTTCGGCCTGGCCGCATGCGGAAACAAGGTGGAGAACGTCAGCAGGCGAACAGGAACCATCCCGGGCGCGGCCCGTTCCGGAGCGTCCAGATCAGGTGCCTTTCGCCATGTCGTCCAGTAGTTTCTGCGCCTCGACCTTTTCCTTGAAATTGGCTTTGTTGGCGACGACAGTTTCCAACTGCTTCTTCGCTTCGTCCTTGTTGCCGGTATCCTTCAGGGCCACCGCGAAGTGATACAGAATTCGGGGATCGGACGCGCCGTCACCACTCGCTTGGCGCAGCAGCGCCACACCGCTTTGCGCGTTCCCCGAGGTCGTCAAAATCCAGCCCAGCGTATCGGCGGTCTGCGAGCTGGGCGCCAGCACGTAAGCCTGACGGGCCATGGCCTGTGCTTTCGTGTCATCCCCGAGCTGCTGGTAGACCCAGGCCAGGTTGTTCAGCGCAACCGCGTCATGCGGTTTCTGCTTCAGCAAAATCTCCAGATATTTAGCCGCGTCGGGCAATTTGGACGTGGCGATGTAGATCTCAGCCAACTGCTCGGTTGCCACCATGTCGTCGCCGTGCTTGCCGACCCAGTCCAGCAACAGCTTGGTCGCATCGTCCGGGCGCTGGGATCGCAGAAGCGCGCCTGCCAGCCGCGTTACCAGAAGACTGGATGGAGAGGCGTCGTTGGCGGCGGTGTAGGCCGCCACGGCGTCCGCCGGCCGATTGGCCGCCAGGTAGATGTCGCCCTTCAGCGCCTTGATACCGGCGAAATCGCGATCCTGGGACTGTAGCCGGTCAGCCGTCGCGAGCGCGGCGTCGATGCCCGTGGATTTCAGGTCGATCATGACATAGTCCTGATAGAGCTGATAGTCGCGCGGGTTGAGGGCGATGCCGGCGGTGACGACATTGCGGGCAGTTTCGAAGTCGCCGGCATCGATCAGCAGGGCGACAAGCTGCCGTCTCGCACCGACCACGCTACCGTCATTCTTGAGAATTTGGGTATAGGTGTCGCGGGCCTCCTTTTTCTGCCCCAGCGCGAGATACGCGGCAGCCTCGAGGCTCAGGATATCGGACGCACTGGCGTTCGCTCCCTTCTCCGCCTCGGCGAGGTCCAGGGCCTTTTGAGCCGAACCGCCGCGGATGTAGAGGTCGCCAAGGGTGACGGTCACCCGGGTGACCGTCGGATCGGAGGCATGCGCGCGCTCTAGCAGGGCGATCGCATCCGGCATCCGGTTCGCCTGAACGTCGCCGGAGACCAGCATCGACAGCGCCGGTTCGGCGGTCGGCTGCTTGGAGAGAACGTCATTCAGGATTTTCTCGGCCCCGGCCTTATCGCCCATCATGATATCGACGCGGGCAAGGTTGATCTTGGCAGGTGTGAAGTCCGGATATTTCTGGACCAGATCAGTGAAAACGGCCTTCGCACCAGGGAAGTCGATCTGGGCGAGCTTGAACAGGCCGTCCAGGTTTCCGACGACGTCGGTCGAGCCTTCGGCGACCTTGATCTTGGCCAGTGCGTCGGCGGCTTTCGACGTGTCGCCGGTCGCCAGAGCCGCGAAGAACAGGGCTTCGCCCACCGCCGGCATCTTGGGCGCGAGTTGCAGCGTGTGCTCCAGGTCACCCATCGCGGTATCGACGTCGCCCATGCCCATGCGAACCGAGGCCAATCTTGTTTGCACGCCGACATTGTTCGGCGCCAGCGCCTCGGCCTTCTGGAACGCCGTGATCGCCTCCGTCCCCCGCCCGGTCGCCGCATAGGCTCGGCCAAGCAAGTCGTACGCCTCGGCGTCGCCCTTGCCGGATTCGGCGACCTTCGCCAGCGTATCGACCACCTGGTCCGGCCGGTGCTTGGCGAACTGGATCCGCGCGAGGATCTTGTACGCCGCTAAATCGTTCGGAGCCCGCCCGAGGTATTTTTGGGCCGCTTCTTCCGCCTGCTCAATCTGGCCAAGCTGCTCCTTCACCACGGCTTGCAGGTAATAGGCGCGCTGGATGCGTCCGACATAGCCCGAGATGCGTTCGAGGTCGGCGTCCGCGGCCTTATAATTGCGCGCCTGTGCCTCCATCACCGCCTTCAGGTAGATGGCGTTGACGTTGCCCGGCGTGCCCTTCAGCACCGTATCGATGTCGGCCCGGGCTGCGTCCTCCTTGCCAGCCGACAATTCCAGGCTGGCGCGATCGAGACGGGCCTGCATGATACTGGGCTGGTCGGTGATCAAGGCATCGAGTACCGCGATCGCACCCGGGACGTCGTTCTTCAGCCGCAGCAATTGCGCCTTCGCCAGCAGCGCCTCCGACGATTTCGGCTGGGCGGCGATCGCCCGGTCGATCTTCACCTGGGCACCCGCCAGATCGGCCTTGGCGACCGCGAGCCGCGCCTCGGCCAGCAACGGTTCCACCGCGTTCGGCGCCGCCTGTTCGGCTTCGGCGAAGGATTTCTGTGCATCCTCGGGGCGCTTCAGGCCGATTTGGGCGTAGCCGCGGGACACCAGGATGGTGGCATCCAGGAGCGGGTCCTTGCCGTCCGGCTTCAGCGTGTTCAGCAAATCATCGAATTTGTTCTGCGCCAGCAGCGCCTGTGCCAGAAGCGGAACGGCCTGATGCGGGTCGTAGCCCCGATCGCGCGCGGCCGCCGCCTCGCGTTCCGACGCGACCGGGTCGCCCAGTTCAAAGCTGACGCGGCCGAGCCAGTAATGCGCTTCGGCGTTTTGGGGGTCGTTGCGGACGGCGTTGCGCAGGTCGATCTGGGCGGATTTGAGGTCGCCCTTCTTCAACGATGCTTTCGCGGTGGACAGATAGTCCGCGTGGGCGGCGATCGGAAAGGCGCCGAGCCAGGCACCCATCAAGATCCAGCCGAGAGACCTGTATCGCATCGGTTACACCCTTAATCGTTCTGCGTTGTGGTTTCAGTGGCGCCGGTGGTGGCCGGGGCGGCGTCGCCCGATCGGATCGCTTCGTTCCCGAACCCGTGCGCTTCCATCAGGCCATACAAGGTCGGACGGCTGACGCCGAGCATCCGCGCCGCCACGGACAGGGTATTGTTGCTGCGGACCAAAGCCTCCTGGATCACATCCCGTTCGGCCCGCAGCCGTGCGGAACGGATATCGAGGTCCGGCAGATCGCCGATCGGCGGCGCCAGTTCAAGATCGACGGCATCGATCAGCCGCCGATCTGCCATGACGACGGCACGCTTGAGACGGTTTTCCAGTTCCCGCACGTTGCCCGGCCATTCATGCGTGTTCAATGCGTGGGTGGCATGTTCGGTGAACCCGCGGATGCCCCGGCCGAACTCCTGATTGAAGCGGTTCAGGAAAAAGTTCGCCAGCAGCACGATATCGGTGCCGCGGTCGCGCAGCGGCGGGATGCGGATGGTGAAGGCATTCATGCGGTAGAACAGGTCGCCGCGGAAAACGCCCTGGCCGATCTTCTCATCCAGGTTGGCGTTGGTGGCGGAGACGATGCGGACGTCGACCTGTATCTTCTGCCGGCCGCCGATGCGCTCGACGATCTGGTCCTGCAGGAAGCGCAGCAGCTTGACCTGCAACGGATGCGGCAGGTCGCCGATTTCGTCGAGGAACAGCGTGCCTTTGTGCGCGTTCTCGATCTTGCCGATGGTCTGCTTGACCGCCCCGGTGAAGGCCCCGCGTTCGTGCCCGAACAGTTCGCTTTCCAGCAGGTTTTCCGGGATGGCACCGCAATTGATGGCGACGAACGGCTGCTTGGCGCGGGGACCCAGGTCATGCACCGCCTTGGCCAAGGCTTCCTTGCCGGTGCCGCTTTCGCCCAGCAGCAGCACCGGAACGTTGGTGGTGGCGATCTTTTCGATATCGCGGCAGACCTTCAGCATCCCTGCATTGCCGGTGACGATCCGCTCGATCGGGGAGGAGACCGGCGCGGCGACGAGGCGGCGGTTTTCCTCCTCCAGCCGATGCAGGTTCAGGCCACGTTCGATGATGGTGCGCAGCACCTCGATCTCGACCGGTTTTTCGCAGAAATCATAGGCGCCGGCGGCGATGGCGCGCAGTGCGTTCTTGCGCTCGCCATTGCCGGTCACGACGATAATCTTGGTCTGCGGCGCGATGCGCAGGACGTCGGACAGAGTGGCAAAACCTTCGCTGACACCGTCCGGATCAGGCGGCAGGCCCAGATCCATGATGGCGACGGGTGGACTTTCCCGTTTCACCAGCGCCACGGCCTGCGGGCGCGCATGCGCCATCAGGACTTCGCAGGCGGGAAATGCCCAGCGGTACTGGGAGCAGAGACCTTCGTCGTCCTCGACGATCAGCAGTTTCGGTTTCGACATTCCGCTTCCGTTCATGCGTCGGCCGAGGCAGGCTCACCGACACCGGGCCGGACCGAGGGAAGAATGATCCGCATCGTGGTGCCGGCGCGCGGACGGCTGAACACCAGCAGGTCGCCCCCGGCGTCGCGCACCAGCTCCCGAGCCTGGTAGGCGCCGATGCCGTGGCCGTCGCCCTTGGTGCTGCGCAGCGGGCGGAACAATTCGTCGCGGACGAATTCCGGCGCCATGCCCGCACCTTCGTCGATGATGTCGACGACGACGCCGTGGGCCTCCATCCGCAGGTCGACCCGCACCGGTGTCTCAGGGGGCGAAGCCTCGGCGGCGTTGTTCAGCAAGTGGGTAACCACGGCATCGAACGCATCTGGGTCGATCGCCGCGCCCGCGCCCTCACTCCGGTCGGAGAAAGCGATGTCCCGGTGCCGTGTCATCTGGCACGTGTCGACAAGGTCACGAAGCCGTTCCGCTGGCGTGATCAGTGCGTGGTCGCGTTCCTGCCGTTCGGCCTGCAGGCGGGATAGCAGCCTGGTGATCTTGCCGACAGAGGCCCGCACGGTGGCCAGCATATCGCGCTGGAAGTCGGGATTGTCCGCATAAACCTCGGCATTGGTCAGAAGCATCGAAAGCTGCCCGGACACGTTCTTGATGTCATGAATGACGAAAGCGAAGCGCTGGCTGTACTCGCGCAACTGGTGGGTCTGCGTCAGGATCTGCATGGCCCGTTGTTCCGCCACGCGGCTCGCGATTTCGCGACCAATCACTCGTAGCAGGTCGTAAGCCTCCCGGTCCAGTTTGAATTGCGCCCGCGACCGGGCAAGCACGACGAATCCAATCACCGTACCGAAATGATTGAGCGGCAGAACGACCCAGGACCGCCGCAGTTCGGGTAGCCAGGTGTCGGATCCGGGTTGTTCGTCCAGCCGCACGATCCAGTCGCCGTCCCGGAACAGGGCGACCAGGGGATGGCCCGGCGGCACCGGCGTCGCGACCGCGGGCATGTTCCAGGATCCGGCCCATTGGAAGGCGACATCGCGCGGCGGACGCACGAACAACGCGCCGGCGGGGCTGTCCACGATTTCGGCCGCTGCTCGTATTGCCCGCTTGTGCAGTGCGACGAACGCTTCCGGCGCGGTCAGGGCGTCGATGCAGCGCATCCATTCGCGGCGGTAGTCGTAGCGGTTGCTGAAGAAATTCTCCACCACCAGCGATTTGATGCGGGACCGGGCGGATCCCGAGGTCAGCGTGACCGCCACGGCGAGGATGGCGGCGAAGATAAGCGACGTTTCGGCGACGCGGCCCCATTCGGACCCGCCGCGGCGGAAGACTTCGCCGATCAGGGCAACCGCCAGCAGGAATATGCCGCTGGCGATCAGGGTGAAGCTGTGGAAGACGACGTCACGGGACACATGGATATCGACAGCCCAGCGCCGATTGCGCACCGCGGCCAGCGCGATCAACGGCGCGGCCATGATGATGGCGGGTGCGCGTGCCTCCAGCAGCACGAACGACAGCCGATGAAACAGCACGCCGTCGGCGTAGAGCAGCAGATCGTAGAGGAACACACCGCCGAGGGCGACGCACAGCAGATTGATGTTCCACCGCGATTCGCGAGGTGTGTTGAAATACAGGTTTTCCAGCAGCAGCACGTTGCAGATGGCGAAACCGAGGCGCGTGGCGGTACCAAGCGATTGCAGGCTGGCGGAGGAGGGCCCGGCGAATAACTCGAGCAGCGGAGCGCCCACGAAAATCAGCAATGCCAGCAGCCCCATCGTCTTGAAGGCACTGGACACCTGCTCGTCCGACGCGACCGATCGGCGGTACAGATGCAGGATGAAACCATACCAGGCGGCGGACCGGCCGACCTCCAGCCACGAGGCGAGACGGCCGACAGGGGCATGCCAGGCCATGGCGAAGGTCGCGGCCCAGACCGCGGTCACCGCGCAGGCGAAGGCAAGCCACGCACCGGTGCGGCTGAGCGGCGGGCGCGCGAGGATCAGCAGCGCCAGCGCAGCATAAACGACAGCGCAGGCGCCATGCAGGACGACGATCGCGGGAATTTCGAGTGTCATGTTCACGCTGCTCTTAGACCACTTTCACGTCGATCCGTAGCCTGAATGTGATCTGGCGGTGCGCCCCCTGCGTCCGGCGCATCAGGTGGCGGGTGAAGGCGATCGGCGGGTTCCGAAACAAGGGTTCCATGTCTGGCGTTCGCCCGCTATGGCGACTGTCAGGCCCCGACGCTAACGCGCGCCCTCACGGAACAGCACGACGCGGATGGTCGAGATCAGAATGATCATGTCCAGCACGATGGTGCGGTTTTTCACGTAGTACAGGTCGAAGGCAAGCTTTTCGCGGGCGTCCTCGACCGAGGCGCCGTAAGGGAAATTGACCTGCGCCCACCCGGTCAGGCCAGGCTTGACGTATGTGCGCTGGCGGTAGAGCGGAATGGCCCGCGCCAGTTGCTTGACGAAATGGGGACGTTCGGGGCGCGGTCCGACCAGGCTCATTTCGCCCCGGAGGATATTCGCCAGTTGCGGCAATTCGTCGATGCGGGTGGCACGGATGACGCGGCCGACCCTTGTGACGCGCGGGTCCTGTTTTTGCGCCCAGAGTGGACGGCCGTTCGCCTCGGCGTCGGCGGTCATGCTGCGGAACTTGAACAGGGTGAAGGTCGTATCGACCCGGCCGACCCGCCGCTGGCGGTAAAACACCGGCCCGGGGCTGTCGATTTTGATCGCCAGCGCGGTGAGTGCCATCAGCGGCAGCAACAGCACCAGCATGCAGCCGCCGACGACGATGTCGCACAACCGTTTCAGCCCGGCGGAACGCTTGCCGGCGAGGAAGTCCTGGCCCAGCAGCAGATCGTTCGCGGTCAGTGCGTCCAGATCGATGCGGCCGAGGTACTTCTCGCGGAAGGCGGCGGCGCTGGAGATACGCATGCCGCGGAACTTGCAGTCCAGCAGGGCTTCGATTGTCGCTTCTTCGGGTTGGGATGCGACCACGACGCCCCAAATGTCTCGCTGCCGAAGCGATGACCACGACATCGTCTGGCCCTGATGCACGATGGGATCGAACAGGCGGCCGCGGCGGGACAACAGATGGGCACTCAAGGCGCCGACCTGCGCCGGGTCACCGAGAAGCAGGACGAGACGGCCCATCGATCTGTGGCCGGTGACGATCCCGTAGGCCCGACGGATCAGGGCCATCGCGGCGAGCCACGCGACGATCGTTTCCGCTGTATGAACAGCGTTGCCGTCGCGATGTCCGCGATGCGGCCAGCCGTCGACGAAGAACAGCACGGTCAGGGTGATGATCGCGGCGAGGCCGCCGGCCGTCAGGAGCCGCTTGCCCTCCAGGCAGACCTCCGGGCGATAGAGGCCGATGATCAGGGCAACCCCGCCGCTGATGAGGGTGAGAATGGCGGCCAGGGCGACCCCACCGGAAGGCAGGATCTCGGCGACCGCGGGCAGTGGCATGGACGCGCCGGCGGCTTGAATCGCAACGTAGATCGCCGCGAAGGACAACGTCAGTTCAACCAAGCCCAGGATGGCCATCTCGCGTGATGGATAATGCGCCACCGCACGCGGCATCAAAGCCGTCCTTCCAATCCGACGGCACAGGCGCTAAAGGGGCGGCCAGTAGCGAACCGGAGCCGCGTGGCGCAGTGGACCATCGGGGGATGTCTTTCGCGTGCATTTGCTTGGGTGGCCGGTTTAGGGCGCCACCAAAGGAAACGTTGCAGATCGATGTGCGGCTCGTCAATTGATTTTTCGAACTTAATCATACTATTCGAAAATATGCTCGGCTCTCACAAAAAACCTATTACATTTAGACAAAATCTACGTTAATAGATGGTTACAAGTGGATTTTAGGTAGACATGCCGCTCGATGGACAATCTATGGTAGTGCATGTGACGCCGATCCCACTTCCTGCTGGCCATCTCCATGTCCGCGTTGAACTGTCCTATCCGGGGTGTTATAGCCGTCCTCACGAATTGGGGAGGCTGTCCGTCGGCATGATTCCGCGGTCCGGGGACCCTCGATTGACGCGAAAGGCGTGTAGCTCATTGGCAGAGCGCTGCTTGAACATGGCAGATGAGGGGGTTCGATTCCTTCCGCGCCTACCGTCGCCCGTAAGCTGCCGTCCGGAGCTTGTTGCATGCCTGTCCGATACGTCGCCCGCCATCCTGGCACCGTGCGGTTCTTCCAGAGGTTAACGTGATTCAAGATTGGCTCCGTCGGACGCGACAATTCATTCGTGGGCAGGCCGGCTTGTCCTGGCCGTTGCGGCGTGATGCCGTCACATGCTGGCTTCCGCGGTTCGCGCCGGTGCTGGGGGTCGCCCTTGTCCTGATGCTGACCGGCTGCGACACGACCATGTTCGGGGGCCACGCCCCGCCGCCGGTGGTCCAAAAGAGCACGGTCAAGGTGCCTGACGAGTACATCATCGGGTCCGGCGACCAGCTCAGCATCTTCGTCTATCGCAATCCCGATCTCAGCGAGGCCGGCGTCGCGGTACGCCCCGACGGAAAAATCTCGACCCCGTTGATCGAGGACATCGTGGCCGCCGGCAAGACGCCCACGCAACTGGCCCGCGAGATCGAGCAGCGGCTGACCAAATACATCCAGGACCCGAACGTTACGGTCATCGTCCGCGGCTTCATCGGACCGGCCGACCGGCAGGTGCGGGTGATCGGCGAGGCGACCGATCCGATCGCGATCCCATACCGCGACAATATGACCCTGCTGGACGTCATGATCGCGACCAAGGGCCTGACCAAATATGCCGCCGGCAATCGCGCGGTCATCGTTCGCACCGGGACTGACGGCAAACGGCAAACCATCAAGGTACGGCTGAGCGACCTGATCAAGGACGGCGATATCGGCCAAAACATCGCGATGATGCCCGGCGATACGCTGATCATCCCCCAATCCTGGTTCTGAGGACCTACCGGTCATGGATTCAGTGCGCATCCTGCTTTCCCAGTATCTGCGAGCGGCCTGGCGCCGCCGCTGGATGGGCGTGATCGTCGCCTGGCTGCTCTGCGGCATCGGCTGGGTCGGGGTGTACATGATTCCCAACCAGTACGAGTCCGGCGCGCGCCTGTACGTCGATGCCGATGCCGTGCTGACCCCGCTGCTGCGCGGTCTCGCCGCGGATTCCGCGCCAACCACCCAGCTTGAGATTCTGCAGCGCACATTGTTGAGCCGGCCGAATCTGGAAAAACTGATTTCCAAGACTGACCTCGATCTGACCTTGAACAGCCCATCCGATCGTGAGCGGCTACTGAGCCGTCTGGCCACCGACATCAAGGTCACCCCGCAGACCAGGAACCTGTTCACCATTTTCTATCGCGACAAAAGCCCCAAGCTGGCGCACGACGTGGTCCAGACCCTGCTGACCATCTTCGTCGAAAGCGCCACCGGCGGCTCCCGGTCGGATATGGAGAATGCGCGCCGCTTCCTGGAACGCCAGATCCAGTCGTACGAGCAACAGCTTCGCGCGGCGGAGAAACGCCGGGCGGATTTCCGAGCCCGTTACCTTGAAATCCTGCCCGCCGACAACAATCCAAACGTTCCGGCACTGGAAGGTGCCCGCGCCTCGGCGCAGCAGTTTGATGGCAAGTTGCAGGACGCCTTGATCGCCCGTGACGCCTTGAAGCAGGAGGTGGAGAACACGCCGCCGATGCTTGTCGTCGAATCTGGCGGCCCGAATGGCACGACGGTCAACGGCCAACCGGTGAAGACCCGATTGCAGGAAGCGGAAGATCAGCTTCGGATGCTGCTGCTGAAGGACACCGACCAGCATCCCGATGTGATCGCCCAGCGCAAGCTGATCGAGTCACTCAAAACCGCGCCGCCGGACACGCCCGCGCCGACCGCAACGACCAAAGCCGCCGACCACGACGCCGGTTCCAGCGGTGTCAAGCGCTCTGTGCCAAACCAGGTGTACGATCAGTTGAAGGTCAAGCTGATCGAAGCCGATACCGGCATCATCACTTTGCAGCGCCAGCGCGACGACGCGGTCCGCAATCGCGACCGCCTGGAGAAGATCCAGCGGGAGCAACCGGGCCTGATCGCCGAATACCAGAACATGGACCGCGACTACACCGTGCTGCGGCGCAACTATGAGGAACTGCTGGGTCGCCTGCAGTCGGCGAACATCGCCGAGGCGGCGGATACGCAGGCCGACAAG
>NZ_LMUJ01000095.1:67344-69414 GCF_009765975.1 Acidisphaera sp. S103 | reverse complement strand
CCTGTTGACCGGTGCCGGCCTCACGGTGGTGTTCGGCCAGCTTGACCGGTCGTTCTCCACGGTGGACGAACTGCGCAACCTGGGCCTGCCGGTGCTGGGTGGTATCTCCGTGTTGGGCTTGATACCGCTGCGTCAACGATTGTTGACGGTGGTCCGGTTCGGTGCGGCGCTGGCGGTGCTGGTTTGCGTGTATGGGGGGCTGATGGTCCATATCCTACGGTCGGCGGCACTGATCTAGTGACCCATTCCGCCCCAGAAACACGATCGCCGGTGCGCGCGAAGCCCATGTTGACGGCCGAGGGAATGAACCGGTCATGCTGATACCGAAAGCATCCCATCTGGTTGAGCGGGTGGCGGAACGTTTGCTGCGTTCCGGTGCCCTTGATGATTCGTCGGCGCAACTCCTGCGCCAGCCCAGCGTCGAACCGGTCCGGGATGCGGTGGATCACGATGCCACGCCGGCGGCGCCTCGACCCGAGGTCACGCCGGGGCAACGATCCTCACTGTTTGCTGCCCCGCCGTCATCGGCGAAACCGCCGCCACCGCAGGGCATGCCAATCGCCGCCGCCCAGGTTTCCGCGGGCGGACTGGGAGCGTTACCCGACGAGGACATGGTGCCGGCGGGCGATGATAACGGGTTGGAAACTACACCGCTGGCAACACCGGCGATCCATGGCCAGCCGCGGCTGCCGGGGCAGGCCGCCGTGCTCGACCGTCCCGAGGACTTCACCGCATCCCTACCGCCGCCTGGTCTGCGGGGCGCGTTGGCCGATCCCGCGGCGGGGATGCTGCAAGGACCGGCGTCGGTCGATGCGGTGTCGCTCGAACGCGCCGGCATGGTCGACTGGTCGCGCACCCGTACCCGCATCTCCGAGGAATTCCGGCTGGTGCAGCGCCAGATCATTCGCTCCGCCTTCGGTCCCGGGGCGGAACCCGGATTTTCCAACTTGTTGCTGGTCACCAGCGCTCGTCCGGGCGAGGGCAAGAGCTTCATGTCCACCAACCTGTCGGGCAGCATCGCGCGCCAGGGCGACCACCATGTGCTGCTGGTGGATGCCGATTCCAAGCGTGATTCCATCTGCTACAGTCTGGGACTGGCACAGGCGCGCGGCTTGCTCGACCTCGCGGCCAACCCGAAGCTGGACCCGGCGCCGCTGATCGTGCGGACGCCGATCGAACGCCTCTCGATCCTGCCCGTCGGCCGTGAACGCGAACGCAGCGCGGAGTTGTTTTCGACCAAGGAAATGACGCGGCTGATCCAAAGCCTGGGCCGCCGCTATGCCGACCGCCTGCTGATCCTCGACGCGCCGCCGTGCCTGTCCACGTCCGATCCGGCGGTGCTGGCCCAGGTGGTCGGGCAAATCCTGTTCGTGGTGGAGGCCGACCGTACCCAGCGCGATGAGATCGAGGCTTCGCTCGATCTGATCCAGGCGTGCCCGACGATCACCATGGTCCTGAACAAGCAGCAGATCTCGTCCCGATACACGTTCGGTGCCTATTCCTCGTACTACTCGTCCTGACCCGGCGGCCCGCGACAACCCCATGATTTCGGGCGAACCCCTGACCTGGAGGCGGACGGCCGCAAACGGCTGGTCCATTGCTGGACTGGGTGCTGCTTTGCTGTTGGCGCAGGCCGGTAGCGCGGCGGCATTCCCGCTTATTGATCCGACGAACGAGGACCAGGTGCCACAAGGCACCGATCTGGCGACGCCGGATGTGCAGACCCTGCAGCACCAGTTGCAACTCGCGAACGGCTTCGGGGCGCCGGCGGGTGGCGGGTGGACGATCGTGCCGTCGCTGAATGTGGACGAGATGTTCACGGACAACGTGCTGCAGCAGAACAGTCCGCGCCGGTGGGATCTGGTCACCCTGGTCACGCCGGGGATCTCGATCGCCGGCGATTTGCCGCGCCTTCAGTTGAAACTCGATTACAATCCGACCTTATCGCTTGCCGCTCGCACGGACTCCCAGGATGCGATCTCTCAATCCCTGAACGGGACCGCGCTTGTGACCCTTGTTCCGGACCTTGCCTTTGTCGATGTGCGCGCCCTGGCGTCCGTTCAATCGACC
>NZ_LMUJ01000095.1:42626-67334 GCF_009765975.1 Acidisphaera sp. S103 | reverse complement strand
CAAACCACCAATATCGGGGTCTCGCCTTACCTGCTGCACAAATTCGGCGACTTCGGCACCGGCAAGCTGGGTGTTTCCGCCAGTGAAACGCAGTACACCACCTCCACGGGATTCGCGGTGTCGCCCTTCCCGACCGGCGGCGGCCAGGGGGCGAACCAGTTTACCACCGAGCAGATCGCCCAATTCACGACTGGCGAGTTTCTCGAGAAATTCTCAGACGCGATCTCAATCGACCTGACCCAGATGACATCGAGCGAGAACAGCGTGATCAACGCGGTGGGCAATGCTACGGCCATCCCCACCACCACCTTCAGTTCCCGGCGCGACACGGCTCAGGACCAACTGAACTATGCCGCAAATCGCTGGGCCACGGTTTTCGGAGCGCTCGGCTACGAAAGTATCTCCTATTCGCAAACCCTGGCACAAAAAATCGATGACATGACATGGAGCGTCGGTACCACGCTGACCCCTAACCCCGATAGCAACCTGACCATCAGCTACGGCCATCAGAACGGCTCTAACTCGATCCAGGCCTCGGCCCATTACGAGCTTACCGCCCGTACCACTATTTCGGGCAGCTACGCCCAGACCTTGGGCACTGAACTCCAGCAACTCGAAAGCCAGGTCCAATTCGGTATCCTTGGCCCGAATGGACAGTTCATCAACGGCGCGAACGGTCAGCCGCTGATCTTTAATATTCCCGTATTGAACAATGTGCAGGCAGTCTATCGCTTCAATACGTTCTCGATGAACGTACAGACGACACTGGACCGAGACACGCTGTCGCTCGCCCTGATTCTCGGCAACCAGACGACCACGGGCGGAATACCGTCGTCAGCCACGTTCGATACGGTCACAGCGGACTGGCGACATTCGTTGCGGCCTGATCTGGCTCTGGAATCGTCGATAACCTATTCGACGCAGACCCAAACCGGGGGGCAGCAATGCTTCGGCACGCTGCTGTCCCTGTGCGGGGGGCCGAACATCGGCGACAGCACCTCATATCTGGCCACCTCGGTCCTGACCTACACGCTGAACGATAGCCTGAGCACGCATGTGCGGTTTTCGTTTTATGATAGGATGTCCCCTCTGGTAATCGATCGCTTCTACCAGAGCCTGCTTCTCGTCGGCTTCACCAAAACCTTTTGATCGCAGATCGTGTTCGACAAGTTCTATAACCTCACCGGCCTGCCGTTCCTGCTGACACCCGATACCCGGTTCTTCTTCGGATCGGCCGGGCACAGCCGAGCGATCGCGCACTTGGTGTACGGGCTGTCGCAGCAGGAAGGCTTCATAGTCATCACCGGCGAGGTGGGGGCGGGCAAGACCACTCTGACCGAACAACTGTGGTCGCAGCTCGATCGCAACACCTATGTCGTCGCGCGCGTGGTCACGACCCAGGTGTCGGGCGACGATCTGCTGCGGCTGGCGATGGCGAATTTCGGATTGGGGGACACGCCGGGCACGGACAAATCCACGTTGCTGCGCCGGTTCGAGCATATGGTGCGCGACCAGCGCAAACAGGGCCGGCGATGCCTGCTGGTGATCGATGAAGTGCAGAACCTGTCGCTGGCGGCGATGGAGGAACTGCGCATGTTGTCCAACATCACCGTCGACGGCAGGGCGTCGGTGCAGACCATTCTGCTGGGCCAGCCGCAGTTTCGTCCCATCCTGGCCAGCAAGGACTGGGAGCAGCTTCGCCAGCGGGTGCTCGCGTCCTATCATCTGGGCCCGCTGACCGCCGAGGAAACCCGGGGCTACATCCAACATCGCTTGCGCACTGTCGACTGGCACGACGATCCGGTCTGGGACGATGCGGCATTCGCCGCCGTGCATCACAACACCGGCGGCATTCCGCGGCGGATCAACACCCTCTGTTCGCGCGTGCTGCTGTTCGGCGCGCTGGAGGAAACCCACACCATCACCGGCACCATGGTCGATGGTACAGCCGAGGAATTGAACCGCGACCTGGGTGCGGGTCTGGAACCGGCCCCGCGGCCGATATCCGAAGACCGCGACGATTTGGTACGCCGGATCGAGGCCCTGGAACGCCGGGCCTTCCGGCAGGAGCAGGTGTTCAACCGGGTGCTGGACCTGCTGGAAAGCAACGCGGCGGGGCGGGTATGACCGGTGTCCGCAACGCCATGACCGTGGATGTGGAGGACTATTTCCAGGTCCAGGCTTTTGCCCATTGTATCGACCGCAAAGACTGGGATGCATTTCCCCGCCGGGTCGACCTGAACACCAACCGCATCCTGGACCAGTTCGCCACCCATGGCGTGAAGGCGACGTTCTTCACCCTCGGCTGGGTGGCGGAACGGTTTCCCGCCTTGATTCGCCGCATCGTCGCGGACGGACATGAACTCGCCAGCCATGGCTGGGATCACACAAGGGTCGATTCCCAGAAGCCGGAAGCATTTCGAGCCGATATTTGCCGCACCAAGGCGCTGCTGGAGGACACCGGTGGCGTGCAGGTGGCCGGCTATCGCGCGGCGACGTTCTCGATCGGCGCACGCACTCTGTGGGCGTTCCCAATCCTGCGGCAGGAAGGCTACCTTTACAGTTCCAGCATCAACCCGATCCGTCACGACCTGTACGGCATGCCCGACGCCTCGCGCGTGCCGTTCCACCCGGATGCAGACGGTGTCCTGGAAATCCCCATGACCACCGTCCGCCTGATGGGCCGCAACTGGCCTTGCTCGGGCGGCGGCTACTTCCGGCTGTTGCCGACGATGCTCTACCGAACGGGGTTGCGGCGGGTAAACCGTCACGATGGCCAGCCGGCTATCTTCTACTTCCATCCATGGGAAATCGACGCCGCGCAACCGCGCATTCCGAACGCCGGCTGGAAATCTAGGTTGCGGCATTACACCAACCTGGCGCGCATGTCGGGCGATCTCGACGACCTGTTGCATGATTTCGCCTGGGATCGCATGGATCGCGTCTACGCGCCGGTTCTCGCCGAAGCCGAGGCGGTCTGACCCCGATGGTCAACGTCCATCCGTTGGATGCCGCCAGCGAAGCCGCCTGGGATCGTTTCGTGGAGGCAATGCCGGCCGGCACGTTCTTTCACCGGGCGGGCTGGGCGAAGGTGATCCAGGCGGCATTTGGCCACGCTACCCACTATTGCTTTACCGAACGCGACGGCAGCGTCACCGGCGTGCTGCCGCTCGCCCGGGTCAAGACACTGCTGTTCGGTGACACGCTGATCTCCAATCCGTTCTGTGTCTATGGCGGGCCGCTGGCTGCCGACGCCGAAAGCGAGGCGGCGCTGGTCGCGCATGCCGAAAGCCTGCTGGCGCGAACCGGTGCCGCCGCGCTGGAATTCCGCCATCTGGGTTCGGTGCAGGCGGCGGACGGCTGGATCGAGCGGCCGGACCTCTACGTGACGTTCCGCAAGCCGATCGAGGCCGATCACGACCGCAACATGAAGGCGATCCCCCGCAAGCAGCGCGCCATGGTGCGGAAGGGCATCCAGAACGGACTGTTGTCCACCGCCGACCGCGACGTGGCCACGCTGCATCGGATCTACGCGGAAAGCGTGCGCAATCTGGGCACTCCGGTGTTCTCCCGCCGCTATTTCCAGATCCTGATGGACGTGTTCGGGGATGCGGCCGATATCGTCACGATCCGCGACCAGGCGGCGCCGATCGCCTCGGTGATGAACTTCTATTTCCGTGATGAGGTGCTGCCATACTACGGCGGCGGTTCGGCGGCGGCGCGCGGGCGGGCCGGCAACGATTTCCTGTACTGGGAGACGATGCGGCGCGCGGCCGATCGCGGCGCCCGCCTGTTCGACTTCGGCCGCAGCAAGCTGGGCACCGGATCGTTCGCATTCAAGCACAACTGGGGCTTCGAGCCGGAAAAGCTGCACTACCGGTTCCGTTTGAAACCAGGCGGGTCGATCCCCGACCATAATCCGCTGAACCCGAAATACCGGATGTTCATCGCGGCCTGGAAACGCCTGCCATTGCCGGTGGCGAACGTTCTCGGCCCGTTCATTGTGCGTGGGGTGGGTTAGCGATGTCCCGCAACCGTATTAAGGTCCGAACGATAATCTGCCCCCGCCCAACCGAAAGCCGCTGCTTATGAACGCGCCCATGCTGGCCGATCCCCCCGCGGCCGTGACCTCCCCGGAATGGCGCCGCGTGGTTCTGGCTATCGGTCTGGGCCTGCTGCTGCTGGGGGCGCTGTTCAATCCGGAGATTACCGCCGCTGTCCGTACCTGGGACACGTCGACCGCCTACAACCATTGTTTCCTGGTCATTCCGATCGCGCTCTATTTGCTGTGGGACCGCCGTTTCGATCTCGTCGGCATCGCGCCGCGTCCGACGCCGGTCGTGCTGCTGCTTGGGTTGCCGCTGGCGTTGGTTTGGCTGGTGGCGGAGCGGTTGGGTATCATGGAGGGGCGGCAGCTTCTCGCCATCAGCTTCGTCGAGCTGCTGTTTCTGGCCGTCCTGGGCAAGCGACTGTGGTGGGCTATGGCCGGGCCGCTGCTGTATTTGTACTTTCTCGTGCCGTTCGGGGATTTCCTGACGCCCAGACTACAGGATTTCACCACCTGGTTTATCCAGCACGGGCTGAATGTACTGGGTATTCCCGCCTACATCGACGGCTACGTCATCGAAATTCCGCAAGGGTCCTTCTTCGTGGCCGAGGCATGTGCCGGGCTGCGCTTTCTGATCGCCTCCATAGCCTTCGGCTGCCTTTATGCGCTGATGATGTACCGCAGCCCGGTGCGGCGCGGCGTGTTCATCCTGGTCTCCATCATCGTGCCGATCATCGCGAATGGCTTCCGTGGCCTCGGCATCGTCTATCTGGGTTACCTGCTGAACAGTGCCGAAGCCGCGGCGGCCGATCACATCATCTATGGCTGGCTGTTCTTCTCGTTCGTTATCCTGGTGCTGATCGCGTTGGGATTGCCGTTCCGGCAGGATCATATCTCGACCCGGTCGGCGACACCCGCCAGCGAGCCAGCGAGGGTGCCATTCTCGATGCGCGGGATGCTGGCCGTGGCGTTGGGAGCGGTCGTCGTGGCGGCGATCAGCCCGACGGTGGCTGCGGGACTGACGATGGCGACAGCGAACCCGCCGGCCGGACCGTCCGCCATCAACATGGGGCCGGGTTGCGAGGTAAGCCGTGTGGGTTTGTCGGTGACCGGCCGGACGCGTGTCCACACCCAGCACGTCGTTTGCGGCGATGTGGCGATGGACATGAGTTGGGAAGTGTTTTCACCCCATACCACCGCCGGGCCGCTGATGTCCGGGCGACGGCGGCTCGTGTTGCGGGCCGAGACCGAGGATCTGCGGGAGAAGTGGCTGCGGTGGCCGGACGGAACGCCAAGTGCTTGGCAGATCATGAGTTCCGACGATCCGGAGTTCACCATCGCCGTGTCGATATGGGCCGGCGGCAAGCCGGTTCGGCCGGGTCTGGCAATGCGCGCCACGATGGCGATGGACAGCCTGGTCGGATCGGCCTTCACGCCGATTGTGGTGACCATGACGCCGTCGGTGGACTGGACAACGCTGAAACCAATCGACCGCAAGGATACGGAGGCCAGTTTGCCGGCGTTCCTGCTCCGCCACCGTGATCTGGACCAGACGATCGGTGCGCTGTCCGCCAGGTAGATGCGTCGTCGTGCTGCCCGTACGGTAAATTCGTGATGGCACGCTGTCCGCAAGCTTGTGATGGTACGTTGTCCGCAAACTTGCGATGGCGCGCTGTCCGCGCGACAGACGCGTGATGGCGCGGCATTTGCGCGCTGGGACGGCAACCCCGGATCGACTATGGTGGCCGGCCGAGCAGGAGGCGACAAATGTCCGGACTCTCCGATCGTGTGCTGAGCCATCAGGAACTGCGTGCCCTGCAAGGCCGCTCCAACCTGCGTGGCGGCATGCGGCTGACCATCCATCTGGTGCTGCTGATCGGGGCAGGGTGGCTTGTCGCGATGTCATCCGGCTGGGTGGTGCTGCCGGCGATGTTCTTGCTGGGGGTGATGCAGGTCACGCTGTTCGCGCCGGCGCATGAAACGATGCACCAGACCGCGTTCGCGTCGCGGCGCGCCAATGCAATCGTCGGATGGCTGACGTCCTGCCCATCTCTGCTGAACTGGCATTTCTACACTGCCTATCATCTGGCGCATCACCGGCACGCGCAGGAGCCGGGATTGGACCCGGAACTGGGCACGGCTTCTCCGGCCTCTCTGACCGGCTACATTGTTCGCGTGCTGGGCATGCCATACTGGACGCTTCGGCTGCGAGTCGCTGCGGATTGCTGGCGTGGCGACCTGAGTGCCTATACCTACATCTCGGTCGCGGCGGCGCCGAAAATCATTCGCGGCGGCCGGGCGATGACGGTCCTGATGATCGGCGGTTCGGTCATCGCCGCCACGCTGTGCGGCTGGGCCACGCCGTTCTTGTTCTGGATCGGTCCGCAACTGCTGGGGCAGCCGCCGCTGCGCGCCTATCTGCTGGCCGAACACACCGGTTGCACGCAGGATCGGAACGGCTTGACCAATACCCGCACCACGCTGACCATCGCCCCGGTGCGGCTGCTGATGTGGGATATGCCGTATCATGCGGAACATCATTTGTTTCCGTCGATCCCATTCCATCGGCTGGCCGACGCACACGCGCTGATCCGCCAGAAGCTGGGGTTCGTTCAACCTGGTTACCTGCGTTGGAATTGGGGCTTCGTCCGGTCGCTGATCCGAGGGGCATCGCGCGCATGAAAATCCTGTTCGCCAACCCCAACACCACGGTCGCGGTCACCGACCGGATCGCCGCCGTGGCGCGCGCCGCCGTCAGCCCCGGCACCGAAATCATCGCGGTGACCGCCCGCCACGGCGTCCCCTACATCGCAACCCGAGCGGAAGCGGTGATCGGTGCGGCGCAGACGCTGGATCTGCTGGCGGACCACGCAACGGGATGTGACGTGGCGGTAGTGGCGGCGTTCGCCGATCCCGGTGTCGGCGGGGCGCGCGAACTGCTGTCCATCCCGGTGATCGGCATGGCCGAGGCGGCAATGCTGACCGCTTGCATGCTGGGGCGCCGTTTCTCCATCGTGACGTTCGCGACCGCGATGGAGCCGTGGTACCGCGAATGCGTCGACTACAACGGTTTGTCCGGCCGGCTGGCCAGCATCCGCTGTGTCACTGGCACCTTCCGCGACATCAATACCGTGCAGGAGGAGATGCGCGACGCGCTGATCGACGCCTGCCGCCAAGCGGTGGAGCAGGACGAAGCGGACGTCGTGATCCTGGGCGGCGCGCCGTTGGCCGGGTTGGCCGGAAAGATGGCCGATCGCGTGCCGGTGCCACTGGTCGACGGCGTGGCGGCGGCCGCTCGGCAGGCGGAAGTGCTGGCGTCGTTGCACCCACGGAAGGCGACGGCGGGCAGCTTCCGGCGGCCCGATCCGAAGCCGATCACGGGCGTATCGGCGGCGTTGAAGCAATTGTTTTCGCGGCAGTGACCGGTTCTACCCAACCCCCTCCGGCCGCATACCCTTCGGCAGCGTTGCTAGAGATTCTGTCGTGTCGAAATCCCGCAGCACGGCGTCGTCCGCCATCTCCACTTCGCAAACAAACTCCGCGTGCTTGCCCACCAAAAACCGAGCACCGGAATCGCCGCTGATCCCAAGGATTTCGGGGAAGAAACGGCGATCCCAAAGCATCGGGTTGCCCTGCTTGCCGCGGAAGGTCGGCAGCACGATCAGGCGGCCCTCGGTCGGGTCGTACATCGACAGCAGGCGGTCGATCATCCGGCCGGTGACCAGCGGCATATCGCCCAGGCACACCACGGCAGCGGCGCATTCCGGCGGCACCGCGGCAATTCCGGTTTTCAGGCTGGCCGACAAGCCGTCCCCGTAATCCTCCGCGTGGACATAGCGCACCGGCCGGCCACCGACGGCCTGCTCGACCTGCTCCGCCTGATGACCGGTCACCACCAGGATCGGCCTCGCATTCGACGACAGCACGTTGTCGACCACACGCGCGATCATGGTCTTGCCGGCCTTGTCCTGCACCAGCAGCTTGTTGTGCGGCGCCATTCGCCGAGACCGTCCGGCCCCCAGAACCACAGCGGCAATCGTCGGCGCACTGCGCGGAGCGGCACCGGAACGCGGCGTCGCAGGGGCTTTTTCACGCGGCATCGGGCGGGTTTCCATTTCCTTCAACAGGCCGCCGACACCCATCCGCATCACGTCGCGCCCGGTGACGGGAATGCCGGCGAACAGGCGGGTCAGCACGAAATCGATACCGTTCAGGCTGGGGCTGCGCGCGCACCCGGGCAGCACCAACGCCGGTCGCTCACCGATGCGGCCCAGGCAGATCAGGTTGCCGGGATCGACCGGCATGCCGAAATGAAGGATCTCGCCGCCGGCGCGCACGATCCCCGCCGGACCCACATCGCGCCGGTCCACCACGGCTGACGCACCGATCACCAGCAGCAGATCCGCGCCCAGTGCCACCAGGCCCTCCAGCGCTTTGCCGATCTCATCCTCCTGATGCGGGCAGCGCACAGGCGGCAGCAACATGCCGGTCAGCGCGGTAATCCTGGCATCGGTGATCGCGATGGTCTTGTCGGTGACGCTGTCTTTCAGGCCCGGCAATTGGCTGACCACCAGGCCGACCTTCAGATGGCGAAACGGATGCAGCGCCAGCGGACTGCCGGCCTGCCTGGCGAGCGCCTCGGCGACCGACAGCACGTTGCCAGGCACCGAGAACGGAATGATCTTGATGGTGGCCACCAGGTCCTTCGGCGCCACCACGGCGTAATCGGGCAGAGTGCCGATGGTCAGCGCCTCATCGATCGTGTTCAGCCGGTCGACGCGCGCAGTGTCGACGCGCAGCAGTCCAGGGACCTCGGCCACCAGGTTGACGCGCCCGGTGGCAGCCCGAGACCGGCCGATCAGCGGTGACAGCAGCGGCGTCGCAAGGCGGTCCGCGGCGATATCCTCCGGCACGTCGCCGGGTTCCAAACGAGCGCAGATCACCTCCACCCGGCCGAGGCCGCGCAACGCCTCGATCGCCGCCTCATCCAGCAGCGATCCCTTGCGGATCATCCGGTCACCGACCCTCTGGCTGTGCGCCATGATGGCGCCCTTCGCCTCGTCGAGCGGCGTAGAGCCGAATTTCATAGACCGGGTTTGGGCGGCAGGGGGGCGTTGCGCCGGACGCCAACGATCTCGGCGATGATCGACAAAGCGATTTCAGGCGCAGTGACGGCCTCGATGTTCAGCCCGACCGGGCCGCGGATGCGCGACAGTGCGTTGTCCTGGTGCCCCAGTTCACGCAGGCGCTTCAGCCGAGCCGCATGCGTCCGGCGAGACCCCAGCGCGCCAATATAAAACGCCTGCGATTTCAGCGCTCGATCCAACGCCGGATCGTCCAGCTTCGGATCATGCGTCAAGGTGACGACGGCGGTTCGGCTGTCGGGGGCGAACTTGTCCAGCGCCTCATCCGGCCAGTCGGTGGAGATGACGGTGTCGGGAAACCGCTCATCCGACGCGAAGGATCGGCGAGGGTCGACAACGGTGACCGAGAAGCCGCACGGGGCGGCGAACGGCACCAAGGCTTGCGCGATGTGGACGGCACCGACGACGATCAGTCGCAGCGGCGGGTTGTAGGCGTGCAGGAAGTAGTCGGCGTCGCCGATCTTCACCGTATCGCTCTCGTCCCGGTCCAGCGCTCGGGCGGCGGCGTCGTTCAGGCTGGCCGGCGCCTCGGGGTCAGGCAGTAGCCGCTGCTCACCCGACGGCAGTTGGGTGGCGAGCACCACGGGGCGCTTGTCCCGTTTTGCCTGTTCCAGGGCGGCGAGGATTTCGGGGGTCATGGGCGTGTATCCTTGGTTCGAGCCACTGGTGAACACGGATCGACGCGGGTAGCCAGATGCCGCTGGACCGATCGTGGTTCGGGCCGCTTATCCGTGTTCATCCGTACGCATCCGTGGTTCCAAAGTTCTTGCGGCCGGCAGGGGCATGTGTCGGCCGATCGTTGGTCTGTCTGATCCTACGGGCTTGGCGTACGATTTGTCCAAAAGCGCGCGCAGCAGCGTTTCTACATGCGATTAGGAATGTTCGCCGTTTCGTAGAACACGGCCACGATCAAAAGTGGTGCCTTGGTTCGATAGGCAACCCAATAGCGGGCCGCCTTGATCCACGCGCGGCCCGGCCGGGCAAGTTGCGGATAGGGGCGTGGTGCCGGCAATCCGACTTCGGGGCGTTCGGCGATGAGTCGCTCTGCTGCCTCCAGCGCGGCATTGAGAGCGGCGGTTGCCTCTGGTCGCTCGCGCCCTTCGTAATGCCGGCGGAGATAGGTGACCTGCTGCACGGCTCTCGGTGTGTAGCCGATCAACGGCGCGCGGCGGCCTTGTCCTTTCGAGCATCGGCCTTGGCTTCCATCCGAGCAATGCTATCGAGTAGCCCCTGCCGGACGACCTCACCCGGCACGGACAGGCCGGCCTCGGCTTCGGCCTCGCTCTCGGCAAGAACCTCAAGCCATCCGGCTGGGGCGGCAACGGGATCCGGTGCGTCGTTCATACAGTCAAAATCGGCCTTCCGGGCGGGGAATGCAAGGGCGTCCGGTTAACCGTCCGCGATACGGGACCGCGTCTGTCCCATCAAACCCGCTGCAACCGCGCTGACCACGCACGCGAGGGCAACGTAGCCCGCCAGATACCACGGCTGGTTGCCGTTCCAGGTCACCAGCAGTGTCGCCAGGATCGGCAGCGGCGCCAGGAAGACGATCGCGCCCACCTGGTAGACGATCGATACGCCGGTATAGCGCACGGGCGTGGCGAACAACTCGCACAGCATCGCCGCCTCGGGGCCGTAGATCGGCGCCCACAGCACGCCCACCGCCAGCACGATGGCGATCGCGGCGAGCGCCGGACTGCCCGAACTCAGCATCCAGAACAACGGGAATGCCGCGGCGCCATGCACCAGCGAGGACAGGGCGAACAGTCGCCGCCGCCCAACGCGGTCGGACCACGCGGCGGCCAAGGGTGTCGTGACCACCAGCACCAGGCCCGCCGCCGTCACCGCACCCAGGACCAGCGTGCGCGGTATACCGACGATCGCGGTCAGGTAGGACAGCATGTAGAGCGAGTAGATGGTAAAGACCGCACCCTCACCCATACGGGCCAGCCAGCCCAGCAGAATGTGGCGCCAATCGTCGCGCACCACGTCCAGCAGCGGCAGCTTCCGGACGCGATAATTGGCGCGGAGGCGGGTGAACTCGGGGGTTTCGACCAGCGTCAGGCGGATGAACAGTCCGACGCCCAGCAGCACGATGCTGACCAGGAAGGCGCAGCGCCAGCCCCATGCCATGAACTGTTCATTCGACAGCGCCGACGACAGCAGGGTGATCGCCCCGGTGCTGAGGCAAAGACCCAGCGCGAAGCCGATCTGGGGGAAGGACGCGTAGAAGCCGCGTTGTTCGGGCGGAGCGTACTCGTAGGCCATCAGCACGGCGCCGCCCCATTCGCCGCCCATGGCGAAACCCTGGATCAGACGCAGCGCGATCACCGCCAGCGGTGCGGCGATGCCGATGGCGGCATAGGTCGGCACCAACCCGATCAGGAACGTCGCCACGCCCATCATCGACAAGGTCAGCACCAGCAGCGGCTTGCGGCCGATGCGGTCCCCGAAATGACCGAAGAAAGCACCGCCGATCGGCCGCGTGACGAAGCCCACCGCGAAGGTCGCATAGGCGAGCAGCAGAGACACCACCGCATCGTTGGCCGGGAAGAACAGTTTGTTGAAGATCAGACCGGCCAGGGACGTGTACAGGATGAAGTCGTACCACTCGATGGTGGTGCCGATCAGGCTGGCGAAGGCGATCAGCCGGATCGCGCGCAGGCGTTCCGGTTCGGAGCGCGGTGTTGCGCCGGCGGTCGTGGCATCGTTGGCCATCGTTTCCTCCCCTGAATGCGGGTTTTCGTTACATGGTCGCGTTTACCAGGGCGGCGCCTTCCGCCAGTGCGCGCAGCTTGCCCGCGGCGGCCTGCCGGGACAGCGGCATCATGCCGCAGTCGGTGCAGGCGAACAGATGGCCGGGATCGGTGTATTTCAGCGCCGCGTGGAGACGTCCGGCGACGGTTTCGGCCGTCTCAACGGTGTCGTTGCCAACGTCAACGACACCCAGCAGCACATCCTTGCCGCGCAGGGCTTCGATGACGGAGACATCGACGCCGCTGGCCGCGGTTTCAATCGAAACCTGATCGATCGACGACTTCGCCAGCAGAGGCAGCGTCGCGTCGTAGTGGGTCCAGTCGGTGTTTGCGGTTTTCCAGCGCTTCACGTCTTCCGTGCCATATCCGTAACATATATGTACCGCTTTCGTCACGGTCACGCCCTGGGTGGCCCGTTCCAGGGCGGCCATGCCCCAGTCCTTCACCTTGTCGACGTAAACGTTGAACGCCGGCTCATCGAACTGGATCACCGAGGCACCGGCCTGCTGCAATGCCAGCGCCTCCTGATTCAGCAGTTCGGCGAAACGAAAGGCGAGCTGTTCCTCCGACCGGCCGCCGATGGTGTCGATCAGGCTGTCGACGATGGTCATCGGGCCGGGCAGGGTGACCTTGATCGGCTTTCCGGTCATCGCCCGCGTCGCGCGCATCGCGTCGGCGAAGATCGGGCCGCGCCATTCGGGCTGGGCAACCAACCGGGCGGCCGAAATCTCCTTATGGTAACGGCCGCCGCGCTGCATGCGCTTGCCAAGGTTGACCGTGTCGATGCCCTCGAGACCTTCGTAAAAGCCCCAAATATAATGGCGCCGGCGTTGTTCGCCGTCAGTCACCACATCCAACCCGGCCTTTTCCTGGTCTGCGACCCAGACGCGCACTGCATCTTCCTTGCCTTCGTTCAGGGCTGAGCCGGACAGCCGCCAGTTGGCGAACATCTCGCCCGGTCCGCACAGCCACGACGGCTTCGGTAGGCTGCCGACGATGGTGGCTCGGACGTGGTTGCCGGATGGATTGGTCATTGGCGGCCTCCTCGTGATTGGTCTTGGGGTGAGCTTCCCATGGGGCAAAGTGTCGGGCAATCGGAGCCTGGTATCCTGCCAGGTACGCTAAAGGCGTGTCCCGCGCCAAAGCGAATGCCTCGCACCCCTAGTCACTGACATCAGGACGCTGTCCTTTCACGGCGAACCGCCTGCGATAGTCGGCAGGTGCCAACCCCACGACCTTGTGGAACACTTTCCGAAATGACCGAGGGTCTTCATATCCGACCGCCCAGGCGATCTGATCGATAGGATGGCTGGTGAACTCCAGCATTTCTCGCGCCTTCCCGACTTTGAGGCGCTGATTGTACTGGGTCGGATTCAGTTTTGTGGCCTTCTGGAAGCGCCGAAGGAACGTTCGCTCCTCAAGTCCGCTGATTGATGCCATCTCCGAGATATTGGGCTGCTTTGTTACTTCCGTTTGAAGCCAGTGTTGCACCCGCAGAACAGCCGTATCTCCATGCTGCAATCTCGGTGCAAAATTGCTGTAGTAGCTTTGTTCGCGACCGGGTGGGTCAGCCAACATATATTTTGCCGTCTCCAGCATAATGGTCGAGCCAAGATACCGATCGACAAGCCTCAAACCGAGATCGGTCCAGGCGAGCACACCCCCCGCGGTGATGAAATTCCCATCCTCGATGGTGATCTGCTTTTCATCGACGTGAACGTCCGGGAAGCACTCCGCCAACTTTTGCGTCAGCGTCCAGTGTGTGGTCACCGTCCGTCCCGCGAGCAAGCCGCTTTCCGCCAGCACAAATGCGCCCGCACAGACGGAGCAAAGGGTCGTACCAGCCGCATGGCACTCAACAAGCCACTTCACCATGCAACGGATGACATCGGGAGACGGTTGGCCTTGCCAACTGCCGGGAACGATAACGGCCACCGGAGAGCCGGTAAGCTGTGGGTGGGTATCGAACGCACGGTCGACCGTGTCAGTCTTTACATCAGGCTGCCAATGACTGACGCGGAACATCGGCGCGTTTGCGCCAATCCGCTCCCGGGCGATGGTGCTTGCAACGTTGAACAGGTCCGTAAGCCCATGAACCGTTGCCGAAGCAGCGTCTGGGTAAAGAAGCAGACCGATCTCCGGCGGCAGGTCCCAAATCGCCATCGTCAGTTTTGGCCCGAACATTGTCAGTTTCGCCAATCAGCATGGTCGCACGATTTAGCTACCGTTCCAACCGCGAGGCGCTAAGCTCATATTCTTGAAAGGAATCGATAATATGCCAACGGTCACCACAAAGGACGGCACGGAAATCTTCTACAAAGACTGGGGCACAGGCGAACCGATTTTCTTTCATCACGGTTGGCCGCTGTCGGCCGACGACTGGGACGCCCAGATGATGTTCTTCCTGGGCAAGGGCTATCGCGTGATCGCGCACGATCGGCGTGGCCATGGCCGCTCAACCCAGACGGCTTCCGGCCACGATATGGATACCTACGCGGACGATGCCTTCGAGGTTGTCAAAAAGCTCGATCTCAAGGATGCCGTGCATATCGGCCATTCGACGGGTGGCGGCGAAGTCACGCGTTATGTCGCCAGGCATGGCAAGGGCCGCGTCAAAACGGCCGTTCTCATCAGTGCTATTCCGCCGTTGTTCATGAAGACGGAAAAGAACCCCGATGGCGTTCCTCGGGAGGTCGTCGACGGCATTCGCGACGGCACGGCAAATCATCGCTCTCAGTTTTACAAAGACATCACGATGCCGTTCTACGGCTTCAATCGGCCCGGTGCGGCGATTTCCGAAGGAATCCGCGAAAACTGGTGGCGCCAGGGAATGATGGGAAGCATCCAGGCGCAGTATGAATGCATCCGGGTTTTGTCCGAGACCGAGTTCTACGATGATCTGGCGGCGATCGACATCCCGGTCTTGGTGATGCACGGGGAAGACGACCAGATTTGCCCATTCCCTACGACGGGCGCCAGGTCCGTCAAGCTCTTGAAGCAGGGGACGCTCAAGTCCTACCCCGGCTTGCCGCATGGTATGCCGACGACGCACGCGGACCAGATCAACGCCGATCTACTAGCTTTCATCCGCTCCTAAACGCGTCACAAAGTACCTGACGGCTGCGAGGAGGACTTTCATCCTCCTCCGGCCGGGCGGATGCATTACGTCACTCCGGCATCCTACGAGGCCCCGGGTACGAGCGACGAGCGTCCATTCCAATATCCGGTGTGGGCGCTCTCAAATGGCAGCGCCCGGCGGTTGATAGGAGTGACCCGCTCGTAGTCGCCCTCGCGGCCAGTCAAAATCCCCGCACAGAGGGTGCTAATTCAACCGCTCCACAAAGACCTTGACCTTCCCCCCACAAGCCAGCCCAACCTCCCAAGCCCGCTCGTGACTAACCCCGAAATCCAGCAACTGCGGCGTCCCGCTCTCGATCGTCTGCATCGCCGCGTCGGCAACCGCGCCCTCGATGCAGCCGCCCGACACCGAACCGGCCATCCGGCCCGACTTGGTCACTGCCATCTGGCTGCCGGCCGGCCGAGGCGAACTGCCCCACGTCTCGGTCACGGTGGCGACGGCAACCTGCTCGCCGGCGGCACGCCAGGCGGCGGCGGTGGACAGGACATCCTCGATTTCGCTCATAGGCGTGTTCCCTTCATGGAGGCAGGGCGGGATAGCAGATCGATCAAACTCCGCAGGCTGGCCAGGTTATGCACGGGTCGGAATTCATCGACATGCGGCAGCATCGCCCGAATGCCCTGTGATTTTGGCTCGAATCCGCTCCAGCGCAACAGGGGATTGAGCCATACCAGCCGTGTGCAGGACCGATGTAGCCGATCCATGTTCTCAGCCAGTCCGTGAGCGCCGTCGCGGTCCAGCCCATCGGTGATCAGCAGCACGACAGCGCCCTGGCCCAACACCCGCTTGGCCCATAGATGGTTGAAGCTGGCAACAGCCTCGCCGATCCGAGTGCCGCCGGACCAGTCCGGCACCGCGTGCGCGACCATCTGGAAGGCGACCTCGGGGTCGCGGGCGCGCAGTTGCCGGGTGACGTTGGATAGGCGGGTGCCGAACAGGAATACGTGGACCCGGTCGCGATCATTGGTCACCGCATGCAGGAAATGCATCAGGATCTGCGCATACCGTGCCATGGACCCCGAGATATCGCACAGCACGACCAACGGCGGCGGCCGAGTGACCCGGCGGTTGCGCGCGATCGAGAGAATCTCACCTCCCTGCCGCAGGCTGGCACGAATAGTGCGGCGCAGATCAGTGATCGGCCCATTGCTGTCCGGCCGCTTGCGTCGGGTCCTTCGTAAGTCCAGAGGCAGCACCAGCCGACGGATTTCGCGCTTGGCTTCGGCGATTTCCAGCGCGCCCATCGCCTCGAAATCCATGTGCTGCAGGCGTTCCTGCTCAGACACCGTCATCGTCATGTCGGTAACCGGCGGTTCGTCCTTCGGCTGGGACGGCTTGTCCTTCTTCGACGCAAATGCCTCCGCCACCCGCCGAGCCGCTGGCGGCGGCCGTTCGGCCTTCGGCGTCTTCTGCGCGTCCAGCAGCGCCATCGCCAAAGCCTGTTCGGCCGCGGACGGATCGCGCCAGAACAAGGCAAACGCCTGGTCGAACACGTCCTGATGCTCATGCCGATGGATCATCGCCGCCCGCAGCGCGGTGCGGGCCTGGGTTTTCGAGGCCAGATCGACCCGTGTCAGCGCATCCTGCGCCGCGATCGTCTCGGCCGGCCCGACCGGCAGCCCCGCTCGGCGCAGCAGCCGCGCGAAGTGCATGACGTTCGCGGCGAGGCGGGTCGGTTCCTGCTGACTCTCAATCATGCGCCGCAATGGAGACCGCCGGACGCCGAAGCACAAGGGCGCAAGTCCGCCCCCTCAATCCCCAATCCGCAGCACGATCTTCCCCCGGGGATGCGGCCGCGTCCCCTCCAGCATCGCGTGCGCCGAACGGGCGGCGGCCAACGGCAGCACCGCGCCGACGTCGGTGCGCAGGATCCCCTGCTGCAACATCTCGCCAATACGAACCAGGCGTTCGGTCGTCACGTCCACCAGGAAGAATCGAGCCGTCACACCATGCCGGGCGGCCAGCGCCTGATCCGGCAGCGAAACAGCGGACACCAGCACACCCCCACGCTTCAACGCAGAGAACGACCGCGCCTGGGTGTCGCCTCCCACCAGGTCGATCACCGCATCAACACCGTGCACGGCATCCTCGAACCGGCCCGCGCGATAGTCGATAACGGCGTGCGCCCCGAGGCCATGGACATAATCGAGATCCTTGGCCGAGGCAGTAGCGCACACGGTCAGCCTGGCCCAGCGGGCAAGCTGCACCGCATAGCCGCCGACATTGCCCGCCGCCCCGTGGATCAGCACGGTTTGCCCGCGGGTCAGCCCGGCTTCCCCGAACAAAGCCTGCCAGGCGGTCACCGCGACCACCGGTACCGACGCCGCATCGATATCGTCGATCCCCTCCGGCTTCAGTGCGATCATCCCCGCCCGGGCAACAGCGTAATCCGCCTGCGCACCGGTGAAGTTCGGGTTGGTGACACCGAACACAGCGTCGCCCGCGCGCAGGCCCGTCACGCCGGGACCGATCGCCGCCACAATGCCGGACAGATCCGACCCCAGGGTCAGCGGCAAGGGTTGGGGCAGGGCGCTCTTCCCGGATCGGATCCACGCATCCCATGGTCCGACCCCGGCGGCCCGCACCCGGACCAGGATCTCACCCGCCGCCGGCGCTGGCCGCTCAATATCGGCGAGGGTGATGACATCCGGCGGCCCGAAGCGATCGATCCGGCAGGCCTTCGTCGGCGGCACAGCGACCGTCACTGCCTCTGTCTCCTTCGGCAAAAGATGATGTCGCATCAATGTGCCCCCCCAGCTTGCAGATGGTCCGGTTTCTTCAGCAGCAGGGAGGCGATCAGAGCCACGATCAGCGCCACGCCCATCAGGTAGAACGTGTCGCTGAACGCCATGATGTCGGCCTGCTGACGCACCCGCAAGCCGATCGCCACGATCGCCCGGTGCGCCGCCTCGGCCTGGTCGGTCACGCCATGGGCCATGAAGTAGCCCGTCAGAGCGTCGATGCGATGCCGTGTCGCCTCGGCGAACAGGGAGACCGCGTTGCTCAGGATGTTGGAGTGGAATTGTTCCCGCTTGGTCAGGAAGGTCTGCAGGCCGGCGATGCCGATGGCGCCGCCCAGGTTGCGCATCATGTTGAACAAGGCCGAGGCCGATCCGGCGTTTTCCGCTTCGATCCCGGCGGTCGCCACCGCCGACAGCGGCGCGAATGCCAGGGCCTGGCCGAGGGCGCGCACCACGTTCGGCCACAGCAACTGATCGGCCGCGGTGTTGCCGTCCATGTGGATATTCATAAAGTTGCTGCCGGCGAACAAGGCGAAGCCGACACCAATCACCAGACGCGCATCGAACCGCTTCATCAGGCGCGGCACCAACGGGATCAGCACCAATTGCGGCAATCCGGTCCACGCCAGCACCATGCCGATCTGCTCCGAATTGTACCCCTGCACGCCCGACAGATACAGCGGCAGGATGAACACGGACCCGTAGAGCGCGATCCCAAGTAGGAAGTTGGCAACGACCCCGAAGCCGAAATTCCGCCGGCCGAGCAGTCGCAGGTTCAGGAGGGGTTTGCGGACGGTGAGTTCGATCCAGATGAACAGCGTCAGTGCGACCGCCGCGATGATCGAAAGGTGGAAGATGTAGGGTGAGCCGAACCAGTCGTCCTTGTTGCCGTCCTCCAACACCGTCTGCAGGGAGGATAGCCCGATCGCCATCGTGGCGATGCCCAGCCAGTCGCCTTCCTTCAGCAGCCCCAGGCGCATCGGCGCAGGTTCGAGGCTGAACCACAGCATGCCGACCATCAGCGCGCCGGGCACCAGGTTGACGTAGAAAATATACTGCCAGCCCAGGTTCTCGGTCAGGTAGCCGCCGATCGTCGGCCCGATCGCGGGCGCGAACGTCGCCGACAACGCGAACAGCGCCAGGCCGACCGGCTGCTTGGCCTTCGGCAGGAAGGTGATGATGATCGTAAACGCCAGCGGGATCAGCACGCCGCCGCTGAACCCCTGGATCGCCCGCAGCACGATCATCTGGTCGAGGTTACGCGCGAATGCACAAGCGCCGGAAAACACCAGGAACAGGATGGCATTGGTCAGCAGGTAGATCCGCAGCGAGAACACCCGCGCGAGCCACCCGGTCAGCGGGATAACGACGATCTCGGCGACCAGATACGCGGTGGAAATCCAGCCGCCGTCATCGACACCGGCACCGATTGCCCCCTGGATGTCGGCCAGCGAGGCATTGACGATCTGGATGTTCAGCACGGCCATGAATGCGCCCAGCGTGGCGCCTATCACCGCGATCCATGTCCGAACGCTGGAACCTGAATGCGTAGTCATGACGACTCTCCCTTGGGCTATTCGGTCCGGGTGGAAGACGGCTTGGTGTCGATCGTGGGTTCGACCGACATGCCGGACCGCAGCCGGCCGGACAGCGCCGGATCGTCGAACGTGATCTTCACCGGGATGCGCTGCACGATCTTGGTGAAATTGCCGGTCGCGTTGTCCGGCGGCAGCAGCGCGAATTCCAACCCGCTGGCCGGCGACAGGCTGTCCACGTGGCCCTTGATCGTCGCGTCCGGGAACCCGTCGACCTCGATCGACACCGGCTGGCCGGCGCGGACATGGGTCAACTGGGTTTCCTTGTAGTTGGCGACGATATAGGCAGCGCTGAGTGGCACCACCGCCATCAACTGGGTGCCCGAAGTCACGTATTGCCCAATCCGCAGCGTGCGGGCGCCAACGGTGCCGTCCACCGGCGCGGTGATCACCGTGTAGCCCAAATTCAGCTCCGCCTGGTGCCGTAGCGCTCGGCTGTGATCGGCCTGCGCGGCGGCCTGCTGGCGCGCGGTGGCCAGCACGCCGATCTTGCGCTCCGCCGCCGTCAACGCAGCCTCATCGCGCTGCACCTGCGCCGTGATCTCGTCCTGCGACGCCTGGCTGTGCTGGGCCTGCTGGATCGTGCCAGCTCCTGTCTGCTGCAGCGAGCGGTAGCGTCCGGCATCCTGCTGGGCGAACACAAGCGACGCCTGAGTTGCCGCCAGTTGCGCCTTCGCCTGGGCGATCGCGGCATCCTGCAGGCTGATCTGGGCGTCGAGGTTGCTCACGGCGAAATCTGCGGCGGCGACGTCGGCCGTCGCCTGGTCCAACGCCGTCCGGAAGTCGCGATCGTCGATGCGAGCCAGCACCTGGCCGGCTTTCACGGTCTGGTTGTCCGCCACCAGGACGGTCGAGATATAGCCCGAGACCTTCGGCGCGATCGTCGTGTAGTCGGCCTGCACATAGGCGTCGTCCGTGGACACCAGGAAACGCCCGGTCTCCCAGTACTGGTATCCATACCAGCCGGCGGCGGCCGTCCCGGCCAGCAGCAGCGCCGCCAGCGCCGAACGGCGTAGCACCCCGCGGCGTCCGGGCGGCGGCGAGCTTGAAACGCTGGACGCTGCCTCAGTGGTACCGACCAATGTCTCGGTGCGCGGCATTGCAACCATGATCGTCTCCTATCTCCGCGGGAATGCCGCCGCTTGGCGGCTCCGCTTTTCTGGACGCAAGATGATCTCTGGCGCTTTCCGTGATAATCGGGAAAGTACGGAAAGGATCATCAAGCAGGAGCGGATAATGCCGGACCTTCGATGGACCGCCTGACCAGCCTGACGGTGTTCGGCCGTGTCGTGGAAAGCGGTGGCTTTTCCGCCGCGGCCAGGCGGCTGAACATGTCCGTCACCATGGTCAGCAACCACGTCCAGGCGCTGGAGGACCGCCTCGGCGCCCGCCTGCTGAACCGTACCACCCGAAAGGTCAGCCTGACCGAGATCGGACGCGCGTACTATGAACGCTCATCCCGGATCCTGACCGAACTCGATGAGGCGGACCGGATCGCCAGCGCCCTGCACGCCACCCCGCGCGGCACACTGCGGCTGCACACCACCATGAGCATCGTGCGCTTCCTGCGGCCGGTGGTGGCGGAGTTCCTGACGCTCTACCCCGCCGTATCGATCGACCTGACGGTGGGTGAGCGCATGGTCGATGTCGTCGAGGACGGCTACGACCTGATCATACGCGCCGTTCCGCCGCCGGATTCCGGACTGGTGGTGCGCCAGTTGACGCCGTGGCGGCATATCCTGGGCTGTGCGCCGGCCTATCTGGAACAGTATCCGCCGCCGAAAACCCTGGCGGATATCGCGCACCACAATTGCCTGCAATTCGCCTTCTATCCGTTCGGCGACGAATGGCGGTTCGAAGATGCCGACGGCAAGCCCCTGTCGGTACGCGTGCGTGGCAATATCGTGACCAGCAGCGGTGAAATGCTGCGGCTTCTGGCGCTTGGCGGCCATGGCTTGTTCCTGGCGCCGATGTTCATGGTGGTCGACGATCTCGCCGCCGGGACGCTGGTGCCGATCCTGCCCCAATATCGCACCCCGGCATTCGCCATCAACGCGATCTATCCGCACCGGAACCATCTTTCCACCAAGGTCCGCAGCTTTATCGATCTTCTGGCGGATCGTTTCGCTGAGCACAGGAAGTGGATGAACCCCAATCCCGGCGACGGCTTCGGCGTGGCGGCCCTGGACCGCTGAGCGGCCGCGGAACACGCTCCCCCTCGACCATATGGGTTCTATCGCCTAACGTTGGTTCTGACCGTCCCGGAACCGCGACCGGGCGGAGGGAAACGCGTTAAATCGGGAGCAATGATGACAAATCTCAGCTATGCCGCACCCACTTCGGTGGATGATGCGGTCAAACTTTTAGCCGGTTCGTCCGGTCTCGCGAAGGTCCTTTCCGGGGGAACCGACCTTCTTGTGCAACTTCGGTCCGGCCGCCTGAAGCCGGAACTGATCGTCGATACCAAGAAAATTCCTGGCATTATCGGCATTCGCGAGGAAAACGGCGGTTTCGTCGTTGGCGCCGCGACCCCGGGCGCGGTGGTTGAAGCGCATGCCGGGATGACGGCCGCATGGCCGGGTCTGGTCGAGGCACTCGATCTGATCGGATCGACCCAGGTGCAGGGGCGCTGCTCGCTTGCGGGCAATCTCTGCAATGCATCGCCCGCGGCCGACAGTGTGCCGGCGCTGTTCGCCGCCGGCGCCATCGCCGTGGTCGTCGGCAGCAACGGCCGCCGCGAGGTACCGGTCGAACAGATCCCGACGGGTCCGGGCCGCACGTCCCTGGCCAAGGACGAGTTCATCCTGGAATTCAAGCTGCCGCGCCGTCCGGCTCGATCCAGCGACGCCTATCTGCGGTTCATTCCGCGGACCGAGATGGACATCGCCGTCGTCGGTTGCGGGATCAACGTGACGCTGGATGAAAAAGGCATCTGCACCGCCGCGCGTGTTGCACTGGGCGCTGTGGCCCCCACGGTACTGCTGGTGCAGGCGGCGGCCGACGTGTTGATCGGTCATTCGCTGGACGCCGATACCCTGGCGAAACTGGATGCCGCTGCCCAGGCCGCCGCCAAGCCGATCAGCGATAAGCGCGGAACGGTCGAATACCGCACCAAGATCGCCGGTGTGCTGGCCCGCCGGGTCGCCGCCATCGCGTTTGACCGTGCGCAAGGCATCAAGACTGGAAAGGTTCACTAAGATGGCAAAGACTTACGTATCCACGACCATCAATGGCGAAGCGGCGGAATTTCTGTGCGAGACGCAGCAGACCCTGCTGGACGTGCTGCGCGATGTGGTTGGGCTGACCGGCAGCAAGGAAGGCTGTGCGTCCGGCGACTGCGGGGCATGTTCGGTCATCCTCGACGGCCGGCTGGTGTGTTCCTGCCTGGTGCTGGGCGTCGAAACCGAAGGCAAGACGATCACCACGATCGAGGGCATCGCCAACGGCGACAAACTGCACCCGGTACAGCAGAAGTTTCTTGAGCACGCCGCCTTGCAATGCGGGTTCTGCACGCCCGGGCTGATCGTCGCCACCAAGGCGCTGCTGGATGAGAACCCCAACCCGACCGAGACCGAAGCGCGCTACTGGCTTGCCGGCAACCTGTGCCGCTGCACCGGCTACGACAAGGTAATACGAGCGGTGATGGACGCCGCCGCCGAACTGCGAGGGGAGACTGTCGGATGAACTATATCGATTCAGGTCTGAAAGTCGTTGGCACCCGTCCTATCCGCCCGGACGGGGTGGACAAGGTGACGGGACGCGCTGTGTTCGCGGCGGATACACGGGCGTCGGGAATGCTGTGGGGGAAGGTCCTGCGTTCCCCCCACGCCCATGCCCGTATCGTTTCCATCGATACCAGCAAGGCCGAGGCGCTGAAGGGTGTATTCGCGGTCGTAACGGCAGCGGATTTTCCGGATATCAAGTCGGAAGAAGCGTTCGTCGGCGAAGGGCCGATGAACTTCCGCGATCTGGCGCTGAACTGCATGGCCCGCACCAAGGTGCTTTATGAAGGCCACGCGCTGGGCGCCGTCGCGGCCTCGACGCAGGAAATCGCCGATCAGGCCTTGGCACTGATCGAGGTGAAGTACGAAGTGCTGCCGCACGTCATCGACGTGGAAGCGGCGATGGCACCGGACGCGCCGATCCTGCACGACGACATGTTCACCGCCGGCGTCGATCCGAAGCCGACCAAGCCGTCCAATGTCGCGAAGGTCGTGACCTTCAAGAAGGGCGACATCGAAGCCGGGTTCAAGGAAGCCGAAGTCATCGTCGAGGGCACCTACACCACCCAGCCGGTGCATCAGGCCTATATCGAGCCGCATGCCTGCCTGGCGACCTACGCGCCGGATGGTCAGGTGTCCATCCACAGCTCCAGCCAGGGCCATTTCATGGTCCGTGCCTATACCGCCAAGCTGCTGGGCATCAATCTGTCCAACATCCGGGTGAACCCGGCCGAGATCGGTGGTGGCTTCGGCGGCAAGACGCTGGTGTACTTGGAGCCGCTCGCCGTCATGCTGTCGAAGAAATCCGGCCGCACGGTGAAGATGCAGATGACACGGGAAGACGTGTTCAAGGCGTCCGGCCCGACCTCCGGTGCGTGGATGGAAGTGAAGATCGGCGCCATGAAGGACGGCACCATCGTCGCCGCCAAACAGGTGCTGAAGTACCAGGCCGGCGCGTTCGCCGGGTCGCCGATCGGACCGGGCTGCATGTGCGGCTTCGCTATGTATGACCTGCCGAATGTCGACGTGGTCGGTTACGACGTGGTCAGCAACCGCCCGAAGGTGGCGGCGTACCGGGCTCCCGGCGCACCGATCACCTCCTTCGCGGTGGAAAGCCTGATGGATGACCTGGCGATCAAGCTAGGCATCGATCCGCTGACCTTGCGGGAGAAGAACGCGGCGAAGAACGGTACGAAGACCCATTACGGGCCGACGCACCAGAACATCGGCTTCAACGCAGTGCTGGCCGCCGTCAAGTCGCATCCGCACTGGAAGTCACCGCTGAAGGAAGGGCAGGGGCGTGGCCTGGCCACCGGCTTCTGGTTCAACATCGGCGGCGAGTCGACGGCGCAGGTCCATGTCAACGAAGACGGATCGGTGACGGCTGCGTCCGGCAGCCCGGATATCGGTGGTTCGCGTGCGTCCATCGGCATGATGGTGGCCGAGGTGCTGGGCGTTCCGGCGACCACGGTCCGCACCATCGTGGCGGATACCGCGTCCATCGGTTTCACACATGTCACCGGCGGGTCGCGCGTCACCTTCGCTACCGGCATGGCCGCCACC
>NZ_LMUJ01000095.1:42084-42553 GCF_009765975.1 Acidisphaera sp. S103 | reverse complement strand
ACCGGCATGGCCGCCACCCGGGCGGCCGAGAAGGTCGTCGAGGACCTGAAGCGCCGCGCCGCGCAGACCTGGGACATCCCGGTCGAGGCGGTGGAGTGGAAGGACGGTGCCGCCTACCCGGCTGGCTCCAACGCGGGCGCATTCGAACCGCTGGATCTCGCTACGCTGGCGCTGAAGGCCGCCCGCACGGGTGGCCCGTTGGTTGCCGAGGTTTCACTGAACGCACAGGGCGCCGGTCCTGGCTTTGGCGCGCACATCTGCGACGTGACGGTGGATAAGGAAACCGGCCACGTAACGATCGACCGCTACACCGCGATCCAGGACGTGGGGAAGGCCATCCACCCCAGCTATGTGGAAGGTCAGATCCAGGGCGGTGCCGCGCAGGGCATCGGCTGGGCGTTGAATGAAGAGTACATCTACAACGCCAAGGGCCAGTTGGAGAACGCCGGCTTCCTCGACTACCGGGTGC
>NZ_LMUJ01000095.1:41604-41867 GCF_009765975.1 Acidisphaera sp. S103 | reverse complement strand
GCCGATCGCCCCGCCGATGGCGGCGATCGCCAATGCCATCCGTGGCGCGACCGGGGTGCGGATGCCCAATCTGCCGATGTCTCCGCCAAAGGTGCGGGCGGCGCTCGACGCCGCTCGCTGATGCCCACAGTCGTCCTCTCCTCGGGTTCCGCTGGCCAGTCCTTCACCGGCGGCCAGACGGAATTCGAGGTGGAGGCGACGAATTTCCGCCGCCTGGTGCTGGAACTGGAACGGCGGTTCCCCGGCCTGGGCAAGCAGATCGA
>NZ_LMUJ01000095.1:34929-41362 GCF_009765975.1 Acidisphaera sp. S103 | reverse complement strand
AAGACGACATGAAGTATTATACTAACCGCCGTTGAGGCCGACTGCTGATTCGTCATGGCCCGGCATCTCTTAACTCGTCATGGCCCGGCGTCAGTCAGTCCGGGCCATCCACCCCAGTAAGGTGCTGGGCCAGAGGCCCGGACTTCGCTGGCCCAAGACGAGGCCGATGGGTCAACATCAACGGCCGCTGGTATTATGAACGAGTGCTGGCCGCACTCTACCGTCGGGGCGGCACTTCGGTCCGGGGTATGCAGATCGCGGCATAGGCGCTGACTACAGCGATACGACCCGGAAACGTCTTCCCCTGCTTCGGCCGCGGGTTGCCTTCCGTTAGTGCGCCAACAGCCAGGTGACGATTTGTTCGGCAGCCCGATCGGCCGATTGGGCGACTCCATCGATTATCACTTCAGATTCGGTGGGCGCCTGATAGGGACTGTTGATACCGGTGAAATTCTGCAACTCGCCCGCCAGCGCCTTTTTATAAAGACCTTTGGGATCACGCTTGATGCACTCTTCGATCGGCACGTCGACGAAGACCTCAACGAATTCATCCGGTTCAACCAGGGCGCGGACCATCGCGCGTTCGGATTCGAACGGCGAGATGAAACAGCAGATCACCAAAAGCCCAGCCTCGACAAATAGCTTGGCCACTTCCCCGACACGCCGGATGTTTTCAACGCGGTCGGCCTCGGTGAAGCCCAGGTCGCGATTCAAGCCATGCCGCAGGTTATCGCCATCCAGAAGCATGGTGTACATGCCCCGCGCATGCAGGGATTTTTCGACCAGATCGGCGATGGTCGATTTCCCCGACCCGGACAGACCGGTGAACCACACGATGCGGGGCTTCTGGTGACTCAGCGCCGCCCGAGCGGCTTTGTCCACGGCATGATGCTGCCGATGAATGTTGGTCGCTCGGCGCAGGCCAAAGGAGATCATGCCGGCGCCTGCGGTCGCATTGGTCGTGCGATCGATCAGCACGAAAGCGCCGGTGCGGCGGTTCTCACTGTAAGGATCGAACGCGATCGGATGCGTGGTGGAGATATTGCACAGGCCGATTTCATTCAGGGCCAGGGTTCGTCCGGAACTGTGCTCCAGCGTATTGACATCGATCTTGTGCCGCAGCGTCGTAATGCTTGCCGGCGTTTCGGCGGTGCCGACCCGCATGAGGTAGGACCGGCCGGGCAGCATTTCATCCTGGCTCATCCACAGGATATGGGCCGCAAGCTGATCCACGCATTCCGGGCGCGCATCGGGATGGGTGAGTAGATCGCCTCGGGTGACGTCGATTTCGCTCCCAAGGATCAGGGTCACCGCGTCGCCGGGCAGCGCACGGTCACGATCGCCGTCAAAGGTGACGACACGCGCGATTTTGGCCGTCGCGCCGGTGGCGGCGACCACCACGTCATCCCCGACCTTCACGGTACCGGATGCGACCGTGCCGGAAAAACCGCGGAAGTCGAGATTGGGACGGTTCACCCATTGCACCGGAAAACGTAGCGGCCGGCTGGACAGATCGCTGGCGACGTCTGCGGTTTCCAACTGCTGTATCAGCGTCGGGCCGTCATACCATGGGGTGCGCTCCGAACGGACTGTGACGTTGTCGCCGTAGCGGGCGGACAGTGGGATGGGGCTGATCGTCGCGAAACCCAGGGTTTTCGCGAAACCGACATAGTCGGACACGATCTGGTAGAACCGGTCGCCGGCGAAATCGACCAGGTCCATCTTGTTGACGGCAAGGACGATCGATCGAATGCCAAGCATCGAACAGATGTAGCTGTGACGTTTTGTTTGAGTAAGAACACCCTTGCGCGCGTCCACCAGGATGATGGCCAGATCCGCCGTCGAGGCCCCTGTCGCCATGTTGCGAGTATATTGCTCATGGCCCGGGGTGTCGGCGACAATAAAGGCACGGCGCGGCGTGGTGAAATAGCGATACGCAACGTCGATGGTGATACCCTGTTCCCGCTCCGCCTCGAGCCCGTCCACCAGCAGCGCCAGATCGACCTCATCGCCGACGGTGCCGTGCTTGCGGCTGTCGCGCTCCACGGCGGACAACTGATCCTCGAAAATCAGTTTCGAATCATACAATAGCCGGCCGATCAGCGATGACTTGCCGTCATCGACCGACCCGCAGGTCAGGAACCGCAACAGTTCCTTTTCCTGGCCAGTGGGTTGAAGGATTTGATCCAGGGTGGAGGGCAGGTCGGCCATCAGAAATATCCCTCCCGCTTCTTGCGTTCCATGGATGCGCTTTCGTCATGGTCGATCAGCCGCCCCTGACGCTCCGACTTACGCGACGCCAGCATCTCTGCAACGATTTCATCGACGTTTCGTGCCGATGATTCCATGCCCGCGGTCAGCGGATAGCAGCCCAGGGTGCGGAAGCGCACCCGCATCATTTCCGGGACTTCGCCGTCGTTCAGCCGCAGCCGTTCGTCATCCACCAGAAGCAGCCCGCCCTGGCGCCGCACGATCGGGCGGACTTTCGAAAAATACAGTGGAACCACCGGGATTTCCTCGGCGGCGATGTACGACCAGATATCCGTTTCGGTCCAGTTGGAGATCGGAAACACCCGGATCGACTCACCGCGCGCGACACGCGTGTTGTAGATGTTCCACAATTCCGGCCGCTGGTTGCGCGGATCCCACGTATGTTGCGATGTCCGAAACGAAAAAATCCTTTCCTTTGCTCGGCTTTTCTCTTCGTCGCGCCGAGCACCACCGAACGCGGCATCGAATTGCCATTTGTCGAGCGCCTGCTTCAGCCCCTCGGTGCTCATCACCTGCGCATGCACGGTCGGACCGGATGCAATCGGGTTGATGCCGCGGCGCAGTCCGTCCTCGTTCGTATGCACACGCAGTTCGATGCCAAGCTTCGCCGCGAGGATGTCGCGGTAGATGATCATCTCGTGGAAATCCCACGTCGTCGCGATATGCAGGAACGGAAAGGGCGGGGGAGCCGGATAGAACGCCTTTCGAGCGAGATGCAGCATTGTGGTCGAGTCTTTTCCGATCGAATACAGGAAGACCGGATTGCGGAATTGCGCCACCACCTCCCGCATGATTTCGATGGACTCGGCTTCCAACCGCCGCAGGTGGGGTGACAGCCGGCGGCCACGCGGCGAACTGTCGGACTGCTCGGCATAGCGGCTGATCGCGACTTCCAACGGCGTGTCGGCGGTCTGCCGGAATGGCGTGGCGAAATTCCGGATGCCTGTATCGACAGATGCATGCACCGCCGGTTTTTCCGATAAGTCCGACATGGCTGACACTCTCTCAGAACGCGGCCCGCGCGAGGGCGGGCCGTGACGGATGAACGAATTGCGACGGACGGGTCATGGCCGGACGGTGGAATTCCGGCCGGCGATTGTCGCGATCAAGTATCGATCTGGGGTCGGGCGCCGGTGCCTCGGGACATTACCACGCCTGATAAGGCAGGCCGGCACCCGGTTCAAGGCCGAAACCTGGGCTAATTTCGTCCTCATCGTCACTCCAAATCCCTAGTCCCGTCATTTAGCCTCAGCGCCGCGACCGTTACAACGACTCTTTGATTGCGGTTCAAACTAGATAAAATCAATTCGTGCGGCTTAACACTACTGTATTCAGACAGGAGACTCTGCCCGATAGCTCCGCAAGAACATGGTGATGGAGGCCTGGATCACCGTATCGATATCGCTGTCCGGTGGATCGGGCAGCATCTCCAGCTTGCGGCGAAGCACCAGCCGCGTTTGGCACAGGTTGAAGAACTGCTCCGCGGCGAAGACCGGGTCGGGCACCGCCAGCCGGCCCTGCCGGGTTTCCTCCGCCAGCCATTCGGCCATGAATCCGATGGCCCGAGCGGGTCCAGCCTCGAAGAAGCCGCGGGCGAGTTCGGGGAACTTCGCCGCCTCGGCGATCACCACGCGATAGATCGCCAGCCCGACATCGGACAGCATCATGCGCACCATGCGCGTGCCGATGCCCCGCAGCACCTCGGCCGGATCGTCGTCATGGTTGGCGATGTCGAATGTCTGCGCCAGGAACTGGTCGCATTTCTCGCCCACATAGGCTGTGAACAAGGCAGCCTTGCTGTCGAAATAATTATACAATGTCCCCTTGGAGACGCCGGCGACCGAGGCGATCCGCGCCATGCTCGCGCCCTCGTACCCGTCGGCGGCGAATACTGCGGCAGCGCCGACCAAGATTTGCGCCCGCTTTTCCGGGCTTAACGTCACGTTGATGTCCATGCGGCGAACCATCCCGCGCGCCGGCCGTATTGACAACCTGTGCCAGCCGCCTACGTGTGCTATTTAGATGACCGAACCGTTCGGTCAATATGGCTGACCGTCAATCACCCGATCGTGGAGCATTGCCGATGGACGACATGACTGCGGACACGGAGCAGACCCATGCCGGCCAGTCATCTCCTGCCGACCGCCCGCCGGGAAAGTCCGGCGGTGGCTGGAAGCGCGTCCTGGGGTTCGCCGTCGGTGCGATCGTGCTGGTTGCCCTGATCATCGGCGGCACTTTGTACTGGTTGAACGCGAGGCATTACGAAAGCACCGACGACGCCTTCATCGATGCCTATTCCACCCAGATGGCCCCTCGCGTGCCCGGGCAGGTGACCAGGCTGCTGTTCAGCGACAACCAGCATGTCACCGCCGGCCAGACCCTGGTGCTGATCGATCCGCGCGACTACCAGGCGAAGCTGGACCAGGCGAAGGCGCAGCAGGCCAGTGCCGAGGCGACGGTCCGCCAGGCGCAGGCCCAGGTGGTGGTGCAGCAGGCCAGCGTCGATCAGGCCACTGCCAACGTCCAGGTGGCACAGGCCGATCTGGTCCAGGCGCAGCAGGATTACGACCGCTTCCACGCGATCAACCCGCATGCCGTGACCCGCCAGCAGATCGACGCGGCGACGGCGACATTCCACTCTTCCCAAGCCAAGCTGGAGGCCAACCGGCAAACCGTGGACGGTGCCAAGGCCCAGGTCAGCGCCGCGCAGGCGCAGGTGCTGGCAGCCCAGGCGTCGCTGCAACAGGCTGCCGCAAACACCAGGGCAGCCGAACTGCAACTGTCCTACTGCACCATCGTCGCGCCGGTGTCCGGGATCGTGACCCATCGCAGCGTCGATGCCGGAAACTACGTCAGTGCGGGCCAGCCGCTGTTCGCCCTGGTTCAGGACGACCGCTGGGTCACCGCCAACTTCAAGGAAACCCAGCTCGCCGGCATCCGTCCCGGCCAGGACGTAGACATCTCGATCGATGCGGTCCCCTCGGTGACGTTCCACGGCAAGGTGGACAGCTTCCAGGCCGGCACCGGCACTGTGTTCAGCACCCTGCCGTCCGAGAACGCGACCGGGAACTACGTCAAGATCGTGCAGCGCCTGCCGGTGAAGATCGTGTTCGACGACAACCGGGTAAAGGACTATCCGCTGGCACCCGGCATGTCGGTCACCCCCAGCGTCAAGGTGCGCTAGCCATGGCGGACGGGTTGGCGACCAATCCGCTTCCCCGGTCGGCGGCGGGTCACCACAATCCGTGGATGATCGCGGTCGTCGTCTCGATCGCGACCTTCATGGAGGTGCTGGACACCACCATCGCCAACGTCGCGCTGCGCCACATCGCCGGCAGCCTGGCGGCGGACCAGGACGAATCGACCTGGATCCTCACCAGCTATCTGGTGTCCAACGCCGTGGTGCTGCCGATCAGCGGCTGGCTGGCCAACGTCATCGGCCGCAAGCGTTTCTACATGATTTGCGTCGCCCTGTTCACCGCCAGTTCCCTGCTGTGCGCGATGTCCACCTCGCTGAGCATGATGCTGATCGCCCGAGTTCTGCAAGGCATCGGCGGCGGCGGTATGGCACCCACGGAACAATCGATGTTCGCCGACACATTTCCGCCGGAAAAGCGGGCCCAGTCCTTCGCGCTGTATGGCCTGACGGTCGTCAGCGCTCCGGCGATCGGCCCGGTGCTGGGCGGATGGCTGACCGACAACCTGTCTTGGCACTGGGTTTTCCTGATCAACCTGCCGGTGGGGCTACTGTCGCTGACCCTGGTCGGCTGGCTGGTGGTCGAGCCGGAGGTCCTGAAGCAGGAGCGGCGCGACCTGCTGGCGAAAGGCCTGAACGTCGACGTGATCGGGCTGATGTTCGTCGTCCTGGGCTTCGGCTGCCTGCAGATCCTTCTGGACCGGTATGAGCTGGATGACGGGTTTTCTTCCAATTTCATCCTGACCTTGGGCTTGATCAGCGGCGGCAGCCTGCTGAGCCTGGTCGTGTGGGAACTTTGGCATCCGCAGCCTGTGGTGGATATCCGCCTGCTGGGGCATCGTGGCTTCGCCATCTGCTGCGGACTGATGTTCCTGGTTGGTTTCCTGCTGATCAGCACCACGCAGCTTCTGCCGCAGCTCGCCCAGTCGCTGCTGGGCTACGATGCCACCACGTCGGGGCTGACCC
>NZ_LMUJ01000095.1:0-34785 GCF_009765975.1 Acidisphaera sp. S103 | reverse complement strand
TGGGCGATGCTGATGGCGTCCGACCTTGACCTCAGCATCAGTTTCTGGAGCATCTCCGCCACGCGCATTTCGCAGGTCGTGTGGCTGCCGTTTCTGTTTATTCCCATCAGCGCGGTGTCCTACGTCGGATTGCCGCCCAATCGTAGCAATGAGGCTTCCGCCTTGATCAACCTGATGCGCAACCTGGGTGGAAGCGTGGGTGTGTCGTTCGTCAGCAACATGCTGGTCGTCCGCACCCAGTTTCATCACGAGCGGCTGGCGGAACACATTACCGCATATAACGGCTTCGGATGGAACACACCGCTTGCCCCGATCGACGCATTGGTTCAAGCACAGGCCTCCATCATGAGTTACCTGGACATTTTCTGGCTGCTTGGTGTTGTGGCCATCGTCGTCGCCCCCGTCATCCTGTTGCTGCCGCGGGTGCCCAAGGGCGCCGTCGCCGCGCATTAGATGGCGTCACGTCCCCTTTGTTCGCCCGCTGGATGACCGTTATGATCGATGACCCGAAACGAAGACTTGTGCTCGCCGGACTGCTCGCCACCACGGTTCTGGCGGGCTGCACTGTGGGACCCAACTTCGACAAACCCACCGCGGCGACTCCCGTATCATGGTTTTCCGGCCCGAAGGAGGCTGTGAAACCCCCGCCGAGTGTCCCGGTGGCGGAACCGATCGACGTAAACTGGTGGACGCTGTTCCACGATCCCGTGCTGACCGGGTTGGAACAGCGCGTGGCGGCGGAAAACCTGGACGTGAAGGTTGCAGCGGTGCGACTGACCGAATCCCGAGCCCAAGTGGGTGTCGCGCGGGCGTCACTGTTTCCCACCCTCGACGGCAACGCCTCCTACGTGCGTCAGAAGGCCAGCAACAACGGCCTGTTCGCCGTTGTCCCAAGCGCCGCGGGCGCCAGCGGGGCCAACGGTGCCTCCGGCAATTCGACCGGCGGAGTGCAAGGCACCGGCCTGGCGCCCTTCGATCTGTATCAGGGTGGGTTTGACGCCTCCTATGAGGTCGATCTGTGGGGCGGCGTCAAGCGCTCGGTCGAATCTGCTACCGCGACGGCCGAGGCCGCCAACGAGAACAGGCGTTCTGTCCTGCTGTCCAGCCTGGCCGAGGTCGCCCGCGATTACATCCAGCTTCGTGGCGTGCAGACCGAATTGAAGATTGCCCGTGATAACGTCCGGACCGCCCGCCAGAGCCTCAGCCTGACCCAGCAGCGGGCCGCCGGCGGGGTGACCACAGACCTCGACGTGGCCAACGCTTCGGCGCAGTTGCGCACCACACTCGCGCAGATCCCCAACCTGGAACAGCAGGAGGCGGCGCTGATCAACGCCCTCAGCCTGCTGTTGGGGCAACCGCCGAACGCGCTGCGCGCTGATCTCGCGGCGGCGGAACCGGTGCCGCCGGTGCCGCCGCGCGTGCCGGTCGGGCTGCCGTCCGAACTGGCGGAGCGGCGCCCCGACATCCGCGAGGCGGAGGCCAAGCTTCATGCTGCGACCGCCGATATCGGCGTGGCGAAGGCCAATTTCTACCCGTCACTCAGCCTGACCGGCAGCTTGGGATTGCAGTCGCTGCAGTTCAGCAACGCCTTCAACCTGAATTCGAGACAATATGCGATCGGTCCCGGCCTGACGATCCCGATCTTCCAAGGGGGGCAGTTGAGTTCCACCCTGCATCTGCGGAAGGCGCAGCAGCAGGAAGCGGCGCTCAATTTCCAAAAGATCGTGCTGCAGGCGTGGCATGACGTCGATAACGCGCTGACGGCGTACAAGGCTGAGCAGGCTCGGCGGGACGAACTGATCCAGGCAGTGGCGGAGAACCAACGTGCCTTGTCCTTGGCGCAAGCCCGCTACCAGGAGGGCGTCGCCGACTTTCTCAGTGTACTGGATGCCGAACGCAGCCTGCTGACGGCCCAACTGCAACTAGCGGACAGCACGACGACGGTGTCTTCCAACCTTGTGGCTCTGTACAAGGCGCTGGGTGGTGGCTGGGAGACTGATATGCCGCTGGATCAGGATAAGGTGGTGGCAACGAAGTCCTGAGTGGTTTTGTCAGTTTCGTAAACTGGAACGACCTTCAGCCTCCGCCCTGTAGGGGTGCGGTTGGTTGATGAATCTTTCGACCCTCGCTTATTGAAATGGTTCCACTACAGTCCGCGGATGCAACTGGCGGTCGTACAGAGGGCTGGTCCCAGGAGATGACAGCGTTCCGCGACGCCGTCGATGCGTTCCTGTTTGAACAGAAATCCGCAGTGGGAATGCTTCAATGGCGGCGGAGTCGAGACGGGACCGGTGTGTCGGCTTTCTGGCTTCTTTCGACCCAGATCGGCACTACGGATCATCGATTGTCGGTGTAACCACGCTCTGCACACCAACGCACTCAACCGTTCCCCCATTAACCGAAAATTAGCCTCTTCCCCCGATACTCGCCGACCATGTGGGCGCGATCGACCTTGCTTCGGGGCTTCCTGGCTCTCGTCCTGGCGATCAGCGTCGCCGGCAAGGCACTCGCCGAACTGATGAGCGCGCTGTTCCCCGACGGTGTCCCCGGCTACGGCACCGACGACGGCGTCACCGTCCAGACACGGCTTCACCCCGAACTGATGCCGCTCGGCGTGCGAGAAGGCGCGCTCGTGTTCCTGCCACAACTTGATCAGGGCTATGGTTATACCAGCAACGCGCTGCCAGGACCGTATCGCCGGGGAAGCTGGCAACTGGTGACCGCGCCCACCCTGAGCATGGCGTCGAACTGGTCGCGCGACGCCATCGGTGCGATGGTGTCGGTGCAGGATACCCGCTACCTGTCGCTGCCCAGCCAGAACCGCACGGATGCGACGGTATCCGCCGGCGGGCGGATCGATATCGGCAACGACAAACTCACCATCGCCGCGGCCCATGTGGCGGCGCATGAGGATCGCAGCCAGCTCGACACGATCGCCAGCGACCGCCCGATCGCGTTCGATCTCGACGACGTGCGGGCGTCATACGCGATAAACGACGGGCGCTGGAGCATCGTGCCAAACGTCCAGGTGACGAACTGGACGTACGATCCCACGACACTGTTGGGCATTCCAGCCAGCCAGGCCTACCGCGACCGTCTGGTGACTCAAGGCGGCGTCAGCGTCAGCTATGAAATCGCCCCATTGCGCGGCGTCATGCTGGTCGTCCGGGCCGTCCATCAGGAATACACCCAGACGCCGGCCGGCCAGCCCAGCCCGGACTCCACCAGCTACCAGGTGCTCGCGGGCGTCGATTACGACGATGACGCGGTGTGGCACCTGCGGGCGCTGGTCGGCGGCGAGGCACGCCGTTTCAGCAGTCCGCTGTATGCCCCGCAGAACACGCTGATCGCCGAGGCCAGCGCCGCATGGTCGCCCACCGGCCTGACCACCCTCACCGCCATGGTCAGCCGCGATACCGAGGACGCCGAACAGGAAGGTGTCTCCGGCCTGGTCTATTCATCGGCGAAGCTGACCATCGACCATGAATATCTGCGGAATTTGCTGTTCAGGGCCTCGATCGGGTTGCAGCGGGCGGATTTCTTTCAGGGCGGCCATCAGATCGGCACCACGGCCGGGTTCGGCATCACCTGGGTGATGAACCGCGACATGCGGCTGCTGTTCACCTACGATCAGACGGACCTGCACGGATCCACCATTCCGACCGACGCCCTGGTCACCGGCTACAGCCGCGGCGTTGGTCTGATGACATTGCGTCTCGGCCTGTAACGATGCCAATACAACTGCTTGGGCTTCCCTTCGCCGATCTCGATCTGCCGGCGGCGGCGGCGTGCATCGCCGGCCGTTCGGCCGATGCTCCGTTCGAGTACGTGGTGACACCGAACGCCGATCATCTGGTGCGCCTCGACCGCGATCCCGGCCTGCGCGCGATCTACCGGCGGGCGGTGCTGTGCTTGCTGGATTCCCGCGTCGTGTTCGGGCTGTCCCGCCTGTTCGGACTGCAGCCGCCGCCGGTGGTGGTCGGCAGCGATCTGACGGCGTATCTGCTGGCGCATCACCTGCGGCCGGACGAACGCATCACCATCGTCGGCCTGTCCGCCGCCTGGCTGCCGGCGCTGGTGCGGCGCCACGGGCTGGCCACGCCGGCCCACCACGACCCGCCGATGGGGTTCGAGCATGATCCAGCGGCATTCGCCGCCGCCGTTGCATTCGTCCGGGACCATCCGGCACGCTTCATATTCCTCGCGGTCGGCTCGCCTCGCCAGGAACGTCTTGCGGCGGCGATCACCGTAGCAGGCGGTGCTACCGGTACCGGGCTGTGCATCGGCGCCAGCCTGGAGTTCCTGGCGGGCGCGCGCCGCAGAGCGCCCCGGTTCATGCAGCTTATCGGGATGGAGTGGCTGTTCCGGCTGGTTACCGATCCGCGCCGGCTGCTCAGGCGCTACCTGATCGACAGTCCGAGGGTTATCGCTTTGCTGTTGAAGCAACGTTGGACGGGCGACCGAGTGGGCGTAGAGCCTCGTGGATGAGGCGGTGCGTCCACGACCCCCTATGCACCCGATCGTTGCGCGCCAGGTAGGATGCACTGGCCGGCGGCATCGGCCGGGATCGCATGATCGGCGCCATGTCCTTCGCCGCCACGATCGCCCGGGCGGTCTGTGCCGACAGCCCGTTGCGAACCCCCCGCAGCAGATACCCTGAGATGCGAGGTGCCAGCGCAGGCCAGCTTCGGCCCAGCTTGCGCTCGATGTAGAGGCGGTTTCGTACGAAATAGAACCAGCGAGTGGCGGTCCAGGCGACGCGCTGTTCAGCGGCGACCTTGTGGCGGATGACGATGTCGCCACGATAGCGGACCCGCCAGCCCTGGGCGATCGCGCGCAGGCTGAAATCGTACTCCTCCCAGCAAAAGAACAGGCTGGCGTCGTAGCCGCCTGCCTGCTCCCACGCGACCCGCCGGATCGCATGGCCGGCGCCGACGAACGTGATGGCGTCGAAGCTTTCCTCCGAACAAGACCGCAAACTCTCGGGATAGCCCCAGGACGACCGGTCGTCCGAACCGCCGTCTTCGGTGACGATGCGGCAGCCGATCGCTGCCAGCCGAGGTTCCGCATCCAGCGCCGCCACCAGGCGGGCGACCGTGTCGGCTGAGGCAAAAATGGCGTCGTTGTCCAGCGCAACGATCACCCGCCCGTGACCCAGGTCCGAAATCAAATTACGGCCGCCGGCCACGCCGAGGTTTTGTTCGGCCGCCAGCAACGTGACATCGGGGCGATCTTTGGCCACCGCCGCCAGTTGATCCAGCGTTTCCGGGCACGAACCCTGATCCAGCACGAAGATGTGGATCGAGGCTCCGGTCTGTCCGCAAGCCGACATGATCGCTGCGATGGTCTCGGCTGTTCGCTCCAGTGCCAGGATGATGATGTCCGCGTCGTAGCATCCGCTGGGCGGGCCAGTCGCACCGGCGAGCGAACGAACCATCAGTCGAACGTCTCCAGCGGCGGGATGGCCAGATAGGCCAGCCGCTTGTTCTCCTTTCGCCCGCGCGACACCGCGTCCAGGATCAGTCCGCAGGCCAGGGACAGGAATCCCAGCAGCATCAGCCCCATCGACAGCACCGCCGTCGGCAGGCGTGGTACCAGGCCGGTGTTCAGGAACTCCAGCACCACCGGGATGCCCAAGCTGACGCCCAGCGCCAGGAAAGCCAGGGCTGCCAGCGAAAAGACCTGTAGCGGCCGTTCTTGCTGAACCAGCGTGACAATGGCGCGCAGAATCCGAAATCCGTCGATATAGGTGTTCAGTTTCGACGACGTTCCGGCGGCGCGGTTGCGGTAGTTGGTGCGGACTTCATGCACCGGCATGTGCAGGGCCAGCGCATGGACGGTGAATTCGGTTTCGGTCTCGAAGCCGGACGATAGGGCAGGGAACGATTTGACGAAGCGCCGGCTGAACACCCGATAGCCCGACAGCAGATCGCTGATGCCGTCGCCGAACGCCCACGTCACCAGTCCGGTCAGCAAGGCGTTGCCCAGTTGGTGGCCCGGACGATAGGCGTCACGCACCGCGCCGTAACGGGCGGCGTTGACCATGTCCAACTGCCGCTCGATCAGGATGCTCAGCATCCCGGGCGCGGCGTCGGCGTCATAGGTGTCGTCGCCGTCGACCAGCAGGTAAACATCGGCGTCTATATCGGCGAACATACGGCGGACCACGTGGCCCTTGCCTTGCAGCCGTTCCCGCCGGACCACCGCGCCGGCCGCCCTGGCCTCCAGCATCGTGTGATCGGTCGAATTGTTATCGTAGACGTAGATGATCGCTTCCGGCAGGGCGTTCTGGAAGTCGGACACGACCTTGCCGATTGCCGCTTCCTCGTTCCGGCATGGAATCAGCACTGCCACCCGAGGCTGGTTCGCTATCAGACCGAACTGCTCGGCGATCGACTGGTCCGATTGCAGACCCCTGTCGTGGAACGCCGGTGTCGGCTGGTCCAGGGCCGCGGATATGGTGATTCCCTCCATTTTCAGTAGGCATTCGTCATGCGCAGCATCGTAACGATGGTGCGGCAGATGATCATCAGGTCGCGGCCCAGGCTCCAGGTGGCGATGTATTCAAGATCGCTGTCGATGCGCCTCAGCAGTTTCTCCTCGGTGTCGGTTTCGCCGCGCCAGCCGCGGATTTGCGCCAGTCCCGTCATGCCGGGCTTGACGACGTGACGGGCGCCGTAGCGATGGCTGACCGCCTCGAACGGCCGGCCGGCGGCACAGGTGCCGGGGGCATGCGGGCGCGGTCCGACCAGCGACATCGAACCCGTCAGCACGTTGATCAGTTGCGGAAATTCATCGAACGAGGTGCGGCGCAGCAAAGCACCGATCGGAGTCACCCGCGGGTCGTCGCGAGTCGCCTGCGGCAACGACCCCGGGGGGGCCACGGTGTGATACATGGTGCGAAATTTGAGCATCACGAACCGGCGGCCGTTCAGGCCGATACGCTCCTGCCGGAACAACGCCGGCCCCTTGCTGGTCAGGCGGATCGCCACGATGGCCAGCAGCATCGGAAGGCTCATCATGATCAGGCTGATCGAGGCCAGAACGATATCCGCAGCTCGCTTGACCATCGCGTCATGGGGATCCATCGCCCCGCTGGCGAAGCGGGCACGGCGGAAGGAGATCGGCGCCAGCGACGGTCCGCAATCGCTGTAGGCAAGGATTTCAAGGGCACTTGGAGGAAATGCGGACATGGGCTGCTGCATCTTCGGTTTCTGCTGAGCGGCAGCATCGGCGGCAAAATCTTAGAGTTCGGTTAACTCGGCACACGGCTGTAATTGGTGTTGAATATTTCTGTTGAACTTGTCTCGATTGACGGAACACACAACGAACTTGTTGCGTAACAGCAAAACTCAGCGGAAGACGAGTCGCCGCGACAGGCTGAAATTGACGAACATCCCGGCGATCGACCCGGCCGTGGTGGCAATGACAGGCTGATCGGCAGCGGCGGCGACGAATGTGACCAGGATGGCGTAGGTGCCTCGGTTCAGCACGAAGCCCCCCAGATTGGTCATCATGAACATTGCCCATTGCCGGTGCGCCGGCCCCGATCCCAGGCCGCGGAACGTCCAGATCCGGTTGAGCACCCAGTTGCCGGTGGCGGCGAAGACATAGGCAACCAGGCCGGCGCCATACAGGCCCAGCGAATGGCGCAGCCCGTAGACGGTCGCCGTATCGACGACGAGGCCCGCCAGGCCGACCACGCCGAAGCGCATGAACTGCACGGCCATGGCGATCCGAACCGGTGTCGCGAACGATTGCCATGACGGCGGCAGCCGCCGGAGGAATGTGGTTTGCATTGTGCCTCTGCCTAACGCGGGCCGGTACGGTTCCGCAAGCGATGTCGTCTTGACAGCGGCGCTGTCGGTGGCTCCCTGATCGCATGCGCGCGCATCGGATGTTTTCATGATCATCGGCACCGCCGGCCACGTGGACCATGGCAAGACGGCGCTGGTCAAAGCCCTGACCGGTGTCGACACTGATCGCCTCGCCGAGGAAAAGCGCCGCGGCATCACCATCGACCTCGGCTATGCCTACGCCGGCGACCTCGGGTTCATCGACGTGCCGGGGCATGAGCGGTTCGTGCACACGATGCTGGCGGGTGCCAGCGGCATCGACACGGCGCTGCTGGTGGTGGCGCTGCCCGAGGGGATCCGGCCGCAGACCCGCGAACATCTGCAAATCCTGACATTGCTGGGCATCGATCGTGTGGTGGTGGCGCTGACCAAGGCTGATCTCGCCGCCGATCGCATCCCGAAGGTTTCTGCCTCGGTCAGCACATTGCTGGCCGACACGCTGTTGGCGGGGGCGGCGATCCACCCGGTCTCGGTTGTCACCGGGCAGGGGATCGAGGCGTTGCTGGCCGCCCTGCTTGCGTCGGCGCCGCGGGATCGGGACCATGACGGCTATCCAAGGCTGGCGGTGGACCGAGCATTCACCTTGTCCGGTGCGGGGCTGATCGTAACTGGCACGCTGGTGTCGGGGCGCATCGCGGTGGAGGACCGGCTGGTACTGTCGCCCAGCGGCCTGGACTTGCGCGTGCGCGGCCTGCACGCCCAGAACAGCCCGGCAGCCGAGGCAACGGCGGGCCAACGTGTCGCGCTGAACATCACCGGTCCGCGGTTGTCGAAGGACGTCGTGGCACGAGGCGATTGGGTGCTGCATCCGGATATCCACGCACCGACCGCCGCGATTGATGCCCGTATTACCCTGCTGCCGGATGTCGCGCGGGCGCTGCGGCCGGATACCCAGGCGCATCTGCATCTGGGCGCGGCGCACGTGATGGCGCGCGTGTCACTGCTTGACCGCGACCGGTTGGAGCCAGGGCAGTCCGCCGCGGTGCGGCTGACGCTGCAACAACCGATCGGGGCGCTGGCGGGGGATCGCCTCGTGCTGCGGGACACCGGCGCGACCGCCACGATCGGCGGTGGCGTGGTGCTGGACCCGTTTCCGCCCAGGCGAGGACGGCGGACGCCGGCGCGGCTGGCGCAGCTTACGGCGTTGGAGGCCCCCGGCGTGATGGAGGCGTTGCGTGGGCTGCTGGCAATCCCGCCGGGCTGGACGGATCAGGGGCTGTTCATGCGGGCGCGTGGTCTGCCGGCAGGGGCGCGGGCTGGGGTGATCGCGGCGGTGCCGGCGATGGCAGCCGGCGGGTTGATCCTGTCGCCCGCCGCGTTCGACGCCATGCGAGCGACCGTCCTGGCGGCATTGGCGGCGCATCATCGCGCATCGCCCGAGTTGCCTGGCTTGCAGGCCGAACGGCTGCGGCTGGTGATGGCGGGACGGCCGCCGGTGGCGGGGTTCGCGGGTGTCCTCGAGGCGTTGGTGCGGGAGGGTCTAATCGCGGCCGACGGGCCGTGGTTCCGGTTGCCGGGACACCGGATTTCGTTGTCTCCGCAAGACGACCGCATATGGCACGCCGCTCGGCCGCTGATCGCGGCGGACCGGTTCCGCCCCCCCAGGGTCCGCGACATCGCGGCCGCGCTGACCACGCCAGAGGCTGCCGTGCGGGCCACTCTGAAGCGGCTGACGCGGATGGGCCGATTGGTTGAGGTCGCACCGGACACATTCTTCCTGCGCACGGCGGTCTCCGAGATGGCCGCGATCGCCGCCGAAGCTGTGGACACGGACGGCCTGCTGACGGCGGCGACGTTCCGTGACCGGCTGGATAACGGCCGCAAAATGGCGATCCTGGTGCTGGAATTCTTCGACAAGGCCGGAATCACCGTCCGCAAAGGGGATGTGCGGCGCGTGCGGACGGACCGGCTGGGCGTGTTTGGATCGCCGGATGGTTGATCACTGACGTGCCGGGATCAGCCCGTGACCGAACGAAGTAAGGGCCGCGTAAGTTCTGCCCGCCGCCGCAGCATCGCGTCGAACGCGGCGAAAACCTTGCGCATCGCCGGCTGCTTGTAGGGAAACAGCTCCGGCGGATCCATCAGATGAACGATGGCCGCCGTATCCGCCTCGAACACCAGCAATCGGCCGTCACGGGTCTCGGCGCAGTCGATGGAGTAGTAGTCGAAGTCCAGCCGTTCATGCAGCGCATCGAACGCGGCCGCGTGGCGGCGGGCGAAACCGGCTTCGAAACTGGCCATCGCGCCGGCTTCCTCGGCACGCCGTTCGGCGGACTCGGTCATGCTGGCGTTCAGATAATGCACCATCCAGTGTTGCGAGATCGCCATGTGGCAGAGAAATGGTTGCCGATCGATGAAGGCGACGCGCGATTTCCGGTAGAGCCTGTCCGAACTTTTGTAGTCCTCGAACGCGGTCAGGAAGAATTGGCGCTCGAAGGAGAAACGCAAATATTCGCTCAGGTCCGCCGTCGTCTGGATGCGGGACAGGCCGGTGCCGGCATGCGAACCGACCGGTCGGATCAGGTAGGGGCCGTCCGGCAAGTCGACACCCTCGATCGGGCGGCCGGTGGCGAGATGCGCATCCAGCGCGGCACGCGACACCGTGACGGCGGTGGGACTGCACAGACCAGGAATCCCAACCAGGCACTGCGACAATGCGTCACGCTCCAACCCCGGCAGGAAGCGTGGATCGTTCAGCGCCGGGCGCGGCCAGGCGGCGTACAGCCGGCGCAACCGGGTCAAAGTGGCGGGATCAGCCTCTCCGACGGCAAAGAACGCGACGTCATGATCGGGGATGACCGGCGGCAGCCCACGCCCAGGCAGCACGTAGAGCAGATCCAGCCGCACGTTCAGATGGTTGGTCAGGAAATCGAGTGGCGTATTGGTCATCAGATCGCCCGGACCGACCAGCGCGAGCAGCCGTAACGGAGGCTGTTCGGACTGCGGCCCTCCGTCGCCCGCCTCGATCCGATAAACCTGTGCCGCCGCCAGTGCCGCATCCTGCAGGTTCAACCCCTCCGCCCGGCGGAATCCAAGCTGCGCGACGATCGCGGCGTCGTAGGTCCACGCGGCTTCCTCGGCATCCGGCGGGTTGCGGCCCAGCAATTCGCCGATACGCGCCATCAGTGCCTCATAATCATAGCCCTGATAGGCGAAATGGGTCAGGTCGGCGGTGCCGCGTACGATCGGTGGAACAAACGCATCGCTCAGCGCCGGCAGCTTCGCGTCAATGAACGACATCGGGTTTCCGCCTCGGGTTACCCGAACACTGTGCCAGCGAAAGGTTAATGATTCCTTTCCACCGACGCCGGCCATTTGACATTCCGGCCGCCGCCCTCTCAACAATTCCCTCCCGCGCCGGCGGCAACCATTCAAGGAGGACCCCACCCGTGCCCATCGACTACGAGAAAAGAGACGGGGTCGCCTATATCACCCTGAACAACCCGGCCAAGGCCAACATCCTGGACAAGCCCACCTCCGACGCGATCTCGGAGGCCTGGATCGACCTGTGGGAAGACCGCCACATCCGCTGCGCCATCGTCACCGGCAAGGGCGACCGTCATTTCTGCGGCGGCCACAACCTGCAACCCCGTCCGGAGCTGACATTCGAGGAGCGTGAATACCTTCGCACCCAGCGTATCTACTGGCCGCTCGCAGGCACCGTGCACGGCCAGAAAACCGGCGTCGACGGACGCATGGGCGACCATTATCCGCGGGTCTGGAAACCGGTCATCGCCGCGGTCAACGGCTGGGCCGCCGGGGCGGGCATGTACATGCTGCTGACCTCCACCGATATCCGCATCGCCAGCGCCGAGAACGCCCGCTTCAAATTCGGCCTGCTGACCCAGGGTTGGGTCGGCAACGGCCCCGGTCCGGCCATGCTGGTGAAGCAATTGCGCTACGTCGACGCGATGAAGATCCTGCTGACTGATGAGGCCTTCGATGCGGCGGAGGCTTTGCGCGTAGGCCTGATCAACGAAGTCGTCCCACATGCCCAGCTGATGGAGCGTGCGGAAAAACTCGCCCGGCACATCGTCACCCTGCCGCCCGCCGCCGTGCGGATGATGAAGGAGTTCGTGATCCGCTTCGGCAACCTGCCGGACGACCAGGCCTGGCACATCCAGAACCTGATGAACTCGATGCTGATCCAGACGACGATGGACGGTGAGGAGGGCAGGGCTGCGTTCAACGCAAAGCGCCCGCCCAATTTCACCGGTACGCTACGCAAGCGTGGCGAACCCTGGCCGGAACCGTCCGAGGAAGACGCCAAACGGCTAGACGAAGCTTACCGCAGCGGGGAGTACTGAAGGCGGCGCGGGCCGTTCACCCCAGTGCGCCGGCTTCCCGCAGGCGCGCAATTTTATCGGGAGACAGTCCGGCCGCATCTCGCAACACCGCGTCCGTATCGGCCCCCAGCCCCGGTGCCTTCCCCGTCGTCCGGCCAAAGGACGCGCGCCACGGCAGCCCCGGCAGCTCGTCCTCGTCCCAGAAGCCGCGAGCCCGCAGATGGTCGCTGGCCACGAGGTCGGCGGATCGCGCTAGTGCCGCGGCCGCTACCTCGCCGCGGGTAAATGCCGCCGCGCTGTCAATGTCACACGGCGGAACCTCCGGTGCCGGATCGACGCATAGCCAGTCATCCGCACCGGCGCGACGATACACCGCCCCGCATTCCGGCGCAGGGCGCACGTCCGGTAACTGCCCGGCCAGCAACGGGTCCGCCATCGTCCACAGCATCGCCTCGATCATCGAGAAATCGACGCGAGCCACCTGGCCGGAACGGCGGCGCCACAACGCGGCCGCGGTGATGAATGCCAGCATCAGCCCACACATCGGGTCCAGCCACGCCATCCCAACACGCGGCGGCACGCCGGGATGGCGGTTCAGCCCGGCAAACCCGGCGTAGCACTGCAGCAGCGTTCCGTAGGCGACGGCACGCGATTCCGGCCCCGTCCGGCCCAGCCCTGAGGCCGACACATAGATCAGCCGCGGATTGACCGCCCGCAACGCCTCGGCGCCCAGCCCCAACCGATCCATCACGCCGGTCGCGAAATTCTCCACCAGCACATCGGCGTTTGCGGCCAGAGCCTTGGCGGCGGCGATCGCCTCGGGCTTCTTCAGATCCAGGACGATGGCCTTCTTCGCCTGTCCCAGAACACTGTGCAGTTCCGACGCCCGGCCCGGATCGCCCTGACCGGGCGCCTCGATCTTGATGACTTCCGCCCCCATTGCGGCGAGATAGCGCGTGGCGGTCGGTCCAGCGATCACCCAACTGAAATCGAGCACACGCACGCCGGATAACGGCAATCGTCCCGGGGACGTGGACACGGCGCCGCCACCCTCGCTAAGGCCCAGCCCGAACGGCGACCCCGGCACCTGCACGGTCTGCCCGGACACGGTCGCCGGCCGGAAGAAGCCCCGGTGGCGAAGCTGTGAGGACCCCAGGTGTTCGGCCGGCTCGCACAGCGGAAAACTGGGCACGTGCGCCGCCTGAGCGGTCTCGGCGATCCATTGTTTGGTCTTGTCGCGGCTCCAATCCGCCATCAGGGCGTGCAGTGCGTCCCAGTTCGCCACACGGTCCTTCTTGGTGGCGAATCGCGCCTCCCCACCCCAGGCCGGCGAGCCCATCGCTACCAGCCACGACGCCCACTGCCGATCCTCACGCGGGGAGATCGCCGCGTACCCGTCGCTGGCCGGCAGAATACAGACGGTCGCACCATTCCCATCTGCCACCCGCTTGCGCGACCAGCTCTTTCCAGTCCGCCCCGCTCGGGTCAGCTCCGTCATCGCCAACGTCGCCAGCGCCTCGTGGATAGAGACATCGACCGCGGCGCCATTGGCCGTCAGTGCCGCATGCATCCCAGCACACGCCGCCGCCAAACCCCCGAGAAACGCGGATTGCTCACCAACCGGCCGCATCGGCGCTTCGTCCAGGTCGTCCACCTGGCCCGTCAGCATACGAGCGATGCCGCTGGCGAAGAACAGCGTCAGGTCGGTGGCCGGCTCCTCCGCCCGCGGCCCGCTCTGGCCGAACGGGGAAATCAGCACCAAAGCGGCCCGGGGATTGATTGCCCGCAGTGTTTCAGGGTCCCGGCCCGAGCGCCGCAGGGTGTCCGGGCTACCCTCGCAGACAATCAGGTCGGCTGCCGCCACGGTATTCCCTGCGGGACCATGATTAAGATGCTGCGCCAGCACCGAGGACCGGTCCGGATCGATCCGAGCAACCTCGGCGCCGACATCCGCGAACAGACGCCCGCAGACCGCCGCAGCCAAACCCGGCCCGACCTGAACCACCCGAAACCCATCCAGCACCGCCATCTCGCCACGTTCCCCCAACCTATGGGGGAACGATGCACCGAGATCGCGCCGCGTTCCAGTCAGCCGGGCCGGCGGTTAGCGCTCCAGCGCCATAGCGACGCCCATCCCGCCACCGATGCACAGAGTCGCCAAACCCTTCTTAGCATCCCGCTTCTGCATTTCGTGTAGCAGCGTCACCAGGATGCGGGCGCCCGAAGCGCCAATCGGATGGCCGATGGCGATCGCGCCACCATTGACGTTCACTTTGCCGGTGTCCCAGCCCAGGTCCTTGTTCACCGCGAGCGCCTGCGCCGCAAACGCCTCGTTGGCCTCCACCAGGTCCAGATCGTCCGGCTTCCAGCCCACCCGGCCCAGCACTTTGCGAGTCGACGGAATTGGACCGGTCCCCATCACCGCCGGATCGACGCCCGCGGTCGCGAACCCCGCGATCCGCGCCAGCGGGGTCAGCCCGCGCTTGGCGGCTTCGCTGGCGGTCATCAGGATCAGCGCCGCGGCACCGTCGTTGATGCCGGAGGCGTTGCCGGCGGTTACCGTGCCGTCCTTGGTGAAGGCGGGACGCAGGCGCGCCATGGTCTCGGCGCTGGAGTCGTGACGGATGTATTCGTCGTCCACCACCTGGATATCGCCCTTGCGGGTCTTCACCGTGACCGGCGCGATCTCATCCTTGAACCGGCCGGATTTCTGCGCGGCGGAGGCCTTCTGCTGCGACCCCAGCGCGAATGCATCCTGCTGCTCCCGCGTGATCTGGTACTTCGCGGCGACATTCTCTGCCGTGTTGCCCATGTGATAGCCGTGGAACGCGTCCCACAGTCCGTCCTTCAACATGGTATCGACGAATTCCAGCCCGCCCATCTTGGTGCCGTTGCGCAGATGCGCGGCATGGGTGGACAGGCTCATGCTCTCCATGCCGCCGGCGGCGACGATGGCGCTTTCGCCGGTGCGGATCTGCTGCGCCGCCAGGGCGACGGCGCGCAGGCCCGACCCGCACACCTGGTTGATGCCGAACGCCGTCGCCGAATCCGGGATGCCGGAGATGCGCGCCGCCTGGCGGGTCGGGTTCTGGCCCTCACCGGCGGCGAGGACCTGGCCGAAGATCACCTCATCCACGTCGGATGCTTGTATGCCGGCCTGGGAAAACGCGGCTTGCAGTGCGACCGCGCCCAAGTCGTGGGCGTGAATCGAACTCAACGCGCCGTTGAAGCTGCCCACGGCCGTACGTGCCGCCGAGACGATGACGATGTCGTCCATGTCCTGCTCTCCTTCCGCGGTTTATCCTGCGACTTGCGGGATGCTACCGTCATACGATCAAGTGCGTAAGACGGCAGCAAAATGCAAGCCCGAGGCTTCATACACCCAGCTTGGCGGCCATGTCCTGGATGTCTGTGGCGACGATGTCCCAATCCTGGTCCGCCGCATAATCACGCTTTTGGTGCGGCCCGTATTCGGTGGGACGGGGGAAGAACGCCGTCAGCAGGCCGCACGCCCTGGCCTTGCCGAGGTCACCGTTATGCGCGGCCCCCAGCATGACCTGGTCGGGCCGCAGGTCCAGCATCTTGGCGACCCCGAGATAGGTCTCCGGGTCAGGCTTGAAGTGCTGGAACAGGTCGGACCCGAAGATCATGTCCCACGGGATGCCGGCGAACTTCGCCATGTTCAGCAGCAACGAGACATTGCCGTTCGATAGCGGTCCGATGATGAAGCGCGACTTCAGCCGGGTCAGGCCGGGCACGGAATCGGGCCACGGATGCAGCCGGTGCCAGCCCAGGTTGATGTGGGCCAGGTCTTCCTCGGACAGGCCCTTGATGCCGAAATCGGCGATCAAGCGATCCAGTGACGCGCGATGCAGGTTATCCAACTTGGTCCAAGGTTGTTCGCCCTTGCGCACGCGGTCCATGGACGGGCGATAGGCGGCACGCCAGGCATCGACCAGGGCAGCCCAATCGGCGGTGATGCCCTTCGTGGCACCAAAGGCCGTTAGGTCGGCGATCAGGCTGGATCGCCAATCAACGACCGAACCGAATGTGTCGAAGACGATGACTTTAGGTAGCTTGCCGGCCATGATGAAATTCTCCCAGGTGTGAGGACAGGAAAACCCCGGGATGAGGTGCGGTCAAGTTCCGGCAATTTCGTAGTGAGTGCGCCTGAACTGCGCGCGCCTGGCGAACGATGAGAGATATCCAGATGACGATGTAAAGATAGCTGAAATCGCATTGAATCGAACGCCCGATTTTGTCCGCGCTGCGGAACCGGCCTCGTTTGATATGATGTTGGGGGCCGCGGGACGAGGTACAAAAAAGCCTGAGCGGATGGTGTTCGACAAAACTTTTCTCGGCGATCTCTGCGCCCCGCTCTGCGTCCTCTGCGTTAAAGAGCGGTGTCGATTCGCTCTGCCGTCATTGATTGGGATCGATGGACGTGCAGCAAAACCTCTGGTTCGACCTGTTCGCTAAAAACGGGCGGCAACGCAGATGGGCCGGTGTCTGTTTTTGGCTTGGGCTTTCAACGCAGAGCGGGGCGCAGAGATCGCCGAGAAAAGGGTTCATCATCAACCAATGCATTCGGGACCGCGGCTCGATCACGTCGCGATTTTACTTGGCCGTCGCGTGCGTCGCTATCGGACAGGCCGGTCGGAACACACATCCGGCGCGACCTGACCATTTCATTTTCGACGCAAACACCAACCGCATTCAGTGCGATGATTACGCGGCCAACTTACCGAAATGATTTTTCAGATAATCGATAATTTTCTTGATCTCTTCCTCTATAAGCGCATCGACAGGCTTGAACGGAGTACCATCGAAATACCGTGGAGACGTCCCCTCGCCGTCGGGGCTGCCGTGGTCCGCGTCGATGGATTCCCGCCATTTCTCCGCATGCTCTCGCCACTCCGTCCGGTCCACCAAATGGGGTGATTCGAACCACACGTTCCAGGACAGCACGTTGCCGGACAGCAGCAGGTTGCCGGACGCCAGGTTGAAAACATCCATGATCAACTGGTTGAAATCATCGACGACCTTGTTGCCGGTTTTGATGATTGGGCCGATTTCCACGTCGATATTGGCGACGGTCCAGGCTACATCCGTGTGCCTGGCGAAATCGGGGCTCTTGAATAGCGTGCTCTCACCCCTTCGAACCGGGAAAATAGGCTGCGTCGGATCTTGGCGCTTGTGAGTCGTAACTCTGATCGCGTGCGCCTTGTCAGCGGGAAACGGCAGCCCGCTACCAGCGAACAGCGTCCACAAAAATTTCACAATCGCATTTTGCTTCGCGCTCGGACTGAACCAGATCTTGCCTTCGACGGTCATGTCCGCCGCCATCTCGCGGTTGGTCTCGTTTGCCCAACCTCGCTGGCCGGTCACCGTGACTTCGACATTCAGGCAGCCGAACGAAGGCGAACATGCCCCTTGCTGTGGACAAATGATCGAATATACACGCCCGGCGTCGGTATAACCCAGCCGGGAAATATCGGGGGCGAACATTTGGAAACACCGGGATGAGGGCGTTCCGGGAACGGTCTCCCAACTGAACTCCGGCCACTTCACCGCCTGCTGGCGCTGCAATAAATCGATGTTGGCCATATTGTCCAGCATCGGCAACGATGACAGGTCGGGGTTTGGATAAGCGAATGCCGGATTGGACTCGGCAAAGCCTCCGACCCACCCCGGTGGAATGTCTGAATTTTGGACACCTGACATTTTATTTTCCTTTATTGGACCAAATAAGGAATGTTCCGGTCGCTATTGGCAGCACCGGTGCCGCTTGTCTTCGATGTTATGCGGCCACGCCGTGCCGTTCAAGCGCCGGTTTGGATGCGCGAGCATTTACGATCGGTTATCGGCGAAGGCCCACACGACGGCGGGAAGCCTGAGTGCAAATGCACTGCTTTCCTTATTTACCCGTATCTAGATCGACATGTTTCTCTTGCCGCGAACACCGCTGGCCTTGAACCCGAGCGTTCGCAGCCAATCCCGCAGCGGGCGCCACAGCGACCTCTCGGCTCGGCCGCCGGCCGCCATACCGATATGTCCCGCTGCTGGCTGATGCAGCACTGCCCCTTGGATAAGCCCTGCCAGCGGGCGGGCAGATTCGGGCGGCACGATACGGTCGCCACTGGGGACCGCGACGAAGGTCGGATGGACGATCGCGGTGGGGTCGACCGGCAGGCCGGCGATCCGCCAGGTGCCGCGCGCCGGAGCATTTTCCCCATACCATTCGCCCAGGCAGGCGCGGGCGACCTCGGCGGCCAGTGGGATCCCGTCGTTCAGCCAGTCCTCCAGCGCGACAAACAGCCGGGCGCGGGCGCTGTCCGGCGGCAGGCGGGTGAAGCGGCGGTATTTTTCGGCGACGCCCCACGGATCCAGCAAAGCGAACAGCGATTGCAGCAGATCGACCGGCAGGGCGCGGCTGAACGCCAAGGTTGGCTCCAGCAGCGGCAGCGTCTGCGCCGCCTGGATCGCCCGTTCCGGGTCGGGCGCGTGAAAATCCCACGGTGCCGCCAGCAGCACCAAGCCGCTGATCAGGTCGGGCCGGCGCTGCGCCGCGGCGACGGCCAGCGTGCCGCCCATGCAGTATCCCGCCAGCACCGGAGGCGCGCCGGCCACCCGAACGGCTTCGGTCATTGCGCGTTCCATCCGGCCGGCGACATAATCAGTTAGGCTGAAGCGCCGTTCCGTTTCCCCTGGCCAGCCCCAGTCCAGCAGCAGCGGCCGCATACCCTGGCCGGCCAGCCAGCGCAGCATTGACGACCCCTCCGCCAGGTCCAGCACATAGGCCCGGTTGACCAGACTGGGCACGAACAACACTGGTTGACCCTCCGGCGGGCCGTAATCCAACAGCCGAGACCCACCTTCCGCCCAGATCGCCGGCGGGTCGATCAGGGTGCGCTGGTAGCCGTGGCGCCGATAGGCGGCGATGCCCTCGATCAGCGCGGCATCCTGGCGCAGTGTCTCGGTCACCACCGTGGCCGGAAACTCATGGCCGTGGCTTCCGTCCCGCGCCGGTTGCTGGACGGCGTCTTGGATGGACCGCAGGATCGCCGCCGCGGTCGCGCTCGACTCGCTGGGCGAGTTCGGCCAGTCGCTGTTCCAAAGCGGCGACGTGGCGCGCGAGACGGTCGATCTCAGCATCGCGAGCGTCAGGTGCAGCAGCAGCGGGCGCGGCCCCCGGCGCATCAGCGGGCCCGGAGCGTCCGCGCGCGCCGTCATGGCCCCGGTCGCCCAGTGGATCGCGCGGCAGGCCGCGCAGCATGGCGGACATCGTCCCGGCCCACAGCGCCATGATGGTCTGCCAGGACTCGCGGATTTCCGGATCGGCGGCCATGGCGGATAACTCGCTTTGCCACAAGGTAATCCAGTCCTGCGCCAGCTTGCGCGGGTCCGGCAGGTCCGCATGCCCGGTCCCGGTCGTATCTCGTTCGTCCGTGTCGTGCCCGGCGTTCCCCAGACCGGCGTCCATCACCATGCCGCATTCATCCTCCTCGCGTGCCGGACCATAGGCGCCGCGAACCGATTGCGAAACGGCAAACCGGCGCGCCGAGAGGGAACGGGCGCGGATTCACTCTATCGCAAGTGCGAGATACACGGTAGTGAAGGGTATAGCTGCGAGGTATGCATGGCGGTGCCCCTTGAGACCCTGCCGGAGACGAAACCCGGCGATAAACCTCCGGTCGTGGTAAAAAAATACGCCAACCGGCGGCTCTACAACACCGAAAGCTCCAGCTACATCACGCTGGAGAACCTGGCCGAAATGGTCCGCCAGGGGCGGGATTTCGTCGTTTACGACGCCAAAACCGGCGACGACATTACCCGCGGCGTGCTGACCCAGATCATCGTGGAAGAAGAGGGCAAGGGGCAAAACCTGTTGCCGATCACCTTCCTGCGCCAGTTGATCGGCCTCTACGGCGGGTCGATGCAGGGTCTGGTGCCGAAATACCTGGAACACGCCATGACGTCGTTCGCGCAGCAGCAGGAGCAGATGCGCACGGCGATGCAGAAGACCATGGGCTCGCTGTTTCCCTTCGGCAATATCGAGGAAGTCGGACGCCAGAACATGGCGATGATGGAACGCGCGTTCAGCATGTTCACGCCGTTCTACCGCGGCACCGAACCCACCAATCCCTCCGATGTCCACGAATCGGAGATCGAGGCGCTTCGGTCGGAGATCGAGCGGCTGCGGGTGGAACTGGAGTCGGCGAAGAAGAAGTAGCCGGCCGGCATCAGCCCTTCGCGGCCGCGATAAAGGCGCGGATCAGGGCCGGGTCCTTGACTCCCTTGCTGCTTTCCACACCGGAGGAGACGTCGACCGCTTCCGCCCCGGTTTCGCGGATCGCCGCCGCCACATTGTCCGGCGTCAGCCCGCCGGCCAGCACCCAGGGCGCTACCGCCGCCCAATCCCGCAGAATCCGCCAGTCGAATGTCGTCGCATTCCCACCGGGCCGGTTGGCGCCTTCCGGTGGCTTGGCCTCCAGCAGCAGGCGATCGGCGCCGCCCGCATCGGCCGGAAGATCGGCCGGCCCGCCAACCCCGACCGCGCGCCACACCGGCAGCCCGAACCGCGTGCGGATCGCCGGCAGGTCGTCCAGCGCGTCATAAATCTGCAGGACATCCAGCCTCACGACGTCCAGCACACGGGCGATCGCCGGGATGTCCGGTCGCACAAACAGCCCGACGCGTGGCGGGCCGCTGATGGTCCGCGCTGATAGGGCAGCGGCAGTTTCGGGCGTCACATACCGGGGGGAGGGGGGGAAGAACACGAACCCCACCCAATCGGCCCCAGCCTCGACCGCCCTATCGAACGCCGCGGGATCGTTGATGCCGCAGATCTTGACCCGGGTCATCGGATGGCGGCCGCGATATCCGCCGCCGCGGCGCCCGGGTCGCTCGCGCCGGTGATCGGACGCCCCACCACGATCCAATCCGCCCCGGCCGCGACCGCTTGGGCGGGGGTCATGGTTCGCGTCTGGTCGCCGGCGGCGGACCCGTCCGGGCGGATGCCCGGCACCACCAGTTTGACCGCCGGACCCAACGCCTGGCGCAGCATGATGACCTCCAGCGGGCTGCACACCAGCCCATCCGCGCCGGACGCCACCGCCAGGCGGCCGAGGCGCAGGACCTGTTCGGCCGGCGTCCCACCGACCCCGGTCGCCTCCAGATCGTCGTGACCCAGGCTGGTCAGAACCGTCACCGCGAGGATCATCGGCCGGTCCACCCCGGCGCCCGCGGTGGCCTGCTTCGCGGCCTGGATCATGGCCGCACCGCCGGCGGCATGGATCGTCAGCATGGCCGGTTTCAGCGGCAGCACCGCTCGGACTCCGCCGGCCACCGTATTCGGGATGTCATGCAGTTTCAGGTCCAGGAAGATCGGCGCGCCGGTGATCGCCGCGAAACCGGCGGCACCGTTGGCCAGGAAGAACTCCAACCCCAGCTTCAGAAGTCCGGCATGCGGACTGACAGCGTCGGCCCAAACACGAGCTCGGCCGGCATCGATCGTGTCCAGCGCGACAATCAGCTTGCTGCCCTGCGCCATCAGGCGCTGGGGGGCAGCAATGAAGGGGCCACGCGGGCCTGCAGCGCCTCGATCTGGGCTTCCAGCAGACGCACCGTCCGTTCCGCCCGCCGAGCCCGCCGCCGCTGCGCAAGCTCCGACATCCAAACCACCAGCGCCCCGAGGAGGAAGGCGATGGCCATCGCGATCAGGATGGCGAGGGACAGGTGAACCTCGACGCTGTAATCCGTCGGCCATAGTCCCAACCGGACGATTTCGGTGTTCGAGAGCAGGAACAACACCAGCGGCAGGCACAGGACGAAGGTGACGATCAGGAACAGCATCGATAACGCGGACCTCTCAGGCCTTTTTGCGCTCCGCCGCGCTGGCCCGGGGGATTTTGCCGGCGTTCACCCGCAGCCGCAATTCCTTCCCGGCCTTGAAGAACGGAACTGACTTTTCGTCCACCGAAACCGAGGCCCCCGTCCGCGGGTTGCGTCCGGTCCGGGCGTCCCGGTGCTTGACCGTGAAGGCGCCGAAACCGCGAAGTTCCACCCGTTCCCCCCTGGCGAGGGCGTAGGTTATTTCCTCGAAGATCGTGGCCACGATGGTTTCGACATCCTGGCCACGCAAATGTGGATTGGCAGTCGCCAATTCCGCGATCAGTTCGGATTTGGTCAAGGTATCCCCCGGGGCAATCAGTTCCCGGAACGTTGCCAGATGGCCTGGGCTCCGTCAAGACTAAGGCTTTGTGAAATCAGTGTTTTCCACATGCCCTGTACCAGGGTTCCCAGTTCGCCCGACAATGTCCGCCCGGCGATGCCGCTGTTCGACAGATCCTCGACCGGCAGGCCCGCGGGCACGCCCTTCGCGGACACCAGCCAGGCTTTGGCCTCGCGCTCGCCGCCGATCGCGTCCACCAGTCCCAGGCCCAGCGCCTGCCGCCCGGTATAAGCTCGGCCATCCCCCAGCGCGCGGACCTTTGCCGGGTCCATGTGGCGGCCGGCAGCGACCATATCGACGAACTGACCGTACATGTCGTTGACCAACCCTTGCAGCACATCCTTCCCGGCCGGCGACAGCGGTCGCACAAAACTGGGTTCGTCCTTCAGCGGGCCGGAGCGAACCACCTCCGCGCTGATCCCCAGCTTGCCCAGCAGGCCGGACACCTCGCCGGTTTCCAGCAGCACGCCGATCGACCCGGTCAACGTCGCCTCCCGCGCGAAAATCCGCGTGGCCGGCACCGCGATCATATAGCCGGCGGACGCCGCCAGTCCGCCCATGGTGACCACCACCGGTTTCCTGGCGGCAACGCGGGCGATGGCGTCGTGCAGGGTTTCGCCGCCGGCCACGCTGCCACCCGGGCTGTCGATCGACAGTATTACGGCCTTGACGCGGCTGTCGTTGGCAAGCTTGTCGATCGAATCGGTCAGCTTGCGATCTTCGGTGATAATGCCGTTGACGCTGACCCGGGTGATATGGGCGCCTTCGGGTGTCAAGCCGGCCCCACGCAGGCCGGCCAGCACCGCGACGACCAAGGCCACAACGGCGAACACCCGCCAAAAGACAAGGCGGCGCTTGAGGCGCCGCCTGTCCAGTAGCAAGTCGGTTTCCAGCGACATAGGCCGCCGGCCTTAGCTGTCCTGCGCCAACTGGTTGCGGCGACGGATCGCGGCCCCCAGGATGTCGCCGAGCGACGCGCCGGAGTCGGAGGAGCCGAATTCCGCCATGGCGATCTTCTCTTCCTCGACTTCCTTGCCCTTGATGGTCAGCGTCAGCTTGCGGGACTGACGATCGACGGCGGTGATCTTGGCATCGACCTTTTCGCCAACGGCGAAGCGGTCGGGGCGCTGATCCCCCTTGTCGCGGGCGAGTTCGGCGCGGCGGATAAAGCCGGTCAGCACGTCATTGACCTTGACCTCGATGCCGTTGGCCTGGACCGCGCTGACGATGCAGGTCACGACGTCGCCCTTGTGGACGGTGTCGAGGATGGTCGCAGCCGGATCATCGCGCAGTTGCTTGATGCCGAGGCTGATGCGTTCCTTCTCGACATCGACGTCGAGCACCTTCGCCTTGACCACCTGGCCCTTGTCGTAGCCGGCCATCGCGGTCTCGCCGGCGTCGTCCCAGGACAGGTCGGACATGTGGATCATGCCGTCGATATCCGCGGACAAGCCGATGAACAGGCCGAATTCCGTGATGTTGCGGATTTCGCCCTCGACCTCGGAGCCAATCGGATGCTGCTCCACGAACTCTTCCCACGGGTTGCGCTGCACCTGCTTGAGGCCCAGCGAAATCCGCCGCTTGGAGCTGTCGACGTCCAGCACCTGCACATCGACTTCCTGGCTGGTGGCGACGATCTTCCCCGGATGGACGTTTTTCTTCGTCCAGGACATTTCCGACACGTGGACCAGGCCCTCGACCCCCGGTTCCAGCTCCACGAAGGCGCCGTAATCGGTGATGTTGGTAACGCGGCCGGAGTATTTCGCACCGGGCGGGTATTTGGCGGCAACGCCTTCCCACGGATCGGCTTCCAACTGCTTCATGCCCAGACTGATGCGCTGGGTGTCGGAGTTGAAGCGGATCACCTGCACCTTGACGGCCTGGCCGATGACCAGGGCCTCGGACGGGTGGTTGATGCGGCGCCAGGCGATGTCGGTGACATGCAGCAGCCCATCGACGCCGCCCAGGTCCACGAACGCACCGTAATCGGTGATGTTCTTGACCACGCCGTCGAGGATCATGCCTTCCTTCAGGCCCTGGATCAGTTCGCTGCGCTGTTCGGCGCGCGTTTCTTCCAGGACGGCACGACGGGACACGACGATGTTACCGCGGGCGCGGTCCATCTTCAGGATCTGGAACGGCTGCGGCGTACCCATCAACGGGCCGACGTCGCGCACCGGGCGGATATCCACCTGACTGCCGGGCAGGAACGCCACGGCGCCGCCGAGGTCGACGGTGAAGCCGCCCTTGACCCGGCCATAGATGGTGCCATCGACGCGCTTCTGCGCCTCGAACGCCTTTTCCAGATTGGTCCAGGCTTCTTCTCGGCGGGCTTTTTCACGGGAGAGAATGATCGTGCCGTCGCGGTCTTCGTAGCGCTCGACATATAGCTCGATCATGTCACCGGGCTTGACGTCCGGCTTGGCGCCGGGCGGGCCGAATTCCTTCAGGGCGACACGGCCCTCGGACTTCAGGCCGACATCGACGACGGCGAATTCGTCGGTGAGGCGGATGACCCGGCCGGTAACGACGGAGCCGTCAAAGCCGCTGTCGATGCCGAGGGATTCGTCGAGAAGGGAGGCGAAATCCTCGCCCTGGAAATGGTCTTGCACGGGCTGTTGCGCGCGCGCGGTGGCGGGTGATGCCATGAGTGACGTTTGTTCCGTTACGGATGTCCGGGCGGTGCCCGGCGGTTGCCGTGGTGTGCGCGTTTCGTTGTCGGAAACACGACTTGCCCGCGTCCAGAGGCGCGGGCCGGGGTGAAGCGATGGCGCGGCGGTATTGGTGCCGCGTGCGTGAAATAGGGGTTTTGGGCGGGGAGTCAAGGGTTGCGGTTAAGCCCGCTGGCGAGCGCGGCGCAGGCGCCCGGCCTGGACCGTCCTTCCGTTTCATCTATTATCGCGGAATCGGATGTAGACGCGATCGTGTTTGTGGCGGGTTATGCTGGTTCGTGAGGGTATTGATCGAGACGACACGACCGATCTGCGTCTGGCATCATTGTTGGCGGCCGTCGCGGGCGCCCTGAACGCCGCCGCGTTCTATGCGGTCGGATTCTTTTCCGCAAACATGACTGGCAACGTCTCGACGCTTTCCGGCCGCCTGGCCACCGGCCAGTTCGGTTCAGGGCTGTTCTATCTCGCGATCCTGCTCGCCTTCGTGGCCGGGGCGGCATCGTCGGCCTGGCTGATCAGTGCTGGCCGGCGGCGAGGCATTCAGGGCATCTATGCCTTCAGCATCTTCACGGAGGCGGTCCTGCTGATGGGCCTGGGTGGCGCCGACCTCTGGTTGCTCGACGTCCGGCGGGTGCCCGTCATGGTCCTTGGCCTGGCTTTCCTGATGGGATTGCAGAACGCGGTTGTCACGCGGATTTCCGGCGCTCGGGTCAGGACGACGCATATCTCCGGCATGGCGACCGACATCGGGATCGAGCTGGCCACGGCGCTCGATATCCTGCGCGGACGCGTGCCGTCCGAGGAGGCGTCGCAAAACTGGACCAGGCTGCGGCTGCACCTCTGCACCGTCCTGTCGTTTCTGGTTGGTGGCGTCATCGGTGTCCTGGTCTACCGTGCGGTCGGTGGATGGCTGTTGATCGGTGCCTCGGCCATTCTGCTGGTGCCGGCGATCATTGGCGTCCGCCGGTCACGCAGTGCCCAGATGCGGATGATAACGAACGTCGTGGGGTGAAACGGTAGGCCGCGACCGAGCGATGACGGGGTCGATCGATACTACGACACCGCCGCCAGGACCGCATCGCAGATCCGGCCTACGTCTTCGTCCGTCAGGTCTGGATGAATCGGCAACGCCAGAATCCGCCCGGCCAGGTCCTCCGACACAGGCAACCCCGAACCGTCGTGCTGGGCGCTGTAGGCGGGCTGGCGATGCAACGGGCGAGGGTAGTAGATAGCGGTCGGAACGCCGTCGGCCTTCAACGCCGCCTGCACCCGGTCCCGCGCCGCCTCGTCCGACAGCAAAATCGCGTAAATCGCCCACGCGCTGGTGCTATCCGGCACCCGTTTCGGCGTCGTCACGGCATTGCCAAGCCGTTGGTCGTAGATGCGGGCAATGCGTTCGCGCGCCGACAATTCTTCGGGGAACACGGCCAGCTTGGCCAGCAGCACCGCCGCCTGGATCGAATCCAGCCGTCCGTTCATGCCGGTCCGCAGAACCTCATACCGGGTCTTCCCCTCGCCGTGGGTGCGCAGGCTGCGGTACAGTTCGGCGCGTTCCTCACTTTCGGTGAACAGGGCGCCGCCGTCGCCATAGGCACCGAGCGGTTTGGACGGGAAGAAACTGGTCGCGGTGGCATCGGCCTGCGAACCGAGCATCTTGCCGTGCAACGAGCCACCGAAGCTTTGCGCCAGGTCGTCGAGCAGGAACAGGTCGTTACGACGGGCAATGTCCAAAAGTGCCGGCCAGTCGGCGGGTTGGCCAAACAGATCCACGCCGATAATCGCGCGCGGCTTCAACCGGCCGGCGGCGCGGACGGCCTCGATGCGCTGCACCAGGTGGGCGGGGTCGATCTGGAAGGTACGCGGGTCGACGTCCACGAAGACCGGCGTGGCGCCCAGCAGCAACGGGACCTCGGCGGTGGCGGTGTACGTGAAGGCGGGCAGGAAAACGGCGTCGCCCGGGCCGATATCCTCGGCCATCATGGCGATCTGCAGCGCGTCGGTGCCGGAACTGACACCGACGCAGTACGTCGCACCGCAGAACCGAGCCAGTTCGGCTTCCAGTTCGCGCACCTCGGGCCCCAGGATGAACTGGCAGTGTTCCAGCACCGTGTCCAGGCGACGGCGCAGGTCGGTGGCGATGCGCCGCTGCTGGGCTTTCAGGTCGAGGAACGGAATGGGGGCGTTGGGCATGGGACCTCTGGATCAGGCTCGGACTTCGCCGGCGGTGCCGTCGATATTGTGTTCAAATTCGGGGATCAGCCGGCCCAGCAGTGTCAGCGCCAGCTTGACCTGGCCGCCGCGGCAGGCGCTGCCGATTTCCTCGATGGCGCGGGCAACGATGGCGGGGTCGGCGGTGCGGGGACTGGCCATCAGCAGACCGGGATAGCCGGTGGGAACAGGCGGTTCCTTGCCGTGGAACAGTTCCTCGTAAAGCTTCTCACCCGGACGCAGGCCCGTGAAGCGAATTTCGATATCCTGTTCCGGCTGCAATCCTGCCAGACGGATCATCTGGCGGGCGAGATCGACGATTTTCACCGGCTCGCCCATATCCAGCACGAAGATGCCACCGTTCTCGCCGGACGGCAGGGACGCACCGTTGACCCCCAGAACGCTGGCCTGCAGCACCAGGCCGACCGCCTCCCGCACCGTCATGAAATAACGCTGCATGTCGGGATGGGTCACGGTCAGTGGCCCGCCCCGAGCGAGCTGGCGTTGAAACAGCGGCACGACAGACCCTGTGCTGCCCAGGACATTGCCGAAGCGGACGGTGATGCAACGCATGCCGTGCGGGCTGGAGCGGCCAGCAATGTCGAGTGCCTGGCAATACATCTCCGCCAACCGCTTGGAGGCGCCCATGACGCTGGTCGGATTCACGGCCTTGTCGGTGGAGATCAGCACCATCGCCAGCGCACCGGTCCCGCGGGCGGCGTCGGCCACGTGACGCGTGCCGGCGGCATTGGTGGCCATTCCCTCCAGCGGGTTGGCCTCGACCATGGGAACGTGCTTCAGCGCGGCGGCATGGAACACGAGTTCCGGCCGGTGTTCCTCGAAGATCGCCCTGACGCGGGCTTCGTCGCGGATATCGGCGATCAGCGTTTTGCGAACGGTCTGCGGATGGGTCTCCGCCAGTTCCAGGTCGATCTGCCACAGCGCATATTCGCCATTGTCCAATAGTATAAGCGTCCCCGGCCCGAACGCCGCGACCTGCCGGGCCAGTTCGCTGCCGATGGTGCCGCCTGCACCGGTGACGATGACGCGGCGGCCCTGGATCAACCGCGCCATGCCGTCCCGGTCCAGCGGAACCTGCGGGCGGTTCAGCAAATCCTCGATGGCGACCGGGCGCAGTTCCACCGGGCGTGGCTTGTCGGGATCGGCCAGGGCGGTGGGACGAGGCGCCTGGCGGACCTGAAGGCCGAAACGGTCGGCCTGGGCGACGACCTGCGCGAGACGGGTGCCGGACAGTTCCGGCGTGACGAAGACAAGGGTGCCGGGCAGGCGATCCTCGGCTTGCAGTTGCGTCAAGACAGCGGCGGCGTCGTTGAGCGACCCCAGGATGCGATGGCCCTGGATGCGCCGGCCGGTTTGCCGGTCGGATGACGCCAGCAGCCCCTCCACCCGGAAAGCCTGCCGCCGGTCCTGCGCGAGCGCTCGTATGAACAAATCGGCATCCTCGATGCTGCCGACGAGAAGGATCGAGGCGGCGTCAAGATGGGGCGCCTTGTTGAGCGGCCGCCCGCGGCGCCATCGATAGATGACCCGGGGCGCGCCCAGCGCCAGCAACAGGGTCAGCGCGTGGATGAACGGGAAGGCGAGGGTGGGTTCGGTCAGCCCCGCGACCATGGTGGCGCCCGTGAACAGAGCCGCGCCGAGAGCCGCGCTGGCCGCCACGGTGAGCAGATCGCCGATGGCGGCAAACCGCCAGTATTGCAGGGAAAGGCGGAATGGGATGCCCGCCAGCAGCAGGGCCACGGCGCCCAGGGGTATCGTATAGAGCGGATACCATGCCGACGCCGCCGGGTCGGCGAGCCAATGCGCCACCGGGACGGAGAGAGCCGCCAAGCCGCCATCAAGGGCGACGTTGACGGCGATTCGCAGCAAGGAACGCGTCGCGGCCATGCGGCGGGGTATAGCGCGGGCGGGACGGGGGGGATAGGCGGTTTGGTGCGACAAGCCATGACCGGTCCCAGCGTCATTGTTGCCAGGAAACGCGACCGCGTGAGGTCTATCCGAATCTCCTTGTTTCCGCGCCGCATTCGGGCAACCGTCCCGGACATCGGAAAAGGGAGGAACAATCATGGCCGGCTCATACAAGGGCACCTGCTTTTGCGGCGCGGTGGAAGTCGAGGTCACCGGCCAGCCCAACGCCATGGGATATTGTCACTGCCGATCCTGCCGGTCCTGGTCCGGTGGCCCGGTCAACGCGTTTTCCCTGTGGCCCACGGACGCCGTGAAGGTGACCAAAGGGGCGGAGCACGTCGAGACCTATCACAAAACCGACATGAGCCACCGGCAGTTCTGCCGGTTGTGCGGCGGCCACCTGATGGCCGTCCACCCGCCGCTGAGCATGATCGACGTTTTCGCCGCGACGCTGCCTGGCCTGCCGTTCGTTCCGGTGGTGCATGTGAACTACGCCGAGACGGTTCTGCCGATCAAAGACGGGTTGCCGAAGCTGAAAGACTTCCCCGCCGAGTTCGGCGGCTCCGGCGACGTGATTCCGGAATAGCGGCCACGGGGCCAATCCGGACGGCCCGCTGCAGGGGATCAAGCCACTGACCCGACGGCGTATCGTCATCTCCGCCATTGGCCTGGTCGCCTTGCTGACGGTGATCGGGGCCGCCGCCCTGGTCGCCCTCGGCCGCTTCAATCTCGCGCCGGTGGCGTCCCGCTATGCGTCTTATGTGCTCGGCCGCCCCCTGACGATCGCCGCCATGCACGTGCAGTGGGGCACCGTCGTGACGGTGAAGCTTCGCGACCTGGCCCTCGCCAATCTGCCAGGCGGCAGCCAGCCGTACATGATCAGCATCACCCGCCTCGATGGCCAGATCACACCGTTCTCGCTCGCTGCCTGGATGCTGGGGCGGCGCCCCCTGGTGGTCCGCCATCTCACCATTGACGGCGCCAGATTGTTGCTGGAGCATACCCCAAACCAACACCCCAACTGGCGCTTCCACGACTCCAAACCCGTCGTCAGCCAAAATCCTCGTTCGGATTTCCCGACTCTGCTCGACGCACGTCTTCACGACGCCGAGGTCGATCTGCGCGGGGCCGGCGGCCATACGATACGCATCCGTTTGGATACCGCCGGGATCGCCGCGCAAGCGGCCGACCAGCCGGTCACCCTGGACGCCACGGGCGCTTACAACGGGACGCCCGTCACGCTGGCCGCCAGCCTGCATTCCTACGTCGAACTGCACGAAGCGTCGAAGCCCTTCGGTACGGTGCTTCATTTGGCCAGTGCCGACACCAAACTGGATTTCGCCGGCACGATGACCGACCCGATCAACGTCGATGGCGCGGTGGGCCAACTGACGCTGACCGCGCCGAACCTGGACCGCCTGCTGGCTATCGCCGGTGACAACGGCCGAGCGGCGCTGCCAGTGACGCTGACCGGGGCGCTGACCCGCCAGGGCGATCTGTGGACCCTCTCCCATGTCCAGGGCACGCTGACGGCGCATCCGTTCCAATTCGACTTCACGTTGCGGGAAGGCACCCACCGAGCACCGGACGCCATGACCATCGACGCCGATTTTCCGGTGCTCGATCTCACCCCGCTTGGGACCGGTGGGCCGCCGTCGGCGACGTCGATGCGAGTCGACGACCAGCCCGGCAACCTGATCGATGCGCATGTCATCGCCAAACAGTTCGTCTTCGGGACGGTGCGCGCCGACGACGTCGACCTCAAGCTGAACGTCGCGCCCGGTTCGGCCACCATTCAGCATCTCGGGCTTCATCTGATCGGCGGCGCCGCGCAGGTCACTGTCGCCGTGAAGAACACCCAGTCCAGTGCCGCCGCGCAGTTCGACGCCATGCTGGCCGGCGCCGACACGGGACAACTTGCCCGGTGGTTCGGGATTGGCGCCATGCCGCTGTCCGGCGCCTTCGATGCCCACGCCAGCATGCGGCTGACCGGCAATACGCTTCAGGAGGCCGCCCCGGCCAGCAGTGGCACCGTCGTCCTGTCGATGCGGAGCGGAACCATCCAGCGCAAGATCGTCGAGGCCGTGTCCTCCGACCTGCGCTTGTTGTTCGGCAAAGCCGAGGGCACCGCTCGGATCGTCTGCGCCCTGGGGGTGCTTCAGCTGCAGGACGGAGTCGGCCGGCTGGCGCCGTTACGGTTGCGAACCGCCGATGGCACTGTCGCCGCGGCTGGCACGATCGACCTGCGCCGCGAGGCCATGGACCTGACGGTCGCCAGCGAAGCCGGCTCCACAAGTCTGTTCGCGCTGGATGTGCCGCTTCACGTCAGCGGCTCGATCCGTGGCCCGCACGTGTCGCCCGCCCTAGGGACCGCCGCCGCGGCGATCCACGCCGCCCCGGACCTGCACGCCATGCCGGTCGCATTGCAGCAGGTCGTCCGCGCCGACCCGTGCCTGACCGGCGGCCGCTGATACCCCGGCTACCCGTGCCCTTCCACCAGGCGCGGCAGGATCAGCGTAATATCCGGCACGAACGCGATCAGCAGCACCGCCAGCACCAGCACCACCGCATACGGGATCATCGTGCGAGCGGTGCTCTCGATATCGGCCCCGGCCACGGCGGCGGAGACGTAGAAGCCCACCCCGATCGGCGGCAGGAACGCCCCGACGCCCATCGCCAGGATCAGCACGATCCCGTACTGCACCGCGTCCACCCCCATATGCACCGCGATCGGCAGCAGCAGCGGCGCCAGGATGATCAGTGCCGGCAATCCCTCCAGCAATGACCCGATCACGATCAGCAGCACCACCGACCCGGCCATGAACGCCCATTGGCCGCCGCCCATCGCCCCCAGCAGCACCACCAGCGCCTGCGGCAGGTTGGCCGCCGTCAGCACCCAGGCGAACGCCGAGGCTGACGCCAGCACGAACAGCACCATCCCGGCCGAGTTGGCACACTCCCCCGCCAGTCCCAGCACCGTGCGGACCGGCATCGCCCGATAGATCAGCGCGGACAGGACCACGCCGTAGACCACCGCCAGCGACGATGCCTCGGTCGGCGTGGCGATACCGAACTTGATGCCCATCACCATTGCCACCGGCATGATCAACGGCAGGATCGCGCCGGGGATCGCCCGCAGCCGGCCGCCCTCGATGCGGAAATCCCCGCGATCCGGACCGCGCCGGTTCAGGATGTAGATCAGCCCCATCAGGCACAGCGCGATCACCATCGCCGGCAGGATCCCGGCGATGAACAACGTCCCGATCGAGATCGGCGTCACCGACCCCAGCACCAGCATCGCGATGCTGGGCGGAATCGTCTCCCCCATCGCGGCCGAGGCCGCCAGTACCGCCGCGCCCTCCGCCTCCCGATACCCCTGTCGCTTCAGCTCACGCCGCACCACCGGCCCCACGGCGGCTACGTCCGCGACCTTCGATCCCGAGACGCCGCTGACCAGGAAGATCGTCACCACCACCACCTGCAGCAGCCCGCCCTTCATCTTGCCGATGATCGCCATGGCAAACCGCACCAGCCGCAGGCTGATGCCGCCGCGTTCCATGATCAGGCCGGCAAAGATGAAGAACGGCAGTGCCAGCAGGATGAAGTTGCCGGTGCCGTCCACCATCGCCTGCGGCACCGCCACCAGCGGGGAGACATCCGTCAGGTCCAGATAGGCCACCGTCGCGAACAGCATGCCGAAGCTGACCGGCATGCCCAGCAGGATGGCGCCGAAGAACAGCACAATCATGCCGGTCAGCGCCGATCCGGGATTATCAGCGAACATCGAGGCGCCGGCTTCCATCGCCGCCAGCGCGGTGCCCAGTCCGACCACCGCGCCCGTCGCCAGCACCGTGCGCCACGAATAGCCGATCACCAGTCGCTCCAGCGCGAACAGCGCGATCAGCAGCAGGCCGAACGTCACCGGCAGCGTGGTCCAGCCGGTGCTGATCTGCAGAATCGGGGTCACGTTGTCCCAGCTCGCGGTCAGCAGGCCGACCGACTGCCAGGCGGTGATGACGGTGACGATCAGCACCAGCCACTCGATCCCCGCGCCGACGGCCTGCCGCATCGTCCGGCTCATCCGGTCGGTGATCAGCCGGATCGCCGTGTGATGGGCGCCCCGATACGCCGCCGCACCACCGATGAAGGCGATGATCGACAGCGCCAGCCGAGACGCCTCGTCGCTCCACAGCGGACCATGACCCACCACGGTGCGGCCGGTGATGCTGACCAGGACGACGGCCAGTTCCACTAGTAGCGCCGTGGCTGCGGTGACGGTGGCCAGTACATTGACGCCATGGACGAGGCGCGCCAGCGTCTGGGTCACGCCGCGCCGGGGAACGATCGCGGTCGCCGAGTTCATGCGCTGCCGGTCTGCTTCATGATGCTGTCCACCAGATCGGCACCGACAATCGGGCGGAACTGGTCGTAAACCGGCTTCAGCGCGGCGATGTAGGCCGCCTTGTCCGGTTCGGCCACGGTGCAGCCCTGGGTCTTCAGGAAATCGGTGGCCTCCACCGTCTTCTGCGCCATCATCGTGCGCCACGGTCCGGTGACCGCCAGCGCGGCATCGCGGATCGCCTTCTGGTTCGCCGGCTCCAGCTTGTCCATGGTGCGCTTGCTGGCCATGATTGCGCCTGGGTTATAGGCGAAGTTGGTCAGCGTGATGTGCTTCGCGACCTCGTAGAACTTGCTGGCCACCAGCGAGATCAGCGGCACCTCCACCGCATCCACCGCATGCTGTGACAGCGCCAGGTAGATTTCCGACACGTCGATCACCGTCGGCGCGGCATCCAGCGTCTTGTACGTCGCGGCATAGATCGCACCCGGCTGGATGCGCACCTTGCTGCCGGCGATATCCTTTGGTGTCGGCACCGCCTTCGTGGCATGCGTCACCGGTCGCCAGCCCCAATGTCCCCAGCACAATCCATAGATGCCCTTGGCCGGGAACAGATCGAACAGTTGCTGACCAACCGGACCGTCCAGCACCTTCTCCGCATCCTGGCTGGTCTTGAACAGATACGGCAGATCGAGCACCGCGACAGTCGGATAGATCGTTTCGATGAACCCGGTGGTGTGGCAGACAAGGTCGATCGTTCCGGTCTGCATCGCCGTCAGCGCGTTGCCCTGGCTGCCAAGCTGGCCGGCGCCATAGACCTTGATGTCGACTGCTCCGCTGGTCCGCTTTTTCACATCGGCGGCGAAATCATTCAGCATGCCGTAGATCGGATGCGTCGATACATCCGCCATCGTCAGCTTCAGGTGGTGCACCGGCACATCGCCCAGCGCATGCCGCGCCACCAATGGAGCAAAAAGTGCCGCGGCGCCTCCGGCCATAGCCAACCCGCCAAAACGCCTGCGCCCAATCGTCGTCATGAACTCGTTTCCTCCGTACCCGGCTCGATTCCGCCGTGGCGGCGGACACTGCTGTTTCAGCGCCGCTCGGTCAACGGTTCCAGGGTTGTGTTACAGGGGAATCGCTTGAATGTCTCACGCGGTGCGTCGGATGATTTTCTCCAGGTAATCTTGGTTCCAGCCCGCGCGTTTACGGCGGTTTTTCAAGCTGGTGATCGGTTTAGCCTGTGACAGCAGGTTCATGG
>NZ_LMUJ01000094.1 GCF_009765975.1 Acidisphaera sp. S103 | reverse complement strand
GTTAAGCCCAGTCTCCCGAACGATCTCGCTCGAGCCCTTACCAGCGGCCTGCAGCACCTTGAGCTGATCGAACCGGCTCCGCTGCGCGGCACGGCGACCCGCACTGGCAAGACGCTGATGTTCCGTCACCTCCGGTTGCCCATAACGATGAATCAGGCCGGGTTGTGGCTGTCGGGGTTCCGGCTCCATCTCTCCCGGAACAAACGGCTCATGCTGAAGCGGCGCGCGGCTCAGCTGTTGCTGAATCGACTGGCGTAGGTTCTGGATCAGGTGAAACCGGTCGGCGATCTGGCGCGCCTGCGGGGCGCCGCGCATAGCCGCCTGGGCATAGAGGCCGCATCGGTCGCGGCTGACGACCTCGACGCCTGGGCGACGGGCGAGCCATGCAGCCGTT
>NZ_LMUJ01000009.1:15309-41993 GCF_009765975.1 Acidisphaera sp. S103 | reverse complement strand
TGCCATCATCCCCCGATTCGCCGATCGTGCTACAGGTCCTGCCGTCTCTCGTCACCGGCGGGGTGGAACGCGGCACCGTCGAAATGGCCCAGGCCATCGCCGAGGGGCAGGCCACCGCCCTCGTCGCCAGTGCCGGCGGCCCGCTGGTGCGCCAGATCGAGCGGGTTGGCGGCACCCACATCACCCTGCCGCTGACCACCAAGTCGCCGTTCGGCATATGGCGCAACGCCGCGGCGCTGGAGGCGCTGATCCGGGACCGCAGGGTCTCCCTGGTGCATGCGCGTTCCCGGGCACCGGCGTGGTCCGCGTGGCTGGCGTGCCAGCGGGCAGGGGTGCCGTTCGTCACGACCTACCACGGCACCTACAGCGAGGGCGTGCCGTTCAAGCGCTTTTACAACGGCGTCATGGCGCGGGGCCGCATCGTTATCGCCGCCAGCCATTTCATCGCCGATCTGGTGGCGGCTCGGCATCATGTCGATCCAGCCAGGATCAGGGTGATCCCACGCGGCGTCGATCCGGCGGTATTCGACCCCGACACGGTCGCCGGCAACCGGATTGCCAGGCTGGCGGCGGAGTGGCGCCTGCCGGACGGCGTTCGCACCATCGTCCTGCCCGGGCGCCTGACGGCATGGAAGGGGCATGCGATCGTGCTGGAAGCCATGGCGCGCCTGAACCGGCGCGATGCGATGTGCGTGTTCGTCGGCTCCGACCAGGGGCGGCACGCCTACGCTCGGGACCTGACCAACCAGGCGGCGCGCCTGGGCATCGCCGACCGGTTGCGGCTTGTGGGACAGTGCGACGACATGCCGGCGGCGCTGGCGCTGTCGGACGTGGTGGTGCATGCCTCGACGAAGCCGGAAGCCTTTGGACGCGTGGTGATCGAGGCGCAGGCGATGCAGCGCCCGGTAATCGCCGCCGACCTCGGCGGCCCCGTCGAGACGGTCCGCCACGGCGACACCGGCTGGCGGATACCACCAAACGATCCGGATGCGCTCGCTGCGGCGATCGCGGCCGCATTGGACCTGGACCCGGATGCGCGCCAGGCGCTCGGCGAACGCGCACGCGCCTCAGTACCGACGGTGCGGTCAATGCAGGACGCAACACTGGATGTGTATGAGACAGTGCTGGCAGAGACCCCCAAGACCGGCTGACCACGGCCCATCCGTCCCGGCCCGCTCTCAGTGGCTGCGCCATGGCCCATCCGTAACGACTCTTCCCCAGTGGCTGCGTCATGGCCTATCCGTCATGGCCCGGCGAAGTCCGGGCCATCTGCCCCAGTAAAGGTTGTGTATCAGACGGTCCGGACTTCGCCGACCCCAAGACAATCCTAATGTGTCAACGTCAACGACTGCTGATATTACATGCGTGTCGTTATGAAACAAAAACAGAACATACCGATAAAAAACAATATTTCATGCTGGATCGTGCAAGGCTGACTCTCTGCCAGCGGTCACCGTCTCATACCGATACGCGGTGAAGTCGGGGCAGGAACATCGGCCGGCATCCACGCCCTTTGCAGTTCCCACCCGGCACGTGGACCGGCCTCCACCGGGCAGTGTTCTAATAAGAAACGAAAACCCGACCATCTGCGCCCTCTGCGCTCCGCTCTGCGCCCTCTGGTGCGCCCCGATGGGGTGCGATCACCTCGTGGGTGGAAGTCCCACCCGGGCAATGGTCGGTTTGGCCCGGTAGCTGGCAGGCGGTTTGGTTGGGTAACCGGCTGGATCGAAGCCCTGCGACAAACCCCGCCTTGGGCGGGGAAGCGAATCGACGGGCCGTAACATGTGTGAAGCCTGAGCAGGCCTCGAAAGGGAAGTTGTGGACGCCGACCCGCCCAGAGTTCGGGGAAGGCAGCACGGACTGGGGAAGCAGCCGACGGATGCACCTGGACCGGTCCACCGGGGTAATGGGCACGGCACGTCGAGACAGGGGATCGCGCAAGCGGGGGAGATCCGTGCATGACGAGGGTAGCGGCCTCAACGATGCCGAAGGGCATTGGTCTGCGCGGAAGTCGGACAGGGTCGTAGTACCGCTGAAGCCGGGTAACGCCGGTGAAGGGAAGGACCCTGACTTCTGGTACGTTTTCGAAGCGAATGAGGTGAGGTGATTGGCGATGAGCCTGCAAACACCAGATGCGATCCGGACTTTGCAGAAGAAACTCTATGGCAAGGCGAAGGCTGAGCCGGGGTTCCGGTTTTACATTCTCTACGACAAGGTCTGGCGGGCTGACATCCTGGCCCACGCTTACCAACTGGCCCATGCCAACGATGGCGCGCCAGGCGTGGACGGGACAACGTTCGACCAGATCGAGGCGGCGGGGCTGCGGGACTGGTTGGCCCGGCTGGGCGAGGAACTTCGAACCAAGACGTATCGGTGCCAACCCGTGCGACGGGTGATGATCCCGAAGCCCGGCGGCGGCGAGCGCCCACTCGGTATCCCGACGATCCGGGACCGGGTCGTGCAAACCGCTGCCAAACTGGTGCTGGAACCGATATTTGAAGCTGATCTGGACCCAGCCGCGCACGGCTACCGGCCAAAACGCGGCGCGGACCAGGCGATCCAGACGGTGCTAACCCTGCTGCGGCAAGGCTACACCGACGTGGTCGATGCTGATCTGAGCCAGTATTTCGACACCATCCCACACGATGAGCTGATGCAGTCGTTGGCCCGCCGTATTGTCGATCCCGACATGCTGCGGCTGGTCAGGCAATGGCTCAAAGCGCCGGTCGAAACGACCGACGGGGATGGCAGGCGACACATGCAGGGGGGAAAGACCAGCAGACAGGGTGTCCCGCAAGGCGGCGTCATCAGTCCGCTGATCGCGAACCTCTACATGAACCGCTTCCTGAAATACTGGCGCCAGAGTGGCAGAGGGGATGCTTGGCAGGCCCATATCATCAACTATGCCGACGACTTCGTCAGTCCGGCAGACTCCTTCCGGGACATCAGTCCGCTTCGCGGCCTGATCCTCAGCCGCGGGCACGCGGAGGAGGCCCTGGCGTGGACGGATCGCACGATGACACGTCTGGGGCTGACCCTGAACCGGACCAAGACCCGGCTGTGCGAGGCACGGACGGACCGGTTCGACTTCCTGGGATACAGCTTCGGTCTGCATCGCATTCGACAGGACGGACGCCGCTACATCGGCGCCAGCCCGTCGGCCAAAAGCGTGCAGCGTCTGAAGGACAAGGTGGGCGCCATCCTGGTGCCGGGCAACATGGGACGATGGGACGACGTGCGTGCGCAACTGATCCGCCTGTTGCGGGGATGGTGCGGCTACTTCAGCCCGGGGTCGCATTACGTCACGGATCGGGGGATCGAGGCGCATATCTATGACCGCGTGCGCAACTTCCTCGTCCGACGCCACAAGATATCTACGCGGATGGTACCGTTCACAAAGGACGCAGTGTTTGGCTCGCTGGGTGTGCCAAGGCTGCGCCATTGCAGACGGCAGGGCGTCCTGTCGTGAGCCTGCCACGAAGCCAGTCGGAAAGCCGGATGCGGGAAATCCGCACGTCCGGTTTGATGAGCGGGGAGGGGAAACGGCTCGCGCAAACGAAACCGCGCCCTTCCTCGACTCTACCGTCAAAAAGCGGACTGTGTCCGGACGTCGGCCATGCCCGGTTCAATCCCCAATCCCGGCAGCACTTGCTTCACCAAATACGGCGCCGGCAGTGTGGTTCCGGACATCCGCCACCCCCGGCATCAGGAGACAACCCCGGGCGACGGCATGACAATAAATCGTCCTGGCCAACCGAACCGTCCTCCAAACCCCAATGGGACCCACCACGGCAGCAAGCCTCTCTGCCGGGCAAACCGGCACATCACAGCGCGAGCTCCCACGTCTCGCCCACCAGGTCCTTGCCGAAGGAATGGTGAGGCTCCGCCGCCACGCACGTAAAGCCGGCGGCGGCATAGATCCGGCGCGCCGGAACCAGAACGTCGTTGGTCCAAAGTGTCAGAGTCCGGTAACCCGCCCGCCGCGCGAAACCGATGCAGGCGTCGACCAGTTGGCGTCCCACACCCAGCCCGCGCGCGCTTGGCTCCACGTAGAGAAGACGCAGTTTGCCGACGGTATCCGATCCACGCATCAGGAACACTGAACCGATCGTTTCGCCCTCTCGTTCGGCGATCCAGCCTCGTTCGCGGCGTGGGTCATGCGCCCGCACGAAGCCGATCAGTATTTCCGCTGACAGGGCCTCGTAAGTCTCGTCCCAGCCATATTCTTCCGCATATAGAATGGCTTGGCGGTGTGCGATCCAGCCAAGATCGCCCAGACGATGCGGACGCAGGGTAACGGCAGCCGCCGAGGGCTTGGAGGCGCCCAACAGGCGTTCGATCGTCTGCATGGACCGAACGATCCGGTCGGTATCCGCCGGCGTAAGGGACGCGATGACGTCGCCTATTTCCCGTTGCGACGCGCGATCCAGCGGCGCGAACGCCGCTCGGCCGGCGTCCGTCAGGGCGAACAAAGCTTGCCGTCCGTCGCCCGGCGCCGCGGAACGCTCGATCAGTCCGCGCGTGTCGAACGCCTTCAGGATGCGGCTGAGATACCCGAGGTCGATCAGCAAATCCCTGGCGAGATGGGTCAGGGTTTGGGGAGCCGACTGATGGGCGAGGTCGTACAGAACGCGGGCTTCGGTCAGGGTAAAGTCGCTTTTCAGCAGCTTTTCGTCCAGCAGGCCGATTTGGCGGGTATAGAAGCGGTTGAAGCGGCGTACCGCGGCGACGGCGCCGTCGCGGTTGGGGATTGGTGTGTCGGTCATCGCGTCCTCCTGCCACCGCAGGTTCGGCGATTTCATTGACGGAGTCAACGATTGGGTCGCGGGGTGGTGTCAGCCCCGCGCGCGGCGGCGACGGCGGCGCAATCCCGCCAATCCCAGCAGGCCGGTGCCCAACAGAGCCAGGCTGGCCGGTTCAGGCACGGGTGATCCGTCGATCAGCGTGCCGCCCGTTATGGTGCGGTTTCCGGCGCCGGCTTCGGACTCGTATGAAAAGCCGTCGAAGAGGATGATGGCGGAGGTCGCGGTCACGATATCGGCGAAGTAGATGCGCAGCTCATCTGCCTCTCCCGCTGTATCGAGCTGGAAAAATTGCGTCGGCAGCGACTGGGAGATCGTGTCGCCGGAGTAGATATAGGTGGCTCCGGCGAAAGCTCCGGACGCGGAAGCCACGAGGTCCGCCGACACGATGGCGGTCAACCCACTGTTCAGGGTAAAGGAACCGGTGAGCGTTCCGCCGCCGGCGAATGTCACGCCTGACAGAGTGAAGACGACGTCCGCGGAGGCCGGGGCTGAGACAGCCAGCCCAATGGCGATAATGGCACTGGCGAGAATGGATCGCATTGATAACTCCTGACCAAGTTCGTGTCTCGGTTCCCGGAGGACAAAGCAAAACTTGTACCATTTAAGGTTTTTACGTAATTTCAATAAGATATGAATCTTTCCTTTTTTGCGAAGTCGATAAATGTAAAATTTACCGACAATTATATGATTTTTAAGATTGATATTTGCTATAAAACGTCTATAAAAATATGGATTTATGTAAAAAGTAAAAAACGCGGCAACCCATGGCTACGCCACAGTGCCCCGCTGCGTTTCCATATGGCGGAAAACTCTCAAGGCGTTCAGGCCCCGATCAAATCCATAGATGCCGCGGGATTGAGCGGGAAACAGCCGCTGGTTCGCCGCCGCCCCCACAGCGCCATCCTCGGACGTCTCAGCATCGGCCGCCTTCAGGCACGCCACGAACTCTGAACTGCCGGCATTATCAGGGAGGCGCAGCAACGGCTTGAGTCTGGGCCGCCGCCCTCCGACCAGCCGGGAATTCCCGCCCCGCCCCTGACAGCACGCCCTCCAGGCACTATGTTCCCGCCAACACAGGGACAAGGAGGACCCGACCATGCTGAACCCCGTATCGCCGCTACCGCTGAAAGACCCGACGCTGTTCCGGCAGGCCAACTACCTCAACGGCAAATGGGTGGAGGCCGACAGCGGCAAGACCCTCACCGTCAGGAACCCCGCCACCGGCGAAGCGGTAGGCGAAGTCCCCAACATGGGCACCGCCGAAACCCGCCGAGCGATCGAGGCAGCCAACGCCGCCTATCCGGCCTGGCGGGCGATGCTGGCGAAGGAACGCGGCGCCATCCTGCGGAAACTGTCCGACCTGATGCTGGCCAACGCCGACGACCTGGCGGTGATCATGACCGCCGAACAGGGCAAGCCCCTATCGGAAAGCAAAGGTGAGATCGTCTACGCCGCCAGCTTCATCGAATGGTTCGCCGAGGAAGCCAAACGCATCTACGGCGACACCATCCCGCAGAATGCCAAAGGCCGCCGCATCCTGGTTCTGAAAGAACCGATCGGTGTCTTCGCCGCGATCACACCGTGGAATTTCCCCTCCGCCATGATCACCCGCAAAGCCGGCCCCGGCTGGGCCGCCGGCTGCACCGGCGTGATCCGCCCGGCCTCACAGACGCCGTTCTCCGCCCTGGCCCTGGCGGTGCTGGCCGAACGAGCCGGCATGCCGGCCGGCGTGTGCAACATCCTGACCGGCGGGTCCAGCGCGATGGGCGCCGAGCTGACCTCGAACCCGCTGATCCGCAAACTCTCCTTCACCGGCTCGACCGAGGTCGGCGCCAAGCTGCTCGCCCAATGTGCCCCGACCATCAAGAAAACCAGCATGGAACTCGGCGGCAACGCCCCGTTCATCGTGTTCGACGACGCCGACCTGGATGCCGCGGTGATCGGCGCCATGGGCAGCAAGTTCCGCAACACCGGGCAGACCTGCGTATGCGCCAACCGCATCCTGGTGCAGGACGGTGTCTACGACGCCTTCGCCGCCAAACTGAAAGTCGCCGTCGAGGCGATGAAAGTCGGCAACGGCATGGAACCCGGCGTCTCCCAAGGCCCGCTGATCAACGCGGACGGACTGGCAAAGGTGGAAGAGCACGTCGCCAACGCCCTGTCCCTCGGCGCCTCCGTCGTCACCGGCGGAAAAAAGCACCGTCTCGGCGGCAACTTCTACGAACCGACGGTGCTGGCGAACGTCCCGCACGACGCGCTGATCTTCCGCGAGGAAACCTTCGGTCCCGTCGCCCCCTTGTTCCGCTTCAAAACCGAGGAAGAAGCGATCCGCCTGGCCAACGACACCGAATTCGGCCTGGCCGCCTACTTCTACGCCCGCGACATCGGCCGCATCTTCCGCGTCGGCGAAGCCCTGGAATACGGCATCATCGGCATCAACGAAGGCATCATCTCAACCGCCGAGGCCCCCTTCGGCGGCATGAAATCCTCCGGCCTGGGCCGCGAAGGCTCGAAATACGGCATCGAGGACTACCTGGAAATCAAATACCTCGCCCTAGGCGGCATCGGAACATAAGCCGCCAAACTCGTAGCAAACGCCTCGGCTTCCCGGCCGGGGCGTTCGTCGCAAATTCAAATATTACCTCGTTCGTGATCCGCCCTTTCACCGTCGATAAGCTCGGCGAGGGCGGCTCCTCGTGAAAAAGTCAGGGTGCTGAACATGGTCGTTGTTTGACTGTCCGGTATCTCGCCGTTCGTCTCTCGCAAGGGTGTTGGGCCAGAGATTTTTCAACACGGAGGAAGAACGAGGGCTACGGTGGGCCACGGAGAAGGGCGTTACGCGCTGTTCTGAAGACGAAGCATGTTGAGCAAAAAGCCGCTTGTCCGCGACGGCCACGTCGCGTGCCGGCAGCGGCACGGCAACGCTCCGTGGCGCTTCGTGGTTCTCGTTCTTTCTTCGTGACAAAAAAGATGAAAGGCCGAACGAACGCGCGCTATGCACCTTGCCCGTGTCCGCGCACCCACGCGCACGAGCAAAGCCGAACAGGCAATTCGTGTACGACGCAGCCAAAACTGGTGGGGACGTCGGCAACTCCATTGCGGGTCGGGCGACCACCGAAGCCAACCAACCATGGTCAAAGACGCGGGCCACTCATACCCCTGTATAGAAACCTTAACAGTTCGAAGGATGCGACCCCCGCCGGTCGGCGCACGTCGTTTTCGGAAACCGATCTTCAATCCCGCGCGGCAGCGAAGTGCCGGCGAACAAGGGCTCGGGCGCGCGACCATAGGGCAGGGGAGCCACGTTCGATCGCAGGCTGATATCGCTCATACACCTGCCCTTCCGTCACGCCGTTCTCCGCCCAAGTACCGCCGCCGGTCAGTATATTAAGTAACAACGGTTGAAACCGGTCGAGCGCCTTCGCAAAGCGCGCATCCATCGTCTCCTCAGCCTCGAATTCGCGCCACAGCGATAGAAATCTGTCCCGTTGCGTCTCGGGCAGAAGCCCAAAAATGCGCTCCGCCGCCGCCCGCTCGGCCTGCGCCAACGCAACGGCATCGTAAGCGCCATGAATTGGCGCATCGCCGGCGTCGATCTCCACGATGTCGTGGATCAAAAGCATCGCGACGACCTTTGCGAGGTCAAGCGTTGGATCGGCTTCGCCCAACACCAGCGCGAACATACCGAGATGCCAGGAATGCTCAGCCGCGTTCTCGCGGCGGCTACGGTCGGCCAGGTGCGACTGACGGATAACCGATTTGAGTGCGTCGATCTCGGTCAGGAAAGTCAACTGGCGATCCAAACGGTCTTCAATCATGCGACGATCGGTACAACGCGGTACACGCCGAGGCCACGAATGAATTATTCGGGTTCAGGCGAAGGCAATCGTCGTGACGAGTCGACCGATGCGTCCGTCGGCCAAAGCGATGCGCTCCCATGCCAATGTGCTGGGCAGGATCCGCATGTCACGGCTGCCGTTCCCGCCAGTTTCGACAAGGACCATTCCCGGATCCGTTTCCTCGAACCAGCCACGGTCGGGCAGCCGCTCCTCACTCGCCACGATCTCCGAAGTCGCGAAGCGCCAGAGTGAAGTACCCAGGAATGGTGTCGCCCGCGAACCCCATTCCGCTTCCCGGGCCGCTGACGCCGCCAGCAGTACATGGGACGCATCGCAGATGAGATGAACCGGTGCCACGGCGTTCTCGATCAATCGGCGCAACGCCGCATCAGCCGCCGGATCGACCTTGCTCGCGAGCAGTTTCTCAAGCCGGCGATAAAGGGCCGGTGATGGCGTGTGCAACCCAGCCTCCCACCGGGATATCAGCCCCTGCGAGACGCCCAGTAACGCGGCGACGTGATCTTGCTTTATACCGCGCAGGCGGCGGAAGCGGCGAAGCTGTCGTCCCACTGGAAGTCGATTTCGATCGGGAAAGGTCACCGTCATAATAGCCCATACCGGTCATGGTGATCGATCCAAGCAGACCCGGACTCGCCAGCGTACATGGGGGAGGACGCCGTTCGCGTCCTACAACGGAATCGCCAGCAACGTATCGAACCGCTGGCTGTCACACACAACGATCCGTTCGGCGTATCGCCACGCCCCCGCCGCATCCCGGCGCACCTTATCCAGATAGACGCCCGCCGCGAAAATCATCATCTCCCCATCGCGCATCGTCCGCACAACCAGAAACGACGTCTCCACCGCGACCACCCCATCCGCCTCATCAACGATCGCCGGCATGCCGACGATATGCCGGTACCGCTGCCGCTCGTAGATATTCGCCTCCCGCAGCGCCGCGATCCGATCCACCAGCATCGCCCGAGAATCGGCATAGATCAGCCCAGCCTGATACCCTTTCTCGTAATTGTCCGCCGTGGTCACCTTGTACAAACACCGATCGAGGAAAAACCCCGGCCAATCCTCAAACCGTCCGGAATCGATCGCCGCCGCACAGGCGCCGCTCAGGGCGGCGATTTCCATCAGCATCGTCAAACCCCCATCCCAGCACGCCATGCCTTCCAGAACCCCCGTACCGACGCCTCGGTCGCCCGGGTCTCCGCCGTGTCAGCCGTCGCGCCCCCCATTTCAACGACCGACGTCTCCCGGTCCGCCGCCGCGATGCCGCGCTGCACGAAGCCGCCGACGGCACCATCCTCCATCGAAACGAACCCGGCCGGCCCGGCCAGGTTCCCCTGCTTCAGCCGCATCGCCCGCAATTCCGGCGTATCGTCGGCGAACCCCAGATAGGTCCAGTGCAGATCCATGCTGTCCACACCCCTGGGCACGATCTGCCGCACCGCCAGCGCGTTATGGATCTGCTGCAGGATGAAACCAGGAAACACCGACAATATCTGCAGGTTTATGTTGTCATTGAACTCCGCCACCGCCTCCAGGAACGACGGATCCCGCAACTGGAATCCCTGATTGTCGGCCCGCATCCCGGCATAGCTGTCATCCGGCCCCTTCGCCCCCGCCAGAGTGGTGCTGGCATGCGCCACGCCATTCTCGCCCACCATCACCCCGCCACCCTGGCTCAGCCGCGTAATCCGGAACGTCGTGAAGAACGTGTGCAGCAGACTCGCATGATACGTGTCGCGCACATTCTCCATGTACAGCTTCCAGTTGCACGGCATGTGCTGTGTGAACCGGCCGATCACCTCCACCTTCTTGTGCAGGACACGCTTCAGCCGAACCAGCACCTCCGGCCCGATGGTGCTCTCCAGGTCGGGCCCGTCCACCGCCAGCGTTCCGAACACCAACCCGCACAGCACCGCCGTCCGTAACTTCCGAGGACCATGTGCCTCCATCCTGAAATCGTCCGGCATCCCGCCCTGGCCGTTGATCCCGCGCCGGAACGCGATGGACGTCAGGTTGCCCCGCAGATCATACCGCCAAGCGTGATAGACGCACTGGAAGTCCTTCACCCGGCCGCCGTCATCCAGGCAGATCAGCGACCCGCGATGGGCACATCGATTCTCGAACGCGACGACCTCGCCATCCTCGGTCCGAACCACCACGACCGGCATGGCCCCCATCGACGTGGTGCGGTAATCGCCAACCGCCGGGACATCGATCTCCAGGCACAGATAATGCCAGGCCGAACCTTCAAAGATCCGGGTCTGCTCGTCCCGAGCGACCTCGGGATCGCGATAGACCCAGTATGGCACACGCGTCAGCCCCGCGGGCCACACACCAGTCGGTGGTTCACGTACGGATTGGTCCACCTGATCCTCCCGCAAACGGCGTTATCCTGCTGCCGGTCTTTGTGCGAGACCTTAGTCCTTCGCCGGCATCCGGCAAATCCCCGCCTGACCGTGGAGCATCACGATGTCCGACATTGAGACCCTGCAAGCGCTGAATCGAGACTACATCGCGTCCGTGCAGAACGGCGACGTCCGCCGCTTCGACGAAATCCTCGCCGCCGATTTCTATTGTTCCAATCCCGACGGCACCTTCATCGATCGAGCCGGCTTCCTCGCCCAAACCGCTCGCCCCGTCACGATCAGCGACCTGCAATCCCATGACGTGCTGATCCGCCGCTTCGGCGACACCGCCATCATCCACGGACGCACCGCTTACACCGCACCTGACGGCCGACAGGCCACAGGCCGCTACACCGACGTCTGGGTTCGCCAAGGAGACACCTGGAAAGCCGTCTCCGCCCACGTCACGCGGGGCTAGGCGATCTCCCCAATCCGCAAATCCCAGGGCGCGATCCGCACGACCCAAAGCAATCCATTCCGCGCCCACGGATCTTTACCAAGCCTCACGGCAATCTGTTCCGGTGAATCGGCTCGGACGATTTGCAGCACATCCGACGTGCCCTCCAGCGGCCCCGCAAACAAAACGAGTCCCTCTTCATGCAATGCATTCATGAAATCCGCGTGCGGCCGCCATTCAACCTGGCCTTCCAGCGGCTCAGACTCATTCCACGCCGGCCCACGCGACAGCATCACGACGAACAGACGAGGCATCGACAAAAATCCTTCGACTGACCCATCGCGTATAGCCGCCACCAGGCAGCCAAACCCGGACCAATCCCGCCTACGCCGTCCGGTCCATCACCACCTCGGCCAGGAATCCCTCCAGCGCCCGCACATACGCCAAATCCCCAAACGCACGCGCCTTCCCGCGCGCCACCGCCTGCCGCACCTCGGCCCGCCACGCCGGCTCGCGAGCCAGCCGCACCGCGATCGCCACATACGCATCCACCGATCCGGCGATCGTCTCCGGACAGCCAATATGCCGCAGGATCGCCGCCGTATGCCGTCCGCGCATGAACCGACCCGGCAACGTCACGATCGCCGGGTTCACCGCCAGGCAATCCAGCGTCGATTTCCCCCCCGACCAGCCGATCGTGTCCAGGATCACATCCGCCCGCCCCACCGCCTCGATGTAATCGCGCTGCGACATGGGTGGCAGGATCACCACATGCCGGTCCGCATCCAGCCCCGCCGCGGCGAAGGCCGCCCGCAACCGCTCCCGAAAAATCCCGGTCACCGCCTCGCTCCTGGCGAAACCGATGAACACGAACCGGCACGCCCCCAATTCGCGCGCGATACGAGGAAACACCGAGTCATAGTGCGGCAAATACTTGTACAGCGCCTGCCCCGACCAGAACACCGGCCCGTCCGTATGCCCCACCGCATCCGCCACCACATCCGGCGTGTAGTGCAGCCCCAAATTCGGCAACCGAACCAGCCGTTCGGTGTAATACGCATCCCCCTCCGGCGGCTCCATCAAGTCGCTCGACAGGAAATAGTCGATGGTCGGCAGCCCGGTGGTCTCCGGCTGCCCCCACGCCACGCACTGCACCGGTGCCAGCCGCATCGCCGCCAGCCGCCCCGCCACGGGGTCCATGCCGACCTCCGGAAACAGCAGCACGTGCGGTTCGGCATTGGCCACCGCCGCCCGCCACGCCGCCCCCGAACCCAACCCCTGCACGAACCGGTCGCACAACCCCGCGGCACGCGCCGTCACGTCATCCGAGACCTGGCCCGTATGAAACCCGATCACCTCGAACCGCCCACGGTCGATCTGAGTCAGCCATCCTTCCAGAAACAATTTCCACAGCGTGTGATCGCAGAAGAACCCGCTGACGACGCCCACCCGGATGCGCGCGCCACCCACCGGCGCCGATGCCAGCCGTACCGGCGCCTCCGCCCGCGCCAGCACATCGCAGGCGAACCGCCCGTACAGCGCCTGCAACGCCCGATCGTCCTGTCCCTGATACGGCAGGAAGAACGGCTGAGACCGCCCGATGGCATCCGCCACCAACCGCCCATCCCCCGCCACCAGACGCGCCAGCGCCGTGCCATAACGCTGCCGGCGCACCGCGATCTCCGCCTCCGCCCGGTACAGGATCGGCAGTTCCGCCATGCAAACCGCCAATCGAGCGCTACCGAATCCCCGATCGGCCGCAATCGCCGCCTCATGGCAGGCAATCGCCTCATCCGCTCGTCCCTGTTCGGACAACAGGCACCCGAGGTTGTAATGTGCGTCCGCCAGCCCCGGCGCGATCACCACGGCGTTACGGAAACAGGCCTCCGCCTCCGGCCGATCCAGTTCCCGCGACACGATCCCCAGATTGGTCCACACCCCCGCCTGCATCGGCGCCAAGGTCAGCGCTTCAGCCAGACGACCTTCCGCGTCCACCCAACGGCCCCGAACCGTCAGCCACCGCCCGTAATTCCCCAGCGCATCGACGAAGCCCGGCCTCAACGCAATGGCCGCTCGGTAGCAAACATCCGTCTCCGCCACCGCGCCCGTGTCGGCGAGGGCGTTCGCCAGATTGTACCAGATATCCGCCACCTCCGGCGCCTGTTCGGCTGCCTGGCGGTAATGCTCCACCGCCTCCACATGCAGCCCCAGATCGCGCAGCGTGGTCGCCAGGTTGCTGTGGAGTTCAGCCAAATCCGGACGCAGCGCCACCGCCGCCCGATAAGCCCCTACCGCCTCCTCCAGCCGGTTCAGCCGGCGATACGCGCGCCCCAGACTGTTGTAATGCACCGCCCGCCCAGGCTCGATCGCCATCGCCCGCCGGATCAGGGCGATCCCGGCCACCGGATCATCCTGTTCGGCGGTAATCAAACCCAGCAGATGCAGGCTGTCCGCATGATCCGGCAAATCATCCAGAATGCCCCGATACCCCGCAGCCGCCTCACCACACCGCCCGGCCTCATGCAGCGCCATCGCCTCGGCGAACGCCGTTTCGCTCATGCCGTGTGCCAATCCCGCGGCAACAACCGCCTGGCCGCCTCCAGCGCATCGCCCACCGCTCGGCGCCGATAGTCCCAGATCGGATCGGGCGCCAACGGAATGATCGCCATCGTCGCATTCGCCTCGAACAGCAGCAGCGACCCATCCGGCGCCAGCGCGAAATCGACCCCGGCATAGTCCAGCCCCAGTGCCGCCTGGATTTTCCCCAATGCCGCCATCGCCCGCGGCCCCAGCACCCCCGGCATATCGCCCAGGAACCGTTTTTCCTCCTCCCGGAACGCCGCGTCGGCCTCCATCGCGGCGGTGAAATAATGCACCTTCCAGTCCGCCGAGATCGCCAGATGCAGCGGATAGGCAACCCCGCCGATGAACATGACCCGGTATTTCCGCGCCATCCCGTCCGCCCCGCGCGCATCCAGATATTCGATCGCCAGCGGTTCCCCGCGCGGCAGCGATGCCGCCGCCGCATCCAGCGCGTCCCGGGTCTCGACGCGGATAAAATGCTGTCCGGTATGATACCCCGGCGCCCGCAACAACAACGGAAACCGCCAATCGCCCACCCGAGACAACGGAGCAATCCGGGGCGCGACAACCCCCGCTATCCCGCCCAGCCGGCCAGCATTATCCGTCCGTCCGGTCACCCGCACACGCGCCGGATGATTGACCAGCGGCGCTTCACAACGCGAGACAATCCGTTCGGCATTCACCAGCGCCTCGCCGCACAAATCGGCATCGCCGATAGCGTTCAAGATCGCCGCATGCGGCGGCAACGGGTCGTCCGGATCGAAGAAATCGGCATAAACCGCCGTGACCGCGAAAACCCGGTCATCGACCCAGTGCTGAGTCGGAATATTACCACCCACCGCCGCCACCAGCATCACCAGCGGAATGCCCGTTCCCGTCCCGCGATACCGCCGCCGCACGACGGCATGGCCGACAAAACCTTTCCGCCAGTGCTCATCGCCATTTTCACCGATCTCGGTCAACACCCGGGCCAACCCCTGATGCGCCTCGACCAGATCCGGATCGACCGCCAACGCCGCCTGGTACTGCTCCCGCGCCGCGTCGAATTCGCCCGACTCATTCAACAGATAAGCGTAACCGACATGCGCCACCTTGTCGCCCGGATGACACCGCACCGCCTGACAGTAAGCATCGCGCGCGGCGGACACGAAACCGCTGGCATGCGCCAGGGCACCCAGTTCCGTCAGCGCCCCGCAATGTTCGGGGTCGGCCTGCAACACCCGCAGATACGCCAGTTTCGCCGCCTCGTCCTCGCCCCGCCCCACCAGCGCCCGGGCGCGCCGCAACGCCCCCTCGGCTACGCCGGACATTTCGGCACCAGTCGCTTTTGGAAGAACAGCCGGGAATACCCCGGCGGGCAGTCGTCCAGCACGCCAAACTGAGAGAATCCCATTTTCTCGTAGAACGATCCCGCCTGGAAACTGAACGTATCGACATGCATGCCCATGCAGCCACGCCGCCGAGCCTCGGTTTCCGCCAGCGCCATCATCGCCGACCCGATGCCCTGGCCACGCAGCGGCTCCGGCACCAGCAGCATCTCCACATGCATCCATCCGAACAGGCTGATCGCCCACAGCCCGCCGGTCACGACACCGGCGTCATCGCGGATCGGGATCGCCAGCAACCGCGGCTTCGCCGGCCCGATCCTGTCCCGGGAAGCCGCGTCCAGCGCATGAAAAATCGCCTCGAAGGTGCCCTGATCGGCGCTTTCGGACGGAGTAAGCTGCATCAGACGATGGTGTTGAGAAGGCTCGTTCCACCCGTGGCGTCCGTGCCGGTCTGCGTCACGTCGGAGGACTGCGTCGCCGCCCCGCCACCGCCATGGTGATGATGATGGTGATGCACCTGGCCCGTCTGCTGGGTCGCACCGGCCTGGGCCGTCGCACTCGCCAGTGTCGCGCTTTGCGGTGCCGCCTGGGCCGTCGCATTCGTCTGCGTCGTGCTCTGCAGTTGCTGGAGGTAGGCTGACGAGGACACGGCGGATACGCCTGCGATACTCATTGTAAACTCCTGTCCGGGTTCGGGCAGTGGCAGGCTACGGGCGAAGTCTTAACCAATCCTTAAGAGCAGGTAACGAACTGTACCGACTTGCACCCGGGCATTGAAGAATACTTGAACCCAAGTCTAACTTTCGGACCAAGGCCTACGCATCCAGGGAGCAAACCGCCAATGCGCCGCTGCGTCACCGTCCTGCTTGCCATCGTATTGTCCGCCGGCATCGCTCGGGCAGCCAAAGTCCCCACACCGGACCCGTCACAGGGCGACGGCGGCGTCTCGCCCTTCTACACCTGGACCGGAGACATCCCCGACACCCCCGGACGCATCCTGCGCACCGAACCCCTCGATCCCGGCTACGGCCTGGCGGCGGCCGGCGAGCAATTCCGCATCCTCTACACCTCCACCGATGGGATCGGCGGCACGGACCGGGTCGTCGTCTCCGGCGCCTATTTCGCACCCCGCGGAACACCGCCCGCCGGCGGCTGGCCCCTGGTCGCCTGGGCACACGGCACGACGGGTATCGCCGACACCTGCGCCCCGTCCTGGAACGTCCGCTCAAAGCGCGACGCCTCCTATCTCAACACCTGGCTCGGGCAGGGCTACGCCATCGTCGCCACCGACTATCAAGGCCTCGGCACCCCCGGTCCGCATCCCTATCTCGCGACACGGCCCGAGGCCTACGGCGTGCTCGACAGCGTCCGCGCGGTGCTGAAAGGCTTTCCCGACATCGCCAACAAGATCGTCATCATCGGCCAGTCCCAGGGTGGCCAGGCCGCCTTCGCCAGCGCCGGTCTCGCCGCCCGCTACGCACCCGAACTCAACATCCGCGGCACCGTGGCGACCGGCGTGCCGTTCACCGCGCCAAACGGTCCACGCCCCCCGCAGGCACCGCCGGGTTCAGCCGATCCGACCGCCGCCTACAGCCTCTACATCGCCATCAGGATGCAGCAGGCCGATCCGTCGCTGCAGCCGAACCAACTGGTCTCGGCGCGCGCCCTGCCGCTGCTGGAACAAGCCCGCACCACCTGTGTCGCCGCCCTCTTCAAGGCCGTAGGGGACGCCGGCCTCAACCGCGAAGCCACGATCGGACCCGGCTTCAACACAGCCATCAAGCCCGTCCTGCTGACCATGGAATACGACACCCTGAAGCTGCCGCAACCGCTGTTCGTCGGCACCGGTGACTACGACCACGACGTGTTGCCGGCCAGACAGTTGATGCTCGTTCGCAACGCCTGCGCCGGGGGAACTGTGGTGGAAGCCCATCTGTATGCCGGCCTCAACCACGGCGAGACGGTGAACGCATCGCTGAAGGACTCCGTCCCCTTCGTGCATAAAATACTGGCCGGAGAACCGATCAAACCCCTCTGCGAACCGGTGGCGGAATAAACCGGCAGCGCCACCATCGCCGTATCGTCCAAGACGGATCGGTCGGCATCCGCATGCGGCACACCCAGCCGCGGGGCAGGGCGGTACCAGGCGCCGATGGGCCGGAGCCGGAAGCCGCCGGGATGTGGACCCGAGGCACACGACGCCGAAGTCCCATGGTTTCGGACAGCCGGAAGACCGCAACACTTGCCCCCGGCGCATTCCACCGCTCTGATCCCGTCAGCAACCAACGGGAGGAAGCCATGGAATTCGAACAGATCGCCTATGAGGTCAAAGGCACCACCGCCATCGTCACCCTGAACCGGCCGGAGCGGCGGAACGCCCTCAGCAGCAAGCTGCTGCGCGAACTGAACGCGGCGCTGCGGGAGGCCGACGAATACAACCCCGTCCATTGCGTCATCCTGCGCGGCGCCGGCCCGCATTTCTGCGCCGGTGCCGACCTGAACGAGTATTCCTCCGGCCGCGGCCCGGAGTATCGCGGCCGAGCCGAAATAGACGACGACGTCTGGCGGCTGGAGCAAGGCCAGAAACTGCGCGTCGAACTGTTCGACATGCACAAGCCGGTGATCGCCCAGGTGCATGGCACCTGTATCGGCATCGGCACCGAACTCGCCTGGTTCTGCGACATGATCATCGTCGCCGACGACGCTCGCATCGGCTTTCCACCGGTCCGCGACCTGGGCACGCCGCCAGGCAACATGTGGCTGTATCACTGCGGCCCGCAATGGGCGAAACGCCTGTTGCTGACAGGCGATTCCCTGACCGGAAAAGACGCCGCCGAGATCGGCCTGGCCCTGAAATCCTACCCCGCCGCCGACCTGGAAACCGAGGTCATGCGTCTCGCCGACCGCATGGGCCTGGTGGACCCGCATCTGCTGTCCGCCAACAAGCGCCTGGTCAATCTGGGCCTGGAACTGATGGGCGCCCGCACCCTGCAACGCATCGGCGCCGAGATCGACGCCCGAGGCCACCTCGCCCCCAAAGCAATGGCATTCAAAGCCACGATGCGCGAACACGGGGTCAAGCACGCCTTCCAAAAACGCGATTCCGCCTTCGGCAGCGGCTACGCGTCCATCCGAGGCCGCGATCCGGACTGAAGCCACATCCCGTGCGGATGGATACCCGTTACTGTACCATCATGGCCGGCCAGCACACTCTCACCATCATGGCCGGCCAGCACACTCTCACCGTCATGGCCGGCCAGCACACTCTCATCGTCATGGCTGGCCAGCACACTCTCACCGTCATGGCCGGGCGTGTCCCGGCCATCCGCGCACGAATCGGCGAAGCACGCTCGGACCCGCTTTTTCGTTACAAAAACCAACGACAAGCCGTCTACATGCCGCCGCCGGCCTGAAAATCCCCCAACCACCCCAACACCGCCGCCCGAAACGGCAACAGACTCTTATAATGCTGAACCTCCGCCGGCAGCGCGCGCACGGCCTCGGCCAACGCCGCCGCCCGCGCAGCCCCGTCAATCACCCGATCCATCCGGTACACATGCACCCGGATCCCAAACAGCACCGCCCCACTCGCGGGCAGCCGCCGCAACGTCTGCCGTTCCACCCGCAGGAACACCCGCTCCCCGGCATTCGCCCCCGTGATCCCCGCATCCCCGTCCACCCGCCACTTCCCACCCGGCTGAAACAGTGCCGGATCGTCCAGCAAGGACCAGTTCAATCGCGAGGCGATATGACCCACCTTCAGATGCCGCATGAACCGGTCCACCGGCGCCGCCAACCGGTCAGCATACAACGGCACCGGCCCATGCACATCAGCCAATCGCTTGCCGATCTTATCCATCAACCGCCAACGACTAGGAAAACACAGCACGGCAGCAGTAAACACCGGCCCATCGGAACCGTTCTGTACAAGACACAAATCCTCCTGCACCAACCGCCCCGCCAGTTCCAGCGGATCGATTCCGGTGCCAGGCACAGGATGTCGGCCTCCCGTCGTCATGGTGGGCGGAGGCCATGCCGGTCCCGTGGCAACGGCCCCGCCCTTGGCCGTCATGTCCCAACATTCCCCGGTCAAATGATTGCGCGCCACCCCACCGTCGCAACTGAACCAATCCGGGTGATGCAGCGTCAGCGCACCAACCACCACCTCCAGCGCCTCCCGCCGAGCCGCGTCGGACACCGGCAGCGCCGCAAACACCTCGCCATGTGCGCTGTCCAACAAACGCCGTCGCTCCGCCATCTCCCCCAAATAGCGCCGATCCAGTTCGAACCAGTCCGCCTCCGCCACCGAGACCAAATCCATCGCCATCCGGAAAGATCCGGGCGAAAACGGCAGATGCACCACCTCTTCGGGCAACTCCCGCACCAATCACCCCCCCAGGAACGCGCGTATAGCCTCGATTTGCAGCGGATCGAGCAGCGGCGGTGCATGCCCCGTCACCGGCACCTCGAACGCCAGCGCCCCCGACGCCTCCATTCGCGCGAACGTCTCGGGCAACAGGATATCGCTGGCCTCACCCCGGATCACCATCCGAGGCACCCGGATGCGGCCCCACAACGTCCACATATCGACATCCGCCGGCGCATGCCCCCGCAGCGGCTCCGCGATCCGCGGGTCATAATGCATCGTAAACCGCCCATCCGGCAGCGCCCGAGCCGAATTGCGCGCCATCTCCGCCCATTGCGCGTCCGACATCGGCCCAAACGGCGCATGGACCAGGCGCAGATGCCGCTCGATCGCCTCAAGATCCGGAAACCGCGACATCATCGGCGAATCCCCGGACGCCACCATGTAATCCCGGATCCGACCCAGCGCCGCCGCCGGAATGAACGGGCCCACGTCGTTCAGCACCAGCCGGTTGATCGGAGACCCCTCCGTCGCCGCGATCACCATCCCACAGATGCCGCCCAGCGACGTCCCCACCCAAGCGACATCCCGCCCAACCCAGGCCAGCAGATGCGCCAACGCCGTCACATAATGCTGCGCCTGATATAGCATCGGGTCCGTCAGCCAGCCGGACAGCCCGCGCCCCGGCAGATCCGGGCAGATCACCCGGTACGATCCCGCCAGCACAGACGCCAGCGCATCGAAATCCCGCCCGTTACGGGTCAACCCATGCACGCACACCACAGCCGGAGCGTCCGGGTCGCCCCATTCCTCAAACCCCAACCGATGAAACGCGCCCGCCAGCAGATACGGAATCGAGCCGGCACGCGCCCGCATCAGATCACCTTCTTCTCGCGCAACGCGACCAGCGCCGCGGCATCCAGCCCGAGCCGTTCGGCCAGCACGGCATCGGTGTGCTCACCCAGCAGCGGCGGCGGCAGCCGGTAGTCGGCCGGCGTTTCCGACAACTTCACCGGATTGGCGATCACCTTCACCGTTTGGCCCGACCCGTGCGCCATCTCCAGCACCATATTGCGCGCCACGACATGCGGATCAGCGAACACCTCGGACAGCTTGTTGATCGGGCCGCAGCCGATCTTCAGCGCCTCCAGCCGCTCCACCCACCAAGTCGTGGTGTTCTGCATCATCACCGGAGTCAGCGTATCGGTGACCAACTGCCGGTTGCGCACCCGGTCGGCATTGGTGACGAACCGGGAATCCTCCAGCAGATGCGTCAGGCTGAACGCCTCGCAGAACCGCTTGAACGTCGGATCGTTGGCGACCGACAGCACGATATGCCCGTCCTTGGTCGGGAACACCTGATACGGCGCGATATTGGGATGCTGGTTGCCCAAACGAGCCGGATTTTCATTGGTGGCAAGATAGTTCATGCCCTGGTTGGCCAGCCAGGCCACGCTCGTATCGAGCATCCCGATATCGATCTGTTGCCCTTGCCCCGTCAGGTCGCGATGCCGCAGCGCCGCCAGGATGCCGATACACCCGTACAGCCCAGCGAACAGGTCGCCCACCGGCACGCCGACCTTCTGCGGCAGCCCGTCCGGCTCCCCGGTCAGGCTCATCACCCCGCCCATCGCCTGGATCAGGCTGTCGTAGCCCGGCCGAGGCGCATACGGCCCTGTCTGCCCAAATCCGGTGATCGAGCAATAGATCAGCCGGGGAAATTTCGCATGCAGTTGCTCGTACCCCAGCCCGTATTTCGCCAACGCGCCGACCTTGAAGTTCTCCACCAGGATATCGCACTGGGCGATCAGCTTCAGCGCGATTTCCTGGCCGTCCTTCTGGCCGATATCCAGCGTGACCGACTGCTTGTTGCGGTTGACCCCGACGAAATAGGCGCTCTCCTGCGTGCCCGGCATGACAGGGGGCGCGAAACCGCGGGTATCGTCGCCGGCGCCAGGCCGCTCGATCTTGATCACATCGGCGCCGAGATCGGCCAGCATCTGCACACAGGTCGGTCCCGCCAGCACACGGGTCAGGTCGAATACACGCAGGCCCTTAAGCGGTCCGGTCGGTTCTGTCATATCCATCTCCAAGATGCCGGTTGATCTGCCCGGCCGTTGCCCGATAATGGGCCAGGCGACGCCCACCGGCAAGCAAACCGCCCTTCTGGGCGAACGACCGGCCGGGCGCATTGGGAAGAAATACGTCTATGCAACGAGATACCGGCGATAGTATCGAATCCCGAACCTCGTGGCGGGCGGCCTTCCTGACATTGGCGATCTTGTCGCTGTCCTTCGGCTCGCCGCTGCTCGCCGTGGTAGGCCTCCGGGATATCCAGGCCGCAATGCACACCGACCGTTCGGTGATTTCCCTGGCGAGTTCCCTGGTCTGGATCGGCAACGGCGTCGGTGGCATTCCGATGGGTTGGCTGGCCGACCGCATCGGCATCCGCAAGACCGTCGCCTTTGGCACGCTGTCGATGACCGCCGGGATGGCGCTGTCCAGCACCGGCTCCGTCTGGGCCCTGTATGTCGGACATGGGCTGCTGGTCGGATTCCTGGGCAACGGCGCCATCTACGCACCGCTGATGATCTATGTCAGTCGTTGGTTCGACCGCCGCCGCGGCACCGCGCTCGCCCTGATCTCATCAGGACAATACATCGCCGGGATGGTCTGGCCGTCGATCATGGAGGTGGGGATCAAGCATGTCGGCTGGCAGGCCGTCATGTTGGGCTACGGCGCCATCGTCCTGGCGATCCTGCCGCTGCTGACTCTGCTGCGCCAGCCGCCCGACCCCCTGGTCCTCGCCCCCGGCCGAGCCGGCCCCCGTCCGGGCGACCTTGTGCTGGGATTCCGCCCGAACATGGCGATGGTGCTGATCTGCATCGCCAGCTTCTGCTGCTGCGTGCCGATGGCGATTCCCTCCTCCCACCTGGTCGCGTTCTGCGGCGACCTCGGCATCCCCGCCAGCCACGGCGCGGCGATGCTGTCGGTGATGCTGGCCTGCGCATTCATTTCGCGGCAGTTCTGGGGTGCATTAGCCGACCGCTTCGGCGGTTTGCGCACGGTGATGGCCGGTTCGGCGCTGCAGGCGCTGGCCATCGGCTGTTTCCTGCTGACCCGCGATGAAGCCGGCCTGTTCGCCGTCGCCAGCGCCTTCGGGTTTGGCTTCAGCGGCATCATCCCGTCCTACTCGGTGGCGATCCGCGACCTGTATCCGTCGAAGGAGGCGTCATGGCGCATCCCGACCGTGCTGATGACGGCGATGTCGGGGATGGCATTCGGAAGCTGGTTCGCCGGCAAGCAGGTCGACATGTTCCTGTCCTACCGCCCGGCCTTCGGGTCCGGTGTGGCGTTCAACCTGCTCAACCTGGCGGTGATCCTGTTCCTGGTCAGCCGGCTGGCCCCACGCCGGCACCTGACCATGGCCGCGGCGTCCTGAGGGTTCAGCTTTCCGCGCCGTCGCACGAACCGATCAGGCCGGCGATGCACTCGAGCAGCCGACCGGCGGTCTCGATCGCCATATTCGCCTGTTCCGGGGAGACGTTCGCTTCCGGCTCCGCTCCATAGTCCGCGATGGACTTGATCTCGTACGCATTGGCGAGGAACCGGACAAATTCGGGATCGATTCGCGGTTCGCTCCGTGCCAGGCGCGCGAATTCGGTGCGAAGCCCGCGATGGGTCTTGGCGATCTTACCGGTTCGATGATGCAGGTATGCCTCAGCCGCGTGATACGCGGCGAGATACGCTTCCCGGCCTGCGATGTATGTTATCCGCAGCGTGACGACGGCCCTCGCATCAATGAGATGGCGCCTCGCGGTCTCCAGGGCCTGCGCCGCCTCCGGCGTCAAAGATCGACACCCTCGCGCCGGATTTCCCCCATCAACAGCGACCGGGTTCGGTAGGCACCCTCAGGGAACGGCTTCGGCGAGATAACCGCATCGGTCTCCAGCAGGATTGCCGTCGTAATGGCGCCCAATGGCTGCAATTCTTCCCACAGGCTGCTGTAGCCGCGCAGAAACAACGCCACGTCGTAGTCTGAGTCGGCGCGCGCATCGCCGCGCGCTCGGGAACCGAACAGCACAGCACGTTCCAACCGCGCGCCGTAAAGTGCATCGAGCGCGGCGCGGAAGCGGCGCATGACCGGGTCGTTGGCTGGGTCGGGCTGCATTGTGAAGACAATCATAGCATGAAGGGAGGCGTGTGCCGATCTACGTTTCGGTTCGCCCCCCGGCGTGTGTCGCCGGAAGCGGCATAGTTCCGTCAAGCCTGTCCAACCGCCACCCTCTGCCGCCGCAGCAACGCCACCATCAGCGCCATCCCCGGCAGCGCCCCCGCCATGCACACCGTATAGAACCACGTCCACCCCAGCGCCGCCGCCATCACCCCCGACGCCCCGCCGATCGTATGGATCGCCAGCATCGGCACCGACGACAGCAGCGCGTACTGGGTCGCCGCGAACTGCCGGGCGCACAGCGCCGACAGGAACGTCAGGAACGCCGCATCGGCCATGCCCTGCGCGAACGCCTCGGCACACACCGTCGCATACAGCACGGCATGCTGGCCTGCCGACACCGACAGCAGCACATACATCGCCATCGCCACGGTCTGCGCCGTCCCGGTCCACAGCAGGGCGCGTCCAACCCCCACCCGAACCACCAGCCAGCCCCCCAGGGTAATCCCGGCCAGCGTCGCGCCCAGCGAGAACGTACCCGTCGCCGCGATCGCCGCTCGGGCGAACCCCAAATGCAGGTAAAACGGCGCGGTCATCAGCCCGGCCATCGCCTCGCCCAGCTTGAACAGCGCGACGAAGGCCAGGACCAGCAGCGAGGACGGCCGCGCCAGGAACGACCGGATCGGCTCGACCACCGCCTGCCGCACCCCGGGCCGAACCGCGGCGTCGGGAGCATCCTCCCGGTCCGCCGCCAGGGTCACCAGCATGCCGCAGCCGATCAGCGCCGCCACGCCCAGCAACGGCCAGTGCCAGCCGGCAAAACTGGACGCGGCGACGACGCCGGACATGGAAACCAGCATCGCCACGCGATACCCCCAGACATAGGCCGCCAGCGCCACGCCCTGGCGCCGTTCCGGAAAAATCTCGATCCGCCAGGCGTCGATCGCGATGTCCTGGGTCGCCGACAGCATCGCGACGCAGGCCGCCGCCGCGAACGCCGCCACCGGCGCCGCTGCCGGGTGGGACAGCGCCAGCAGCACGGCCGCCGCCGCCAGGGCCGGCTGCACCAGCAGCAGCCAGCCGCGCCGCCGGCCGAAGCCACGCAGCACGCCCAGCGGCGGCATCTGGTCCAGCAGCGGCGCCCAGAGAAATTTCAGCGAATACGCCAGCCCGATCCAGGCGGTCAGCCCGACGATAGCCAAACTCGTGCCACTGCCGGACAGCCACAGCCGGAAGGTGAACCCCGACAGCGGCAGCGGCAGGCCCGAGACGAACCCATACGCGGCCATCACCGCCAGGCGTCGTTCGATACGCACAGGCCAAGGGCGCATCAGGCGGGAATGTTCGCGTCGCCCTTGCCCAGCGGGCGTTGCATCGTCACCACATCCAGCCAGCGGCCGAACTTGATGCCGGCCGATTTCATCGTGCCGATCATCTGGAAGCCCAGGCTGGCATGCACGCCGATCGACCCGACATTCTCCGAATCGCCGATCACCGCGATCATCTGCCGCAGCCCCGCCGCGGTTCCCAGTTCGATCAGCCGCATCACCAGCGCCTTGCCGACGCCCTGGCCGCGCACGTCCTCGCGCACATAGATGCTGTCCTCGACGGTGAAACGATACGCCGAACGGTCACGGAACGGGGCGTAGTAGCCAAAGCCCAGGACACCGGTCGCATCGGTCGCGACCAGCCAGACGCACCCGCGATCCACAACCTTGTGGAAGCGTCCCAGCATCTCCTCCACCGAGGGCGGATCCTCCTCGAACGTGCCCGTGCCATGCAGCACGTGATGCGCATAGATCGCCTGCATGTCAGGCACATCGGCGTCCGTGGCGTCTCGGATATCCATCCCGGTCGATTCCCCTTCGGTCTGCACGTGGCGTCACAGGCCATCGCACCCATAGCTATAATCATAATCGGCCGTCTTGACGACCGGCGAGGATCCCGTTCCCCGGGCCTCGCCATAACGCATAGCCCGCCGCCGGAATGCTGACCCGAATTATCCCCCAACCCCGCAAAAATCCGTCCCTGCGCGCTCTGCGCTCCGCTCGGCGTTCTCTGCGTCGAAAACCCCAACCCAGGACAAACAACGCCCCATCGGCCGACCCACCGCAACCAGGCCGACATGAAAGCCCGATCCGGGCACCCTATCCCGAAGAATCCCACCTCTCTTTCAATCTTCACTTGCATCCGCCTAACGGCCGAGGCTGATTTGATCTCGAAATTAGGATTTTTGTTGGTTTCGCTGCCCTGATGCGTCATACTCAAAATCGTGATCGAGCGGCCGTCAGAAGCATGGCGCCCGGGGGGACGTTGTCGACAAACTCGCCTTGGTCCCGTCAAGGGATCGATTGGTGCGACGATGACGCATCCATGTTACCAACTTGGCAACCACCGCACGAAACCGGGACATCCCGGCACACACCGTTGTCTGATACGCTGCTAAAAGGGTTCGCTCGTGGATATATCTGACGGACACACGCCCGGACCATTTGGGGATAGCCGCGCGCCCGCCGCTGTCTCGCAGTCCAGCGCCGACGGCGGTGGCGCATCGGGTATCGGCAATCCAGGCGCCGGCCAAGGCAGCAACCGCGGACCGATCCATCCGCGGCTGCTCGCGATGATGATGGCGGCGCGTTACTATGGCCTCGAACTTGATCCCGGCGACTTCCGCCTGGGTTCCGACGAGACCGCACCCACCGCCGCCGCGCTGTCGAAATGGGCACAGAACACCGGAATGTGGTCCCGGGCGTTGCGTCTGCGCTG
>NZ_LMUJ01000009.1:0-15119 GCF_009765975.1 Acidisphaera sp. S103 | reverse complement strand
CCCGCCGGTGCCGGTGGACGAACTCCGCCTGAACGAGGTCTGGGACGGCGAAGCCGTGCTGCTGCGCGCCGAACGCTCGCAGGCGGAAGCCGATCCGCCCTTCACCCTGCGCTGGCTGTTCGGCGTCGTCCTGAAGCAGGGAAAGCATTTGCGCGATCTGCTGATCGCGTCTGTCGCGATCAGCTTCCTGACCATTTTTCCGCCGCTTCTGGTCATGCAGGTGGTGGACCGCGTGCTGACCCACCACAGCTATTCGACGCTGGCCCTCATCTCCATGATCCTGGCAACGGCGGTATTTTATGAAACACTGCTTGGCTATGCTCGCCGGCTGATCATCCTCGTGATCGGCGTCAGGGTGGACGCGACACTGAACCTGCAGGTCTTCAATCGCATGATCCGCCTGCCGCTCGACTATTTTGAGCGGCATCCAGCCGGCGAAACGATGTATCGCGTCAGCCAGGTCAACCAGGTCCGCCAGTTCATCACCGGCAAGCTGATGACCACGATCCTGGATATGATCACCCTGCTGGTCCTGCTGCCGTTCCTGTTCTGGCTGAACGCCACCCTGGCCTGGATCGTGCTGGTCTGCGGCACCGCGATCATGCTGATCATCCTGGCCTACCTGCGGCCGATCCGGCTGATCTTCGCCAAGGTCATCACGGCGGAAACCCTGAAAAACGCGGCCCTGGGCGAGACCATCTTCGGCATCAAGACCGTCAAGTCGCTCGCCCTCGAACCGCAGCGCAAGGCACTCTGGGACGAAAAAGTCGCCGAAGTCGGCAAGTGGCGCTACCAGATGGGCAAGCTGTCGAACTGGCCGCAAACCCTGGTCACCCCGCTCGAGCGCTTCATGTGGATGGGCGTGATCCTGATCGGCGCCTATCTCGCGCTGTCGGACGACAGCGGATACCAGGTCGGCGGCATGTTCGCCTTCATGATGCTGTCGCAACGCGTCAGCCAGCCGCTAGTGGGCCTGGCCCGCCTGATCGAGGAGTGGGAAGAGGTTGCCGGCTCCATGGCCCAGGCGGGCGACGTCCTCAACCGCCCGTTGGAAGTGGACGCGGCATCCGGCGGCCTGCGGCCCAAATTCGCCGGCGCCGTCACCTTCGACGACGTGACCTTCACCTATGCGGGGACCAAGCTGCCGGCCCTCGACCGGCTCAACTTCTCCGTCCCAGCCGGCACGATGCTGGGCCTGGTCGGCCGTTCCGGGTCCGGGAAATCGACCGTCACCCGCCTGCTGCAAGGCATCAACCGTGAGTATTCCGGCTTCATCAAGATCGACAACGCCGACCTGCGGGAAATCAACCTGCGCCATCTGCGCTCCAGCTTCGGCGTCGTGCTGCAGGAAAACTTCCTGTTCCGCGGTTCGATCCGCGACAACATCCTGGCCGGCCGCCCCGGCCTGACCCTGGAAGATGCGATCCGAGCCGCCCGTCTCGCCGGCGCCGAGGAATTCATCGAGCGCATGCCCAACGGTTACGAGACCTGGATCGAGGAAGGCTCGCCCAACCTGTCAGGCGGCCAGCGTCAGCGCCTCGCCATCGCCCGCGCGCTGATCACCGACCCCCGCATCCTGATCCTGGACGAAGCCACCAGCGCGCTCGACCCTGAATCGGAAGCCTTGGTGAACGCCAACCTGCTGCGCATCGCCCGCGGCCGCACCATGGTCATCGTCTCCCACCGCCTGTCGTCCCTGGTCAATTGCGACCAGATCATGGTGCTGGAACGCGGCAAGGTCATGGACGTCGCACCGCACACCGTGCTGCTGGAACGGTGTGCGATCTATCGCACACTCTGGAACCAGCAGAACCGCCACATGCAGCAACACCAAGGATCCGGCCATGCAGCTCCTGCCCCGACCCTCCTCCAAGGCAATTAGCGCGGCGCCGAGCGACCGGCTGGACCCCACTCTGCCAATCATCCTGGAGTACCAGTCGCCGTCTTCCGCTATCGTCAATCTGCCGATGCCGCGCATAGCGCGTGGTTTCGCCCTGACGTTCAGCAGCATGCTCGCCGTGATGATGCTCATCACCGGCCTGATCAGCGTCGACCGGGTGGTGACCGCCGGCGGCCTCGTCGTCGCGCGCTCGCCCACCATCGTCGTTCAGCCGTTGGAAGCCTCCATCCTGCGGTCGATCGAGGTGCATCCCGGCGACATCGTTCACGCCGGCGAGGTCCTGGCCCGCCTCGATCCGACATTCGCCCAGGCCGATCTCGGCACCCTCGTCGCCCAGGTGTCCTCGTTGCAGGCCGAGGTCACCCGCAGGCAAGCCGAGATGAACGATAAGCCGTTCCGCTATGAGGGTAACGATTCGGACATGACGTTCCAGGCCGCAGTCTACAGCGAGCGTCAAGCCGAGTACAACTTCAAGCTGGAAAACTACCAGCAGAAAATCGACAGCCTGTCGGCGGCGCTCGCCAAAGCCAACTCCGACATCGGCACCTACACCGACCGGCTCGGCTACGCGAAATCCCTGGAAGCGATGCGCCTCCAGTTGGAGCAGCTCAATGTCGGGTCCAAGCTCAACACCTTGTCGGCCAAGGACAGCAGGGCCGAAATGGCTGGCAATCTGGCCACCGCCAGGCAGCAGGCGCTGGGCGCCCAACGCGACCTCGCCGCGATGATCGCAGAGCGGAACGGCTATATTCAGGGCTGGCACTCCGATACCGCCGACAAGTTGAACGACGTGAGCGGCAAGCTGTCCGATGCCCGGCAGTCGCTCAATAAGGCCCAGTTGCGGCGGCAACTGGTTGTGCTTCGGGCGGAACGGGACGGAACCGTGATGTCCGTGGGCAAGGTGTCGGTCGGATCGGTACTGACCGCGGGCCAGCAGTTGATCACGCTGGTGCCGACCGATGCCCCGCTTGAAATTGAGGCCAATATCGCCGGCTCCGACGACGGCTACGTGCATGTCGGCGACGCGGTCGATATCAAGTTCGACACCTTCCCCTACAGCCAGTACGGCCTGGCCCATGGTGTCGTCCGCACCATCAGCCCGGACAGCTTCTCCCCCCAGGATGAGCAACGCAACCCGACCGGCGCGGTCCCGTTGTCGCCACAGGCCGGTGGTGTTTTTTACCGGGCTCGGGTCACCTTGGACCAGATCCAGTTGCATGGCACGCCACCCGGCTTCCATCTGCTGCCCGGCATGCCGGTCCACGCCGATATCCGGGTTGGGAAGCAGACCGTGCTTCGCTACATGATGGGCAAGACCATACCCTTGGCAACCGAGGGCATGCGGGAACCTTAGGCCTCGCGACCCTCGAACGGACGCAACCATAGATGGCTCTCTTCGATTCACTGATGGCTGGCCTCTCCCCCTCCGCCGCCCTGCGGCGGGGGCTCCGGCAGCTCGACCAGGGCAACGCGAGGCAGGGGTTCCTCCTGCTGTCCCGCGCCGCCCGCTCCGGCATCCCCGAGGCCGAGTTCCGGGTCGGGCGTTGCTACCTGGAAGGCGCCGGCGTCCCGCCAAGCCGCGGGGACGGGGTGCGCTGGGTAGAGCGCGCGTCGACGAAGGGATACGTGGAGGCACAGGCCCTGCTCGCTGCGCTGTGCCTGCATGGCATGGGACCCGGGTTCGCCGATGCCGGCGTGAACGCGGGCGCCGGCCTGTTCGGCGGCCAGAATCTGGCGCAACCCGATTATCCCAATGCGGCCAAATGGGCCAGGCGCGCGGCCGAGGCGGGATCGTCCGAGGGCCAGGCGGTTCTCGGCTACATCCTGTCTTCAGGTCCGGAAAGCCTTCGCAACATCGACGAAGGTGATCGCTGGTATCAAAAAGCCGCCGAGGGCGGTTCCCCGCAGGGCCAACTTGGCTACGCGCTCGTTCTGGCGCGCAACACCGATAAACCCGAAACCCAGGTTGAGCTGCTCAAGCATCTCCGCCAGGCCGCCGAAAAAGGGCTGGCGACCGCGCTGTACCTGTACGGCATGGTTCAGGAACGCGGATTGAACCTCCCGCAGGATCGGGCCGCCGCCGCTGCCTGTTACAAGCAGGCGGCCGAAAAGGGCCACCACGGCGCGCAGGCGCGGTGGGGCTACGCCCTGATGACCGGCAACGGCGTCGCCCCCAATCCGGTGGAGGGCGAATCGTGGCTGCGCCGAGCCGCCCTGGCCGGTGACCGCGAAGCCGCGGCGCTGGTGGGCGACATCTACGCCAAGGGTGGCAACCTGCCGCCGAACTATGCCGAGGCGGCGATGTGGTTCCGCCGCGCCGCCGACGGCAATCACCGCGGCGCCGCGCGGGCGCTGGGCATGCTGTATCTGACCGGTGCCGGCGTCGCCCGCGACCAGGACGAAGCCGCCAGGCTGTTCCGCATCGCCGCCGTGGCCGGCGACGCCAGTTCGCATGTCGACCTCGGGAACCTGCTGTTGCGCGGCCACGGCGATGAGCAGGATTCGATCCGCACCCGTGAGTGGTTTGAGCAAGCGGCTGCCTCCGGCGACCTGATCGCCGCGTTCAATTTCGGTGTCTGCCTGGCAGAAGGCGTCGGCATCGAGCGCGACGACCGCAAGGCCGCCGAATGGCTGCGCCGGGCGGCGGACGGCGTGATCAACGCGCAGTACTGGTATGGCCGCATGCTGGTCGAAGGCCGCGGCGTGGACGCGGACCCCGAGGAAGGCCGCATCTGGATCGCCAAGGCCGCCGAGGTCGGCATGATCGAAGCCCAGGTCATGCTGGCGGACATGATGTTGAGCGGCCGCGGGGGCACAAAAGATCATCCGGCCGCGCTGGCGCTGTTTGAGAAAGCCGCCGGCCAGGGCCATGTCGGGGCGATGTTCGCGGTCGGCGCCATGTTCGGCGGCGGCCACGACATACCCTGGGACCGGGTCGCCGCGCAGCGCTGGTTCCGCGCCGCCGCCGAACGCGGCCATCCCTATGCGCAAATGATGCTCGGCCGCTATTTGGCGCGCAACCTGGCCGGCGAGCAGGACATCGAGGAAGCCCGGCGCTGGACCGAACGCGCCGTCGCCCAAGGCTTGCAGGAGGCCAAGGCCGATCTGGCCGCGCTGCCGCCGGCGCCCGATCAGAACACCGCGTCCGAGGAAACACCCATCCACGCCGCCGGCGAATGAGTGATGGGGCAGGGGGGACGCCAAGGCGGGCGAACGGACGGGCAGGGCGGCGGCGGGACTGAAGCGTCGGTCGCCGCGCTCGCCCGGGCGGCGATGGCACGGGGCCTCGGCCCGCTCGCCGGCGACGACCCGGCGGCCGCCCTACGCTGGCTGGAACGCGCGCACAGGCTGGTCCCAACCGACCCCAACGTGACGCTGGCGCTCGCGAGTGCCTGTCTGGCACACGATCCCGCCCGGACGGCATCCCTGTGCCAGGCTGTGGTGGATAGCCACGATGTCAGGCAGGCATGGTTGTGCCTCGCCGCCGCGCGCCTGCGTCTGGCCGGCCCGGACGACGCCGAAGCACCGCTCGCGGTCGTCCTGTCGCGTCACGCCTTCGTCCCGGATATCGCTGGCTTGGCCGAAGCCATCGCCCAACGGCCCGGCGGTCCCGGATGGTGCGCCCTGCGGCCGGACGGCGGCCTGGAAATCCACCCCGCGGCCGACCGGAAATCCGGCAAAACATGTGTGTTGCTGGACGGCAAGCCCGTACGCGGCACCACCTTGCCCGCGCATTGGCAACGTGCCCGGACGATCGACGTGCGGATCGGCGATGTCCCGCTGCTCGGCAGTCCGATCCAGGTCGCGGCGATCCGCCGTCTGGCGGGCTGCGTCGAGGTCGCGGACGGCGGCATTCGCGGCTGGGCATGGCATCCCGGCGATCCGGAAACCGCACCGGCGCTGACCCTGGCCGATTCCGCCGGCCGGGTGATCGCACGGTTCGTTGCAAATAACGAATCGATCGCAGTCCCCGACACCGGCCCCATGGCGCGCCCCCGCTCGTTCCAACTGAAACGGTCGGAACTTCCCGACATACCTGGGCCCCTCCATATTCGCGGCCCGGACGGCAAGGACCTGCCGGGCAGTCCTCTGCATCCGCTCGCCGATGAGGCAGCGCACGTCGCCGCGGCATTGCGGCTGGGCCATGCCTATCCGGCTGGTCCCACGGCGCCAAAACCGCCCCCCTCGGCCACCAGCCCGTCACTGCGAGCCGATGGACCGGTTCCCGTTCGCCCCGTTGGCGCCGACGGCCGAAATCGTGCCGCAACGGTCGTCATTCCGGTGCATGACGGTGGCGCCGTCGTTCTCGCCTGCCTGGACAGTGTGCTGGCCTCGCGTCCCGCCCGAACCCGGGTCCTTGTCGTGGACGACGGGTCCGCCGATCCGGCCCTGGTCGCAGCACTCGACGATCTGGCCCGCACGCGGAAAATCACCCTGCTGCGCCACCCCCGTCCACTCGGCTTTCCGGCTGCCGCCAACGCCGGTATCCAGGCATCCGCCGGGCGCGACGTGGTGCTCTTGAACAGCGACACCCTGGTACCGCCCGGCTGGCTCGATCGGCTGTGCCAGGCCGCCTACGCCGCACGCGACATCGGCAGCGTCACCCCGTTGTCAAACAACGCCAGCATCCTCAGCTACCCCAATCCGGCAACCGCCAATCCACGCCCCGATCAGGCGGCAACAAACCGTCTCGATCGCCTCGCGCAACGGGCCAACGGCGGCACGCTGCTCGACATTCCGGTGGGCGTCGGCTTCTGCCTCTACCTCCGGCGCGACTGCCTGAACGCCGCCGGCCTGTTCCGGACCGACATGTTCGCCCAGGGCTACGGCGAGGAAACCGATTTCTGCCTGCGCGCCCGCCGGCTGGGCTGGCGCAACGTTGCGCTGACCGGATTGTTCGTCGGCCACCTCGCCGGCACATCGTTCGGTGCCAGCGCGATCCATTTGCGAGACCGCAACGGTCGCCTGATGGAACAGCTTCACCCCGGCTACGCGGCGTTGATCGAGAATTATTTGTTACACGATCCGATGGCGGACCCGCGCCGGCGGATCGATCTGTTGCGATGGCGGGAACGTGCCCGGACGCGCCCCCGGTCGGCCATCCTGATCACCCACGACGACGGTGGCGGCGTCGAGCAGCAACTGATCCGTTCGGCCGCGCGGCATGACCGGACCGGCCGCCGCCCCATCGTCCTGCGACCGGCGGAAACCGTCGGCGGCGAGATGGCCATCGCGGTACAGGACGGCGTGACGAACGACCTGCCCAACCTGGTCTACGCGATGCCGCGGGAACTGCCGGCCCTGCTGCGCCTGTTGCGCGCGGCAAGGCCCGAAATGACCGAGGTGCATCATTTCGCCGATTATCCGCCGGCCGTTTACGATCTGGTAACGCAATTGGGTGTTCCATACGACGTGCACGTCCACGACTACGCATGGTTCTGCCCGCGCGTGTCGCTGGTGGGTGCGCATGACCGCTATTGCGGAGAACCCGACTTGCCCGACTGCGAGGCCTGCGTCACCGACAACGGCCACTTCCTGAGGCAGGATATCACCGTCGCGGCGTTGCGCCAGCGATCCGCCGCGCTGCTCGCGTCCGCGCGGCGGGTCACGGTCCCGTCCGACGACACCGGCATCAGGATGCGGCGGCATTTCGACGGGCTGGCCACCACGACCGTTCCGCACGAAGACGATGCCGCGATTGTCGCCCCGATCGCACCCCGCCGAAAGGCCGGCGGCAGGGCAGGCGTGTGCGTGGTCGGCGCGATCGGTGTCCACAAGGGCTACGACGTCCTGCTGGCCTGCGCCCGGGACGCGGTTCGGCGCGACCTCGATCTGGAATTCATTATTGTCGGCCACACCATCGACGATGCCCGCATGCTGGCGACCGGCCGGGTTTTTGTCACAGGTCGTTTCGAACCGGAGGAAGCCGTCAGCCTGATCGCCGGACAAAATGCCCGGATCGGCTTCGTCGCATCCATTTGCCCGGAGACATGGTGCCTCAGCCTCGGCGATATCTGGCGTGCCGGCCTGAAGGCGGCGGCGTTCGACATTGGCGCCCCGGCGGAGCGGATCAGGCGGACAGGACGTGGGATTCTGCTTCCATTGGGCCTGTCCGCGAGTGCTATTAATAATACACTTGTTGCCGCTATGGCGACGGAGCATTGATGGTCGACACCACAGGCATGACCGCGAGAGATGGATCGAGATGTTTGCAACCGCGCGTTACGCGTGGGCGGCGCCACGTTGCTTGCGCCGATCCTTCTGACCTAGTCATATAAGTTCAGCAATGGCACGAACACCCAAACAGCGAGAGAGCCGCATGTCCGAAGCCGCAAGCGCGGAAAAACCGATTGTCAAGGCGGACCCGTCCGCTCCACCGGCCAATCCACCGCCAGAAGCGTCGAACAGGGTCGCCGAACTGCAAGTGTCGGCCCATCTGATGACGCTTGAAACTGGCCTGTTCTGCGTGTTCCAGACCCCCGGCAGCGCTCCCTCCGATCCCGCCACCGGCTTGCCGGGTGTGCGGATCACGCCCGCGCCGGGCCTCGCCGGGCGCCCGGAAGCCGTCAGCGTCAGCACATTTCGCGAAGACGGCTGGCTGAACGGCACCGCCGCGCTGGTTCGGGTGACCGATGGTTCGGCGCAAATCCTGGTGACGATCTACCAGCATAAAGGCATGGACGCCGCACCCCGGCTTCAGGTCCTGCGGTTGAGCGGGGAGCCGAACGCGGCATCCGCCCCGGAACCCGCCGCCGCCGTTCGGGCCGCACCCGGCGCCGCGCAACCGGCCGCGCCCGGCGCCGCGCAACCGACCGCCAATCCCGCCGTCATGGCGCACATCCAGCGCAGTGGCGACGTCGGCTGCGCCCTCGGCGACTGGCTCGGCAGCAAGGGCAGCGGCCAATGGGTGGAAGGTTTCGGCATGGCACCGCTCGACGGCCTCGCCGCCGAGGACCTGGAATATCAGGCCGTGCTTGGGCGCAACTGGCTGTCGCCCTGGGTGGAATCCGGCAAGTTCTGCGGCAGCCGCGGCATGGCGCTGCCACTGCTTGGCCTGAAGATCAGGCTGAAGGGCGCGGCCGCCAAGACCCTCGAATGCGCGTATTCCGCGACCTTCGTCGACGGCAGCGCGTCCGGGCCGGTCAACGGCGGCGAAACCTGTGAATCGGAAAGCCTCGCCGCGCTGGAGTCCTTCCAGGTCGTCATCCAACCGCGAGGCGGCAAACCCGCCGGCACCGGCAAGACCAGCGCCGGCACGACAGCCACAGGAACGAAAGCCCCCGACGGCAAGAAGCCCGCGGCAGCAAAGCCCGCCGATGGCAACACCGCCAGGCCGGCCGCGAAGCCACGCACGAAAGCCTAGAATAAAACGTCGGGCATACCGCGACGGAAGCACCTCGTTTTGCCGCCCGGGCTCGCGCCCAGACCCGTTCGAGCCGGGGCGGAAAAGCGGGACGCTTCGGTTGGCGGCTCGACCAGACGGGGTAACCAGATTGAAGTTCCTGTTTCTCCACCAGAACTACCCCGGGCAATTCCTGCACATCGCCCGTCACCTGGTCGCCGCCAACCGGCATGAGGTGGTGTTCATCACCGAACCGAACCCCAACGAAATCCGCGGTGTCCGCAAAGTGCCTTACACAAGGCCCAAGGTGGACACGCCGGAAACCCACATCGCGGCGCGGGAACTGGATAACGGCGTCAGGCGCGCCGAGGCCGTGTTCAAGACCGCCTACGGCCTGAAACACCTGGGGTACAACCCCGACATCATCATCGGCCATCACGGCTGGGGCGAAATGCTGAACCTGCCCGACATCTGGCCCAAAACGCCGATGCTGGGCTATTTCGAGTTCTACTATCAGTACGACAAGGCGGATGTCGGGTTCGATCCGGAGTTCCCTGCCGACCCGCTCGATTATCCGCGCATCCGGGCGAAGAACGCGATCAATCATGTCGCACTCAATCTCGGCTGCGCCGGGCAGACGCCGACGCAATGGCAATTATCCACCTATCCCGACTGGGCACGGCCGAAGATCGACCTGGTCTGGGAAGGGGTCGACCTGAAGCTGTGCAGTCCCGATCCGAACGCGCGCAAGAAGTCCCTCAAGATCGGCGACATGACGATCCGTCCCACGGACAAGCTGGTCACCTACGTGTCGCGCGACCTGGAGCCTTACCGCGGCTTCCACACCATGATGCGGACACTGCCGGCGCTGATGCGGGCGCGCAAGGATATCAAGGTCGTCATGGTCGGCGGCGACGGCATCAGCTACGGCGCGTCGCCGAAAGGCGGCGGCACCTGGCGGGAAGCCTTGTTGGCCGAGGTGGGCAAGGACATCGACATGGATCGCGTGGTGTTCCCGGGGCGCGTCCCCTACACCACCTACCTGTCGGCATTGCGGCGTTCGGACGCGCATGTCTACCTGACCTATCCCTTCGTCGCCTCCTGGTCGCTGCGGGAGGCTCTGGCCATCGGCTGCCCGGTGATCGGCGGCGATACCGAGACGGTGCGGGAATTCATCAGCCACGGCGAAAACGGGCTGCTGGCACCGACCCTGGACCCCCAAGCGCTGGCGAGCACGATCCTGGGCCTGCTGGAGGACAAGAATCTGACCCGTACGCTGCGCACCAACGCCCGCGCCTACGCGGAGCGGCGCCTGGCAATGGCGGACTACCTGGCGTCGTACTGCGGCCTGATCGAGCGCCTGACCGGTGAGAACCCCGCGCCCGCCATCGAACCGGCGCCAGCTCGGGCAACCCCGCGGCCGAGACAGCCTGCGCGCCGGGTCCGGTCGGAGTCCGCCGCCGAACCGGCCCCACGGCGCATGGTCGCCGCCGGCGCCTGAAACCGGGCGAACCTGCCGGAAAAGCCGCGTCCGGCTCGCGCCGGCCGAACCAACCGCCGTGGGGCGCGCCCGTGATTCGTCATGGCCCGGCGCCAGTCCGGGCCATCTGCCACGGCATGAATCGGATGGTCCAAGACTTCGCCGGGCTATGACGAGGCTGATATGTCGACGTCAACGGCCATTGATATTACGCCCGCACGCCGCTTGTTCGGGGCTGACGGCGGCGGCTTCGCATACCAACGGCCATTGACCCATTGTTCATCGGTCAGCACTTAGGTCCGTCGGTATAAGTGCCTCCCGATAACCGCCTCTTGCCCGATCCTACCGCCTTGTGCCACCACCGCTCGGCGAAGCATGTCATCGCGCCTCGCAAACAAGAGGATCATCATGGCCGATAGTGCCCCGGCACAACTTCCCGCCCTAGGCAACCTGATGCGCGGCAAGCGCGGCCTGATCATGGGCGTCGCCAACGACCGTTCGCTGGCCTGGGGCATCGCCTCCGCCTGCGCCGCACAAGGCGCCGAACTGGCCTTCACCTTCCAGGGCGACGCGCTGGAACGGCGGGTTCGCCCGCTGGCGCAACAAGTCGGTTCGGACCTCGTCTTTCCGTGCGACGTCTCCGACGAAGCCAGTATCGATTCGGCGTTCGCCGCGTTGGCCCAGCGTTGGGACGGCCTGGATTTCCTGGTTCACGCCATTGGTTTCGCCGACAAGCAGTATCTGCGCGGCCGTTACCTCGACACGCCCCGAGCCGCCTTCCTCCAGGCGATGGACATTTCCTGCTACTCCTTCACCGCGGTCTGCCAGCGCGCCGTGCCGATGATGAAGCCCGGCGGCAGCCTGTTGACCCTGTCCTACCTCGGCGCCGAACGCTGGGTGCCGCACTACAACGTGATGGGCGTGGCGAAAGCGGCGCTGGAGGCCTCCGTGCGCTATCTGGCGGCCGATCTGGGCTCCGCCGGCATACGCTGCAACGGCATCAGTGCCGGGCCGATCAAGACCCTGGCCGCCTCCGGCATCGGCGATTTTCGCTACATCCTGCGGTGGAACCAGCTCAATTCCCCGATGCAACGAAACGTAACGATCGAGGAAGTCGGCGGCGCCGGCGTCTACCTGCTGTCCGACCTGTCATCCGGCGTGACGGGTGAGGTGCATCACGTCGATTGCGGCTACCACCTTGTCGGCATGAAGCATCCGGACGCGCCGGACATCGCCATCGTCGAATGACGGCAAACCGCGATGTCCCATAACAGTTTCGGTCATCTGTTCCGCGTCACGACATGGGGCGAGAGCCATGGTCCGGCGATCGGCGGCGTCGTAGACGGCTGCCCGCCGCGCCTGTCGTTGACCGAAGCCGACATCCAGCCCTGGCTGGACAAACGCCGTCCCGGGCAGTCCAAATTCACCACCCAACGCCAGGAACCCGATCAGGTCCGTATCTTGTCAGGTACGTTTGAGGGCGCGACCACCGGCACCCCGATCAGCCTGATGATTGAGAATCAGGACCAGCGTTCCCGCGACTACGCCGCCATCGCCACGCAGTTCCGCCCGGGCCATGCGGACATCACCTACGACCTGAAATACGGCATTCGCGACTATCGCGGCGGCGGCCGGTCATCCGCCCGCGAAACCGCCATGCGGGTCGCCGCCGGCGCCGTCGCCCGCGTCGTGCTGGGTAGCGCGGTACGGATCCGCGGTGCCCTCGTGCAAATCGGCCCGCACCGGATCGACCGCGACCGCTGGGACTGGGCACAAGTCGATGAAAATCCGTTCTTCTGCCCCGACCCGGTGATGGCGCAAACCTGGGACACCTATCTGTCGGCGGTCCGCAAGGCCGGATCATCCGCCGGCGCGGTGATCGAGGTCGTCGCCGACGGCGTGCCCCCCGGTCTCGGGGCACCGATCTACGGCAAGCTGGATGCCGAAATCGCCGGTGCGCTGATGTCGATCAACGCCGTGAAGGGTGTAGAGATCGGTGAAGGTTTCGCCGCCGCCGCCCTGTCCGGTGAGGCGAACGCCGACGAAATGCGCATGATCGACGGCCTCGTGGCCTTCGACTCCAACCACGCCGGCGGCATCCTGGGCGGCATCTCCACCGGCCAGCCGATCGTCGCCCGTTTCGCGGTGAAGCCGACCAGTTCGATCCTGTCGCCGCGTCACGCCGTCGATCGCGCCGGCCACGACATCGAGATCGTCACCAAGGGCCGCCACGACCCTTGCGTCGGAATCCGAGCGGTCCCGGTGGGCGAGGCCATGATGGCCTGCGTACTGGCCGACCACCTGCTGCGCCACCGCGCCCAGAACCCCGACGCACCCATGACGACGCGGTTGCCACGGAATTAGTGGTCCGATCCCACCACTTGGCTCCGAATGGCCAGGCGCCAGTTGATCCGTCACGGCGTTAACTCGCCATGGCGCTGACCCGTCATGGCGCTGACCCGTCATGACCCGGCGAAGTCCGGGCCATCCGCCCCAGCAAGGTGCTGAACCGCATGACCCGGACGTCCCTGGCCCAAGACGAGGCCGATGGGTCAACGTCAACGGCGGCACGTATAAGACCAGCCCGCCGAAAGACTGCCACCGGCATCGGCCTCTCAATGTCATAGTGGGCGAAGGCCCGCTATCCATGCCTTCGGTTGACTAATCTGCTGGCCTACATCGTTCGGAGATGGCGGAGTAGACACGAACCAGCCGTCGAGAGGACCCGCCACCCACGCCGGCCCGCGGCCCCGCTGACACCCGAACCGACCCACGACCGCCTCGAGGAACATGGCCCAATGACCAAGACCACTGGAACCGAGACCACCGGCCGCCTCGATCGCGGCAACGGCACGGACCTGGCCTGGATCAGCCAGGCCGGCACCAGCCCCACCATCGTGTTCCTGCCCGGCTTCCGCTCCGACATGACCGGCGACAAGGCCACCGCCCTCGCATCCTTCTGCGCCGAACGCGGCATCGGCCTGTTGCGCTTCGACTATTCCGGCCACGGCGCCAGCACCGGAGACTTCCTGGACGGCACCATCGGCGCCTGGGCCGCCGACGCCCTGGCCGCGATCGACACCCTGACCACCGGCAGGCTGATCCTCGTCGGCTCTTCCATGGGCGGCTGGATCGCCCTGCTGACCGCCATCGCCAGGCCCGGCCGCATCGCCGCCCTGGTCGGCATCGCCGCCGCTCCGGACTTCACCCAGCGCCTGATGTGGGAGTCCATGACGCCGGCCGAACGCACCACGCTGCAACGCGACGGCGTGCTCTACGTCCCAAGCCAATACGGCGATCCCACGCCGATCACCCGCCGCCTGATCGAGGACGGCGCCCATCATCACGTGCTGACCGGCCGCATCCCAATCCACTGTCCGGTCCGCCTGCTGCACGGCCAGGCCGACCCGGACGTGCCATGGGAACTCGCACTCCGCATCGCCGAACAGGTGGAGACACCAGACGCCAGGGTCATCCTGGTCAAGGACGGCGACCACCGCCTGTCCCGCCCCACGGACCTCCGCCTGCTAACCCAGACGATCGCCGCGCTGCTCGTCCAGGATGGCGCGTAGCCCCTCCCGATAGGTCGGATACCGCCATGCGATCCCCAGCGCCGCCTTGGTCTTCGCGCTCGCGACCAGACGGTTCTCCGCCCAGAAGCTGCGTGCCATCGGGCTCATCCCCGGCAGCGCATCCGCGAACGCGACCAGCGGCGGAGGCGCCACGCCCAGCAGCCGAGCCGCCTCGCTGACGACAACCGCACTTTCCGAGGGCTCGTCATCGGCCAAATTCAACACCCGGCATCCCGCCGGCCGATCCTGCCGCATCGCCGCGACGACAGCCCGAGCAATATCGTCGCGATGGATCCGCCCAAACCGGTGCCCCGGCTTATCCATCCGCCGCCCCCGCCCCGCCAACAGATCGTCGAATGCCGACCGCCCAGGCCCATAAATCCCCGCCAACCGGAAAATATCCACCGAACATCGATCGCCGAACCCAGCCCACGCCACCTCCGCCGCCACCCGCCGCCGCCCCCGGTCCTGCGACGGCGCCACCGGCGTATCCTCATCCACCCAGTTGCCGTCCCGGTTGCCATAAACCACCGTGCTGGACAGATACCCGACCCACTGCAACAAAGGCGCACCCGCGAGAGCCGCACCGTAACGCGCCAGCACCGGATCGCCCGCCTTATCCGGTGCCGCCGTCGTCAACACATGTGTCGCCGCCCCGATCGCCGCCTCCGCTGCATCGAACCGGACGCTTCCCTCCACCCCGCCACGCGTCGTTCCGACAACCGAAAACCCCGCCGCAACGGCCGCCGCCGCGACCGCCGCCCCGCAATACCCCAACCCAAAAATCAACACCCTATCCAAACCCCGAGACCCCCCAAACTCACC
>NZ_LMUJ01000093.1 GCF_009765975.1 Acidisphaera sp. S103 | reverse complement strand
GGCGGCGGTCAGGCCGGCGGTGGTGACGGCGAGACCACCCTGGAAGAAGCCGATCTGTTGGTAGTGCAGGGCGTTGGCGCTTGCCGACATGAAAGCGGCGGTGCCCGGCGCGGCGGTCGTGTATGTGGCGGCATCTTCGCCCGCGGCGTGCTCGTAGAAGCCGTAGACCTTTACGTCGACGGGGCCAAAGGTGTTCTCATAGCGCATACCGGCACCAACCTGATTATACCAGCGGTTGGAGGTGTTGCCGGTCGTTATCCCAATGACGTTGTCGCCGCCGAGTGCAGGGCTGGCGGGGCTGCCACCCGATGAGAAGGCGGCGAGCGGTGAGGAGACCTGGTAGGCATTGCCCTGGCTCGGCGCATATTGCAGGCCAATATCGAAGCCGTAGATCTGCGGGCTGAGGTAAGTTATCTTTTCGTTGGCGTATTCGGCACCGGCCTGCGCGAGCCACGGATAGTTGGTGGCGCCACCGCCCATTGCGTTGCCGAAGTTGATGCCGCCGAAGCCGGGGCCCTGGAACACGCCGTCGCCCGCATCCCAGCATTGGCTGGTGAAAATGCAGTTGTCGAACAGGCCGATAACGCCGTCACCCTGGCCGATGCGGA
>NZ_LMUJ01000092.1:303532-339843 GCF_009765975.1 Acidisphaera sp. S103 | reverse complement strand
GTATTCAGCAATGACTGGGCTCGTGTGAGTTGAATGTTGGCGTTCGCCAGGCGCGCGCTGGTATCCGCCACCGCGGCTTGCTGCTGCTCTACTGCGGCTTCAAAGGGGCCCCTTTCCAGGCGATAGAGAAGGTCGCCCTGCTTGACCTCGGTACCTTCTTTGAACAGCCGCTGGTCGAGGAAGGCGGTAACCCGTGCCGTCAAGGCGACGCGCTCGACAGCCTGTATGCGTCCGATGAATTCCGATGTTTCCGTTATCGCTGTCTGTTCGGCACGAACGATCCCGACGGACGGCGGGCCGCCGGGTGCCTGCGCGTAAGCGGCTGACACCATCGATAGCAAGAATGCGAGCGTTGGAAGGCAGGCAAAACGCATCGGGCGAAGTTCCCATTCAGGCGCCTGTTGCAGCGCAATGCGAAACTTAAGTTGAAGTTAGGATTCGGCAATAGGACGTTTATCTTCGGAGTCGCTTTGGCAGGCATATAGAGGCAGAGCGTCCGGCAGGTGCTCAAGCCGTCCCCTCAGCCGAGCCTCTGCGTAAGACTAGGCGGGCCTATCCCGCGGATCTCTGTCGCCGCCGTCCTTTGCTATGATGAACAGGGTGTGCGTTCCCTCAAGGATCTCCGATCGCGTCGCATATCTCCTCCTCGATCGCTTCTAGAAGCCGTGGAATGAAATAGCGCGGCAGTCCCCTTCCAATAAACACAATCCGCGTTCTCTCGTCTTCGTTCGGCCATCGATCGAGAAAATCAGGCGGATTAACGACGTGCCGAACGCCATGGATCACCGCCGGCTGTCCTGGCATCTCGCGGATCGCGACGAGGCCCTTCAGGCGCAGCATCCGCGATCCACAATGTTCTGATATCGACTCCAGCAGCATGGTCAGTGCAAGCGCCGGCAAGGGGCGGTCTCGTATGATCGTAAAGGTTTCAATCTCGCTGTGTCCTCGCCGGCGCGACGCACCAACGATACGTGCAGATAACGTCATGGTGGATGTGTCGCTAAACAACGTCGAGGGATTCGCCTGCGATGTCGTCATCCGCGGTACGCCCGGGTTCAACGTATCAAGCTGTTCCAGCAAATGATCCAACGATGCTTGTAGGTCAGTCTTACTGATCAGGATTCGGTCTGCCAGCACGACCTGCTGCCGAGCCTCGGCATGTTCGAGCAACGTCTGTGCGCCATGCACGGCATCCACCAGTGTCACGACAGCAGTGACGCGATGCGTCGAAAAAACATCACTGTCTGTCATCATCGCTTGCAACATCGGCGCGGGATCAGAAAGCCCGGAAGTCTCGATCAAGACCCGGTCATAGTCTACCAGACCAACTTCACGGCGTTGCAGCAGTCCCATCAGTGTCCGGGCCAGATCGGTCTGCACCGCACAACAGAGACAGCCGGTATTCAACGTCAGAACCGAATCATCACTACTGGCAATCAGGTCGTGGTCTAGCCCGACTTCCCCGAACTCATTGACGATAACGGCCGTCCGTCCGAACGCTGGATCACGCAAAATGCGACTAATCAGCGTTGTCTTGCCGCTTCCAAGAAATCCCGTAACGATCGAGACGGGTATCGGGCATCCGATGCCGTCAACGGGAGCCGGCTCATCTGCCACAAAGTCGTGTGCCATGCCGCCAACCCTTCAAGGCGGGTGTAATGCAATGCAAGGGAGGCTGGACAACACGATCATTGCAACCGGCACGACCACTACCCTCGGCTTCCCTGGTTAATATCAGGGTTCCGAAGGCGGCGACCAAGCCTTCCTCAAACCACCTTACCCGTGTCCGCTTCCATCAAATGCATCTGGTTCAAGTCGGCCGTCAATGGCATCAATTCGCCAGGGGCGGCGTGCGTCGCCGGATCAACCCGAGCACACACCGGGGCACCGTCGACGAAGAAGTGGACCATCGTCTCCATACCCATCGGCTCGACGACATCGACCGGTAGATCGACCCGCGTCCATCCCGGCTTGCCTTGCTCGTGGTATTCGAACAGATGTTCCGGCCGGATGCCGAGTACCATCTCCTTGCCCTTGAACGCGCCGTAGCGATCCGCTCGTGCGGCCGGGATCGGCACCGTAAGAGTATCTGTCACCCGCACCGCCAGACCACCGTTCGCTCCATCCTGCACGCGGCACGGCAGGAAATTCATTGCGGGAGAGCCGATAAACCCCGCGACGAAGCGGGTCGTGGGATGATGGTAAAGATCGTTCGGCGTGCCAACCTGCTCGATGACACCATGGTTCATGACCACCACGCGGTCAGCCAACGTCATCGCCTCGATCTGATCATGTGTCACATAGACAGTTGTCGTGCGAACTGTCTGATGGACCTTCTTGATTTCCGTCCTCATCTGCACACGCAATTTGGCATCCAGGTTCGATAGCGGCTCGTCGAACAGGAATACCTTCGGGTTCCGTACGATCGCTCGGCCCATCGCCACGCGCTGCCGCTGACCGCCGGACAGCGCACGCGGCTTCCGGTCCAACAGTGGCACGATATCGAGAATTCGAGCCGCCTCATCCACCCGGCGCTTGATTTCGTCCTTGGGGAATTTGCGCAATTTCAGCCCGAACGCCATGTTGTCGAACACGCTCATGTGCGGATACAGAGCGTAATTCTGGAATACCATCGCGATGTCGCGGTCACGCGGCGGGACGTCGTTCACGACGTCGCCGTCGATCCAGATTTCGCCGCCGGTGATTTCCTCCAGTCCCGCGATCATGCGCAACGTCGTGGACTTCCCGCAGCCGGATGGGCCGACCAGCACGACGAATTCATGGTCGGCGATGTCAAGGTCGATCCCTTTCACCGCTTGCACGCCACCATCATATTCCTTGACGACTTTGCGGACTGACACTTCAGCCATGGTTGTTTCGTTTCCTCGGTTGGGGTTTCTTCGGGTCAGCCTTTGGTCGCGCCGGCCGTCAGGCCCGCCACGTAGTAGTCCATCAGGAAGGCGTAGATGACGATGGGCGGCAGCGATGCCAGAAGGCAGGCGGCCATGATCTTGCCCCACTGGAACACGTCGCCACGGATCAGGTCGGAGATGATGCCGACCGTCAGCACCATTTCATGCGACGTATAAAGATAGGCGAGTGGGTACAGAAACGCGCCCCAGGACACTGTGAAGGCGAAGATCGTCGCCGCGATGATGCCCGGCATCGCCACGGGTATGAAGATCTTCCACAGGATTTGCAGATAGTTCGCCCCGTCGATCAAAGCGGCCTCGTCCAGCTCCTTCGGAATGGAACTGAAATACCCGATCATGATCCAAGTGCAGAACGGCACGGCCAGCGTGGGATATAGTATGACCAGGCACCAGAAATTATTGATCAAGCCGATCTTGCCGATAATCTGGAACAGCGGGATGAACAGCAAGGACGGGGGAACCAGGTACGTGAGGAATACACCGGTCGAGAGGCTCTGACTGCCCCAGAAGCCCATTCGCGACAGGCTGAATGCGGCCAGGATGGAGATGGTCATCGAAACGACGACAACCAGCACGGTGACGATCACCGAGTTCAGATAATAGGTCTGGAAATTCGGATAGGTGATCAGATACCAGAAATTCTCCAGCGTCGGATGGTGAACAAGCCACGGGCTACCGCTCTGCGCGGATATCTCCGCTGACGATTTCAGGCTGGTGATCAGCGTATAAAACGGCGGCACCAGGAAGATCACGACAAACACAGCCAGCGCGATATAGCTGCCCCAAAGCGCCCACAGCCGCTGACGATGCAAGCTTGTCTTGCGCGAAGCCGCGACCTTGCGGCCATGCTCGAGTGTCGTGGCGCTCATGTCGCGATTTCCTTCGTACGCTGCGTCACGCCACGCAGCACGAAGAATGCCGCGAAAGCCAGGATTGGGAACATGAACAGGCTGACCGAAGCACCCAACGGAATATCGCCGGATTGAATGCCGACCTGGAACGCGTAAGTCGCGAACACGTGGGTCATGTCCTGCGGACCGCCCGAGGTCAAAATGCGGACGATGTCAAAGTCAGCGAATGTCACGATCAGGCTGAACAACACGGTGATCGCGATGATGTTGCGCATCATCGGCAAGGTAACGAAAAACAGCTTCTGCAGTGCTCCCGCACCATCGATCGCCGCGGCTTCGTATAGCTGTTCCGGCACCGATTTCAGCGCTGCTAAATACATGATCATGAAGAACGGGGTACCAAACCATACGTTGACGGTGATCGTGCAAAACCGGGCGATCCAGCCGACGCCAAGCCACGGTACGCTGGCGATCCCGAACTGGTTGAGTATCCAATTGAACGCCGAATAGGACGGATCGAACATCCACCACCAGGTCAAGGTGGACATAGCCAGAGGTATGACCCAGGGCACCAGCAGCAAACCGCGCCAAATGCGCTGGGTCTTGCCCGGGATGTTGTGCATCAGATGCGCGAGAATGAAGCCGATCAAGGCTTTCAGGATCACCGAGGTGATAGCGAACAGGCAGCTCTGGAAGATGACGAGCTGAAACGTGTGGCGCTTGAGCAGGAAAGTGAAATTGCTCAAACCGACAAACGTGGTCATCTTCTTGTTCAGCATACTCAGATAGATCGCGTAGAATGCCGGGTAGATCACGAATCCCGCGATAAGCAGGATCAGCGGCAGGCAGAGAAGGAAGCCGACCGTTGATCGCCGCTGTGCGAATCTCCGCATCGAGCCTCGTCGAGCCGCGGATCTTCCAGGTGCCATAACACCGATCGGGATGCTCGTGCCGTCTGCCATACCTAAATACCTCCCGAAACCCATCTTGGCCGGTTGAGCCGGCCGTTATCGATCCGACCCAATAGGTCAGTGGGCAATGTTTGCTGATTTGCACCGGGGTCCCGAAAGGCGTCGCCGACGCCGCGAGATGCGGCTTGGCGTTGCCATTCGGACGAAGTGGAAAGTCGTAGACCGTGCCGTTTGGCGGTCCGACCTCTTCCCGGATATTGAAACTCGGTGTGGAACTGAAAGGCTGTGGGCCGTAGCCCATGACGCTGGCGCAATGCTGTTCGCATGGCTTGCGTCGTGGCAGCGCTTTGGTCATCTCCTTCACGGTCGCTTCGCCCTTGCCGAGCAAACGGGCTTTCCAGAATGACCGCGGATAGGCGAGGAGGCGTCCTTCCGAACCGGCCACCCATGTCTGGACAAATGTCCATGTTTAGACGACCAGACGCGCCGTTATCGGAGGGGATCCTCTGTCCCGATAAAATCCCAGCGCGGCGCGAATGCGCAACCATGCACGTGTTTCTCCCAGTCGAGCGACTTTCTGCCGCCGCATTTCTAATTCGGCCTGCCCTGTTGACCGGTTCGCGCATCCTGTCAATACGGCAGATGCTAGCCGACCTATCTTAGTACTCTAAGCACGTTCACGCTAACCGTTGCCGCGATGCCACGCAACGCCACTTCCGCAAGCCGCTGTTTTTTTCGATCACAAGGCACCGACGGAATCCACTCGGGCGAGCCTTACCGGCAGCCCCTGCGCGCCCGCGTGGGATGGATTCTTTGCCAGGACAGAGATCTCTCGACAAGGCGCTTCTTGCCAAGAGTGCCTTGCCGAGCTGTCTGGCCACGCCCAGCGAAGTACCGATGTACATCGCATTGAAGGCTGAGACATGAATCGTCCTACGAAATCAGCCTGTCGCTCTGTTCAACCAGAAACGGCTGGGTGCTTTGTTGTTCCACCACTCCGACATCCTGAAACCGCCCACGCCGAATCATGGCGTATTGGCGTTCCCGCACTATCTCGGCCGAGAAGGCGCCGACCCGTTCGCCACCCACATGGCCTGCAGGTCGGTGTGCTGACCGTGCCACCACCATTTGGCGGCCACCCTGGCGGACATACCGCGGGTCGGCTGCGAATCGGTTTGGGCCGCATCGAGGTGGCCGCGGCCCTGTATGCAATGGACATATATCTAATACCGAAATGAAATTCTGATTGCGACGCGTGACGAATGTCTCGGAAGCAGCCGATGCACGCAGCGCGTGGTCAGCAACAAACTCTGGCCGAACCCGATTGTTGGGAAAATTCGATCTCGACCGGGGCCGCGCCGCCCTTCGGGCGTTATTCTGACAGGGTGGTCATCTGCTACCAGCCACTCTCTGCCATCCGAACCGCCGCCGGCGTCGCTGCGATCAGCCGATCGTGGCCCTCCGGATGATCCGGCCGAATAAACCCGAACGCCGGGTACACGCTCGTCCCCATCTGCCCTGAAAGAGGCCACCACACCCGCACTAGGCTCCAGTCTCCGTTCGCCGATACATCCTCCACCGGCTGATCCTCGGTGATCCGGTGATGCACCCAGTTCGCCTGAGTCACCACGATCTCCCGCCGCGACACCACCCCCGACACCACCGCCACATGCCCGCTCGGTAGCCGCCCCGACCGCCGCAACACCAGCACGCTGCCGACTTCCGGCCGCTGCGACCGGCCATACCGCCCCGCCGCCTGCCGCCACCAATCCGCCGCGTCACCCGACAGCGACACCCCGGTCAGCGCCCGAGCGAACGGCGCGCACTCCACCGAAGCCGACGCCCCAACATCACGCCGCGCCCCGCCGCCATCGCCACACGCCGCCAACGCCAAACACAGCAGAGGAAGCAGTCGGAACGCAAGACGGCACATGGACTGTCGGAACCCGGAATGACCGGGCCGGGTTATCCGACATCACATCAGGAAAACGCAAGAACAGATTGATCAGGCTGGATTCCGGGACAGCCCTAGTAACGTATGCAACACATGATCGGTATGCGCGCCCACCGCCGGCCCGGTCCACCGCACCACATCTTCCGGCCGCACGCCGTCCAGCCGGATCGTCGGCCCCGGATGCAGCGTGCGCCCGACCAACGGGTCCTCCACGTCCTGCACCGCCTGCCGCGCCCGAAAGTGCGGATCAGCAGCACAATCGGCGATGTCGAATAACCGAGAGCACGGAACATCCGCCTCCTCCAACACCGCCTCCGCATCTTTCGCCGGCAGCGTCCGCGTCCACGCCGCGATCGCCGCATCCAACGCCGGCCGGTTGTCGCAGCGCAGCCCGTTGGTCGCATACGCCGGATCAACAGCCATCTCCGGCCGCCCGATCGCCACCATCAGCCGCGAGAAAATCAGGTCCGAGTTCCCCGCGATGCACAGCCACCGCCCATCGGCGCAAGGATAGGTATTGGTCGGAGACGCCGTTTGCAGCGCCGCCCCCGCCGGCTGCCGAACCCGTCCGTCCAGCGCGTATTCCGGCAGCATGCCCTCCATCAGGCTGAACACGCTGTCCACCAAGTTCACATCCACCACGCGGCCCTTCCCGGTGCCCATCGCATCGCGCTGCCACACCGCCGACAAAAGCCCGATCGCCGCGTACAGCCCCGCCAGGTCGTCGCTGATCGAAATCCCGCACCGCGGCGGCGGTAAATCCGTCGTCCCGCCGGGATGGCCGGTCAGATGGCGCAACCCGCCGATCGCCTCGCCGATCGCCCCGAACGCCGGCTTGTCGCGATACGGCCCATCCTGGCCGTAACCGGAAATACGCGCGATCACCAACCGAGGATTCACCGCATGCAGCTCATCCGGCCCGATCCGCAGCCGTTCCAACTGCCCCGCCCGCATATTCTCCACCAGCACGTCCGCCCGAGCGGCCAGCTTCAACACGGTCTCCCGATCCTTCTTCAGATCGAGTTCGATCGACAGCTTGTTCCGCCCATGGATACTGAACCAAACCGAGTGCCCGTCCTTCGTCGCACCCCAGCCGCGAAACGGATCGCCGCCGGGCGGTTCCAGCTTGATGACTTCGGCGCCAAGGTCGGCAAGGATACGCGTGCAGAACGGCGCGGCGATATAATGGCCGATTTCCAGAATTTTCAGCCCAACGAGCGGCAGATTGCTCATCTACAGCCCCCACGAACAAAAAATATTGTTAATCCGAATAAAAATCGGTTCTCGCACGGTGTTGTTAACCTTTCCTCAATAATTCGGTCCTACATACGGGTGCGGCGCCGCTGCGGCGGTGTCCTGTTTCCTCCCCGAAAGTCGCGCTTGATACCATCGCGCGACCACCTTTGGCGGTATGACCTCTCCCCCGGTCATACCGCCTTTTTTTGCCCACTTCGTCCCGGCTTTCTAGCCGAAACGCGCATTCTGTCGATCATCTCTCTTCCCCGCCGTCGCGCCAGGCCGCATGATCGCACCGCACAATGATCGCGGAGTGATGGCATGGACCCTATCATCATAGCCCTGGCGCGCGCCGCCGGCCTGGACAAGGCGCTTGCGGCGTTCCCCGAAGACGTTGAAGCCGCCGCCAAGCAGGCGCTGAACAACGCTGGCGCGATCCAGGTGCCCACCGACCCCGCAGCCGAACCCTGGCCGCCGATGCGCGCGGGGTCCGGCCTATGACCGCCCCGCACTGGCTGTCCGCCGCCGAGATCGCGCAGGCCTACGCCGCCCGCACCCTCTCGCCGGTCGAACTGGTCACCGCCTTGCTGGCCCGCATCGAAACCCTCGATCCCAAGCTGAACGCCTTCATCCGCCTCGACGCCGACGCCGCGATGCAGGCCGCCCGCCAAGCCGAAGCCGAAATCACCGCCGGCCGCCCCCGAGGCAAGCTGCATGGCGTCCCCGTCGGCATCAAGGACATCATCGATGTCGCCGGCCTGCCCACCACGGCACATTCCAAGATCCTGGTGGGCAACATCGCCAAGGCCGATGCCGTCGTCATCCAGAAGCTGCGCCAGGCCGGCGCCATCGTCATGGGCAAGTTGTCCACCCACGAATTCGCCATCGGCGGTCCCAGCTTCGACCTGCCGTTTCCGCCCGCCCGCAATCCGTGGAACCGAGACCACCATCCCGGCGGATCGTCCTCCGGGTCCGGTGCCGGTGTCGCCGCCGGCCTGTTCCCCCTGGCGCTGGGCACCGACACCGGCGGTTCAGTCCGCAATCCCGCCAGCGCCTGCGGCATCGTCGGGCTGAAGCCGACCTACGGCCTGGTCTCCCGCCGCGGCGTCTTCCCGCTGTCCTTCACCCTGGACCATGTCGGCCCGATGACCCGCACCGTCGCCGACAACGCGCTGCTGCTGGACACCATCGCCGGCCACGACCCGGCCGATCCCGGCAGCGCCCCGACCAACGCGAGACATTTCGGCCGCCAGCTCGATCGCGGCGTGCGCAACCTGCGTATCGGCTTCGTCCGCCATTTCCACGAACGCGACCTGCCGGCCCACCCGGAAGTCGCCGCCGCGCTGGAAGACGTCGCCCGCGTCCTGCAGGCCGAGGGCGCCCAGGTCGACACCATCACTCTCCCGACCCTGACCGAGTTCGCCGGCATCAACCGCGTCATCCTGTGCAGCGAAGCTTGGTCCATCCACGCCAAATGGCTGCGCGAACGCCCTGGCGACTACGGCCAGCTCGCCCGCCGCCGCCTGCTGCCCGGCGCGTTCATGACCGCCGGCGACTATGTCGGCGCCCAGCGCCGGCGCTCCGAGGTCATCGCCGCGGTCGAGGACCGCTTGCGCGATTACGACGTCCTGCTGTGCGCCAGCTCGATGGACCCGTCCAGCCGCATGGACGACGCCGACGAAACCGCCCGCACCTATCCCCGCCAGGCCCGCACGCCGTTCAACGTCACCGGCCACCCGGCGCTGGCGATGATGTCCGGCCTGTCCCGTGGCGGCCTGCCGGTGTCCGTCCAGTTCGTCGGCCGCTACTTCGACGATGCCACGGTTCTGAGGGTCGCCGCTGCCTACGAACGGGCAACCGGCTGGCACAAGCAGAAGCCGCCGATCGGCTGACCGATGACCTCGACGATCGCCGCGGGCGCCGGCCCGACATCGCGCAGTTACTTCTCCCAGCGCCTGCGGCTGCACTACGTGGACTGGGGCAACCCCGACGCCCCGCCGCTGATCCTGCTGCATGGCGGGCGCGATCACTGCCGCAACTGGGACTGGGTCGCCGCCGACCTGCGCCGCGACTACCATGTCATCGCGCCCGATCTGCGCGGGCACGGCGATTCCGCCTGGTCTGCCTCCGGCCACTACACCATGGCCAACCACATCTACGACCTGGCACAACTGATCCATCAGCAGAAGCTGGCGCCGGTGACCATCGTCGCCCACTCGCTGGGCGGCAACATCGCGCTGCGCTACACCGGCATCTACCCGGACAACGTCCGCCGCCTCGTTGCCATCGAGGGCCTCGGTCCCGGTCCCGGTCAGGACGCCGTCTCCGACCGCAAGCCCATCGCCGAGAGGATGCGCAACTGGATTGACCTGCAGCGCGCCAGTTCAGGCCGCCAGCCGCGCCGCTACCTCACCGTCGAGGCCGCCTACGCACGGATGCAGGAAGCCAACAAGCACCTGACGCCGGACCAGGCCCGCCATCTGACCCAATACGGCGTTAACCAGAACGAGGACGGCACCTATAGCTGGAAATTCGACCACTACGTGCGCTTCTGGCCGCCCTACGACATGACCCGCGACGCCATCGCCGAACTTTGGAGCGCCATCACCTGTCCGACCCTGCTGGTCTACGGCACCGAAAGCTGGGCCACCAACCCCGCGGAGGACGGGCGGCTGGCCTATTTCAAAAATGCGCACGTGCTCGCTGTGGAAAACGCCGGTCACTGGGTACATCACGACCAACTCACGCTATTCCTGCGAGAAATCAGGGCGTTCCTCGACCGTGACGGATGACAACTGATCGTTGTCAAATGATGACGGGCGTGTCAATTCCTATCACTGCCTAAACGAAATACAGGCTCAGGCCACCGATCATGGACTCCGCCCCGGAAATAACGGATTCGCGGCGTGTTCGCTTCTTCAAGGGAACCGCGACGGAGCAGGCTCATCGGGTCACCCGCCAGATCGTCGGGACGGCGGCCGCCTTGGCGCTCTGCATGTGGATCTTCATCGCCTGGTCATGGCGTTCCGAATACCGGGTCAGCCAAACCGTCGGCCGGGTCCAGGAATTCAACCTGATCGCGGCCTTCGCCAACGAATTGACGCTGACCCTCGATGCTGCCAGCGGCGCCTTGCAGCTTGTGCAGAACGAGATGGGCGCCATGCCACCATCCGCCACGCCCGAGGACGTGCGAGCCCGCCTGCAACAGGCGATCCGCGGCGTGACCGGCCCGATGCGCGACATCCGTGTCATCGCACCCGACGGCAGGTTGCTGTTTTCGACGCGCCATCCCGATCCCGGACCCGAGGACGTCAGTGGCCACGCGAATTTCGTCCATTTGCGTGACGACCTGAAAGCCGGCCTGGTCATCAATGCCTTCGGCCCCGCCAGCGGACCGGACCGGACGATCACGGTCCGCCGCCGCCTGGAGACCGTGGACCAGGCCTTCGCCGGCGAGGCGATCCTGATGATGAAACCCGGCAGCCTGATCGGCCTGCGCCATGAGGTCGATCTCGGCCGCCGCGGCACGATCGTCGTCGCGGGCGCAGACGGAGTCATCCTGGCGGGTTTCGACCGCGACCATCCCGACGGATCGATGGGTGTCGGCACCAACCTCCTCGGCGCCCCGTACCCCGACAATCTGCGCCCCGGCGAAACCGGCAGCTATATGCGCTACAGCCGGGTCGACGGCGTGCAACGCCTGATCGCCGTGCGCCGCCTTGCCACATACCCGCTGAACATCCTCGTCGGCCTCGACATGAGCGACGTCACGGCCGAGGCGCGCGACCATGCCATCCTGATCGGCACGGTCGGCGGCGGCACCACTATCCTGATCGCCGTGCTGACCTTGCTGCTGGTGCGGGAAGTCTGGCGCCGGACCCGGCGGGAAATCGAGATGACCGCCGACCGCGAACGGCTGCAGCTCGCACAGCAGCAGATCGAGGTCGAACGCTCGCGGTTGGCCGAAACCAACCGCGAACTGGTGGACAGCAAGGAACGCGCCGAGATTGCCAACCGCACCAAATCCCAGTTCCTCGCGCATATGAGTCACGAGCTGCGCACCCCGCTGCATGCGATCATCGGCTTTTCCGAACTGATCCGCGACCAGGCGCCGACCAAACCGGGGTCTCCACCGATCGCCGGGTATGCCTCCGACATCCTGACGTCGGGACGGCATTTGCTGGACTTGATCAACACCATACTCGACATCACAAAGATCGAATCCGGCACGGCGACGTTAACGGAACGGCTGTTTCCATTCGCCGACCTGGCCCGGAACGCCCTGGTCTCGGTGCGTGCCCAGGCCGAGATGCATCGTATCACGCTCGATCTGCGTCTGCCGGAGATTCCCCTGCGGTTGTTCGCCGACCGCACGCGGCTGCTTCAGGTGCTGATCAACCTGCTGGCCAACGCGGTGAAGTTCACCCCCGATGATGGTGAGATTGTCCTGTCGGTCGCGTTCAATGCGGCGGACGACGTCATTCTGTCGGTCATAGACAGCGGCATCGGCATGACCGAGGCCGAGATCTTGGTTGCGCTCGAGCCTTTCGGCCAGGTGGACAACACGCTGTCCCGCACCTTCGAGGGTACCGGACTTGGGTTGCCACTGGCCAGCCGCTTGATGGAACTGCATGGCGGGCGCCTGGACCTCACCAGCATCAAGGGACGCGGCACCGCGGCCAGGGTCACCCTGCCGGCATGGCGCGTCGCTCGGCCGGGCGCGGGTGCGGCGTGATCGTCGTATTCGGAGGTCTGCAGTGATAATCGTGTTCGGTTCGATCAACCTTGATCTGATTTTCAGCCTGCCGACTATTCCGCGGGCGGGCGAGACCGTTCTTGGCCCCGCCACGCGGATCGAGCCGGGTGGCAAAGGGGCTAACCAGGCGGTTGCCGCGGCACGTGACGGGGCAACTGTGATCATGGCCGGAGCGGTCGGGCGCGATGCGCTTGCTGATGGGGCGTTGGGCCTGTTGAGGACAGCAGGGGTGAATCTGGACCGGGTCCAGCCGATGGCGGCAAGCACCGGCTGTGCGGCGATCGCCGTCGATCCGGCCGGCAACAATGCCATCGCGGTCGGGTCGGGTGCTAATCTATTCGCCCGGGCGTCGCAGGTGGAGGACGCGTTACTCGGACCAAACGCCACCGTGGTGCTGCAAATGGAAGTGCTGGCGGCGGAGACGGCTGAATTGATCGCTCGGGCTAGGGCGGCGGGCGCGAGGGTCGTGCTGAACCTGGCGCCTGCAGCGGCATTGCCCGAAGTTGCACTGCGATCTGTCGATGTATTGGTCGTCAATGAAGCCGAAGCGGCGTGGCTGGCGTTGCATCTGGGGTGCGCGGCGTCGGCTGGTTCTTTGCGCGATCGGCTAGGGGGCGTTGCGGTGGTGCTCACTCGTGGCGGCGAGGGCGCCGAAGTCGCGAGCCGCGACGTGACGTGGCACGAACCAGCACGGTGTGTGGAGGCGGTCGATACGACGGCGGCGGGCGATTGTTTCGTAGGCGTCCTGGCACACCGGTTGGACCGCGGCGAAACGCTACCCGTGTCTGTCCGGCGAGCGAGTGCTGCAGCGGCTTTGTGCTGCACCCGTCACGGCAGTCAGGGCAGCATCCCGACGTGGTTGGAGACGGATGCGCTCAAACCGGCCGCTGTCCCCCCTTTGTCAATCGGCATTGAAAATTGACACACATTGGCGCCTGCACCGTCAAGCCACATTGGGACGGCATCTTGCGCTGGTTCGACAGCAAGATCGCCAATGGAGGGGTCAACTGCGTGCAGGTTGCCAAGGCCAAGGCGCAAGGTTATCGCTCAACTCGCAACCTCAAGGCTATCGTTTAGCTGCTGGCCGGAAAACTCGAGCTAAGACTGCCTGCTTGAATACGTTCTATCTACACCAAACAGAGAAGAATGTGTTCGATAACAGCACAACGTCGATTTTTTCTGTCAAGCTCCTAGACTCGCAATCATAATTTGTACGGAATATTGTGCTACTATGATGGTAATGACTATCGAGTTTACTTGCACATGCTGTGTATCCTATGAGCGATATTCCCGCCAATTTTGGCACCATTCAATACGTCTCGGAAAAATGTCACTGGTAAGGTGCGGCATCGTAATTTGCTGCTGATGACGACTTCTGCCTCTCTAGCCATGTGGGTGCACGTCTTGTGTCGGCTACTTAGAACACATGATTTGCCTATGCCGGCTTTCCTATAGAAACGGTGACTTTTCGCCTCCGACGTCGTTGTGATGGCGTTTGATACGTAATGTGGTCTGACCCTCACGCCATCCAGGATGGTACCGGCAAGCCTTTTTCCCGCAGGAACGCTGGATTAAACAGTTTCGACTGGTACCGCGACCCGCCGTCGGACAGGATCGTCACCACCGTGTGCCCCGGTCCCATCGCCTTGGCCACCCGGATGGCTGCGGCGATGTTGATGCCGGCGGAGGTGCCGACTGACAGGCCCTCATGGATCAGGACGTCGTAGATCTGTTCCAGCGCCTCGGCGTCGGGGATGCGTTCGGCGTCGTCGATCGCCACGCCGGCTAGATTGTCGGGGACGCGGGACTGGCCGATGCCCTCGGTGATCGATGATCCCTCGACCGTCAGGTCGTTGCTCTTGACCCAGCCGTAGAGGCTGCTGCCGTGCGGATCGGCCAACACGATGCGGACGTTGGGGTTGCGTTCCTTCAGTGCCAGGGAGACGCCGGCCAGTGTGCCGCCGGTGCCGCAGGAGCAGGTGAAGGCATCCACCTTGCCGCCGGTCTGGTCCCAGATCTCGGGGCCGGTGGTGACGCGATGGCCCTCGCGGTTGGCGAGGTTGTCGAACTGGTTGGCCCAGATGGCATTGCCGGTCTCGGCGGCGAGTTCCTCGGCGAGGCGGCGAGACACGTGGACGTAGTTGCCGGGATCGCGGTACGGCTTGGCCGGCACCAAGCGCAGGTCGGCGCCGATCATGCGGAGGAAGTCGATTTTCTCGGCCGACTGGGTTTCGGGCATCACGATCACGCAGCGGTAGCCGCGGGCGTTACCCACAAGGGTCAGGCCGATGCCGGTGTTGCCGGCGGTTCCCTCAACGATCGTGCCACCTTCCTTCAGCGTGCCGCGCTGTTCGGCATCGAGGATGATCGCCAGCCCGGCGCGGTCCTTGATCGAGCCGCCGGGGTTCATGAACTCCGCCTTGCCGAGGATGGTGCAGCCGGTGGCTTCGGAGGCTCGGCGCAGCTTGATGAGGGGGGTGTTGCCGATGGCCTGTGCCAGGTCGTCTTGCCAGGTCGTCCCGTGATACAAGGCGGTCATCGGTCTCTCTTTCCTTACCGGAGTCATCATTATGGTAGACAATGTCGCGCCAACCCAGACCTGGGAAGCCCTGAAATCGGACGCAAGCGCTCGTTTGGTCGATGTCCGCACCGACGCCGAGTGGAATTTCGTCGGCGTCCCAGACCTGAGTCCCGCCGGCAAGCAGACGGTGCTGATTCCGTGGCAGGTGTACCCGACGATGCAGCGCAACGGCTCGTTCGAGGATGACCTGAAGCAGGCGGGGCTGACGGCGGAGAATGCGCTGTATTTCATCTGCCGCAGCGGGGCGCGCAGCATGGCGGCGGCTCAGGCAGCGTTGGCGGCGGGGTTTCCGCATGTGTTCAACGTGGCGGATGGGTTTGAGGGGCCACCTGACGTGCAGGGGCATCGCGGGACCACCGCGGGCTGGAAGGCTGACGACCTGCCGTGGCGGCAACGCTGATGTATGTTTTCTACCATGCGCCGGGGTCTAGCTCGATGGCGGTGCACATCGCGCTGCACGAGGTCGGCGCGGCGTTCGAGGGCCGCACCATCGCGTTCGCTCACCGTGACCAGGACCCGTCGGAGTTTCGTGGGCTGAACCCGGAAGGCAAGGTGCCGACGCTGGTGGTCGATGGGCAGGTGCTAACCGAGGTCGCTGGGATTTTGTGGTATCTCGCGCGGCGGTATCCGGAGGCGGCGTTGTTGCCGGTCGCCGATGTCTGGGCCGAGGCTCGGATCGTGTCCTGGATGTCGTTCATCGCTTCTACCTTGCATCCGGCTCGGCGGCAGGGGGATGAGCATGCGAGGGCGATGTACCGGCTGGCCGATCAGCGGCTGGGGACGGGGCCGTGGGCGGTGGGGGCTTATTCGATCGCCGACATCCATTTGTTTCGGTTGTTCTGGCGGTTTCGCGGGTCTCTGGGTGCCGATCCGGCGGCGTTTCCCAATCTGACCGCCCATTTCGACCGCATGACGGAACGTCCCGCCGTGCGCAAGACGTTCGAGGACGAAGCGGCGCTGGGCTACGCGTTGCCGGCGTGAAGAAGCGAGGTCCGAAGATGCCTTGAAGCCTTACCCGCGCAGGACAGGAATCCACGCGGTTGTGTCCTATCCGTGTCAGATTAATTGTTTTGCTGAAGCATGGGATCAAGTGCAATAACGTACAACCATGGTCGCCGACTTATCAGGCATCCCAACAACCGAAGCGGTCGTTTCTGGGCATCATTTGTGCTGGCGCCTTACTTTTTTGAAGACCTGCCAATCGGGGGACAATGGATGAATCCAGTAGGGTGTCAGCCCGAGTCAGGACGAGGCTCGCGTATCACTGCCAATGCGACCGGTGCAAGAGACGGCATATGCGCCGCGATTACCCACGGGCTCGGTACCTTGCCAGGGCTTTACTGCTATCTTGGCACAAGACTTATCCGAACTCCCGATAGCCGATCAGCTAATCAAAGCGGCTCCGTATCCAGCGCATAACCAGCCGTGCGCACGGTCCGCACCACATCCAGCTCGCCGTCGCTGTTGATTGACTTGCGCAACCGGCGGATATGCACATCGACCGTCCGGGGCTCGACATGGATATCCGGCCCCCACACAGCGTCCAGCAGTTCCTCACGAGAAAACACCCGCCGAGGATGCTGCATGAAAAACTCCAGCAGCCGGAACTCGGTGGGTCCCAAATGCACCCGCCGGTCGTTCCGAGTGACGCGATGCGCCGCCAAATCCATTTCGATATCGTGGAACCCAAGCTGTCCCTTCAACGGCACCGCGTTGGACCGCCGCAGCAGTGCGCGCATCCTGGCTAGCAGTGCCTCGATGTTGAACGGTTTGGTAATGTAATCGTCGGCGCCGGTATTCAGCCCGCGCACCGCGTCCTGGTCCTCGGTCCGAGCCGTCACCATGATCACCGGCAGGTCGCGCGTCGCGGCCTTGCGGCGGATCTGCCGGCAGACCTCGATGCCCGACATCACCGGCAGCATCCAATCCAGCAACACCAGGTCGGGCTGCGCCTCGGCGATCCGGGTCAGCGCCTCCTGCCCATCGCCGGCTTCTTCCACCCGGAAGCCCTGCTTTTCCAAATTGTACCGCAGCATCGTGGCGAGCGCGGCCTCATCCTCCACCACCAGAACCAGTGGCTTGGGCAGGCTGGAAATACCGTCGAGCATGACCGCTCCCGTGGTTATTCTTTGGGCCGAACGACCGCATACGCGGATGTATCACCTTTGGGGCGGACATCCGGTATCACTTCTCCTTCAACGGAGTAATAAACCGTCTCGGCGATGTTGGTCGCATGGTCGCCGATCCGCTCCAGGTTCTTGGCGATGAACAGCAGGTGCGTGCAGGGCGTGATGTTGCGCGGATCTTCCATCATGTAGGTGATCAGCTCGCGGAACAGTGCGTTGTAGATATCGTCCACCACCCGGTCCGACCGCCACACCTCGACCGCCTTCTCGGTGTCGCTGCTGCCCAGCGCGTCGATGATCGACTTCAACTGGTCCTGCACCATGTGCGCCATGTGCGCGAGGCCAGCCAGCGAGTAGGGCAGGTTGAATTGTGCCAGAACAATACTACGCTTGGCGACGTTGGCGGCATAGTCGCCGATCCGTTCCAGGTCGCTGGTGATCTTCAGCGCGCCCACGATCCGCCGCAGGTCGCCCGCCATCGGCTGGCGCAGCGCCAGCATGCGGATGACGAACTGTTCCACCTCGCGCTCCAGCGCGTCGACCTTGGGGTCTTCCTCCACCGCGCGCGTCGCGGCGCCGCTGTCGCGGTTCATGATCGCCTCGGCCGCCATGGCGACCTGGCTTTCCACGATGCCACCCATCTCTGTGAGCATGTCGCGCAGCCGCTTGAGGTCGTTATCGAAACTCTTGACCAAATGCTCGGTCGATTCGGACATTGTCCTGGTCCCTATTTGACTCAGCCGAACCGGCCGGTGACGTATTCCTGCGTGCGCTTCTGCTTCGGCGAAGTGAATATCTGCGCCGCCGGCGCGCACTCGACCATTTCGCCGAGGTAAAAGAATGCCACCTGGTCGGCGCAGCGAGCGGCCTGTTGCATGTTGTGCGTAACGATCGCGATGGTGAAGTCGTTCTTCAACTCGTCGATCAGTTCCTCCACCTTCAGCGTGCTGATCGGATCGAGCGCGCTGGTCGGTTCGTCCAGCAGAATCACCTCCGGCCGCACCGCGATGGTGCGGGCGATGCACAGGCGCTGCTGCTGGCCGCCAGACAAGCCCATCGCCGACGCCTGCAACCGGTCCTTCACCTCACCCCACAGCGCCGCTCGGGTCAGCGACCACTCGACCCGTTCCTCCATGGCGGATTTGGACAGGCGTTCGTGCAGCTTCACGCCGAAGGTGATATTCTCGTAGATCGTCATCGGGAACGGCGTCGGCTTCTGGAACACCATGCCGACACGCGCGCGCAACGCATTCAGGTCCATTTTCGGGTCGATGATGTTGTCGCCGTCCATCATCACCTGGCCGGTCGCGCGCTGGCCGGGATACAGGTCATACATGCGGTTTAGCACGCGCAGCAGGGTGGATTTGCCGCAGCCCGACGGGCCGATCATGCCGGTGACTTGGCGGTCCGGCAGGTCAAGCTTGATCTCCTTCAGCGCCTTGTGGTCGCCGTAGTAGAAATCCAGGTTGTCGATCGCGATGCGCGCCGCATTCATCGCCGTCGCCGGCTTTGTTTGCATGCCACCGAAACCGCCGCTTTTCTCTTGGCCTGACATTGTTGTCGCACTCATGTTGACCTCATTTCGTCCGGCGCAGCAGTACGCGGGCTGAGATATTGATAGCCAGCACGCCGAACGTGATCAGCAGAGCGCCGACCCAGGCGAGCTGGACCCAGTCGTCGAACGCCGATCCGGCGTATTGATAGATGGTAACCGGCAGGCTGGCCATCGGCTGCCCGAGGCTGACCGACCAGTTCAAGTTGCCCAGACTGGTGAACAGCAGCGGCGCGGTCTCACCGGCAATACGAGCGACCGCCAGCAAAATCCCGGTCGCGATGCCTTCCTTCGCTGCCCGGTAGCAGATCAGCACGATCATCTTCCACTTCGGCGCGCCCAGACCGATCACCGCTTCCCGCAGCGTCGAGGGGATCAGCCCCAGCATATCCTCGGTGGTGCGCACGACGATGGGGATGACGATCACCGCCAGCGCCAGGCAGCCGGCGATGCCGGAAAACCCGCCAAACGGCTCGACCAGAAGCTGGTAGATGAACAGGCCTATCAGGATCGACGGTGCCGACAGCAGCACGTCCGACACGAACCGCACGGCGTTGGCCAGCAGCGACCCGCGGCCATATTCGGCCAGATAGGTGCCCACCATCAGCCCGATCGGCGTCCCGATCACCGTGCCAAGCGCCGTCTGGATCAAGCTGCCGACAATCGCGTTCAGCAGACCGCCATTCGAACCCGGTGACTTGGTACTGTTGGTGAAGACGCTCAGCGACAGTCCGGCCACGCCGCGCCACAGCAGTGTGAACAGAATGGACGCCAGCAGCAGCAGCCCCAACGCGGTGGCCGCGATGCAGGCCACCTTGATCAGCGTATTGATCCGATGCCGCCGCGACCCTAGCGCTCGGGCCACCCGCATGTCCTTGGTGGCGCCGGGGATGGATCCGGCAGGGGAGGTGGTGGCGCTCATCTCAGGCTTTCAATTTCGGGCGGAGCAGCGTGCGGGAAATCGCCAGCACGATGAACGAGATGACGAACAGGATGAACCCCAGCGCCAACAGCGATGCCAGTTTTAGGCTGCCCGTCGGGCTTTCCGGGAACTCCAGCGCGACCAGCGAGGCGATGGTGTTGCCGGACGCGAACAAACTCGGCGAAATCCGGTTGGCGTTGCCGATCACGAACGTGACCGCCATCGTCTCACCCAGGGCACGTCCCAGCCCCAGCATGATGCCTCCGACAACCGAGACGCGGGTATGCGGTAGCACGATGGAGCGCATCACCTCCCACGTGGTGCAGCCGACGCCGTAGGCGGATTCCTTGAACACCGGCGGCACGGTTTCAAACACGTCGCGCATGGTGGCGGCGATGAACGGGATGACCATAACGGCCAGGATCAGCGCCGCGGTGAAGATGCCGGTGCCGAACGGCGGGCCGGAGAACATGTCCTGCAGCACTGGGATGCCGTCGAACAGGTCTATCAGCGGCGGCTCAACATACTGAGACATGATCGGGACGATGACGAAAAAGCCCCACATGCCGTAGATGATTGACGGCACGGCGGCCAGCAGCTCGACCGCGGTGCCGATCGGGCGGCGCAGCCAGGACGGGGCCAGTTCGGTCAGGAAGAAGGCGATGCCGAACGCCACCGGTGTCGCCAGCAGCAGCGCCAGGATGGAGGTCAACAGCGTGCCGTAGACAGAGACGCCGGCACCGAAAATCTGGTGCACCGGATCCCATTTGGCGGAGAACAGGAAGCCGGCGCCGAACGCGCGGAAGGCCGGCAAGCCGCCGATGAACAGCGATAGGATCAGGCTACCCAGCAGCAGCAGGACCAGGACACCGGAGGCGCGGGCCAGGAACTCGAAGATCGTATCGCCAAGATGCGTCTTCGGCTTGGCTGGACCGGTGGCCGGAAGTGCGACCGCTTGCTGCACTGTGTTGCAATCCTTGTGGTAAGAAGCGACGGGCGCGCCGGGTACGTCCGGCACGCCCGTCTTTTATCAGACGGTATCGCCTGCCGTTTTACATCGTGCCGGGCACGTCCTTCTGCCATTCGGCCCGGATCGCGTTCTGCACGCTGGCCGGCAGCGGAATGTACAACAGGCCCTTGGCGATGTCGCCACCGTGGCTGAAGCCCCAGTCGAAGAACTTCTTTACTGCGCCGCTCTGCGCCTTGTCCTTCGGATCGGTCGGCAGCAGGACGAACGTGGCGGACTCGATCGGCCAGCTTTTCGCGCCGGGTTGGTCGTTCAGGTCGATGGCAAAGTTCTGCACCTTCGACCAGTCGGCGCTGGCGGCGGAGGCCTCGAACGATTCCATGGTCGGGGCAACGAACGCGCCAGACTTGTTCTTCAGCAGCGCCGTGGTCAGGTGGTTCTGCGAGGCATACGCGCTTTCGTCGTAGCCGATGCCGCCGGGGATCTGCCGCACCGTGCCGGCAACGCCGTCGCTGCCCTTCGCACCCGCGCCGACCGGCCAGCTCACACTGGTGGATGCGCCGACATTTGCTTTCCAGTCAGCGCTTTGCGTGCTCAGGTAGTCGGTGAACACGAACGTCGTGCCCGAACCGTCGGCCCGGTGCACCGTGGCGATCGCCAGGCTGGGCAGCTTCAGGCCGGGGTTGATCGCGGCGATCGCCTTGTCGTTCCACTTGGTGATCTTGCCGAGGTAGATGTCGGCCAGAATCGGACCGGTCAGCTTCAGCTCATTCGGCTTGATGCCCGGTAGGTTGACGATGATGTCGACGCCGCCGATCACCGCGGGGAATTGCATCAGCTTGTGCGCGGCCAACTGGTCGGCGGCGACCGGCATGTCGGAGGCGCCGAAATCGACCGTGCGGTTGTTGATCTGGTTGATGCCCGCGCCTGACCCGATCGCCTGATAGTTCAGGGTGACCTTGGTGGTGGCGCTGGAGGCATCGCCCCATTTGGCGTAGATCGGCGCGGCGAATGTCGAGCCTGCCCCGGTAATCTGCTGCGCCTGCGCGGCGACGGCAAAACCGGCCAGGCCAATGGCCAGAGCCGTTACGGCGATTTTCATACTGTCTCTCCTTCGGAGTCTTTGCGCTTGGCGCGGCCGCAACCTAGGTCGAAACGATGATGGCCGTATTGCACTTTTATGACAGTTGGGTGACAGCCTCTGACACACGCCAAGCGGGAAGAAGGGCAGCGTACCACGAGTAGGACAACGCCCGAGCGGTTCAGGCGCCTGTCGAACGGCCGTCACTCGCTGGGTGCGACCCCACCATGACCCGACACAGACGCCATTGCCTCGAACACGCCGTCACGCCGGATCAACGCATGAAACAGCGCTGCCGCGACATGCAGCAGGATCAGGGCAAAGAACGCGAAAGCAAGGTAGAAATGCGCGTTCCAGAGCAGCGCGTGCAGACTGTCACTCTGCGGCAGGATCGCTGGAAGATGCACACCGCCAAACAGTAGGATCGGGTAGGCCGCCGCCGACAGCATCCCCCAGCCGATCAGCGGGATGCCGATCATCAGGGCATAGAACGAGTAATGCGACAGGTGGGCCGCAAGCTTCATCGGCGCCGGCAGGTCGACCGGCAGCGACGGCGCGCCGTATCGCAGGCGCACCGCCAGGCGGATCAGCGCCAGCACCAGAATGGCGATACCGAGCGGTTTGTGGATCGAAACGAGCGTCAGGTACTTCGGCATGACGGTGGACACCATGCCCACGCCGATGAACAGCATGGCTAGGATGCAGATCGCCATCAGCCAGTGCAGCAGGCGCTGCGGCACGGTGAAGCGTGTGCGAACCCCGTTCATGGCTTGGCTCCCGTCGTCGTGCGGGGATAGTCCTTCGCCTCCGCGGTGCGACGGTCATACGACTTCGCATAGGCGGACGAACGAGCCGCCGGGAACGGGTCGTCCGATGTCCGGATGCCGGCGGGCAGGACGGTCGGATCGAAGTTGATGTCCCGGCATGGGCCATCCGGTTCGGCTTCAATCTGCTGGACGGTGAGTGTGCCGACATCGACGGTGCGGCGGTCTTCCGGCCAGGCCTTGCTCGGGTCCGCGGTCGGATCGCCTGGATTGGCCACGGTTACCACCATCGTCCAGTGCTGCGGGGCGGTGTGAACCCGGTCGGTGATCTCTTGTTCCAGGAAGTCGGGGCCTCGTTTGGCGAGATCAGCGGTCGCGACCGGGACTGGTTGTGCCGCCGGCACCAGCGACCATCGCACAGCGTGCTCCGCGCCGGAACCGTCGGTGAAGATGAAGCTGTCGAGGCTGTTGAACCGTTCCTCCGCGTAGCTGCCGGTCCAGGGAGCGGTCTTGGCCCATCCGCCGAACGCGGCGATTTCGGGATGCGCGCCGGCGAATGTCTTCATGGCGTCGGGGTCCTTGCTGCCCGAGGCGAGCAGCAAGTCGTAAAAGGCTTGTGGTGTGGACACCGGAAAGACGGGGGGATCGATCATGGCCATACGCCATTGCTGCCCGTCCGGCGTGGAGATCCGCAATCCGAAGCCCCGCACCCGGACTGTCGCGTCCGCCGCGTTCGGATTAGGTGTGGCGAGGTTGAAGCGCCCGAGGGCTGGATACTGGCCGCGGGTGAAAACCTGAGCCTTCGAAAGCGCCGACCCGGCTCCATTCGCTTCGAAGACGCCGGTGAAGCAGATGCCCTTGGCGTGATTCCGGCGATGGCCCAACACGTCGACACCGGGCGGCGTCAGCGCATCCACGATCTTGTCCGGCGTCAGACGTTGAGGCGAGAACCACCCCGCCGTGTAGGCGAACGCCGCAGCAGAGGCGCCGACGACGATCGCGATCAGGACCAAGAATCCGAGCGCGTAACGCGCCGGCGGCTGGTGCGGCTGAAGCATTCGAACCTCAACTGTCACGGTCGACAGGTCTTCGACCAACCTTACCATGCCTGCGCGTTATGACCAGTCTGCCGCGGGTTCGCGTTCGCTCCTATCGGACAGCCTACGTATTATTGACCAGCCGGTTGTCCACTGCCTACCGCCGCCGCTTCCGCGAGACGCCGGTGGATACAGTCCAAACAAAATAGAGGCCACCAGACGATCGATTCAAAAGACGGGGCAGGGACTCATCTATAACGACGCCCAGTGCGGCAGGAATGTAACGCTGCTCAGGCGGCCCCCACCAACGCCCCATTCCGCGCTTCCGCCGGCAAGCACAGCGCCGCCAACGCCGGCGCGACGTCGCCCGGCGCTACCAGCGTCGCCTGGTTCTCACCCGGGAACGCATTGAACCGCATGCGGCTCGCCACGGGTCCAGGGTCGAACAAGTTGACGCGCAGCGGCGTGGTCGCGACTTCCTGCGCCCAGGTCAGCGCCAGGTGCTCCATCCCCGCCTTCGTCGCCCCCATCGCCCCCCAATACGCCCGAGGCTCCCGCGCTCGGCTTTCCGTCACGAACACCGCCCGCCCGGCCGGCGCCAGCCGTAACAACGGATCGCAGGTCCGGATCAGCCGCCACGCCGCCGCCATGTTCACCGCCACCACGTCGGCCCAGTCGTCCGGCATGATATGCGCCACCGGAGTCAGCCGTCCCAGCACGCCGGCATTATGCACCAGGATATCCAACCGGCCGAACCGCTGAAACAGCGTCGGCCCGATCGCATCGATCTGCCCGCCCTCCTTCAGGTCCAGCGGCAGGATCGTCGCCTCGCCGCCCAGGGCCCGAATGGCGTCGTCAGTCTCCTCCAGCCCGCCCTGGGTGCGTGCGGTGATCACCAGATGCGCCCCCAACCGAGCCAACTCGATTGCCGCCGCCGCGCCAATACCCCGGCTGGCACCAGTGACCAGCGCGATGGACCCATCAAGCAAACCAGCCATCAGTTATGCGCCGCCAACAGACTGAGTTGCCGATCCGAATTATCCTGCTGATCCGGCAGCGCAATCGGATAATCCCCGGTAAAGCACGCATCGCAGTAATACGGCTTGTCCGGATCGCGTTCCGGCTTGCCCAGCGCGCGATACAGCCCGTCGATCGAGATGAACGCCAGGCTGTCGGCACCGATCAGGTCCGCCATCTCCTCGACACTGTGGCTCGACGCCAGCAGCTTGCTGCGTTCCGGCGTATCGATCCCGTAGAAGCAGGAATGCGTCGTCGGCGGCGAGGATATCCGCATATGCACCTCTTTCGCCCCCGCCGCGCGCACCATCTCGACGATCTTCTTGCTGGTCGTCCCGCGCACGATGGAATCATCCACCAAGACCACGCGCTTGCCCTCCAGCACCGGTCGGTTGGCCGAGTGCTTCAACTTCACCCCCAAGTGCCGGATATGATCGGTCGGCTCAATGAACGTCCGCCCGACATAATGATTGCGGATGATCCCAAGCTCGAACGGGATGCCGCTCTGAATGGAATACCCCATCGCCGCCGGCACCCCGGAATCCGGCACCGGCACGATCACATCCGCCGGAACGCCAGCCTCCAGCGCCAGTTCGGCGCCGATACGCTTGCGTGCGTCGTACACCGGCATGCCTTCCATCACGGAATCAGGCCGAGCGAAGTAGATGTACTCGAACACGCAGAAGCGTTCCCGCTGCTTGCTGAACGGCTTGATGCTGCGCACCCCCAAATCGTCGATGACGACGATCTCACCCGGTTCGACGTCGCGGACGAAGTCGGCGCCGACGATGTCCAGCGCGCAGGTCTCGCTCGCCAGCACCCACCCGCCGGTGCCCTCGGTGCCGATACGCCCCAGGATCAGAGGCCGCACCCCGAGCGGATCGCGCACGCCCATCAGCGCCTCATTCGACAGCGCCACCAGCGAGTAAGCGCCGACCACCTGCTTCAACGCATCGATCAGCCGGTCCACCACCGTGGAATACAGGCTGATTGCGATCAGATGGACGAACACCTCGGAATCCGTCGTCGACTGGAACAGGCACCCCCGCCGCACCAGCGCCCGATGCAGCACATGTGCGTTGGTCAGGTTACCGTTATGCGCCACCGCGAATCCGCCGAACTCGAAATCCGCATACAGCGGCTGCACATTCCGTAGAATCGTGTCGCCGGTGGTGGCATACCGGTTGTGGCCGATGGCAATCCGCCCCGGCAGCCGCTCGATCACCCGGGCATCGCCGAAATTGTCACCGACCAGCCCCATGCCGCGATGCGAGTGGAACCGCTTGCCATCGAAGCTGGTGATCCCGGTCGCTTCCTGCCCGCGGTGCTGCAGCGCGTGCAGCCCCAGCGCGGTGACCGCGGCGGCGTCGGGGACGTTCCAGATGCCGAAAACGCCGCACTCCTCGTGCAGAGAGTCGTCATCCATATCCCGGCTGGTAAATGCCATCAGTGACAACTCCTATTCGCGGTCGGGCGACTTGCCGGTTGCCCGCCCTTGCGGGTTGGCGCGCAGCAATGCTTCCGCGGTGGCCTGACGGCCCGCCGGCGGCGGGTCGAGGGTATGTGGGCGGTAGGTTTCGGGCAGTTGGTCCCGCACCCAGCGTGCGGCCTCATAGGTCGGGGTCAACGTGCGGGAGTTCAGCACCGCGTCCGGCCAGCGTTCGATCGGAAATACCATCTGAGCCAGGATATAGGCGATGATGACGACCGCCGCACCCCGCGCGAGACCGAATACCAGCCCCAACGTGCGATCAACCCCGCCGAGAGCCGACCGCCGCACCATGCGACCCAGCATGCCGGCAACGATCATCAGGACGATCAGGCTGCCCAGGAAAACCACGACGAAGCTGACCGGATCGACCCAATCAGGCTTCGAGAACCAAGTTTGAACATACCCCCGCATCGTAGGCAGCGCCAGAATCGCCACCGCGACGGCACCAATCCAGGCGCCAATGCCCAGCACTTCGCGCACGAAGCCGCGGGCGAAGGCAAGCAGCCCGGAGATCGCCAGGAACCCGAAGACCGCCAAGTCAACCCAAGTCATGCCACCGCCGTCGAAAGGGAAGCGGGGTTATCGTCCCGCTGGCGCCCGCCGCCAAGCGGATCATGCGTTCTTTTTGGCGGATTCGGGAGCAAAGCGGGCAACCAGGTCAGCGATGTGACCGATTTCCTCCAATCGCAGACCCTCGGGAGCCGACAATTTCCGGTTACCGTGAGCCACCCGGCGCGGCAATGCGGCCGAGTCGAATCCGAGTTTGGCGGCTTCCTTCAGCCGAGCTTCGGCCTGTGCGACCTGGCGAACCTCCCCGGACAGCCCGACCTCACCGAAATACACCATACCTGGACTGGTCGGTGTCTCGAACGCCGCAGAGGCGATGGCAGCGGCCACGGCCAGGTCGGCGGCGGGTTCGGTGACGCGCAGCCCCCCCGCGATATTCAAATACACATCCGTCTGGTTCAACCGCACGCCTGCCCGGGTTTCAAGCACGGCCAGCAGCATCGACAGCCGCCCGCTATCCCACCCGATCACCGACCGCCGAGGTGACCCCGCCGGATTGGGCGCCAACAGCGCCTGTACTTCCATGAGCACCGGCCGAGACCCCTCCAGCCCCGCAAATACCGCGCTGCCCGCGATATTCCCCCGCCGTTCGGCCAGGAACAGCGCCGAGGGATTGGGTACCTCCGCCAGCCCGGCCTCGGTCATCTCGAACACACCAATCTCGTCGGTGGCGCCAAACCGGTTCTTCACTGCGCGCAAGATGCGGAACTGATGCCCGCGGTCGCCTTCGAAATACAACACCGCATCGACCATGTGCTCTAGCACGCGCGGCCCGGCCAGCCCCCCGTCCTTGGTCACATGCCCGACCAGCACCAGCGCGAAATTCCCCGCCTTGGCCAGCCGGATCAACTCGAACGACGAGGCCCGGACCTGCGTCACCGTCCCCGGCGCGCTTTCGATCGTGTCCGTCCACATCGTCTGAATCGAGTCGATCACCACCAGCGTGGTGTCCTTCGCCTGCTCCAGGCTGGCGACGATGTCCCGGACGTTGATCGCCGCCGCCAATTCGATCGACGAATCGGCAACCCCCAGCCGCCGCGCCCGCAATCGGATTTGGTCGACGGATTCCTCGCCCGAGACATACAGCACACGCCGCCCGGAGCGGGCAAGGCACGCCGCCGCCTGCAACAGCAACGTCGATTTGCCGATGCCTGGATCACCCCCCACCAGCACCGCCGAGGCCGGCACCAGCCCACCGCCCAACACCCGGTCCAGTTCGACGATGCCGATTGGCGTACGCGGCGGCGGTTCGGCGCTGCCGCCGAGGCCAACAAACGCAACCGAGCGCCCAGCCGGCGCCTTGGCCGCCGGACCGGGACGGGCGACGATGGCCTCTTCCTCGACTGTGTTCCATTCGCCGCAGGTTTCGCAGCGGCCAGCCCATTTCGGGGTGACCGCGCCACAGGACCGGCAGACGAAGCGGGCGACGGGTTTAGCCATGATGCTCCGGGTTTGGGGAAGGCCAGGGCGCTGCCCTGGACCTGCAACGGGCCGACGGCCCTTTGATCCCGTTCATATGATGTTGGAGCAGGGGGAGCAACCGACTTGCATACATCATGTCGGCGGGCGTGTTATCTGCAATTAGAGCGTTTGCCGGTCTATCGCCGTTTCTGATGCCTGAGAACGTCGGTGAACCGAGGGGCGAGGGTTCGGGTGGCGTGCTCCACCCGGCGAAATCGACCTCGGCGTCGATTTGTTACCACACTATATGGCAACATCCGATACGCGGGCCGGCCCGGTCGTTGCTCGGGATAACAATGGCTTGCGCCGTGATCTTCCGCACGTTCTCCACACTGAGGTCAGCAAATCAGCACCGCCAACGTCCGTTCAGTGGCAAGGCCTCGGCGCCGCCCGGTGTGACGGTGCGCCAAGGGGTCATTGTCACCGAGGAATTCGAAAACGATATCGACGCCGTGAATGTTTTTTATCGGTATGTTTCGACCTTTCCTCTGGGCATCGACGCGAAATTTCGATTTGGCGCGGCGCAGCCGTCGATCAATGGCGCAATGTCGCCCGTATCGGGTATGCTGCCGGCAACAAAACAGGGAGGAACCGCATGCGTCCGGAAGACGTCATTGCCGACAAGCGCCGGCCTTATACCGGGGCGGAATACATGCTGAGCCTGCGTGACGGACGCGAGGTCTATATCAACGGCGAGCGGGTCGCCGACGTCACCACGCACCCGGCGTTCCGGAACTCGGTTCGCTCCATCGCTCGGATGTACGACGCGTTGCACGACCCAAAGCTGCGGGAGACGCTGACCTGCCCGACGGATACCGGATCCGGTGGTTACACCCATAAATATTTTCGAGTGCAGCGATCGCGTGAGGAACTGATCGGCGCTCAGGGCGCGATCGCGGAATGGTCTCGGCTATCTTATGGCTGGATGGGGCGCACGCCGGACTACAAGGCGGCCTATACCAATACATTGGGCGCCAACGCCGAATACTATGGGCCGTACGCGGATAACGCCCGAGCGTGGTATCGGCGCGCGCAGGAGAGCGTACCGTTCATGAACCATGCGATCGTCAATCCTCCGGTCGACAGGCACAAGCCAGCCGAGGAATCCAAGGACGTTTTTGTCTGCGTGAAGAAGGAAGTCGATGGCGGGATCATCGTCTCGGGTGCCAAGGTCGTTGCAACTTCAGCGGCGATGACGCACTACAACTTTATGGGCCAGTCCTCGAAGACCGCGACCGAGGACCTGGACATGTCGCTGATGTTCCTGGTGCCAATCGATGCACCCGGCCTAAAACTGTTCTGCCGCACCTCCTATGAACAGGCGGCGCGCCACAACAGTCCGTTCGACTATCCGTTGTCATCCAGGTTCGATGAAAACGACGCCATTTTCGTTTTGGACAAAGTCTTCATCCCATGGGAGGACGTCTTCATCTATCGCGATCCCAGCCGTGTTCTGAGTTTCTTCCCGCGCTCCGGCTTCATTCATGGTGCGCAGTTCCAGGGCTGCACCCGTTTTGCCGTCAAACTGGATTTCATCGTCGGCCTGCTGGCGAAGGCGTTGCGCTGCACCGGCGGCGACGATGCGCGCGGCAACCAGGCGCTGCTGGGTGAGGCGGTGGCCTGGCGCCATCTGTTCTGGTCGCTGTCGAACGCCATGGCGCACAACCCCAACAAGTGGAATGGCGACGCGGTGCTGCCGGACATGAAGGCCGGTCAATCCTACCGGGTGTTCGCGGCCGACGCCTATCCGCGCATCAAGGAGATCGTGGAGCGGACGGTGACCTCCGGCCTGATCTACCTGCCGTCGTCGGTCAAGGATTTCGCCAATCCGGCGATCGATCCGTATTTGCGGCAGTATGTGCGCGGCTCGCACGGGATCGAATACAAGGAGCGGATCAAGATTATGAAACTGCTCTGGGAATGTGTTGGCACGGAATTCGGCGGCCGGCACGAGCTATATGAACGTAACTACGCCGGCGGCTGGGAGGATGTGCGCATTCAGACACTGACCGGGGCGGAGAAGGGTGGCGATATGGCGAAGATGGAGGCTCTGGTCGATCAGTGTATGTCTGAATACGACGAGAACGGTTGGACGGGCGATACGTGGACGTGATGGGCCGACTTACAGGGTTTTCATCATAACGCAGCGCCTGGACGCGTCATGACCGGCGTCGGCCTCGGTCCGCAATTTCCTGACATGGGCATCACCTGCCGTCGCGGCATCGATCTCCACAAAGCCCTGCTTGCCGTAGAACGGACCATTCCAGGATAGGTCCTGATACGTGGTGAGGGTCACGGCGCAAAATCCCTTGCGACTGGCGTGCTCGACAGCGATGGCGACCAAGGCGGCACCGATTCCGAGCTTCTGGTGCGGCCTTGCAACGGAGACTTCCGCGATGTGGAACCTTCCGTCTAACGCGTGGGCGGCGAGAAAACCGACAGGCTTGTCTTCGTCATTGCCGGCGACCCAAAGCGTTTGATCGCGGCACGCCGTGGCGAGCACGGAAGCGTCCGTGGTTTCTCCATCCGCGACCCATGCCAGCCCGACATCGCGAAACAAGGCGGCAGCGGAACGCTCGATCGCTGGCAGCGCATGCAGATCGTCGGGTTGTGCCAGGCGAACCCAGGTCATCAAGATGGCTCCAAACAGGACAGCAAAGTATATCGTTGACATTCTGCCCGCGAACAGGCATCCGATCGTCATGCCTAATGTGATCCGTATCGTTGTCAGCCGCCGACGCCGCCGTTCCTTGACGGGGGTAGGGCATTTGCGCGTGCGGTAAACCAGGCAGACAGTTCCAACAAAAACCCCCGTCGGCAGCGACGGGGGTTTTTGCATTTCTGGGTCCCTGTCGCTCCACCCCACCACCAAGCAGGAGAAACAGGATGATCAGTACAATGTCGAATACCGATGCGGTGATGGACATCGCATCTCGGCCCCCGACCGTTTTCGTCGCCGGGCAGGGGTCGTGGCTGACCGACAGCGACGGCCGCCGTTATCTCGATTTTATCCAGGGCTGGGCGGTGAATTGTCTTGGCCATTCGCCGCGCCCGATCATCGAGGCGATGGCCAAACAGGCGGAAGCGCTGATCAACTGCAGCCCCGCTTTCTACAACGACCGGATGATCCAACTGTCCGATATGATCGCCGGCCACAGCGGACTGCATCAGGTATTCCTCGCGAACAGCGGGGCCGAGGCCAACGAAGGCGCCATCAAGCTCGCGCGCAAATGGGGTGCCAAGCACCGTGACGGCGCCTACGAGATCATCACCATGGACCACGGTTTCCACGGCCGCACGCTGGCCACCATGGCGGCGTCGGGCAAGTCGCAATGGGAGCAACTCTACGAGCCGAAAGTGCCCGGTTTCGTGAAGGTGCCGCTGAACGATCTGGCGGCGGTGGAGGCCGCCATCACGCCCCGCACCGTGGCCGTGATGCTGGAACCGATCCAGGGCGAGGCTGGTGTCTTCGAGGCAACCATCCCGTTCCTGCGCAGCCTGCGCGCGCTGACCCGCGACAAGGGCCTGCTGCTGATCCTGGATGAGATCCAGACAGGGATCGGCCGTACCGGACGCCTGTTCGGTTTCGAGCATGCCGGCACGACGCCCGACATCATGACCCTGGCCAAAGGCCTCGGCGGTGGTGTTCCCCTGGCAGCACTCGTCGCCCACCGCGATGTCTGCTGCTTCGACTATGGCGACCAGGGCGGAACGTTCTGCGGCAATCCGCTGATGGCTGCGGCCGGGTGCGCGGTGATCGAGCAAGTCACCCAACCCGGTTTTCTCGCGCGAGTGGAGCAGGCGGGTGGCCGGCTGACGAACGGTTTACGCGTGCTTTCGCAAAGACATAGCTGTGGCGAAGTACGCGGTCTGGGCCTGCTGCTGGCACTTGACCTGAAGTGTGATACCGCGGCGGCGGTCGTTGAACTGGCGAGGAAGCGGGGATTGCTGATCAACGGGCCTCGTCCCGACTCCCTGCGTTTTATGCCGGCGCTGACCGTCACCGACGCGGAAATAGACGGCATGATCGATATTCTCGACACCGTGTTGTCGGACGTGATGCCGGCCTGACTTCCAGGGCGTGATGGTTTCGGGTTGAAACCATCACGCTAAGCAACCCACTGACAGGAGAGCGGGATCGCATGACCTTGCGAGGACAATGTTTGTGCGGCGCGGTTGCTTACGAGGTGGCGCGATTGGATGGTGCGATCGAGCATTGCCATTGCAAAACGTGCCGCAAGGCGCACGCAAGCGCCTTTGCGTCCACGACGCGCGTCGCCCGAGCGCATTTCCAATGGCGGAAAGGGCGGGAAAAGCTCACGGCGTACGCATCCTCTCCCGGAAAGATCCGTTGGTTTTGTTCCGTCTGTGGTTCACACATCGTGGCGGAGCGGATTGCTCAGCCGCATGTCATCCTTCGCGTGGCGACACTGGATGACGATCCAGGCGACAAGCCGGTGATGCATATTTGGACCTCGCATGCCGTGCCCTGGCTGAATGCGGCGGATGACGTGCCCCGTTACGAGGCAATGCCGCCCAAAGATGGGTGAGAATGGGCGAAGCAATGAAACCTCTCATTGCACCCGATCACGACTGGGGCCACGAAAATGCAAGCCGGGTCCAGCTGACGCCAGGACGGCGCAAAAGCCCGTCCTGGTGGTCGAGCTGCAGAACCGGTGCCAGGCCCTCGGCGCGCGCCAACTGGACGGTCTCGTCGGCGGTGACGTCGAACATGCGCCGGCCGGGTGGAACCGGCCCGTGACGTAGCGACACGATCATCACGCCGCCTTTCCGCGCCAGGGACGCGACGCGCGGCATCGCCCGCCGACGTTGCGGTCCGTCCAGATGCATCCAGACCGCGGTTAGCATCACGACGTCGAAGCTGTCTTCGCATCCGGCCAGACGCGGCAGGTCCGGCAGCGTGTCGTCCACCCACTCGATCAGCGGTGACGGATGCAAGGCCTGGGCGGCCGAACGGAGTTCCGGGGTCGGCTCGACCGCCGTCACGCGATGCCCCATCGCCGCGAAGCCGGCGGCGTCGCGTCCGGTACCCGAACCGATGTCCAGGACCCGCCCGGGCGTGCTGGGAACCAGATGCAGGACGGAGGCATGAATGTCTTCGAAGGCAATACTTTCGTATTGTCTGACCAGCGCATCGGCTTCGTTTGCATACCCCTGCGTGCCGCTTGGCGTCATCCCGTCGGTTCCTTCAACAGCGAACAACGCAATAACGTCGCACAGGCCGGACGTCGCATCCGGATCGGGAAGCACAGACCCGATCGAAGTTGTTGCCACCATGGCCGGAATATGCGACCTCGCGCCCGGCAGTCCGGACAGATGGGACCACATGCGATACTTGATAGCCCTGCTTGGACTTGCCCTGATCCTGCCACGGCCGGCGGCAGCCCAGGCCTACGACTGGCGGCCCGTCAACCGCGACACGGCGGGCATGATACGCGCCGGCCAATATGACGCCGCCCGCCCGATCATCGAAGGCGCCCTGGCCAATTGCCCGAACGCGGTAACGTCCGTGGAAGCCGGGCTGTGCACGGCGATCTTTTCGGAAAATCTCTCCGGCGTACTGGAACATCAGGGCGACCTGGCTGACGCCGAAGCGGATCTGCGCAAGACGGTGGAAACGCGCGCATCAGTGCTTCCGGCAAATGATCCGTTGGTCGGCCAGGCCTATGCCTTCCTGGCGCAGTTCTACCAGCGGCACGGCCGGCGCGCCGATGAAATCGCGTCGCTGCAGGCCGCCGAAGCCATTGCCCGGGCAGGTGACCCGAACCGGCGCTCCGAACTGGCTCGGCTCCTCGGAGTCCATGCGGCGGCCCTGACCGCACTGGGCAAGCCAGCGGAGGCATTGCCACTGTACCAGGAAGCCTACGATGTCTCGCGTGAGGCAACTGGGCCGACATCGCGCGACACCCTGGTTGCGGTGGGTAACCTGTTCAACAGCCAGATCACCGCCGGTCAGGCGGACGTGGCGATCGACAAGCTCAGCACCGTGCTCGCCTCGCCGGATGTCGGGAATTACGATCCGACGCAGCGGGCGATGCTGGCCGGGCTGCTGGCCCTGCAGACCTCGACCACGCCGCGGTCCAAAACGGCGCTGGGCTTCGTCGAGGCGGCGCTTCCCGATCTCGATGCCGGCCTGGTCGATGATGCCAACGCCAGTTACACCCTGCTGTGGGGCGCCGCTCGGCTGAACGCCGGGGTGGGCGACGCCAAACGAGCGGTCGAGCAGGCACGCCGAGCGCGGGACATCGCGACAAAGACCTGGGGGGCGGACAGCCACGCGGTCAGCGCGGTGTTGCGGACCGAGGCGGATGCGGACGCCGCGTTGCATGACGCCCCGGCGGGGATCGCCCGCCTGACCGAGGCAGCGGCGATGCTGTCCGGCCCGCAATACGGCTTCGACCGGGTACAGGTCGAACTGCAACGGGGCAAGCTGCTGTTGGGGGCGGGGCGCGGCGCCGAGGCGGTCGCCGATCATCTGGCGGTGCTCGGTTCACCCGTGGTGACGGATGCGGCCCCGGCGACCAGGGCCGCCCTGCTGGTCCTGCTGGGTGAGGATCTTGTACGCCTGCGGGCCTTTGACCCCGGCACCAAGGCGTGCGTCCAGGCGACGGATGTGGCGGCGCATGAACCCTCGGTCGCGCGTGATTACGCCGTCAGGGCGCTGTTGTGTTCAGGCGACGCGGCGGTGGCGCAGGACCGGACGGCGGAAGCCCTCGATGCCGCCACGCGCGCGCATGCGGCGCTGTGGGCCGGCATGACCGCGCCGGCGGAGCCGAACCGGGTCACCCAGTTGCTGATCGCCGATCTGCGGTCGCGGGCGTTGCGTGACAGCGGCCGGAACCTCGACGCGCTGCCGGCCTATCGGGAGGAGTTGGCGCTGGCGCAGAAGGCGTATGACGTGGTTTGGCAGGCGACCGCATGGGGGCAGATAGCTGACCTGCAACGGTTGATGCGGCTTTACAAGGATTCGGAGCAGAGCAGTCTCAGCGGGCTGGAGGTGCTGGGGGATCAGAACGTACCACGGGTGCGCGGGGAACTGCTGAACAACCGAGCCCTGCTGGCTCAACTGCAAGGTCAGCCGGGCAGGGCCGTGCCATTGTTCGAGGCGTCGCTGGCGCAGCGCCGTGCCGATCCCGTGCCCGAACCGATGCCGCTGGCCACGGGCGAACGGGATCTGGCCGCCGCGTTGCAGACGCTGGGCCGCAACCGTGAGGCGGGGCGGCATATGGATGTCGCGATCGACGGTTATCGCGCCCAGGGGGAGAAGCGGATTGCGTATCTGGTGTACGCGCTGAACCGCCGCGAGACCATCGCCGTCGCCGCCGGCGATCCGGTGCGCGCCGAGAGTGCGTTGCGCGAACTGCTGGCGTTGCAGGATCCGGCGAGTGACGATGCCAACACCACGCGGCTCAGCTTGGCCGGCCTGTTGGATAACCAGGCGCACCGGGACGAAGCCGCCGGCCTGCGGGATGCGGCGTTGGCCAGCGCAACCGCCAAGCATGGCGCGGACAGTGCGGAGGCGGTTCGGATCCGCGTGACTCAGTTGGCGTCGCTGCGGGTGTCCGGGCAATTGACGGAAGCCGAACTGGGCGGGTGGCAGTGTCAGGACCGTGCCAAGGGGAAGCACGACGTGCTGTTGCCGTGCCTGATGGCGCGCGTCGAGACCGCACTCGCCGGCGGGGCGGACCGGCAGGCGGCCGCGTTCGGTGCTCAGGCGTTGGTGGAGGCGGAGACCCATTGGACCCGGGATGGCGGGACGGTGGTGCAGGCGCTGTACCTGCAGGCGCGTATCCAGGCGGCGCTGGGCGACGCCGATGCGGTGATCCGGCTGTACGACCGGATCCATGGCCTGTCGCCGGACCAGGGGATCAGTCGATCCTGGACCGATTACGGCGAGGGCGCGTTGCTGACGCAGGCGGGCGAGACCACCGTCGGGCCGGCGATGCTGCGGCTGGCACTGAAACAGGCGAAGGACGCGCATAACGCGGCCCTGGCGGTCGCGGCGACGGGCGGGCTGGCCGGCGCGCTGGAGAAGACCGGGCGGTGGGAAGAGGCGATGGGCCTGTGGCAAGGCGTCCTGCC
>NZ_LMUJ01000092.1:291768-303378 GCF_009765975.1 Acidisphaera sp. S103 | reverse complement strand
GGGGGGGGCGGGGAACCGCCGCATCCGGCCAGGCTCGCTATCCGGATGCGGCTCGTTTGCTGGGTGAGGCGGTGTCGTTGAGCCGCACCGTGAGCGGGATCGGGTCATCGGATTATGAGCGGCTGGTGCTGGCGTGGTCCTCGGCGCTGATGCGGTCCGGTGCGGCGGACAAGGCGGAGGACGCGATGCGCCTGCTGAATGCCGATCCCAGCCCGGAGGCTCGGCGGCTGCGCCTCTACGGGATGATGCACCTGGCGGCGATGGCGGACGATCCGGTGGCGGCGGTCATGCTCGCCCGGTCCGGCATGGCTGAGGCGACGGCGCTGTATGGTTCGGGCAGCGTGGGCGCGGCGTATGCCCGGCTTGACCTGATCGATGAGGAGTTGGCGGCGGATCGGCATATCGACGGCGCCGATTTGGATGACGCGTTGCGTGTCATCCAGGCGCAAAACCCCGGTTGGGCGATCGCCTACCGGGCCGCCCAGTTGCGTGGCCAGTTGGCGGCGGAGACCGGCCGGATGGAGGACGCGACGGCGTCGTTCATGCGTGCCGAAGCGTTGGCGATGGTGCATGAGGGACCCGGAAGCCTCGCCACGGCGATCGCGCGCTCAGATCGGGCTTTCGTGCGGTTGCGGGCGGGGAAGGTGGATGAGGCGGATCAGTTGTTTCGCCAGGCTCTGGCGATGGCGGCGCCGGACGGGCAGTGGCGAAACAATGTCTGGGCGCGCATTGCCACCGGCGCGATCGCGGCGGCGGAGCGAGTGGGCGACATCCCGCGTGCCATGCGCTTGCGGCGCGAGGCGGATGGGCTGAAGCCGGCAGTGGAAAGTCGGGCGACGGTGCGTTGGATGTGATGTGGCTATCGGTTGTTCCGCGGCCGACGGGCTGGCTCGGCATGTCATTGCACCTTTGCACTGACAAACGAAGCGCGGATGGCCGGAACTATCGCCCGGCCATGACGGTGGGCGTGTAGCGGTTATTCCGCGGCCTGGGGGACGGCGGCGTATTTCTCGATCCATTCGCGGCCGAGTTGGACGGCTTCCTCGGGGGTCAGCCAGGACCAGTCGGCTCCGCGGGCGCGCAGCGCGACCCAGACGGTTTCGCCGTGGACATGCTCTTGGACCATGAAGGGTGCGGCGTTCGCCATGAACCTGCCTTATCTGTAACGAAGTGGTCGTCCCGCGCGCCATCGCGAACAACCAAACCACACCGGACTACGCTCTCGGTTTCGTGATGGCGCGCCATATTCTTGCCGTATTCGCGGATTCGGCCGCAACTGGAAAATGGCGGTCGTTACGCCGGAACTGAAAATTAGCAGTGGAAATCAGAAAGCGTGTGATCTGTGCAACAGGCCCAGTTACTCATTTTGGATTAGAAACCAAACATATGATCCAAAGAGAACCCGCCGGCCTCGTCCATCAGGCCATGGTAGCCGAACAGCCGGCAGGTGGGGTCGCGCACCAGGACGTAGCCGTCCGGACCCGCCGCGGCCAGCGCCGCCGCCCCGAACGCCAGATGAGGCCAGACGATGGCCGATCCCGAACAGGCGATGGGTGCCGGCGTTTCGGCGATCTGCGTCCCGCTGCTGTCATACAACTGTAGTGTAGTTGAGGACATCGCGTGCCACGGCCCGGACGCCGGGTAGATCAGCGCGGCGAAGCTGTGGCGGCTGGTATCGCCCAACTTCAGGAACAGCGTCGTACTGAGGCCGGGGGGCGGGCCGGCGTAGGATTGCGGCTCGTCGCGGTAGGTCATCGCGGTGTTGAAGATGTGGGCGCCGAAGCTGGATTCGGCGACGTGGCCGGAGGTGCGGTCCTCATAGCGGAACAGCGCGTGCAGCCAGCCGTCGGCCTCACCGCCGTCGCGAAAATCGTAGACCAATTCGGCGTGGCCCTGCTCGACGCCGAATGCATCCATGTCCATCGCCAGGTCGTGGTTGCGCGGCAGGCAGCCGAGGAACTTTTCCCCGTGCTTCGTGCCGTCGGCATTGAATACGTCAAGCCGGACCGGCAGGGTGGTCTGCGCCGTGGACATCGGCGTGGGCTGGAACACCGAACGGAAGCGAGCGCGGGGCAGGATGGGGAAGGGCAGCAGGTAGCCGCGTCCCATCTCCGCCGGCAGCGACGGAATGCCGGGGTCGGGACGCAGGTTGTCTCGTTCGACGTTCACGTGGGCGATGCGGACGCGGTCGTTCTGGGTCACCTCGTAGCGGGGGCGCACCACGTGGCGGCCGGTGCGGAGTTCCACCTGGGCCGGCCAGTGAAGGCCGGGCAGGAAATCGGCGACGTCCAGGGCGACGGTGGCGAACGGGCCGACATCCTGGCCCAGGGTGACCGGTTGTTCGGCACCCATCCGATCCAGCGCGACGGTGCCGGCGGGGATCGGCACGGCGTGGCTGTTCTGCAGCCACAGCACGACTTTCTCATCCGGACGCGGCGCGGGCAGGCCGGCGAACCGGTCGGACGGCCAGGCATTGGCGTCATGGGTGCAGGACAGGGAGGCGCCGTTGTCGGACGCGTAGGTGTCCATCGCGTATTTCACGATGTCATGGCCGGCGACGCCGATGGCATGGATAAACAACTGGCCGGTGAACGGGGGCAGGTTGAAACGCCGCCGAACGTCCTGGCTGTCGATGGAGAAGCCACCCGGGCCGGTCGGCAACGTCTGTTCCCAGGTCGCCAGGACTGCCCCTTGGGCATCGAACAGGCGTAGCCACAGGCGGACTTCGGTCGATCCGTATTTTGCCCAGTAGTTCGCCGACACCACACGCGTCGACAACCCGTCTTCGTCGCGGAAGAAGGCGAAATTCGTCGCGAAGTTCAGCTTGTCCAGGTAGCGCCCGCGCACGGTCAGCAACGTGTCCGGCATACGAACATCGTCCAGCGTTAGCACGGTCGCATCGGGTGGCAGCATATGCCTGACGCGCGCGACGGTTTTGGCGGCGTCGAACGTGGCGATCAGCACGGTGCGGGCGCCACTGGCGCCGATCTGAATCAGTGGACGGGCGGTCAGGCCGCCGCGTTCCTGACCCACCGCGGCGACATCGTGGACGAACAGGCTGTCGATCGCGGCCGGATACATCGCCAGCAGGGCGTCGGCGATGCCGTCGGGGTCGTACAGCGCGACCGGCGCGTCGAGGCGGGCGTAAAGCTGGGTTATGGCTTCCGCCGCCAGCGGGTGGGCCAGCGCCTTGTAGATGACGTTGCCCCCGGCGCGGGCGTCAAAGGTCTGAATTCGCAGCATGCCCGTCCTTATAGCCCGATTCTGCGGCACATCTCGGCCGCCGCCGCTGGTGTATCGTTCAACGGGGCCACCTTCCATGTCGAAAAACGACCCTCGAACGGGCGGATACGGTCTTCGTCCAGCAGCGGTTTCAGGAACAGGCCATGCCGAGCCCAGTGACCGGGCAGGGGGGCGAACATGACGGGTGCGGTGGTGGCCGCGGCCTCGGAGATCATAGACACGCTGTCCTGGGTGACGACGATCAGGTCGGCCAGCGCGAGCATGCCGAAATACGGGTTTTCGCCGATGAAATCCCATACGAAGCCATCGTGGGGCGCCAGCGCGGTGCGGATCAGGTCGGTGACCGCCGGATCGGTGCGGCGGGATGGGGTGACCACCACGCCGACCTTGTCACGCTGCGCCATGGTGGCCAGGTCGGTGGCCAGCCGGCTTCCGGAGTCTCGGTCGAGGCGGAAGCGGCCGTTGCTGCCGCCCAGCAGCACGGCAACGAGCGGCCGGCGGTAGGGGGCGAGACGGTCTCGCCAAGCGTCGGCCTCGGCCGCGAGGCGGGACGGGGTCACCCGATGCAGCGCGGTGCGGGTGACGAAGACGTTGGGGCCGGTCAGTTCGTCATGGGTGTTGGCGATGACGAGGTCGAAGCGGCCGGCGTCCATGCGCGGGTTCTGCACCTGGACGACACGCATCGACTGGCGCCGCAGCGCTGCCAGCACGGCACCGGCCATGCCGCCGCAGCCGATCGCCAATGCGGGCCGCGGTGCCTTCACCGCGTCGGCCACCGCTGTCAGCGGGTTGGGCCAGAACTTCGCGGCGACCCATTTCCACGGTGCGGTCGGCTTCAGTTCGCGCAGTTCGGGCGTCAGGCCGGCGGCCTCGGCCAGGCCCAGGGCCTGCGCGCGCAGCCCGGCCAGGTCCTCGCAGATGATCCAGGGAGCGGCGACGTCCGACATGACGGCGGCTTTTCGGCGCCCTGTCATCGAACGTCAATGTGCCATGGCGGCCGGCCTGGCAGCGAAGGACCCGGGTCGGTTCGCCATTCGGCCAGACGAGCACAGACGTCGTGCAGATCGGGCGCGATCCATTCACACAACCGAGCGATTTCATCGGTTGGGGGCAGCAGGTCGGGCACCATGACGGTCCGCATTCCGGCGGCCGCGGCGGCGCGGACCCCGTTATGCGAGTCCTCAAGCGCCAGGCAGTCCGCGGCTGCGACGCCAAGCACCTCGGCAGCGCGCAGGAACGGATCGGCCGCGGGTTTTCCGAACTGGTAGTCACCGGCCGCGACGATCGCATCGAACCGGCCGGTCAATTTGTGCAGGCGCAGGTTGCGCTGGACATCGGCGTGGCCCGATGAGGTGCAAATGGCACGCGGCAGCTGCAAGATGTCGAGCTGATTGAGCAACTCTGTCACACCGGCCTTCAGAACCAGCTTGTCCCGCATAATCTCGTAATGGCCGATCCAGGTGGAGCGGAACAGTTCAAGATCGGCGGACGGGCCGACGCGTTCCCGCATGGTGATCTGGTTCATCGCCCACGGACGGCCGACCAGTCGCATGAAGTCGTCTACGGTGAAGGCATGCCCGAGTTCACGTGCCGCGAGGAGGATGGCGTCCCGGTACAGCGCCTCGCTATCGAAGATGAGGCCATCCATGTCGAAGATGACGGCGGCAGGGCGCATATTCATGGTGCTGAATGAAGCATGATTCGAACCGGCAGCGAACCTTGATTGGTTGCTTCGCGCCGGTACGGTTCCGGCTGTATCGTGGCGGCGTCATCGAACAGGACCCATGCGCATGGATCGCGATCTGATCGGCTACGGTGCCAACCCGCCCAATCCCAACTGGCCCGGCCAGGCTCGGCTGGCAGTCAACTTCGTGCTGAATTTCGAGGAAGGGTCGGAACCGTCTGTGCCTGATGGTGATTCTGCCTCCGAATGGGGACTGACGGAATATGGTGCTACCAGTCCCGGCGTGGTCGGGCGCGATTTGGCCGCGGAGGGGATGTTCGCTTATGGCAGCCGGGTAGGGTTTTGGCGGGTACTGCGGCTGTTTCAGGAACGCGGCCTGCCGATGACAATCTTCGGCTGCGCCCTGGCGTTGGAGCGCAACAAGCCGGCGGCCGAAGCGATCAAGCAGGCCGGCTACGATGTCTGCTGCCACGGCTGGCGGTGGGAAAAGCATTTCGAGATGGCGGAGGACTTCGAACGCGAGCGCATCGCCCGAGCGGTGGCGTCCTTGCAGGCCACGATGGGGGAGCGGCCGTTGGGCTGGTACTGCCGCAGCGGCCCCGGCGTGAACACGCGGCGCCTGTTGGCCGAGGAAGGTGGATTCCTCTACGACTCCGATGCCTATGATGATGAGCTACCATATTGGACGAAGGTCGGCGACCAACCGCATTTGGTGGTGCCGTACAGCCTGTCCACCAACGACTCGAAATTCGGCCGTGGCACCTTTGGCACCGGCGACGATTTCTTCCGTTATTGCCGGGATGCTTTCGACTTTCTGTATGCCGAGGGCCGGACTCAGCCAAAAATGATGTCCATTGGGCTGCACATGCGGCTGATCGGTCATCCGGCTCGAGCGGCGGGGTTGCAGCGGCTGCTGGATCATATCGGCCGGTTCAGCGGCGTCTGGGTCACGCGGCGGCTGGATATCGCTCGGCATTGGGCCGAACGCTTCCCACCGCCGGTTGCCGGCCGGACACCGCGCTGATACGGAGTTTCATGCCTCGGGACGATCGTGCGACAACGGATGGGATGGCCCGTGGGGGAAATGTCCTGGTGGTGAAACTCGGGGCGTTCGGGAATATTATTCTCTCGCTGGCGGCGTTCGCGGCAATCCGTCAACACCATAAGGGTGCGCGAATCAGCGTGCTGACCAGCCGGACTTACGCGGATTGGCTGCGCACGTTTCCGTATTTTGACGCGGTGCTTGTGGACCCTCGGCCGCGCTGGTGGGACCTGCTGGCGCTGCGTCAACTGGGGCGGATGTTGGCGGACGGGCGGTTCAGCCGTGTTTACGATTTGCAGACGTCGGCTCGGTCTTCGCGGTATTTTCGTTTATTTCCAGCGAAATATCGGCCGGAATGGTCGGGGATCGCGTTTGGTTGCGCGCTGCCGGATCGCGATCCTCGGCGGAATGTGCTGCACGACACCGAACGGCAGCAGGGGCAGTTGCGGCAGGCGGGGATCAGCGCGTTTCCGTCTGCCGATTTGTCGTGGTGCCGTGGCGACATCGCCCGGTTCGGGCTGCCCGACGATTTTGCGCTGCTGGTGCCGGGCAGTTCGCCGGATCGGCTGGGGAAGCGCTGGCCGGCGGGGCATTACCAGGCACTGGCGGAACGGCTGGCGGCGCGGGGGATCACACCCGTCGTTGTCGGCAGTGCGCCGGAGAAGGGGCTGGCGGCGGACATCCCCGCGGCGATCGACCTGATCGGGCAGACCAGTTTTGGCGATCTTGCCGACCTTGCCCGAGCCGCTCGATTTGCCGTTGGTAACGATACCGGGCCGATGCATCTGCTCGCGACTGCCGGATGCGCCGTCATCACGTTGTTTTCGAAAGAGTCCAATCCATCGCAATGCGCGCCGCGCGGGCGGTGGGCACGAATATTGCAGCGGCCTGACCTCGCCGAGCTGCCGGTTGAAGCAGTACTTGAAAGTTTGCCTGACTGATGTCCACGTCGATTTCCTCGAGACAAGCCGCCACCGACGGCGTGCCGATGCCGCAGCGTATGTGGGCGATCCTGACGATCGCCCTGGGCCTGACCCTGGCGGTGCTGGATGGCGGCATCGCCAACGTCGCGCTGCCGACGATCGCAAGGGAGGTGCATACCTCGCCGGCCAACTCGATCTGGGTGGTGAACGCCTACCAGTTGGTGGTGACGATTTCGCTGCTGCCGCTGTCGTCGCTGGGCGAGATCTACGGCTACCGGCGGATCTATCAGATTGGGCTGGTGCTGTTCACGCTGGCGTCCCTGGCCTGCGCGCTGTCGTCGTCGCTGCCGACGCTGATCGTCGCGCGCATGCTGCAAGGGCTGGGCGCGGCGGGGATCATGAGCGTCAACAGCGCGCTGATCCGCTTCATCTATCCTCGGCGCTGGCTGGGCCGAGGGGTGGGGCTGAACGCCACTGTCGGGTCGATCGCCTCGGCGCTGGGGCCGTCGGTCGCGTCGGTCATCCTGTCGGTGGCGCCGTGGCCGTATCTGTTCGCGGTGAACGTGCCGTTGGGCGTGCTGGGCGCGGTGATCGCGCTGCGGACGTTGCCGCTGACGCCGCTGTCGGGTGGGAAGTTCGATCTCGGCAGTGCGGTGTTGCAGGCGCTGGCGTTCGGTATGCTGCTGTTCGGCGTGTCGGAGATGGGGCACGGCGATTCGTGGCTGCGGGTCGCGGTGGAAATGGCGATCGCCGCGGTGTCCGGCTTCGTGCTGGTGGTACGGCAGTTGAGCCGGACCGCGCCGCTGCTGCCGGTTGATCTGCTGCGCATTCCGCTGTTCGCGCTGTCGGTGACGACGTCGATCTGCTCGTTCATCGCGCAGGCGGTGGCACAGGTGTCGATGCCGTTCCTGTTCGAGCACCGGTTCCAGTTGGATCAGGTGATGACCGGACTGCTGATGACTCCCTGGCCGCTGGTGGTGGCGGTGATCGCGCCGTTCACCGGGCGGCTGGCGGATAAGTATTCGGCGGGGCTGTTGGGCGGCGGCGGGCTGGTGGTGATGGGGTTGGGGCTGCTGGCGATGGCGCTGCTGCCGAACCATCCGACGACGTTCGACATCGTCTGGCGGATGACGGTGTGTGGCATTGGGTTCGGGTTCTTCAACACACCGAACAACCGAGCGATCATCCTGGCGGCGCCGCCGATCCGGACGGGCGGCGCGAGCGGGATGCAGGCGACCGCCAGGTTGTTGGGGCAGACGACCGGGGCGGCGCTGGTGGCCCTGGTGTTCACGGCGTTTCCATCGACCGGCCCGACGGTGGCGCTGTTCATCGCGGCAGCGGTGGCGGTGGGGGCGGCGTGCGTGAGTTTCAGCCGACTGGCAGCGGGGTGAGGCGCGCGGTCCGACGGAACCGTCCGAATCGGTTTATTGTCGCGCGACGACTCCGTAATGGACTTGCATATACAACTTGATGCGGTTCCAGCCTTCCGCGTCCGGTGCGTTCACGGGCGAAAGCCCCAGCGTCATCGCGGCCTGCTCGACGCCGCCCTTCGGCAGTCCGTGTGCCATCGCCAATTTTTGGAGTGGTGTGGGCAGGAGCCGTTTTGCCTCTGCTATTTCCCACTCCAGGTCGCGCTGCCGCTCTAGCCGTTGCAACTCCTGCATGAATGAATTGGACCGGCCCCGCTTCTGGGCGCCCGGATAGATTACGGTGACTGAAAACCCCTTGAACGTGGTTGTCTTGGGTTTGCCGAACTCTTTGACCTCGGTGATATTGGTATCCTCGAACAGCAGATCGGTCGGGGAAGATGTAGGTTTGTTCTTTTTTCCCGAGTTAGTTTCAGAATTTGTCTTTTTTTCGAGCGGCGGAGGTTCAAATAGAATGAATATATAAGGATTGACGGCCTCGATATCTTGGGCACCCGATTTCTGGGACACCGTGATCTTGCCTTCGACCGTTGGCCGGTAATGCTCGATGGTAAAATAAACATGTTGGAAGCACTCATCAACAATCACACGCATGGCTCCTATGTCATCCACCTCCTTGGAGGAGACTTTCTTCACGAGCTTGCTGACATCATATTCTTGAAATTGCTGCATCTTGTGGCTTTCCGTCGACCGGAAATTATCACGTTCGTTGGCAAACACCTTGTTCGTGACATTGAATTCCGGCAGAAAATCCATATCGTTGCCATGTGACAGCCGCCAGGCGTTGTCATCCAACTTACTCGTAAGCGTATGCGCCTGCACAAAGCGTATCTTCTTTAGTTGGTCAGGCAAATCTGCGCTGACCAACGAGAATTTGTCGACAGAAACGCAAGGAATGTAACTTCCTCCCTTCGAAATAACGACATATTTTATATTTTGGACAAGTTTCGGGTAGAGGCCTTCATTGGTCTTCAAACGATCGATATAGACTTTGTTTTCCTTGGCATTTTTATTTAATGTCAATCCACCAGTCTTTGTATGGCTCATTGAGCTCCCCGATCGGCTTACAGCCGGGTTGTTTTGCTCGGAAACTTCGTCGTCGCAAATTTATGTCGACACGTTACCGAACACTTCAGTGATATTGTGGACACCGGTATTTCACTGAAAATGGACCAGCGTAACAGCAACGTCAACCTTACGATTTCGTTAGCATATTAGATTAATTACAGGTCGGGCGCTAGCGGTGCAGTCGCGCATGGCAGCCACGGCCGGCACCAAACGGCCCGGGGACTGTCGCCATCCCGGCCGGCACGCCCTATGGTCCGGGCAACACGATACAAACATGAGGTTCCCACCCGATGACGACCCCTTTGGCGGGCATCACCGTCCTGGATTTCGGCCAGATTTTTCAGGGCCCCTACGCCACCATGCTGATGGCGAAGGCCGGCGCCGACGTGATCAAGATCGAGCCGCCGGGCGGTGAGCCGCTGCGCCGGCGGGTCATCGCCACCGGCGGCGATACCACGCTGCCGATCGCGATGCTGAACGCCAACAAGAGGGCGGTGACGCTGAACTTGAAGTCCGACCTCGGCAAAGATCTGCTGAAGCAGATGGTCGCCAAGGCCGACGTACTGCTGGAGAATTTTTCCCCCGGCACGCTGGACGGTCTTGGGGTCGGGTATGACGTGCTGAAACAGGTCAATCCCAGACTGGTTTATGCGACCGGTACCGGGTTCGGCATCAGCGGGCCGGATCGGGACAACCTGGCGATGGATTTCACCATCCAGGCGGCATCCGGGATCATGAGCATCACCGGCGATCCGGACGGGCCGCCGATGAAGGCCGGGCCGACGTTGGTGGATTTCATGGGAGGCATTCACCTGTATGCCGCGGTGATGACGGCGCTGTTGCAGCGCACGACGACCGGGCAGGGGCAGTTGGTGGAAGTGGCGATGCAGGAGACGGTGTACCCGAGCCTGGCGTCCAGTTATGATTATTATTTGCGGACGGGGAAAGTGCCGCCGCGCGCCGGCAACCGGCAGGCGGGGCTGGCCAGCGCGCCATACAACGCGTTCCAGACCAAGGACGGCTGGGTCGCGATCCATGTTGTCACCGAGGGGCATTGGCAGAACCTGCTACGGGCCATGGGGCGTGCCGACTTGCTGGACGATCCTCGGTTCAGCACCAATCCCGCACGCACCGAGAACATGGAGGCGACCGAGGCGCTGGTCACCGCCTGGACCATCGGCCTGGGAAAGGCGGAGGTCGTCGCAACGGCCAAGCGCTACAAGATCCCGGTGGCGCCGGTACGCAACGCGATCGAGGTGATGAACGATCCGCACATGCACGAACGCGGGATGCTGCAACGGGTCGATCATCCGTCGCTGGGTTCGGTCGTCCTGCCGAACTCGCCGTTGCGGCTGCACGGATCGGATCGGGTCGACCCGGTGCCCAGCCCGTTACTGGGACAGCACAATGCCGATGTTTACGGCGGATGGCTGGGGCTGGATGTGGCGGAACTGAAGCGGGTTGGGGCGATCTAGGGCTTCCTGGATAATCGTTGCTTCTGTGTTGGCGCGGCCGATGAAGCCCGCCATCCATGCTTTTTTGGAGGTCCGCGTTGAAAGGCGTGGATAGCGGGCCTGCGCCCGCTATGACGATGCGGGACTGAGGGCGCTAGAAGACAATTCGGTAATTTCCCGACGAACCCTAAGCCGAAATCCGGTCGATCGTGGCCAGTTCCTCCGCGGTCAGCTTCCAGTCGCCGGCCGTCACGTTCTGCTCCAGTTGTTCGGGGCGCGTGGCGCCGGCGATGACGCTGGCGACCGGGCATTGCGCCAGCAGCCAGGAGAACGCCAGTTCCAGCATCGACCGGCCACGTGCTTCAGCAAAATCGCCGAGTTTCTCGGCCACCTGCCAGTTTCGTTCGGTCAGGTAACGGTCGGCCAGGCGCTGTGTGTTGGCGAGGCGCGTACCGGCGGGCAGGGTCGTGTTGCGGCGGTATTTGCCTGTGAGAAGCCCGCTCGCCAGTGGGAAGTATGGCAGCAGGCCGAAGCCCAGCTTGCGTGCGGCGGGCAGCAGTTCGGTTTCCGGCGCGCGGTGGACGAGGGAAAACTCGTCCTGGCAACTGACGAAACCGTTCAGCCCGGCGGTGCGGGCGGTCCAGGCGGCCTCGGTCATCTCCCACGCCGGGAAGTTGGAGCAGCCGACATAGCGGACCTTGCCCTGGCGGATCAGGTCGTCGAGGGCGCGCAACGATTCCTCGATCGGTGTTCTCGGGTCGGTGCGGTG
>NZ_LMUJ01000092.1:214509-291583 GCF_009765975.1 Acidisphaera sp. S103 | reverse complement strand
CGGGCGGGCCCCGCCGATTTTTTCCCCGCTGTCGTCCATCGGGGCGGCGAATTTGGTGGCCAGAACGATGCGCTTGCGGTCGTCGCCGAGGATGCGGCCCATCACCTCCTCCGACCCGCCGCGTTCGCCGTAGACATCGGCGGTGTCGAACAAGGTGATGCCAAGGTCGAGCGCCTTGTGGATCACCGCTTTCGTTGCCGCTTCATCGATGCGGCCGCCGAAATTATTGCAGCCCAGGCCGATCGCCGATACGCGCAGGCCGGATCGGCCGAGATTACGGATTTCCATGACGGCTGGCTCCCAATAAAAGCGTGGCGACAGATTGGCGCCGCGAACCGCCAGTAGTCAAACGGTCAGAACACGATCAGCTTGTCCACGCCGCGGCTTCGGTCGGCGGGCGCATCGAAGTCCAGAACCGGGCCGGCGGGCACGATGCCGGTTGGATTGATACGGCGGTGGCTCATGTAATAATGCCGCTTGATGTGACCGAAATCGACCGTTTCGGCGACACCGGGAAGCTGGAAGATGTCACGGGTGAAGCCCCACAGGTGCTTGTAGTCCACGATGCGACGAATGTTGCACTTGAAATGACCGTGGTAGACGGAATCGAAACGGACCAGCGTGGTGAACAGCCGGATGTCGGCCTCGGTCAGCGCCTCACCGCACAGATACCTGGACTGCGACAGCCGGTCTTCCAGCCAGTCCAGCGTTTCGAACAACGGCACCACGGCGGCCTCATACGCCGCCTGGGTGGTGGCGAAACCTGCCTTGTAGACGCCGTTGTTCAGCGTGTCGTAAACCCGTTGGTTGATCGCATCGATGTCGCCACGCGATGCCTTCGGATAGTAATCGCCGGGCTTGGCGCCGGCCTGATCGAACGCCGAACCCAGCATGCGGATGATGTCGGCGGATTCGTTGTTGACGATGGCCTGAGTGTGCTTGTCCCACAGGATCGGCACCGTTGCTCGCCCGGAATATCCGGAATCCGCTCGGGTATAAAGTGCATGCAAAGCCCGGCTGTTGTAGAGTGGGTCTGGGATCACGCCCTCACCGGCGTTGAAGGTCCAGCCGTTCTCCGCCATCAGCCAATGGGTGACCGAAATCGGAATGATGTCCTGCAAGCCCTTCAACGCCCGCATGATCAGCGTCCGGTGCGCCCACGGACAGGCCAGCGACACATACAGATGATAGCGTCCCGCCACCGCTCGGAATCCATCCTGCCCGGTCGGACCTGGCCGAGCATCCGGCGTGATCCAGTTGCGGAACGCGCTGTCGCGACGCTCGAACTGCCCGTCCTTGGTCACCGCCGGCTCTTGCTCGTGCCATACGCCGTTGATCAGCAACCCCATGCAAATCGTCCCCTCGGTGTCTGCGCCGTCATCCAACGGGCCGGGTGGCAGATTGCCGTGTCGTCGACCCGCTCGCAATGACAGGGGTGTTACGGTTCGGCGGCAAGTCGTCCCGTCGAACGACCCAGCGCGATCTCCTGCACCAGCTTCCGGGTCATGGCTTCGCCGAAGGTCGCGAAGTCGTGTACCTCCAGCACGAAGCTGCCCGGCCCGCCGGTCACGTTGTCCCGGTAGTAATTGGCGAGTCCGCCCGGCGGCTGGACATGCGCGAACGTCCAGGACACCGGATGGTCGTTGATGATCGCCAGCCCGTTGATCGTTATGCCGGCTTTCACCGCGTCATCCCGGGCGGCGGTGATTTCGCGGCCAGCGTTGTTGGTGCCGTCGCCACAGACGTCGATCACGTGGTGTGTCGCGTTCATCCCGCTTTCGGCCAGCAGTTGCACCGCCTGATCCACCCCCGAACTGATCGCCGTGCGGCCCCAGAACGATCGCGGCGCGGCGACCAGGCGATCCACGAACGCCTGCGCCGAGGCTTTGTCCCGGATCACCGTCCAATCCAGCACGGTTTGGACCTCCATCGTGCCGGCGAATTCCAGGTAGGCGACAGCGATCTTGCCGGCGGGTCCGCCGCGGATGGCGTCCACCACCTTCGAATTGGTGAAGGCGCTGGCATAGCCGTTCTTTTCCAGCCTGAACTCGCTGTCGTCGATACTGCGGGACACGTCGGTGACCAACACCAGCGCCACGTCGACGTCATCCGCTCTGGCAGGGTTTATCGTCGCGAGCGGCAGCAGCAGCAGGGTCAACGGGATCAAGGCGATCCGAAGCATCGGGGCAAGCCCTCCGCGTGCAATCTGGTGACCCGTTATCTGACCCTGGGGGCTATCCGTTCGTCAAAGGAAATCCATGCCACCGGACAAGACGGACTACTGGCTGGCCCACACAATACGGTGAATCCAGGTGACATCGGTCAGATCGAAGCTGCGGTCGGCATGTTCTGGGTTTAGGCTCTTCAACTCGACCCGACGCGCGGAGCGGCGGGCCAACTGCTTGGCCATGACCTCGCCGCCCGCGGTGCGGACGACTACGCGATCGCCGCGGCGGATCGGCGCAGATGGCGAGACGATCACCAGGTCGCCGTCGCGAAACACCGGCTCCATCGATTCACCGCTGATTTCCAGGGCATAGGCGTTGGGATCGGCGATTTCCGGCAGGCTGACCTCATCCCAGCCGCCGCCCACGGGGTAGCCACCATCATCGAAATAGCCGTCGCCGCCCGCCTGGGCCAGGCCGATCAGCGGCACCCGCCGCGAGATCCCCCTCGCACCCGCGCTGCTGGCCAACGCCCGCGCGCCGGAGACCAGCGACGAGAAGCTCTCCAGCGTGGCGCCCGTCGCCTCCAGCACCTTGGCGACGCTTTCAGTGCTGGGCCAGCGGTTGCGGCCATCCGGCATGCGCCGCTTGGACGGATTGAAGGTGGTCGCGTCCAGTCCGGACCGCTTGGCGAGGCCGGAGGCCGACAATCCGTTTTCAGCGGCCAGCGTGTCGATGGCGCGCCAGACATCTTCATGTTTCATCCAGGTGAGGCTCCCGCTGCGACTCGGCTCGCGGGAGGATTATCCTAGGAATTGGCGCTGAATGGAATAGGAAAATCAACCATATTTACTTGCGAATGTATGCAACCTATGGTATCGGAATTGGCGCGTTACTCGCGTCCAAAATTGAACCGGAAACGTACTTTATGTCCATCGCGGGCCATCAGATTTTAATCGCGGATCCAGTCAGGATTCAGTCCGGGCCACGGACGGAACCATTCCACACGGCGCAGGAAGCGTGGCTGTGGACCATGGCCGCGCTGATCGCCCGACGTGAAGGGGCACGGTTTTCCGCAAGAAAAGGTTTGGTCACCCGACCGTGCGAGCCGGACGACGTGGTCAAATGCCTCGACGGACTGTACCGCCAGCGGCGCATCGACCTCGCGCATGCCCGCGTCCTGCGGATCTGGGGCGAACGGCAGATGGCGCCCAGCACCTCTGTCGCGGCAGAACGTCACGACCACCGGTTGTGGATCGAGGCGCTGGAGCGCCTGGAATGGCCGCTGCGGATCAAAGGGATCGTCGCATAAAATGTCGAACTTAGGAAAATTATCGTTGACATCGTCCCTAAGTTTCTCGTAATGTTCTTGTGTCAACGGGCGAGATGCGCCTGTTGACGATCTCCTCCCCCCAAACTTGTAGCCGCTACCTTCGGGTGGCGGCTTTTTTTATGGAAGGACGCCGTCATGGCTTTCGCCATCCGCAATCTTTCGGTTCTTGCCTATGCGAACGGTTTCACGCTGTGGCACTACAAATCCGGCAAGGACAAATTGGACGCCGTCAGCGGCGGCAATTATCTCGCGGATGCCAGCGACATGCTGACGGCCGGCGACCTGATCATGGTCACTGCGGCCGACGGTGCTCGGATCGTGTGTGTGACGCTCGCCGATGTCGAAACCGTGGTCACGGCGCCGTTGTCGTAGCCGCGGCCCGTTTCAGGATATCGGTTGCATGGCGCTGGCGACCGGCTTCGGTGATGATGAATCCGCCGTTGGGTGCCTGGCAGCACAGGCCCATGGCAGCGAGGCGGCGTTGGCACGGATCGTCCATCAGCCCTGACGGACGCCCCGCCGGTCCGCACAGATACAGCCGGTGCAGCGCCGCACGGCAGCATGTTTCAAGGTAAGGCTGGTCCCACACGGCGGCAAAATTCGCCAAATGTTCGGCGAAAGCAAGCGCCGTATCAGCCCTCTGATAACGGATTTCACCAATATGACCTTGGACCCGGCACTGACGGTGGGTGCGGTTGGCGTCGTCACCGGCACCGCCGGCGCGACGGCCCGTTGGGTGGTTAAAATGAGCCGCGATTACGCCCGTTTTGTCACCTGCTACCTGATGTTCATTCTGCTCGGCGGCGGCGGCGGCGGCGGCGGCGGCGGCATGGGCATCGCTGGCGGCGCTATGGCTCGGCTGTGCGGCTGCCCGCGATGGGCGGACTTCGTTTCCGGCCTGCTGGGCGCGTCGGCGGTGATCTGTTTCGACGCCGCGATGCAGAAATTATTGCGCAAGCCGTGACAGAGATTTCGTTACTCGGGTGTTGGATGCCGGCCGGTATCCGAACGCCGTTATGAAGGACTGGTGACTTGGATCTGTTGGGTTTTCTCGCTGAACATTCGGCCGCGATCTGGGGTGCGCTGTCGGGTGTGGCAGGCGGTATCGGCATGTTCCTGGTCAGCTTCTGGAAGGTCAGCGCATCGTTCGAGCGTGCGAAGCTGAAGATGGCGTCCGACGCGACATCGGCTGAAACGGCGGAACGCGCGGCGTTCAGGGCGTCGCTGATGGACGAGTTGTCCGGCCTGCGCGCGCAGATCAAGGAATGCGAGACTGATAAGAACGCGTTGCGGGAGCGACTCAACAACGCCGAAGCCGAGATCATGGTGCTGAAGGCGTCGAACGAGATCATGGAAAAATGGGTCGCGTTCTTCCGCGACGGGGTCGTGCCACAGGCGCCGTCGCTGGCCGCGGCGACGAGGCGCCCGGTCGTCGTCTGATCCGTACTCAATCGAGAAAAGGTCTGAGAATGCCGAGCATTGCACCGAGCCAGGCCGTGGCCGTGAACCGGCTGATCGAGACGCTGATGAAGACCCTGCTCAATCAGACGCCGGGCGTGGCACGGCTGCGTCTGACGCGGGTCCGTGGCGGCGCCGAGGGGCCGAACTACGACGTGACCAACACCGTTGCGGCGCGTGGCCGGTGGATCGGGGCGATGCGGCAGAACCAGCCGCTGTCGGATTGGCGCGACTTCCTGCCGGCTTTGCTGGCCGGACAATGTGTGCTGCACCAGATCGTCGAGCTGCGATCGGCGGCGCCCGCGTTCGGTTTTCCCTCGGCGCGGCCGTCCCGGGTCATGGCCTGCCCGGTCACCAGTTCGGACGGGCCGCTGCTGGGCGCGATTTTCATCGTCTGGGACTATGGTGCCAAGCCGCCGGCGCGCGCTGCCCTGCGGGCGCTGATGGCCGCCACCGGGCAGTTGGCGACACGGATCGCTGCCGTGCTGGAGCTGTGCGACGCGCTGGCCCGGCCGGCGCCGGAGGCCGAAGACGTGCCCATCCGGCAGGTCGCATGACCGTTTCACTCTTTCGGGCGGCGCCGGTTGCGGGCATAAGCCCGGCCCCATGCTGTCCCTGCTGTCATCCGCGGCGTTGCCGCTGCTGCGCCGACTCGATCCGGAAGCAGCGCACACCATCGCATTGAAGGCCCTGGCACTGGGCCTGGCGCCACGCGTGGCGCGTGATGACCCGCCGGCGTTGGCGATCACCGCGTTTGGACGCGCCTTCAGCAATCCGATCGGTCTGGCGGCGGGCTTCGACAAGGATGCCGCCGCCGGCCCCGCTCTGTTGCGGCTCGGCTTCGGCTTCGTGGAGACCGGGTCGGTCACCCCGCGCCCGCAACCCGGCAACCCGACACCGCGGCTGTTCCGGCTGACCGAGGACCACGGCGTCATTAACCGCATGGGCTTCAACAACCAGGGCCTCGCGGTCTACGTCCGCAACCTGGCCCGGCTGTCGGACCGGCCCATTCCGCTGGGTGCCAATGTCGGTATCAACAAGGACGGCGCCGACCCGGTCCGCGACTATCCGGCGATGATCGAGGCCGTGCGCGGCCTGGTCGATTACGCGGTGATCAACGTTTCCTCCCCCAACACGCCGGGTCTGCGCGACCTGCAGGCCGAGGCTCAGCTTCGGGCGATCCTGCAAGCCGTCGCGATGGTGGCCGGTCGCCTGCCCATCCTGGTGAAGATCGCCCCCGACCTGTCGCCGGACGGCCTCGCCTCGGTGGTCGAGACCTGCGTCGAGGCAGGGGTTCAGGGCCTGATCGTCGGCAACACCACGATTTCCCGTCCCGCCGGCCTGAAGTCGCCGCACGCCGCACAAGCCGGCGGGCTGTCCGGGCTGCCGTTGCAGACACTTTCCACCACCATGCTTGCTCGGACGTTTTTGCTGGCGCGCGGCCGGCTGGTGCTGATCGGCGCCGGCGGGGTGTTCACCGGCCGCGACGCGCTGACGAAAATCCAGGCCGGCGCCTCGCTGGTGCAGCTTTACAGCGGCTTTGCGTTCCATGGCCCGGCGCTGATCCCGCGGCTGAAGGTGGAACTGATGGCGGCGCTGCGTGACGCGGGGTTCGCGACAGTGCAGGATGCCGTCGGCACACGGGCCCAGGAACTGACGGAACACGCTTGATGGAACATTTGTCCGGGTTCGCCCCGCTGGCCGAACGCTATAGCGGTTTCATCCTGGATCTGTGGGGGGTGATCCACGACGGGGTCAACGCTTTCCCGCATGCGGTCGAAACCCTGACGCGATTGCGTGCGGCGGGGAAGCGGACGCTGCTGCTGTCCAACGTGCCGCGCCCGAACGACGCGGTGCGAACGATGATGCGCCGCATGGGAATCGACGATTCGCTGTACACCGGCATCCTGACCAGTGGCGAGGCCGTGCGCCGCGCGCTTGAAAATCCCCCCGATCTGTGGTGGACCGAACTTGGTACACGCGTCTTCCACCTCGGCCCGGATCGCGATCGGCCGGTCCTGGAGGGGTTGCCCTTCGTCGTGACTAACACTCCAGCGGAAGCCGACTTCGTTCTGAACACCGGCCCCGATGATCATCGCAATCCCAGCGACATGGGAGAATTTGAAGCTGTACTCGCCGAATGCGCCCATCATCGGCTGAAGATGATCTGCGGCAACCCCGACCTGGAAGTTATTCGCGGCGGTGTCCGCGTGCTGTGCGCCGGTGCGCTCGCGGCGCGGTACCGGCAGCTTGGCGGCGATGTCCGGTCGCTCGGCAAACCCGATCCGGCGATCTATCAGCCCGTGCTCGAACAGCTCGCTCTGCCGCCGAGAGACGTGTTGGCGGTGGGTGATTCGCTGCGCACGGACATCGCCGGTGCCGTGGGTGTCGATCTGGCCGCCTGCTGGGTCCTCGACGGGATCCATGGCGCCGATCTCAGGAATCCTGATGGGACCTTCGACAGCGCTCGAGCCGAGGCTGTCGCCCGCGAAGCACACATCATGCCTGTCGCGACGGTGCCGCGTTTCACCTGGTAGAGTCTCACCCCGCCAAATGGCCAGCGCGCCGCTAACCCAGGCCGATCAGCTATTCACCAGTCCCGCCTCCAGGCTAGGCGCGGCGGCGCGAAGTCGCGTCAACAAGCCCTGCAACTCGCGGATCGTGAACGGTTTGCGCAACAATCCACTGAGTTGCTCTGCCGCGATATCTGTCTCGGACAGTTCTGCGTAGCCGGTCACCAGCGCGATGGGTGCCTTGATCCGTCGCTCCCGGAGCGCTCGGGCAAGTTGGAGTCCGTTCATCCCGGGCATCGCGTAGTCCAGCAGGATGAGGGTGGGCGGAGGTGACAGCTTGTCGATCAGTGACAACGCCTGCTCTCCCCCCGACGCTTGCACGACCTCGCAGCCGAGATCATGTGCCATTTCGACGGTCACCTGTCGGACGGCGGAGTCGTCATCGACCACGAGAATGAGTTCGTTCGGCGTGCTCGGAGCGGAAAGCGTCGCGGAGCTTTCCGTTTCCGCTGTGTCGCTGGCTTCGGTAGCCGCCGCACGTGGTAGGGACAGCATGACGCGGGTCCCTTCGTTCAGCGTGCTGTCGATAACCACGTTGCCACCCGATTGACGTGCCATTCCATAGACTTGGCTCAGTCCCAGTCCCGAACCGGCGCTGGGGCCCTTGGTCGTGAAGAAGGGATCGAACGCCCGGGCCTTCACCTCCGCGGTCATGCCGGTCCCGGTATCGGAAATGCTTACCTGCACGTACTCGCCGGGTGACAGATCGTTATCGTCATGCTCACCAGTGCCGGGCTCGACCGTCAGGTTCATCGTGCGGATGGTCAGGTGACCGCCGTCGGGCATGGCATCCCGCGCATTCAGGCAGAGGTTCAGAATCGCCGCCTCAACCTGGCTGGGATCGATCATTGCCGGCCAAAGGTCGTCGGCGAGTTCGGATATGACCTGGATGCGTCGTCCCAACGTGCTCGCCGCCAATGTGATGAGTTCGCGCAGCAGGGCATTGACGTCTGTAGCGCGCGCAGTGAGCGGCTGGCGGCGCGAAAAGGCGAGCAGGCGGGAGGTGAGCTGACCGCCTCGTGTCACCGCCCCCGTGGCACGTTCGATCAGGCGCAGCAGCCGATCGGTGTCGGCGATGGCCCAGTCGTCGCCGGCTTGCGAAACACGGCGTTCCATCAATTCCAGGTTGCCAAGGACCGTTGCGAGCATGTTGTTGAAATCATGTGCGATGCCGCCTGCAAGCTGTCCCACCGCCTGCAGCTTCCTGGCCTGATGCAGGGCGACTTCGGTTTTCTCGCGCCCGGCGATTTCGACCTGCAGTCTATTGTTGCTCTCCGACAGTTCCCGCGTGCGTTCCGCCACCTGGGCTTCCAGGAAACTGGCTTGCATGCGCCGCTCCATCTCCCGTGCCTGCAATCCGGCCGCCATCGCATTAAACGATTCCGCCAAGGCGGCGAATTCCGAACCGGCATCGGTCAACCTGGCGCGTGCGCCCAGATCGCCTTCGCGCCATTTGCGGGCAGCCTGCAGCAGCGCCTCGGTCGGCTGGTAGATGAAACGGCGGCCGGCGACCCAGGTGAGGATCACGGCGACGAAGGCAGCGCCGCCAATGAGGAGAAGATCCTGGAATGTCGCGTGATCGATACCCACCGTCAGGTCGGGCAGCACCAAGGCGTCGATGGTGGTCAGGCCGGCTGGCGGCGATTCGTTCGGCACGTAAGCCGCTATAATTGAATGTCCGTGCGGATCGACAATGGTTTCAACACCCTGGACCGGCCGGCCGATCAATGGGCGGAACCAGTCCGGCACCGGCCGGCCGGTCCAGGCGGCGGAGTCCGGAACCCGGCTGAGCACGTATCCGTTGCGATCGGCGATGATCAGGGCCGCGTGGGACAAGGCAGGCGCATGGTCGACCTTCGCCGTTTCGAGATGCTTCTCCAGCCAATTGGTGTCGAGGGCTACCACCAGCACCCTGGGTTCGTCACCCGCGCCAATGTCGCGCACATGGACAGCGATGGGAAGGAATTGGCTCTTCCGCGTCGGATCCGATACCAACTGCCCCACGGACAGGTCCTTCGTGGTCAGCAAATTGGCCAACCAGGACGGATGGGCGGACAGTCCGGTCGGGACGCCATCCGAGGTGCAAAGCAGCGACCCATCCACGGGTGAAAACAAGGCGAGGAAACGATACTGCGTCAGGCTCTGGCGCAGCGAGGTCAGGCGCCCCGTGCAAGGTTCACCTGATGTCCGCACCGACGGGAATTCACCCGCAAGGACGCCAAGCTGGTGGACACCGTCAACGATACTGGCCATGTCGGCATTCGCAAGTTCCGCCTGACGTAGCACCAAGGCACTGAGTTGCCGATGTCGTTCCGCATACAGGTTGACTTGTGAATAGATTTGCGCCGTCAGGATTGGCAGCAGGCACCCGAGGGTGAGCAGGACGAGACGCGTTGAAAGCTTCATGGCGGCAAGCTCCGACCCGCCGCTTTTGCGCGGAGGCACACTTGTTGTGTGGATACGATAGCCGCTGGCTCCATGTTACGAAATCCGCGACTCGTTGTATAGATTGATTGCCCGGAAATTGCCACAGCGTGGTTTCCGCGAGGGCGATGCCGGCTTCGAACCCGGAAAGAATACGCTCAAGTGCTTGGAGGCGAGGGCGTTTTGCTCTCACCTCTTGTCACGATTTAGCGACCGTCATGGGGTGACTACGAATCGTGTCTAAAAATAGGCGTTCGCGACCAGTCAGTTACGCGAGCTCGACCATGTCGAACGGACCCACTGTTGCGAAAGTGATTCGCGTTCCGTCGGACAGGGAAACCGTTCCATAAGCGGTTCGACCAGGCGGATCGGCTTTGCCTGGAACGGCACCCGTAACGGTTGTGTCAGATGCCGTCCGAGCGAAAAAAGCCGCTAGATCGATGTCCGTCGACCCGGGCCAGGACGTGATCGTGGCACCCGGTATCCGCCGCTGTCCGGTGTCCTCCAGGTAGGTGTCCGACGTGTATCGAGCAGGGTTTGAGGATCGTGCTTTGCTAAGTTTGCGCATACCGGGCTCCTTGGCTTGGCTAACACCGGCGACACGCCGACGCCGGTCACCAGTGTTAGGGCACAAGGGATGAACAAAAGGTTAACGGCTAAGATCTCGAGGCGGGCTATTTCAGCGGCACGCTTACGCTAAATCCAGGTGGCTGGATCGGCCTGCGATCTTCGTTGGTCTCATAACGCGACCCTGGTGCAAAGCCCATGCTGGGGTCGTAGCGTCTGATGTGAAAGAACTTGACGTCGACGGTAGGCGAATCCGCCGCTCGCGCGGCGGGTGCGAGAGCGTCCACATTCGGGACGGGCGCGATATCCCCGAGGGGAGGATTTTCCGGCGGAATTGGGGGGATCGGAAGCCCTTCCGCTACGGCACTAGAAATTGGCATGGCGAACACCCCGAGGATGATGATCGCTGCGAACGTGATACGCCTCATAGCGCCGCTTCATCCGGCGGGCTGGCCGATGACTGGGGCATTCGATGCACGCCGCGCCGATCGTCTTGCGGGTTGCCGGCGGGTTTACCCATCGGGCCGGCCCCGACCAACTGCCACGCATGCAGTGCCCAATGCACGGAAGGGAAGGCTATGTCATCCCAAGGTATTTCGTCCGGGCTGAAAAGCCGCACCTCGAGACTCTCCGGCCCCGCGCTAAACACCGGCGGCCCGGCGTCACTGAAATGGGCTCGGAAGATCACCTGGACCTGGCCGATACGGGCGATGCTGAAGACGCCGAGAATGCCCTCGATCGTGATGGCTGCTTCCGCCTCCTCCAGCGCTTCGCGCGCCGCGCCCTCTTCCAGCGTTTCACCGAGTTCCATGTATCCGGCCGGCAGCGTCCAGAAGCCTTTGCGCGGCTCGATGGCACGGCGACACATCAGCACGCGGCCATCGGCCACCACGACCGACCCGACGACCACCTTCGGATTTTCGTAGGCCACGTAGCCGCAATCCGCGCAAACCATTCGCTCGCGGTTGTCACCTTCGGGAATGTGCCGGACGAATGACGACATACCGCGAACGTGAACTGTTAGCGATTCGGGATCAAGTCCGAAACCTATGTTTGCCACGTCTGACACCGCGCGAGCGGTCGCTTCGCTATACGCTGAGATCCAGCAGCGATCCTCGGGGCAGGTTGCGTGGCGGCGGCGTTGTGGACAGGTTCGGCGATGCGATTGGAGCGGACCGCGTTGGCGATTGCGCGATGGGCGCGGTCGCGGGGGGCGTCGTGAGAACACGTGCCGGCTGTATGTTCGACGATCGCCCGGGCGATGTGGTGGGCGGCGGCTGGCCGATGGGGCCGGTCGCGTTTGCGATCCCAATGAATGTCGCGGGTGACAGCATGGCGCACAGCCTAGGCCTGGAAAGGTAAACGAACCGTTAACGCCGTGATCAAACCGCCTCTTTCCCCAGCATCTCGCGCAATGTCCGTGCCGCTTCGATAAGGTCTGCCTCCAATGCCGCGATGATCGTCGGGCCTAGCGGCGTGAGATCGCCACGCCGTGCAGCGGCCATAATCGTCCGAAGCCGAGCCTCCAAGGCGGCCATGCCGTAGCCGGCCGCCATGCCCACAAGTGCATGCGCGTGCGCAGTGGTCGCCCCCGGCGCATTCGCCGCCAGGGCTCGGCGTAATGCCGGAAGCCGGTGTTCCATGTCCACCAGGCACTCTTCCACCAAGTTCGTGAACGTTCCCGGCGGAAGATTGGTGCGCAGTTCGTTGATGCGGTTCATGTCCAGGACCGGGACGGTGGCAGGGTCTTTTGGCGTCGACCATGCCGGCCTGTCGCTGTCTTCCGTCGTCGATGCCAGTGCGGCGGCATCGGTGTGCGCCGACCACACGTGCCGTTCCAAGACATCGAGGAGTTCCGGCAGCGATACCGGCTTGCCGAGAACGCCGTCCATCCCCGCCGACTTGAAGATCGTTTCACTCTCCGGTTCGATATGGGCGGTTAGCGCGATGATTGGGATGGAGCGCGCGGGCTCCGGCAGGGTGCGGATGATCCGCGTCGCTTCCTGCCCGCTCATACCGGGCATGAAAATATCCATAAACACCAGATCGTATGGCGTTGTCTGGATAGCGTGGATCGCGACCGGCCCGTTCACGGCGATATTCACGTGATGACCCTCGCGCCGCAGCAGGGTCGCTGTGACGCGTTGGTTCGCCACGACGTCTTCGGCGAGCAGAATGCGTGTTCGGGGCGGCGATCGACGATGCAATGCGACAATCCCGGCGGCCGGATCCGTCAGCGACATCGACGCCTGGTCCGCCAACGCCTGAATCGTGGCGGTGGTTCGGTCCATTCCCGACACCGATCGCAACGGCACCGCGGTGGCGGGGAGTGTGATCCAGAAAGCGTTGCCGTCCCACCCGTTCTCCGATAGCCAGGCGTCGCAGCCAATCTCGCCGCCCAACAAGGTCACGAGCTGCAGGCAGATCGACAGACCCAGGCCGGTCCCGGCCGCATTGTCACCCCCAGGCCGGTCGAGCCGTGAAAACGGATGAAACAGGCCCTCACGCGCCTCTGGCGCAATGACCGGACCGTCATCCTTCACGGTCAGCCGGATTGCCGCCCGGGCGTCGTGTCCGGGTTCCACGGTCAGCCATACCACGCCAGGACGGGCGTATTTCACCGCGTTCGAGAGCAGGTTGAGTTGCACCTGACGCAACCGGCCTGGATCGGTAAGCAGAGTCTGCGGCGTTCCCTCGGCGATGGCGATGCGGATGGAGATGCCGCGGTTCGCGGCTTGCGTGGCGAACATCTCGACACAGCTTTCCAGCAACGGTCGTAGCTCGAACAGACTGGGGCGGACGGTCAGCTTGCCGGCTTCCATCTGCGACATGTCCAGGATGTCGTTGATAAGCCCGAACAGTACGTCGCCCGACTGGTGAGCCATCGCCAGCAGCGACCTTTGTGCGGGAGCAAGGACACTGTCGCTCAACAGTCGTATCGTGTTGAGCAGTGCGTTCAACGGCGTCCGGATTTCGTGGCTGATGATCGCCACGAACCGGGACCTTTCGGTGTTCGCGATGTCTGCCGCTTCCTTGGCCTGACGCAGGCTTTCCTCGGCCTGTCTGCGTTCGGTGATGTCGGTGTAGAGGGTGAGGAAGCCGCCGTCAGGCAGCCGGCTGCGCCGCAATTCCAGTATGTGGCCATCCGGCCGAGGCCGTTGAACCACACCGAACGGTGCGACGCGCAGGCGTGCCATCCGACGTTCGACCTCGGCTTCCGGATCGGTGATCCAGCCAAATTGGCCAGTTGCGATCTGGGCGCGGAGGACCTCTTCCATCGGCAGGCCGACCCGCAGGATTTCCGGCGGGACGCCGGCAACGACCGGAAATCGCGGGTTCCATTCGACGAGGCACACATGGGCATCGAATATCGATACGCCGTCATGCATGCTGGCCAGTGTCGCTTCGAGTTGTTCCGCCTTTGCGGACGCTAAGGCCCGGGCAACCTCAAGCTGTGCGTTGGACGAAGCCAGGACGGCCCGGTCTTCCGCCGCCAGCACGGCGCGGCGGCGTGCCAGCCTCGTGCCGCGCACCAACACAAGCGCCAGGACGGCCAGCAGCACAGTGATAAAGCCGGCGAACGTGTCCGCGTCTTCGCGCCAGATCGTGGCCGGCCGCATCGCTTCGGTTTCACTCATCGCCACGACGACGGCGAGGTTCCGACCGGGAATGTGGCGGAATGCGTGGATGCGCACGACGGCATCGGTGGGGGAGGGGCCTGTCCAGACACCGTTGTCGGTATCCCGGATGGCGGCGAACATCGGCGTGTCGCTCACGCTTGCGCCGGGATCGACACTTGCCGGCCCGACCGAACCACGCAGCCTGCCGTCATCCAGCCCGACCAGTGTCACGAAGGCGCCGGCACCAAGGTCGGTCTGGCTGAACACATCGGTGATCGCCGCGATCCGGTAGTCGGTATCGATCGCGCCGGCGAACGATCCGTCCGGAAAATGCAGCGCTCGCGCGACGTTCAGGTGCCACTGCCGCATGAGGCCGTCGATCGCGGCCGGGCCGATATACATCCCATCGCCCGAGTCGGACGGACTGGCCAGGGCACGAAAATAATCGAGGCCGGAGGCGTTCTGATTGATCGCCTCATTGACGGTCGATTGGCGGATGATGCCGTTTGCGTCCGTCAGCACCATGTCGCGGCTCAGTCCGTTCAGCCCGACTACTTGATCGTGCCATGCGTTGAGGTCGAAGTCGCGCGGATTGGCCGCCCAGGCGGCGACCAGGATCCGCAGGGTCTGGTCGAGCGTCAGGATCTGCCGGTTGACCTGTTCGGTGAAGGTCAGCGCTTGGTTCGTCAGCGTCGCCGTCGCGCGGGCGGCGGTGTCGGCGCGTTGAGTGCGAATCGCCTCCATCGTGCCGACCCACGTCAGCGCGATCAGGCAGGCGGCCGCCAGGACAATGCCGGCGGCGGATACGAAGTGCTTGTCCGGCTTCATGATCCAGGCGGCAAATCGGGTGGGAACGATTGGGCGGCGTGCGGCGGCCGGGGCCGCGCGAGGCAACTCCTAGTCCCAATAGGACCGGAGACACAACCTGATCGCGGGCCGGGGAGGCCGAACGGGAACGGCACGATCTTCCGCAAGCCGATCATCTGCAAGAACGTGCCGGGCCAGATCCAACCGATCATAATCGACCGCTGCGTCCAGGGCGGCACCACGGAATCGCGCGGGCCCGTGTTTAGGAGCGCCCTTGTAACGGTTTTCGGCCGCTTTTCTGCAGGGCTTCCACGAAGATCGGCTCCCAGGTTCGGATATGCTCCTTCATAAGAGCTTTGATCGACTTTACATCCCCCGCGATCGAAAGCTCGATGAGCTTGTAGTGTTCCGCCACCGATGCTGCCTGTCTCTCTTGTCCTGCTCGGGACGAGATTCCATACAGTCGCATTTTGTCACGCGCCGCCATTGCCATTTCGGTCAGAAGCGTGTTGCCCGCGGCGGCAATGAAGGCCTGATGGAAGCGCCGATCGGTCTCCAGATAGCCGTGTACGTCGTCAGCCTTGACCGCGTCCCTCACGTCGTCAGCAAGTCGGCTTAAGCCTTCCAGTTGCTTTGGGGCGCGCCGGGCCAGGAGCTCAGCAGCGCGTACCTCGAGTAGCTCCCGCATCTCGAAAAGCTCACGGAGTGCTTCGATCGTCGGTTCCAGCACTCTGAAGCCCCGGTTGCGGACAGGCTCAATCAGCCCATTGCGTGCGAGCTCGAGCAGCGCCTCACGAACGGGCGTCGTGGAGACACCAAGATCCTCGGCCAAGGCTGGCACGGAATACATCGTCCCGGCCGCACTCTGCCCGGAGATGATCTCGGCGCGCACGTGCTGCACGACCTGCTCGCGTAGGTTCTGATCCATGTGTCTTCCGACATCCTTTAGCCAGGCGTTAGAGATTCAAAACGCCTAGGTAGTGTGCTACACTAATATGTCCATGGGCGAGCGAAAATTAATGCCAACAGACCGGTCCACGCCATGAAAGCACGCAGACCGGCTTCGTTGTTGCAACGGGTGCAGACACCGCTAGACCTTCTCCAACGCGCGCGACATGGATGATGGCAGACCGCCCATGTCTGTCGGGAATCCCGCCGCTGCAATGGCGCGTGCCTTTGCTTCGAAATAGGCGCGTGACCACTGCAAGCGCTCACCATCCCGTGGCTGACCGACCGCCACGGCGATCGATCCAAGGCTGATCGGCATTCCCCGGCTCCCCCAGTTACCCTCCGTCACTTCGTCGATGATCGTCAGGATGCGAAGGTCAGATGCCACTTCGCCGGTTGCGTCCGCTATCGCGGATGCGATCCAGGCATGCACCTCGTTCTTGTGTGCGCGGTTCATGTAACATTCTGGCACAGAAATGTTTACCAGGAATGTGGGGCCGACCTCGGACCCAACATTCCGCTGCCCGGCGATCCAGAGATTGTCCTCGGCGATTTCGGTGAAGCAAACCCACGCAAAGGCGCGGCCGCCAGTCGTATTGGCACCTCCTTCCATCCGGACCAGGATATCGGTGAGCCGATTGGCCAGTACGGATTTACTGGCGGCATTAAGGCTTCCCGTTGCGTAACGTACGTCCATGATAGGCATGATAGTCTCCATTGTGCTGTCAGGTTGCGAACGGCTTAGTCGTGGTCACCGTGCTCTTGCTCCCATGCGTTGATGCGCGCTTCGTCGAACATGACGGTCTCGACGAAGAACACATCCGTGGTGTCCGCGACATCGCACTCGATCTTATCGACACCGTTGATGCCGAGACTGTCCCGCGGCCCAAGCGCGACATCGCCGCATCGCACCTGGCCCTCTTTCACGAATAAGTACGTGCCGTACTCGGCACTGCGCGGCGTATAGGTATAAGCACCCGGCCGATCAGTGATCAGACGAGAGACGCGAAGATCCTGGGGAACCGGCAAAGCGCCATCGCCGTCTCCAACCAGTTGCACGATGCGATTGCGGCGCGTGCGAATGTCGAAGTGAGCCCGATGATAGGTCGGGGGAAGGTAAAGCTTGTTCGGCATCAGCCAGAGATAGATGGCGTGCATATCTTCCGGACCGATACTCAGTTCGCAATGCTTGCCGCCTGAGCCGGCCGAAAAAACGTAGTAGTCGCCCTGTTGTAGCTGATCGACCGTGCCCCGGCCGGCGGTGTTGATGTGCGTCAGCTCACCTTCAAGCACGAAGGCGCAGATGACGAAATTGTGGTGCGCATGCATGTTGTAGCCGCATCCTGCGCCGTGGAACGTCTCGTCACCGAATACGCGTATGGCACCAAACCCCGGGCGCCCGCTCTGGTATTCGTGGAAATTGAAACTCGACTCACGGCTGACGAAGTTGCTTGGGGTGTGACCAGCGACATACGCGGCAGAGCTGCCTTCCGAACGGACAACGGTGTGGCCGCGGTCGTTGGCGCGAAGCACGAATGACTGTGTCATCGTTCTGTTCCTTCAGAGAATTGTTGGAGCGTGATGACCGGAGGCCTGAATCACGCGATCAAACAAAGACCTGGAGCTGAATGTTGAGCGAAAGCGAAGTCACCCAGCTCTAAGCGTTTTGTGCGAGGGGAGAACCGCCTTCGGCGTAGCCGATGACGACCATCTCGAACTGGCTCTTTGGTGTTCCGCAGTCGGGACAGACCCAGTCTTCTGGCAGGTCGGTCCAACGAGTCCCCGGGGGGATCCCATGTTCAGGCAAGCCGAGAGCCTCGTCGTATGAGAACCCGCAGCCGAGGCAAACGAGGCGTTTGAGGGTGATGTTCATGTGCTAGTGTCCTGCGTCTATGTGACGCACGACGTATTATAGTAGCGCGCTACTAAGATCAAGCTGCTGGGTTTGATGACTGGCGCATATCAGCATTCATGTTTGTGCAGAGGTGCCGCAGTCAGTCGTTGACTTCCGTTGAGCTGCTTTGTCGCGGCGCATACGACGCGGTCTTCTTACGGCTACAGTATGTCGCCCAGTTGGAAGCCGCCTTGGCCTATGTGCGCTTAACCATTTACGATCCCCAAGAGAGCAAGTGGGGCAGGGGGCAAGGATGATAGACAATCTTGAAGCGCGGCATTCAGGGGAGACCGATGTCAACTTGTTCGAAGTCATCTACTCAGCACGGGCTATGAGGCGCTTTAAGCTAGATCCGGTTCCCGAGGCACTGCTTACCCGCATCCTTGATGCGGCTATCCAGGCGCCCTCGGCCGGCAATTCGCAAAATTGGTCCTTCGTCGTGGTGCGTGCTTCGGATACGAGGCGTAAACTGGGTGAGATTTACGCCAAGGCGTCAGAGATCGCGGAAGCCATGTATGCCGCTCGCGGCAAGCCTGCGCATCTTACGGAGGGGCAATTCAACCAGATGATGACCTCCGGTGCCCACCTCTGGGCCCACATGGGCGAAGCGCCGGTCATCTTGATCCCGTGTCTGCGCAAGCCGGTTGTGCCGCCCGTGGAAGCCCTGTCCTTGGAGATGCAAGATCGGCACGAGGCTGAAATTGCCTACGTCGAACGTATCCGCGGCGCCAGCATTTATCCGGCGATTCAGAACCTGATCTTGGCTTGTCGTGCTTTGGGCCTGGGAACCACGATCACCACCAATCATCTGCGCTGTGAGGATGAAGTCCGGACCCTCCTTCGAATACCGGACGATTTTGACAGCTTCGCAATGATGCCGATTGGTTGGCCAGTCAATCCATTCGGTCTCCTGAGCCGGCGACCGCTCAGGGAGGTGGTGCACGCTGACTCCTGGGAGAATAGCTGGCCGGCGTAATATCTAAAAAACCCGCCCCAGTCCCCCAGGACGGGTCCCCCCAAAACCTACCTCAAAGCGCCTCAAGCGCCGCGTTCAACGTCGCGCTCGGCCGCATCGCCGCCGATGTCTTCGCCGCATCCGGCAGATAATACCCGCCGGTATCCACCGGCTTGCCCTGCGCCGCGATCAGTTCGGCATCGATCTTGGCCTCATTGGCCGACAGCGTATCCGCCAGCGGCTTGAAGCGGACAGCCATCGCCGAACTGTTGTCCCTCGCAGCCAGCGCCTGCGCCCAGTACAGCGCCAGGTAGAAATGACTGCCGCGATTGTCCAGTTCGCCGACCCGGCGCGCCGGGGAGCGGTTGAACTCAAGCACCTTGCCATTGGCCTCATCCAGCGTCTCGGCCAGAACCTTCACGTCCTCATTCCCGGTGGTCTGCGCCAGGTGTTCCAGCGACGCCCCCAACGCGAGGAACTCGCCGAGGGAATCCCAGCGCAGATAGTCCTCTTCCTTGAACTGCTCGACATGCTTGGGCGCCGAACCGCCGGCGCCGGTCTCGAACAAGCCGCCGCCGGCCAACAGCGGAACGATTGACAGCATCTTGGCCGACGTGCCCAGCTCCATGATCGGGAACAGATCGGTCAGGTAGTCGCGCAGCACGTTGCCGGTGACCGAGATCGTGTCCTGTCCCTTGCGGATGCGATCCAGCGAGAACTTGATCGCCTCCACCGGCGCCAGGATGCGGATGTCGAGCCCGGACGTATCCTGGTCCTTCAGGTATTTTTCCACCTTCGCGATCAACTGAGCATCGTGCGCACGCTTGGCATCCAACCAGAACACCGCCGGAGCACCCGTTAGCCGAGCTCGGCGCACCCCCAGCTTGACCCAGTCCTGGATCGGCGCGTCCTTGACCTGGCACATGCGGAAAATGTCGCCGGATTCGACCGGCTGCGACAGCAGAACCGAGCCGTCATCGGCGACGACGCGGACCGTTCCGTCGGTGTGAGCTTCGAATGTCTTGTCGTGGGACCCGTATTCCTCGGCCTGCTGCGCCATCAGCCCCACGTTCGGCACCGTACCCATCGTCTTCGGGTCGAACGCGCCGTGCGCCTTGCAGTCCTCGATGGTCGCCTGAAACAGCGTTGCGTAACAGCGATCGGGGATTGCGGCGATCACGTCGTGCAGCTTGCCGTCGGGGCCCCACATCTTGCCGGATTCACGGATCATCGCCGGCATCGAGGCGTCGATGATCGTATCGCTCGACACATGCAGGTTGGTGATGCCCCGGTCGGAATTGACCATGGCGAGGCCGGGCCGTTTCGCGTATTCGGCCGCGATGTCAGCCTTGATGGCTGCCTTTTCGGCATCCGGCAGCTTTTCGATGCGGGTCAGAAGATCGCCTATGCCGTTATCGGGATCGACGCCGATCCGAGCGAGCGTCGAGGCGTGCTTCTCGAACACATCGGCGAAGAAGACGGACACGCAATGGCCGAAAATGATGGGATCGGAGATCTTCATCATGGTCGCTTTCAGGTGCACCGAGAACAGTACGCCCTGCTTCTTCGCATCCTCGATCTGCTCCGCGTAGAAGGCGCGCAATGCCTTGCGGCTCATGACCGAGGCGTCGATGATTTCCCCGGCCCGCAGCGGCACCGTTCCCTTCAGCAACGTGACCGTGCCGTTGGCGCCAACCAGCTCGATGCGGGCATTGGTCGCCGCCGCGACGGTGGCCGCGACTTCGGAACCGTAGAAGTCGCCGCCCGACATGTAAGCCACGTGCGATTTGGAGTCAGGGCTCCAGGCGCCCATCTTGTGCGGGTTATTGCGCGCATACTGCTTCACGGCGCCGGCCGCGCGGCGGTCGGAATTGCCCTCGCGCAGCACCGGGTTGACGGCGCTGCCCAGCACCTTGCCGTAGCGGGTGCGGATCTCCTTGTCCGCCGGCGTGGCGTCGCTGTCCGGATAGTCCGGAACGTCGTAACCCTTGTCCTGCAATTCCTTGATCGCGGCCTTAAGCTGCGGGACCGAGGCGGAGATGTTGGGCAGCTTGATGATGTTGGCCTCGGGCTTCATCGCCAGTTGGCCGAGTTCGGCGAGTTCGTCGTTGATCCGTTGGGCGGGCGTCAGCTTCTCGGGGAAATTGGCGATGATGCGGCCGGTCAGGGAAATGTCCTTCAGCTTCATCTTCACGCCGGCCGCGCCGACGAAGGCCTGGACGATCGGCAGCAGCGAAAACGTCGCGAGCCCCGGCGCTTCATCGACCTTTGTCCAAACGATTTCGAGATCTGACATGCTTGCACCTCCGCGCGCCGGGCTGGTTCGGCTGAGTTGAACAGTTGATGAATTCGGCGGGCCTTGTCGCACCGGCGTGCGGGAAGGGCAAGCCGGGCAACCCCGGGATGACCACCCTGGCCATCCTCACGAAGCTGGACGATAATCCGGGGATCGCGATTCAGTAACAGTCCGATACCGTGCCCGTGACAGGGGCGGGTTTGTCCACCTCCGGGGGAGAGACAGCGAATATGAACGACCTGACCGAAATTAAGGGCCTTCAGGATTATCCGCTTGCCCGCCGCGGGGTGCTGATGACCGGGCTGATCAGCGGCTTTACCCTGGCCACGCAGCGGGTGGACGCACAGGCAATCCACACCGATGCCACCGGGCTGGACGCCGGTGAGACCCAGATCCCGACCAACAACGGGACGCTGCCGGCCTATTACGCGAAACCCGCGCACAAGGGCCGGTTCCCGGTGATCCTGGTGAATGAGGAGATTTTCGGCGTCCACGAATACATCAAGGATGTCTGCCGGCGTTGGGCGAAGCTGGGCTATCTGGCCGTGGCGACCGAGTATTATGCCCGCATCGGCGACCTGTCGAAAATGACCGATGTGAAGCAGATCGTGACCGACGTGATCTCCAAGGCACCGGACGCGCAGTACATGGCGGACCTGGATTCCACCGCCGCCTGGGCTGCACACAACGGCGGCGATCCCGCGCGCGTTGGCGTTATGGGATTCTGCCGCGGCGGGCGGCAGACATGGCTGTATGCGGCACACTCGCCGCACCTGAAGGCGGCCGTAGCGTTCTACGGCCCGCTGCTTGGCACCCCGACGCCGATCCAGCCGCAAACGGCGCTGGATATCGCCGGCGAGATCAAATGCCCGGTGCTGGGGCTGTATGGCGCGCAGGATCAGAGCATCCCGGTCGACTCGGTGCATCAGGCGGAAGCCAAGGCCAAGGCCGCGCACAAGATCGTCGATATCGTCATCTATCCCGACGCGCCGCACGGCTTCCACGCCGACTACCGGCCCAGCTACCATCAGGCCGATGCCGAGGATGCATGGAAGCGCGCGCAAGCTTGGTTCCACCGTTTCGGCGTGAGGCCGACCTGATCGCCGCCCCATGACTCAGACAGAGCCGTTGCTGGCACACGCGACCCGGGACCTCGCACGGTTCGCCGCCGGGTTGCGGTTCGAGGACATTCCAGCGCCGGTCGTCGAACACGCCAAGCTGTGCGTCCTCGACGGCTTGGGGGTGGCGCTGTTCGGCGCCGGACTGCCCTGGACCGGGCATGTGCGGGAAGTCGCCCTTGCCGAGGGCGCCACGCCGGCCGCATCGTTCTGGGGCACGTCCGATCGGGGATCGGTGGGGCAGGCGGCACTGGTCAACGGTACCGCGGGGCATGCGTTCGAGATGGACGACATCCACAAGGAATCGATCGTTCATCCGAACTCGCTAGCCTGCCCGGTGGCCTTCGCGTTCGCCGAGGCCGCGGGCGGGATGACCGGACGCGACGTGCTGACGGCGATCGTCGCCGGCTACGAGGTCGGCACCCGTGTCGGCAACGCCGCGACCATGGCGCTGTTCCTGCGCGGTTTCCATCCACAGGGCACGTCCGGCGTGTTCGTGGCGGCGGCAACTGCCGGGCGCATCCTGGGGCTGTCGGCCGAACAGATGCAGCATGCGCTGGGGATCGCCGGGTCCATGGGGGCCGGGCTGATGGCGGCGCAGGAAGGCGCCATGGTCAAGCGCCTGCACGCAGGCCGAGCGGCGCAGTCTGGGGTGCAGGCGGCGCTGCTGGCCAAGCGTGGGTTTACGGGAATCTTGGATGTGCTGGAGGCTGGCTACGGCGGGTTTCTCAGTTCCTTCTCCGGCCGTCCCGACACTGCCAGGCTGACCGCAGGTCTGGGATCGGTGTGGGAGACGGCCGAGGTCGGATTCAAGCTGTTCCCGAGCGTAACGAGCATCCACACGGCGCTGGACGCTTTGGACACGGTGATGACGGACCAGAATCTGGATGCCGGCGACATCGAACGTATCTCGGTAGGGTGCAGCCATATGACGTTCGTGCATACGGCGTGGTCGTATAAGCCGGCCGGCGTCACGGCGGCGCAGATGAACCTGTTCTATGGTTTGGCGGTGATCGCCCTGCATCGTGACGCGTCGGTGCGGCAGTACGCCGAACAGCGGCTCGCTGATCCCGCGATCCTGGACTTCATCCCGCGGATATCGGCGTTTGAGGACGACGGTCTGGAAGCCATGGGCGCGCCCTTCCGTCATGCCGCTCGGTTGGAACTGACCACGCGCGACGGCCGCACCTTCCGTCATGAACGCCTGGCTCGCCGAGGCAGTCCCGAGGACCCGGTGGGGCAGGCGGAGATCGTACGAAAATTCGACGACAACGCACGATCCGTGTTGTCCGCCGATGATGCGGCGCGTCTGTGCGAACTGGTGACGCGACTGGACACATTGGACAACACGACAAGTTTGACGGCCCGGCTTATTCGTTTGCCCTGACCATATTTCGGCCCATTAAAGGTCATTCGCCGGCGTATGCAGCCCGCTCGTAACGGAGGCGAGTGGCATCTTCATACCGGCACGGCTTGACCCATTCGCGCGCCACCGGTTTGTCATTCGTCCTTTTTCGTAGGCCCATTAACCGGTTTTCAACCATTCGCCGCGATCTTGTCCGAACACAGACAGGGGCGGCTGCATGATTCCCGCATTTATCCCCGACGGAAACCTGACAGACCGGATCATCGGCGTAGCGATGCGCGTTCACGGCCGCCTGTCGCCCTTCCCCCTGGCCTCGCGCGGTAACGCGGAGGTTCCGGTGGTGCTCCGGGCAAGGCGGATAACGTTTGATGGTGTGCGCCGCCTGTGGATGATGCTGCCGCGGCGCTGGATGCCATGGGTTTTCAGCGGCTTATTTTGCGTGGCGGCTTGCCTGCCCAATGCCTCGCGATCCAGGGTGCGCGGTCTTCTCGCTCGCCTTCGGGCAGCAAGCGCCAATATGGAACAGGATTATTCTTCCTGGATCCGTCTCTATGAGCAAGCCGGCGTAAAGACAAGCCGGAAAATGGCCGCTCGCATGGCATCGCTCGTGGACCCACCGCTGATTTCCATTCTGATGCCAGTCGTTAATCCATCGCTGGATCACCTCCGCCAGGCGATCAGATCCGTCCAGAATCAGATTTACGGGCGATGGGAGCTTTGTATTGTCGATGGTTCGCCGCGGGATTCGTCTGTTGCTGCTTTGCTGCGGCAGACGCAGGCCGGCGACTTCCGCGTCAAGCTGATACGCGGGGAGAGCGCGGATGACGTCTCAGTGGCGTGCAATGCGGCCGTTGCTCTTGCCAGCGGCTCTTTCATCGCGTTGCTCGGCCATGATGACCAGATTTCGCCGCATGCATTATGTGAGGTCGTGGTCCGGATCGTCGCCCATCCGGCGCCCGACATCGTCTATTCGGACCAGGACAGCATTGACGACACTGGCCGCCGGTCGATGCCGTACTTCAAGCCTGACTGGGATCTGGGGTTGATGTTGGGCCAGAACCTGATCGGCTGCCTTGGGGTCTTTCGGCGTGGTCTGGTGGAACAAATCGGCGGATTCCGAGCTGGGCTGGAAGGAAATCAGGACTACGATCTGGCGTTGCGCCTGGTCGAACATATCGCGCCAGATCGTATCCAGCATATCCCGAAGGTGCTTTATCATAGGCGTCTAGGTGTTCAAGACAGTCCGTTCTCGCGGCATGACCGAAAGCAATATCCAAGCAACGACCAGCGTGCCGTGCGTGAATTTCTATCGCGCAACATACCGGATGCCCAACTGGAGTCGACGTCGGCCGATTCCGTATGGAATCGCGTGATCTACCCGATCCCGTCACCGGAACCATTGGTTTCGGTGGTCATCCCGTCCCGAAACCATGCGGATCTTTTGGCACGCGCCGCAGGGGGCTTGCTTGATAGAACGGATTATCGGTCTTTGGAGATTCTGATTGTCGATAACGGTTCGGACGAACCTGTAGCACAGGCATTACTGGAGCGGTTGGCGTTGGACAATCGCATCCGCATTCTGCGCTGTCCTGGCCCATTCAACTACGCGGCGCTGAATAACCAGGCGGTGCGCGAAGCCGGTGGCGAATTGATTCTGCTGTTGAACAACGACATCGACGTGATCAATCCGGGCTGGTTGCGGGAGATGATATCACATGCGATCCGTCCGGGCATCGGAGCGGTGGGTGCCAAATTGCTGTATCCCAACGGCACTATCCAGCATGGCGGTCTCACGATCAACGCGTTCAGCGTCGCGGATCGCCAATATCTTGGCAAGCCGCGCGACGACAGTGGATATTTTGGCCATCTGAAACTGGTACGCAGCGTGACGGCGGTAACCGCCGCCTGCCTGCTGGTGCGTCGTGAGGCGTATCTTGAGGTTGGTGGTCTGAACGAGGTTTCTCTGGCTGTCGCCTTCAACGACGTCGATTTTTGCCTGAAGCTGGCGGAGCGAGGTTATCGTAATGTTTGGACGCCCCATGCGGAACTCTATCATCTCGAGTCGGCTTCTCGGGGCGCGGATCACACGGCGGTGAAATTTGCCAGATTGCAGCGCGAAATCGCCTTCATGCGGCAGCGATGGGGCCATTGGCTGGATCATGATCCCCGATGGAATCCCAATCTAGCGCTGCTCTCCACCGAAATCGCGCTGGCATTTCCACCTCGCGATAACCTTGGCCCGACGCCGAAGGGTGCCCTGGCGAGCATCGGTGGCTTGCCGATCCCCCAAGCCGGATGCGAGATGTGGAGGCATGCGACCGCAGGATATCAGACGAGCCCTAGGCTGGAAGCGCTCGCATCCGCGACGGCTGATGTAGCACGGCCAGGCAGGCATTGAGCACCTGATCCGGGGACACGTCTGTTACGCAAGGCAGCGGCTGTCCGGCCGGCACAGCGTATTGGCAGCGCCAACCGCACCCGAAGCATGCCCAGGCGGGATCGACCGTCACCAAGACAGGTGGTGCCGGATGAGGCTCCGTCGTTGGATAGGGTAAATATCTATCGGGTATCCCCCCGCCGCCAACCGCGACAACCTGGACGCCTAGCGCCGCGGCCAGATGAACCGGCGCACTGTCATTGCACAGAACGAGTTTCGCGTGGGCGAGTACCGAGATCAAAGCAGTCAGATCAGTCGCGCCACGCAGATCGATCATGCCCTGTTCACCGGACGATTGGGACGCGAACTCCCCCACCAGCACAATCGCGAACCCTGTTCTGGCGGAAATCGCCCGGGCGGTCTCAAGGAAGCGTTCGGCCGGCCACGCCTTCACGACGGACGATGCCTCGCAAGCCACGACGACGTAATCGGATTTCGGTACGTCGGGATGAAGCCCGGGACGGAGAAGTTTGGGCAAGATCCGCGGTGGCCGGCTTCCGGTTACCGCTTCACAGAACGTGGCATAGAAATCAGCTTCATGGGGCAGTTCGGATGGCTCATGGATCAGCGTGGAGTACCAAGGGTCGCTGCACGCACGCTCACGTGATGTGATCAGGATTGGCGAACCCCATGATCCGATTGATACATCCGCCCTGGCAGCCCGCATCACTGCGTCTTCGATCAAATGTTCCCGATGATAGTTCGGCTGCAGGGCAACGCGTGCGCCGGCACGCGCCATGGCAACGAGCACTCTGATCCGATGTCGTAGGTTCCACCGCATGCTGACGCGATCGAGGAGCAAAATTTGGTCTGGCTGCAGATAGGCGACAGCGTAAGCCTGGGCGCTGGCGGAACACACCAGCAGGATAGGTTCACCCTGAAAATGGGCGCGGATGTGTCGGAATGCCGGCGTTACCAGCAGCAGATCGCCTAGACCGTGCGGCATGATGACCGCGATCCCCCGGCGCGGTCCGCGAGCCGGTACGAACAGGATCAGCCAGTCGGCAAACTTGAATGCGAGGTCTCGGGCCAAGCGCAACATCCCGCGCAAGCGCAATGACAAGACCGAACGGGGCAGGCGGGGAACAGTTGCCATGGGCGGCTTCATACCGAGCAACCGTGAACTGCGCCAGCGGACTTGGGTCCTTTGATCAGACGAACCGGTGCGGTAACACGGCTGTTATTGTCGAGCGTTGGGAGGAATAAAGTGTCTCATCTGGCGTACGGTGTCTCAAAACCAGTTGGCCTGCTTACAACGCAATACGCCTGATTTGGCCATTTACTTGGGACATTTGGTCGGAGCGGCGGGATTCGAACCCACGACCCCCAGTCCCCCAGACTGATGCGCTACCAGGCTGCGCTACGCTCCGACCGTCGGGACGGGTCGTTTACCAGCCTCGCCCGGTGACCGCAATGCGCTTCATTGCCACCGGACTGGCGTTTCACCGCGATCGGTCCAACATGCGGTATTATGATCGCGTTCGCCGACCTGCTGGAACGTCTCGTCTTCACGCCGTCGCGCAATGCCAAGATCGCGTTGCTGCGGCGGTATTTCGCCACCCAGGCCGATCCGGACCGCGGCATCGGCCTGGCCGCGATCACCGGCGCGCTGTCGTTCACCGCCGCCAAACCCGGCCTGATCCGCGAACTGGCGGCGACCCGCACCGACCCCGTGTTGTTCGACCTGTCATACGACTACGTCGGCGACCTGGCCGAAACGGTCGCGCTCATCTGGCCCACCAATCCAACCACCACGGACCTTCCGGGCCTGGCTGAACTCGTCGAAACCCTGGAAGTCACCAGTAAACCCGCATTGCCGGGGTTGGTGGCGGGATGGCTCGATCGGGCCGACGCCTCCACCCGGTTGGCGCTGCTGAAACTGATCACCGGCGGCCTCCGGGTCGGTGCCTCCGCTCGGTTGGCGAAGATCGCGCTGGCCGAGATCGGCGGCGTCCAGGCCGACGATGTGGAAGAAGTCTGGCACGGGCTCGAACCGCCGTACCGGCCGTTATTCGCCTGGCTGGAGGGCAGGGGACCTAAGCCGGACCCCGCGGATGCCCCCGTCTTCCGCCCACCCATGCTGGCGCACCCGCTGGAGGCGTCCGACATCGCCGCCCTGAACCCGCCGGATTGGCGTGCCGAGTGGAAATGGGACGGGATCAGGGTGCAACTGGTCGCCACGGCCGGCGGGCGGCGACTGTTTTCCCGCGGCGCCGATGACATTTCCGGCGCGTTTCCCGAGATCGTGGAGGCAATGGATTTCCACGCCGTGCTGGATGGCGAACTGCTGGTGATCCGCGATGGCGTCGTGGCGCCGTTCGCCGATCTGCAGCAGCGCCTGAACCGCAAGGCGGTGACCGCGAAAATCATGGCGCAATACCCCGTCGCCGTTCGGCTGTACGACCTGCTGTTCGACGGAACCGAGGACTTGCGCGGCCTGCCATTCGACCAGCGGCGCACCCGCCTTGAAGCCTGGATCGCCCGCCAGCGGCCCGCCGCGATGGATCTGTCGCCGCTGATCCGGTTCTCCTCCATCCAGGAACTCATGGTGTTGCGTGACGGCGCGCGCGCGGCCTCGATCGAGGGGTTGATGCTGAAGCGCGGCGACAGCGCGTATCTGCCCGGCCGGGTGAAAGGCCAGTGGTGGAAATGGAAGCGCGATCCGCTGACCGTCGATGCAGTGCTGATGTATGCGCAGCGAGGCCACGGCAAGCGCAGCAGCTTCTATTCCGACTACACATTCGGTGTATGGCGGGATGACGAGCTGGTGCCGGTGGGCAAGGCCTATTTCGGCTTCACCGACCAGGAACTGACCTTTTTGGACCGATGGATCCGCAACCATACCACCGCCAGGTTTGGTCCAGTCCGCGAGGTGGAGAAGTCCATGGTACTGGAAGTTGCCTTCGATGCAGTCCAATTATCGAGTCGCCACAAATCCGGGGTGGCGATGCGGTTTCCTCGACTGGCTCGTATCCGCACCGACAAGCCGGCGGCGGAGGCCGACCGGTTGGAAACGCTGATGGCGCTGGTGGAAGACCGAGCGGCTGCCGATTGACCGGGGCGGCTCGGCGTGCTGCGTTCGCGGCCAAACGAAATGGCGGAAACCCTCATGCCTCTGACAACCAATGTGACGAAACAGCGCCTCGCCTCCGGGAAAATGGCGCTGGGCTTCGGCGTGCATCATTTGCGTACCGCGGCCACACCGGTGCTGGCTGCCGCCACCGGCCACGACTGGATATTCATCGACACCGAACATGGCGCGTTCTCCGTCCAGGAAACCACGCAGCTTTGCATCGCCGCCTTGCCCGTGGGCGTGACGCCCATCGTGCGGGTTTGCGCCGGCGCGCTGGATGAGGCGACGCGGGCGCTGGACAACGGCGCTCTAGGAATCGTCGTGCCACACGTCGATACCGCGGCCGATGCGAAGCGGATCGCCGACGTCTTCCACTATCCGCCGATGGGGTACCGAAGCTGGGGCGGCCCGCCGGCGATTTACGGCTTCCGTCCACCGTCCAACGCCGAGGCACAAGCCGCGATCAACGGCGAAATCCTGACCGTGGTCATGCTGGAAAGCCCCGAGGCCGTACGCAACGCCGACGCGATCGCGGCGGTTCCCGGTGTAGATGTGCTGTTCATCGGCACCTCCGACCTGACAGCGGAGCTGGGGATTTCGGGCCAGATGGGTCATCCCAAGGTGGTCGAGGCCTACCAGGCGGTCGGCGAGGCCTGCCGCCGCCACGGCAAAACCCTGGGCATGGGTGGCGTGTACGACGAAGAACACGCCAGCCGCTACGTCGCGATGGGCGCCCGCTTCGTGCTAACCGGCGCGGACCACAGCTACATCATGACCGGGGCCGGCGAGCGGTCCGCGTTCTTCAACGGGTTGCCGAACGCGCCGGCCTGACGCGTCGGTACTTTCCGGCGGCAGACGGGCACCCTCTCACGGGAGGCAGGTAGCTCTCACGCGGCGGGCAGGTACCATCTCGCCGTCATGGCCGGGCTTGGTCCCTGCCATCCGCGCTTCGACCGGCGGTGCGAAGATGGCCGGGACCGAGCCCGGCCATGACGGATAACCCGCGGCCGATCCACCCTCGTCTGTCTCTACCCCCGAACGACATTCCCGCTGCGAGGCGGAATCCCCGTCTGTTCGTAACAAACCCGAGCCAATTCGGCCACACCCGCTCGGATGGTCTCCTTGCTGGGCATGGCAAAGCAAAGCCGCAAGCAGTTACTTGAATTATCCGCGCTGACCGCCCATTCTGGGCCCGGATTGAACACGATCCCGGCCGCGGCCGCGGGCTTGACCAGCGTGCGCACATCGACACTGTCCGGCAGCTTGATCCACAGGAAAATCCCGCCCTTCGGCGCCCAGCATTCCGCAGCCGACCCGAATTCGCGAGCCACCGCCTCGGTCATCGCATCCAGTTTGCCGCGCAGCACGCCGTTGAGGTGCCCCATGTGGCGATCGTAGTTCTTCGAGAAATACTCGGCGACGACCATCTGATCCAACGCGCCGGTGCCACTGTCGCCCTTCAGCGGCAACAGCCGGCTCATGATATCCCAGCCGGCGATGATGTAACCAAGCCGCAGTGCCGGGGCTAGCGATTTCGAGAACGAACCGAGATGAATGACGCAGCCAGGATCCAAAGCATACAGCGCCGGCGGCGCCTCGACGCCGTCCCATAGCAGGTCGGCGTAACATTCATCCTCGAAGATCGCGACGTTGTATTCGCGGGCCAGCTTGATCAGCGCGAGCCGGCGGTCCAGCGGCAGGATGCTGGCGGTTGGGTTCTGGATCGTGGGGATCGTGTAGATGAATTTGGGCGTGATCCCCTTGGCCTTCAGTTCGACCAGTTGCTGGGCCAGTGCCTCGATCACGATGCCGTCGGCGTCCAGTTTCATGCCGGCGATCTTTGCACCGATCTTGCGGAACCGGTTCATCGCGCCCTGGTAGCAGTATTCCTCTGTAAGAACGGTGTCACCCGGGTTGACCAGCAGCTTGCTGATCATATCGATGCCCTGGCCGGACCCGGTGGTGATCAGGATATCGTCGATCGGCGTCTTGATGCCGCGCTGGCGGTCGCATTTGTCGGCGACGAACTGGCGCAATCCCGGGAAACCCTGCGGTCCCAGACCCAGATTGTAGATCGCCAGCTTCGAGCCTTCCCGCCGCAGCACCGACCCGGCCGCCTCGATCAGACCCTCGATGGGGATCTGTTCGGGGTCGTTGTTGCCGCCGACGAAATAGTATTTTGGGAATGGCGCCCAGCGTGGCGCCGGGTCGGGCAGATCCGAACTGAAAAGCTTGCCGTAGTCGATCGATGCCGTGGTCATGCCTGCCGTTCCCTCTTGGCTGTTGCCGCGAAAGCTAGCACCGATCGCTTCGCGGACAAGCCCTGCAGGTCACATGGTGTTCTGCATGTCGGCATCGACGCTGATCGCCTGGCCGCTGATGGTGCCGCCGAACGGACTGGCCAGATACAGTGCCATGTTGGCGATGTCCTGCTGGGTGACGAAGCACTTCAGGCTGGTGGTCGCCACCGTCCGTTCGGTCATTTCGTTCTCCGAGATCGACGCCGCCGCTGCCTTCGCCTTGATCACCGCCCTGATCCGCGGCCCGTCCACCGGCCCCGGCAGGATGGCATTGACGCGGATGCCGTCAGGACCCAACTCGATCGACAGCGACTTGGTGAAGCCGATCACCCCCCATTTCGCCGCCGCATAGGGTGCCCGCAGCGCGAAGCCAAACCGTCCCGCCGCCGAGGACAGGTTGACGATCGCCCCGCCGCCGCTGGCCCGCAGCGCCGGGATCGCGCGCCGGGACATATGGAACATCGAGGCGATGTCGATCCGCAGCGTCGCATCCAGTTCCTCCGGCGTGACGTGTTCGACCAGCGCTGTCGGCCCGGCGATCCCGGCGTTGTTGACCAGCACGTCCAGTCCGCCCAGGTGCTTGACGGCGGCGTCGATGAACGCCTCGCACTGCGCCGGATCGCCGGCGTCGGCCTTCATGCCGGGGTGCCCGCAGCTTTCCAGCGCGGCCGTGTCGACGTCGCTGACGAATACCTGCGCGTTGCAATAGGCGAAACTGTCGGCGATGACCTTGCCGATGCCGTTCGCACCGGCCGAAATCGCCACTTTGTAACCCGTCAAATCGACCGTCAGCGGCGTGTTGGCCCCGGTAACCATGTCTGTTCCCCTTTCGCGCGTCAGGCTAATCTGATGGGACTGAAAACAATCGGAGGCAAGGGCATGATCACGGCGGATGGGGCACGGAATATCTCGCTGGTCGGTCATACCGATCAGAACGGCCGGGGCGACGGCGTGCAGGTGATGGTCCATCGCGGTCACGCCTACATCGGCACCAGGGTCAGCCGGGGGATCGTCGTTACGGACGTGCGCGATCCGCGCAATCCGAAGCCGGTCAACTTCATGCCGATACACCCGAATTCGTGGTGCATGCACCTGCAGACGGCGAACGACCTGTTGCTGTGCATCGAGGAACTCGACCTGAAGGCGCTGCTGTCGCTGAAGGATTACTACAGCAGTTCGAACCAGGTGGATTCATCCCGCTATGGCAAGCGTGGTGAGGATTTTTCCGCCGGCATGCGGGTCTACGATGTGTCCGATCCGGCCAATCCGCGGCCGATCGGCTTCATGGAGGTGGAGGGGCTGGGCCTGCACCGCATCTGGTGGACGGGCGGACGGTATGCCTACGCCTCGGCGCTGCTGGACGGGTTCCTGGATCATATTTTCATTTGTATCGACATGGCCGATCCGACCAAGCCGCGGGAGGTCGGGCGCTGGTGGATCCCCGGCATGAACGCGGCGGCGGGTGAGGAGGCGAACTGGAAAGGCCGCTGCGCCCTGCACCACGCGGTGGTGGAGGACGATATCGCCTATGCGTCTTGGCGCGACGGCGGGCTAACGATCCTGGACGTCAAGGACAAGACGAAGCCGGAACTGATCGTGCACCGCAAATGGTCGCCGCCGTTCCCCGGCGGCACCCACAGCGCCTTGCCGCTGCACGATCGCAACCTGCTGCTGGTCGCGGATGAGGCAACGCTGAACATCGACCAGGAGGAAATGAAGCGGACCTGGATTTTCGATATCCGCGAGAAATCGAACCCCGTTTCGATCGCGACTCTGCCGACGCCGTCCGACCGGGACTACGTGAAGATCGGCGGTCAGTTCGGCCCGCACAACCTGCATGAGAACCGGCCTGGATCGTTCCAGTCTTCGACAACGATTTTCGCGACCTGGCAGAGCGCGGGTGTGCGGGTGTTCGACATCGCCGACCCGTACCGCCCGGCGGAGATCGGCTTCTGGGTGCCGCCGCAGCCGACGAAATGGATGGAGCCGATGCGCGGACGTGCGAAGATCCGGCACACGGCTGATCTGTTCGTGCAGAAGGACGGGCTGATCTATATCACCGATTACGATGCCGGTCTGTTTATCCTGCAGTGGGAAGGGGCTTAAACGCACTCACTGTTGCTTTACCGTCATGGCTGGACGTGTCCCGGCCATCTGCGCACCAATGGACGAAGCGCGGATAGCCGGCATACGCTCGGCCATGACGGATAACGGATAAGACCGGCCACAACGACCACGACATCAGAGGAAACAATGAAAATCGGCTTCATCGGACTGGGCATGATGGGCTCCGGCATGGCGTCCAACCTGCAGAAGGCCGGGCATGACCTGGTCGTGCACGACCTGACCCGCCAGGCGGCGTCCAAGCACCTGAACGCCGGCGCCACCTGGGCCGACAGCCCCAAAGCGGTGGCCGAGGCATGCGATCTGGTGTTCACCTCACTGCCCACGCCGGCCGATGTCCAGCGCGTCGGCACCGGTGAAAACGGGCTTGTCGAAGGCTTCCGCAAAGGCGCCGCCTGGTTCGACCTCTCCACCAACGCGGTCGATGTCGTGCGCTCACTGCACGCGACCTTCGCCGAGAAGGGCATCGACTTCCTCGACGCACCGGTCAGCGGCGGACCCAGAGGCGCCAACAGCGGCAAGCTGGCGATCTGGGTCGGTGGCGACCAGGCGGTGTTCGACAAATACCACGCGGTCCTTTCAGCCATGGGCGACCAGGCCGTCTATATCGGTCCGATCGGGGCCGGATCGATCGCCAAGCTGGTCCATAACGCCACCTCGGCGACGATGACCGTCGTGTTGTCCGAAGTCTTCACCATGGGCATCAAGGCCGGGGTCGAACCCCTGTCCTTGTTCGCCGCGGTGCGCCAGGGCGCCACCGGCCGCAGCCGCACCTTCGATCGTCTGGCGGATCATTTCCTGACCGGCAGCTATGATCCCGCCGACTTCGCCTTGCGCCTGCTGCACAAGGATGTCTCGCTGGCGTGCCAATTGGCGCGCGATGTCCAGGTGCCGATGCGACTGACGAACATGGCGCTGATGGAACTGACCGAGGCGCTGAACCGCGGTTGGGGCGCTCGCGATTCCCGCGTAGGCTCGCTGCTGCAACAGGAGCGCGCGGGCATCCCGCCGATCGCCGTGACGCCCGACAAGATCAAGGCCGTTCTTCAGCCCGATACGAAGTAAGGAACGCTGACAATGCAATTAGGTGCTCTGATTCCGTTTGGCGATACCGGTGGCGATCCGTCCACCGTTCGTGAATACGCCCAAAGCCTTGAAGGCCTGGGCTACGATTTCCTCGAAGCGCCCGATCATGTGCTGGGCGGCGGGCCGGTCGCGAGCAGTGCTGAGCCGCGTGCCGCGGTGGCCGGCGGCATGTATCATGATCCGTTCGTGCTGCTGGGCTATCTCGCCGCCGCTACGACCAAACTGGCGTTTTCCACCGGCGTGCTGATCGTGGCGCAACGCCAGACCGCGTTGGTCGCCAAGCAGGCGGCCTGCCTGGACGTGCTGTCCGGTGGTCGTTTCCGGTTGGGGATCGGTGTCGGCTGGAATCCTATCGAATTCACCGGCCTGAACGAAAATTTCCACAACCGAGGCCGGCGTTCGGAAGAACAGGCGCAGGTCATGCAGGCGTTGTGGGCGCAGCCGCATGTGACCTTCAAGGGTAAGTATCACACCATCGACGATGCCGGGATCAATCCGCGCCCGGCCTCCGGCAAGGTTCCGCTTTGGTATGGCGGACACCACGAGCACACGTTGCCGCGCATCGCCAAATGGGGCGATGGCTGGATGCCGAACGCGTATGCGCCGGATCAGTCGGCACTCGACATATTCGGCCATCTCCGCCGGTTGACCGAACAAGCCGGTCGCGATCCGGCTGCGGTGGGGATCGAGGTCTGGACGTCGATCGGCGAGGGCGCCGAAGCCGATTGGCACAAGGAAGCCGCATTCTGGAAGCAAGGCGGCGCAACTCATCTTTGCCTGACCACAACGTTCAATGGCAGGGCTCGGCATCGTCGTATCGCCGGCAAGACGCTGGGCGATCACCTGGCAGCGGCCAAGCGCTACCGCGACGTGATCGGCGACCTTCTTTAAGAAAGAACAAACAGATGCAACTAGGTGCAACACTGCCTGTCGCCGATATCGGCACTGGCCCCTCGGTGATACGAGACTACGCCCAGACCGTCGAAGGCCTGGGCTTCAACTACCTGCAAGCGCCCGATCACGTGCTGGGCGCCAATCCGGCAACGGTCGCCGGCAAGGGCAGGGTGGGGACCAGTGAAAATCCCTATCATGATCCGTTCGTGCTGTTCGGTTTCCTCGCCGCCTGTACCAAGACGCTTGGGTTCGCGCCCGGGGTGCTGATCCTGGCGCAGCGGCAGGCTGTTCTGGTCGCCAAGCAGGCGGCCTGTCTGGATGTGCTGTCGGGCGGCCGTTTGCGTCTGGGAGTCGGCGTTGGCTGGAACCAGGTGGAATTCACCGGCCTGAACGAGGTCTTCTCCAACCGCGGTCGCCGGTCGGAGGAACAGGTCCAGGTCATGCAGGCGCTGTGGGCGCAGCCGCATGTCTCGTTCAAGGGTCGCTATCACACCATCGATGACGCCGGTATCAACCCGCGCCCCACCTCCGGCCGCGTCCCCGTCTGGTTCGGCGGTCATCATGACGCGACCTTGCAGCGCACAGCGAAATACGGCGACGGCTGGATGCCGCTGGCCTATCCCGCCGACGAAACGGCTCTGGCGGTGTTCGACAAACTGCGCGGTCTGATCAAGGCTGAAGGCCGCGATCCTGCCAGTGTCGGACTGGAAGTTTGGCTGTCGCTGGGGTCCGGCGATGAAGAAGCCTGGCATCGGGATTTCGCGTTCTGGAAGAAGGCCGGGGTCACGCATGTGACAGCGCATACGACGTATGCCACGGGTCACCACAAACGTATCGCCGGTCGCACCGCCGCGGACCACCTGGCGGCGATTACGCGATTCAAGGAAGTTGTCGCGGATCTGGTGTAGAAACAATGAAGTAATCCCGCCGGCGCCCGATACGTCCGCGGGATCGCTTCATCGTCTCCTCGTCATGGTGAGCGCAGGCTCACCACCCACGCCTTTGCTTGGAAAGGCACAAGGCGTGGATACCGGCATCCGCCGGTATGACGAGTCGTTGCCGGAACAACGCCCAATCTGGCGCAGCCCGCTACAACGTCGCGAAAATCTCGCCCAGGCGTCGGATCGAACCCAGAACCTTCTCCTGCTCCAGCCCCGGCCATTGGCTGCGCATGATGAAGTGGTCGCTGCCCAGCAGTTCGACATAGCGCAGGATCTCGTCCCTCACCGACTCCTTGTCGCCGATGATGAAACGATCGCGGGCGAAGTCGTCGAAATTCGTTCCCTCCAGCGGGCTGGTCATGCCCCATTGCCCGTAGGCCGCATATTTGTATTCCAGCGCCGCCTTGCATTCCGCGTAAGCGGACGCTCGGCTGCTGCCGACATAGCATTCGCGCGCGATCGGGAACTCCAGCGGAGTCCGGCCATATTCTTTCAGCGCCGCCCGATAGGTCAGCATCTGCGGGGTGATCTCCTGGATCGACGACGCATTCGCAACCAACCACGCATCGCCAATCCGAGCGGCCCGTCGCACCGCCGAGTCCACCAGTCCGGCGACATAGATTGGCACGCCGCCCGGACGCGCCGGCTTCACGCTGATCCCCGCGTCCCGAACCGTGAAGAACTTCCCCTCGTGGGTAATGCGGCCGCCAGCCCACAGCTTACGCATCAGCGTCACGCTTTCGGAGAACCGACCGGCACGCTCCGCCAACGAAATCCCGAACGCGGTGAACTCCGGCTCCCGATACCCCAGGCCGGCACCCAGCACGTAGTTGCCGCCGGTCAGCACATCCAGCGTGGCGGCTTCCTCGGCCACATGCATCGGGTTCAGCAACGGCAGGATCAGAATGTTCGGCCCGACCACCATGCCTTTCGCCTCGGCCGCCAGGAAGGCCATCGCCGGCATGATCTGCAGCATCTGCATCGGTTGGGTCAGCCAGTGATGCGGGAACCACAACGACTTGAACCCGGCGTCACGCGCCACACGCACCTGCTCCACCAGGGCCGGGATTTGCGCCGGCACATTCTCCTCTTCCGGATACTGGGTGTTGATGAACAGTCCAACCTTCATCAGTCATTCCTCCATATGTTGCGCGATGCTACGCCATGATCGCATCCAAAGGAACGCGGACCAGTGGAAGTCGGGCTTGAACCCGAACCGGGGGCGCGCCACATTCGCGGCATGGACCAACGCCGCCCGCCCGAACTGGAAATGACCCTGAACGGTGACTTCGTCTCACCGCCGAGGCCACCGGTATCCACCCGCATCATGATGTGGGCGGTGGTGGCCGCGGTGCTCGCCGGGGCCTTGTCGGTGGCGGCGCTGGCGTTGTGGCTGGCGCTGATCATCCTGCCGGTGGCGGTCGGTGCCGGGGTCGTGGCCTGGGCGTTGTTCCGCTACCGCGTCTGGAAGGCGCAGCGATCAATGGCCGGCCAGCGGAGCGTCTGGCGCCCCTGACGCGGCCAGGATCCACTGCCGGAACGCGGCGACCTTCGGCCGGTCGCGATTGATCTCCGGACAGACCACGTAATACGCGAAATCCTCCAGCAGTGCGATGTCCGCCAGCCTGACAAGGCTGCCGGCGGCGATATCCGACGCCACCAGCGCGGCCGGCAACAGCCCCGCGCCCTGACCCGCCAGCACCGCCTGAACGAGCAGAGTGGAATCGTCGAAGGACGGGCCGCGCGGGGCCGCAACATCCGACACGCCCTGGGCTTGGAACCAGAACAGCCAGCCCTTGCGCTCGATTTCGTGCACCAGCGGCCACCGAGTCAGGTCCGCCGGACCCGCCGGCAGCCCGAACTGCCGCACGAGGTCGGGGGCAGCGACGGGAACGATCTCCACCGCCAGCACGCGCTCGCTGTGTAGTCTCGGATAGCGGCCCAGACCGTGTCGGATCGCGACATCCACACCATCGCGCTCGAAATCCGCCAGCGCCTTGCCGGTGACCACCTGAACGTCGATCCCAGGATGTTCGTCCTGAAAGTCCTTCAGGCGAGGCACCAGCCAGGCGGCGGCGAAAAACGGCGCGGCGCTGACGGTCAGGACGCCGCTATCGGCGGACACGGTCAGGCGCTTCGTCGCCTCGGTGATCTGCCGGAACGCATTGCGGATCGGCGGCAGGTAGCCCTGTCCGGCATCGGTCAGGAAGATACCGCGGTTCACCCGCCGGAACAGCGAGACCCCCAGATGCAGTTCCAGCGATTTCACCATCTGGCTGACCGCACCAGGCGTCACGCACAATTCGTCCGCCGCGTTCTTCACTGACAGATGCCGAGCGGTCGCCTCAAAGGCACGCAGGGCATTGAGCGGTGGTAGAAGATGCTCGATCATTTAGCTGACCTTAATCGAATGGCGCAGAAGTTCTGGTTTGCGGGCGGGGTTTGACCCGCACATCTTGTCCCAGAGACAATAATGAGGTCTTCTCCATGCCCGATATCTACCTTAGCCAAGCTAATGCAGCAAAAGAAGAACGCCGTCCCATGTTTTACGGCTGGTTCGTGGTCGCTGCGGCCTTCGCGGTGACGTTCGTCGGTTTCGGCAGCGCCTACACGTTCAGTGCCTTCGTCGAGCCTCTACAGAAGGATTTCGCCGCCTCCCGCGGGTCGGTATCGCTGGTGTTCTCCCTGGCCGGATTCCTCTATTTCGGCCTGGGAGTCGTCAGCGGGCCCTTGGCCGATCGGTTCGGCTCCCGCCTTCTGGCGGTCGGCGGCATGCTGCTGATCGGCGCGGGCCTCGCTGCCGCCGGTTTCGCCACCACCCTCACCGAGGTCTACGCAGCCTACGGCCTAGGCGTCGGTCTGGGCGTTGGGTGTTCCTACGTTCCCGCCCTCGGCGCGGTGCAACGGTGGTTCGTTCGGCGCCGAGGCTTCGCCTCAGGCCTGGCGGTCAGTGGCATCGGCGTCGGCACGCTGGCGATGCCGCCGCTGGCGTCGTTCCTGGTGCAGACACTGGGCTGGCGCGACGCATACCTGATCCTGGGCTGTCTCGCCGCCGTCCTGGGTGGGGGACTGGCGCTGCTGATCGAGAACGACCCGAGGGACCGCGGTCTGGCCCCTGACGGCGATCCCACGCGGTCCGACATCCGCCCCCAAGGCGCCTCCGTGCGAGTGGCCATCACCTCGGGACGGTTTATGGGCCTGTATGCCGCCTGTCTGATCGGCTCGTTCGGCTTGTTCATCCCGTTGGCGCATCTGGTGCCCTACGCGGTGGATCATGGCATCCCACCGGCGTCGTCAGTCCTGTTGCTGGGGATGATCGGAATCGGCAGCACCGCCGGACGGTTTTTCCTGGGCGACCTCGCGGATCGATTGGGCCGCCAGCATGCTTTGCTGCTGATGTTCGCCGGCATGGCGGTGTCGCTGGTGATCTGGCTGTTTTGCAACGGCTTCTGGGGACTGTCCGCTTTCGCCTTCGTCTTCGGCATCTTCTACGGCGGCTATGTCGCCGTGCTTCCCGCCCTGGTCATGGACTATTTCGGCGGACGCAATGTCAGCGGCATCATCGGCGTTCTCTACACCAGCGTGGCGTTCGGCACCCTGGTCGGCCCCAGTGCTGCCGGGTTCGCGTTCGACATTGGCCACAGCTACACGCTGCCCATCCTGGCCAGCATCGCCGGTAACGTCATTGCCGCCGGCATCATGCTGGCGATGCCGAAGCAGCCGTGAACGCTACGGCATCATCTCCCGAGCCAGCAGCGCGTAGGAGTGCCGCCGAGCCTGCTTGTCGTGCAAGGTGGTGAGGACGGCGATCTCCTCGACCTCACACCCGGCGGCAAGCGCGCGCAACTTGCCGGCAACCACATCCGGCGTGCCGAACAATGCGCGTGACCGCATCCGTTCGGCACGTTCGGCCTCGCCGCCCGTGTAGACCTGCGCTGCGGCTTCTTCCGGGGAAGGCAGCGCGGCGAAAATGCCCCGGTCGCGGTTCATCCGCGACACCAGCCGCGACTGGAACAGCCGCGCCGCTTCCTCCTGCGTGTCGGCCGCCATCGCCCAAACACACAGGGCCGCATGCGGCGCCGGATGCGCCTCGCTTGGGCGATAGCCTTCCCGGTACATCGCCATGGCCTGCTCGACACCGCGCCCGTCGGTGATGAAATGGGCGAAGCAGAACGGCAGGCCGAAATAGGCGGCAACCTGTGCGCCATAGTCGGAACTGCCGAGGATCCAGACCTCCGGCGTCGTCGGTCCACCAGGCTGCGCTCGTATCTCCCGAAACGGATGGTTTTCGATCAGTTTCGTCCCCGACAGCCACGCCATCAGATCGCGCACATCGGCGGGGAATTTGTCCGCCGCTGTCTCCGCCTGTGGGTTCAGTGCATAGGCCGTCCGCCCGTCCGAACCCGGCGCCCGTCCCAGCCCCAGGTCGATGCGCCCCGGCGCGATGGCGTCCAGCACGCGGAACTGTTCTGCCACCTTCAGCGCCGAGTAATGTGGCAGCATCACGCCGGCCGACCCCACACGGATGCGCTGGGTCGTCGCGGCGATGGCGGCGATCAGGATCTCCGGCGCCGTCCCCGCCTGGCTGTCGGAGTTATGGTGTTCGGCGCACCAGTAGCGGGCATAGCCCAGCGCCTCGCAATGCTGGGCGAGGGCGATGCTTTCGCGGATCGACTCGTCAGGCGAGCGGCCGGTGACGATGGTCGACTGGTCCAGAACCGAAAGCCGTAACATGCGCCGCTCCGTTTAGAAGATCGTCGTCCCGAACAGCGTGTCCAGCACCGCGTAGAGCAGGCCGCCGATCAGGAAGCCGACGATGGTTCCGTTCATGCGAATATATTGCAAGTCCTTGCCCACCCGCAGCTCCAACCGGTCCACCAGGGTGACGGCGTCCCAGTTCGCCACCACCTGGCTGATGAAGTCGGCGATGCGGACCTGGGCGTTGGGTAAGAAGGCGCGGACGGTACCCTCGGCGGCGGCCTGCAAACGAGCACGGGCGATGGGATCGGCTTCGAGTATGGCGCCGAGATTGCCCAGGCTGGCCTCGATGTAGGAGACCGCCCGCCCGTTCGGCTTGGCGATATCGGATTCCACGCCAACGCGGATGCGTGCCCAGATGTCCCACATCCAGGCCTGGATCGTCTCATGCGCGACCACCCGGCGGATGGCGAGCCCGACTTCGGCGGCGCGTTCCGGTTCGGTTTCCATGCGGTTGATCTCGCGGCGGACCCATTCGTCGAACGCGGCGCGCAGTTCCGATCCGTCCGGGCTCATTTTATCCAGTTCGGTGTTGATCAGGACCAGCACGCGGCGGGCGATGGACGCACCCATGGCCCAGCCGACCAGGCGGCCGCCTTGTTCGCGGACGCGTTCCTCGATCGCGGACCGCAGCGCGTCCTCGCGGCTGGCCAGTGTGGCCTTCAACTGGCTCAGGATGAAACCGAACACTTCCTGATGACGCCCGCCGTCCACCAGGCCGTGCAGCGCTCGGGCGACGACCTGCCCCCCCGCCGGTCCGCCGACGATCCGTGGGACCACGCGGCCCAGGACTCGCCGAGCGCGGCCATCTTCCACGGTGTTGAGCAGCCTGGGCAGCATGCCGGCCAGGGCGACGGCGGCCGGGCGGGCGGCTGCCGGGTCGGCGAGGAAGCGATGCACGATGCTGGGCAGGTCGAGTTTGGCGAGGACGTTGGAGACCTCGGCACCGGTGAAGACATGCGTCGCGACGAAGCGGCCGAACGCCTGGCCCATGCGGTGGCGCTGGTTGGGGATGATGGCGGTGTGGGGAATTGGTATACCGAGAGGATGGCGGAACAGCGCGGTGATTGCGAACCAATCGGCGACGCCGCCGATGAACCCAGCCTTGGCGGCGGCTTGCAGGAAGCCCTGCCACCAGCCATGCGGGACGAAGTAGCTGCCCAGGGTCAGGGCGGCCATCAGGACCAGCAAACCGGTCGCGAGTTGGCGGTGCCGGCGCAGGGCGCGTCTGGCCGGGGCATCGGGATCAGGTTTGGTCATCGACGCTCTGTTTATGCGAACGGCGCCCTTCCGTCCAACCCGGTGCAATGTTATACTGTAACCATGACCGACCCATTGTCTCCGACCGCCGGCGCCGGCGCCCGCCTGTTTTTGGTCGTGGTGCTGCTCGCCATGGTGTGGGCTGCTGTGGTGTGGGCGCTGTGATCACACTCGAAGACGTCGAATTGCGGCATGGGGGGCGGGTCATCCTGTCCGGGCTGTCGGGCACTGTCGACACCGGCAGTCTGACGGCGCTGATCGGTCCGAACGGGTCGGGCAAGACCACCCTGCTGCGGGCGATCGCCGGGTTGCATCCGCTGGCTGGCGGCCGGATCGATCGGCATGGGGTATCATCGGCGGATACCGCGTTGCTGGCCCAGGGCAGTCACCTGGACCGGTCGTTCCCGATCACGTGCCGCGACGTGGTGGCGCTGGCGGCGACCCGGGTGGGGGCGTTCCGCTCGATCGGCCGCGGCCGGATGGCGGCGACGTCGGCGGCTTTGGACCGGGTCGGCCTGGCCGGGATGGAATCCCGCCCGATCCAGGCGCTGTCCGCCGGCCAGTTCCAGCGCGTGCTGTTCGCGCGGACGATCGTGCAAGATGCCAAGCTGATCCTGCTGGATGAGCCGTTCACCGCCGTCGACACCGCCACGACGCAACTGCTGCTGTCGGTGGTGCATGACTGGCATGCGCAAGGCCGCACCGTGATCGCTGTGCTGCACGACATGGACCTGGTGCGGGAACATTTCCCTCACACGATGATGTTGACCGGCCAGACGGCGCAGTGGGACGCGGGGTTGCAGGCGGCCTGATGCTGAATTTCCTGCTGGAGCCGTTCACGCTGGGCTTCATGCGGCGCGCCCTGGCGGGATGTCTGGCGCTGTCCATTGCTGCGCCACCGCTGGGCGTCTTCCTGGTGCTGCGCCGCATGAGCCTGATGAGCGACGTGTTGCAACACGGCGTCCTGCCGGGGATCGCCATCGGCGCGATCTTCGCCGGGCTGTCGGTCTGGGCGATGGGCATTGGCGGCGTCGTGGCCGGGCTGGCGGTCGCGGTGGTGGCCGGCTGGCTGGCACGCCGCACCGGCGGGCGGGAGGACAGCCAGCTCGCGGGCATGTATCTGCTGGCGCTCGCGGCCGGCGTCGCGCTGATCTCATCACAGCATAGCCTGGACCTGACGCACCTGCTGTTCGGCAATGTGCTGGCGGTGGACGACACGGCGCTGTTCGGGATGGCCGGCGTGGCGACGATCACCCTGCCGGTGCTGGCGCTGATCTGGCGGCCGCTGGTGCTGGAAAGCCTCGATCCGGGTTTCATGGCGGCGACGTCGGGGAAGGGGGGGCTGTGGCACCTGATCTTCCTGGTGCTGGTGGTGCTGTGCGTGGTCTCGGGCTTCGTCGCGCTGGGCACCTTAATGTCGGTTGGCCTGATGATGCTGCCGGCAATCGCTGCCAGGCATTGGTCCGATTCGCTGGCGGGGCAGGTTCGGGTTTCGGTGCTGCTGGCGTGTTTGTCCTCGGTGGGGGGGCTAATCCTGTCGTACAACGTGGATATTCCCGCCGGCCCTGCAATCGTGTTGACGGCGGGGGGGCTATGGCTGCTCAGTCTGGTGGCCGGCCCGCGTGCGAGTCTGTGGCGGCAGGCGATGCCGCACGCGTAAGAGGCGGGGACACGGGGTAGGGAACGGTCATGGATTGGTCGCGTCGGAAAGTGTTCGTAACCGGAGGAGCCGGCTTCCTCGGCTCCAACCTCTGCCATGCGCTGGCGGCTCGCGGTGCCCGGGTCACTGCGCTGGACGGATTCCTGTTCGGCGGTGGCGCCAATCCGCGCAACCTGGACGGCGCGGACATCGACTTCGTGCGCGGCGACATCCGGGAGATCGATCTGCGGCCGCTGTGTGAGGACGCCTCGGTCATCTTCAACCTCGCCGCGCAGACCAGCCACATGGGCGGGCAGGCCGATCCCCTGGCCGACATCGCCGTCAACGCGGTCGCCCAGGTGCGTCTGATCCAGGCCGCGCGAGAGGCCGCGCCGGACGCCGTCGTGGTGCATGCCTCCACCCGCCAGTTCTACGGCCGCGTGGAAAAGCTGCCGGTGGACGAACGCCAGCCGGTCGCGCCGCCCGACGCCAACGGCGTCTCCAAATTCGCCGGCGAGCAGTACTGGATGCTGGAAAACCGCGTCCGCAACCGTCCCGTCGTGTCCTTACGGCTGACCAACTGCTATGGCCCCCGCCTGCGGATCCGTGACGCAAGACAGACCTTCCTGGGCATTTGGATCCGCTGCGTCCTGGAAAAACGTCCGTTCGAGGTCTGGGGTGGCGCGCAACTGCGCGATCTGACCTATGTGGACGACGTCACCGAGGCGTTTCTGGCCGCCGCGGAACAGCCCGCTTGCCACGGTCAGATCTATAACATCGGCGGGTCGCCCCCGGCCTCGTTGCACGACCTGGCCGAGATGGTCGTACGCCTGGCTGGCGGCACCTATGTCACGCGCGAATTCCCGGCGGATCGCGCGCGTATCGACATCGGTAGCTACCATGCCGACGACGGCGCGTTTCGGGCAGCCTCGGGTTGGGCACCGCGGACGTCGCTGGAAGACGGCATCGGCCGGACCTTGGATTGGTACAGAACCAGACTGGCGGACTACCTGTGATCCCTCAGGCCAACCCCGGCGCCGGGTATCGCGCCCTGAAAGCCGAAATCGACGAAGCGGTGGCGAGGGTCCTGTCGTCCGGCTGGTATATCCTCGGCAACGAATTGCGGGCATTCGAGGCTGAATTCGCTGCCTGGATCGGCGTTTCCTCGGTGATCGGCTGCGGCAACGGCACGGACGCCATCGCCCTGGCGCTGCGTGGCCTGGGTATCGGGTCCGGCAGCACCGTGGTGACGGTCTCCCATACCGCCGTGGCGACAGTGGCGGCGATCGAAATGACCGGCGCGACGCCGCTGCTGGTCGATATCGATCCGGTTCATTACACAATGGACCCGGAAGCGCTGCGCCGAGCGCTGGAACAGCCACTGCCTGGGCTGCCGAAAATCCAGGCTGTTGTCGTGGTACATTTGTATGGACAACCGGTCGATCTGGCGCGGATCGTTCCGCTGTGCCGCGAGCACGGCGTGCTGCTGATCGAGGACTGTGCCCAGGCGCACGGCGCACGCCTGCAAGGCAAGCGGGTCGGCACGTTCGGCGACGCTGCGACTTTCAGTTTCTATCCCACCAAGAACCTGGGTGCGTTTGGGGATGGCGGCGCCGTCGCGGTCTCCGATCCTGCTGTCGCCCAACGCATCGCCGCGCTGCGCCAGTACGGCTGGCACAAGCACTACATCAGCGATGAGGTCGGCATGAACAGCCGGCTGGATGAGGTCCAGGCCGCCATCCTGCGGGTCAAGCTGGCGCATCTGGACCGCCACAATGCGCGCCGCCAGCAGATCGCGACGGCCTACACGACCGTCCTTGAGAACGGCCCGTTGCGACCCCCTGGACAGCGCGGGGATGCCGATCACGTCTATCATCTCTATGTGACGCGATCACGGGGTCGGGATCGGGCGCAAGCGGCTCTGAAGCAACAGGGGATCGGCACCGGCATCCACTACCCGGCCCCGGTTCATCGGCAACCCGCTTATGCCGGCCGCGTTGCGCTGGGACCCGGCGGCTGTCTGGAAACCGAACTGGCCGCCACGGAGATTCTTAGTCTGCCGCTGTATCCGGAACTGACCGATGCCGAGGTCGAGACCGTGTGCGGTGCGTTGAAATCCCTATTTCGGCACGATTGATTTGTTGCCGCCCGGCGATCCGGGTGGCGGAATCACCGGCGTCGTGCCTTCGGCATCCCGGGGAGGCTTGACCGCCATCCCCGGGTCGACCTCTGGCGGCTTGATCGTGCCGTTGTGTTCAGCGAGCCGGTCACTCAGGTTGCCGTGCGCCGGTGCGATCTGCTCCGGCGGCGGTGACGGCGCATTCGGCGGCGCCACTGGCACGGTCGGGTTTTGCGGCGGCGCGGGTTGCGGGTTTTGCGCCAGCGCCGGCGTCGCGGCCATGATCAGCGCGGTCAGCGAAAGTACTCGCAGCATAGTGCCATCCTTGTGGTGACCCCCCCCTAACGCACCAACCCCCGCGGCGTTGCAGGCTTGTCCGGCGCGTAGTCGCCGGCGACCGACGCCGACTGATCGAAAAACTCCGTCATCGCATCCAGCAGCACGGACGCGGGAATCGGTCCCTCCGCGTCGATCACGCTCAACGCCAGCGCCTTGCGGGTCTCCACCCAGCGCGACGGATCGTCGTCGCGCACCGCCATGTGGGTGATCAGTTGCTTCACCACCGTCTCCAGCACGATCAGGCGTGCAGGGACGTCATCGATCTCCGTCATCGTCGCTCCCAGGGGTTGTGGTGATGGCGCGCTGCTTAGCACCGGCAGGTGAGTCATGGGACCGCCAAAGCGACCGGCTGACGGCAACGTGAGGCACGAAAAAATGTTTGACGCGAAGCCTCTAGGCGCCTAGACGCGGCGGCGGGTCACGTCCCCCCACCGGGACGCTTTTCTTCTGTAAGGGAGAACCGCATGGCAAGCGCCGCGACACCGGACGTACGTCCGTCGAATCCCAATTTTTCCTCTGGTCCTTGTGCCAAACGTCCCGGCTTTACGCTGGACGCACTGGCGGGCGCATTCCTCGGTCGCAGCCATCGTGCCGCCGAACCGAAGGCTCGATTGGCCGAGGTCATCAGCCTGTCACGGTCGATCCTGCGTATGCCCGCGGACTGGCGTCTGGGCATCGTGCCGGGTTCCGATACCGGGGCCGTGGAGATGGCGCTGTGGTCCATGCTGGGCGCTCGCGGCGTCGATATCATTACATTCGAAAGCTTCGGCGAGGGCTGGGCGACCGACGTCGTCAAGCATCTGAAGCTGGCGGATGCGCGTGTGCTGTCCGCCCCGTACGGCGAATTGCCTGATCTGGCCTTGGTCGATTCGCGGAAAGACCTCGTGTTCCCGTGGAATGGCACCACATCCGGCGTGCGCATGCCGAACGCCGATTGGATCGCCGCGGATCGGCAAGGATTGGCGATCTGCGACGCCACATCCGCCGCCTTCGCGATGGATTTGCCGTGGGACAAGCTGGATGTGGTGACGTGGTCCTGGCAGAAAGTGCTGGGCGGAGAAGCCGCTCATGGCATGCTGGCGCTGTCACCGCGCGCCGTCGAGCGCCTGGAAACCTACACACCCGACAGGCCACTACCAAAAGTGTTCCGCTTGACGTCGAAGGGCAAAATCGCCGAGGGCGTCTTCAAGGGCGAAACCATCAACACCCCATCCATGCTGTGTGTAGAGGATGCGCTCGACGGCCTGCGCTGGGCCGAACGCATCGGTGGCCTGCCCGCTCTGATCGCTCGTTCCGAGGCCAATCTGACTGCCGTCGCCGCCTGGGTTGCTAACAGTGACTGGGCCGACTTCCTGGCGAAGGATGCGACGACCCGGTCCCGCACCTCGATCTGTCTGAAAATCGTCGCGTCGTGGTTCACCGCGCTGCCGGCGGATGGCCAGGTGAAGGCGGCGAAGCAATTGGCGTCGCTGCTGGAAAAGCAAGGTGTGGCCTACGATATTGGCGCTTACCGAGACGCACCGCCGGGCCTGCGTATCTGGGCCGGCGCGACCGTGGAGACCAGCGACATCCAGGCGCTGCTGCCCTGGCTGGACTGGGCCGCTGCTCAGGTTGCCGCGTCATTCGTTCCTGCTCAATAAGGACGCCCCAATGCCCAAGGTATTGATCAGCGACAAGCTGTCGCCCGCTGCTGTCGAGATTTTTCGTAACCGCGGCATCGACGTCGATCTGAAGCCCGGCCTTTCCCCGGCCGATTTGCGCGCCATCATCGGCGACTACGACGGCTTGGCCATCCGTTCCGCCACCAAGGTAACAAAAGAACTGCTGGCCGCCGCGACCGGGCTGAAAGTCGTAGGCCGAGCGGGGATCGGCGTCGACAATGTCGATATTCGTTCCGCCACCGCGCGTGGCGTGGTGGTGATGAACACACCGCACGGCAACACCATCACCACCGCCGAACACGCCATCGCCATGATGTTCGCCCTCGCTCGGCAGATCCCTGAGGCCTCCGGTTCCACCAAAGCCGGCAAATGGGAAAAGAACCGCTTCATGGGCGTCGAATTGACGGCCAAAACGCTGGGTCTGATCGGCTGCGGCAACATCGGTTCGATCGTCGCCGATCGCGCGGTCGGGCTGAAAATGCGTGTCCTGGCCTACGACCCATATCTGTCGGAGAAAAAAGCGCTGGAACTGGGCGTCGAAAAGGCCGATCTCGACACGGTGCTGGCGCGTGCCGACTTCATTACGCTGCACACACCGCTTACCGACGCGACCCGGAACATTCTGTCTCGCGAGGCGCTGGCGAAGACCAAAAAGGGCGTCCGCATCATCAACTGTGCCCGCGGTGGCCTGTTGGATGAGGCCGCATTGGCTGACGCCATCAAGTCCGGTCATGTCGCCGGTGCCGCACTGGATGTGTTCGAAACCGAACCCGCAACCGACTCACCCTTGTTCGGGCTGGAGAATGTTGTCTGCACGCCGCACCTGGGCGCCGCGACGGCCGAGGCACAGGAAAACGTCGCCCTCCAGGTCGCCGAACAGATGAGCGACTTCCTGCTGACCGGAGCCGTAACGAACGCCATCAACATGGCGTCCGTCTCGGCCGAGGATGCGCCGCGCCTGAAACCCTACCTGGAACTCTGCCGTCTGCTGGGCGCCTTCGCCGGCCAACTGACCCAGGCTCGGGAAGGCGCGATCAGCCGCGTCACCATCGAATACGAAGGCCAGGCCGCCGCGCTGAACCATCGTCCACTGACCGCCGCGATGCTCGCCGGCCTGATGTCTCCGCTGATGGAGGGCGTCAACATGGTCAACGCCGGCGTCGTCGCCCGCGACCACGGGATCGATGTCGCCGAGACGGTGCATGACCGCCCCACCGAATACCTGACTTTGGTGCGGGTGACCGTGGAAACCGCCGGATTGACCCGTTCGGTGGCCGGCACGCTGTTCGCCGGGTCCAGGCCGCGGATCGTCGAGATCAAGGGCATCAAGGTCGAAGCCGATTTCGCCCCGCACATGCTTTACGTGACCAACCAGGACAAACCCGGCTTCATCGGCCGTTTCGGCGCCACGCTGGCGGGGGCAGGGATCAACATCGCCACCTTCCATCTGGGCCGAGCGGAACTGGGCGGCGATGCAATCTGCCTGGTGTCGGTGGATGAGGGCGTACCGGAGCCGGTGCTGGAGATGGTCCGCACGCTGCCGCTGGTGATGCAGGCGACGGGGCTGGCGTTTTGACCCCGCGACTGGGGTGACATAAGCAACCCGCTGATCGACAAACCAAATCCGCGACATTTCCGGGTTGACACCCCCGCGTCCGTCGCTATAACGCGCCCTTCCGGTCGCCAGGGGCTCCCACGCCCCTCGCGGCCCGCGCTGTCATAAGAAAGTTTGAGCCAATGTTCGCTGTCATCCGCACCGGCGGAAAGCAGTACCGCGTTACACCCAACGCGCTACTCAAAGTCGAGAAACTGGACGCCGAAGCCGGCGGCACCGTGACCTTCACCGACGTGCTCGCCGTGGGCGTTGACGGCAACTTGACCATTGGTGCGCCGATCGTCGCCGACGCTTCCGTCACCGCGACCGTGATCGCCCAGGATCGCCTGGACAAGGTCATCATCTTCAAGAAGCGCCGCCGGCAGAACAGCCGCCGCCGCAACGGCCATCGCCAGCACGTCACCGTGCTGCGCATCGGCGGGATCAACGCCAACGGCCAGACCTACACCGCGCCGGCCGCTGCCGCCGAACCCGAAGCCGTCGAAGCAACGCAGGAGTAAACCGCCATGGCACATAAAAAAGCAGGCGGCTCGTCCCGCAACGGCCGCGATACCGAAGGCCGCCGCCTCGGCATCAAGAAGTTCGGCGGGGAAAAGGTCATCGCCGGCAACATCCTGGTCCGTCAGCGCGGCACCAAGTGGTATCCCGGCACCAATGTCGGCCTCGGCCGCGACCACACGATCTTCGCCCTGGTCGACGGCAAGGTGAAATTCACCCGCCGGTCCGAAGGCAAGGTGCATATCTCCGTGGAGCCGCTGCCGCTCGCCGCCGAGTAGCATCGACCCCACATAACGTCTGCGCGGGGGTCGGTATCCATGCCGGCCCCCGTTTCATTTCCGGACCAGACCCATGAAATTCCTCGACCAGGCCAAGATCTACCTCCGCTCCGGTGACGGCGGCGACGGTGTGGTCGCTTTCCGGCGAGAGAAGTTCATCGAATTCGGCGGCCCGGACGGCGGCAACGGCGGCAAGGGCGGCGACATCATTTTCGTTGCCGAACACAATCTGAATACGCTGATCGACTTCCGCTACACCCAGCATTTCCGAGCGCCGAAGGGCGGCAGCGGTTCGGGGTCGGATCGGACGGGCGCGGGCGCGAACGACGTCACGGTCACTGTCCCGATCGGCACCCAGGTTTTCGCCGACGACCAGGAGACGATGCTGGCCGATCTGGACATCGCCGGCAAACGAATCACGCTGCTGCAGGGTGGCGACGGCGGCTTCGGCAACGCGCACTACAAGACCTCCACCAACCGGGCGCCGCGCAAGGCGACGAAGGGGTGGCCAGGCGAGGAACGCTGGGTCTGGCTACGGCTGAAACTGATCGCCGACGCCGGTCTGGTAGGACTGCCCAATGCCGGCAAATCCACCTTCCTGGCGGTCGTATCCGCCGCCAAACCAAAGATCGCCGACTACCCGTTCACCACCCTGCATCCGCAGCTTGGCGTCATTCGGCTGTCCAACACGGAAGAATTCGTGCTGGCCGACATCCCCGGCCTGATCGAGGGCGCACACGAAGGCGCCGGCCTCGGTGACCGCTTTCTGGGCCATGTCGAACGCTGCGCCGTCCTGCTGCATCTGATCGACGGGGCGGCCGGCGACGTGGTGAAAGCCTGGCGTACCGTCCGCGGCGAAATGTCAGCATACGGAGGCGGTCTGGCCGAAAAGCCCGAGATCATCGGTCTGAACAAGTCCGATTCCATGACACCACGCGAAACCTCCTCCCGAATGGCTGCCTTGCGGAAAGCCTCCGGCCGTCCGGTCTACCTGTTGTCCGGCGCCACTGGCCAAGGGGTTCCGGAATTGCTGCGCACCCTGCAAAACACCATTCACACCACGAGGCAGGAGCAAGCCGCGTGATCCCTTCGATTGCGACGGCGCAGCGGATCGTCATCAAGATCGGCAGTGCGCTGGTGGTGGATGAAAAACAGGCCGCCCCGCGCAGCACGTGGCTGGACAGCGTCGCCGCCGATATCCAGGCGCTGCGGGAACGCGGCATCGACGTCATCGTGGTGTCCTCCGGCGCCATCGCACTGGCTCGCCGCACTTTAGGTTTGACCCAGAAGCGACTGAAGTTAGAAGAAAAACAAGCCGCCGCCGCCGTCGGGCAAATCCGCCTGGCGCAAGCCTGGAGCCAGGCCCTATCGGCGCGTGATCTGACCGCCGCCCAGTTGCTGCTGACCCTCGACGACACCGAGGATCGCCGCCGCTACCTCAACGCCCGTGCGACCCTGAACACCCTGCTATCCCTGAACTGCATCCCGGTGATCAACGAAAACGACACCGTGGCCACCGCCGAAATCCGCTTCGGCGACAACGACCGCCTGGCCGCCCGCGTCGCCGAGATGGTGCAAGCCGACCAACTGATCCTGCTGTCCGACATCGATGGACTCTACACCGCCGATCCGCGCCGAGACCCGCATGCCGCGCATATTCCGGTGGTTGAAGCGCTGACCCCCGAGATCGAGGCGATGGGCGGCGAACCCCCGCCCGGCTACTCCTCCGGCGGCATGCGCACCAAGCTGGTTGCCGCCCGCATCGCCACCCAGGCCGGCTGCGCCATGGCGATCGCCATCGGCAATGTCGAGCGTCCCTTGCAGAACCTGGAACGCGGCGCCCGCTGCACCTGGTTCCTGCCGACGCCCGAGGGCCGCAATGCCCGCAAACGCTGGATCGGCGGATCGCTCTCAACGCTGGGTGTCCTGACCGTGGACGCCGGCGCTGCACGAGCGCTAGCCAACGGGCGGTCGCTGCTGCCGGCGGGGGTCAGGGCGATCGAGGGCGCGTTCGAACGCGGTGACGCCGTCACAATCGTTGGCCCCGATGGTACCATTCTCGGGCGCGGCCTGTCCGCCTACGCCAGCACCGACGCCGAACGCATCGCCGGCCACCGATCCGACCAGATCGAGGCAATCCTGGGCTGGCGCGGGCGGGACGAGATCATCCACCGCGACGATCTGGTCCTGGGATAACATCCGGTCTAGCCTGTCCCCTGACGACCACTTTCAGGGGAAACACGGCCATGGCCATCAGCTTCAACCACGTCCATATCAAGACCGCGGACGTCGCGAAAACCGTCCAGTATTACATCGACAATTACGGTGCCACGAAGAAGTCCGAGATGCCCGGCCGCGGCTGGCAGCTCGATCTGCACGGCACACAACTGAACATCACCACGCTCATCAGCGAGCAGAACCACGAGCAACATCTCGGCATCGAACATATGGCCGTTACCACCGACGACTATGCCGGCCTGCTGGCGAAGCTGCGCAAGAACGGCGTCGAGGTGCTGGAGGAACTGAAAGGCAGCAGCGGCAATCGTGTCGCTTTCGTGTCGGCGACCGATGGCTCACAGATGGAAATCATCGAAAAAGCCTAGGATTCATCCAATGGCATTGAAAGATCAGATTCCGTTCGGCATGTCGCTGCCGCATCGGTCTCCGGACACCATCGGCATGGACGCTGTCCGGACTGTCGCCACCAAGGCGGAGGCTTTGGGTTTCCGTGATCTGTGGGTGACGGAAAACACCCTGGATCACGTGAACTCCTTCGATCCGCTGACCGTGCTGACCTATGCCGCGGGCACGACCAGCCGGATCCGTCTCGGCGCATCCGTGCTGGTCCTGCCGGTGCACGACCCGCGTATGGTCGCGCATCAATGGGCAACTTTGGACTATGTCAGCAACGGTCGAGCGGTTATGGGCGTGGGCATCGGCCGGCCGTTTCATTTCGAAGAGTTTGAGGTTCCGCAGGAAGCCCGCGTCGCCAGGTTTCGGGAACAGATCGATATGATCCGTACCCTCTGGACTCAGGAAAAGGTCGCGCACAAAGGCCGCTTCTATCATCTGGAGGGCACCAAACTGGGCGTCCGTCCGGTGCAGACGCCGTTGCCGATCTGGATGGGCGTCGGACATCCAAACGCCATCCGCCGTTCAGCCGAACTGGCCGATGGTTGGATGGGTGCCGGCGGTTCCACCAGTGAGGATTTTCGCAAAGCCGTCCCGCTGCTGCGGGAAGCCCTGGAAAAAGCCGGCCGCGATCCGGGTAAGTTCCCGATCTCGAAACGTATCTTCATCGCGGTCGACGAAAAGCCGGACGCTGCCAGGGCCGAACTGAATCGCTGGTACACCGAGGTCTACCGCAATCCCCCCGGAACCGACACATCCGGCATCCACGGCACGCCGGAGCACGTGCGAGAACGGTTGCAGGAAATGGTCGCCCAGGGCGCCAATCATCTGCTGTTGAACCCCGTCTCCCGCCACGTTGAGCAACTCCACGCCCTGGCGGAGGTCGTCGGCTTGTCCTGAACGTGGATTTCCGCATCACCCAGGATCAGGAACGCTTGCGGCAACGCTGCCTGACCTTGGCCGCTGATTTTGCCACACGATCGGCCGAACACGACCGCGACGCCTCGCATCCCACGGAAAACTACGACCGCCTGCGCGCCGAGGGCTTTCTGTCGCTGACGATTGACAAATCCCTCGGCGGCCAGGGGTTCGACTTCCTCAGCCACACCATCGCCTACGAAGCGCTGGGGCAGGGGTGTCCGGCGACGGCGCTGGCGTTCAACATGCATGCCTCGGTGGTGATGCCGCTGCTGCAAAGCCCTGACGTTACACCGCAGGCGAAACAATACCTTGCCGATCTGGTCGTACGCCAGGGCAAGATGATCGGCGGCAATTTCTCCGAACCCGGAACGACATCCCTGATTGGCGAACGCGGCCTATCCGTGCGCGCTCGTCCTGTGGAGGGCGGATACAGCATCAGCGGACGGAAAATGTTCGCCTCCATGCTGGAAGCGACCGATTACGTGCTGGTGCTAGTCTACCCCGAAACGGCGACCAGCCCGACCGCCGGCATGCTGGCGTTGATACCGCACGGCGCTGCCGGACGCAGCGTCAACGCCAACTGGGATACGCTGGGCATGAGGGCAACACGCAGCGACTCCCTGGTGCTGGACGATTGCCGCGTGCCCGACGACGCAATCCTGTATCGATCGGACGATATCAGATCGTTCCGGTGCGCGTACCTGAACTGGTTCTGGGGATCCTACACAGCCGTCTATCTCGGTCTCGCCGTCGCGGCCTACGACGAAATCCGCCGCGTGGTCAAAGCCCGCCAACCGCCAGGCTACGTCCAGCCGTTGGCATACCATCCCGACGTCCGTCGTCACATCGCAACGATGAGCGCCACGCTGGAGGCCGCCCGCCTCGTCACCTATCGTTCCGCCTGGCTAAGCGACACCCAGGGCCCCACGCCCGAAACGACAACCGCGCTGTACAGAGCGAAATACCTCGTCGGGGAAGCGGTCAGCAGCGTCACCCGGACGGCTCTGACCCTGGGCGGCGCGCACGGCATCTTCAAGGGATCGCGCCTGGAACAACTGTTCCGAGACGGCGCACTGGCGGAAATCCAGCCCCCGCCAACGGATTTCTGCCTGTGGAACATGGGCATACACGAGCTCGGGCTCGACCCGGCCGACGTACTGCCGCCGCTGGCTACGCCGCCGCGACGGGAATCCTGAGCGCCTTTGCCGCAACTATCATTTTCTCATCGAACGTTATCACGATCGCATCGATCCGCTGGGCGATCGCGAGGTTCAAAGCATCGGCGGTGCGTAACGTCAAATCCAATCGCCGATGCGCCTGCGTCGCGGTCATGACGTCGGCCGTCGTCGTTTCGGCCCGTTCGGTATTCCTGGCCGTCCAAGCATCGAATTCCGCGAATACACGCCGAGCGACGCGGTCGGTGACCTCACGTGTCCTGACTCGGCGCGCGATCACCGACGCGAATTCCGCGCCGGCGAAGTCGCTCACGATCAGGACGTCCGGATGGTTCCGAATGTAAGCATCGGCGCGCGATGTGAAGATGTCGTTCGTCAGCAGCGCGACAATCACGCTCGCATCGAGATACAGACTCACCGTTCGTCTTCGTCACGCATCCGGCTGACCGCCGTTCCCGCATCCTCGGTGGCGTTCATCTCAACCCGGTGCGCTGCCAGCCAGTCCAGGTCTTCCGGCGTAACCGGTTTCGCGCGAGGCCGCAACGGTTTCAGCTCCACCACAGGGTGGCCATGACGTGTGATGATCACGGCTTCGCCCGCGATGGTCCGGTCGATCAAATCGGACAAGTGGTTCTTGGCTTCGGCGACACTGTGCTGGCCCATGGGACAAAGTATAGCCATCCGATAGCCATTTGTCCAGGAAACCTATCGCGTCCACCCCGCGGGTGAAGCCGTCAGATGCCGCGGCGCCTCACCCTCCCACAGCAAATCCCCGGCCTCGGTCGCCCCCCACGCTGCCGCCACACCCAGCGCCTGCAAGCCGTCCTTCGCCGTCGCCAGGTAGTTCACGTGATGATGCCCATGCACGATCAACCGGACGCCCATAGCCCGAGCCAGCGCGTCGAGCGCGGGATTGCCGGCCGGGTGACTGCTGGGCGCCTCATGCGTCACCAGGATATCCGCCCGCTGGCTGGCCAGCCCATCGTAATCCTCCGGCCAGATGGCGGTCGTCCCCAGCGAGTGGACCAACGCCTTGATATGGTCGGGCCGCCAGCCGCGCCCCATCTGCCGCACGTCCTCCGGCAATTCCGCCCGCCCGTGCAGGCGCGGCGGGGCAGGGGGCTCCCAGATCCTCGGGCGGAACGTCCCGCCCAACCCGGCAATCCGCACCCCTTCCACCTCCGTAACACAACCATGCAACGACTGCGGCGCCGTAACCGGATTATGATCCGGAGACGTAAGAAAATGCCACATCCCCGGGCCGCCGTCGTTGTCGTGATTGCCGAAAATCCAGTGCACCGCGATGCCGCGGGACAGCAACGGTTCGGCCAGCACATCCAGCGGCTTGTCGCATTGCACGTCACCCAGGATCACCGCCGCCCTGGGCAAAACCGGCAACGCGGCCAGCCCGCGCTCGACCTTGTTCCACATCTGATGGATGTCGCCGATAAATACGATCGTCATGTGCCTCCCCAAACGCTCCGCACTTGACGGTATCGCCACGGCGTCCCACGCTGGATCAATACAAGCACGCCAAGCGCTGCCCATCCAGCCCAAGGCAAGGCAATCGGGGACACGAACCATGAAGTACCAGCTTATCGTGGCGGCGTTGTGCGCGCTGCCGGCGACCGCTTTCGCTCAGAATTGCGAGATGAAACTCGGTGCCATGGGCCCGATGTCCGGCGGCGCGGCGCAATGGGGCCTGGCCATGAAAAGCGCCGCCGAACTCGCCGCGGCCGAGGTGAACCAGCAAGGCGGCGTCAAGATGGGCGACAAGACCTGCAAGGTCGTCGTCGTGCCCTACGACAGCAAATACACCGCCGACGGCGCGGCCGCCGGGTCCAACGCCTTCGCCGCCCAGGATATCCACCTGATCATCGGCCCGGTCGGATCACCGGAGGCGACCGGCATCAAGCCGGTCGCGGCGCGGAATGAGCAGGTTGCCTGGAATGCCGCCTATGCCAAGAACTCGCTGGAACCGAAATTTCCGTTGATGTTCCATATCGCGCCAGGTCCGGCGGTGTGGGGTGAAGCCGTTGTCAAACGCGCCATGGCGGTGTTCCCGATGAAGACCGTGACGCTGATCGCACCGAACGACCAGGCGGGAACCGACACCGTCAGCTTAGACGTCGAAGCGTACAAGGCCAACAAGGTCGCCACCACGGAAGAATATTACCAGCGCGGCACGACCAATTTCGCCCCGATCGTCACCCGTATCCTCGCCGCCAAACCGGATGTCGTCGACACCGCATCCTCTCCCCCCGGCGACGCGGGCGTCATCGTCAAGCAGCTTCGCCTCGCTGGCTTCACCGGCGCGATCGGACGGCTGGGTGGTCCCGGCACGGACGAAATCATCCGCGTCTCCGGCGGCATCGATGTGCTGAAGGACTTCTTTTGGTTTGAGACCGTGCCGACCGATGACCCGAAAGTCAGGGACATCGATGCGGAGTATAAGAAACTCCTCGGCAAGGACCCGATCGGCGGCACCGCCGTGTGGGCCGACCTGCCCGCCGCGCGCATGACGCTGAAGGCAGTCTCGATCGCCGGTACCGACGATGCCAAGGCCGTCGCCGCGGCCTTGCGCACCTTGCCGGTGGACGATCCCAACATCGGCAAGGGTTACTGGACCGGCAAAAAGCAATACGGCCTGGCCCAGGAACTGAACTTTCCCTTCGGCATCGGCATCATCAAGGATGGCAAGAACCTGGGTGTCGAGCGGCAAGAGGTAAAACCCGAATAGCCACCAGAAACGAACGGGGATACGATACGATGAGGCACCTGCTTCTCGCCGTGGCGGCGATCATGCTGCCGGCGACCGCCTTCGCCCAATCATGCGAACTGAAAATCGGCGCCATGGGGCCGATGTCCGGCGGTGGTGCGCAATGGGGTCTGTCGATGAAAAGCGCGGCCGAACTCGCCGCGGCCGAGGTCAACCAGCAGGGCGGCGTCAAGATCGACGGCAAGACCTGCAAGGTCGCCGTCGTGTCATACGACAGTAAATATACCCCCGACGGTGCCGCGGCCGGCGCCAATGCCCTGGCCGGGCAGGACATTCATCTGATCATCGGCCCTGTGGGTTCGGTCGAAAACGCCGCCGTCAAGCCAGTGGCGGCCCGCAATGGCGAACTGGCCTGGAACGCGGCCTATGCGACCAACGCGCAGGAACCGAAGTATCCGCTGATGTTCCAGGTCAGTCCGCCCCCGGCGATATGGGCCGACCTGGTCATCAAGCGAGCGATGAAAACCTTCCCGATGAAGTCGGTGGCGATCGTCGTGCCGAACGACCAGACCGGCACCGACGTGGCCAGTGTGGATGGCGCGGCCTACAAGGCCAACGGTGTCGCCGCGACGTCCGAATTCTACCAGCGCGGCACCACCAACTTCGCGCCGATCATCACCCGCGTTCTGGCCACCCATCCGGATGCGGTCGACACCGCATCCTCGGCGCCCGGTGACGCCGGCGTCATCGTCAAGCAACTGCGCCTGGCGGGCTTCACCGGCCCGATCGGCCGCGTCGGCGGCCCCGGAACGGCGGAGATCCTGCGCGTCTCCGGCGGCATGGACGTGTTGAAGGATTTCTACTGGTACGAAGCCGTGCCCACGGACGATCCCAAGGTCCAGGCGATCGATGACGAATACCGCAAGCTTCTGGGCCACGATCCGGTGGGCGGCACCACGTTCTGGTCGTACCTGCCGGGCGCGCGCATGACCATGAAGGCGCTCCAGACAGCCGGCACCAACGACGCGGACAAAGTCGCCGCGGTGCTGCGCACGATGCCGGTGGAGGACCCCAACATCGGCAAGGGTTACTGGACCGGCAAGAAATACTTCGGCATCCAGCAGACCCTGTTCTTCCCGTTCGGCATCGGCATCATCAAGGACGGCAAGAACCTCGGCGTCGAACGCCAGGAAGCCCAACCGGAATGATAAGAGGACACCTCTAGCTGTGGCGGAGTTCTCGCAAGCCGCGATCATCGGCGTCAGCCTGGGCGCGCAGTACGCCTTGCTGGCGCTGGGATTCACCCTGATCTTCGGCATCCTGGGGGTGGTGAACTTTGCCCATGGCGGCTTCTACATGCTGGGCGGCTACGTCGCTTATAGCTGCGTCGCCTATGCCGGCCTGCCATACCCGCTCGCCGTCCTCGTGGCGGTCATTGCCACCGGCGCCCTGGGCTGGATATTCGAGCTGTACCTGCTGGAACGTATGGTCGACGACCACCTCGCGACCCTGATGCTCACGCTCGGTCTGTACCTGGTGATGTCGACCGGCCTGCTGACGATCTTCGGCCCGCTATCGATGGAATTCGCCTTCCCCGTCAAAGGCGCCATGCACCTCGGCCCGATCTACGTCCCGCGCGAGAACCTCATCGTCCTGGCAATCTGCCTCACGACCATCGCCGCGCTGTGGCTTGTTCTGTACCGCACCGACCTCGGCCGCGGCCTGCGCGCGCTGGCCGATGATCGAGCCATCGCCATGGCACAGGGACTAAGGCCGAAACTGCTGTTCCCGTTGGCCTTCGCTATCGCCACAGCACTGGCCGGCCTGACCGGCGCCCTCGTCACACCGATCCTGTCATTGTCCCCCGGCGTCGGCGATCCGGTGCTGGCGACCTCCTTCCTGACCGTCATCCTGGGCGGCCTCGGTTCCTTGGAGGGCGCCGCCCTGGCCGCTTTCGTCGTCGGCGTCGTCGAGGCGTTCTCCAGCGTCTATTTCGGCGGCTCCATCGGCGCCCTGGTGCTGTTCGTCCTGGTCCTTCTCCTCCTCGTCTTCCGCCCCACCGGCCTGCTCGGCCGCACCGTCAGGGGCGCCTGAGGGTGCGCCGTAACCTGCTGGGCTGGGCGGATCTGATCGCGCTGCTGGTGTTGGCCGCCGGGTTCTTCGTTCCGATGCTGACCCACAGCGTGCTGGTCTACTCGATCCTGAACCAGGTCTTCACCGGCGTGATCGCGGCCGAGAGTGTCTGGATCATGCTGCGCATGAACCTGCTGTCGTTCGCCACGCCGACTTTCATGGCGATCGGCGGCTACACCGTGGCGATCGCGGGCGAATACAACGTCACCGACGCGTTCCTGATGACCGCCGCGTCGTTCATCCTGCCTGCCCTGGTCGCCATCCCGCTAGGGGCGCTGGTCCTGCGGCTGCGCGGCACATACTTCGTGCTGGTGACCTTCGTCCTGTCGCAGATCATGCAATTGGTGCTGTTCGAAACACCCAGCCTGACCGGAGGCTCCAACGGGATCGCCGGGGTGCCGCCGGTGACCTTGTTCGGCACCGAAATGGGCACCAACCGCCAGGTGCTGGAATTCGCCTGCGGCCTGGCCATGTTGGCAACACTGATCACCGGCCTGCTAACCCGCTGGTTTCGCCAGCACTTCGCCGCCATCGAGGAAAACGAGATCCTGGCCGAAAGCCTCGGCCTGGTTGTCTGGCGTTACAAGGCGATGGGGTTCGTCGTCGCCGCTGGTATCTCCGGCCTCGCCGGTTATTCGTTGGTCAACATGCTGCTGACGGCGCACCCGAGTTCGTTCGATTCCGGCACCGCGGTCGACTTCATCGCCTACACCATCATCGGCGGCCGCGTGTCGATCCTGGGGCCGGTACTGGGGACCGGCGCCCTGGTCTATGCCACCAACCTGTTCGGCACCCACGGCCAATACGCGCAGGGCCTGTACGGCGTCCTGATCCTGGTGGTGGTCCTGGTGGCGCGAGGCGGTATTGTCGGCACCGTCGCCGCGCTATGGCGGAGGCGCACGTCATGACCGAGTTGCGCGTCGAATCATTGGCGAAACGCTTCGGCGGGCTGCGCGTGTTCCAGGACATCAGTTTCATCCTGCCGCAAGGCGGATTGCTCGGCGTCATCGGTCCCAACGGCGCCGGCAAGACCACGCTGATCAACGTGATCTCCGGCCGTCAGCCTGCCTCCGCCGGCCGTGTGTTCCTCGGCGGCCGGGACATTACCAACAAGCCCGCCCACGCCGTCAGCCGCCTGGGTCTCGCCCGCAGCTTCCAGCAAACGAACACGTTCAAAACCGTCCCGGTCGGTGAAAACATCGCCCGAGCCATCCGCTTCGGCGGCCGAGGTACGCCCGCCGGCCTGGACCGCATGCTGGATGAGTTCGGCCTGACCCCGCGCCTGACCGAAATCTCCGACAAACTCCCATACGGCCTGCAGAAAATGCTGGGCCTGGTCATGGCTTTCGCAACCGGACCCGCGATCCTGCTGCTGGACGAACCCGCCGCCGGCCTGGAGCGCGCCGAACGCCACAACGTCGATACGTTTGTCGATATCGTGCGTCAGGCCGGAGCCAGCGTGCTGATCGTGGAGCACGACATGGACCTGATCCGCCGCATGTGCCCGCGCATCCTGGTGCTGGACGCCGGCGTCCTGCTCGCCGACGGCTCCCCCGCCGAGGTCCTGGCCCGGCCCGACGTCATCGCCGCCTATCTGGGCGAAACCGAGGACGCCGCCTGATGCTGCTGCAAATCGAGGACCTGTGGGTTCGTTATGGTGGCATCACCGCTCTGTCCGGTATCTCCATCGATGTGCCGGAGGGCGAAACGGTTCTGCTGGTCGGTGCCAATGGGGCAGGGAAGTCCAGCACCATCAACGCCATTATCGGCCTGGTACCCACCGCCAAGGGCCGCATCGTCTTCGGCGGCACCGATCTGACCCACATCCCCTGTGAACGCCGCGCCCGCCTGGGCATCGGCTTTTCCCCCGAGGGCCGCCGCGTCTTCCCCACCATGACGGTGACCGACAACGTCCTGTCCGGCGCATTCGGGCTGGGCCGCAAGCGCCAGATGGAAGCCCTGGACTGGCTGCGATCGGCCTTCCCCCTGCTGGTGGATCGCGCCACGCAACCGGCCGGCCAACTGTCCGGCGGCCAGCAACAGATCGTCGCCCTGGCCCGAGCGATGGCGTCGTTCCCCAAACTGCTGCTGATGGATGAGCCGTTTTTGGGTTTGGCACCGGTCTGGATCAAGCAGATCAGCGACGCCATCCTGCAACTGCGCGCCCGCGGCACCACGGTCCTGATGACCGAACAAATGGCTCGGCCGGCCCTGAAACTGGCAACCAGCGGCTACGTGATGCGCGGCGGTGAAGTGCGCCGTAGCGGTCCGGTGGACACGATCCGCGACCTGGCGCTGGCCGACGAATACTTGTGATTACTGTTCGGGCGGCGGGTCCACCACCAGTTCGACGCCGGTGTAAAGTTCGGCCAGGGGAATGGAAATGCCGATCTCCGACATCTCCAGGTTCAAGTCGCCAGCGATCACGTGGCCAGCCCAGTCGCCACGATCGCGACTGAACACCGTCGCTGCCTGCCGGTCCTGTTCCAGGATCACGTAGCGCTGGATCGAAGGGGTGTCGCGATACTCCTGGTTTTTGATAATGCGATCCACGCCGGATGTGCTGGGACTGATGATCTCAAACACGACAACCGGGTCGGTAATGAATGTTGCCTTTCCAGCCACCGGCGAGCAGACCACGAATGCATCGGGGTAACGGACGCTTCCAGCAACAAGGATTTTCAGTTCGCTGCCGAACGGCTCACACGGCTTGCCTCTTAACCTGGACCCAAGCTCAGTGATTAAATTGCGTTGCACACGGGAATGGTTGGCAGACCCACCCGTCATTGCGAACACGTGGAACCCGTCGAACTCATAACGTGTCGCCTGGCGTTCCTCCCACTCCAGGAAGGCTTCGATCGACATCGGTTGGCGCATCGCTGTGCTCATGCCTACACGATACCACAGACTACCTCAGTCGGCACCCGGATTTGGCGTCCGGCGGTCCCTGCCTCTAAACTGCCACCACGACACGAACCGAAGGACCCGCCCAGGATGAACGACCAAGTGACCGAAGACCCGCAAACCATCCTGGACCGCATCCAGCAGCAGGCAACCCGTTACGAGACCCCATGCGGCGAAGGCAAAATGGTCTGGCACCTGTGGGATCAGTCCGGCGGCACCGCCCCGGTCGTCGCCCTGTTCCATGGCGGCGCCGGATCATGGCGGCATTGGATCCGCACCATCCCCGCCCTGGTCCCCACCTACCGCGTCCTGGTGCCCGACCTGCCCGGCCTGGGCGAATCGGACTTCCCACCCGACGGAGACGACGCGTTCTCCATCGCCGGCATCGTCGCCAGCGGAATCGATGCCATCATCGGCAACGAAACAACCTATGAGGTCGTCGGCTTCTCCTTCGGCGGCACCATGGCGGCCTGCGTCGGCGCCCTGGGCGGCAAGCGCGTCCGTTCCGTTACCATCATCGGCTCATCAGGCGTCGGCGCCCTGGGCTCCGCGGTGAAACTGGAGAAAGTCCGCCATCTGGAGGGCCAGGAGAGGCACGACACCCACCGCACCAACCTCAACCGCCTGATGATCGCCGACCCGGCGAAGATCGACGAATTGTCCATCGCCATTCAGGACTGGAACACCATTCGCTCCCGCCTGCGCACCCCCGCGATCTCCCGCAGCGGCGCGATCATGAAGGCGATCGACCGGTTGCAGTCACCGCTGAACGGCATGTGGGGCGAATTGGACGCGCCGGCCAACCCCAAAGGCCCGGAGCGTGTCGCCACCTTGCGCGCCCATAGCCCGCAAGCCGACATCCGCCTGATCCCCAAGACCGGCCATTGGGCGGCCTATGAGTCCCCCGAAATCGTCAATCCGACCCTGTTGGAAATGCTGGCGCGCACGCGCCCCTGATCGCCGCCGCCCTGGAGGAAACAAGCCATGAACGAACGATCCACCGGCCCCGGCGAGATGATGGGCGATGCCGGCCCCGGCATGCTGCAAGGCCTGCGCGTCATCGAAATCGCTGATGAGCGCGCCGAATACACCGGCCTGCTGCTCGCCGGCCTCGGCTGCGAGGTCATCAAGATCGAGCCGCCCGAGGGCAATGCCACCCGGCGCATCGGCCCGTTCCTGAATGACGAACCGGGGCCGGAACGGTCGCTGTTCTTCTGGAACTACAACCGCGGCAAGAAATCCGTCGTCCTGGACATCCAGTCGCAGCCGGACGAGCTGCTGCGTCTGCTGGACGGCGCCGACATCCTGCTGGATTCGTCCTGCGGCGCCCTGAACACCGCGCTGAAGTTGGACCGGGCAGCGCTGAACGAAAAATTCCCGCATTTGATCACCGCCCGCATGACGCCATTCGGCGACGACGGCCCCTGGGCAAACTTCAAATCTTCCGACCTGATCCATCTCGCCCTCGGCGGCGTGATGATGAACTGCGGTTACGACCCCGATCCGAATCTAAACTTCGATTCCCCGCCGATCGCACCGCAGGTCTGGCACGCCTACCACATCGCCGGTGAGCAACTCGCCACCGGCATCATCGCCGCCCTGATCGCGCGCCATCGCACCGCCCAAGGGCAAGACGTGTCTGTCGCGGTGCATGAGGCCGTGTCGAAAAACCCTGAACTGGACATCATGCATTGGGTGATGCGCCGCGTGCCGCTGTGGCGCCTGACCTGCCGCCACGCGCTGGAGACCCCGAACCATTCCCCCAGCATCATGCACACCAAGGACGGCCGCTGGTACATCTCCCACGGCATGGGGGCCCGCGATCTGAAGGCGCTGGTGCCGTTGCTGTCGAAATACGGCATGCAGGCCGACCTGCAACCGCCGCCACCCGACGCTGACCTGAAAGCCCGCGCTGTTCCCGGCTCGACCGCCAGCGATGAAACGCGAGCGCACATGATCGACGTGGTGCAGCGCTTCGCCCGAGCCTGGACCTACAACGATCTGCCGTGGCTGGAGGCGCAGGAAGCCGGCCTGCTCTGGGCACCGATCCGCAAACCGCACGAAAACGCCCTCGACGAGCACTGGATCCAACGCAGATCCTTCGCCGACGTCTACCACCCGGAACATGGCCGTTCGTTCCGCTACCCCACCAGCAAATGGCTAACCAACAAAACAAGCTGGCAGGTCGGGCGCCGAGCCCCGCTGCTGGGTGAGGATACCGGAACGATCAACCCGAAGACCCCCACCGTTCCTGCCCAGGCAAAACCAGACACCGACGCAAGAAAATCCGCCCTGCACAACAAACCGTTCCCCCTGCAGGGCGTGAAAATCCTCGATTTCGCGTGGTTCCTGGCCTCCGCCGGCGGCACCCGCTTCCTCGCCGCCATGGGCGCCGAAAGCTACAAGGTAGAGTGGAAGGACAACCCCGACACCCGCCTCGCCGCCATGGCCCCGATCGGTGGACGCGCCGCCCGAGACGCCGCGACCGGCCCGCTGCCGGGAGTCAAAGACCTGAACATGGGCGGCCAGTTCAACAACAAGAACGCCGGCAAGCGCGGCATCTCCCTCAACATCCGCCACCCAAAAGGCTTGGCGATCGCCAAAGACCTCGTCCGCATCTGCGACGTCGTCGCCGAGGGCTTCTCTCCCGGCGTCCTGCAACGCCTGGGCCTCGGCTACGACGTCATGAAGAAAATCCGCCCGGACATCATCTACATCCAACAAGCCGGCATGGGCGCGCACGGCACCTACGGACGCATGCGCACCGTCGGTCCCGTCGCCGCCGCGTTCGGCGGCCAGGCCGACATGTCCGGCCTCCCCGAACCCGCCATGCCGGTGGGCTGGGGCTATTCCTACCTCGATTGGATGGGTGCCTACGGCTACGCCCTCGCCCTGCTCGGTGCCCTCTATCACCGCGACCGCACCGGCGAGGGCCAGTGGATCGACGCCTCCCAGTGCGAGTCAGGACTTTTCCTCACCGGCACCTCCATCCTGGACTGGTCCGCCAACGGCCGCGAATGGCGTCGTTACGGCAACCGATCCCCGTACAAGCCGGCCGCGCCGCACGGCGCATTCCGTTGCAAAGGCAACGACCGTTGGGTCGCTATCGCCTGTTTCACCGACCAGGAATGGCAATCCTTGGCCAAGACCGCCAGCCACACCGAATGGCTGGACGATAAGCGCTTCGCCACCCTGACCGACCGCCTCGCCCACCAGGATGCACTGGAAGCGGCCGTCGGCGCCTGGACTGCCACCCGCACCGCCGAAGACATCATGGCGGCGCTGCAAAACGCCAACGTCCCCGCCGGCGTCTGCCAAAACTCCGAGGACCGTTGTGACAACGATCCCCAACTGCGCCACCTGAAATGGCTGACCGAGGTCACCGGCACCAAGATCGGTACCTGGCCGGTCTATGAGTTGCCGATGAAACTATCCCGCACGCCCGCCTACATCGGCGGCCCAATCAATCGCGGCGCCCCCGGCTACGGCGAAGACAACGCCTGGCTGCTGACCGAACTTCTGGGGATGACGCAATCGGACGTGCAGCGGCTGGCAGAGGAGGGGGTTATCTAACTGCAGCCGACGTCATGTGCAGATCGGCATCCACGCCTTCTGCCCGCCCAAATACATGACGGCTGCACCGGCGATGCCAATGGCTATGTCGATTGCATAGCGCCACTCAAGCCCGTGGCGTGGCCTGCCCCATCCACGCGTCCCACCAGATGGGGACCGCCGCCACCGGCAACGGCCTGGCGGCGAGGAACCCCTGGACTTCGTCCGCGCCAAGATCGCGCATCCGGTTCCAGATCGCGTCGGTCTCCACGCCCTCGGCCACCACGGTCAACCCGTGTGCTTTCGCCTGCACGATCGTCATGGCCAGGAAAGCCGCGATCTCCATGGACTCGTTCACCTGCTGCACGAGTTCCTTGTCCAGCTTCAGGCTGGTGAACGGCAGCTCCAGCAACGGCGCTAGCCGCGGCACGGCGGGGCCGACATCGTCGATCGCGGCGCCATACCCCAGCCTGCGCAACCGCTCCAGCGAACGGCGCAGCATTGGGATGTCGTCGACCGGCCGACTTTCGGTCAATTCGATCACGATATCCTTGGCGGCCAGCCCGGCGGCGATCCGCTGCTCCTCCAGCCGATCCAGCGCGGCGGGTTGCAGCAGTACGTCCAGCGGAAAGTTCACCGACATCCGCAGCCCGCGTCCGGCCAGAAACGGACCGGCGAGGTCGCCGAACGACCGCGCGGACACCAGCCTGGTCAATTCGGCCGCCAGCCCGGCATCTTCCAACTGCGGCACGAAGCGGTCGGGCAGCAACGTACCCCGTTCCGGATGATTCATGCGCGCAAGCGCCTCCACCCCGACAGGATGGCGATCGGTGATGCGGATGATCGGCTGATAGCGGGTTTCGATCATCGCACCATGCAGCGCGGCCGTCAGTTCGGCCAGGTTCATGATCGATCCATCGCGGGGAGGGGAAGTCGCCATTAAGGCCTCTGCAACGGATCGGGATGTGGCCGTCGGCACGGCTCGGACATGGGGGCGGCGGGAATCGGCAGTGCCCAGCACCAGCATGTCCGTGTCCGGCGCGGCGACTTCGGTGGTGAGATCAGCCAGTTCATCCAGCAGCCCCTCCGCATCGTTCCGATCCACAAGAAGATGGGTGTAATGCGAAGTCGTTCCAGCCAACCGAGCCAGCGCGTCACGAGCGTCGCAGGTCAACACGTCTCCGCCGCCCAATGCCCGCGTCGCGCCGTGAACCGCACGTGACCAGATTGCGCTGCGGCTGACCAGAAGCAGGCTGACTTCCGACGAGCGTGGTTGCCCTTGTATGTGGGCAGCAGCGCGTGTTGCTGGCAGGCTTTTCTCCATGCCCTCTGCTAACCTATACGACCTATATGCGCGAGAAAAATCCCGGTAATGAGATGTTAAAACAGCATCAACACCGTACGATCGTCATAACCTATTCGTGCTCTGAAATGTCACGTATTACTTGGAAACTTATTTAATACAAACATCAGCGCTTTGTCACGACTGGAAATTTGCCTTTCGCTTCTCCACGAATGCCGCCATGCCTTCTTTTTGATCCGGCGTGCCGAACAGCGACAAAAACAGTGCGCGTTCGTGTCGAACACCCTCCACCAGGGTCGATTCGAAGGCTCTGTTGACTGCCTGCTTGCCGAACTGCACCGCCACTGGCGACAGGTTTGCGATTCGGTCTGCGATTTTCAACACTTCTGGCAGTAACTGATCCGCCGGAAAGACCCGAGACACCAGATTGGCCCGTTCGGCCTCTGCCGCGTCCATCATGCGCGCCGTCAGCACCATGTCCATCGCCTTCGACTTGCCGACCGCCCGGGTCAGCCGCTGCGTGCCGCCGGCGCCGGGGATGACACCCAGGTTGATCTCCGGCTGGCCGAATTTCGCCGTGTCGGCGGCGAAGATCATGTCGCACATCATCGCGAGTTCACAGCCGCCGCCCAGCGCGAAGCCGGCCACCGCAGCGATCACCGGCTTCTTGATCTGCAGCACGGCTTCCCAGTTGGCGCCGATGAAATCCTCCACCATCGCGCTGGGGTTGGTGCGGTCGCGCATCTCCTTGATATCCGCGCCCGCAGCAAACGCTCGGTCGCTGCCGGTGATGACGATGACGCCGATCGCCTTGTCGGCGTCGAACGCCCGCAACTGCTCGCCCATTTCCTTCACCAGCGCGTCGCACAGCGCGTTCAGCGCGGCGGGGCGGTTCAGCCGGATCAGGCCGACGCGGCCATGAGTTTCGACGATGATGTTCTCGTAGCTCGCCATAACTCAACTCTCCCCAACGCAACGATGAAAACCTGACCGACCATACCGTCCCCATCCACCCTTGTCATGGCGGGGTCATCTCATCGTCCACGACCGGCGGCCGAGCCAGGCCCATGCCGCGGAGCAGATCGGCGAACGCGCTCAGCCGTCCCTCGCGATACGCGTCCATGTCGATGCCCTCATAGTCCAGGAAACCTTGGCCGGTGCTCATGCCGATACGCCCCGCCGCCATGTTGCGCGCGATCACCTCCGGCGCCTGGTAACGTGGGTGATCCAGCGTCTTCGACAGATACTCGCTGGCATAATGCAGGATGTCGCCGCCGCCCCAGTCGATGAACTCCAGCAGCCCCAGCACCGCGAAGCGGAAGCCATACTTAACCGCCTTGTCGATGTCCGCCGCGCTGGCCACACCTTCGTCCACCATCCGCGCCGCCTCATTCATCGCCAGCAACTGGATGCGCGGCACGATGAAGCCAGGACGAGCCGCGCAGACCACCGGCACTTTGCCGACGCTCTCCAACAACGCCATCAAACGGGACGTGGAATCAGCACTGGTGCGCGCGCCGGGCGACACCTCCACCAGCGGCACCAGAAACGCCGGGTTCAGCCAATGCGCGTTGAGAAACCGCTCCGGACCCGACACCGCATCGGCCAGCGCATCCACCAGGATGGTCGAAGTGGTGGAGGTGATGATCGCCCCAGCCCCCGCCATGGCCGACGCCCGAGCCAATGCCTCACGCTTCAACGGCAGGACTTCCGGCACGCCCTCGAACACCACGCCCGCGTCGGCCAACGCGGCCTCCGCCTCGGCTCCCCCCACAACGCGGACGCGTCCGGCCACCGGTGCCACCTGTTCCGGCCGCATCAGCCCAATACGGGCCAGCATCGCCAGCGTGCCGCCGATCTCGGCCGTCGCCTCCGCCGCAAGCCGAACGAAGGCATCCGGCGGGCGCGGCTTGAAGTCGACGACCGTCACGTCATGGCCGGCGAACGCGAAAACCACGGCGATGCCGCGGCCCATGCGTCCCGCACCCAGGCAGACGATCGGCTCCCTCACGCGAAACCGTCCCGCAACAGCGCCTGCAACGCCGACCGGTCAAGCCCGCCCAGGCCCAGGCTCGCCAGTGTGCGGCCGGACCGCAGGAAATCCTCGCCGCAGATCGCCGACCCCAGCGCCAGGAAGCCGCGCGCCAGAGGCGTGTCGACCCCCACCAACGCTGCGACGGAAACCAGCAGCGAAAGCCCGATCCGCGTGTCCTCCAGCATGTAGCGGTGTTCGGTCAGCACCAGATGTTCGTGCCAGTCGCCGGAATCCGTCAGTTTCTCATGCGAGCCACGCCCGTACATCCATTCGTCGCCCTCGCGCGCGTAATGATCGGCGAGAGGAAAATGCGGCGGCCCATAGCCCAGCGCTTCCCGCACCGCGATCCGTTCGGCATCCAGCCGGTCGGTCACGCGGCGGACGGACGGCTGGGTGCCTTCCTTGTGGATGTCCCACCGGTCGAAATGCTCGATAGGGCCAGCGTTCATCAAGATCAACGGCGGATGGATGATCGGCCCGGCATTCATCAGCGCGCCAGACAACGCATCACCGCACGGCTCGATTGCATCCGGAAACGCCACCGCGATCACCCGCAACGCATCCGCCGCTCGGGACTGCGGAAACACACCCGTGGGCAGCCGCTTGCCGCGCCCTGATATCCGCACCGCGTGCGGACCATGCTTACGGGCGAGCCAGGGCAGGGTGCCCGTCTCGGCGAAACTGACCGAGGCCCGATTGCCGGCATCACGCGCGGCTTGGGCGAAGATGAACGATCCGAAGCTGCCGGGCGGTAGGAACACGACCTGCCCGTCGGACAGCAGTGGCGCCAGCTTGGCCGCGATCGCCGGCTGAGCGAACGCCGGCGTCGGGCACAGGATCAACTCGACACCCGCCGCCGCCGCCGCCAGATCGGACGTCACGACCGCCAGGCGGGCTTCGTTGTCGCCGGCATAATCTTTTACGGCGACCGAACCGCCAGCCGAACGATGGGCCGCCGCCGCTTGCTCATCCCGCCGCCACAGCCTGACCTCATGGCCCGCCAGCGTCAGATCGCCGGCGGCGGCGAACGACCCGTTCCCGCCGCCTAGAACAGCGATTTTCATATGGACAGCGGAGGCGACGATGCGATTTTGCCCAATGGTCAGCCCTCCACGGTTTTCGACCATCACCGGTTACGGTGAAACGTTTTAAGTGTAAAGCAGTCCTGAACCGAACCGGTTACCGCCGCCGCACCACATACCCGGCGGCCTCCCGGTCCCACGTCCCCGCGGTCACTCCGCGTTCGCGCAACTTGAATTTTTGTATTTTCCCGTTCTCGGTGCGCGGCAGGTCCGCCAACACCTCGACATACCGAGGCACCGCGAAATGCGGCATCCGGGCCTCGCAGAAGCCCATCAGGGCCACCGGATCGAACGGCTGGCCGGGACGGATCACCAGGGCAACCATCACCTCGTCCTCCGCCAGGTCGGAGGCCACCGGAAACGCGGCGGCTGCCTCGACATCCGGATGCGATAGCAGCACCTGCTCCACTTCGTGCGAGGAAATGTTCTCGCCGCGCCGGCGGATCACGTCCTTCAGCCGGTCGACGAAGCGAAACCAGCCGTCTTCATCGCGTGCCACCCGGTCGCCGGTGTGGAACCACAGGTTGCGCCAAGCCTCCACTGTCTTGTCCGCCATCCCGAGATAGCCCGATGCAAACGAGAACGGCTCCCGCGCCCGCAATACCAATTCCCCCGGAACCCCGGCGGGCAAGGGGTTGTCGAGTTCGTCCACCACCTGTGCCTCAAACCCCGGCCGGATGCGGCCCATGGCCCCCGGCTTGCGGTCCGCCACGGTCTCCCCAATCACGAAGTTGGTCTCGGTCGAGCCGTACCCATCCACCAGCGACACCCCGGTACGTTCGGAAAATGCCGTCATCAGGTCCGCCGGCACACCCGGCCCCAGGCCGCGGCGGACGCGATGCGCCCGTTCGGCTTGCGTTACCGGCTGGGCCAGCAAGATCGGCACCATCGCCCCCAGCAGATACACCACCGTGGCGCCACGCGCCGCCATCGCCGACCAGAACCCCGAGGCCGAGAACCGGCTTTCCAGCACCATGTGCGCCCCGGTGAGAAGCGCCTGCGCCAACGTGTTCAGCGCATTGATATGGAACATCGGCAGTGTGGTGCACAGGACGTCATCAGCCTCGACCTCTAGCAACGCGGCGGAATTGGCACCCCACCAATAATATTGCGCATGCGGGCAGATTACGCCTTTCGACGGGCCGGTAGTCCCCGATGTGTACAGCACCGCGAACGGATCACCCGACAGCGCGAACTCCGCATCCGCCGGGTCGGCCGGACCTGGAAACGGCTCCATCAAACCATCGGACAGACCGTCTCCGCCCACCACCCAGACGCGCTCGACGGGCAGCGTGCCGGCCAGCATCAGGCGATTGAGAAAACGATGTTCCACCGCCAGCAACCGAGCACCGCAATTGCGAAGATAGTAGCCGATCTGCGGCCCCATCGCGGCGGTGTTGATCGGCACCAGCACGGCGCCGATCCAGCCGCATCCCAGCACCAGTTCTAGCAGTTCCGAACCATTGCCGCACAGCGCCGCCACCGGATCGCCACGCCGGACCCCGGCATCACGCAGACTGCCGCCTCGGGTAGCGGCGATCCGGCACGCGTCGGCTACCGTCCAGGTGGTGTCGCCCACCGTCACCAGCTTGCGCTCGGGATCGGCCGACCGCAGCATGGCCGGCAGCGTCCGATCCATCGGCGCCAGCATCACCGAGCGCTCGCGAACCGCGTTTCCAGCACGTAGTGGACATTGCCACCGGTGAACGGCGGGAACTGGTTGAAATCCGCCCGCATCTCCTGCAGCACCGGGGTCAGTAGACCGGCACTCAGCGCCTCCGGACTGTCGAACAGCAGCTTGTTCCGCTGCATCATGTCTTCCCGCGCCCAGCCCAGCCCGTCGACCCAATCGAGGCGTGTGTAGATCTCGATCGCCCGCACACCGGGAAACTTCGCCATCAGCGGCGGATGATGCCGGTTGTAGTGGCCATTCCAGGCGTTCAGGTCCTCCGCCGGCCCCGGATACTGCACCAGGTAGCTGCACGGCGGTGCCCCCACCGGCGTGCGCAGAACCGCATCGGGCACCGGATAGCGCCGCGCCAGCATCGCCTGCTGCGTCACCGTTCGGCGTCCATCGGCCAAATGCCGCAGCGGGCTGTCGGCGGCGATTGCGGCCTCCAGCGCCTCGATCGTGTCGAACTGGAGTTGCAGTACCAGGGCAGGGGGCGGCTCATTATCCGGGAACGGATGTGCGGTTTCCTGACGGGGCCGGCTCATCACGAGGCCCTGTCGCAGACCGGGCAGATGCCGAACCGTCCCGGCGATCGAATCCAGCGCCGCCGGCTCGAACGACGCCGCCGAACCGGCATCACGAAAGAACGCAAACCAGGAGAACGTCATTTGTCACGCGACTCCCTGACAGGCCAAGCGTCGCACTCTACGGACCGCTTGTGAGGCGCGTCTAGTGTCCTGCCCCAGAAGTTCGTCTCATTCTGCGACGGATTTCTGGGATTGGAAGGTCACTGAAAACAAAGAGCTAGTGTCCCGAATCTGAAGTTCGCCCACTGTGGTGAACTTCAGATTCGGGACACTAGCGGGGCTTCACGACCCACCGGATAGCAAGGCGCGCAAGGCCGGATCGCGATCCGCCACCGGCAGCGCCAGGGCCGCGGCCAGCATCGAACGCAGGGCCGGACAGAACGCCGCAGGGTCAGCGTCCTGGCGCAGCGCCGCGGCAGTCGGATTTTGCGCCGCCTCGGGCAGCGTCTGGACCAGCGCCGCCAGTACACCGGCCTTGTCCGCCGCATCCACTCTTACCGTCGGAGCTTCTTTCACATCGTCACGGACATGTTGCAGTGCCGCTTTCAAGGCCACCAGCGTACCGGCCTGGACATGGGTTTCGATATCGACCGGAACGTCATGGGTAAAATCCCAGCAGATCTCCGAACCGGCCCCTTGCAGCGGCTCCAGCAGATCCACCGTCGTCGTGGCGAATTGGACAAGCGCCTCGTCGGACGCCCAGCGCAGGTCCTTGACCGCATCCGCCCACGCCTGGAACAGCACACTATCGGGAATCACCAGCGCCGTTGGCGGCGGGCCGGAAGCGACACCCGTCTCAACCAATTCATCCCGGGAGGGAAACCACAACGCCTCCGGCGGCGTGCGCAACACATGATCGATGAAGGCCGCCGGCACACTCGCCGCGCCGTAAGCCTGCCGCATGACGGAATCCACCCGCACTTGTGCCACCCCGGACGCACTGGCCTGATGAAAGCCAAGCCGCGCATCAGGCGCCACGTAGCGGTGTTGCCCGCCCAGGAACGCCAGCGTGCACGCCGAGGCGCAGAACCGCCCGACATACGTGTCCAGTCCGCGCGTCCGGATAATGTCGGCGACCGTGAGCGCGGGCTGCACATATCCGCCGGGACTTTCCAGCCGGACAGCCCGCACCTGCGGCGCCCCAGCCAGCACGGCGGCGAAATCCCCAGGCACGGCCTGGGAGAAACTGCCCGAAATCTCCACCTCGGCGCCGCCCGGCAGCACCCGGATCGCGTACGGCGCATTGAATTCAGTCTCCGGTGGCGCCCCTTCGTAAACCACCGGCAAATCGTTCGCCCGTGCCGGGCCGGCGACCAGGATGGCCACGAGAGCCATGCAGGACAACAGCAACCGGACGGTGCCGCGGCTCACGCTGGATCGCGGCCCCACATCAGCGCTGCCTCCGCGGGCAATAGAACGTACTGCGCCCGGACTGCACGATCCGCTGCACGCCCTTGCACGTATTGTCACGCGGGCAGGCGGGGCAGGGCTCGCCCTCCCGCCCATAGACCTTCCAGGCGTGCTGGAAATACCCGAGCTCCCCGTTAGTCTGTACATAATCCCGCAACGACGAGCCGCCGGCGGCGATCGCCTCGGTCAGCGTCTGCTTGATCGCCGGCACCAGCCGCTTGGCCCGCGCACCCGGAATCGACGCCGCCAGGCGCACCGGCGAAACCCCCGCTCGGAACAGCGCCTCGCACACATAGATATTGCCCAGTCCGGCAACGATCTTCTGGTCCAGCAGCGCCGCCTTGATCGGCGTCTTCTTCCCCTCCAGCGCCGCCGACAGCGTTGCGACCGAGAACGCGGTGTCCAGCGGCTCCGGCCCCAGACCCACGAGCAACCGATGGGCATCCTCCCGATCGGTCTCGATCAGATCGACCGAACCAAAACGCCTCGGATCAACGAACCCCACCCGCCAACCGTCGTCGGTTTCCAGCTCGATGTGCTCGTGTAACGTGATGTCGTTGCGCCCCACCGGCTCCACCAGCATTCGCCCGGACATACCGAGATGGATCAGCACCGACCACCCGCTGTCCAGCCGCATCAGGATATACTTGGCCCGCCGCCGGAAGCTCGTGACACGCGCACCGGTCAGCCGAGCGGCCAGACCCGGGGGCAGGGGCCAGCGCAGGTCCGGCCGCCGAACGACCGCACGCCGCAGCACGCGTCCTTCCAGGCGCGCCTGCAGGCCTCGCATCACGGTCTCGACCTCGGGGAGTTCCGGCATATCAACGTTCAGGCTATACATCCGGCCCATGACCGACAATCCCATGCCAACCGTCGATTTTGGCTTCCGTTCGGTCGCCGCCACCGAGAAAGCCGGCCTGGTCCGAGCCGTCTTCGACAGCGTGGCGCCGCGCTACGACCTGATGAACGACCTGATGTCGCTGGGCATCCATCGGGCCTGGAAACAGATTTTTATCAGTGATCTGCAACCGCGCCCCTCCCACACACTGCTGGACCTCGCGGGCGGCACCGGAGACATCAGCTTCGGCTGGCTGAAACGCGGCGGCGGCCCCGTGTTCCTGACCGACATCAACAACGCGATGCTGTCCGTCGGCCGCGACCGCGCCCTGAACCGCGGCTTCGCCAACGACATCAGCTTGGCCGTCGCAGACGCGGAAAAACTGCCGCTGCCGGACCGTTGTGTGGACCGGGTCTCGATCGCCTTCGGCCTGCGCAACTGCACCGACAAATCAGCGGTGCTGCGAGAAGCCAGGCGCGTCCTGAAGCCCGGCGGCCGCTTCCTGTGCCTGGAATTCTCCCGCGTCAACGTCCACGCGCTGACCCCGGTTTACGACACCTGGTCGTTCAAAGTGCTGCCGCGCCTGGGCCGCATGGTCGCCGGCGACGCTGACAGCTACCGCTATCTGGCTGAAAGCATCCGCACCTTCCCCGACCAGGAGACCCTGGCCGGCATGATGCGCGACGCCGGTCTGGTTCGGGTAAACGTACGCAACCTGTCCGGCGGCATCGCTGCGATTCATTCGGGGTGGCGGCTGTGAATCCAGCCTGTCCTGGCCGAATGGTACCGCTGGTTACCGGCACTAACATGAGCATCACCCCATGACCGGAAAACGCATCCTCCTCATCATCTCCGGCGGCATCGCCGCCTACAAGGCGCTGGAGCTGATCCGCCTGCTGCGCCGCCGGGACTACGGCGTCACCTGCGCGCTGACCGACAACGGCGGCCAGTTCGTCACCCCCCTGTCCCTCCAGGCCCTCAGCGAATCGAAAGTCTACACCGAACTCTTCTCGCTGACCGACGAGTCGGAGATGGGACACATCCAGTTGTCCCGAACCGCCGACCTCGTCGTGGTCGCCCCAGCCACCGCCAACATCCTGGCCAAGATGGCCGCCGGCCTGGCCGACGACCTCGCGTCCACGCTGCTGCTGGCCACTGACAAGCGCGTGCTCGTCGCCCCGGCGATGAACGTCCGCATGTGGCTGCACCCGGCGACCCAGGCCAACATGGCGACCCTGGCGAAGCGCGGCGTCCTCATCGTCGACCCGACCGAGGGCGCGATGGCGTGCAACGAATTCGGTCCCGGTCGACTCGCCGAACCACCAGAAATCCTGGCCGCGATTGACAGAATCCTAGCCCCGGCCGTCGGTCTGCTCACCGGCCGCCACGCCCTGGTTACCAGCGGCCCGACGCATGAGCCGATCGACCCGGTGCGCTACATCGCCAACCGCTCCTCCGGCCGGCAGGGCAACGCCATCGCGGCGGCGCTGGCCGAACTCGGAGCCCGCGTGACCCTGGTCCGTGGGCCGGTCGCCGTCCCCGATCCCCAAGGAGTCACAGTCCACC
>NZ_LMUJ01000092.1:153492-214330 GCF_009765975.1 Acidisphaera sp. S103 | reverse complement strand
GCCCGCCGATATCGCGGTGTTCGCCGCCGCCGTCGCCGACTGGCGGGTCGAATCCGCCGCCACTGGCAAGATCAAGAAGCAGCCCGGCGCCGCCCCGCCCAGCCTGACCCTGGTGCCGAACCCCGACATCCTGGCGACCATCGCCGCCGCCGGTCCGAACCGCCCGCGCCTCGTGGTCGGATTCGCGGCCGAAACAGACGATTTGATGGCGAACGCCCAGGGCAAGCTGCGGCGCAAGAACGCCGACTGGATCGTCGCCAACGACGTCTCCCCGGAGACCGGAATCATGGGTGGGGCGGAAAACACGGTCCACATCGTCTCGGCCGCGGGAATCGAAACCTGGCCCCGGCTGGCAAAGGATGACGTCGCCCGCCGCCTAGCGCGCCGGATCGCCGACGCGCTGGCCTAACGCAGGTCATCTCAGGCTTGGCTTGCGATGGATTTACCGCGACGCTATCAGGCGTTAATGCGGCAACTCCAGCGTTGCCACGGTCCCTTCCATGCCGTCCATCGTCAGCGAACCGCCATGGCGAGCGGCGAAATCGCGCGTCAGGGCCAGTCCTTCGCCTGAACGTGGCTTGCCGGCGAAGCCCCAGCCGTTGTCGAGCACCGTCAGGGTCGTGCAATCCTCATCGGTCGCCAGCCGGACGGCGATCCGTCCTTGCGGACGCCCTCTCATACCGTGCTTGACCGCATTGCCGATCAGTTCGTGCGCGCTGCGCAGCACATCTTCACGCAGTCCGGCGGGGCAGCATCCACGCACGAAAACCCCGATGCGGATCACCTGGTCGGGCGCCCGCATCAGATCGACCACGGCGCCAGCAAGCTGGCGCATCCGGTCCGCCATCGTTCCGGGTGTGTCGGTCAGGCCGAACAGGGCGTTGGAAATCGTCGCTGACAGGCAGATCCGGTATTCCAGTTCCTGGGCAAGCTTTTCCCCCTGCGGCGTGTCGCAAAGGCCCGGTGCCTCAGCGATCAGGCCGAGAATGCGCTGCAACGTGTTTTTCGTGTGATGACGCAATTGCCGCAGGTCGATGTCCTGTCCTGCGCCATCCTCCTCGATTTCGGCAAGGTCCATCGTGTCGTCCGATCGCGGAAACGTCTGCCCCTGGCCCTGGCTCACGGCGGAGCGATGGGCGTTGGGCATGAACGCGGCGACGTAGGACATGTCGGAAGCCTTTCGGTTTCGCTGCACCGTCTTCGATGGCGACGCATCCTGATAATCCGGTGGCGGCGCAGTTTAGACGATGAAGCCTTAAAGCATGGTTAAAGATAACGTCGTATTATGCCGTGAATCGTATGTGGGAAAATTTCCCACGTCAATCGATTTTTGCTAATTCGTGGGCATTTTTCCCACGTTCAGCTAACCTGAATCATGTCAAGCAAGGATTTCTCGACCGCGACATACGCCGCCTGCCCGCGACGCCTGTGTTGTGGAATTGGTGCCGGTCGCAGTTAAATCCCGAACACAGCACATCTCATTTTATGTGCCCGTTCCCGAGCAGTGCCTGGGCATTGCCTTGCAGCGTGTTGCCCGTCAGCACCGCCCCGGTCGGGGTCCGGTTGTTGAGCAGATAGGACTCGTAGCCGCCATCGACCCGGAATGTGTTGTGCTCGACGATGATTTCCGGCGTGGGCTGGCTGGCACCTTCTTCGCCGACCATGATCGCGGCCTGATGGTTCTCCGATCGCGGACCTTTCTGGATATGGTTGTCGCGGACCACCACCGCGCCACCGTTCGGCACATCCACCGCAAAGCTGGACGTGCCATCGGTGCCGTCCGCCATGTCGCAGCCAATCACCTCGGTTCGCAGAGACCTCGATTTGATGTGATGGCCCGAACGGGTGCGGAGAAACCTTGAGTGCTCAACGCGCAGCAGGCCGATATGGCCGACATAGATCCCGTGGGCGCACCCGCCGCCGCCCTCGCAGGTGCCGTCGCCGATGAATTCGCTGTCGCGGACGACGATCTTTTTGCCGGGCAGGACGCCGGCCAGGATGCCGTCCTCGTCATCGGCGAAGCGCACATGCTCGACCGTCAGATCGCCACCCTCCGCCCGGATTCCGGCACCGTTGAAGTCGGCGACATGAGCGTTGGTCAGCGCGAGGTTGCGGATCGTGATGGCGTTGCCTTGCGCGATGAAAAGTGCCTTTCCCGCGCAGGGCCGTCCGCTGATCATGGTGGCATCGGGGCCGGCGCCCTCGATCGTCAGATTATTGGCCTTCCACACCGCGCAATCAGAATACGATCCGGCGCCGATCTTGATATGGTCACCGTCATGCGCGACGGCAGCGGCGGCGGATGGCAGTTTGTATGGCATGCCGGGCCCCACCAGTAGCGTGGCCGCCATCGCCGGACCGGTCAGGCAGCCGGCGAGGATCGTGAGCGTGCGGACAATCGTCGCCCAGGCAGAGGATGGCGATAGCGGCATGTCGAGCCCTTTATTGGTCCGATGGAGGGATGTGTCGCACCAACTTACCGCCATGCCATCTGTCAGACCACAGGCAGGGCGTCCCGGACGCCGATCCCTTGGAGGACAATACATCCCTGGCGAAACTGAACGACGGGATGATAAAGATGCGTCCGCATCGCCGCTATCGTCTGGCCGGAGCCGGCGGCGAGCCGATGGGCCCACATATGCCGTCGGCTGCGATCAACACGTTGGAAGGGACCGTTTGGGGCCGCATGGACCTTAAGACTCTCACCTATCCTGGCGACCGCCATTTCGGCTGGCTTTGCCTGGGATATGGCGTCTTCATACTATATTCGAGCACCGTCGTCGGGCCGTTCGGATTCCATTTCGTCTTCCGCGATCCGATCCAGGCCTTTCACCAGATTCTCGCCATCCGATTCGTCGCCAACGGGTCGGACCAGAGAGCCGACTGGATGGGCAATCTGCTCATGCTGGTTCCGTTCGGATTCCTGGTTGCCGCCACGGTCTGGCCCCAGCGTCCGGTATTCAGGCTGCCCGCCGCGATCGGAGCGCTGCTGATCTGCGCGACCGTCATCCTGGCGACCAAGTATCTGCAATTGTTCTTTCCGCCTCGCACAGTCACGCTGAATTACATTGCCGCCCAGGGTATCGGCGCGATCGTCGGCGGTGCGGGATACGCTGTTTGGCACCAGCGCATCCGGCCATCGGTCAGCCGTCGGAATCCCGTCGCGGCGCTGGTCCTGGCGCTGCGGCTCTATGCTGCCGCGTTGCTCATATTCCTGCTGATGCCGCTGGATTTCGCGCTGAACGCGGCGGATTTGCGGGCGTGCATCGGGCGGCTGCCGGACACCATGCTGACGCTGCCCGGCGATGGCCGTCCGCTGTTGGTTCGGGTGACGCTGATCGTCGCCGCGAGTGCCGCGTTCATCCCTGTGGGCATGCTGCTGACCTTCGTCCGAAAGGGCATCTTCCGCGTCGGGCGAGGGGTTTTGGCGGCGACGCTGATCGGTTTGCTGCTGACCGGCGGCGTTTTCGCCTTGACCACACTGGTGATCAGCGTGGCGCCGTCGATGCCCGCCATCCTCTACCGGACCGCTGGCATCGCGGCCGGAGCGGCGGCGATCCGGTGGGTGATCGCGGGCGATCCAATCCGGTATCGTGCTCGAATCCGAGCGTGGGTGCCGTGGCTGGTCGTTCCGTATCTCGCGATGCTGATTGCCGTGAACCGGCTGTGGCCGCTGGAATGGCGGCCGGCGCACGCCGTGGCCACCCAGGTCGATCCGTTGGGCCTGATGCCGCTGTTCGACTATTACATCGTGACGAAGGCCGAGGCTGCGAAGAACATCGTCGCCCATCTCGTGATGTATATGCCGATCGGCGTCGGCTTATGGTTCCGCGATCCCGGGCCGCGAACCGCTCGGCGCGCCTTCGCCCTGGCCGCGGTGCTGTCATTCGCGGTCGAATTGGCGCGCTATTTCCACCCGGGCCTGGAGGGTGACATCAATGCCGTCGCCCTGGCCGGCCTGTCCGCATGGGCAACGGTATGGCTGATGCCGCAAATCTGGTCGATGCTGACGGCGCTGGCGCTGCAGTCCGGTCCGCCCCCTGTTCGGGTATGGAATCGACGCGGTGTTGCCGGCGGCGAGCCTCTGGGTGAGATCGAGCATTTCTGATCAGGGCGTCAGGGCCGACCCTCCCAGTTCCCGCAGCAGCGGCCCAAGATGATGCTGGTAATGTCGCCACCGGCCGACGGAACTGGCGTAGAGCGGCTGTCGCACCTGCCAGTAACTGGCCGTCAGTACGGTCCGCTCGGTTTCATGGAACGCAAGACAGGTTGGATCCCATTCCAGCCCGAGGAAATCGATCAGCCGACGACTCTCCCGTTCCAGGTTGCCGACCAGGGTCTCGTATTGAATTTCCAGGATAGGGATTGGTAGCACCTTGCGCCAGTGATCCATCAGGCGGTCGATCTCGCGTGCCCGAAATCCGCAATCCGTGAGGTCGTTGGTCCACGTCATGGTATCGTCTGAAAAGAACTGGAAGAAGCATGACAGGCACACGTCTCGCGGGTCGCGCCGGCAGACCACGATCCTGGCTCGCGGGAACAATACGGCGATCTGACCAAGAAACATGATGTTATCCACCTGTTTGTCGATCACCCGGACGGCACCACCGGCCAAGTCGTAGAGGTGCCGCGCGTGCGACCGGGTTTCGCGGCGCACCGATGCCCGATCCCACGCGGCAGGGGGCCAAGCCGCTTCCTCCGCACCCAACGCGGCGAGAATCCGGGGGATGTCCTTTTGCTCGCCGGCACCGAAGACCAACTTATGGCTGGAAGCTATTTGTTCCACCAAAGTCGTGCCGGAGCGCGGCATGCCAACAACGAACACCGGCATCTCTGTCGGATCGCCTAATCCCGCCGTTGCCGCGAAAGCCTGTGGACCAACCGCCGCGATCAGCCGATCCACCAGAAGACGATAGTGAGTGCGGTCGAACGCAAGCCCCCGGTCCGCTCGCATCAGCGCGTTGGCGGCGGTATAGGCCTCGAAGGCTTCATCATACGCTCCGTACCGATCATGCACCCGCCCCAACGCGAACCCCGCGGCAATGCGGTCTCGCACTGGCCGGGACGGGTCGTTCACCACGTCCCGCGCCGCATCTTTCGCCGCGTCGTCGTCGAAGCGTTCACCCACCGCGGCCAGGCCGTTGAGTGCGTTGCCCAAGCCGGGTTCGAGCACCAGGGCGCGCCGGTAGGCGTCTGCGGCCGCATCGAAATGCCCCATCCTCCCCTCGCAATAAGCCATCAGCACCCACAGGCTGGACCAGTCCGGCGTCTTCTCGATCGCTTGCCGGCACAGATCAGCCGCTGTGGTGACGTCCCCGATCCGGGCCAACGTTCCTATGATGCCGACTTGCGCGCGCAGGTGGCCGGGTATCAGGGCGTCTGCTCGCCGATAGGTCGCCAACGCTTCGTTGAAGCGTTCGAGCGCGCCGAGTGAACTCGCGACCTCGATCAGCAAGCCGGGATCGTCGGGCTGCAGCGCCAGCGCCGCCCGCCAGCTCTCCACGGCGGCCACATGATTCTGCAGACGGGTCAGGGCCAGCGCGAGACCGATATGTGCCTCAAGCGAACCCGGAGCCATGGCGGTCGCGCGACGAAATACCTCGATCGCGCCGCCATCATCCTGATGCGTGAGTAGCGCGCGACCGAGTTGCAGGTGTGCGTCGGACAGACCCGGATCAAGAGCGACCGCGCGCCTGCCCGCCTCGACCGCCGCTGAGGCATCGCCGGTTTCGCGATAGATGCGCGCGAGATCGGCGAATGCGGGCGCAAGGTTGATCGTGGTGGCGGCTTGGTCCGGAGCCAGTGCCAGGGCGGCGGTCAGGGCGCTGTCGGCACCTTTGGGGTCGTTCAGCCGGACCAGGGCCATACCAAGCGGCACAAAGGCCTCTATCGACAGCGGTGCCAGGGTGGTGGCCTGGCGCAAGGCCTCGGCCGCTCCGGCGTCATCGCCGAGATCGAACAGGGCCCGCCCAAGTTGGAGATGCGCCGTCGTCAGTTCCGGATCCAAGGCGATGGCGCGACGCGCCACCTCCGCCGCCGCCATAGGCTCCCCCACGAGACGCTTCGCTCGGGCAAGATTGGCCAACGCCTCCGGAAAGGCAGGGTCTATCTCCAGCGCGCGCATGATGAGCCTTATCGACTCATCTATAGCACCACGTTCCTGCAGAATGACCCCCAGCAGGTTGAGCGCATCCAACTCGTTTGGGTCGTGTTGCAGGACGGTGCGGTAGCCGGCTTCGGCCAGATCCAACTGCCCAGCTTCCTGCCACGTCAGGGCTTTGTCGAGGATTTGCTCAAGGTCGATGTCGTCTGCCACGCGGTCCCGTACCTCTTCCGCTTTGGTGGCGGCAGGCCCGATGGTTGAAGGAAATCCGCGATCGTGCAAGCAAGCTGGTTAAGAATATACCTTGGGCGCGAACACCCAAGGCCATGACGGACAAGTTAGTCGGGTCGCCCGCGTATTTGGCTACGCAGGTCGATTGCTGGTTCCGGATACCGCGACGTCCGAAACCTTATCGCTTGCGACGGCGAACGGCGGCCAAGCCAGCCATACCCACTCCGAGAACAGCGAGCGAAACCGGCTCAGGCACGGGATTATTGGGGTTGGCATTCGCCTCGATGATGAAGTCAAAATTGCCACCGCTGATCTGGGTGTTGACGATTCCACTAAATGTATCGGTGCCAGCCGGAAGGACAAATGTCCCATGGCTGAAATCGGCAGCACTGGTACCAGAGACCGCGCAAGCGATTTCGTTGTTGCAGTTGGCACCTATCGTGCCCTTGGAGGTTGTTCCCAGATCGACTCCGTTCACACTGATATCGAACGAGTCACCCGAATTTTCCACATCCGTGACCGTAAGAAATCCGCCGAACGGCAAATCGACCGTTGTCCAAGGGGTGCTCGTGTTAACAGGTGCAAACACCACCGTGGCGTTCGTGCCCGGTGTCGGATTGGCGCCCAAAACCGTGCCGGGGCCAAACAGGGCGGAGGCGGCCGTAGAATTGAACGCGCCTGTGTACCACTGATTGGTTTGTATTTGATTGGTTTGTATGGGCGCGGCATGGGCCGGGATCGCCGCGGTGGCAAGCGCAACGACTGATGCACCTGTTAGCAACACATTCTTTAAGCCCATGGCTCTCGCCCCACCCGATCTAGACGCCGTAATTCCGCGTCGGATTCGACACCGCGAACGATGCACCCGTCACTATATCACATCGTAGCACTATCTGTGCCAATCGAAATGAATCGCAATTAATCAATGGTATGGAGACCGTTTTCGCGTACATTTCGTGCGTTAAATTGGGGATGTGTAAAGTTTTCCGACACATCGCCGACATCCGGAGCCACTCCCGACACCCAGCACGGACCGCGACTCGCAAGGTTGCCAATCGCACTGCCATCAAGGTCGGCTTCAGGGTGATATTTTTGATAATTCGCAATAAATGAATGTAAAAATTGCTGACAGCCCATGTAACCATTCTAAATAAAAGGCAATTTTGACGAGCTATCCCGATAACTTCGTGCGCCGATCGTTCGCCGGAACCCGGCGGTTTCATCTGGATGATATCGTCAGGACGTCAGCTCGATTGCGTTCGGCGCGTCATTCCGGATAGGACCCCGTCATGCCCGCAACAACCAGACAGAGGGCGTGACCGATGCCGAGCCCCGCCGACAAGGCAATATTCGCCCACATCGCGCCTAAGCCCTCGTTGTCTCCGCCACTTCCGGACGCGGGCCAGATTTTCAGCGACCATGCGGCTAAGCGGCTGCGGCCTGCCGCCGCGATAGCGGGGCAGCCATCGAAATCACGCGTCCGCCAGGCCAACCAGCTTGCTGTTCGGGGTGTGAGGCTCGCCCAGGCGGGGCAGCACGTACTGGCGGTCGAACAATTCCAGCGTTCGATCGAACTCGATCCCACGGTCGCCACGGTACGGCACGATCTGGGGTTGGCTTGCCTGTATCTCGGGCGACTGGAAGAGGCGGTATCCGCGTTTGGTCATGCGCTTAGTCTCAAACCCGATCTCAAAAACGCACACATGAATCTCGGGAATGCCCTCGACCATCTCGGCCGCGAGCGTGAGGCGGTCGTTGCTTTCCAAATGGCCGTCAGGCTGGATCCCAGCCTGCACGCCGTGCATGCCCGCATAGGGCAGATCTATTTGGCGATGGGGCGGCGTCCCCAGGCCGAAGTGGCGTTTCAGGCCGCTGCGGCCGCTGCGACCGCTGTGGGATCCGTCAGCGCCCGTATTTACGCAGCCTATGCCCAAAATATCGTCGGAGCCGTCGCCGTATCGGAATCGCTGCTGCGCGATCTTATCGCGGAGGAGCCCGAGTGCGGCGAAGCCTATGTCGCGCTCGGCCAACTCTTGGCCGAGAGCGGCCGATCCGGGGAGGCAGCAGCCCATCTGGAACGTGGCCTGTCGCTCGACCTGAATCTAGGTGCGTGGAACCAACTTGCGACGAATAAGAAATTCCGGGTCCAGGATAAAGACCTGATCGATCGAATGAGCACCTGCCTGGCCCGGCCGGAATTGAGGGTTTTGCAACGCCAAGCCCTTCATTTCGCGCTCGGCAAGGCGCACGACGACATCCAGGATTATGCCACGGCCATTCGTCACATCGATGCCGCAAACCGAATCCGCGCGACGCGCGGCCGTTTTGATCACATGACACTTGCGCGGCAAACGGACCATGTCATCGCTTCCGCACCACCAGGTTATCTTGAACGCCGCCCGGAGATGGGGGTTGAGGACGCAACGCCGATCCTGATCGTGGGCATGCCGCGTTCTGGTACCACCTTGGCCGAACAAATCGTGTCGAGCCATCCCAATGTCGCGGCCGGCGGTGAACTGCCATTCTGGCGTGAGCAAAATCTCGCCGGCCTTGGCACTTTCGACGCCCCCGCCAAGCCCGATGCGGCACGCCGTCTCGCCAGCGACTATCTGGCGGTCCTGCGCGGCATCTCGCCTGACGCACATCGCGTCACCGATAAACTGCCGTTCAATTTCGCCCACCTGGGTGTGATCCGGCAGGTGTTTCCACGTGCGACGATCGTGCATTGCCGGCGGAACCCGATCGATACCTGCCTGTCCATCTACAGCACTGATTTCCAGGCTTCATTCGATTTCGCCAGCAATCGGGGCGACCTAGTTTTCTTCTATCGCCAATATCTGCGTCTGATGGCCCACTGGCGCGCGGTCCTGCCGCCGGATCGCTTCATCGAGGTCGACTATGAGGCCCTCGTCGCGGATCCGGAACCGCTCACGCGGCAGCTAATCGCGACCTGCGGCCTTGAGTGGGACGACGCCTGTCTCACCCCGCACCACAACCAACGCCGTATCATTACCGCCAGCCTGTGGCAGGCGCGCCAGCCGATCTACCGAACGTCGGTCGAACGCTGGCGGCGTTATGAGCCCTGGCTCGGCGAATTGCGGGAATTGCTGTCAGACGTTGCTGAATCGTCCCCAATTGACGCGGAAGTGTAGGTAGTTTGGCCGTGATATTTGCAACCAAGGGTTGAATTTGTCATGATCCGTTGATCCTATTGTATGCTAAATCGATGGCATGAACGCCCGTCTCGGTTGTCATGATCTCATCCATTGGAGCAATCCATATCCAGTTGATGTTGCGATCATAAAATGCGTCATCCCATCGTAAATGATACGAGCAAAACCCTTTGAACCACTTGCGGATCGATCATGGCTGCATTAACGTGGCCACTTCAAGATTGCGTGATTCTTGCTTACGGAGACATGTCAGTGAACCGGTTTCTTGCTGCGGGCGCGTCGTTGATGATGTTTGGCGCCAGCCATGCCTTCGGGCAAACTTGCCCGGGCGCGACGGCGCTGACATCAAGTCAGATCTCCAGTCTCCTGACAGGTGGTGGTGGCCGTTGGGCCTGTGTGGGCAACTCCCCAAACGCGACGTGGAATGAGCAGCATAAAAGCGGGTTCGTGCTCGATTACAAGAAAGGCCCGTCTGATCCGATCGATCCATCCGATACAATTGCGCATCCTACGGGCAGTTATTCTGTCGTCTCTACCAATCCAATTAACTCTCAGGCGCCAGGGACAATAACGTACACATACGGTTCCGCTTCTTATACTTACACGCTTTATGCCAATATGTCGGGTACCATCCCGTTCAGCAGCACAGGCACATACTCATTCTGCGGCAGCGGCTCCGCACCGATGCTTGCCGTCACGGTGTCTGCGAGCCATTGCTGACGGCACTGCCAGCCGGCAATGCTGACTGTTGCGATCATGGCAGATGAGGTAGCGTGCCGGGTCCCCCCGGGTTAATGAACCGCTGGTTTGAACGGGATGCCGCCGCCGGCGTGATGGCTTGATCTTGGGGGGTATGTGAGTCCGCACGTCGACAGGCTGGCCCGCTCGGTGCGTCTATCCCTGACTGCAATCTGTTTTGCCATCGTGGCCTTGGGCTGCTGGGACTACCCACTGCCCGCCTTGCCCCTCACTGCTGCCCTAATCGTCTATGCCGCTGTCTTGTGGCGCTGGCCGGCAATCTTTCTCGTCATATGGCCCATTGTGATCCCAGCCCTCGACCTTGGCCTGTGGACCGGCTGGATGGTCGTCGGCGAGTCCGACTTCTTCGTCCTCATCACCCTTGCCGTTCTTCTGCTGCGCGCGCCACCACGGCCGGACGACCTTCTTCCTGCCCTCTGGCCCCGGGCCGTGTTGCTGCTGCTGGTTGCTGCCTACGCCGTCAGCACCATCATCGGTCTGGCCTCTCCGCTCGGTTATACTGGCCACTCGGACAACCCGTTCCTGCGCCCCGACAATGCGCTGCGCCTCGCCAAGGCGGTCGTCGAGGCGCTCGCGCTGCTGCCGTTCATCCGCCGGCGCCAGCGCACCCACCATGACGCGGTGTCGCTGTTCGCCTATGGCATGGCCGCCGGGCTGATGGCGGTGACGGTCGAGGTTCTCGCCGAACGGCTGTTGTTCGCCAGTATCCTGGACACCAGCACGGCGTACCGGGTCGCTGGGCCGTTCTCCAGCATGCGTGTCGGCGGCGGACATATCGGCGCCTACACCGCGCTGGCGCTGCCGTTCACGCTGTGCCTGTTCCAGTTTCGCCCGCGCTGGGTGGGCACGGTCCTGGCGCCGCTGGCCTGTTTGGCGGGAGCCTACACGCTGGCCGTCACCTTCGCCCGCACGGGCTACGCCGCCGGCACCGCCGCGATGGCGATCACCGGCCTTGGGGGCCTGTGGATCGCCACCCGGCGCCGCATGCGCTGGGCCGCGATCGGCATCGTGCCGGTTGTCCTGATGCTGGCCACACTGGCCGGCGTGGCGGATTTCACCGGTATGTACCATCGTTTCGCCGACAGTGAGACCGACCTTTCGACGCGGGAACAGAACTGGTGGGCCGGGCTGGCGGTGCGCGACCGCGACATCTCCACCGCGCTGTTTGGCATGGGGCTCGGCAGTTACCAACGGACCATGCTGTCACGCTCCCCCGTTAATCGGCCGAGCGATCTGGTGCTGGACCGGGATGCCGCTGGCCCGTACGTGTCGATGCGGGTCGAAACGCCGTTCTACCTGGGCCAGAAGATCACGGTGCCGGACAACGGTCCGTGGCATCTGACGTTTTGGTCACGTTCCCCCGACGGACTGGTGGCCAGTGCGTTAATCTGCGACAAAGTCCTGCTGTATTCGGACAATTGCCAATCCGCCGACACCGCGTCCGCGATACCGAACCAGTGGACGACCCTTCATGCCACAATTCCCACTACCGGCTTGGGGCGCTGGGCGTTGTTTGGCCTGCTGCGCCGTCCGGTCGAATTGTCGCTGTCCGGCCGGATCGGCCATCGGATCGAGGTGCGTGACATCAGCCTGACCGACGACTCCGGCCGGCCGATGCTGGCCAATGGCGACTTCCGCCACGGCCTCGACCGCTGGATATTTACCGACGACAGCCACGTGTCCTGGCGCATGCTGAGCCAGTATCTGATGCTGTGGTTCGAAACCGGTATCCTGGGACTGACCGCCTTTGCCACGCTGACCGGCCTCGCGCTTGCGGGCGGTTTACGGGCGCTGCGCGGTGGTGCGGTGACGGGTGCCGCGGTGGCAGGCGCGATCGCCGGGTTCATGATCTCTGGCCTGTTCGACAATGTGCTGGAGGCACCGCGGCTGGCGACCCTGTTCTTTCTGGTCTGCTGGTGTGGTCTGATACAGTGGGATGAAACGCCGAGGTGCCAAAATTGAGTGCCAAAATATGCGAATGGGTCCTCGTTGCCACGGCAAACCGGCGGAAGATGGCGGACAACCGCTTGTCTGGCGCGGCTTAATCCAAGCTTGGATGATCGTTCCGAGGCCTTCGAGACCTAGCGGTGATGCTTCGGTTTTTCACCCTCATGTCCGGTCTCCTCGGTCCGTGGTCCTTGGCACATGCGAGCGGTGGCGCTACACCAGCCGGGATAATAGCGCTTCGAGGAAACGCCTAGCATGATCAACAAGATCGTCCAGTCCATGGCCGATACGATGGCCGGCATCAAGGATGGTTCCGTCGTCCTCCTCGGTGGATTCGGTGCTGTCGGACAGCCCAATGCGCTGATCGACGGGCTGATCGAGCAGGGGGCCACCAACCTGACCGTCGCCTGCAACAACGCCGGCGTTGGCCATACCGGCCTGGCTCGGTTGATGGAACTGGGGCGCGTCAGCAAGATCGTCTGCTCATTCCCGCGCAGCTCCGACCCCGTGGTGTTCGAAACCCTCTATCGCGCCGGCAAGATCGAGCTGGAAATCGTTCCGCAGGGCACGCTGGCCGAACGCATGCGCGCGGCCGGGGCAGGGGTGCCGGCGTTCTTCACCGCCACCGGTGTCGGCACCAAGATGGCCGTGGGTAAGGAACACCGGGAGATCGATGGACGCATCTACATCCTGGAGCAGGCGCTGAAAGGCGATGTCGGGCTGGTGGAAGCGTGGGAAGCCGATCGCTGGGGCAACCTGACCTACAAGCAGGCCGGCCGGAACTTCAATCCGGTGATCGCGATGGCCTCGGCGCTGACGTTGGTGCAGAGCCAGCACGTGCGCGAGTTGGGCGACATCGACCCCGACCATATCGTGACGCCCGGTATCTTCGTGGACCGCGTGCTGCACGTACCTTACGGTGACCCTTCCGGCTTCTGATCAGGAGACGCTGATATGTCCGCTACCGCACTCGCCGACTTCAAGCCTTTCAGCCGCGCGCAAATGGCGCAGCGCGCCGCCGCCGACATCCCCGAGGGTTGGTATGTCAACCTGGGGATCGGGATTCCGACGATGATCTCCGACTACGTGCCGATGGATCGGGAAGTGATCTTCCATTCCGAGAACGGCGTGCTGGGCATGGGGCCGGCACCGGCGAAGGACAAGATCGAGCCGTGGTTGATCAACGCCGGCAAGCAATACGTCACGATGCGGGCGGGCGGCAGCTTCTGCCACCACGCCGATAGTTTCTCGATGATCCGTGGCGGGCACCTGGATCTGTGCGTGCTGGGGGCGTTCCAGGTCGCGGACAACGGCGACATCGCCAACTGGGCAACCAGTGAGAACGATACGGCGCCGGCAGTGGGCGGTGCGATGGATCTCGCGGCCGGGGCCAAGCGCCTGTGGGTGCTGATGGAGCACACCACCAAGGACGGCCAGTCCAAGTTGGTAACCAAGTGCAGCTATCCGCTGACCGCGCCGGGCGCTGTCAAGCGCGTCTACACCAACCTGGCGACGCTGGACGTCACCGATCGAGGATTCGTGGTGCTGAGCATGGCACCAGGTCTGAGTTTTGACGATTTGCAAGCGCGCACCGAAGCCAAGCTGCATTTGCCCGCCTGATACCGGAGACGACCCGATGAGCGAGGACCGCGACGAAGGCGTGCGGATGATCCGCGACAGCGCGGCCGGGATCGCGCCTCGCACTGGTGATTTCCGACGTATCAGGGCACGGCGGTTCATTGAACCGGGATTCGATCGGGCGGTGTTTCGGGAAATGTGCCAGATGGGTTGGCTCGGCCTGATGATCCCGGAAGCCGCCGGTGGGTCGGGACTGGGCACCCGGGAATTCTGCGCACTGACCGAGGAACTTGGTGCGTCGCTTGTCCCCGAACCGCTGATCGGTGCGGCGATGGCGGCTCGGCTGCTGCCGGAATCGCATCTGGCCGAGGTGCTGAGCGGCGACCGGATCGTGCTGCCAGCGTGGCAGGAAGGACCGCACAGCCTGGAAGTCGCCGCCGGTGGCACGGTTGCCGGCAACGGGACAGTCACCGGCAAAAAACTATTCGTGGCGATGGCCGCCGGGGCAGATGCCTTCCTGGTGACCACGACGACGGGTTTGGCGCTGGTGGAACGCGGTGCGTCGGGAACTCACCTGGAGATGACGCAGACCCAGGACGGCGGTGGGTTCGGCACGCTGACGCTGGATAACGCACCGGCGGAGATTTTCCCCGGTGACGCGTCCGAGGCGCTGGAAACCGCCGTTCTGGCAACGAGTGCGTATCTGTTAGGCTGCATGGACCGGGTATTCGGGGTCACGCTGGAGTATCTGAAAACCCGCGAGCAATTCGGCCGCAAGATCGGGTCGTTCCAGGCGTTGCAGCACCGATCGGCGGATTTGCGGATCCAGTTGTCGCTGACGCGAGCGGTGGTGGAGGCGTCGGCGGCGAAATATGACTCGGCGAGCGATCCCGCGGTACGCAAGGCGGCAGTGTCACGGGCCAAGGCCCGAGCGTCGGATGCGGCGGGCATGGTAACTCGCGGGTGCATCCAGTTGCATGGCGGGATCGGCTATACGGATGCTGCTGATCCGGGGCTGTTCTTGCGCAAGATGATGGTACTGGCGCCGTCCTATGGGTCGGCTTCGCTGCATCGGGCGCGGTTCCGGGCGCTCGCGCCGGAGAGTGACGAGGATTGAGGGCTTAGACGGCCTCGCTCACTGGTAGAGGCGAAACAGAGGGCCGGCGGCGGGCGTCGATCATGCGGCTCAATTTGATCGCGGGATGATCGACCCAGCGTTCGAACGCGAACGCAAGGACCAGACTGGCGGCAATGCCGCAGAACTCGATATGCAGCGTCCAGAGCGGTGCGTCGAAGGCGTGCTCCCCGGCCAGGGTCAGGTGGCCGATTGCCCAACCGGGTAGCAGGGAGCAGCCGTCGAAGCCCACCAGCAGGCCCTCAAAGACGATCTGGTGGATGATCGCGGTCACGGAGGGACTGACCGGACCGATGGTCCGCAGCCAGGGCGATCCCGTGTAAGCCGCGGCGGTGGCGTGCGCATCGGGCAATAGCGCATAAAGGACGGCGGCGAGGATGGTAGCCGCCGTCATCGGCAGGCCCAGGCGGATCACGCGGCGCGTCACCGTAGGCAGAAACGCGAAGGGACGAGCGGAGAAGGCGTAAGTCAGGGCGACGCCGCTCATAATGAAGAACAGATAGACGGCCGAGTGCCCATCCTACAGGAAAATGAACGGCGCGGTCAGGAGGCCGCGCCACCAGAAGTCATAGATCGGCAGCGGATAGGTCGAGTCCATGGTCGGCGAAAATGCGAAGACATAGTGCAGTAGAACGACCTGCATGGCGGCCAGCCCGCGTAAACCGTCGAGCCAGCCCAAGCGCGGCGTGTTCCGGCTCGGCTCGGTCATCGATCGCCCTCGGGTGCCGAGCGGTTCCACCGATACCGAGGAGCCGGCGGCGCATCGGCGACTGAAAGCCGAAGTCTATGTGGGGTGTGGTTTCAATTTGGTATCATTGGCGGCGGAATGCCGGCATCACCGCCTCCGACACCCATTGAAACTGCTCCAGCATCAGTGCCTCGGGCGTGCCCATCGGGGTGCTGAGGTTGATGTCCTGCATCCCGGGATAGCGGTTTTCCAGGTCCTTCAGGTAGGCGACCAGGTCTTCGGGCGTGCCGGCAAACCAGGCGCCGGTTTCCATGTAGTGCTCCAGCGTCGGCACGCCCGCCTCGGCCCAGCCACCGCGCTTGCCGATGGCCGCGACCTGCGCTGGCGTGGCGCCGGGCAGGAAACCCAGCGGGGCGAACATCTTGGCGTGTTCCTCATATAGCGGCCGCAGCGCCGCCACGGCTTTTTCGCGGGTTTCGGCGAGGTGGAAGAAGATGCCCAACATCAGGTTCTCGCCAAGTTTCAGGTCCTGGCCGGCGCGGGCGGCGGCCTGCTGGTAGGCGGTGATCGGACCTTGCTGCAACGTCGCCGCGCCGCCGCCCACGGCACCCTTGATGCCGTGCTTGACCATAAAATCCAAACCGCGGGCGCTGGCGCTGACCACCGGCTGCCACGTCTCCGTCGAGTGGATCGGACGCGGGACCAACGTCAGTTCCTTCAGCGTGTAGCCGCGATAGGGGACCTCCGGCGGCAGGGTGTAGTGCTTGCCGTGGTGCGCGAAGGATTCATTGTTGAACGCCTTGAAAATGATCTCGACCTGCTCCTCGAACAGGTCCCGGTTGGCGTCCTGGTCGAGCATCGGGGCGCCGAAGGCCTCGACTTCGCGCGTATGGTAGCCGCGGCCGACGCCGAACACGGTGCGGCCCTTGGTGAGGATATCGGCGACGGCGTAGTCTTCGGCCAGCCGCAGTGGGTGCCACATCGGCGCGATGTTGAAGCCGCAGCCAATCTTGAGGGTTCTCGTCGTGTGCGCGAGGTGGACCGCGAGCATCAGCAAGTTCGGGATGACCTCGTAGCCCTCGTACTGGAAGTGGTGTTCGGCCATCCACAGCGTGTCCCAGCCGAGGCGGTCCATTAGCATCGCGATGCGTTCGGATTTGCCGAAGACGCCGGCCAGTTCTGTGTTGGAGAAGCGGCGTTCGTTGGCCGGCGTGGCGTTCTGGCCGTGGTCCGGCAGATCGATATGGCCGGGATAGACGGTGGAGAAGCGTGTGATCATGGCGTTTTTCTCCCTGGGTTGATTGGCGTCGACTCTACCGTCCGCGCCTCGGCCGGGCCAAGCCCGCCGGCCGCGCGGGCGGAGATGAAAGTCACCGCGGCGGCATGCGCAAGGCGCCATCCAACCGGATGACCTCACCATTCAAGAAACGATTGCGCACGATATGCTCCACCAGTTCGGCGTATTCGGATGGCCGGCCCAGCCGAGCCGGGAACGGGATGCCGGCGCCCAGGCTGGCCTGCACCTCGGGCGGCAATCCGTCCACCATCGGCGTGTGGAACAGTCCCGGCGCGATGGTCACCACCCGCACGCCGGCCCGAGCCAGTTCACGTGCCGCTGGCAGCGTCAGCCCGACCACGCCGCCCTTCGACGCCGCATAGGCCGGCTGCCCGACCTGACCCTCATACGCCGCGATCGAGGCCGTGTTCACGATCACGCCGCGTTCGCCTTCGTCCAGCGGTTCGGCGTCGGACATCTCCGCCGCCGCGAGACGCAGCATGTTGAACGTGCCGATCAGGTTGACCCGGATAACACGCTCGAATGCCTCCAGCTTCAGCGGCCCGTCACGTCCGACGATGCGCCCGGCGGTGCCGACGCCGGCGCAGTTCACCAGGATGCGGACCGGCCCATGGGCCTTGCGAGCAGCGGCGAAGGCGACCTCGCCCGATGCCGCATCCGCGACGTCGCAGCCGATGCCGATGCCACCGATCGTCGCGGCGCGGGCTTCGGCCGCCGCCTGGTTGATGTCGGCCACGGCCACCTTGCAGCCTAGCGCCGCCAGATGCGCCGCCGTCGCCGCGCCCAACCCGGAACCGCCACCCGTCACCAGCGCCGCGAGACCGTCGATCCGCATCGTGTTTTCCTCCGTTACCGGCATGCAGAAACCACCCCGCGCGGGCGCACGCAAGTCTGGCTTGACCGCCGCGCGGTCCCGTCTGAAAACCAACGCAACGAACCAGGGAGCAACGCAGCATGACCGACGCCCCGTCCTATGCGGCAGCCTACGGCGACTGGATGCGCGATCCCGCCGCCTACTGGGCGGCGGAGGCTCAAGGCATCGACTGGATTAGGTCGTGGGACAAGGTTTTCGATCCATCCCTGGGCGCCTTCGGCCAGTGGTTCGCCGGCGGAATGCTGAACACCTGCTACAATTGCCTGGATCGCCACGTCGAAGCCGGCCGAGGCGCGCAAGCCGCGCTGATCCACGACAGCCCGATGACCGACACCGTCACAACCTTCACCTACGCGGAACTGCTGGACCGCACGGAGCGCCTGGCCGGCGCGCTGGCCTCCCTGGGGGTCACCAAGGGCGACCGTGTCGTCATCTACATGCCCATGGTTCCCGAGGCCGCCATTGCCATGCTGGCCAGCGCCCGCCTCGGCGCCATCCACTCCGTCGTGTTCGGCGGGTTCGCGGCGGCTGAACTGGCCTCGCGCATCGCCGATGCCAAGCCCAAGGTGATCGTCTCGGCGTCCTGCGGGCTGGAGCCAGGCCGGGTGATCCAATACAAGCCTCTGCTGGACGCCGCCATCACACTGTCGCCGCACAAGCCCGATGCCTGCCTTATCCTGCAGCGTCCGCAGGCCCAGGCGGCGCTGACGCCGGGCCTGGATCATGATTTCGCTGCCGCGATGGATGCGGCTGTCCCGCATGGCTGCGTTCCCGTGCCGGCGACCGATCCGCTGTATGTGCTGTACACCTCCGGCACCACCGGCCGGCCCAAGGGGGTGGTTCGGGACAATGGCGGTCACGCGGTCGCGCTGTGGAACTCGATGCGGATGATCTACGGGGTGGACACGGGCGACGTGTGGTGGACCGCCTCCGACGTCGGCTGGGTCGTCGGCCACAGCTACATCGTCTACGGCCCGCTGCTGCGCGGCTGCACCTCGGTGATGTATGAGGGCAAGCCCGTCGGCACACCCGATGCCGGCGCGTTCTGGCGGGTGATCGCGCAGCACAAGGTGAAGGTGCTGTTCACCGCCCCCACCGCAATACGCGCCATCAAGCAGCAGGACCCCGAGGGCGCGCTGACCCGCCGCCATGACCTGTCGTCGTTGCAGGCGCTGTATCTCGCCGGCGAGCGCTGCGACCCACCGACGGCGATCTGGGCGCACGAACTGTTCGGCAAACCCATCGTCGATCACTGGTGGCAGACCGAGACAGGCTGGCCGATCACCGCCGGCTTCCGTCAGTTCGGCCTGTTCCCGTTCAAACCCGGCAGCGGCGGTCGCCCATGTCCTGGCTACGACCTGCACGCCCTGGACGACAACGGCCGGGTGCTGTCCGCTGGCGAGACCGGCAACCTGTCGCTGCGGCTGCCCCTGCCGCCTGGCTGTGGCCCGACGCTGTGGCAGAACGACGAGGGCTACCGCACGTCCTACCTGTCCGACTTCCCCGGCTGGTACCGCACGGGCGACGCCGGCGTGGTCGATTCGGATGGTGACGTCTGGGTGATGGGGCGCACTGACGACATCATCAACGTCGCCGGCCATCGTTTGTCCACCGGATCGATGGAGGAAGTTCTCGCCTCCCACCATGATGTCGCCGAATGCGCGGTGATCGGCGCGCGCGACGAGCTGAAAGGCCAGGCCCCGATGGGATTCGTGGTGCTGAAAGCTGGCGTCAATCGGCCGGAGGCGGACGTCGCCGCCGAACTGATCGCTCTGGTCCGCGAACGCATCGGCCCCGTCGCCGCCTTCAAGGATGCAAGGGTCGTGGCGCGGCTGCCCAAGACCCGATCGGGAAAGATCCTGCGCGGCAGCATCCGGCGGATCGCGGATGGAGAGGACGCGCCGGTACCCCCGACGATCGAGGACCCCGCGGCGCTGGATGAGTTACGGGCGTTGTTCGGCGGGTAGGATCGAACGCGTTGAGCAGCCAGCGTTTGTTGGCGTCGGATGGGTGCGTTCGCCAGTGGTGAGGAATTTGTGAGCCGGCTACACCGAAAGCTGATCGGCAGGCACACGACCCCGCTTGGATATCCACTCGACCAGTTTGGGTGCCGGCAGGGGGCGGGAGAAAAGATAACCCTGGGCGACCTGGCAATCGAGATCAATAAGAACCCGATGCTGCTCCTCGGTCTCCACGCCCTCGGCCACGACGGTCAATCCCAGGCTTTGTCCGATCCTCACAACCGCTGTAGCCAGTGCAAGTGCCCTGCTGTCCTTGTCGACATTCCGCATGAAGCTACGGTCGATCTTCAGTTCACTAATCGGCAGATTATAGAGCCCCGATAAACTGGAGAAACCGGTTCCGAAGTCATCCATCGACAGCCGTACCCCGATCTCTCGGATGGCCAGGATGATATCATGCGTGCGCTTGCCGCCATGGATCATGACGCCCTCGGTTATTTCCAGCGTCAGGTTCTCTGGTGGCAGCCGAAATTCGGCGAGCACGCCTACAAGAAAAGCAGGGAACTGCGGATCACAAAAATGCAGCGGTGAGATGTTGACCGAGATCGCCGGAACGACGATGCCGGCCTCGCGCCAATCGGTCATTTGCCTGCAGGCGCGGCGAAGCGACCAGCAGCCGAGCATGTTGATCAAGCCCAGGTCTTCTGCGATCGGAATGAATCGCGCGGGCGGGACTTGACCCAGCCCCGGATCCGTCCAGCGCATCAGGGCCTCGACACCATGTAGCGCCAGACCGTTTGTGATCACTTGTGGTTGGTAATGAAGCTGCAGCACTTCATTGGCCAACGCTGCTCTCAACGCCGAGCAGATTATAAAGCGGTCTTGGGCAATCCGGTTCATTCGCGGACTGAAAAAGCGATAGCTTCCCCGTCCGTCGGCCTTGACCTGAGACAAGGCAGTGCCCGCTTGTCTGAGCAGGGTCCCCGCATCGCCTCCGTCGTCCGGGAACAGGCTGATTCCGATGCTCACGGATGGCACCAACGCCCCGCCTGATATGACAACAGGGCTCGCGAATGCTTCAAGCAATTGCTGCGCTCGCCTGGACGCAACCGGGGCGTCGGTGTTGGGAAGCACGACCAGGAATTCATCCCCGCTGAACCGATAGGCTGTCTCCTCCTGCAAGAGAAAGGAGCGCAAGCGATTGGCGGTTTCAACCAGCAGCAGATCGCCGGTCGAATGACCGTGCACTTCGTTGATATCCCGGAATAGATCCAGATCGACGAAGAAGAAGGCCGTATTTCGTCCCTCTTTTGGCAGGCGCTCGGCCATGTCTTGTTCGAACCTGGCTTTGTTCGGCAATCCTGTGAGGGGATCGAAATGCAACAATTGCGCGATCCGGCCCTTGGTCTCGCTGTGTTCGATCGCAAGCATGCACAGATGTAAACATGCATCGACGACTTGTTCATGCCATGCGTCGGGCCCGCGTTTCTCACGAAAGTAGAACGCGAATGTTCCCACGACTTCGCCGTTGCGCTGCTTGATCGGCGATGACCAACATACGACCAGGTCATGCGGAAGCTCAAGGTACCGATAAGGCTCCCATCGCGGGTCAGTTGCGATGTCCCGAACCAGCACCGGCTCGCCAAGAAACGCCGCGCTGCCGCAACTCCCCACGTTTTCACCGATTTTCACACCGTCCAGTCCGGCACAATATCGGGCAGGCAGGCTCGGGCCGCTTAAGGGGCGCAACCGGCCCTCCGCGTCCACCAGCAAGATCGACACGACAATATCCGGCGCCATCTGTTCGACCTGGAGACAGAGGAAATCGCCGGCGTCTTTCAGTGCCATGCCGCCGGCCAGTTTTTCCAGTATGTCGCGGCGAAGCATCTCGATCAGCCTGTTCCTGGTTACGTCGACCAGAAAGACGACGACATTGCGGACCGCGGCATCGTCATCGAGAATGGGGCTGACTGTGCTGGAAACCCATATATGCCTGCCTTCCATGTCCCGGGCGGGAAGATCGACATGGAACCCCTCCGTCCCCCACAGATTCTGCCGCCAAAGCGCCAGCGCATCGGCATTCGTCTGTTCGGCGATCAGAAACGTGGTCGGAACTTGTCCAATCACGTCTGACAAATGGTAACCAAACGATTTCGAGAACGCATTGTTGATATAGACGACGCGCCGCTCTCGATCCAGGATCATGACCGACTGATCCGTCCCGTTCGCCACAAGCGACAGCAGGTGGAGTTCCTCTTGACGCCCGTCTCAGCTGCCCGCGCGCTTCAAAGGCCGTCCATCACGACGATGGTTCCCACAACTGTCGGTCATCCTACACTATAGGACTGACGACCGGCCCGAGAGCAAGTTGTATACCAACATCGACCACAATTGGGGTTTCAGCGCTCGACGGATCGCGGGCACGATCGGTGGCCCGGGTTGACGCCGATCGGGGGATAATCTCCTGGGGCTGTTTCTGGCTCTCCTGAACGCGGCCTAATGCAGCACTACATGCCGTCGTGGACGTAGGGCCGGCGCCGGGCGAGCCTGCTCTGCCTGGCAGGCACGGATCGCTTTACGCAGCGCAACCATGGTGCGGGGCAAATTGAGACTCTCCGCTTCCTCGACCAGCATGGTCAGGCATTGCAACACGTTGGCCGCCGTTGCATGCAGGGCCTCTTCGGATAGTTCGTCATCAAACATCAGGTTTGTAATCTCTATAGGCTATCTCACCCCAGCGTGAGATAGACAGCGCCGCTGTATGAGGAAAAATTAATGCTTTGTGCAAGAAAAGAGTGGATGCGACGGACTCCACAATGAAAAACCCGGCAGAAATGCCACGCAAGCTGGGCATCATCGCCGGCAGCGGGCTGCTTCCCGTCAAGGTCGCCGCCGCGGCTCGGGCGGCCGGCCGGGGCATCTTCATCATCGGGCTGGAAGGTTTCGCCGATCCGGCCGTGCTTGCCCCCTGGCCGCACGAAATGCGCCGGCTTGGCGCGGCATCCCGCATCATTGCGGCGCTGCGGGAGAACGGGTGCCAGGATCTGGTGATGATCGGCCCGGTGCGCCGGCCGTCATTGTTGGATCTGCGGCCGGATGCCGAGGGCGCCAAGCTGCTGGCGCGCGTCGGCCGAGCGGCCTTCGCCGGCGACGACGGGCTGCTCGCGGCCGTCATCCGCGTGCTGACCGAGGAAGGTTTTCGCGTCATCGGCATGCAGGACATCATGCGGGAGGCGGTGGCCCCAAGCGGCGTGCTGACAAGGGTAGCGCCGGATGCCCAGGCGATGACCGACATCAACCGCGGTGCCCATGTCGCCCGTCTGCTGGGATCGGCCGATGTCGGGCAGGGCTGTGTCGTCCAGCAGGGCCTGGTCCTGGCAGTCGAGGCGATTGAGGGCACCGACGCGATGCTCGCTCGGGCCGGGGCGCTGCGGCGCGACGGCGTCGGTGGCGTTTTGGTGAAATTGGTGAAGCCGGGCCAGGACAAACGCGCTGATCTGCCGACGATCGGGCCGGATACGGTGCGCAACGCGGCAGCGGCGGGACTGAGGGGGCTTGCGTTCGAGGCCAACGCCACCATTCTGGCGGAACGTGAGGCCTGCCTTGCCGCGGCGGACGCGGCGGGGCTGTTTCTGCTGGGCCTCGATCCCGAGACCTTATCCTGAAGGGGACTTCCAATGAGCCGTTTTCTGCACACCATGCTGCGCGTCGGGGACTTGCAACGCAGCGTCGATTTCTACACCAAGGGTTTCGGCATGAACGAAATCCGCCGCACCGACGTGCCCGACGGTAAATACACCCTGGCTTTCGTTGGCTACGGCACCGAAGAAGCCAATACGGTGATCGAACTGACCTACAACTACGGCACTGAGAAATACGATCTGGGGTCTGCGTTCGGCCACCTCGCGATCGGCGTGCCGGACGTTGCCGCGACCACCGAAACGCTGCGTTCGTTCGGCGCCAAAGTGACGCGTGAGCCCGGCCCGGTGAAGTTCGGCAAGACCATCATCGCCTTCGTCGAGGACCCGGATGGCTACAAGATCGAACTGGTGCAGCGGGCCTGACGCATCGGCGGCGCATCGCTCGCCGTTGCGCCGCCCACCCGCCTGGGCGTTAAATTCCGCTGGTACGAAAACAGTGGGAGGAAGTCGGCCATGGGACCGTTGGCGGGCGTAAAAATAATCGAATTCGCCGGGATCGGGCCGGCGCCGATGGCATCCATGCTGCTAGCCGATATGGGTGCGACGGTTGTGCGTATCGACCGCGTCGCTGCCGCCGATCTGGGCGTGCCGATGGCCGAGGAGCATGAATTCACCCGCCGCAGCCGAGCCGCTCTGGCGCTTGACCTGAAGAAGCCGGAATCGGTCGCGCTGGTCCTGCGGCTGATCGACGGTTCCGACGCGCTGATCGAGGGCTTCCGGCCCGGCGTCATGGAGCGACTGGGTCTTGACCCCGATGTATGTTTGGCCCGCAACAAGAAACTGGCCTACGGGCGGGTGACGGGCTGGGGGCAGGAAGGTCCGATGGCGCAGGCCGCCGGGCACGACCTGAACTACATCGCACTAACCGGTGCGCTGCACGCAATCGGACGAGCGGGCCAGAAGCCGACGCCGCCGTTGAATCTCGTGGGCGATTACGGCGGTGGCGCGCTCTACCTGGTGACCGGGTTGCTGGCGGCGATCATTTCCGCTCGGGCGACCGGGGCAGGGCAGGTGGTCGACGCGGCGATGGTCGATGGCGCGCTATCGCTGATGACCCCGATCTACGCCATGCAGGCCGGAGGGCGGCTGACCGCGCCGCGCGGCGAGAACCAGCTCGATTCCGGCGCCTATTACTACGAAGTCTACGAATGTTCGGACGGGCAGTTCATCTCCCTGGCGCCGATCGAGGCGAAGTTTCACGCCGAATTGCTGCGGCTGCTGGAGATCGACCCGGTGTCGATGCCGGCGCAGCGCGACAAGACCGGCTGGGCGCGGTGGAAGGCGGTGCTGACCGATCGCTTCCGGACACGGACGCGTGACGACTGGTGCCGGATCCTGGAGGGTTCGGACGCCTGTTTTGCCCCGGTGCTGTCGATGGCGGAAGCGCACGCACACCCGCACAACCAGGCGCGTGGGGCGTTCATCGATGTCGGCGACTACCGCCAGCCGGCGCCGGCACCGCGCTTCGGTACGACGAAGCTGGCAGCGCCTCGGCCGCCCGGATCGGTACCGGTCGCGGAGGCACTGGCTGCCTGGAACCTGTCGGCGGCTGAGATCGCGGCATTGTCTGGGACCTGACCGAAACGCGCTGTGCCTGGCCGTGACGATCCCGTGAGACAGCGGGATTTTCACGCAGTCGTTAGAAATACGGTCCTATTTTTACCGTTCGGGCATGAAATATCCCCTCTGTTACGGGCGCATTGTTGCGCCATGGCAAGAGAGGAAAACAAGATGTTCACTCGAGCGAGACTTTTCGGCACCGCGGCGCTTCTCGCGGCCACCGTGTCCGCCGCGCCGCTGGCCCGCGCGCAGACCAGCCCGCAAGTCACCGTCGACGGCGCCCGCAAGGTGCTGGCCGATCTGCGGCACGACAAGGCGTTCGGCAACGCCGAACAGCTGCTCCGTCAGGCCAAGGCGGTTCTGATCGTCCCCAGGCTGGTCAAGGGCGGCTTCTTTGTCGGCGGTGAGGGCGGTGACGGTGTCATGCTGGTCCAGCGCCGCGGCGGCTGGAGCGCCCCCGGTTTCTACGCCATCGGCGCGGCGTCTTTCGGTCTGCAGGCGGGACTGGAGCAGTCCGAGATGATCATGCTGATCATGACCCCGCGAGGCCTTGAGGGCGTGCTGCACGACAACTTCAAGATCGGCGCTCAGGCGGGCATTTCCGTGGTCACCCTGGGATCCGGCGTCGAGGGTGCGATCGGCGGCGCGACGCCGCCTGATATCGTGGTGTGGTCGTCGTCCACCGGGCTGTATGGCGGGTTGACGGTCGACGGATCGGTCATCAAGTCCGAACCGAGCGACGACACGACCTTCTACGGCCGGCCGGTAACACCGCGCAGCGTGCTGTTCGGCCCGGTGGGCAGCCCGCGCGCGGCACCGCTGCGGCGCGAACTGGCCAGCATAGGATAAGTTGCACGGAAGCCGTTGCGAGGCACGGGCGGGCGTGTTATTGCGCCCGCCCGCGCTCCTCTGGGGGATAGTTTAGCGGTAAAACTCCCGGCTCTGACCCGGGCATCCTTGGTTCGAATCCAGGTCCCCCAGCCAAATTCCTCACGGCCCAGCTTCTTACGCGGCTGTCCCGGCGTTCCGACTTTCTCCGTGGCCTCGGTTTGCCGATCGACCCATTCATGCTTTAGATGAATGGTTCCCGAACAGGCAGCTAAGGAGTCAGGCGTGTCATCCACATTACCGCAAGCTGTGGACGCTCAACTGACGCGTGCCGCCATTTTTCTGGTCGCCACGGTGAACGCCGGATCAGAGCACGCCGCCGCCGTGAGCACCCTGTGTGGCGATCTTCCCGCCCTCGTCCGAGCCGTGGGCTTTCGTGTCCCCAACGGCAGACTGTCATGCGTCATGGGGCTGGGTTCCGACGTATGGGATCGCGTCTTCACGGTGCCGAAGCCGAAAGACCTGCATCCGTTCCGCGAAATTCGCGGCAGGCATCATGCCGTCGCCACGCCGGGCGACGTCCTGTTTCACATCCGCGCCGCCCGTATGGATCTCTGCTTCGAACTGGCGGCACAGATCATGTCACGGTTCGGCGACGCCTTGTCCGCAACAGATGAAGTCCATGGCTTCAGCTATTTCGACGAACGCGACGTGCTGGGGTTCGTCGACGGGACCGAAAACCCGGTAGATCAGGCCGCCGTCGACGCCACCATCATCGGCGAGGAAGACGCCGCCTTTGCCGGCGGCAGCTATGTGATTGTCCAGAAATACCTGCATGACATGGCAGCGTGGAACGCATTGCCGGTCGAAACGCAGGAGCGGATCATCGGCCGGACGAAACTGTCCGACATCGAACTGGACGATGCGGTGAAGCCGACCTCGGCGCACAACGCCCTGACCTCGATCGAGGAGAACGGACAGCCGCTGGAAATCCTCCGCGACAACATGCCGTTCGGCGACGTCGGCAAGGGCGAGTTCGGCACGTACTTCATCGGCTATGCAAGGTCCCCGAAGCGGATCGAGCAGATGCTCGAAAACATGTTCATCGGCAGGCCGCCCGGCAACTACGACCGGCTGCTCGACTTCAGCCGAGCGGTGACCGGAACGTTGTTTTTCGTGCCCTCAGCGACATTTCTGGAGACCGTCGCGACCGCGATATCTCCTCTGCCGACCGCCACCGAACGCGAGGATCAGGCTAGATCCAGGCCGCGATCGTCTTCGACTGACGGCTCGCTTGGTATTGGTTCACTGAAAAAAGAGGCAGGACATGAATAATCTCCACCGGGAACTCGCCCCTATCTCCGACGCGGCGTGGGCCGAAATCGAGGAAGAGGCGTCCCGCACCCTCAAGCGCTATCTGGCGGCTCGGCGGGTCGTGGACGTGCCAGCCCCGAAAGGCCTCGAACTCTCGGCGGTCGGCACCGGCCACGTCCAGCAAATCGAGGCACCGGCCACGGGAATCCGAGCGGTGCAACGGGAGGCAAAGGCGCTGGTGGAATTGCGCGTTCCGTTCACACTGTCGCGCCAGGCGGTCGATGACGTCGAACGGGGTGCCTCGGATTCGGATTGGGACCCGCTGAAGGAAGCAGCGCGCAAGATCGCCTACGCCGAAGATCGTTCCGTCTTCGATGGATACGCCGCCGCCGGCATCCAGGGCATTCGCCAAGGCGCCAGCAACCCGGCTGTGACGCTGCCGCCCACCGTGACGGGCTATTCGGCCGCAGTCGCACAGGCGGTGAATCAGTTGCGCCTCGCCGGGGTAGAAGGCCCATACGTACTGGTGCTGGGCAGCGATCCATACACCGCCATCAGCGGAGGCAGCGACGAAGGGTACCCGGTCCTGCAGCATGTTCAGCGCTTGGTGGATGGCGAGATCGTCTGGGCTCCCGCCATCGAGGGAGGTCTCGTGCTCACCACCCGTGGCGGTGATTTCGAATTGGACATCGGGCAAGACATCTCTATCGGTTATCTCAGCCATTCCGAGACAACCGTCGAACTGTACTTGCAGGAGAGCTTCACCTTCCGGCTGCTGACAACGGAAGCGGCCGTTGCGCTAGCGGTTCCGGAGAAAAAGTGAGTCCTTCGGAGCCTAGTCGATATAAGCTGAATCGGCCTACGAGGGTGAGGACGAATGAGGGGAAAACGATGACAACGCGTAACCGTTAGCTTTCGAGGCGAAAGAAAGGAACACAAAACAGACGCCAAACAAGGGATCTATTTCCAGCATCACCTCATCTTGTCACCAAGGGAGGACACCCAGCCCGAATTCGGGGTGCCAATGGGTACGTAAATACCCACTCGCAGACCAAAGAGAAGGTCGACCGGCTAGAGAAATTAGCGGAGATCCTTGGCTTAGTCCGCGACTTATGATTGGACTTGGGAGGAGCACCCTACGGCTAATTCTGCGGCAAACGAAGGATCCACCATGACTATCGCCTCACTCGAAACCGCGCTGTATCGCATCAAGCTGCCAGTGCCGCTGTCCGACTCCACCCATGGCACGATGACGCACTTCGAACTGGTCACCGTACGCCTGCGCGACAGCGACGGTGCCGAGGGCGTCGGCTACACCTACACCGTCGGCACCGGCGGCGCGGCGGTGCATGCGCTGATCGACCAGGGGCTGCGCTCGGTGTTGCTGGGCGCCGACGCCGATAAGATCGAGGCGTTGTGGACCCAGATGTGGTGGCGCCTCCACTACGGCGGCCGCGGCGGGTCGGTCAGTCTCGCCGTCTCCGCCTGCGACATTGCTCTGTATGATTTGAAGGCTCGGCGGCAGAACACGCCCTTGTGGCGCCTGTTGGGGGGCTTCAATCCCGCCGTGCCGTGTTACGCCGGCGGCATCGACCTGGAATTCACCCTCGATGCGCTACTGAAACAGACCGACAACAACCTCGCCAAAGGCTTCCGAGCGATCAAGATGAAGGTCGGCCGCGACCGGCTGTCGGAAGATCGAGCCCGTGTCCAGGCCATGCGCGCCCATCTGGGCGACGACTTCCCGCTGATGGCCGATGCCAACATGCGCTGGACCGTCGATCAGTCGATCAGGGCGGCCAGAGCCTTCCAGGACAGCAATCTGACCTGGCTGGAGGAGCCCACCATCCCCGACGACGTCGCCGGCCACGCCAGGATCGTGCGGGAAGGCGGGGTGCCCATCGCCACCGGCGAAAACCTGCACACGCTGCACGAATTCACCCAGATGATCGCCGCCGGCGGGGTGACGTTCCCCGAACCCGACGTCACCAATTGCGGTGGCATCACCGTGTTCATGAAGGTCGCCCACCTCGCCGAGGCCTTCAACCTGCCGCTGACCTCCCACGGCGCCCACGACCTGACCGTGCACCTTCTGGCTGCCGCGCCGAACCGGTCCTACCTCGAGGTCCACGGCTTCGGCCTCGACCGCTACATCGCCCAACCGGTGACCATCACCGAGGGCAACGCCATGGCTCCCGACCGGCCCGGCCACGGAATAGAATTCGACTGGTCCGCGCTGGAGAAGAGCGTCTGACAGCAACGCGCGTTGATAGCGACCCTTCATTCCCGTCATAACGGTTGCACGTCGGTCGGCACCGTCCGTCTTGCCGATGCAGATCGGCATCCACGCCTTCTACGTGCGAAACAAAGGCGTGGATGGCGAGCCTTCGTGCGCCATGACGGTTGCACGCGACCACTCACCCCACCTCCGGCCAATAAAGCCGCATCGGATTATCAACGAGCAGCTTCCGGCGCAGCACCGGCGTAACCGCGATGTGCGGGATGAAATCAACCAGCAGCCCATCATCGGGCATGTGGCCTTTCAGGTTGAAGTGCGGCCAGTTGGTGCCCCACAGCACTCGATCGGGAAACGCCTCGATGATACTCCGAGCAAACTGAACGGCATCGCGATAGGCGTTCCGCTCGCCATCCAGGGCAGGGGAGCCGGCGACTGAAAGGCGTTCGGGGCAGGTCACCTTCGACCAGACATTTGGATGTTCCCGCATGAACAGCGCAAACTCCGGCCCGTCCAGCGGCTTGGTCACATCTGGACGGCCCATGTGATCGACGACGACCGTCGTCGGCAGAGCGATGAAGAAATCCCACAGTTCCGGCAGGTCCACCGCCTCGAAGTAGATCACCACGTGCCAACTCAGTTTCGCGATCCGCCCGGCGATCTCAAGCAGTTCGTCCTTCGGCGTGAAGTCCACCAGCCGCTTGACGAAATTGAACCGCACGTCCCGCACGCCGCCCGCGTGCATCGCCTGAAGCTCCCCATCGGCCACGTCCCGACGCCCGTCGCGATCCCCCGAGCCTTGCCGCCGGACTGCACCAGCGCATCGATCATCGCCCGGTTGTCGGCCCCGTGACACGTAGCCTGCACGACGATGTTGCGGGCGAAACCAAGACAGTCCCTCAGCGCATACAACTGCTCATTCGATGCGTCACATGGCGTGTATTTACGCTCTGGGCGAACGGAAACTCCGCGCCCGGCCCGAACACATGGCAATGCGCGTCCACCACCCCGGTCGGCACCTGCAACCGAGGTTTGGACGGGCCGGCATACCGATCCAGCGACCCTGGAGTCTTCTCGAACGCCATCGCCTACCGGCCCTTCGCCTTCAGCGCCGCATCCAGCCGGGAGAACACAAGCCGCGCATTGCCCTCGTACACCGCGGCCCGAGCACCGGCCGACAGGCTGGATGCCTCGATGTAGCGCTTCGTATCGTCGTAATAGTGACCGGTTTCCGGATCGATCCCGCGCACCGCGCCGATCATCTCGCTGGCGAACAGGATGTTCTTCGTCGGGATCACCTTGGTCAGCAGATCGATGCCCGGCTGGTGATAGACGCAGGTGTCGAAATAGATGTTGTTCAGCAGCAGCTCGGTCAGCAGTGGCTTCTTCATCTCTTGCGCCAGGCCGCGGAACCGGCCCCAGTGATACGGCACCGCGCCGCCGCCATGCGGGATCAGGAATTTCAGCGTCGGAAAATCCTTGAACAGGTCTGAGGTCAAACACTGCATGAACGCGGTTGTATCGGCGTTCAAGTAATGCGCGCCGGTGGTATGGAAGCATTCGTTGCAGCTGGTGCTGACATGCACCATCGCCGGTATGTCGTACTCGACCATTTTCTCGTAGATCGGATACCACGACCTGTCCGACAACGGCGGAGACGTCCAATGCCCGCCTGACGGATCGGGGTTCAGGTTGATGCCGACGCAGCCGTAATCCTTCACGCACCGCTCCAACTCCGGGATGCAGGTCTTCGGGTCCACGCCCGGCGACTGCGGCAGCATGGCCGCGCCGACGAAACTATCAGGAAACAACTGACTGACCCGGTAGCATAGCTCATTACAGATCGACGCCCAGGTCGAGGACACCGCGAAGTCGCCGATATGATGCGCCATGAAGCTGGCGCGCGGGCTGAAGATGGTCAGGTCGCTACCGCGCTCCTGCATTTTCGCCAGCTGGTTGGTGACGATGCTCTCACGCAGCTCATCGTCGCTGATCTTCAGCTCGCTGACTTTGGGCTTCGCCGAGGCGTCCGCGATCCCGGCGATCTGCCGATTGCGCCATGTTTCCAAAGCCTTGGGCGCGGTGGTGTAGTGGCCATGCACGTCGATGATCACTGGCGGGTCCTCCTCTCTGGCGGCCGAATCCCGGCCGTTCTGCCCACCATAGTGCCGGTCCGGCGCGTCCCGCGCCACACCCAAGGCGCCGTCTCCACAACTGTCAGGGCCAGGCAGTCCATTTGTGATTTATTCGTAACCTAGCCATGCATTTTTCTCGCATCAGCGGGTTGCGTCGCCGAACGGGATCAAGCATTGAGGGCTGTCGCAATACTGTCAGATTGTCCAGGTAGAGATATGATAAAAGGGAAACGAAATATGCGGATTTCGCACCGGAACGCCGTGTTCGGTGCGGCGCTCGGTTGTGTGCTGGCGGCGCCGCTCGCGCACGCGGCGGACCCGATCAAGATCGGGGTCATCGCCGAGACCTCGGCGATCAGTGGCGTGGGCATCCCCAACGCCGCCAAGATGGCGGCCGACGAGATCAACAAGGCCGGCGGCGTTAACGGCCGCATGATCGAAATCGTCGCCTACGACGACCACAACTCCGCCACCGACGCGGTGCGTGCGTTCCAGCGCGCGGCACAGGAAGACAAGGTCAGTGCCGTCATCGCCACCTATATCAGTGAGGTGATGCTGGCGCTGGAACCCTGGGCCGGCCGCCTGCACATGCCGCTGATCACCCCCGGCGCGGCCAGTAACGACATCACCAAGCGCGTGCACGACGACTACGACCACGAGAAATACGTCTTCCACGGTTACCTGGCCTCGACGCAGATCGCCGACATCGTCTGCGACGCGGCGAAAGATCTTATGGTCAACGACCTGCACATGAAGACCACGGTGGTGATGAGCGAGGATGCCGCCTGGACCATCCCGCTGGACGCCGAATACCTGAAATGCCTGCCGGAAGCCGGCCTGAAGGTGCTGGACCATATCCGCCTGTCGCCGGATACCACCGACTTTACCCCGATCTTCAACAAGATCGAGGCGGCCAAGCCGGACGTGATCATGACCGGCATCAGCCATGTCGGTGTGCAACCGACGGTGCAGTGGCAGCAGCAGCAAGTGCCGATGGCGATGTATGGCGTGTCCAGCCAGGCGACCAACGCCACGTTCTGGAAAGATACCAACGGCGCGACCGACGGCGTGATCTTCAACTCGGTGGCGGCGCCGGACGTGGCGGTGACACCGAAGACCATTCCGTTCGCCAATGCCTATAAGGAGAAATACGGCAGCCTGCCCGGCTACGCCGCCTACCAGTCCTATGACGACGTATTCATGTGGGCCGACGCGATCCGCCGAGCGGGCAGCACCGATCCGGACAAGATGGTCGCGGCGATGGAGAAGACCGATTATGTCGGCACCATCGGGCGCATCCAGTTCCTGCCGAAGACCGACACGTTCGCCCATGGCCTGCGGATCGGGAAGGGCTTTGTCAGCGGGCTGATGGTGCAGTGGCAGAACGGCAAGCAGGTCACCATCTGGCCGGCCAATGTCGCCGCGGGCAAGATGGCCTTCCCAGCCTTCACCAAACTGCCGCAGTAGCCGAACACGAGGGCGGTCTTCGGGCCGCCCTTCTTTCGAAACCGGCACTGCCGGACGGAGTCTCATGCTTGCATTGCAGATACTGATCGATGGTTTCGCGATCAGCAGTCTCTACGCCCTCGGCGCCATCGGTTTCACCCTGATCTTCGGTGTGTCCGGCGTCCTGAACCTGTCGCACGGCGCGATCATGGTGGTGGCCGCCGTCATCGCCTGGTGGGTTTCCGGCACCTACGGCGTCAGCCCCTACCTGGGCGCGCTGGCCGGCCTCGCCGCCAGCCTTGCGTGTTCTTTCTTCACCTACGGCGTAATCGTCCGGCCGTTGCAAAAATCGCCGTCGATCCCGCATGAGGAGAAGGAAATCTTCGTGCTGACCGCCACCCTGCTGTGGGGCATCATGCTGCAGGAGGCGGTGGCCTACCTGTTCACCAACAATCCTAAGACCGTCCGCCCGCTGGTCGAGGGCGTCGTCCGCATCATGGGCGTCCGCACACCGTGGAACGAGGTGCTGACCGCCGCGGTGTCGCTGGGCGCGATCGCGCTGCTGTACCTGCTGGTCAACCGCACCCGCACCGGCAAGACGTTGCTGGCGGCGGCGATGAACCCGCGCGGCCTGACCCTGCTGGGGTTCGAGCTTTCCAGCATCTACATCCTGGTCTGGGCGATCTACGGGCTGCTGGCGGGAGGCGCCGGCGTGCTGCTGGGCGCCTTCCTCGGCGTCAGTTCCGACAATGCCGGCACGCTGACCGCCAGTGCGTTCGCGATCGTGGTGCTGGGGGGTCTCGGCAGTGTGTCCGGGTCGCTGATCGCCGCCTATGTTGTCGGCTACCTGGAAACCCTGACGGCCTATCTGGTCAATCCGTCCATCCGCACGGTGCCGGCGCTGCTGCTGCTGATCATCGTGGTCTATGTGCGCCCGCAAGGCCTGCTGGGGAGGCGATAAGATGCTGCGATCGCGAACCTTCCAGGTGGTGGTGCCGGCTCTGCTGGTGCTGATCCTGCTGCCGCTGGGCGTGAACGGCTACATCCTCGGGCTGCTGACGCTGGCCTACTACTATGCCGTGTTCGCCATGTCGTGGGACCTGCTGTTCGGCTTCGCCGGTGAGGTCAATTTCGGCCCCAGCTTCCTGATCGGCATCGGTGCCTACACCGCGGCGCTGCTGAACCATTACTGGTCGTGGCCGATCCCACCCTGCCTGGTGGCCGGCGCATTCGCCGCCGTGGTGGCGGGCGCCGTCCTGGCGATCCCGGCGCTGCGGCTGACCGGCCCGTATTTCGGCCTGATCACCCTGGTCGCGGTGTTGCTGCTGCAGAACGTGCTGGTGCTGTTCGCCGGCATCACCGGCGGTGAGATCGGTCTGGACCTGCCGGACGTGCTGTCGATCGACGCCTCCACCAACTACTACTATGCACTGGCCTTCATGACCGTCAGTGGCGCCATCCTGTATGGCTTGGCGCAATCCCCGGTCGGACTGATCCTGCAGGCCAGCGGTCAGGACGCCATCGAGGCCGCGGCGCTGGGCTTCAACGTCGCCAAGCACAAGCTGGCGGCGTTCTGCATGAGCGCGTTCTTCTCCGGTTTGGCCGGTGCGATGCTGATCTTCTATTTGGGCACCGCGTCGGTCGGCACCGTGGTCGATATCGGCGTCGGCGTGAACGTCATCATTGCCGCCGTGCTGGGTGGCCGCCGCACCATCCTGGGCGCCGCGGTCGGGTCGATCTTCCTGATCGGTGCCGGCGAAATCCTGCGCCCGCTGGGACAGTTGTCCACCTTCGTGGTGTCCGCCATCGCCCTGGTGGTGATCCTGTTCTTCCCCGGCGGCTTCATGGGCCGCTTGCTGCAGTCGGGAGGCCGCGAATGACCGCGCTGCTGGACGTCAAAGGCCTGACCAAGCGGTTTGGCGGCTTGGTCGCGGTGAAGGACATCGGCTTCAAGATCGAGGCCGGCGAAATCCTCGGCCTGATCGGACCGAACGGGTCGGGCAAGTCCACCGTGATGAAATGCATCATGGGGATCGAGAAACCCAACGCCGGTTCGGTGAAACTGGATGGCATCGATGTCGCCGGCTGGCCGACCCATCGCATCGCGCGTGCGGGTGTCGGGATCGTCTTCCAGCACGCCAGGCCGTTACAGCGGCAAACCATCTTGGAGCACATCAAGCTGGCGCTGCTGCCCGACAATCTGCTGATGCTGGCGACCGATCACGGCGTCACCAGACGAGCCGAGGAAATCGCCGCCCGCGTCGGACTGTCGCAGGTGATGCACCGGTTGCCGCGCACGCTGCCGTTCGCTGATCTGCGCCGCCTGGAACTGGCCAAGGCGATCGCCCGCAACCCCAAGGTGGTGCTGGTCGACGAACCCTTCGCCGGCCTGACCTCCGGCGAAGTCGCTGATTTTTCAGCACTGATCGGCAGTTTCCGTGCCGAGGGCCATGCCGTGCTGCTGGTCGACCACAACGTCAAGAGCGTCGCGGCATTGGTCGACCGCGTGCTGGCGATGTACCTGGGCGAATACGTCGCCGAGGGCAGCGCCGAGGAGGTGATGCGCAACGAAACCGTCCGCCGCGTCTACCTCGGCGGCAAGATCGAAACCGCCGCGCGCCCGGAACGCGAGGGCAAGGATCGCACGCCACTGCTGGATGTGCGCGGCCTGGGTGTGCTCTACGGCAAGGCCACCGCCCTGGATGACGTGTCGATCCATGTCGGCGAGGGCGAATTCGTTTCTGTCGTCGGCTTGAACGGCGCCGGCAAAACCACCCTGTTCAACGCCATTTCAGCCCTGGTGCCCTATAGCGGCACCATCAACTGGCGCGGCGAGACGCTGGCGGGCCGCACCCCAGGCTCCATCGCCCGCGGTGGTATCGTGCAGTGCCCGGAATCCCGCGAATTGTTCGGCGACATGTCGGTGCGGGAGAACCTGGATCTTGGCGGCCAGCATTTTCCGGTGGCGGAGGCGGCGAAGCAGTTGGACTGGCTGTTCGGCCTGTTCCCCATCCTGAAAGCCCGCCAGGGCCAGGCGGCCCGTACCTTGTCCGGCGGCGAGCAGCAGATGCTGGCGATCGCCCGAGCGCTGATGATGCGACCGAAACTGCTGATCCTGGACGAACCCACACTGGGCCTGGCGCCGGTGATCCTGGAGCAGTTGTCAAAGGCGCTGGAAGTCCTGCGCCAGACCACCGACATCACCGTCCTGCTAGGCGAGCAGAACGTGACCTTCGCCCTGCCGCACGCCGACCGCGTCTACGTCATCGAACATTCCCGCATCATCTGGGAAGGCGACCCCGCCCGTTTCGCCGAGGAAGCCGGCGCCGGCTACCTGTAATCGGCGTCGCTTCCTCCCGTCATGGCTCGGCGAAGTCCGGGCCACCTATCGCGGCACGCGTCGGAAGCGATACCCGGACCATGCCGACCCGCAACGGGTCTACCGCAGCCGCGTATCCAGCAGCGTGGCCAACTCCGCCTCGTGCTCGTAGCCGGGCATCAGCCGATCCAACAGCGGATCACGGCAGGCAGCGGGGTGGAAGTAGATCTCGCTGTCGCCGTCGGGCAGATGCGGCAGCAGGCGGTGGATGCGATCGGCAGTCATATGCCCGCTCCAAGCCAGGCCAAAGCAGTGGTCGTTGGTAGCCACCCCGGCGGCACGCGCCTGGCGGCGAAGAATCCGCGTCCAGCGGTGCAAAACCTTGTCGCCAAACGTCGATGCAACGCCGCAGCGCGCCATGATCGCCGGCGGTTCAGCGGGGACGCGGATGCGGCGCAATCCGTATGCCGCCCCCGCCCGAAGCATCATCGCTCCAACCGTCGGATGCAGATGCATATGCTTGTGGGCATTGGCGTGGTCCAACACCAAGCCAGTCGCGGTAAAGGCGGCGAACTGCGCCTGGATTTCCGCCCAGAGTTGCCGGCGCACACGCGGGCGAAAGAAGTAATTCACGCCCAGCTTCAACTGGTCGGACGGAAATTGCCCTGCTTCGTCAACGAGGTCGGGAATGCGCGCATGGGGCAGGGCGGCCGGCCCCTCGATCACCACCAGATGCAGCCCGACCCGCAACGACGGATTGGCTCGTGCTCGACGAACAGCATCCGCGGCGGCGAGGCCGGCGACCATCAGGCTGGCGGCTTGGAGGACGCCGTCCCGATGGGCACGCTCGATGCCCTCGTTGACGGACTCCGACAGACCGAAATCGTCGGCCGAGAAAGTGACGGTTTTCAAGCGATGAAAGCAGCGTGCATCATGCGGCTAAGCTAGGGACCCGGGTTGATTCCGGAAAGGTGGCGCGTGCCGGCGATCTACCCGCTGATCCCAAACTCACCCAACGGCGCTGCTTTGCGCAACGCCCTGTCGCCCGCAACAGCCAACATACCATGCCGGTCGGACAACCGGCTGAGTCCCTCCTCGATGCGCGTCACCCGGGTCACAGCATCGGCGATAACCGCACTGGCGATCATCGTGGCCGCTCCTGTCGCGGCACTCTTGGCCTCACTGACGACTTGCCCCTGTTCGGCCTCCAACCGGGTCAGCCGGTCCTCGACAGCCCGCAACCGACTGTCCAGCGCCATGATCGTCGCCTTGACCGTCTCATGCAGCTTGTAAAGGTCCTGCGTGTCGCGAGCGAACTTGAACAGTTGCCCAAGCGCCGCGAGCGCCACTAAATCAGGCCCGCCCTGCGGACACGAAGCAGCAGTTCGTCCATCTCATGCTGAAGTTTCGGTATGTCGCGTGCGAGCTGGTTATGGATCTCATCGATCTGCACGCACATCGCGACTTCTTCGGCCGAGGCCGGCCGGAAGTCGAACATCATCACACCTTCGCCAACCTGGTGCCCGCCCCGCGGTGCGTCTTCCATAACCGGGTATTCAAAATTATCAGTATGATCGTAAGCCTTGTAATCCGGCATCACCGCCTCCACAGACCGACGCCGAATTACTAAGCCAAAACCCCAACTATTTCAAGTGCATACCGGCAGACAATCGTGTGCAAGAACCCGCCCTACGCCGCGTGATGCCGCTCCCGGAGGAACTGGAAGAACTCCACCCCCTCACGCAGCCGCCGCTTCATCATCTGCGGGCTCCGCACCATCTCCCCAACGATCGAGGCGATCTTCGGCGCTCGGAAATAGAACCGCTTGTAGAACGTCTCCACATTGTCGAAGATTTCCGTGTGCGACAGATGCGGATAGTGCAGGGGCGCGATCTGCACGCCGCTGTCATCCACCAGTTCGGCATGTTCCGCATCCAGCCAGCCGTTCTCCACCGCCTGCTTGTACAGGAACGTGCCAGGATACGGCGCGGCCAGCGACACCTGGATGGTATGCGGATTGATATCCGTCGCGAACTTGATCGTTTCTTCGATCGTATCCTTGGTCTCACCAGGCAAGCCCAGGATGAACGTGCCGTGGATCTTGATCCCCAGCTCATGGCAGTCCTGGGTGAATTTCCGAGCGACCTCGATCCGCATACCCTTCTTGATGTTGTGCAGGATCTGCTGGTTGCCGCTCTCGTAACCCACCAGCAGCAGCCGCAGCCCATTATCCTTCAGCACCTTCAAGGTATCGCGCGGCACATTCGCCTTGGCGTTGCACGACCAGGTAACGCCCATCTTGCCCAGCAGCTTGGCGATCGCTTCGGCACGCGGCAGGTTGTCGGTGAAGGTGTCGTCGTCGAAGAAGAATTCGCGCACCTGAGGCCACATCGCCTTGGCCTGGCGGATTTCCTCGGCCACGTGTTCGGGGGAACGCACCCGATACCGATGCCCTCCGACAGTCTGCGGCCACAGGCAGAATGTGCAATGCGATTTGCAGCCGCGGCCCGTGTACAGCGACACATACGGGTGCATCAGATAACCGATAAAATAGTCCTCGATCCGCAAGTCGCGTTTGTAGACCTCGGTCACGAACGGCAGCGTGTCCATGTCCTCCAGCGTTGCACGATCCTTGTTGTGGATGATGACGCCGGCGTTGTTGCGGTAGGAGATACCGTCGACCGAACCCCAGTCTCGGCCCTCGGCGATCTCCTTGATGGTGAAGTCGAACTCGTTGCGCGCCACAAAGTCGATGACACCGCCCTGCGCCAGGCTCTCCGCGGGCTGCACCGCCACCTTGGCGCCGACCATCCCGATCTTCAGCGACGGATTGGCTGCTTTCAGCGCCTCCGCCACCTTCACGTCGGACGCGAACGACGGCGTCGACGTGTGCATCACACACAGCTCATAATCACGCACCTGGCGCACGACCTCGTCCAGCCCGATACGCGCCGGCGGCGCGTCGATCAGCTTGCTGCCGGGCACCAGCGCGGCCGGCTGCGCCAGCCACGTCGGAAACCAGAACGACTTGATCTCACGCTTCGCCTGGTAGCGGGAGCCAGCGCCGCCATCGAAACCGTCGAAGGAGGGCGGCTGCAGAAACAGGGTCTTCATCATTGGGCGTTGGTTCTCTCGATCCGGCGTAGGGCCAGGGAAGGGTCGGCGGCTTGTCTGGTAAATGGCGGCGGCGTGTCGGCGTGCAACCCATGACCGCGCCAGTCGACCTGGCGTCCGCCATAACTGGCCAGCATCACCGCCACTGAAAAGACGTCTCGCAGCGGCAGAAGCCAGACCGGGCAGCAGAATGCAAGCGCCACGACGTCAATGCTGTCCCGCCCCCGCGAGCCGGATGCATCGGACCAGGCCCGAGTCAGTGCGCCGTCGACGACCAGTGCGGCGGCCGCCCGCAGTACCCAGGCAATGCAGAACACGCCGATGGACCACAGCGCGCCGCCCGCCAGCAGCACTGTCAGCAACGCCCAGGCCAGCGGATACTGCACCACCGACGCCGCGAACCCGACCGGTTCCAGCGCGCGTATGGTGCGCGCCCACCGCAGCTCATGTCGGAACAACGCCCCCACGCTGGCCTCCGGCACCGTAGTCAGCACCACCGTATCGGCCAGCGCGATCCGCAGCCCCAGCGCGGCGATCCGCTGCCCCAGGACATTGTCGTCCGCGAGGTGATCGACCAGCGCCCGCAAGCCGCCGATGCGGTCCAGGTCATCCCGCCGGAGACCCATCGTCGCCCCCAGGCAGTCCTGGCGCCCCAGCCGCCGAGACAGTACCGCGCTCGGCAGGAACCCGTACGTGATATGGGCGGCACCCAGCCGAGCGGGCAACGCGCCCACCGGTAAACCCGCATACAACGTGGTCACCAGCCCGACCCCGGGCCCTTCCAGCGCCGCCACCAGCCGATCCAGGTAGTCCGGCCGCGCATGCACATCGGCGTCCGCGATCACCAGCACGTCATGACGCGCCGCCGGCAGCATGTTGATCAGGTTGCTGACCTTATGGTTCCTCCCATGCAGCGTGGAATCGACCACCAACGCGATATCCACGCCGGGAAACCGAGCCTGCAATCGGCGCACGATCACCACGGCCGGATCCGACGCCTCCCGCACACCGAAAACGATCTGAAATTCCGGATAATCCTGCCGGCACAACGTCTCCAGCGCCTCCTCCAGCAGCGGCTCATCGCCGTGCAGCGGCTTCAACACCGTCACCGGCGGCCGAGCGGACGGCTCAGCCGGGCGCCGATGGGCAAAGCCCGCGACCAGTCGAGATACCACCAGCGCCTCGGCCACCCCGACACCGCCCAGGACCGCGGCCACCCCCGCCAGCACCGTCATCATGAATTCAGCGAGCCATCCGACAGGTCGGTGATCTTCTGCCGCAGGCTGGCGATCAGCGCGTCGGCGTCGCCGCTCGCCAGGATCTTGCGGAAATCGGACCGTTGGACTGCCACCCGGCTGATAGAACCCTCCAGCAGCACGTCCACCGCCCGCCACGCGCCGTTGTCGGACCGCATCACGTAATCCAGCCGCGTATGATCGCCGTTGCCGCTTACGATCTCGGTCCCGACGATGCGGTCGCTGCCGGAATCGCGCGCGCCCGGCAAGATCTGGAAGCGCTCGCCGTCGTATTTGTCGAAATTGGCGACATAGGTCGCCACTGTGAACCGCTGGAACGTCGTCAGCAGGCGCTGTCGCGCGTCGGCGTTCATTGCGTCCCAGCGCAGCCCCACCGAGACCTTGAGCACGGTTTCCAGGTCGAACACCCGATCCACTACCGGCGCCAGCGCATCAAAGCGCTGCGGGAACGATGCACGCGGACCAGCTCGCATCGCCCCCTCCAGCGCCGCATACAGCGCCTGCAGCGGCTGATCCACCGGCGCGGTGGCATCGGCCCACGCAGCGCGCTGCCCACCGATGGCCAGCATGGCCGCCGCCGCGGTCGAGAACAGCAGGAACGTGCGTCTGGTCACCGTAACCATCTCCCCCGGGTCGCTCTCCGATGGATCATCGCGACGTGATAAGCTTCGCCGGACGCACATCGGGTGTCTTCACACCCATCGCCGTCAGCGCCACCGACACGATGTCCTTGGCCGACAACCCCGCTTCCGCCAGTTGCTTGGGCTGCGAATCGTGGTCGATGAACACATCCGGCATCACCATCGGCCGGATTTTCAACCCGGAATCAAGCAGCCCCTTCCACGCCAGATGCTGCATCACCTGGGCGCTGAAGCCGCCGACCGCCGCTTCCTCGATGGTGATCAGCACCTCGTGATCGCGGGCCAACTGCTCCACCAGCGCGGTGTCGATCGGCTTGGCAAACCGGGCATCGGCGACCGTTGTGGGGAAGCCGCGTGCCGCAAGCTCGTCTGCCGCCTTCAACGCGTCGCCCAGCCGCGTGCCCAGCGACAGGATGGCGATATTGCTGCCTTCCCGCATCAGTCGGCCCTTGCCCAGCGTCAGTACCTCGCCCTCGGTCGGCAGGGCAACGCCGGTGCCTTCGCCGCGAGGATAGCGGAACGCGCTGGGTCGGTCGCAGATCGACGCGGCGGTGGCGACGACATGCACCAGCTCCGCTTCATCGGCCGGTGCCATGATCACCATGTTTGGCAAACACCCCAGATAGGACAGATCGAAGCTGCCCGCATGGGTGGCCCCGTCCGCGCCAACGTAACCGGCCCGGTCCATGGCAAACCGCACCGGCAACGACTGCAGCGCCACGTCATGCACAATCTGGTCGTAGGCACGCTGCAGGAACGTAGAGTAGATGGCGCAGAACGGCTTCATCCCCTCGGTCGCCAGGCCAGCGGCAAACGTCACCGCGTGCTGTTCGGCAATCCCGACATCGAACGTCCGGTCCGGAAACATTTTTCCAAATCGGTCGAGCCCAGTGCCCGACGGCATCGCCGCGGTGACGGCGACCACGGTGGGGTCTTTCGTGGCTTCCGCGATCAGCGCGTCGGCGAACACTTTCGTATACCCGGGCGGACCCGGCGGCGCCTTGGCCTGCTCACCGGTGATCACGTTGAACTTGGACACGCCATGATACTTGTCGGCGGATTTCTCGGCCGGCGCGTATCCCTTGCCCTTCTGCGTGATCGCGTGAACCAGGATCGGCCCGGTGTCCTCGGCCTCACGCACGTTGCGCAGCACCGGCAGCAAGTGATCCAGGTTATGCCCGTCGATCGGGCCGACATAGTAGAAGCCCAGCTCCTCGAACAGCGTGCCGCCGGTCAGGATGCCGCGGGCATATTCCTCGGCACGCCGAGCGGTGCGCTCAATCCCACGCGGGAAGCGCTTGGCCATGCGGACTGCCAATTCGCGCAGCGACAGGAAGCTGCGAGACGACATCAGTCGCGACAGATAGGCACTCATCGCGCCCACCGGCGGGGCGATCGACATGTCGTTGTCGTTCAGGATCACGATCAGCCGCGAATGCAGCGCCCCGGCGTTGTTCATCGCCTCATAGGCCATGCCCGCGCTCATCGCGCCGTCGCCGATCACGCAAATCACATTGCGGTCATCCGGCTTCTTGCCCGCCCGTTCCGCCTGCGGCGTCGCTTCGTAGCGCGCCATCTTAAGGTCACGGGCGACCGCCATGCCCAGCCCGGCCGAGATCGACGTCGACGAATGCGCTGCGCCGAACGGATCGTATTCGCTCTCCGATCGTTTGGTGAAGCCGGACAGCCCGCCGCCCTGGCGCAGCGTTCGCATGCGGTCGCGCCGCCCGGTCAGGATCTTGTGCGGGTAGGCTTGGTGCCCGACGTCCCACAGCAGCCGGTCGCGCGGCGTGTCGAACACTGCGTGGATGGCGACGGTCAGCTCCACCACCCCTAGCGAAGCACCGAGATGCCCGCCGGTGACCGAGACCGAGTCCACCGTCTCAGAACGCAATTCGTCCGCCAGTTGTCGCAACTGCTCCCCGGAGAAGTTGCGCAGATCGGCCGGGTATTGAACGCGGTCGAGTAACGGCGTGTTGATTGGGCTCATCAAATCTCCTGTCCTCGCTTTAGCTACGTCGAGCCACCACGAAAGCGGCCAATGCCCGCAGATTCGCTGCGCGGTGCCCGAAACCATCCAAATGGGCCGCCGCCTGCCGCGACAGCATATCGGCATGGGAACGGGCCAGTTCCAATCCCAAAACCGCTACCATGGTCGCCTTGCCGGCAGCTTCGTCCTTGCCGGCTGTCTTTCCGATCTCCGCCGCGTCTCCTTCCACGTCCAGTACGTCGTCGGCGATCTGGAACGCCGCGCCAAGATCACGCCCATACGCCGCAAGAAGATGGCGCTGTTGTGACGTGGCCCGACCGAGAATAGCGCCCGCCTCGGCGCTGTATTGGATAAGCCGACCGGTTTTGAGCGCTTGCAACCGCGTTACCGCCGGCCCGTCCAACACCTGTCCTTCCGCCACCATGTCGATCATCTGTCCGCCCGCCATGCCGCGAGCCCCCGCCGCGGCCCCCAGCGCCATGACCAGTTCGCAGCGCGCCTGGGGGTCGGAATGCGTGTCGTGCTCGCCCAGTATCTCGAACGCGCGGCACTGCAATGCGTCGCCGGCAAGGATCGCCGTCGCCTCATCAAACGCTTTGTGTGTGCTCGGTTTGCCACGCCGCAGGTCATCGTCGTCCATCGCCGGCAGATCGTCATGCACCAGCGAATAGGCGTGCATCATCTCCACCGAGGCAGCCACGCGGGCGGCGCAGGTCTCGTTCACGCTGAACAGTGCGGCGCTTTCCATCACCAGGAACGCCCGCAGGCGCTTGCCGCCGCCCAGTGTGGCATAGCGCATCGACTCGGCCAGCCGGCCTTCCGCGCCTTCCACCGGCGGCAGCAGGATATCCAGCGCCTGTTCCACGGTACTCGCGACACGAGCCATTTCTTTCGGAAGATCGATTGGGGAGATAGAACCGTCGGACGCCACACGCAGCCTCGTGACCAAAGCGACTCCACGAAACGGGAGCCAATCTTTCTATAAGTAACACGTCAGGCGATGTTGCACATGCTCACGCACGTGCGATCACGGAAATAGTTGCCAATTTGCCACGCCACACCACCTGCGAAGGCCGCCGCCTCAAGCATGTCGGCAAAACCATTCCGCACAAGCCATGGCGGACCCGGACATGCAACCCTATGTGACGATGAATGGATGACCCGATGCCGCGTTTTGCCACATTTCCGGTCTTTATGCGGCGTTGCGGCAAAACGCCCGACCTGCCATATCCCGACCTCCAAGGTCCGGTATCACTTCGGAGACTGTCTGCATGATTCGCGTCGTCCTCGCCCAGCCCCGCGGCTTCTGCGCCGGTGTGGAGCGGGCCATCGAGATCGTCGAACGCGCGCTGAAGAAATACGGCCCGCCGATTTATGTCCGTCACGAAATCGTGCACAACCGACACGTTGTCGAGGACCTGCGCACCCGCGGCGCGGTGTTCGTCGACGAACTGGATGAGATCCCGGCCGGCTCGATGACGGTGTTCTCCGCCCACGGCGTCGCCAAGCGGGTCGAGGAAGCAGCCGCCGAACGCGGTCTGCCGGTGATCGACGCCACTTGTCCCCTGGTCGCCAAGGTCCACAATGAAGGCCGCCGCTACGCCCGCCAGGACCGCGAAATCGTGTTGGTCGGCCACGCCGGGCACGCCGAGGTCGAGGGCACTATCGGCCAGGTGCCGGCCAAGGTGCACCTGGTGCAGACGGTCGAGGACGTGGACCTGCTGACGGTCAAGGACCCCGACAAGCTGGCCTATATCACCCAGACGACGCTGTCGGTGGACGACACACGCGGCATCATCCAGGCGCTGATCAAGCGCTTCCCCACCATCGTCGGCCCCGACGTGCGCGACATCTGCTATGCCACGCAGAATCGCCAGCAGGCCGTGCGCGACCTGGCCAGCGCAGTCGACATGATCTTGGTGGTAGGATCACGCAATTCTTCCAATTCCAACCGTTTGCGTGAGATCGGCCAGGAACTCGGCAAGCCCTCATACCTTATAGACGATGCGGATGCGCTGCGGGCCGAATGGTTTACAGGCATTACCTCGGTCGGGGTGACCGCGGGTGCCTCCGCGCCGGAGACCCTGGTGCAAGGCGTGCTGGCTGGACTCCGCCAGTTCGGTGACATCGAAATCTCCACCCAAGATGGGGTGGCCGAGGACGTCCGGTTCCGCTTCCCCGCGCAACTCGTCGACGCATAAGGAAAAGACAGACTATGACCGTTCCGTTGAACCAGGCGATCCGTGTCGGCGCCTACGTCGTTAAGCAGCATGTGCTGGGCCGCAAGCGCTACCCGCTGGTGCTGATGCTGGAGCCGCTGTTCCGCTGCAACCTGGCCTGCGCCGGCTGCGGCAAGATCGACTACCCGGCCGAGATCCTGAATCAGCGCCTGTCGGTGGCCGAGTGCATGGAGGCGGTCGACGAATGCGGCGCCCCCGTGGTGGTGATCGCCGGCGGCGAACCGCTGCTGCACAAGGAAATCGACCAGATCGTGCAAGGTGCGATCGCGCGCAAGAAGTTCGTGATCGTCTGTACGAATGCGCTGCTGCTCGAAAAGAAGATGGACCTGTTCAAGCCGTCCAAGTGGTTCTCCTGGTCGGTGCATCTGGATGGCGGCAAGCGGGAACACGACATCTCGGTCTGCCAGGAGGGCGTGTTCGATCGCGCGGTGGCTGCGATCGGGGAGTCGAAACGGCGCGGCTTCCGCACCATCATCAACGCGACGCTGTTCAACAACGCCGAACCCGAAAAGGTCGCGACGTTCTTCGACGACGTGATGGCGATGGGCGTCGATGGTATCTCCGTCTCCCCCGGCTACGCTTACGAACGGGCGCCGGACCAGCAGCACTTCCTGAACCGGTCGAAAACCAAGGAATTGTTCCGCGGCATTTTCCGCCGGCAAGGGAAGGGGACGTGGAAGAAAAAGTGGTCGTTCAACCAATCATCGATGTTCCTGGATTTCCTCGCCGGCAACCAGACGTTCCACTGCACGCCGTGGGGCAACCCGTGCCGCACCTATTTCGGTTGGCAGCGCCCCTGCTACCTGCTGGGCGAGGGCTATGCCAAGACGTTTAAGGAACTGATGGAAACCACCGACTGGGACAAGTACGGCACCGGCAATTACGAAAAATGCGCCGACTGCATGGTGCATTCCGGCTACGAGGCAAGCGCGGTCGCTGAAACCGTCCGCAAGCCCTGGCGCGCCGCGGCGCAAGTCATGCGCGGCATCCGCACCGAGGGGCCGATGGCGCCGGACGTGTCGCTGGCAAGACAGCGGCCGGCGGAATACGTGTTCGGCAAGCATGTCGAGACGGCATTGAAGCGCATCCGCGCCGGTAAAAAGCCGACCGAGGAAGTGGCTGACGCGGCTGATTGAGGTTTGGCCCCTGCCGCCACCTGCTCATAAAGGACGACCGCCGCCGCACGCGACGTTATTCACCAAGCCGGCGGTCGTTAGTCTTTTTTTAACCAATGTCGGATAGGGTGTGCTCCGGCGTCCTCACCGGGTTTATGGGCAGGCAGGTTCCAAGGTGTTTTTTCAGGACTATTTCAGCCTTTCAGTCATAGCAAACCGTATCGATCGACGATGATTTCAGATGAACCGGATGAGGACGCCGACGCCCTCGATGATGAGAACCTGCTGGAAACTTATGTCGGCGGCGACCCGGCGAGGCCGCGGTTCGGTTCGGACAGCGTGCAGGACATGCGTGACTGGCCGTCGCCGCGCCGGACGACCGATATCGATGCCGAGACGCTCGCTTGGTTCAAGACTGGCCGAACCAAATGGCAAAAGGGACAGGAATTCGCCCCGCGGACCGGGATCGCCGAACAAATGCGGCCGTTGCCGGATATCCAACCGGGTGACTGATACGAGGGTTCTCGACCGATCGGGACACCGGGGCTTCCCGGTGTCTTTTTGGCGTTTCAGCGTGCCGCGCGCTTGCCGTTACTGACCGAGGCACGGGATGCCCTGGCGCCGGCGTGACTGACGGCTTCAACACCGCCTCTCGCTTGCATGAACGCTTTCAGCACTTCATTGATCCGGGTCTGGTAACCGCCGCCGAAGCCGCGAAAGAAGCGGAGCACGTCCGCATCCAGTCGCAAGCTGACGGCCAGCTTTGGTTCCCGCACGTCGAACACCAGATCGGTCGCCCAACCCGCTCGGGCCGGTTCGGCCGCCGCGTGGGCTGGCGCCGATGCCTTGGCCGGCTTGGTACGAGACCGGGCGTTCACGGTGGGCGCTTGGCGTGATTTGGATTGCCCGTTCGCGCCGCGGCTTGCCTTTGCCATGTTTGTATTCCTCCCATCAGGTCGAACTTGGTTGGTTCCAAGATCGGTTGAACGTGTTGGCCAACAACTTGTAAGCTAGCTGGCTTGGATGTACGCACGTTTGTGGCTACGGTCAAGCTAGGAGTGACCGTAGCCAATTCTTCTCTGTAACGGCTGTGGGACGTTCAAATCAGCAGCTCGATCAGGAACGGCCCGGACCGCTTCAGGGAATGGGTAAGAAGATCGGCGAAGCCTTCCGCAGTGTCCGTGCGGGCGGCCTCCACCCCCAACGAACCGGCCAGATTCGGCCAGTTGATGTCGGGATTGCCAATGTCCATCATGTCGAGTGCGGTACGACCTGGGTTCGCGCCCACGTTCGCGAGTTCTCCGAGGAGGATTTGATATTTCCGGTTCGAGAGAAGAACGGTGGTGATGTCGAGTTTCTCCCGCGCCTGGGTCCACAGCGCCTGCACGGTGTACATCGCTGACCCGTCGGCTTGCAGGTTGATAACCCGCCGGCCGGGCGCGCCGATCGCTGCTCCGGTAGCCATCGGCATGCCACCGCCGATCGCCCCGCCGGTCACGTTCAGCCAGTCATGCGGCGGGGCGGCCTTGGTGTTGGCGAAGAAACCACGGCCGAAACTAACCGACTCGTCGGCGATGACCGCATGCTCCGGCATCAGCGCGCCGACGGTGGCCGCGACGGCTTCCGGCGTCAGCGCGCCGCGGCCGGTTTCAGGGCGGCTGCCGTTGTCCGGTGGTGCCACCTTCTTGCATCCCAGTGCATCGGCCAGACGTGCCAGCGATTCGACCACATCTTGTTCCGGACGCGACAGGATATGGATGCCCGCGTCCTGCGGGATCGAGGTCTGTGGCTTGTTCGGATAGGCGAAGAACGTGACCGGCTTGCGGGACCCGGCGAGGATCAGGTGCTGCGTTCCCGCCATCGCCTTGACGGCGGCGTCGACCACATAGGGAACGCGCTCCACCGACAAGCGGCCTTGGCCGCGCGCCATGCGGGCGTTGGAGCCTTGCGCGACGACGCGGCAACCGGTGGCGGCCTGGATACGGTGAGCCAGCGCCAGCCCTTCCTCGTGCAGCGCGACGCCGCCCAGCAGCAGGACCACGCCGGCGCCGCCGCGGTGCAGAATGGTCGCCGCTTCCTCGATCTGATTGGGAGAAGCCGGCGACGTGGGCAGCACCGGCAAGGCCTCGGCGACGATGCCGCCGTCGTTCCAGGACGTGTCCGATGGCAGGATCAGCGTGGCGATCTGGCCGGGCGCCATCATCGACGCCTGCACGGCGGCGGCGGCATCGGCCCCGACCGTGCGAACGTCCATCGAGGTGCGCACCCAGCCGGACACACCGCGTGCCCAGCCTTCGGTATCCGCGGTCAGCGGTGAATCCAACGGCCGGTGATATGTCGCCTGGTCGCCGACGATATTAACGATCGGGGTGGCGGCGCGCCGTGCGTTGTGCAGATTGGCCAGACCGTTGGCGAGGCCTGGACCGCAGTGCAGCAGTGTCGCGGCCGGCTTGCCGGCCATACGTGCGTAACCATCGGCGGCGCCGGTCACCACACCCTCGAACAGCCCGAGCACACAATGCATGCCGGGAACGCGGTCGAGTGCCGCGACGAAATGCATTTCCGACGTCCCGGGGTTGGAGAAGCAGGTCGTCACACCGCTTTTCAACAGCGAATGCACAAGGCTTTCGGCGCCGTTCATCCGGATGGTGTCTCCTCGTCACGATTTTCGGCCATAACGAACAAGCCTGGGCGGGAATGATTCTGTACCCGGTTTGTCATATCTTGACCAGAGTGGTCACGGCGACGATTTGTCGATACAGTTCGTAACAAATAAGTCGATTTCCCCTCAACAAATCCGGCGCTACCTGGAACGAAGGCCATGCCGCTCCATTTCCCGTGAACGGACAATGAAGGGAACCCCCGTGAAGACATTTGCCATGCTTGTTGTCGCGCTGTTGGTGGCTGGGCCGGTGCTCGCGCAACCGGCTGGGGCGGTTACGCCCCCGGCGCCGAAAGCCGCCGGTACCGCGACGGTTGAAGCGCGGGTGGATCAGCGGATCACACGAATGCATCAACAGTTGAAGATCACCTCGGAACAGGAAACGGCGTGGAATGCGTTCGCACAGGTGATGCGGACCAACGTGACGTCGACCGATGAAGCCTACAAAAAGCGGTCTGAGTCGCTCGCGACCATGACGGCGCCCGACAACATGACGAACTTCGCACAGATCGAGCAGGCCCGGGCGCAGGGCGTCGAGAACCTGGCGACCTCATTCCAGGCTTTGTACAACACGATGTCGGACGATCAGAAGAAAGCCGCCGATGCGATGTTCCGCCACTATGGCAATCACGGCGCGGCCCATAAGCAGACATCGAAGTAGGACGTGCTGGATACCAATCGCGATTGAGGACGACTCTATGGAGTCGTCGTGGCTCTCGCGCCACTCTGGTCACCCGAAACGGTAAGATGCTGGATCAGACGGCCGCACTCGCCGGTCCATGACGAGGCTGATACGTCAACCCTACCGCTTGGTGATCGGCCGAACTTATCCCGGCGATCACCAGCGACCAGGATCAAATTCGGCCATGGCGACGCCGGAACGGGCGGCATAGAGGGTTGCACGAATGCGTGATTTCGGCAACGGTACACCAGTAATTCCGACTGCTTATGCGACAATACCCAGTGCGACCGCCGGCGGTGCCTCCGCCGGGACAGCATGCGCCCCGGTGCTGAGTCTCACCACGATCGGCCGATGGTCCGACGCCTCCCGCAACAAAGTACCGGCTTCCAGGCACCCGATGCCTCGTATCAGGCACCGGTCGATCCGCAACGGGATCACATTGCCCGCGACATGCGTTGGTTCGCGGGGCCCGACATCGCGGAAGCCGGGCAGAAATGTAGGGCCGATCAGATTGTAGTCGCCCACCACGGCCGCACGATACGGCAGGCAAGCGGCGATCCGGCGAAGTTGCCGGCGGTTCAGGATTTGCCCATGCGAGAGATGGACGTTGGCGATCGTGACCGGGCCGACTTCGACGATTTGGCAAATGCGATTGAACATCGCCCCAGCCTGAAGCGGCAGCACAACCGGCAGGCTCTGCAGCGGGATTGGACTCCACACCGCCAGGCCATGGACGCGGCCCGGCAGAAGATTCCGCTGGTACTGACCGCCGACCTGCATGGTCAGCCCGTCCATTTCCCGCGTCGCCTCCTGCATCAGGAGCAGATCGGGCTGCTCCCGCCGGATCAGCCGCACGATGTCGTCAAGCGAGGCCCCGGTCAGACGGAGCAGGTTCCAACTGATGAGTTTGATCATTGCGTTCGATAAATGGGCGTGGCGTAGGGCTTAGCACAACCACGAGGTTCGCATGGCTGTCCTTTTGCCGACAGGGATGTTCGGAGCGACCATCGCCAAATGGCGATCTGGAACGCACGTATAGGGGCCTCCTGGCCGGATTGCGAGGCTTGAATAGCCGTGGGCGGAGATTTTAGGGATCGGGGTGCGGTCACAGATAGGGCAGCATCAGACGTGCGCCGGCGTCGCGGATGCGAATGGGCAGCGGGCGGGCATCCAGAGCTGCCTGCGTCAGTGCGGGACCGCGGGCGCGCCGCATGATGGCCGTCAGCGTCGTCGCCAGGTTGTGGTCGTAAACCTCCATGCAAAGCTCGAAATTCAGCCTGAAAGAACGGATATCCCAATTGCTGCTGCCGATCAGACACCATTCCCTGTCCACGACCATGATCTTGCCGTGATGGAACGGTGCCGGGCTCAGCCAGATGCGGACGCCGGCGTCCAACAAGGGCCCGATATTCGCCCGAGCCGCCCAATCCACCAGCCGGTGGTTGCTCTCCGCCGGTATGACAAGGTCGACGGCCACGCCGCGCATCGCGGCCAGTGCCAGCGCGGTGACCAGGCGCTCATCGGGCAGGAAATACGGCGTCATCACCTCGATGTCGCCGCGCGCGCAGGCCAACGCCTGAAGCACCGCGAATTCGACCTTCTCCAGGTCCTCGTCGGGGCCGGAATCGATGACGCGCGCCAACGCGCCATCGTTCGGAACAATTTCCGGCGACCAGGCATTGCCCGTCAGGTCCTCATCGGCGGCGAAGGCCCAGTCTTCCGCGAACGCCTCGGCAAGTTGGGAGACAACCGGCCCTTCGATCCGGAAATGCAGGTCCTGCACCGGCATCTTCGGCTGGGTGGCCATGACGTTGTCGTCGGCGATGTTCATGCCGCCGGTGAAGCCGATGGTTCCATCCACCAGCAGGATCTTCTTGTGGGTACGCAGGTTGACGAACGGCATCCGCCAGGGCAGCGATGAGTGCATGAAGCGCGCGGCGGTCACGCCGTGCCGGCACAATTGATGATAGGCCGGCGACCGCAGCCAGCCGCCGCCGATCCCGTCGATCAGCACGCGCACCTGGACGCCGCGGGCTTTGGCCTCGGTCAGGGCCTCGATAAAGCGGCCGCCCCAGCGGTCGTCCTGGAATATGTACGATGACAGACCGACGCTGGACTTCGCCGCGGCGATGGCCGCCAGCATGGGGGGATAGGCGTTGTCGCCATTCTCGTAAGCCTGCACGACGGTTCCCGCCAACAGGGGACGACCGGTGATATGGCCGATCCCACGTCCCAGCGCATTAAGGCCGCCGTCGCCCGCCGACGGCAGCGGCCCCGGCTGATCGTCGGAATCGCTGTCCCGCGGGCGGAGGCGGCGGGCGCGGCGGCGCACCCGATTGACGCCGAACATCGAATACGCGATCGCCCCGAGGTTCGGCGCGAACCAGACAAGCCCGATCCAGCCGACCGCCGAGGCCACCTCCCGTTTGCGCAGCAGGATGTGGATGGTGACGCCAATGGCAAGTACCAGGCCAATCGCCAACATTACCCCGGACCGGCCGCGTGTCAGGCTGTCCCAGATGTCAATCACGACGGCAGGACGCTGTTGGCGACAGGGCAGTGGGTGTCAAAGGGGGCGATTTGTCGCTGGGTCATTGGCCCGGATTGTCGTTGCGAGGAAGAGGTAACGTGGCAATCCTCCCGTCCGGATGCCATCGATCAGCGACATTGCCGCGTCGCCGCGTTCCTCGCAACGACAGCTTGAGGTCGTCGTTCGCGGGTATCGGGCCGAGGGCCGCCCGATCATCTCAGGGTGGGGAGTACAGGTGCGTCCGCCACGGCGACCGATTAATTTTGTTCGTCGCTTAACGCCGTGCTTGATGGGATAATTCATTTCCATTGAACGTTCTCTCGCGTTCCGCCAGCTTGGCTGATGCCAATAAGCGGTCCAACGAAACGCTGACCGTTCAGCGCGATCAAGCTCCAGTAGGATACCGGTCATGTCAGACGATCTCGAAGTCCTCGCCGACCCGACCAAACCGCAAGACGCAGTTCGATTGGCGCGTGAGAAGCTGACGCAGCGCGACCTGGAAGGGGCGGAGCGCGTCGTCCGCTTCGCGCTCGACTTCAATCCCACCGATGCTGGCCTGCTGAGTGTATGCGGCGATATCGCCGTGCGACGTGGCGATCATCAGGCGGCGGGTGAATGGATAGCGAAGGCAATCGAGGCTAAACCCGCCGAATCGTACTACAGAAACCAACTGATCAGCCTGCACGTGGACCGGCACGACCTGGCGGCGGCGGCGGAAGCGCTGCGCCAGGCGTTGGAGATCATGCCGGCGGACCGGATGCTGCTCCGCCGCATGAGCGACATCGCCGCCCGTCGCGGCGACCTGGCGGCGGCAGTCGAATGGGCCAATCGGGTCGTGGCGGTCGCACCGGACGATCCAATCAGCCACAGTCATTTGGCTCGGTTGCATCTTTCGCAGGCCAATGTCCCGGCGGCCGAGGCGGCGCAGCGCGTGGCGCTCGACCTCGCACCTAACGACCAAGGTATGCTCTACCTCATGAGCGAAATCGCTCTTCGGCGTAACGACATGCCGTCCGCCCTCGCGTGGGCCGATCAGGCGATCACGGCACGGCCTGACCATCCAGGTGGCCATATGCACCGCGCTCGGCTGCACCTCACCCAGTCCGACCTGCCGGCCAGTCTGGCCGCGCTAACCAAGGCACGGGAACTCGCCCCCGACGATATCGGCCTGCTGCGGCGGTTGAGCGACCTCGCGGCCCGGCTTGGCGACCCGGCCGGGGCCTTGGAGCACGCCCAGCGCGTGATCGCGATCCAGCCGTTCGATGCCGCCGGTTATGACCATCTCGCCTTGATCCACATCCAGCAGGATAATCTGCCGGCGGCCGAAGCGGCGTTGGCCCAGGCGATCGAACTGGCACCCACCGACGCGGGGTTGATGCGGCGCAAGAGTGATTTGGCGTCACGGCGCAAGGATTGGGCGGCGGCGTTGGATTGGGCCGAACGGGCCATCGCCGCCAAGCCGCTCGATCCGGCCGGCCACGGCCATTTAGCCTCGATCCATATACAACGCGGCGATCTGGCAGCGGCCGGTGCGGCCCTTGGCCAGGCGCTCGAACGCGCCCCGACCGACACCGACCTGATGCGGCGCATGAGCGATCTCGCGCTTCGCCGTGGCGATGTCGAAGCGACATTCGACTGGGCCGGACGGGCGGTGGTGGCCCGGCCGTTCGACGCGGGTGCCCACGCCCATTTATCCAATATGTATCTTCGTCACGATGACCTCCCGGCCGCCGAGGCCGCCCTGAAGCAAGCGTTGGATCTCGCGCCCGCCGATGCCGCCCTGATGCGGCGCATGAGCGAACTGACCGCTCGGCGTGGCAAAATGCCCGCAGCCTTCCGTTGGGCGAAAAAGGCGATGGCCGCCAGGCCGCTCGATGTGGCGGGGCACGGCCAGCAGGCCGCGCTGTGTCTGCACACCGGCGATCTGGCGGGCGCCGAGACAGCGCTGCGCCGAGCGAACGAACTCGCCCCGCACGATGCCGGAATCAAGGGCCGGCTGGCCTATATCGTTTTCCGCCGCGCGGTTCGTTGAGAGTGTCGATGCGGGTGCGGGTCGGTGTCAGAGAGGGCCCGTGCGATGAAAACAATGTTCTTCACACCGGAAACCGAAAATCCCGCACGCCGTCTCGGTTGGGGCATGAACGCCACATCCGCCTGGCACCGCCGATCGAACGGTTACAACTGCAATCACCCAGATCAACCCGCTACCGGAACGCATACGCATCCATCCGCAAACTCGAATACATCGCCGAACAATGCAGCCGCTCCGCCGCCACCGTCTCACCACCCGCCCCCAGCGCAACATACAGCGGCAGCAGATGCTCATCCGTCGGGTGCTGCCGCACCGCGTGTGGCGCCCGTTCCCGGTAATCCAGTAAATCCGCCGCGCGTCCATCACCGATCGCCGTATCGAACCAATCGGAAAATGCAACAACATCGTCCGGCTGAGCCCCGTCCACCACCCCGCGCCGCAACCGGGACAGATCGTGCGTGAACGACCCCGACCCCATCACCAGCACATTGTCCGCCCGTAACGGCGCCAGCGCCCGCCCAACCCGCCAGTGATGCGCCGGATCGAGTGCCGGTTGAATCCCCACCTGCAGCACCGGAATATCCGCGTCCGGATACATCAGCGACAGCGGCACCCAGGTCCCGTGATCCAACCCTCGTTCGGGATCGATCCCGGTCTCGAACCCCGCGGCCGCCAGCAGCCCCGCCGCCCGCCGAGCCAGTTCGGACGCCCCCGGCGGCTCATACCGCATCGCGAACAATGCCGGCGGGAACCCATAGAAATCGTGGATCGTCGCATTTCGCGCTACCGCATTCAGCGTCGGCACCCGGGTCTCCCAATGCGCCGACGCCACCAGAATTGCACTCGGCCGCCCGATCGCCCGCCCCAGCCCACGCAGAAAATCCCGAGCCGGGGACTCGGTCAGCACCAGCATCGGCGATCCATGACTGACGAACAGGGCAGGGATTATACGTATCATTCCACATTAATAACAAAAACCTACGCCAACCCCGGCAACGGCGGACAGGACGGCGAACACACCGCCATCACCTTGAACAAATGCCCCATCGCCGCCGGTTCCGCCAACCGGCGGGCCGCCTCCATCAGCGCCGCCGCCTCGGCCGCCGTCCGCCCTTGCGCCAGCCGCTCCGTCCGCTGGAACAATCCCAATGCGGCCAGGAACGGCCCCTGCGCCACCGGTCCCCGCACATCGGCGCCCGCACCCCGCGCCACCGCCGCTAGATCGGCGAAATCCACATGCGCCGTCAGATCGGCCGACCCCGCCTGCACCAGCGGATCGACCGGCCGCTTCCGCGCCAGCGCTTGCAAACTATCCCCAACCGCACTGCGCTCCGGCCCATAATCCAGGAACAGCGCCACGCCCGCATCCCGAACCACCCGCTCCGCCACCGCTCCGACAAACGCCCGAGCCGGCTCATTCACCTCCACCACGTCGCCTTCGCTGGCCGCGCGTCTCGGCGGCACTTCCGCCGCGTCCACCGCCAACTCCACCCATTCGCCGTCCACGACAAACCGTTCCGTCCACCCCGCCCCCCGGCGCACGAACTGACGGATCGGCAGCGCGTCCAGGAACTCATTGGCCAGCAGGATCATCGGCCCCGTCGGCACGCTCGCCAGGCTGTCGTGCCATGTCGCCTCCGGCACCCGAACCGCCTGCGCCGCTCGCAACCGAGGCGACGTCTCGACCAGATGCACTTGCAGCGCGGCGGAGAAATCCGACATCACCCGCCGCACTGCCCGCAGCGCGTCTGCCATCAGCGTGCCCCGGCCCGGCCCGGCCTCCACCAGAGACACCGGATCGGGCCGCCCCAGCACCTGCCAACTAACCGCCGCCCACAGCCCGATAATTTCCCCGAACACCTGGCTGATCTCGGGCGACGTGGTAAAATCCGCAAACGGATCATGCATCGAGTAATAGATCGCGTTCGCTCGGCCCATAAACCGGTCCAGCCGCTCCGGCTGCCCGTCTCCCACCGTCACGGCACCGCAACGCGCTCACGCGGGCGCGCCCGGATGATCAGCCAAAGCCCCGCCAACAGCATCGGCACCGACAGGATCTGCCCCATCGTCGTTCCGAACGACAGGAACCCCAGGAACGAATCCGGCTCCCGAAAACACTCGCCGATAATCCGCGCCACAGCATACCCAGCCAGGAAAATCCCCGTCAGCAACCCAAACCTCGCGCGCAGCCCCTCCCTCCGGGACAGCAAGAACACCACGACGAACAGAACGAGGCCCTCCAGCAGCGCCTCATACAATTCGCTCGGGAATCGAGGCACGCACTGCGCCGGCAACAGTCCGGAACACACCGTCGTTCGCAGCGCGTCATACGTCTCGATCGAGGGGTTCGCCGCCGGCGTCGCATAGGGAAACACCATCGCCCCAGGCCACCACAGCGGGGCAGGGCGCCCCCACAACTCGCCATTAATAAAGTTCGCGCAGCGCCCCAGCCCCAACCCGATCGGCGCCACGATCGCGATCCGGTCGGCAAAACCCAGCAGAGGAATCCCATTGCGCCAGCAGAATATGGCAATCGCCACGGCCACCCCCAACATGCCGCCATGGAAGCTCATGCCGCCCTCCCAGACCGCCAGGATCAACTGCGGATGCGAGAAATAAACCGTCGGCTGGTAAAACAGCACGTAGCCCAGCCGCCCGCCGAACACGACGCCCAGGGTCGCCCAGGTGAGAAAATCATCCACCTGCAGCGGCGTGGCCACAACCGGAGCCAGCCGCACGAACCGCCGCACCAGCTGCCAGCCCACAACCAGCGCGGTGATGTAGGCCAGCGCATACCATCGGATGCTCAACGGCCCCAGTTGCACCAGGACCGGGTCGAACTGGGGAAACAGCAGTACGTGGTTCATACGAACGGATCGGTCCCGGACAGGTGGTTCTGCACGTAGCGCCGGATACCTTCCTCCAGCGGCGTGAACTGCCCCGCGTACCCCGCCTTGCGCAACCGGTCCATCGGCGCCTGGGTGAACGACTGGTACTGCCCGCGCAGACTGGCCGGCATATCGATAAACTCCACCCGCCGAGGCTGCCCCGCCGCGTCCGACACCGCATGCGCCAGGTCCAAATACGTCCTGGCCCGCCCCGTCCCCAGGTTAAACAACCCGCTGACCGACGGAGTCTCCATCAGCCACAACATCACGTCCACGACGTCGCCCACCCAGATGAAGTCCCGCGCCTGCGCCCCATCAGGCAGCCCCGGCTGATCCGACTTGAACAACCGCGCCGGCCCACCGGCCGCGACCTCATCGTGCTTGACCTTCACGACGGAGATCATCTTGCCCTTGTGGTACTCGTTCGGCCCATAGACGTTGAAGAACTTCAGCCCGGCCCATTGCGGCGGCTGCTCCCGCCGGGTCAGCAGGGTCCGGGTCACCAGCAGGTCGAACGCGTGCTTCGTCCAGCCATACAAGTTCAGCGGCCGCAGCCCATCCAGCGCCGCCGGCGCGGTATCGTCATCGAACCCCCGAGCCCCATCCCCGTACGTCGCCGCCGAGGACGCATAGACAAAGCGCACCCCGCGATCCGCGCACCATTCCCACAACCGCCGGCTGAGTTCGACATTGGTCGCCCAGGTGTGATCGCCGTCCACCGCCGTCGTCTCGCTGACGGCCCCCAGATGGAACACCATCTCCACTGCCGGACGGCCGTCCAGGAACGATTCCAGGTCGTCCGGATGAACGATGCGCGTTGGCGGATGCTTCGCCAGGTTGCGCCACTTGCCGTCGCTGCCCAGCGTGTCGACGACCACGGTTTCCTGCCCGCGCCGCGCCAGCGTCGCTTGCAGGTTGGAGCCGATGAAGCCGGCGCCGCCAGTTATCAGGATCATGGGCGCGATATATACGTGCCGAACGCAGGGCGCGAAAGCCGCCTTCGAACCAGGAGTCACCAAGCCATGAGCGATCGGCCAAAATTTTTTGATGACATCGCCGGTGTCGCCGGCGGCGCCATCTCCGCCCTCGCCGGCCTGCGCGAGGAAGCCGAGGCGATGGTGCGTGCCCGCACCGACGACCTGATCCAGCGCCTCGACCTGGTGAAGCGAGAGGAACTGGAGGCGATCCAGGAACTCGCCGCCAACGCAAGGGCAGGGCAGGAAGCCGCCGAAGCCAAACTCGCCACCCTGGAAACCCGCCTGACCGCGATCGAGGTTCGCCTGGCCGCCCTGGAATCACCCGATCCCGACGCCATCCCCGCTACCGACGTGTAATCGCGGGCGGCCCCGTAACCCGAATGTAACCGGTTTGTGGAAAAAAAGACACGATTTGTTGCCCGAATCCCACTTGCGGCGGCTGCGAACACGTGAATAGGCTCGACCCGTGGCCAACTTCGGGCGACTCCGAATCACCGGGCAAGCGTTCCGGCTTCGACACTGTCCTGGGGGTGAAGGCCACGCTCGGCCTTCCCCTCTAACGGGAGACCCCGCATGTCAGCATCGCTGACCACGTCATTGGACAACGCCGCCAATCCCCTTGACATGATGGAGCAAATCGTCGCCGCGAATGAGTGGGAGTTCGACCGCCGCAGTGACTCCGAAATGGCCGCCCAGGCCCCGGGGCATTGGTGCGATTACGGCCTGTATTTCAACTGGTCGCACGAAATCAGCGTGATGCACTTCACCTGCGCCTTCGACCTGAAAGTGCCGGAAAAACAGCGAGGCATCCTGTACGAACTGCTCGCCCTGGCCAATGAGAAGCTGTGGCTGGGCCATTTCGGCCTGGAGGGCGACAACGGTAACCCTGTCTTCCGCCACGCCGTCCTGCTGCGCGGCGCCCAGGGCGCGTCAGCGGAAAGCCTGGAAGACCTGGTAGACATCGCCCTGACCGAGTGCGAGCGGTTCTTCCCTGCCTTCCAGTTCGTCCTCTGGGGCGGCAAAACCCCCACCGACGCTCTGGCCGCCGCCATGCTGGACTGCGTGGGGGAGGCATAGCCGCTTGCATCGTGGCCGACGGATGCATCCCGTATGTCGGGCATGGGTGTGTTCGTCATGTCGGAGAACAGGATTGCCCCTCGTGTCATGGCCGGGCTCGGTTCGGCCATTCACGACTTGCCGATGGTGACACACAGGCGTGGATGGCCAGCACAGGGCTGGCTATGGCACAAAAGGAAAAATTCGTGCCCTAACCGCCACTGAGAGGCAACACCATGACATCCACCTCAGGCGCCATCCCGCCCATCCTCCTCGTCGGATGCGGTCGTATGGGCAGCGCTATGCTGGCCGGCTGGCGCGAACAGGGGCTTGCTCCATCCGTTGTCATCGATCCGTCGCCTGCCGCGGCAGCGTTCGCTGGGCCTGACTTGACGGTGGTCGCCGATCCCGCCGCTATCCCCGAGGGCTTCGCCCCCGCCGCTATCGTGCTCGCGGTCAAACCGCAGAACGCCGCCGCCACGTTGCCGGCCTATGCCCGGTTCGTCCCCAACACCGTGTTCCTGTCGATCATGGCCGGCCGCACCATCGCCGGCATCGCCGCCCTGGTGGGTTCCGCCGCCGCGATCGTCAGAGCGATGCCCAACACGCCGGCGGCGGTCCGCCAGGGGGTGACGGTCGGCTGCCCCAGTGCCTCCGTCAGCACGCAGCAGCAGGCGTTGTGCGACCGTCTGCTGCAAGCCATCGGGAAGGTGGCATGGGTGCAGGATGAGGCACTGCTCGACCCCGTTACCGCCGTGTCCGGCAGCGGTCCGGCCTACGTCTTCCTGCTCGCCGAACTGATGGAGCAGGCCGCTATCGAACAGGGCATCCCGCCGGATCTCGCCCGCCTGTTGGCCCGGCAGACTGTCTCCGGTTCCGGCGCGCTGCTCGCCGCCAGCCAGGAAGATGCCGCCGCCCTGCGGGTCGCCGTCACCAGCCCTGGCGGCACCACGGCGGAAGCGCTGTCGGTCCTGATGAACCCGGATGCCTGGCCGACCGCGATGTCGCAGGCCATCGCCGCCGCGACCAGGCGATCCCGCGAACTGGCAGGTTGAGCCGGTGTTCGCGCATCCTATCTTTAGTCCATGAGCGACACCGAATTCGATACCGCCCTGGTCACCGCGGCCTTTCGCCTGGCAGGTGAGGACGGCTGGCCCAAGGTCAACGTTGCCGCCGCGGCCCGAGCCGCCGACCTTTCTTTGTCCGAGGCCCGTGCTCGTTTTCCATCTCGTGCCGCGATCCTGTTGCGCTTCGGCCGCCTTGCCGACCAGGCGGCACTGCAGGACGCACCGTCTGAGGGGTCGGTCCGCGACCGCCTTTTCGATTTGCTGATGCGCCGTTTCGACGTGTTGCAAGCCCATCGCGCCGGC
>NZ_LMUJ01000092.1:147111-153376 GCF_009765975.1 Acidisphaera sp. S103 | reverse complement strand
CCCCCCGCCAATCCGCCGACTGCGTTGCTGCTGGCTTGTGCCACTAAGCGCAGCATGCGCTGGATGCTCCAAGCCGCTGGCGTGACCGCGACAGGCCCGCGCGGCGAATTGCAGGTGCGAGGCCTGTTGGCCGTCTGGCTTTGGGCTATACGCGCCTGGGAACGCGACACTTCGGACGACCTGTCTGGGACCATGGCCGCGATCGATGCCGCCTTAGGACGCGCCGAACGGGTCGCCAATTGGCTGCACGGTCAACGCCGTCCGCCGCCCGCGGCCGTTGCCGAGGCGGAAGCTTCCCCCGACCCGCCCGGGCCCGAGGACGTCCCCACGCCCGCCACCGACGCACCGCAAGACGAACCGTGACGCTGCTCCAGACACGCCTTGATGCCGCCATGGACCTTGTCGAACGGGCGGGCGAATTGGCCATGGAGATGCGCCCCCCACCCGGTTCGGCGCGCGCGGTGCTGAAAGGCCCGCAAGACTGGGTGACCGAGGCGGACGGCGCGATCGAACGGTTCCTGTCGGAGGAACTCGCCGTCGCCTTTCCGGCGGACGGTTTCCAGGGCGAGGAAGGCGGCATTTCGCGGGGCGGGACGCTGCGCTGGGTGGTCGATCCGATCGATGGCACCGCGAACTATGCCCGTGGCGGCGCTCGGTTTTGCGTCTCCCTGGCCTGTATGGAGGGCGACACGCCGCTGATCGGCATCATCGCCGCCCCGGCGCTGCGGGAGACGGTCTGGGCTTGGCGCGGCGGCGGCGCCTGGCTGAACGGCGACGCGATCCACGCGGCCGAGACGCGCGATGTCGGGCAGGCGATCATGGAACTCGGCTGGTCCCGGCGCCGTTCGAACGTGGACTATCTGGCGCTGTGCCAGCGTGTCCTGTCGGACGGCGCCAGTCTGCGCCACGGCGGTTCCGGCGCGCTGGGTCTGGTCGATGTCGCGGCCGGCCGCCAGGACGGGTTCGCCGAACTGCACATCCATCTATGGGACGTAGCCGCCGCGCTGGTGATCCTGCGGGAGGCCGGCGCCAAGGTTAGCGACTTCCTGGCCGAGGGCGGCGCGACAGATGGCAATGGAATTATCGCCTGCGCGCCAGGTTTGGCGGGTGCGTGGTCTGATCTGCCGGGGCTGCCTGTGCCGGTGTGACGGTCATACGCGAGAATACTGTTTCCGGTACGCAGCCGGCGTCACGCCCACGTGACGTGTGAAGGCGCGGCGCAGTGTGTCGGCGTTGGCAAATCCGCATAACGCCGCGACTTGCTTCGGGGCGTCGTGCCCGTCCTCCAGCAGGCGGCGGGCGGTAGAGACCCTGGCGGATTCTACCCAGGCGGCGGGGGTGCCACCGATTTCATGGCGGAACAGGCGGGCGAAGTGACGGGGACTGAGGCCGGCGCGGGCAGCGAGGGCGGAGATGCTGTGATCGGATGATGGGCTGGCAGCGATGAAGCGTTGGATTTCCTGAAGAATGGATCGCCCGGCCGGCTGGGATTCGCCCTTGCGGCTGAACTGCAACTGGCCGCCGGGGCGCTTGAAGAACATCACGAGTTGTCCCGCCACCCGCATCGCGAGGTCCCTGCCAAGGTCTTCCTCGACCAGCGCCAACGCGAGGTCGAGGCCGGCGGTGACGCCGGCAGCGGTGCGGGCCTTCCCGTCGCGGACGTGGATCGCGTCGGCGTCCACTGTGACCGCGGGAAACGCCTCGGCGAGCCGGTCGGCCACGGCCCAGTGGGTGGTGACGCGCTTGCCGTCGAGTAGGCCCGCTCGGGCGAGGAAGAAGGCGCCGCTGCACACCGAACCGTAGCGGCGGGTTTGGGGAGCGACCTGCCGCAGCCAGTTGGTTACGGCGGCATTGAGGGTTGCGTCCGGGGCGTGCGGGCAGCCGGCGACCAGCAGTGTGTGAACGGGTTCGGTGATGGGGTCGGCGATGGTGCGATCCGGCATGAGGCGCGTGCCGGAGGAGCTGACGATCGTGCCGGGCGTCTCGGCGAACACCAGCAGGCGATAGGATTCTCGTTTGGTTTGGGTGTTGGCCTCGGCGAAGACGTCCAGCGGACCGGCGACGTCCAGAAGCTGGACTCCGGGCAGCGCGAGGATGGCGATCGTGCGTGTGGTCGGGTTGGTCCTCGTCATGGCCTTTCCAGACGGATAATGGCAGGATGTGGCGTAATACGTTGTTTGAGGCCAGAATGGCTTGCTGGGTAGGATAGCGCAAGATCAACCGGCAGGAGAAAGTGCGATGTCGTTCAGTGTGGATGGAATCAGTGTTCCCGATAGTCGATTCGTGCGGGATATCACCGAACTGGTGCGGGATACTGAGTCTCCGTTGTTATTTCATCATTCTAGCCGGGTTTATTACTGGGGTGCGCTTGCCGGCAAGCAGCGCGGGCTGCGTTTCGATGCCGAACTGCTGTATGCCGGAGCAATGTTTCACGACATGGGGCTGACGAATCAGTATCGCAGCACAGGTGAACGTTTCGAGGTCGACGGCGCCAACGCCGCCCGGGATTTCCTTCGTCAGCACGGTATCGTCCAGCAGGATATCGATACGGTGTGGACGGCGATCGCACTGCACACGACCCCCGGTATTCCGCGGCATATGCACCCGGTCGTCGCCCTGGTTACCGCGGGTGTCGAAATGGATGTGCTCGGGTTGACCTATGCGGACTATGATGACGCGGTGCGGCAGGCAGTGGTGCGGGCGCATCCTCGCGATGGTCGGTTCAAGGAAGAGATCATCCAGGCGTTCTATGAGGGTATCAAGCACAAGCCGGAGACGACGTTCGGCAATGTGAAGGCGGATGTGCTGGCGGATAAGGATCCGGCGTTCCAACGGGGTAATTTTTGTAGTGTGATTCGTGGGTCGGCTTGGGGTGGGTAGGGTGTATTTGGGCTGAGGGAGGAGGGGGCAGTAATCCGGGCGTGGTGGCTTACGCCAAGACGCCAAGATGACCGGACCTTCTCCAGGACATGATCTGTCTGCCCGGAAGGTCGCACTGCCGGCACACGGAACTCAACTGTCCACCCATCTGATCCGTCACTGCCGGGCTGCCAAAACATTTGAATACCAATATAATAAAACATTACACAAACCGTCCGATCAGCAGTTCACATCCTGGCGTTGAATGGGATCATGGACACAGAACTTTATAGTAACCAATAAATGCGGGTATTTCCATGCGAAAACAGGAAGCCCACCGTCTGCAACCGCGAACGGTTCCGGCTCGGAACCAATCAGCGGCCAATAAGGAGACTGCGCGGAGTGTCTCGGGCGCCTTATGCCGCGCGGCGGGCCGGGGACATTCCATCGATATACCGTGTGGCCGCGGCCAGATGTACCACCACTTCGAACGGCCCGACGCAACCGGCGAAGGTCTGAGGCGACGTCGGCCGACGACGATGAGGCGATCCACCGAATGGTATACCCGTCCGTCGCCCCGCCATGCGTGACGTTGCTCGTCCAACCCGCGGGGGGTCGTGATGGAACCGGGATTAGTGTCCAGAAAATCCTTCCCGGGCACCCAGGCGAACGTGCGAGCGAGGCCGCGACAGTGATTTTCTGTATAGGGACTGCCGACGTAAGATGTCTATTCCAACTTATCTCTGAAACCCATCAATTTTGCGAAACAATTGCAATTGGCCGGGACGGTGGTGGCGGTCATTGGCGGCGGCCCATAGTGGTGGGGCTTGACGATTGTAAATCCAAGCGATCCGGACGATCGCCACCTCGCGCGGCGGACCGGCAGGCACTATGTCTGGCGTCCCATCCGCCGGAGACCGCCATGCCCGCCCATGATTACGTGACCGTCAATGTGTTCACCGACCAACGCTTCGCCGGCAATCCGCTCGCCGTCATCCCCGATGCCACCGGTCTGACCGACGCGCAGATGCAGTCCATCGCGGCCGAGTTCAACCTGTCGGAAACTACGTTCGTGCTGCCTCCGGATGATCCTCGCCACCATGCCCGCGTACGCATCTTCACGCGCACGACGGAGATGCCATTTGCCGGGCATCCCAATGTCGGCACCGCCTATGTCCTGGCCACGATGGATCCCCGGCCACCAGAGCATTACACGTTCGAGGAGGCGGCCGGTCTGGTCCGCGTGCATATCCTGCGCGATGCCGCCGGCGCGGTGTCCGGCGCCCGTGTCGCCGCGCCGCGGTCGTTGAGCATCGATATCGGCATTCCAACTGAAATCATCGCGGCGTGCGCCGGGTTGGCGGAAAGCGAGATCGCCACGCAGTCCCATACGCCGTTGATCGCCTCGGTCGGGGCGGCGTTCGTGATTGCCGAGGTTGCCTCGGTAGAGGCATTGTCGCGCGCCGCGCCGGATATCGGGGCATTTCGGGCGGCGGCGGGCCGGTTTCCGGAATTGGTGCATCGGTGCAGCCTGTATCTGTATGCCTGGACCGATACGGGTGAGCGGCGCCTGCGTGCCCGGATGTTCTCTCCGCTTGGCGGCACGTGGGAGGATCCAGCCACCGGCAGTGCGGCGGCGGCACTGGCCGGGTTGCTGACATCACTGGCGCCTGGCGACTCGGTGGATCTGCAATATGCGATTGAGCAGGGCGTCGAAATGGGGCGGCCGAGCCTGATTATCGCTTCAGGGCTGAAGGCGGCGGAGGGGCCGGTTTCCGCTAGCATCGCCGGGACGTGCGTGCCGGCAATGCGGGGGACACTGCAGGTCTAGTGGGGGCTATGGCGAACGCCGGTGGCCTTTGCACCGCCGGCGAACCGCCATCAGCCCGGCGAGGCCAGCACCCAGCACAGTCAGCGTGCCCGGTTCCGGCACTTTCGTCACCGAGACGTCGGTCAGCAGCGCGATCGGCGGCTCACCGGAGGGAGACCCCTGCGACAGGAAGCTGAGTAGTTCCTGTGTGGAGGTCGCAGTAAAGGTGTATGCCTGGGTGAACCAGCCGGTGAAGCTGTTGCTCGGGTTGGTAACCGTCGGTGTGGTGGCGAAAATCTGGCCGCCGAGGCTGACCTGCAGATCCTCCGTCGTCTGGCCCGTCTTGCTTTGCAGTTGGCTGGCCGCCCAAACGAAGGACAGTGTGTATTTGGTGCCCACCGTCAGACCGTTGATCATCTGGCTGAGGCCGCCGCCGCCGCCCACGGACGGATCACCGTCCAGCGCGACGAAATTGTCGCCGTTGGGGCTGGAGCCGGTGAAGGTCGCGGTGCCGTCCAGCTTCTCACTGCCGGTGTTGTAGCCAGAATCGTATTGCGTGTTCGCGCTGTCAGTCGTCGCGGTGCCGGAGAAGAAATACAGGTCGTAACCGCCGTTTCCGGTCCAGCCGGTCACGCCCTGCATGGTGGTCTGGGTCCAGGCGGTGCCGAACTGGTTGTTGAAGACGTACGAGGTCTGATTGAAATTGCCATTCTGGACGAGATTCTGCGCCAGCGCTCCGCTGGTGGCGGCGGCGCTTAGAGTGATAAGAGAAGACAGAAAAAGAGATGATCTCACAAAATAGTCCCAATGCGACCGAATTTCGGCCCTAAAGTAGTATAATTTCGCATTCGGAGCAAGTGTTTATACGGAATAGTCTAAAAATGGGCCCGAACCTCATTTATATAACGTCGCGTTGGTATGGCAAATCGGTCTCCTGCGATTGACCCGCCCAAGCCCAATCACGTCTTGACGGCGGGATCAACGAATCGCTTGGCTGACTGTCGTCAGCCTTTGTTGTCATGGCGGGTAGAAACTCCGCCATCCGGGGCTAACGGTGCGGGGCACGAGACAAGGCATGGATGATGGCCCTTCGCTCCCCATAACGGGATCGGGCCGCCCCTTATTCCACGGTGACCGACTTCGCCAGGTTCCGCGGCTGGTCGACGTCGGTGCCCTTCAGCACCGCGACCTGGTAGGCCAGCATCTGCACCGGAATTGCGTACAGGATGGGGGCCACGAACGGATCGACCGCGGGCAGGATCACCGTTTCCGCGGCGATGCCTTTCAGTTTCGCCGCGCCCGCCGCGTCGCTGAACACGACCACCTGGCCGCCGCGCGCCGCTGCTTCCTGCAAGTTGGACGCGGTCTTCTCGAACAGCGGGCCGGACGGCGCGATGGCGATCACTGGGACCGCGGGATCGATCAGCGCGATCGGTCCGTGCTTCATTTCGCCTGCCGCGTAGCCCTCGGCGTGGATATAGCTGATTTCCTTTAGTTTCAGCGCGCCTTCCAGCGCGATAGGGTAGCAGTTGCCGCGCCCCAGGAACAGTACGTCGCGTGCCTTGGAGACACGGTGCGCGACCGCGTGCAAGGCCG
>NZ_LMUJ01000092.1:79282-146964 GCF_009765975.1 Acidisphaera sp. S103 | reverse complement strand
GCGGCGGTCAGGGCCGCTTCCTGATCCGAACTAACCGCCCCCGTTGCCCGCCCCGCCGCGATCGCCAGACAGGCCATGACCGACAACTGGGCGGTGAATGCCTTGGTGCTGGCGACGCCGATCTCCGGGCCGGCCACCGTCTCCAGCACCGCGTTGCTCTCGCGCGCCATGGTGCTTTCGGGCACGTTCAGGATGGACAGAACATGTTGGCCCTGTTCGCGCATATAGCGCAGCGCCGCCAGCGTATCCGCGGTTTCCCCCGACTGTGACACCAGCAAACCCAGCCCGCCGCGTGGCATCGGAGGGGTACGGTAACGGAATTCGCTGGCCACGTCGCCATCGGTGGGAATGCGAGAGATCGCCTCGAACCACCAGCGCCCGACCAGGCCGGCGTAGAAAGCACTGCCACAGGCGCTCATGGTGATCCGGGGCACCCGAGCGAAATCAATTCCCAGATCCGGCAGTGCCACCGCCCGGCTGCCCGGGCTGACCATCTGGTGCAGCGTCTCCCCGATCACCGCCGGATGCTCGTGCAACTCCTTTTCCATGAAATGACGGAAATTGCCTTTGCCGATGGCGGCGCCGGTCATGCGGGTTTCCTTAATTTCCCGCTTCACCGGCTTGCCGTCGATGTCGAAGAATTGGGCGCCCTGGCGATCCACCACCGTCCAGTCGCCGTCACGCAAATATGCGATCCGGCGGGTTAGCGGCGCCAGCGCCAGGGCATCCGACCCGACGAACATCTCATCGTCGCCAAATCCGACCGCTAGCGGCGCGCCGTGCTGAGCGCCCACGATCAGTTCCGGGTGCCCGGCGAAGATCATCGCCAACGCATACGCACCCTCCAGCCGCCGCAGTGCCGCGCCGGCGGCCTCGACCGGTGCCATGCCGCGTTTCAGGTTCAGATCGACAAGTTGGGCGACCGTTTCGGTGTCGGTTTCGGTGCTGAATTCCTGCCCCTCGGCTTCCAATTCGGCGCGCAGTTCGGCGTGGTTCTCGATAATCCCATTATGCACCAGGGACACGCGGGCGGTGCCATGCGGGTGGGCGTTGCTCTCGGTCGGCGCACCATGGGTGGCCCAGCGGGTGTGGCCGATGCCGGTCGTCCCCGTCAGAGCGTGCCGGTCCAGCGCGGCGGCCAGATTACCCAGCTTGCCTTCGGCGCGACGCCGGTCGATATGGCCGTTTACCAGCGTGGCAATGCCGGCGCTGTCATAGCCGCGATATTCCAGCCGTCGCAGCGCATCCAGGATGACAGGTGCCGCGGGACGAGCGCCGATAACCCCAACGATGCCACACATTCAGTTCGTTCCCTTCAAAGCCGCTTTTGCCGCGGAGCCCGCCGCCCGCATCTCGATCGCCCGGCCTGGCTTCTGCACCTGCCGCCCGCGCGCCAGCACCAGGGCATCAGGGTCCACGTCCTGCGTGATCACACTGCCGGCCGCGATCACCGCCCCGTCCCCCACCGAAACCGGCGCGACCAGCGCGGTATCCGACCCGACGAACACATGCGCACCGATCGTGGTGCGATGTTTGTTATAACCATCGTAGTTACACGTGATCGTCCCGGCACCAATATTGGTGTCCGTCCCGACCGAGGCGTCACCGATATAGCTGAGATGGCTGGCCTTGACCCCGGATGCGAGGTGCGCGGCCTTGATCTCCACGAAGTTGCCGACATGCACGTCCTCATCGAGCGTCGCCCCCGGTCGCAGCCGCGCGAACGGCCCGATGATGGATCCGGCGCCGATGGTGGCACCCTCGATATGGCTGAACGCCCGGATTGTCACGTTTTCAGCCACCCTTACGCCGGGACCAAAGAACACGTTCGGCTCGATCGTCACGTCGGCCGATAGCTTCGTGTCCGCCGACAGGAACACCGAGGATGGATCGATCATCGTCACCCCGGCGTCCATCGCCGCATCCCGCAGCCAGCCTTGCAGGACGGCCTCGGCCCGAGCGAGTTCGGCGCGGGAATTGACGCCGCCGAGTTCCTCCGCCGGGGCCTCCACCGCCAGGACCGACCGCCCGTCGGCGCGCGCGAGCGCCACGACATCGGTCAGGTAGTATTCCTTCTTGGCATTGTCGTTGTGCACATCGCGCAGCCAGCGCAACATCTCGGCCGCGCTGCCGCACAGCACACCGGCGTTGCACAGGTTGACCGTGCGTTCGGCCGCCGACGCGTCGGTGGCTTCGACAATGCGGGATACCAGGCGATCGGCGCCGACAATCACCCGGCCATAGTTGCCGGGGACGGCGGTACGGAACGCCAGCAGGGACAATCGCAGCGGAGCGTGGCTTTTCAGCAACCGTTGCAATGTGGCGGGCCGGATCAGCGGATTATCCGCGTACAGCACCGCGACCTGTCCGTCCCCGAAATGCTCGGCCGCCTGCAAGGCCGCGTGGGCCGTCCCCAAACGATCCTGCTGCACGACGCAGATATGTGGTTCGGCCTCTTTGCGTACCGCCTCCATGCCCGGTCCCAACACCACGATGATGCGGTCGAACGCCGTCTCGCAGCTTGCCAGCAAATGCCGCAGCATGGATTGCCCCGCCAGCCGGTGCAGCGTTTTCGGCAGCGCTGATTTCATCCGTGTACCCTGGCCGGCAGCCAGTACGATCGCGGTGGCTTGCATGCGTGATCCCTGCTTCGTTAGGCCCGTAAGTCCGGAACGGGTCCAACATTGTGGTGGGTTGGCGTAGCGGTGACCATGGAGCAATGTCAAAGCCCACATTATGCTATTGGTTCAATTCGCGTTTCGGAGTGCAACATAGTGGCGCGGACCTTGCTGCTCGATCTCGATGGAACTCTGGTCGATACCGTTCCCGATCTGACGTCCGCCTTGAACCGGCTGATGGCGGCGCGGGGATTGCCCGAATTCACCCGGCGGCAGGTGGCGGCGATGGTGGGCGACGGGGTCGCGGTCCTGGTCGCGCGCGCTTTTGCCGCCCATGACCGCCAGCCGGATGCGGCTGCGGTAGCCGACCTGACGGCCGACTACACCGCCAATGTCGCGGTGGAGAGTGCGCTGTATCCCGAGGTCCTGCCCGTGCTGACCAGGCTCGCGGCAGACGGATGGCACCTGGCTGTCTGTACGAACAAGCCCGAGCAGGCTGCCAGGATGTTGCTGGGGGCGTTGGGGCTGCTGCCGTTGCTGTGCGCCATTGGCGGTGGTGACAGTTTCCCCACCCGGAAGCCCGATCCCGCCCATTTACTCGCCACCCTGACCAAGGCCCGTGGCCAGCCTTCCGCCGCCCTGATGTTGGGCGACCATCATAACGACGTGGTTGCCGCGCGCGGAGCCGGGATGCCGAGCATTTTCGCCGGATGGGGATATGGGTCATCCACCATGGCCGAAGGCTGCACCGCCGTGGCGTATGACATCACCGAGGCCGCCCTGATCGCAAACCAGTTGTTGTCGGCTGCTCTGTAGACGAAGCGCCACGGTCTGGTCCGATGATGCGGACCCCGATACCTGCGTCACCTTTGCGTGAAATCCAGACGAAACCTCCGCTGGTTCATTCCATGATATGCCCGGTATGTCATGATATCGAACAGAGTGATGGGAGAGGCGGACTTGTCTGCGAGCAATCGGCCCACGGAAGGCAAGTCGCTCCGGGTCGCCCCTGCCGCATCATCTCCATTCGTCGTCGTCGGTGGCGAGATGGCCTCCTTAATCAATGCCACGGATTGGGCGAGTACCGGCGTTGGCCCGCGCGAAACCTGGCCGCACAGCCTGACGACCACCCTGCGCATCCTGATCGCGTCGCGCTACCAGATGTGGATGGCCTGGGGTAAAGACCTGACCTTCTTTTGTAACGACGCCTACACGCCGATCCTCGGCGTCAAGCACCCCTGGGCGCCCGGCAAGCCAGCCAACCAGGTGTGGTCGGAAATCTGGACCGATATCGGACCACGCATCGAATTAGTGATTCGCACCGGGCGTGCGACCTGGGACGAAGGCCTGCTGCTGTTCCTTGAACGCAACGGGTTCTCCGAGGAAACCTACCACACTTTCTCTTACAGCCCGCTGCCCGACGATGATGGGACCGTGGCCGGCATGCTGTGCGTGGTGATGGAAGAAACCCAGCGTGTTATTGGCGAACGCCGTGTCGCCACGCTGCGCGACCTTGCCAGCGAACTCGGTGTGGTCAGGTCGGAGCCGGAGGCCTTGGATGCCGTAGTGCGTTCCCTGGGACGCAACAGCATGGATTTACCGTTCAGCCTGATTTACCTGGCGGACGGACAGACGGGGCGGCTGTGGCGCACGACAGACACGGCCATTATCGATGGCGCGACCGCCCCCGAGACCGTGAGCCGGCTCGAGGACCTTCCGTTCCCCGTCGCCGCTGTGTTGTCCGGGGCCGAGAAGCGCGTCGTCCATGACGTGACGGGGTTGGCAGGACTGCCGGTGGGCGCATGGGATCAGCCGTCGTGCGGCGCCGCGATCGTGCCGATCGCCCAGCAAGGCCAGGATCAGCCGGCCGGCGTGTTTATTGCCGGCCTTAATCCCTACCGTCCGTTCGACGAGTCCTATTCCGGTTTCATCGACCTGGTCGCCGCGCAGATCGCACCCGGTCTCGGCGTCGCCCGTGCCTATGAGGCGGAACGCCAGCGGGCGGAGGCATTGGCCGAAATCGACCGTGCCAAGACCGCGTTCTTCTCCAATGTCAGCCACGAATTCCGTACACCGCTGACCTTGATGCTGGGTCCGCTGGAGGACGAAATCGCGGCCCTCGGCCGCAACGTGCCGGCGGCCGAACACCTGGCGATGGCGCATCGAAACGGATTGCGTCTCCTGCGGCTGGTGAATGCCTTGTTGGATTTTTCCCGTATCGAGGCAGAACGTGTGCAGGCCCGCGATGCCATGCCCGAGGGCGGCCGGTTGACCATCGAAACCGCCAACACCCATCTGGACGAGGCGTATGTCGCCGAACATGACGATGTCGCCGCCGGACAATACGTGATGATCGCCGTCAGTGACACCGGCACCGGAATGAGCCGCGAAACCCTGGGACGGGTCTTCGAACCGTTCTTTACCACCAAGGACATCGGCCACGGCACCGGTCTGGGCCTGAGCCAGGTCTATGGGTTCATCAAGCAATCGGACGGCCATGTGAACCTGTACAGCGAGATGGGGCAGGGGACCGCCGTCAAACTGTATCTTCCACGCTTGATTGCCCCCCGCCCCGAGACCGCGACAGACGCCGATGACGATCTCATCCCCCTCGGGCATGGTGAAACCATCCTGGTGGTGGAGGACGAGCCGGCGGTGCGCGAGCATTCGATCAACTCGCTGCGTGACCTGGGCTACCGGGTCGTGGCGGCGGAAGATGGCCACGCCGCCTTGCGCACGCTGGCTCGGGAGGCAGAGATCGACGTCCTGTTCACCGATGTCGGTCTGCCGGGCGGAATGACCGGCCGCCAGTTGGTGGAGGCGGCGCGGGCGCGGTGGCCAGGATTGAAGGTTGTCTACACAACCGGCTATGCGCGCAATGCCATCGTGCATGGCGGCATCCTTGAACCCGGCCCCGAACTGCTGCCGAAGCCGTTCAGCTACGCCCCGTTGGCGACCAAGATCCGAACGGTCATAAATTCTTGAATTCACCGAAGAACCAGCCCGGTGCCGGCGATGTTGTCGCACCTGAAACCAGATGGCGGGTCGCCATGCTGCTTAGCGGGGCCGGTGGCTTTCTCGATGCGTTCACCTGGCTTGGCCATGGCGGCGTCTTCGCCAACGCCCAGAGCGGAAACGTCGTGTTGCTTGGCGTCTCGCTGGCCACGGCGCATTGGTCGCAGGGGCTGCGCCACATCCCACCCATCGTTGCGTTCTTGGCCGGCGTATTCACGGAACATTTGTTGCGTACTCATGAAGCTCGCCGAGGCCGTCATCGGTCGGCCCTGTTCAGCCTCGGTGTCGAGATCGTGCTGCTGCTGATTGTCGCGATGCTGCCACGAGACTTTCCCGACTTGCCGATTGTTCTCGGTATCGCCTTCGTCGCGGCCCTGCAGAACTCCGGATTCACGAAAGTCGAAGGAATGGCCTACAACTCCGTGATGACAACGGGAAATTTGCGGCGAACGGCGGAGACTTTCTTCGCCGGCTTGACCACACCGAAAAATCCGGACGCTCCGCGGCAGGCGCTGATCTTTGCGTCGATTTGCCTGAGCTTCGCGGTTGGCGCCGGATGTGGCGCGTTCGCGACTGTCCGCTTGGGAAATGCCGCGGTACTCGTGTCCGCCGCGGCGCTTATCCTGGCTTTCTGGCTCTGCAGACGGCTTCCCGATTTGACTGACCCCACGCCAGGCTAGGTCGGATACTTTCCAGTCATTGGCTATCACCCTGAGCGTCCCGAAACGCGGCCAGCACGTCCGAACCAAAACAGGCGAAGACAACCTGCGACAACGTTTCATTGACGGCGAGAAACGCCTCCACGGTCTCGACCGCGATCCGTGCTGCCGCCGGAATCGGATAGCCGTAAATCCCGCAACTGATGGCCGGAAACGCGATCGTCTTCACCCCATGAGCCACCGCCAGTTCCAGGCTGTTGCGATAGCAACCGGCCAGCAGCGCAGCTTCGCCATGCCGGCCATCCCGATAGCGCGGCCCCACGGCATGGATCACAAACCGAGCCGGCAGCCGGTAGCCTTTGGTGATCCGAGCCTCACCGGTCGGGCAGCCGCCGAGTGTCCGGCATTCCCGCAGCAGCTCCGGTCCGGCGGCGCGGTGGATGGCGCCGTCGACACCGCCGCCGCCCAGCAGGGATTCGTTGGCGGCGTTGACGATGGCATCGACGGCGAGCGTGGTGATGTCCGCCTGCTGCACGACGATCCGCGGCATATCGACCTCCGCTTTGACCTAGGCGGGCGGCGACATCCCCTCGGCGACCACCGTCCGCAGCTTCGGATGCAGATGGGGATTTCCGGCGACGATGTTACCGGTGCTCAGCGGATTGCCGTCGCCGACATCGGTGGCGTAGCCGCCGGCTTCCCGCACCAGCAGTTCGCCGGCGGCGATGTCCCACGGCTTGATCCCCAGTTCCCAGTAGGCGTCGAACCGGCCATGCGCGACCCAGGCCAGGTCCAGCGCGGCGGCACCGAAGCGGCGGATACCGGCCACCTGCGGCATCAGCATCGTCAGCGTGCGGCTGAAGGCTCGTTGCCGGATGGAGGAGACGACGGCGAACGGGATACCGGTGGCAAAGACTGCTTCGGACATTTCCCGCCGAGCGGAGACACGCAGGCGGCGTTCGTTCATGAAGGCGCCGGTGCCTTTTTCGGCCCAGAACATCTCATCCACCGCCGGCGCGTAGATCAGGCCGGCCTGGATTTCCGAGGTGCCGTCTTGCAGCCGGCGTTCCAGCGCGATGCTGATGGCCCAGTGCGGCATGCCGTGCAGGAAGTTGGTGGTGCCATCCAGCGGATCGACCACCCAGCGCCAGGTCCAGTTCTCGGACCCGGAGGCGCCGGATTCCTCCATCAGGAAGGCATAGCCGGGGCGGGCCTTGTTCAGTTCTTCCTTCAGGGTCGCCTCGGCGCGGAGGTCGGCTTGCGAGACGAAGTCGGACGGCCCCTTGACGCTGACCTGCAACTGCTCGACCTCGGCGAAGTCGCGCAGCAGCCGCTTCGCCGCCTTCTGGGCGGCGTTGGCCATGACGGTCAGGTGCGGTGAGAGACGGAAGGCCATCAGCCCTTCGCGCGCTCCATGTAGGAGGCGTCCTCGATGCGGACGACGATGCGTTCACCGGATTCGATGAACGGCGGCACCATGGTCTTCACCCCGTTGGACAGGATCGCCGGCTTATAGGACGACGACGCGGTCTGGCCCTTCACCACCGGATCGGCCTCGACGACTTCCAGCGTCACCGAGACGGGCAGGTGGATCGCCACCGGCTCACCCTCCACCAGATCGACGGTCAGCTTCATCTGGTCCTGCAGGAACGGTGCCGCGTCGCCCATCAGGTCGGCCGGGACGTGGGCTTCCTCATAGGTTTCCGGGTCCATCAGCACCAGGTTGGTGCCGTCGGAGTAGGAGTAGGTGTACTCTTTTTCCTCGGTGGTCAGACGCTCGACGGTGTCGGCTGTGCGCCAGCGTTCGTTGGTCTTGTTGCCGGTTTTCAGGTTGCGCATCTCGACCTGGATAAAGGCACCGCCCTTGCCGGGGGTGATGATCTGCTGCTTCAGCACGGTCCAGCGGTTGCCGTCATGCTCGATCACCTGGCCGGCGCGGATCAGGTTCGCCTGCTGTTTCATGGGTTGGTGTCCGTCCGAAAGAATGGGGAAAGGTGCGGGCTTCTAGACCCTGGAGGGGGCGGGGGCAAGGTTTTGGCTCAGCAGGGGATGGCGCGGACGTAGCCGGACTCGGCATAGGCGATGATCTTGCGGTCGCTGGTGACGATCGGCATGCCGAGGTGGCGGGCGGTGGCGACAATGAGGCGATCCATGGGATCGGAATGGAAGGTGCCGGGCAGATGGGATGCATCGATCGCGATGGGGGTGGTGATTGGCGCCTCCTTGATGCCCGGCCCAGTCAGGAAACGGGCAAACCAGGTTTTCGGGTCCGGCAGGCACTGCACCGCCGGTGGTCGACCGGGTCTCGGCCGGCTGAGGAGGCCAATCTCCCATGCTGAGGTAGTCGAAACGAACATGCCGTCTGTCAGCCCGGCATGCACGATCGCGGACTTCGCGGCCGGCGGCAGCGGTTCGCCGTTTGCCAGCCAGATGACGACGCAGGTGTCGAGCAAGACGGCAGGTGGTGAGGTATCCTGGATCACCGGTGCAATATGCCCAGTTCGGCGTCGAGAGGTTCATCCAGGACCGGTTCGGTCAGGTCCACGTCGTCGGCGATGATCACCGAACCCCGCATGAAGCCGTGAATGTTGCGCACCGCGTCGGCCTGATGATCGGGCGGGGTAAGGACGGCGACAGCCTGTCCTCGCTTCGTAATGACAACCCGATCGAGCTCGTGGCTTGCCAGACGATCGAGGATGTTCAGGCATTTGGCCTTGAACTCGGAAGCGCTGATGGTCTGGGTGGTGGGCATGGTTCACCGATTGGTCAATGGGGCATGACTGGTCATCTAATATGGTCATATCGCCGCTTCAAGCCGCATCAGCCCCGGCGTCGGGTTCGCCCGGCGCGTGATCGCGAGCCCGCTGCCGTTCACGAACCTGCTCGTCTGTGAGGCGCGCGTCGTAGATGGAGCGCGGCTCGATCGTCCGAGCGATCAGCGTCGCGGTTGCCACGACGACCAGCATCGGGACGATGGCCGCCCTGGCGTAGCCGGTCAGTTCCATCATCAGCACCACCGTCGAGATGGGGCCCTGGGTGGTGGTGGCCAGCATCCCCGCGGCACCCACCAGCGCGAACAGGCCGGGCGGGACGCCGGGCCAGAGCCATGCCCAGGGTATGCCGAGCGCTCCACCCAACAGCGCGCCCAAGGCAAGCGACGGGGTGAACAGGCCGCCGGGGGCGCCGCTGCCGAGGCACAGCACGGTGGCGGCGGGGCGCAGCAGTACCAGGCACACCAACAGTTCGGGACCGATCTGTCCGGTGAAGGCCATCGCCGCGACATCGCGCCCGTTGCCGAGGAGTTGGGGAAAGGGGATCGATACGGCGCCCAGCACACCGAACACCACGACCGGGGCAACGACCCGACGCCAGCCCGTCGGCTTGTGGCCGTCGGCCCAGGCGACTGATCGGACATAGGCCACTGAAACCAGGCCCACCACGGGGCCGGCCAGCAATGCCCACGCGGTGCTGGAGAGCGAGCCGTGGAACGCCGGGATCACATAGGTCGGCGTGTCGGGCAAGAACGCCCACGACACCCCGGTCGCGACCAAGGTGGTGACCATCGCGGGCAGCACGAAACGCAGGGCGAGGGCGCCGCGCAGGACCTCCAGCGCGAACAGTGCACCCCCGAGGGGGACGCCGTAGGCGGCGGCCATGCCAGCACCGGCACCGCAGGCGACAACGAGGCGGCGTTCTTCATCCGACAGGCGGACCCGGTCGGACATCGCGTTGGCGATCACCGCGCCGGCTTGTTTCGGGGCGCCCTCGCGGCCCAAGGCGGCGCCCATGCCGACGATGGTCACCGACAGCATGGCGCTGCCCAGGGTGCGCAGGGCCGGCAGATGGCCGGCCTGGAACCAGATGGCGGCGGTGATGTCGATGCCGTTGCCGCTCGGCAGACGGGTGAGCAGAAGCTGGCCGGCGCCGGTCAGCACGCCGGCGCCGATCAGAATGGCGAGGTGATGCAATGGCGGCGTTCGGGCGGCCGCCTGCAGCAGGTCGAGGCCGTGGCCACCCCACATGACGTGTTGCACCCATTCCAGCAGCGCGGTCAGCGCGATCGCGGCAAGGCCGGTGCCGGCGCCGGTCAACACCACAGCGAGCCAGAACCCGGCTGCGTTTCGCCGTGCCAGGATGGGGGCGATCATTCGAGGGTCATGATGAGCGGCTCCGGTCGCGGTAAGCCGTTCCGCGTGGCTTCAGATGTGTGCGGCGGTGGCGGCCTGCTATAGCCATGGCCGATGACCCAACATGACGTGATTATCCTGGGCGCCGGCGCCGCGGGGCTGATGTGTGCGATACGAGCCGGACAGCGCGGACGGCGGGTGCTGTTGCTGGATCATGCGCCGGCGGTGGGTGCCAAGATCCTGATCAGCGGCGGCGGCCGGTGCAATTTCACCAATACCGGCACGGCGCCCGACCGGTTCCTGTCGGATAATCCGCATTTCTGCCGGTCGGCGCTGAGCCGGTTCTCGCCGGCGGATTTCATCGCGATGGTCCGCAAGCACGGGATCGCGTTTCACGAGAAGACACTGGGGCAATTGTTCTGCGACGGGTCGGCGAGGGAGATTGTCGCCATGCTGTTGGCGGAATGTGCCTCCGTGCGGGTTGATGTGCGGGTGGCGCATCGAGTTATGGATGTCAGCCGGGCGGACGCGTTCCGGGTGGAGACGGACCGGGGGGTGTTCTCGGCAGGTAGCCTGGTGCTGGCGACCGGGGGGTTGTCGATCCCGAAAATGGGGGCAACCGGGTTCTCGCACGATTGGGCGGTCCGGTTTGGGTTGCGGTTGACGGAGACCCGGCCGGGGCTGGTGCCTTTGACGTTCGATGGCGATCTGTTGGCGTTGATGCGGCCGTTGAGTGGGGTTTCGTTGCCATGTTCGGTGGCGTTCGGGCGGTTGGCGTTCCGGGAGGCCCTGCTGTTCACGCATCGCGGGTTATCGGGGCCAGCGGTGTTGCAGATTTCGTCCTATTGGCGGCATGGGGCGATTGCGCTGGATCTGCTGCCGGGGGTCGATGCGGCGGCGTTTCTGTTGGCGCGGAAGCGGGATAGGCCGAAGGCCGGGCTGGGCAGCGTTCTGGCCGAGGTTTTGCCGGCCAGGTTGGCGGCGGCCCTGGCCGAACCTGTGGCTGGGCGGCGGATGGCGGATTTGCCGGATCGAACGCTGTTGGCGGTGGCGGACCAGTTGTTGCGGTGGACGGTGAGTCCGTCGGGGACCGAGGGCTATGCGAAAGCCGAAGTAACCTGCGGTGGGGTGGATACGCGCGACCTGTCATCCGCGACGATGGCGGCGCGCGAGGTGCCCGGGTTGTTCGTGATTGGCGAGGCAGTGGACGTGACCGGGTGGCTCGGTGGGTATAATTTCCAGTGGGCATGGGCAAGTGGGTGGAGCGCTGGCGAGGCGGTCTAGTCAGTTATCACCTGACCCTCGATACGTTGTACATCAAAAATCCAATCAGATCGCATTCGGAATCATGACGACGCCGACGCCGGGTTGGCGAGAACGCTTCGATCTGACGCTGCCCGCGATCCACGCTGCCTTGCTGGTGTGCAAGGCAGGATAGAGGCGGATCTGCGGGCGGCTATGGGATCCAGCGCGTAAGCCGGATCAGTGGCGGGCATCCGTGTAGGGATACAGCAGGTCACCCGTCTTCAGCGCGGGTGGAAACAGAACCGTTTGCATGCTCATGTCACGGAACTGCTCGACGTCGTGGCCCTTGATGCCGTGGAACTGGACCTCCATCACACGCGGTTCGGCCCATTCGCCGGTGGGGCCAAACTTGATGTCGCCCACCAAGGTGTGAAACGTGTGGGCGTGCAGGTACTCAGCCAGTTTCGCCTGATCGGTGCTGTGCGTACCCTCCACCGCCTGACCGACGACCTGAAGGTCGGCGTACGCGAACGGTGGCAGGTAGTAGCCTAGGGCATCGACCCCGCTGGTGCCGACGCGGGATTGGTATTTCTTCAGGAAGGACTGGGCCTCGGGCGTGTTGTAGGCGGGGACCGGTAGCCAGAAATCGTAGTTGACGATGCCGTTCAGCAGTGGGCCAAGCTGGGTTTTGATCGAGGTGGCCTGCAGCCCGACCATACCGCCGCCGAACATTTTCACGTTCAACCCGACTTCATTGGCCGCACGAATCATGCCGACGGTGTCGGGCGGATAGGACCCGACGAAAACCAGGTCGGGGTTGGTCGCCTGGATCGCTCGGATGATCGGCGAGTAATCCGCCGTCGTCGGCGGGTAGGTATTGTCATAGACGATCTTGTAGCCGGCGCGTTTCGCCTGGGCACGGGCGCCGTCGATGGCGTTCTTTGCGAACTCGGCATCGGCGCCGACTAGTGCGATGGTCTTGGGTTTAGGATTGGCGGAGGCAGCCATGGCAAAAAATCCCGCCGAAAAAGCTTCTTTCGGATGTTCACCGCCCGCGGGAATGATGGAGAAATAATTCGGGTAGTGGAACTCACTGTTCACATCGAGGCCGAACAGACCGACCAGGGTCAGATGGCGCTGCATCGCGATGGGCAGGGCGGGGGCGACCATGTTGGTGCCGTTGCCGGCGATTAGGATATCGACGTGGTCCACGTCCAGCAGCTTGGAGATGATGCCAGGCACAAGCGCGGGATTCGACTGGTCGTCATAGGTGATTAGCTTGACCGGCCGGCCAAGCAGGCCACCCTTGGCGTTGGTGTCTTCCACCCAGATCTGCATGGCAAGCAGAGCGGCTTTGCCGTTCGGGGCCAGGGAGCCGGTCTGGCCAAGGTTCAGGCCGATGGTCAGCGGTTCGGCGGCGTGGACGGCGCCACCCGCCATGATGGCGAGCGGTAGCAATCGGCAGGCGAGACGTGCGGCCCACGACATGGATGTTCCCCCAAGGACGTTTTGTTTCGCGGAAGCGTAGCGCTGTTTCGATGGCGAGTGAAAGGGTGTCCGGACATCCCGATGACCCGGTCCCACCGACAGCCCCGTCAGACGCCCAGGTGGCGGCGTAGGATGCTCGGGTCGCGACGTAGCTCTTCCGTTACCCCCTCATGCACCACATGTCCATTATTCAGTATATACGCTCGGTTTGCCAGGTTCAGCGCCGCCGCGATATTCTGCTCCACGACGATAATGGTCAGGCCGGTTGCCGCGAGATCACGGCAAACCCTGACCAGATCATGCACGATGATCGGTGCGAGCCCCTCGAACGGTTCGTCCAGAAGAACGATCTTGGGGTCGCGAACCAGTGCGCGGGCGATCGCCAGCATCTGCTGCTCGCCACCGGACAGATCGGTGCCGCGGCTGGAACGACGCTCCTTCAGCCGCGGGAACATTTCGTAGATGCGGTCCAACGGCCAACGTTTCGGCGCGGTCAGACCGGCCAGCACGATGTTGTCCTCGACATTCAGGCTGCCGAAGACCCGGCGATCCTCGGGGACCAGTTGCATGCCGCGCCTGGCGATCGTGTGGGCGGCCTTGCCGGCGATGGACACGCCATCCAGCACGACCCGGCCGCTGTGGGGACGCACCGCGCCCATCAGGCTTTTCAGTGTCGTGCTCTTGCCCGCCCCGTTGCGGCCCAACAGGGCAACGACCTCATGCTGTTCGACCCGCATGGCGATATCGAACAGAATGTGACTGTCGCCGTAATAACTGTTCAGGCCCTCGACTTCCAGCAGGCTCATTCCACAACCTCGCCGCCGAGATAGGCATCCTGCACCGCTTTGCTGGCCTGGATTTCGAGCGGCGTGCCATCGGCCAGGACGCGGCCTTCGCACAGCACGGTGATCCGCTCCGCCAGCCCGAAAATGGCGTCCATATCATGCTCCACCACGATCAGGGTGCGGCCGACGCGGATACGCCTCAGAAGCTGCACGGTCTCGGCCCGTTCCTGCGGGCTCATGCCGGCGAGCGGCTCGTCGAGCAGCAGCAGGGTGGGTTCGCTGGCCAGCGCCAGGCCGATCTCGACCCGCCGCTTTTCTCCATAGGCAAGATCGCTGACGGCGACGTCCGCCCGTCCGGTCAGGCCGATCAACGCCAGGGTGTGAGCGATTTGTGCCGTCACGCCAGGGACATGGGTCGCGCGACGCAGCACATCGAGACGGAAGCGGCCGCGGGCTGCCGCCAGCGCCGAGATGGCGAGGTTCTGGCGTACCGTCAGTTTGGTGAAAAGCTGATTGACCTGATAGCTTTTGGTCAGGCCGATCTGGCACACGTCGGTGACATCCCAGCCCGTTATGTCGCGTCCCTGGAAGCGGATGGTGCCGGCGGTGGGCGCCATTTCGCAGGTGATCATCTTGAAGAAGGTGCTTTTGCCGGCACCGTTCGGGCCAATGACTCCACGTAGCTCGCCCGCTTCGACAGTGAAATCGATATCGTTGTTGGCGACCAGGCCACCGAAGCGGCGGCTCAGTCCGCGCACTTCGAGTACCGGACCGGGCGGCGGCGCAGGCCGTTTCTTGGGTGGGGCATCCGCCGGCAGCGGTTCTTCATCCGTCGGGGCGGAGGACCGACGGGGTCGCGCCAAGCCGACCAGGTCGATCACGCCACCGATCACGCCGCGACGCAGGAAGCAGATCAGCAGAACGAAAATGATGCCCAGCACCAACTTCCACGCCGCACCGAGACCAAGGCCCGACTGCAGGAAATCACGCAGGTACAGCCACACGGCGGCACCGGCCAGCGGGCCGAACAGAAAGCCGGTGCCGCCGATCATGGTCTGCATGATCAACTCGCCGGAGGTGTCGAAGGTAAAGGCATCCGGTGGCATATAGCCCTGCAGAACACCCAGCAGACCGCCCGCCAACCCCGCATAAGCGGCGGCGATGGTGAACGCGAGAAGCTTGTAGCGCTCCACCGCATGGCCAACGGCGCGGGCGCGGATCGGGTTGTCGCGGATCGCCATGAAGATGGCGCCGACCGGTGAGTGGATGATGCGCCGGGCGATGATCATGCCGACCAGGAAGCAGATCGCCAGGAAGGTGTACATCGAGTATCCGGTGCCCACCCGCCACGTTACAAATCCCAGATTGAAGACCGGGCTTGGTACACCGGACAGCCCGTTCTCCCCGCCGGTATAGGCGGCCAGCGGGGAGTTCTCGACGAAGAAGAACGTCTCGGCGATCGCCACCGTGATCATGGCGAAATAGATGCCGGTGCGGCGCAGCGCGATCAGCCCGACCAGGACGCCGGTCGCGGCCCCGACGATGGTGCCGATCACCAGTGCCAGCATGACGTTGGGGATGATCCCGTTGATGGTGAGATAGGCGGCGACGAAGCCGCCGGTGCCGAAGAACGCCGATTGGCCGAACGACAGCAGGCCGGTGAAGCCGAACAGGATGTCGAAGCCGATGCCGAACAGCCCAAGCACCAGGATACGGTTCACCGTGTCGGCGGCAAAACCGAGCGAAGGCAGGATGAACGGGGCGGCGATCAGGCCGCAGGCGGTCAACAGATCCGGCAGGAACGCCCGCCAGACAGTCATCGTATCCCGGTTTCTCATGTGCGCGACGACTGCCCTAGCAACCCTTGCGGCCGCAACAACAGCACCAGCGTCATCACCACGAACAGCATGACCTGCGAGTAGCTCGGGTTGAACATCGAGGTAATGCTGAGGATTTCACCGGCGATCAGCCCGCCCAGGATGGCACCGGGGAAGGACCCGACACCGCCGATCACGACGACGACAAAGGTTTCCACCAGGATCTGGTCGCCCATATCGGGCGTCAGCGGCAACACCGGAGCATCGACGATGCCGGCGAAACCGGCGGCGGCGGCACCGATCCCGAACACCAGCATGAACACCCGGAAGACGTTGATACCCAGCATGTCGACCATGCCGGAATCCTCGATGCCGGCACGAACGATCATGCCGATGCGGGTGCGGTACAGGATTAGATACAGCACCGCCAGGGCGACGGCGATGATGCCCATCACATAGAGCCGGTAGGTGGGATAGATCAGGAATCCCATCCGGGTGATGCCGCTGGCCCACTCGGGTGGCGAGACCTGCAGTGACAGGCTGCCGAAGCCTAGCCGCACCAGCTCGACGAAGACGATGCCCAATCCGAAGGTGACCAGCAACTGGTCCTCCGGCGGGCGGCGGTAGAAATGGCGGATCAGCACCTGCTCCGTCACCACGCCGATCACCAGCACGCACAGCGTGCCGCCGACCAGCGCGAGAGCGAAAGAGTGGGTGTACTGATAGGTGACGAAGCCGCCATAGCCACCCATCATGAACATCGCGCCGTGTGCGAGATTGAGCACCCCGAGCGTGCCGTAGATGACGGTCAGTCCTGAACTGATCAGGGCGAGAAGGGCGCCAAGCGCCAACCCGTTGAACAGTTGAGAAATGAAGTTCGGCCAGCTCAGCATGTCGTGTCGTGCACGGGACGGATGTTCATGGGTATCAGGTCACGGAACCAAGCTTGCAGCCAAAGGCATCCGGCGCCTGCATCAGCCCTTCGCCGGGCACCAACGCGACGATGTCGAAGTAGTCGTCGGGCGTTTTCATCGCTGACGGCTTCTTGCCGCGGGTGACGACCACCGGGCGGATAAGCTGGTGATCGGCGGCGCGCCACTTCACCGGGCCCAGGTCGGTCTGGATCGTGCGTCCCGATTCATAGGACGCGATGACGTCGCCGGGATAGAAGGTCTTGGCGTGTTCCACCGCGTCCGCCCAGAGGCCCACCTGCATATAGGCGACATGCGCGGCCCACTCAGGCTTGTAGCCGTATTTGGCGTTGAACGTATCGACGAACATCTTGGCCATCGGATTGGTATCGCCCAGAGTCCACCAGAATTCGGTAGTGCCATAGACGCCCTGCATCAAATCGGCTCCGACTTCCTTGCTGAGGAAAGGCGACAGGTAAGGCATCACCAGTGCCATCTTGTCGAGGATGCCGAACTGTTTAGCCTGCTTGATGGACCCGACAGCGTCATTGCCGAAGTTGACGTTGATCAGCACCTCGGCGCCGCTGTTGGCGATGTTCAGCAGGAAGGAACTGTAGTCGGGCGCGCCCAGCGGGCAGACCTGATCGGTAATTGTGGTCCAGCCAGCCGGCTTGAGGAATTCCTGCATCGAGCCGGTCACCGAGTGGCCATACGTATAGTCCGGCGTCAGGTAGGCGACTTTCTTGTTCTTGCCGAACGCCTTGATTAGTTCCGGTGCGATGGCGGCGGCCGCCGTATAGGCATAATGGCAGGCACGGAAGCCGTAGCGCACGCAATCCTTGCCGGTGGTGTCATTGGAACCGCTGACCAGCGGCAGGTAGATCACATGCTCCCGCTGCGCCAACTTGTTGCTTGCGACCGCGACGGCGCTGCTGACGGACCCGGCGATCATGATCGCCTTTTTCTCGCTGATGAAGCGCGATTGCGCCTGCACCGCGACGTTCGGCTTGGCTTCGGAGTCGGCGACGTCAAATTCGACTTTCTTGCCAAGGACGCCGGTTTTGGTCAGCGGCGAGATCTTGCGGATCAGTTCATGTCCGCTGTTCAGGTGGGCCATCGCCAGTTCGAAGCCCTTGCGCTCATCCACGCCGGCGGCGGCATAGGTTCCGGTCAACGGGGTGCACAGGCCGACGAAAATCGAGGAGCCGGTGGTGCCGGCCGGGTAGTTGCCGAGTGGCGCTTCGTCGGCAAAGACCGGGCGGGACAAAGCGGCACCGGTCGCCAGGGCGCCGGCGATCCCGAGGCCACCGCGCATCAGATCGCGGCGCTGCACCACGGCTGTGTCGAGGACGTTCGTTTTGCTCATTAGCCAAAACTCCCTGATCTATTATTGGTTACCCGGCATTGACGCAGGTTGCGCTCGATTCGTGTACAAACAAACCTAAATTGTTGCAACTGGCGAAGACGTTGTGCAGCGCAGCGCCGAGCCGGTGGCGAGACTCGTGCAGATATGTAAAATTCGCGATGAATTTCCTTCATTGAGTGGAATGCTGGCGGAGCGGAAGACGTTTCCGTTCTTTGCCGTCGGTCCCGCGGTCGGAGGGCTATCCCGCAATCGGGCGGGAGAGAAAATATCCAGTCCAGGACGGGTCGCTCAGGTGCAGGTTGGGTTGGCCGCCCGGCATTTTGCCGCGAACCCCTCCGATACGAACTCCGGCCGCTTGTAGAGGCCCTTCATCCAGCTTGCGACCATGCAAAGTTCATCCAGCTTGACGACTTCATCGAGTGTCCCGGCCGGAAATCGTAGCGAGAAACTCTCGGCGATGATTGCCAGCACGACCTCCACTTGCTCGATCATCAGGCCGCAGTCGGTTTCCAGCACGGCCGAACGCGTCAGGATGGCTTCGTCCACATCGTACTCGTCACGGATGAGTTTCACGATCCAGCGGAACATGTTCATCCAGTTTTTTACGTCGTCGGTCGGGTGTGCCATGGCGTAAGTCTCGATCGTGCCAGAGATAGCCGACATCCAGTGTGCCACCGATTTAATGAACAATGTATGAATGGGCGGGGGGCCTCCCGCGACCGCTAATGGGCGTCTAATGGGACCAGACCCGGCCGCCAGTGTGACCCATCCAGGCCGTGGGGCTTTCCCCGTGGCGCGTCCCGCGCGACATTGGCGGCATGCCCGCACAGCCCTCCCTCCGTCCGCCCCGAGTCTCCAAGGAAACCCGTCTCACAGCAGTGATCGTCGCGTCCGCGCTGTTCATGCAGAACCTCGATTCGACGATCATCGCCACGGCGCTACCCACGATGGCCCGGTCGTTCGGCTACGATCCGGTGCGGATGAACGTGGCGCTGACGTCGTACCTGCTCAGCCTGACCGTGTTCATCCCTGCCAGTGGATGGGTGGCCGACCGCTACGGCACGCGCAACGTGTTTCGCGCGGCGATCGTGGTATTCACCATCGGCTCGATCTTGTGCGGCCTGTCGAACGGGCTGCCGGCGCTGGTGGCGGCCCGCGTGCTGCAAGGGATCGGCGGGGCGATGATGGTGCCGGTCGGGCGGTTGCTGCTGTTGCGGACCGCGGCGAAGTCGGAATTGGTCGCCGCCATGGCCTGGCTGACCATGCCGGCCCTGCTGGGTCCGGTGGTCGGGCCGCCGCTGGGGGGCTTCATCGTCACCTATTTCAACTGGCGCTGGACGTTCTTCATCAACATCCCCGTCGGCCTGATCGGCATCGTCGCGGTGACTCTGTTCATCCAGGATTTTCGTGAACCTCCCAAGGGCGCCTTCGATCTGCGCGGCCTGGTGCTGACCGGCATGGCGCTGATCTGCATCATGTTCGGGCTGGAAACCGTCGGCCGCGGGTTGGTCTCGCCGGAACTAACTCAGGGTATGATCGCCGCCGGCCTGGCGGTCGCATTCCTGTATTATCTGCATGCCAGGCGGACGGCGGCGCCACTGCTGGATTTCACCCTGATGCGGCTGCCCTGCTTCGGCCTGTCGTTCAGCGCCATGATGCTGTTCCGCACCGGGATCGGGGCGATTCCGTTCCTGCTGCCGATGATGTTGCAGGTCGGTTTCGGCGATGCCGCGGTGGAGAGCGGGATGATCACCTTTGCCAGTTCGGCGGGCGCACTGGTGATGAAGCCGGCGGCACAATATGCCCTGCGGATATTCGGCTTTCGCGACACGCTGATCTGGAACGGCGTGCTGTCGGGCATCATGCTGACGATGTGCGCGCTGTTCCGTCCCACATGGCCGGCGGCGGCGATATATTTCGTGCTGCTGGTCGGCGGCTTCCTGCGGTCCTTGCAGTTCACCGCCTACAACACATTGGCTTACGGCGATGTGCCACGCTCGCAAATGAGCGCGGCGACCAGTCTCTACACCGCCGGACAGCAGCTTGCGGCGACCGTCGGGGTGTCTGTCGGCGCACTGGCGCTGGAGATGGCGCGCACGATGTCGCATCACCTGACGCCGGAGAATTCAGACTTCAGCGCCGCATTCGTCGTGGTTGGGTTGATGACGTTGGCCGCGGCCCCGATTGCGTTCCTGATGCCGGTCAGTGCGGGGGACGACCTGACAGGCCGGCATGCGGTGGAGGCTCCCACGCCTACGCCCGTTCCGGCGCCTCGGGTTGGACAATAGTCAGGCTCGCAGCCGTCCTTCGCTGACGATCACGGCCTGACCGCCGATCTGGGCCTCCCGCAGCCGGCCATCAACGACATCGATCGACACTGTGATACGTGAGGGGCGTCCCATGGCATCGCCTTGCTCGATGACGAAGGTGTGGTGGCCGTCGGCGGGTTTTTCGGCGTCCATGAACGCCCCGGCGAAGGCGGCCGCCGCCGCCCCCGTCGCGGGGTCTTCCGGCACGCCCACGCTCGGGGCGAACATCCGCGCGTGGAAGGCGTGCGCTGGATCGATTGGGTCGGCGCAGTAGACGAACGCATTGGTGAACCCGTCGGTCCCCACATCGAACGCGCGGGCGAACGCTTCACCTTGTGGGCACGCCCGGCTCACGGCGTCGCGGCTCCGCAACGGGACGCAACGGAACGGATTGCCGGCCGAGTAAAGCCCCGGTTTATACGTGCCGAAGCCGATATCGCCTTCCTGAAGGCCAAGGCCGGCCGCGAGGGTGGTGTTGTCGGGCAGGGCGCCGATACATTCGGGCAGGCGAGGCAGGGTGAAGGTGGCGTGTCCGTGGTCGGGGCCCAGGACCTGGACGTCGCATGACACCACGCCGATTTTTTCTTCCAGAATGAATTCCCGGGCACCGTTCGGGTTCAGCAGGCCCAACAGCACGGCGGTGCCGACGGTTGGATGGCCGGCGAAGGGAATTTCACGGCCGGGGGTGAAAATGCGCAGGCTGGCAAGGTTGTCCGGATGAGCGGAAGCGCCGACAAACACCGTCTCCGACAGGTTAAACTCCCGGGCGATCGCCTGCATGCGCTGATCGTCGAGGCCTTCCGCGTCCAGCACGACGGCGAGTGGATTGCCTGTCAGCGCCCGTCCGGTGAAGACATCGAGGGTATGGAAGCGGCGCGTCATGCCATGGATTCCTTGTCGAGGGCCGCCGAAACGCCGGCGAGAGCTGCTTCGAGGTCTTGCAGGGGAAGTAAGCCAAAACCGAGCCGGAAAACCCGGGCTTCGTCGCCGAACCAGGTGCCGTTGGCGACGCGGATGCCGTGGCTGGCCAATTCATCATAGAAACGGCTGACAGCGGCATCGTCGAATCTGTCCGAATGCAACCGCACGCAGCAGATTGCCCCGGCATCCGGGCGGACCCATTCGACGCGGTCCGCATTCTGCCGGATCCAGGCGGCGGTGCTTGCCAGGCAGGCCGCGAAGTGGTCGTGCCGGGATCGATGGCTGTGCCGCAGCACGCGGCAGGCCAGTGCCTCGTCCACGGCGGAACAGGAGATCACGGTGCTGAATTTTCCCAGGATCAGTTGCTGGCGCAGGACGGGATCGCGGGTGATTGCCCAGCCAATGCGTAAACCGGGCGCACCGTGGCATTTGGACAGGGACGCGACGGAAACGACTTTTGGACCAAGATCGACGAGACTGGGGGCGGCGGGATCGTCGCCGTACACGGCCTCACGGTACGTTTCGTCCGCTAGGAGATAGGCGTCGGGGCATACTTCCCGCATCGCGTCGAGGATGGCTCGGACGGTCTCCGGCGGAATAGCCGAACCAGACGGGTTTTGCGGCGATGCCAGGCTGACCAGCTTCGTCCGAACCGACAGGGCGGCGCGGATGTCCGCCGGGTCCGGCTGGTAGCGGTGATCGAAGTTCAGCCGCACAGTGCGGATTTCGGCACCGACGGTTTCCAGTGCGGCGCGGGCGAGGGGAAACACCGGTGCGGTCGTGATCGCTTCGTCGCCAGGATCGCACAGGATGAACGCAACCAGAAACAGCGCGTGCATGCCGCCCATGGTGACGACGACGTTGTCCGGAGCAACGCCGTTACGTTCGGCGATTATCGCCCGCAGTCCGGGATCTCCCGCCGTGGAACCGTAGCCGAGGGGGATGTCGTCCGGACCCAGCACATCGTGCAGATGCAGGTCCGGTCCGAAGCTCTCCGCGAGGTCGAACCGGGGTGCGGGACCGACCAGGGTCATGATGTCGTTGGTTGGGAAATGGGCCATGGGCGACTGTTTAACGTGCCAACTCCGAAGATAACAGATACAGATAACTGGAATTGTACCCATAACAGTTGTAAGAGGCGGGCTTGATGATGAAGGCGCGATCCATGCGGGCAGACCCGGTCCATCGGTACGAGGAATTGGCGGGCTACGTCACAGCGCTGATCGACAACGGCACATTGCGGCCGGGTGGGCGTGTGCCGTCTCTGCGGGAGATCGGACGCCAGCGGCGTGCCAGTCTTTCGACCGCTCTTCACGCCTACCGCCTGCTGGAAGACCGGGGGGTCATCGAGGCTCGGCCTCGCTCCGGCTATGTCGTCACCAAAGGTGGACCGATCGCGTTGGCGGCCCCGGAGCTGTCCGCGCCACCGGGAAAGCCGGTGAACGTGGCCGTGTCCAGCATCATGGCGAAGCTGTTGGAGCATGCGGGCGATCCCAGGCTGGTGCCGCTGGGCTGCGCGATCCCCAGTGCCGCGTTGCTGGCGGCCGGGAAGCTCGACCGGTTCCTGGCACGCGCCGCCCGGGTCAAGGGAAGCGAATACAACACCTATACCGTCCCCAAGGGCGATCTGCGGCTGCGGCAGGAGATTTCCCGGCGGGCGCTGCGATGGGGACAGGTTTTGCCGCCGGAGGACATCGCGATCACCTGCGGCTGCACCGAGGCGTTGGCGCTGGCGTTGCGAACCGTCGCCAGGGCGGGGGATACGATCGCGGTCGAATCGCCAACCTATTTCGGGATGCTGCAGGTTATCGAGGCCCTTGACCTGAAGGTGCTGGAACTGCCGACCGATGTGCGAACGGGGGTCGATCTGTCGGCGCTGGGGCGGGCCGTGCGAGGCGGCGCGATCAAGGCGTGCCTGTTGTCCTCCAGCTTCAACAATCCGTTGGGTTGCACCATGCCGGAGGAGAAGAAGATCGCGGTCCTGGACCTGCTGGCACAGCAAAAGGTGCCGTTGATCGAGGACGATATCTACGGCGATATCTATTTCGGCAAGGAACGGCCCGTGCCGTTCACGGCATTGGATCGGCACGACAATACGATCTATTGCAGTTCGTTCTCCAAGACCATTGCGCCGGGGTACCGGATCGGCTGGGTGGCGAGCGGACGGCATATGCAGCGGTTGCTGGGGAACAAGCTCGCCTCGACGCTGTGCGGACCCGGACTGCCGCAGGCGGCCTTGGCGGATTTTCTGTCGTCAGGTGGGTACGACAGCCATCTGCGGCGGGTCAGGGGGACGTTTGAAGACAGTCTGCACCAGATGATCCGCACGATCGATCGGGCGTTTCCAAAGGGCACGCTGGTGTCCCAGCCCGCGGGCGGCTTCGTGCTGTGGGTGGAACTGCCTGCGGCCGTCTCGACGCGGGCGCTGTTTCACCAGGCGCTGGAACAAGGCGTTTGCTTCGCGCCGGGCGATGTGTTCTCGGCCAGTGATCGTTACGGTAACTGCATGCGGCTGAGTTGCGGGCAGAGCTGGGATGAGCGGATGGAGACCGGGTTGCGGCGGTTGGGTGCGCTGGCCGGGGAGGCGATAGTAAGGAAAGGTCACGACAATGGGGACGTCTGAACTATATTTGAGAATTTTACCGCGTTGAATCTCCGCACGCTGGATACTAACGTTTTGTGAGAAAGCAAGCCGTTGTTGCTCATACGAAGATGTAGCGATCGAAGCATTTTCCATAGAGAATAAATTTTAGGATTGCTGCGATGTAATTTCCAGACTTATCCATGTTATCGGAGCATTCATATTAAGCAAAATTATTGATGGTGGCACTTGGATTTTCGCATCGTACGCGCTAGCCTAATTTACTCGTTCAGTAACGTCTGTTGAACGGGACCCAAGCCAGCGATTTCCATGCTTCGGGCGTTCGAACCGATCCGGCTCCGTGGGCCGTGATTCCATTGATTGACTTCACCAATGTCATCCGATCCATGCTTTACCTGTCTCGCCGGGGGCTCCGTCTCCAACCATAAACAAACAGCAACAAATAGCGATCATTCGCCAGGAGCGTCAAATGGCCACGACATACACTGAGACACAAGTGATGATGACACTGGCTGCGCTGGCGGCGACCGGCGCGACGGAGCGACCTTCCGGTGAGACCCGCCTGGAGCAGGAAACCCGAATCCTCAAGGGCATCAAGGCGCAACTCGCGATGCCGGGCCTCGCCACCAACAATGAGTGGACGGCAACATGGGTTGGCCTCACCTCGAGCAGGGCCAACCTCGCTTATCTCGCCTACAACCCGAACTTTGGGACAAGCGGCACCGTCAACCCGGTCTACGCGCTGGTCCTGCGTGGAACCATGGGCGGCTCGCCGATCGACACATCGGAGGACATGCAGGTCGGCCTGATGCTCGACTTCGCGGCCGGGGGCACGCCGAATAAAGGCAAGATCGGCAAGATTTCCCAGGGTGCCATGGAAGCATTCACCGACATCGTGATGGGCACCGATCTGTTGTCGGCCCTCCAAAATCCTACACCCGCGTTGCTGTACGTGGTTGGCCACAGCCTTGGCGGCGCTATGGTCACCACGATCAGCCTGTTTTTGGCCGCCGCGAATTTGATGCCGTATGAGCAAGTTCTGCCGTACACGTTCGCCGCACCTACCGCGGGTGATGCCGATTTCGCGGCCTGGTTCGACGCCCGGTACCCGTGGGCAAAGTGCGTCATCAACAAATACGACCTGGTTCCCAATGCGTGGGCAACTTTGGATTCGCTCGTCGACGACCACAAAAACCATCCGTTTTACCCCGGACCGGATTCGAGCCCGTCAGGGCCCGGGCCGATCGCGACGCCCGCGGACGCCCCGGGTATCCTGATCAAAAACATCGCCAAGGGCAGAAACGGCAACAAATATGTCCAGCCGACGCAGCAGCCGCCACTCAATGACGGCGCTACACTTCTGTTCCAGGTCTATCCCATCAACGTCCAGTCGACGACGGACATGTTCGAGGTCCAGGTGGGCTTCCAACACGCCAACAACACTTATCTCAACCTGCTTGGCGCACCGACGCTGCCCGCAACGGCTCCCGTCGTCGCGTCTGTCACGCCGGCCAGCGGACCCACCGCCGGTGGCACATCGGTCACTATCACGCCGCCCCCAGGCCTGTCGTTCTCCCAGGACAGCGTCGTCGACTTTGGTATCATTCCGGCCGCGTCGTGGAGCGTCGCACATGATGGATCCAGCATCACCGCCAAGTCCCCCCGGGGCGTCGGAACGGTCGATATCCGGGTGACGAATGAGTTCGGAACCTCCCCGGCGGTGCCGGTCTACCCGAACCTGACGTTTGACGATTTCAACGATCAGTTCACGTACGATCCGGCTTAGTGCATGCCGGTGATCAGGTGCCGCCGCGATCCCGACGGGTAACGTAACCTTGCCGGAAACGAGAAACACGAAGGCTGAAAAGCGAGCCAAGAATGCCGGTATCAAATGCCGCGGCGTAAATCTCGGCGGCTTGGTCGGTGACCGGGCCGGCGGGCCTTCGGTGCCGCTACCCGGGGGCCACGTCGATCACCGTCCCCAAAGCCGCACCGTTTGCCGCATAGGCTCGGTCATATTCGATCGCCCGCGCGATCTCGGCCATGGCGTCGTGTCCGTAGAGCCGTCCCAGCAGGTACAGTGTTGTGTCGATCGCCAACGACACGCCGCCGTCGGTCACCACGCCCGCATCGACCACCTGTGCCACCGCGGTTCGAGCCGAACCGGTGCGTCCGAGCCGTTCCAGCGGTGCCACAACCTCCGTCCCGACCGCATGGCGCCGAGTCGTGGCGCGGCGCCCGTCCAGCACCCCGGATGCGCCCAGGATCATGGCGCCTGTGCAGACCGAGGCGATCCCCTCCGGCCGTAGTCCTCGTAGATAGGCAAGGATTGTCGCATCCGCCGCCGCAGCCGGCCAACCCGTACCGCCGCAAACGATCACCACATCGCACGCGGGTGCCGTATCGATCCCGTGATCGGCGCAAACCGTCACGCCGCCGGCCAAACGCACGGGACCGGCTCGCGGAGCGACGACGGTTGCCGCGACGTTTGGCAACACACGGCGCGCCATCGATATGACACCGACGGTGCCGCCGATGTCGATCGGCTCCACGCCTTCATGGCTCAGCACGCCGAACAACGTCGGGTCGGAAGACTGCTTCATGTCCGGTACACTGCTTGCCTGGGGTTTCGCTGTGACACGGGCCCCCGTCCGCAAAAAAAAATCCGCCACGGCCAGCGCCACGGTCGAACATGCGTGCCCCGAATGTCCCCTTCACGCAACCGTCATAAAAAGGTAATCGATTGGCAACGCAGCGTTGGTAACGGCTGCGAACCAACTCAGGTGAGGAAACCGTCAATGAAGCGCCGCACGCTGCTTGCCGCCCCGATCGCCCTCGCAGCCACCCGGACCCGGGCGGCGGAGAAGACGAAGATCCTGTGGTGGCACGCGATGACCGCGGCCCTGGCCGATGAGGTCACCCGCATCGCCAACGGCTTCAATGCCAGCCAGAGCGACGTAGAGATCGAGGCGGTCTACAAAGGCGGTTACGCCGACACGCTGACAGCGGTGATCGCGGCTTCCCGAGCAGGACAGGCGCCGCATCTGGTGCAAGTGTTCGAGGTCGGGACCGGCACCATGCTAGCCGCCCGCAAGGCAGTGAAGCCGGTGTGGGAACTGGCGCAGGAAACCGGACTGGCGATTGACCCGAAGGCCTATATCCCCGCCGTTCGCGGCTATTACAGCCTCAGCGATGGTCGCATGGCGGCGATGCCGTTCAATTCCTCCACCGCGGTGATGTGGTACAACAAAGATGCGTTCCGCAAGGCGGGGCTCGATCCGGACAAGGCGCCGGCGACGTGGCAGGACGTTCGCAAGGCGGCCGAAGCGATCAAGGCAAAGAACGCCGCCCCGGTGTCGATGACAACGTCCTGGCCGACCTGGATTCAGCTGGAGCAGTACAGCGCGCTGCACAACCTGCCGTTCGCCACGAAATCCGACGGCTTCGACGGGCTGGACGCCGAACTGACCTTCAACAGCAAGGCGCATGTGAAGCACATCGAACGGCTGCTGGAGATGTCGAAGGACGGCACCTTCAAATACGCCGGCCGCGACACTGCGCCAGACCCGCTGATCATCTCCGGTGAGGCGGCGATCTCGTTCGGGTCGTCGTCGTCTCGCGGCAACCTGGTCAAATCGGCGAAATACGAATGGGCGGAGGCGTATCTTCCGTACGACCCGGAGATCATCAAGACCCCGATGAACTCGATCATCGGCGGCGCCAGCCTGTGGCCCATGACGGCGCCCGGCCGGACCCCGGCGGAATACAAGGCGGTGGCCGAATTCCTGAAATACATCGGCAAGCCCGACGTGGATGCGACCTGGGCGCAAAACACTGGCTATGTCCCGGTGACGTTCGCCGGTTACGAACTGTCCAAGCAGCAGGGTTATTACACCAAGAACGTGGGCGCCGACCTTCCTGTCGAGCAACTCACCCGCGGCACCGTAACCGCCAACACCAAGGGCCTGCGGCTCGGGCGTCTCCCGGAAATCCGCAACATCATCCAGGAAGAGCTGGAAAAGGCGCTGCAAGGCGGGCAGACCGCGCAACAGGCTATGGACGTCGCGGTGACCCGCGGCAACCGGGTGCTGAAGGAATTCGCCAAGGCCGCTAAGGCGTAACGGTCCGGTGGACCGCCGCACGATCTTCAATGGCCGCCTGCTGCCGGTGGCGCTGCTGCTGCCGCAGCTTCTGCTGACGTTTTTCTTCTTCTACTGGCCGGCTGGACAGGCGGTGTGGTCCAGCCTGATCACCCAGGATGCGTTCGGCCAAGGTTCGGTGTTCGTCGGGTTGGACAATTTCGTCGACCTGTTCACTGACCCCCTATACGTGGCGTCCATCGTCCGGACGGTGTTCTTCTGTCTGGCCGTCAGCGTGGCGGCGATGGGCATCGCGCTTGTATTGGCGGTGTTTGCCGACCGGTCCATCGCCGGGCGAGGCATCTACCGCACGCTGCTGATCTGGCCGTACGCGATCGCGCCCGCGATGTCGGCGGTGCTGTTCCTGTTCGTGCTGAACCCCAGGGTCGGCCTGCTGGGCCGCTGGCTGAACGATCACGGCATCGCCTGGGACTACACGCTGAACGGCACGCAGGCGATGCTGATGGTCATCTCCGCCAGCGCCTGGAAACAGGTCAGCTACAACTTCATCTTCTTCCTGGCCGGCCTGCAATCGATCCCGCGCGCGGTGACCGAGGCTGCCAGGATGGACGGTGCCAAAGGCTGGCACCGGTTCCGCACCATTACCTTTCCCTTGCTGGCGCCCACGACGTTCTTTCTGCTGGTGGTCAACGTGGTTTACGCCGCGTTCGACACATTCGGCACGATTTTCGCGCTGACCCAGGGCGGCCCGGGGCAGGACACCGAAACCCTGGTGCTGAAAGTGTTCCGCGACGGCGTGATCAACCAGGATATCGGGTCGTCGTCGGCTCAATCCGTGGTGCTGATGTTCGGGGTGATCGCCATCACCGCGGTGCAGTTCCGGTTCATGGGGCGGAAGACAGTGTCATGAAGGACCGTCCCGACTATCTCGCCCATGCGGTCCTGATCCTCGGCGTCGTGTTGTTCGCACTGCCCGTGTGGCTGGTGTTCGCCGGGTCCACCCAGGATTCCGACGCGATCATGCGAGGCGACCTGTCGCTGATCCCGCATTTGTCCAACCTGTCGGTCTACAAGCGCGTCCTGCTGCACGGCACGATGGGAACCGAACCTGTCTGGCACATGCTGATGATCTCGTTCGGTATGGCGATGGCGATCGCCTGCGGGAAGATCGTCATATCCATCCTGTCGGCCTACGCCGTGGTGTTCTTCCGGTTTCCGTTCCGCCAGGTCGCGTTCTGGCTGATCTTCGTGACGCTGATGCTGCCCGTCGAGGTCCGCATCATCCCCACCTACGCCGTGATGGCGGATTTCGGGCTGATCAACACGTTCACCGGCCTGTGGGTACCGCTGATCGCGTCGGCTACCGCGACGCTGCTGTTCCGCCAGGTCTTCACCGCGATCCCCGATGAACTGGTAGAGGCGGCGCGTATCGATGGCGCCGGGCCGCTGCGTTTCCTATGGGACATCGTGCTGCCGGTGTCTCGCGCCAATATCGCGGCGTTGTTCGTCATCCTGTTCGTCTATGGCTGGAACCAATATCTCTGGCCGTTGCTGGTGGCGACCAATCAGGGGCTGGATACGATCGTGATCGGCATCGTCAAGATGATTGGTGAGGAGACGCAGACCGACTGGGGCGCGGTGATGGCCACCGCAGTCTTGGCCCTGGTGCCGCCGGTGCTGGTGGTCGTGCTGATGCAACGCTGGTTCGTTGCCGGCCTGACGGAAGGCGAGAAATAGATGGCGACGTTGGAACTGCAAGGCCTGCGCAAGAGTTTCGCCGCGACGCAGGTGTTGCGGCAGATCGATATTGCCCTCGCCGATGGGGAAATGCTGGTGATCGTCGGCGCCTCGGGTTGCGGCAAATCGACGCTGCTGCGGCTGGTGGCAGGGCTGGAGACTCCCACCGCCGGCCGTATCACCATCGGTGGCCGTGATGTTACAGGACTGGACCCCAGCGAACGGGACATCGCCATGGTGTTCCAGAACTACGCCTTGTATCCACATATGTCGGTGTTCGACAACATGGCGTACGGCCTGCGCATCCGCGGCCTATCGCGCGGCGACATCACCCGAAAGGTCGAAGACGCCGCCGCCCTGCTCGGTCTGGAAGCGCTGTTGTCCCGTAAGCCCAGGCAACTGTCCGGCGGCCAGCGGCAACGCGTGGCGATGGGGCGCGCAATCGTTCGCGATCCAAAACTATTCCTGTTCGATGAACCTCTATCGAACCTCGATGCGAAACTACGCGTCCAGATGCGCGCCGAAATCCGCCGCCTGCAACGACGCCTGGGTGTCACCAGCCTGTACGTGACGCACGACCAGGTGGAGGCGATGACCCTGGGCGACCGGTTGCTGATCCTGCATGAAGGCACACCGGCGCAACTGGCCACGCCGATGGAGGTGTTCGAGCGCCCCGCCGATACCTATGTCGCGGGATTTGTCGGTTCTCCGACAATGAATTTCCTGCCGGGGCGTCTGGCGCGTGACGGAACCGCGGTGCAACTGGACGCCGGGCCGCTGATCCCGCTTCAGGGACGGCGGTCAGGCGATGCCGTCACGCTGGGCATCCGGCCGGAGCATTTGACCCTGGGTGGTTCCGATTTGACCTTGACGGTTGATCTGGTCGAGCCTTTGGGATCGGAGACATTGCTGCACGGGCGGGTGGCTGGTCGCGAAGCCGACGCGATCACGGTGAAGGTCGCGGGTGCGGTAACGGCGACCGAGACCGTTACGGTCGGCGTTCAAGCCGATCAGGCGCACGTGTTCGATGCCGGGACGGGAAAGCGGATCGATCCTTTGGGTCAATGAAAACCGACCAGCGTTCCCGCCCGCCGTGGACGGCTATGAAAAGAGTGGATGGCCGCTGATCAAGCCGGTGTCTGTGAACAGGGACATGATTGGGTTAGCCCCCTGATGCCTCGGGAATGCGGCCGAGAAGTCCGATCCCTGGTTGTTGCCCACACCCAGGATGAAGTCGCTGGGTATGATCCCAGGTAGATTTGCGCCGGCGCCCGACTGTGACCACGGGGCGGAGAAAATGGCTAATGTCGTGTTCTGTGTATTGACGGCGAACGGCAGTGATATGCCGCCCCCGCCGTGAATAAAGCCGCTCGGTCCTGTCGCGACGATGCCGATGGTCGCGGTAGAGATGACGGACGACGCCGTATCGGCCGCTTTCGCACCCGCCGTATCGATGTCGGCGATGGTGAAACTCGTCGTGACCGTCTGACTCGGCGCGACCTGACCCGTCGTCGGGGTAAAGACCAGTCCATCCAACGCTGTGGTCACCGCGGCGGCGGATCCGGAGTCGGTATAGACACCGGTCGTGATGTCGTAGTGACCGCCGCCAAGGTTGGTCAGTGTCCCGTTCGCGGTCGATGACAACGCGACTGTCACCGTCTCGGTCTGGTTGGAATTGGTATCGCTAATGGTGACGCCGGAGAACGGCGCGATTGTCGTCCGATCGGTCACCGCCTGGCCCGCTTTGGTGCCATCGATCGTCGGCGGGTTCGCCAATCCGTCCAGTTCCGCCACGATCGCCGCTGCAGCCGCTGCCGTATCGATATAGACGCCGGCCGTGGCGGCAACCGACGTGGTGGTATCGGTGACGGTCAGCCCGAGAGTATCGGTGTCGGTGATGGTGAAGCCAGTGGTGACGGTCTGGCCGGGTGCGACCTGAGCCGGCGTGAAAACCAGCTTGTCCAGCGCGGCCGTAACAGCGGTGGTCGAACCGGTGTCGGTAAAGACGCCGGTCGCCGCGTCGTAGCTGCCGCCATCAAGCGGAGTCAGCGTGCCGTTCCCGGCGACCGACAGCGCTACCGTCACAGTCTCCGTCTGCATGCCGTTGGGATCGGTGATCAGCACATTGGCAAAGGGTGCAACCGTCGTCTGGTCGGTGACTCCCTGGCCGGCTTCCGTGCCGCCGATGACCAGCGGCTCCGCCAGGGCCGTGGCGATGACCGATGTGGTGGTATTGGTGGCGGTGCCGCCACCACTCGTGTCGGCGATGGTGAATTCGGTCGTCACGGTCTGCCCGGGTGCAACCTGACCCGGCGTCGGGTTGAACACCAGGTCATCCAGAGCGGTGGTGACCGCGGCGGCGGAACCACTGTCGGTATACACACCGGTCGCCGCGTCATAGCTGCCGCTGCCGAGGTTGGTCAGGGTGCCGTTCGCCGCCGCGGACAGTGTTACCGTCACCGACTCGTTCTGGCTGACGTTGGCATCCGAGATCACGACGGTGGAGAGCGGCGTGACAGTCGCTTGATCGGTCACCCCCTGATCGGCTTTGGCGCCCTCGATAGTCGCCATCGTGGCGTTCGGTGTGAGGAAGGTAATTTGCGGCGAGGACGGTCCAGAACCATTTGGGACAGCATAGGTATAGCTGATTGTTACTGTGGCACCGGCCTCGGTCAGCAACTCCGCCGCCAGATCGCCTGGGCCGGTCAGGGTTGACGGGCTGTCGGCGGCGATCGGCAGTGCTATCGTACCAGTCCCGACAAACGCCGACAGGTCGCCGGTCACCTCTGACGATGTGAACCCTGTGCCCGTCAGGCCGGTCAGGTTCTCGCCCGAAGCACCGGCGAAATCGATCGTCCCGTCAAACGCGGCCAGGTTCGTGGTGCTGGCGATGGATGGATCGGCCGTGGCGGCACCGAGGCCGTTCGGCAGGGTCAACGTGATGTCGGCGGTCTCGGTCAGGCCGATCGATGCTGATGTCGCCCCCAGATTCTCCACCGCAAGCCCGGCATTGATGTCGCCCACGATCGTCAGGTTGACCGATAGAAGCGCGCCAAGGTCGGGATTGAACTGGTTGGCCGAGACAATGGTGTTCCAGTCGGTCGTCCGGTCGCTGACAGCCAGCGTCTGCAGCGCGGTCGTCCGTATCGTGACGGGACCGCCAGGCAGGAGGCTGGTCGTGATGCCCACATCAGACAAGCCGCTGGTGTAAGAACTGCCGTCGGATCCACTTGCGGCGGGTTGATAATCGTACTGTATGCTGACCGAGGCCCCGGCCTGCCCCTGGGTCAGGCTCAGCAGGTTGCCGTCGGCATGAAGGACGGAACTGACCTGGCTGCTGGCAGTCAGATCGATCGTCCCGGTCCCCACGACCGGCGAGCCGGTGCCCGGGCTGGGGATGTAGTCCGCAACGGCCGTCGCCACGCTGGAGAAACCCGACACCACGGTGCCCGAGGAACCGGCAAAGCCAGTCGTCCCGTTGTAAGCCCCCAGATTGAGCGTCGTGCTTGCTTCCGGGTTGACCGAGGCCAGCACCGTGCCATCGGACTCAGCGACATCAATGGTGCTCGGCAGGTCGATTTGCAGGTTGGCCGCGGTCGCGCCCAGGTTCTGGATCGCCGCGGTGCCGGTGACGGTACCGACAACGCCCACATCGATGCCGGACAGCGTACCCAGCACGGGATCGAACTGATTGAAGCTAAGCGGAACCGACCAGCCGGCGGCCGAATTGGCGACCGTCTGGGTCTGGAGGATCGTCGTTTCGGTCGTCATAACAATCCTCTGTGTTCGCTGTCCTTTCGACTAGCACACGATTATGATCGGGACAATAAGATAACGTTTTTTGTCTTGCTGATGTCACCTTGTCAGATAGCGCTCGACGTCCTCCGGTAGCAGGAATCTGTCATGTTGCAGCTTCTGAGCGACCGCGCGCACCGCATCGGCATAGGCCGTTCCGGGATAGCGAACCGCCAGTGACGCTCGCGGATCGTTCCGCCGTTCTGCCTCGGTCGCCGCGAACGCCAGGAACGTGCCTTCACGGTCGGCAAGCTCGCCGGTGGGGTAGGGGGCTTTGTAGAGATTCCAACCGGTGAACGTGCCGCGTGGCACGGCGATGTCCGGCAGCCGGATTCCGGCGATCTCATTGCCATCGGCATCCACCTGCGGCACCAGCGACCCATAGGTCCGCACCGGCGGCTTCGGGTCGGCCCAGTCCGCCAACGGCGCCGCATCGTTCGCCGCGCGCGGCCGTTCCAGCCCCGAAACCGCGGGAAATGCTACGTTTTCCGCCTTCACCAACGTTCCATCGGCGATCCGGGGTATCCGGCTGTCCGGCGGAGTCTGCCCCGTCGTCACCCACGCATCCAGTGCTACCAGCAGCGCTCGAATGGCCGGCATCGGGTCATGCCAGTTGCGCGGATTGACGCAGGGCCCGTTGTCGCGCGGCATCCCCGCCTTGCCGCCATGCTGCGTGCCCGGCAGCAGATAGGTCCGCACATTCGCCGGTAGCGCGACATCCCGAGTCCCCAGCGGATCGGTGTGCAACAGCGATGCACCCTTCTGCCAGTACTCGGTGGCGGTATTGGTTTCGATCAGCAACGGATCGGTGGCGTCGCCGCGCAGCAGAGCACCGCTGCCGCCGGTGACCGGATCGTCCATCGCCGCGGCCGCGTGCGGGAACTGCACTTCGGGGAAGTCATGATCTTCGTGCCACGTCCGCGTGCGGAACGGTTGACCGAACGGCGTATTGTGAAACACCCGCCCGATGCCCGCCACGTGCGTGAAAACACCATCGAACACGCGGCGTCCGTCCTCGTCGCCGTTGAAGCCCTGCGCGATATGGTCTCGTAAGTAACGACCTGCCTGGGAAATCCCAAAGGCCAGCGTATGCTCGACCGGCCGCCCCACCAGCCCCGAACCATGGTGCCGCAGATGGCTGATGATATCTCGCGTCGCCGCATGGCCGATTCCCAGCACCCGAGGCTTCGTCGCCTGATAGCGGACTTCGTAGATCGATCCCGTCTCGATCACCCCTGTTGGGCGCACCGTCCTCTGGTCGACCATCTCGGACGGGACTGAAACACGTGGCGCCGTCTGCGTGCGCCGCACTGTCACGCTCGCCGGCCCGACCGCCTCGTACGCAAGCTTGAAAGCCTCATGCACGCCAAGCCGCGTGCCCGAAACGAACTCCTCCCGGATGGCCTTCGTCATCCCATCGATCGCCGGCACATCCAGCGACAATCCGGTCGCCTTGGGCGCACCAGGATCCCACCCTGTCCACAATAGGGAAAACCCCAGCCGCAAGGGCAGCGCGTTGCCCAAATCTTCCGCCGTCGCCGGCTGATTGCCGGCCGCCCCCGCACACAAATTGGCGAACAACATGATCCGGCCGCGGTTGTTCACCTCGTACAACAGCCGCCCGTTGCCCTTCGCCGCATCCACCGGACGCAGCAGCACGAATCCGCTACGATATTCGACCAGGCCTGCGGCGTTCCGAGGCGCGCTGTCCAGCAGGGCGATCCCCCGGTTGCGCGGATGCGACGGATCCAACGCACCGCTGGCAACCCCATCGATCCGTTCATACGTGCCCACGGCCCCAAATGTCGCACCACCAACGAACGGCGCGCGCGTCTTGATTTCGATGTCGGTGATCATGTCCAGTGCAACTCCGCTTCGCTACGTTCTTGCAATTCTTCCCGTGTCATGCCCGGAATCATGTCCAGCACGCCGAAACCGCGCGGCGTGATCTCCAGCACAGCGAGGTCCGTATAGACACGCCGCACCACACCCTTCGCTGTTAGCGGATAGGAGCACACCCGCCGGATGCGGGACCCGCCGTGGCCCTTGGTGATGTGCTCCATCGCGACCCACAGACGTTTCGCGCCGATCGCCAGGTCCATCGCACCGCCGACCTGCTTCACCGGCTCGTCGAGGGAACGTGCCCAGTTGGCGATATCACCGTTCTCGGCCACCTCGAATGCGCCCAGCACGCAAAGATCGAGATGCCCGCCGCGCGCGATGGCGAAACTATCGGCGTGATGGACGAACGAACCGCCGGTGCGCAGCGTGATGTGTTGCGTGCCGGCATTGACCAGGAATGGATTGATCTTGTCCGGGGCAGGGGCCGGGCCCGCACCGATCACACCGTTCTCCGAATGAAAAATCACCTCGCGGTCGTTTGGCACGTGATCCGACACGCCGGTCGGGATGCCGATGCCCAGGTTGACGAACCAGCCTTCGGGAATGTCCCGCGCGATACGGGCGGCAATGCCGGCGCGATCCAGTGGACGGAATGTCATGGTGGCTTCTTTCACGCTGGAACATGCACGACGCGGTGCACAAAGACACCGGGCGTATGGACATTGGCGGGCGGAATATCGCCGAGCGCAACGACGTGGCGGGTCTGGACGACGGTTAATGCAGCCGCCATCGCCATCACCGGGTTGAAATTCCTGGCACTTTCGCGGTGCGTCAGATTGCCCCAGCGATCAGCTTCCCACGCGTCCACCAGCGCGACATCGCCCGGCAGCGGATATTCCAGCAGGCAGTTGCGGCCGTTGATGACCCGAGTCTCACGGCCCTCGGCCAGCAGCGTGTCGGCACCTGTCGGGGTATAGAACGCCTGCACCCCGGCACCTGCCGCGCGCAGCCGTTCCGCCAGCGTGCCTTGGGGGACGATCTCCAATTCCAGCTTGCCGGCGGCGAACAAACGCCCGGCAACGCTGTCGGCTCGGACAAAACTGCAGATCAGTTTCCGGCACTGACCGGACGCAAGGATATCGGCTGTCGGCCCCGTATCCCGCCCACCGGAGTTCACCACCAGGGTCAAATCCCGCGCGCCTTGCGCGATGAGGCCCTTCACCAGGGTTTCCGGCATGCCATTGCCGAAGCCTGGCAGCAAGATGACGGCACCGTCCGCGATGTCGGCCAGCGCGGCCGCCACATCGGGCACGAATTTATCGATCATTCGACGATTGTTCCTTGGACTTTGAACGCTGTTGGACCGGTATCTGAGCGCGGTTTCGGCCCGCTGGCAACGGAACGTCTCTCGTCGTTGCGCGGGCGGCGTGCCGGTACGAAGGCATGCGAGCCACTCACCTCGTCACCTACTGTGCTGTCGGCCCAGCCTCCAGCAGCGACAGGTCCTGCTGCGCCAGATCGGCGGTCGTGCTGTTCGGATCAACCCCGCGCGCGCGTTCCCAATCGGCTCGGGCACCCGCCGGGTCGCCCAGCCGCTGGCGCAGGATACCCCGCTCCAGCAACGCGTCCGGATCGTCAGGGTCCAATGTCAGTGCCCGGGAAACATCCGCCTGCGCCAGATCGAGCTGGTTCAATTTCCGCCGCATCATCGCCCGCAGGACCAACGCATCGGGTCGCTGGGCGTCCTGCCGCAGGGCCTGGCTCACATCGTCGACGGCGTCCTGGAATCGGCCAAGCACGCCCTCGGCCGTCGCCCGCATGATGAACAGCTCGGTATCGTCTGGCGACAGGCTGAGCGCCTGCGTGGCGTCCTCCACCGCTTTGTCCGCCTGCGCGACCATCATACGTGCCTGCGTCGCCTGGCTGAGGACGGAGGCACGAGCCATCGCCGGGGCGCTGCTTTGCCGCGCGAGTTGCTCCAGCACCTCGGCTCCGGACGCTGGTTGGCCCGAAGCGATCAGCGCCAGCCCGTGGCAATGCACCGCGCCATCGCCTCCGCCGTCAGCCTGCCAGGTCGCGGCCAGTGCGACCGCGCCCGTCGGATCGCTGGCCAACGTGTCGAGGCAGGTTTCATAGGTACTGCCTTCGGCGATACGCGGAGGGAATGGGGGAATTGGCAGGTCAGCCGAAGTGTCTTCCCACTTGGGTTGGGGCGCGCTTCGCCACCAGGCGGCGCCGGCAATTCCACTTACCAGGACCAGGGACGCACAGAAGAGTATCGGCCGCCGGAACATGCTGGCAGCTTAGCCGGGCTTGCTGAAATGGAGGAAGGCATTTTGCCCGATATGATGCCCCACCGGCAGGTCCCCGAACGGCGGAAACGGCACGCTGCCCAAGCAGGGTTGGAAAATACTGTCGTGGATCAGCACGTTGTGGCGGACTGTCGGCCAAACCGTTTCGGTCAGTAAATCCTGATCGACGTGGTCGTTTTCCACGCGCCAGGCCGTGTAGGCGCGCAGCAGCGTCGCCGGCGGCGGCAGGATGCCGCCCACTCCGCCCCACATGCCGGCCAGCAGAAGGTCGGTGTGGGTGTACCAATCGCGCATGGCGTGGAAGTGGAAGTCCGAACGCAGCCAGACATCGACGGCGACCCGTTCCTTCACCGTCAGCAGCGAGTCGGCGTCGCGAATCAGAAAACGTTGTACGGCCGGGTCGGCGATCGCCTCGAATCGCCACAGCAGGCCGCGATGTGTGGGAACGCCGGACGGCAGCCGCATCGGTCGGAGCTGCACACCGTGAGCAGACAATTGCGCAAGGTAACCGGAATCGACTGAAAGGTCATGGTAAACCCGGATGGTCCATTCGGGAAACAGATGCGGCCGGATACGGGCGTTCTCCAGCAACGGCACCTGATAGCGCGGCAGGTTGCCCCATAGCGTGTAGGCGATGATGTTTTGCTCCGGACGGCCGGGATTGAACGCTGGCGGCAGGCCGGTCGGTATCGCCACCAAGGGCGTCGCGACGCCGAAGCGGCGGTCCTTGTTCTCCAGCGCCAGGCGTCCGGCCGCCACCGCAAGGTCCGTGCGCCCGGTGCGCTGATGGGCTTCGCACAGGCAGTCATGCACGTTGGCGCTGTCGGATCCCAAGGCAAGGGCGGCCTCGCAAGCCGCGATCGAGCCGGCGATATCGAACCCGGCCAACAGAAGGACAGCCAGATTCTCATGTAATGAGGCGTTGTCCGGATATAGGCGGATTGCATCCCGCAGTACCTCGACACTATCGGCGATACGATGATCGGCGTGGTGGATCAGGCCCGCGAACAGGAAGTCGTCGGCCACTTGGGTGCCGGTTGCTCGGGCCATGGCCAGAACGGCGGATTGGGCTTCGGCCGCATCCGCTAAACGTCCTTTCGCATACGCATCGCGGGCGACGGCACGCAGATCGTCGAGTTTGGCGGGCGGCGATGTGGCGGAAGAGCCGTCACGCCGCGGATCAGCCATGATGGCCGAACCCACCCGTGGCCGCGTGTTGGCCGGGGGGCCAAAAAAGCCGCCGCTACCGCCCCACGACATGGCCTAACGCGCTCCGGCCAGTTTGGCTGTCGTCACTACGAACATCGGGTGGCCTGCATGGCGATCCACATGCGGTCGTTCATACACTCGTTCGGCAATGTGTCGCCCCGGGAAAATACGCGACGGATCTCTTTGTCAGGTCAGGCGAGAACGGATCGCCGCCCGCGGCGACGCATCAGCCCGGCAAAGCCAGCCCCCACCGCGAGCAATGACAAGGTTCCCGGTTCCGGCACGGGCCGCGGGTTGTTCACGCTGGGTGTGGCCCCGACCGGGGCATTGCTGCCGTCGAACAAGTTGCCTCCGTTGTTGGCAGCGATCGTATAACCGAGGCCCTTCAGCACGTCTTCGTCGGAGATTGAAAGGCCTTCGTTCACGTTCTGAGTGAACCCGGAATTCTGTGCGTCGGTCGAGGTTGGATTGGGCAAATTCAACCAATCGCTGCGATCGGCGTTGGGGTCGACATACTCGAATGTACCCAGGTCCGTTACCCCGCCATCGGTGGAAGCATAGGCAGCGGCATTCTCACTATAGCTGGACACGCCGGGGCTGCTGTAGCGGAACAAGTCAAATGGAAGGGCCTCATAACTGGAGGTGACGCCTCCGTCGTTCAGGCTAGATAGTCGCCCGAGCACCTCCTCTATTTCATGTTCCGCCACCGCTTGAAACGAAACCGCGCCGCCGCTGGGCGTGCCCAAGAAGCTGAACAGGGCCAAATTGCTGCTGAAGCCGATATAGCCGTCGATGGGGTTCAACGGCGAAAAGTTGGCCGGAGACAATCCCAAGGCCTTGAATTCCGCCTGTGGCATATAGAAAGTGGCCCCACCAGTCGCAGGGGCGGCGGGAAGCGTTGCCCCGGTGCTTGCCAGGGCGGCCTCGGTGGCGGCCAACGATGTTGCCGCGGTCGGCCCCATCTGGATGAGGTGGACCTCATTTCCGCTATCGTTGCCGCTGGGCAATGTCTGCGTTGTTCCGTTGATGGTCCCAACCGAGACTTGCACATTGACCGTGATGGGATTGGTGATCGCGGCCTCGAACTGCTGGGCAACGCCGTTGAAGGCGGTTTCGACCTGGTTTTCCTGCGCCAGGGTGATACCCGGATCGTAGGAAAAGTCGTAGGTCACATCCAGCACGAGGTTGGCGAATGCCGGTGCCGGCAGTAAGGCGGCCCCGCCAAGCATCGCCAGTGCAATGAAACCGCCCGTTTTCGTATTTTGGTTCATGGTCTTCTTGGCCTGTCCGTCAGAGCGCGCCCGTTGCCCGCGATGAGTCACGTCCCGCACCGTTTGACCAACCCGCCGCCGATTAAGCGACTTTCATCAATTAACGATACGGTACGACCGGTTTAAGGCGTGATCGTTGGGATATCAAGACCAATTTTGTCTAATTTTCATCCTTTCATCGCGTGAATCTAATCCGCTCTCGCCTATCGGTCTTAGGCCCCACCCTTCGCCTCCCGCCGGCGGCGATGCAGGATGAACTCGGTATAGCCGTTCGGCTGCGTGCGCCCATCGAAGATCAGGTCGGAGGCAGCCTTGTAAGCCACCCCGTCAAACGCGGGCGCCATCGGCTTATACAGGGGATCGCCCGCGTTCTGCCGATCGACCACCACCGCCATGCGCTGCAGCGCCTCGGTCACCTGCGTTTTGGTCACCACGCCATGCAGCAGCCAGTTGGCGATGTGTTGCGAGGAAATCCGCAGCGTCGCCCGGTCCTCCATCAGGCCGACATCGTGGATGTCCGGCACCTTGGAGCAGCCGATCCCCTGGTCGATCCAGCGAACCACGTAGCCGAGGATGCCCTGGCAGTTGTTATCCAATTCCTGCCGCAGATCGTCCTGGGACCAGTTCTGGCCCTCGGCCAGCGGGATGGTCAGCAGGTTCTTCAGGGGCGCCCGGGGGCGAGACGCCAGTTCGGTCTGCCGCGCGGCGACATCGACCTGATGATAATGCAGCGCGTGCAGCGTCGCGGCAGTGGGTGAGGGCACCCAGGCGGTGTTGGCACCCGCCATCGGGTGGCCGATCTTCTGCACCAGCATGTCCGCCATCCGGTCGGGTGCGGCCCACATGCCTTTGCCGATCTGCGCCTTGCCCCGCAGCCCGCATTCCAGGCCGATCTCGACGTTCTGGTCTTCATACGCCTTGATCCAGGCGGTGCCGCGCATATCGTTCTTGCGGATCATCGGCCCGGCTTCGATGGAGGTGTGGATCTCGTCACCCGTCCGGTCCAGGAAGCCGGTATTGATGAACACAACCCGGTGCGCCGCCGCCGCGATGCAGGCCTTGAGGTTGGCGGAGGTCCGCCGTTCCTCATCCATGATGCCCATCTTCAACGTGTTCGCGACCAGTCCGAGGATGGTTTCAACACGCCCGAATAGGTCGGCGGTCAGCGCCACTTCCTCCGGCCCATGCATCTTCGGCTTGACGATGTAGATCGATCCGGCCCGGCTGTTTTTGATCGATCCTTTGCTGGTCAGGTCATGCACCGCGATCAGCGAGGTCACCGCCGCATCCAGGAAGCCTTCCGGGATTTCCGCGCTCGAGGCATCCAGAACCGCGTCGGTGTACATGTGATGGCCAACATTGCGGATCAGCATCAGGCTGCGGCCTGACAGCCACAGCGTGCCGCCCGCCGGTTTGGTGTATTGCCGGTCTGGGTTCAGCCGGCGGGTCATCGTCTGGCTGGCTTTCTCGAACGTGTCCTCCAGCGAGCCGTTCATCAGACCCAGCCAGTTGCGGTAGGCAACAACCTTGTCATCGGCGTCGACGGCGGCGATGGAATCCTCGCAATCCTGGATGGTCGTCAGGGCAGCTTCCATCACCACGTCGGCGACACCAGCAGGGTCGTCCTTGCCGATCATGTTCGTCCGATCGATCACAATTTCGAGATGAATGCCGTTATGTTTGAGCAACACGATCGACGGCGCCGAAGCCTCGCCCCGGTAACCGGCGAACTGCGATGGGTCCTTCAACCCGGTGGTGCCGCCACTCCTCAGGCTGACCGAGAGTGCCCCGTCCTTCACCGTGTAGAGGACCGCGTCGGCGTGGCCGCCGGTCGTGAGCGGCGCCGCGCCGTCCAGGATTTCACGCGCCTTCGCCACGACTTTGCCGCCGCGGACCTTGTTGAATCCCGGCCCGCGGGTCGCGCCGTCGTCTTCCGGAATCGCGTCGGTGCCATACAGCGCGTCGTACAGACTGCCCCAGCGGGCGTTGGCGGCATTCAATGCGTACCGGGCGTTGGTGACCGGAACGACCAATTGCGGACCCGCGAGCGTGGCGATCTCCGCATCAACATTCGAGGTACTGACTGCAACGTTGGCCGGTTCCCCCACGAGGTAGCCGATGCTGCGCAGGAAAATTAGATAGCCATCGATGTCCGCCGGCTTGCCCTTGTTGGCCTGATGCCATGTGTCCAGTTGCTGCTGAATGTTGTCGCGCTTATCGAGCAACGCCTTGCAACGTGGCGCCAGTTCGGCGAGCAGCCCGGCGAACCCGCTCCAGAAAGCATCGCTGCCGATGGCGGTTCCCGGCAGGGCCTCACTGTCAACAAAGTCGTAAAGCGGCTTGGCGATGCGGATACCAGCTGACTCGACATAATCCATGCGGATTACCTTCTGATGGGGAGGATAAAATGGACGGAAGGCCGCGATATAGGATGGAACCCAGGCGCCCGGCCAGCCCCTGGCCACTCGATGATACCGATATTAAGGAGGGTTATGGCGATGTATCGGAAAACGCGCGCGACCGTGAACTTGACATGACGATGTGCCACCCAATTTCGGTAGTGCGGATGACGGCTAGGCCTCATCCGCGTGACGTTTCCCCCCCAAACTTAAGCGGCGTCTTCGGACGCCGTTTTTTTGGAGAGTGGGTTTCACCGGAGCCCGCAAAACAATCGTCATCTTCGTTTTGGTTTTGTCATCCATTGCGCCCGTTGGCGCTGTAATAGATTGACCGCCGGGTAAGTGTTTCGCCGTTCCCGGTCGAGGCTTGGTTTGGCCTGGCAGTGCGTTGCGGCGAATTCCCGCGATGCCAGCGGCCTCGCGACGCCGGCACGCAACCAAGACTCAGGATCAACGGCCCTTGGCGGGGTGCGCGGCGGCACCCCGCTCCTCATCCCCTAAAACGGCTGATCTCCGCGGATCGTGATGCGGTGCATGAGGCGTGTTTCGGACGGGTAGTCGTTGATCGCGAAATGCTGGGTGCAGCGGTTGTCCCAGAAGGTCAGCGTGCCGGCTTCCCAGCGGACCCGGCAGGTATGTTCCGGCCTGGTGGACTGTTTCATGAAGAAGTCCATCAGCGGCTGGCTTTCCTCGTCGGTCATGCCATCGAAGTTCTGCACGTGGCCACCGATGTAAATGGATTTGCGGCCGGTCTCCGGGTGGGTCCGCACCAGCGGATGGATGCTGGTGGTGATGACGTCGCCAGGGTCCTTGACCTTCATCTCGCTCATTTGCCGGTCGTAGCGTTCCTTGCGCGACAGGCCGTTGGCCGCCTTGAAGTTGTCGCCGACGCAGACGGTGCGAAGCTGCCCGGCGATGTCCTTCATCGCATCTGACAGGCTTTCGTAGGCAAGATATTGATTGGTGAACAGCGTGTCACCGCCGGCGGAGGGCACCTCCAGCGCATACAGCATCGTACCCATGGCAGGGCTGGGTGAGAACATCTGGTCGGTGTGCCACGACCCGCCGAAATTCTTCTTGTCGGTGGGTCGTTTGACGATCTTCAGGATCTCCGGATAGTCCTCCATCCCTTGCATGAACGGATGCAGATGGATCTCGCCCCAGCGGCGTGCGAAGGCCAGTTGCTGGTCCGGTGTGATGTTCTGGCCGCGGATCGCGATCACCAGATTGTCCAGCAGCGCGGCTCGGATTTCCGCCAGCACTTCCTCGGACACATCTTGCGACAGATCGACCCCGCGAACCTCGGCACCGAGTGATCCGGCGATCTTCTGGACGTCCAGATGACGGTATTGCGTGTTGCGTGGCGCGTTCATGGGCTGAAGCCCTCCTTCCTTGCCGGAATGATGACTCCGCTTTCCAACCGATGGCAAGCCGGCAGGCGGGTCAGAGCCCGCCCACGCCGCTCAATACATGTGCATCCCGCCGTTGATCGACAGCGTCGATCCAGTAACGAAATCTGCATCCTCGGCGGTCAGGAACGCCACGCCGCGAGCGATATCTTCGGCATGGCCCAGGCGTCCGACGGGAATTTTCGCGACGATCTTGCGCAGCACCTCGCCGGGGACCGCGCGCACCATCTCTGTATCGACATAACCAGGGGCGATCGCATTGACGGTGATACCATAGCGCGCGCCTTCCTGTGCCAGCGCCTTGGTGAAACCGTGAATGCCTGATTTGGCGGCGGCATAGTTCACCTGGCCATATTGTCCGGCCTGCCCGTTGATGCTGCCGATGTTCACGACACGGCCAAACTTGCGCTCGCGCATGCCCTCGAACGTCAGCTTGCACATGTTGAAGCAGGAGCCAAGGTTGGTATCCAGAACCGCGTCCCACATGTCCCGCCGCATGCGCAGCAGGGTACCGTCGCGCGTGATGCCGGCGTTGTTCACCAGGATATCGATCGGACCGTGCTCCGCGGTGACTTTGGCGATGCCGGCCTCGCATGCCTCAAACTCGCAAACGTTGAATTTGACGATGGCGATGCCGGTTTCCGCTTGAAACGCTTCGGCGGCCGCATCGTTCGATCCGTAGTTAGCGACGACGGTACGGCCCTGGGCCTTCAGCGTCAGGCTGATCGCCGCGCCGATACCCCGAGTTCCGCCTGTAACCAGTGCGATGCGTGCCATCGGAACCTCCCCTTTTTGTTGCTCCAGACCGGGGCAGTCTGACCGCTTCCGTGGAACATGCAAAGGTCAAACCATCATGGATCACGTGGTTACGACAGGTCTTCCGCCAAGCCGACGGCCGCCCGGGGCATACCCAGCCACAGGGCGACTACCGCGGCCATCTGCAAGGCCGCCGAGGCGGCAAAGACCAGGGGAGCGTGACCGTCGCTGCCTGTTATGCGCAAAGTGCCGAAGGCCAGCGGGGCGAAGGCGAAGCATCCCTGGCTGATACCCATCACCAGTGCCACGGCGCGCGGCAGGTCGGATGGCGTAAACTCACCCTGGGCGATCAGCGGCGGCATGGACGCGGTGGTGCCGATCCCCAGACCGAACAGCAGCGATCCGGTCACCAGAAGCGGCACATTCCGCCCCGCGGCGAGCAACAATGCGACCGATCCAACGATCTGCACGATGCTATTCGCCATCCCGACCAGGCGGCGGTTGATCCCGGGGCGCATAAGTCGAGCCGTAATGGAACGGCCAGCCAGAGCCGCGGCAGGCGCGAACCCCAGGACGACACCGGCGGCGCCCTGGCCGAGTGCCGGGACCAGCAGGGAGAACAACTGCATCATCAGCCCGACCTGGGCGAACAGCGACAGGGCAGCGGCCGCCGCCTGGGTAAGCAACCGGCGGTCTCGCCACGGACCGGCGGGTCCGATCGGCTGACTCGCCGCCGATACACGTCGCACGGGCGTGGCCACCGAAGGGCCGTCGTCAACCCGCAGACCCATCTCCTCCGGCGTCGGCACGAAATAATGCCCGGCTAGCCACCATACGATGGCGACCATCGCGCCGCCGACCAGCGCCATCGCCTCCAGGAAACCGAAATGACCGATCAGCGCGACCCACAGCGGTGAAAAGACGATGCCGCCGAAACTGGCGCCATTATAGGCCATCGACAGCGCGGCGGGCCGGCGCCGATCGAACCAAGGCGCGACCATCGCGTTAAGCGCCGGGCCGCTGGTCATCGCCCAGCCCGAGGCACTGATCGGCGTGATGGCGAAAAGCTGCCACGGTTCGGCGGCGAGCGCCCAGCCAACCAGCCCCAACGCCGTCAGCACCGCCCCCGCTCGGGTCACTGCGGCGACGCCGAACCGCGCGTGCAGCCACGCGAGGTTGGTCATGACGACGGCGCCGATCAGCAGGTTGCAGGTGAATGCGGCCGAGATCAGCGGGATGGACCAGCCTCGGTTCTGATGGATCGCGTTGAGGAAGATCGGCGGCCCATAGAAGCCAATCCCCCAGGTGAAAATGGCGACGATGAACGCCGCCGAAACCACTTTCCAGCCGAAGAACATCCGCGCCATCACTTAGAACCGGCCATTCCGGGGCGTCAGCGACGCGAGTCCGTCGCCAATCGCAGCGCCATCCCGGCGAGAACCGTGCCCATCACCCAGCGTTGGACCACCAGCCAGAGCGGCCGGTCGGCGAGGAACGCCGCGATGGACCCGGCGGTCATCGCGATCAAGGCGTTCACGCTGACGCTGATGACGATATAGGCGGTTCCCAGCACTAGCGACTGCGCCAGGATGCTGCCGCGCGCCGGATCGACGAATTGCGGCAGCAGCGACAGGAACAGCATGGCGACTTTCGGGTTCAGCAGGTTCGTCACCAGCCCCATGATGAACAGCCGTCCCCGGCTATCCTTGGGGAGCGTCCGGACCTGGAATGGCGACCGGCCGCCCGGCTTCAGCACCTGCCATGCGAGATACAGCAGATACACCGCACCACCGAAACGCAGCGCGTCGTAGCCATACGGCACCGCCAGCAGCAGGGCGGTAATGCCGAAGGCCGCGCTCAGCATATAGAACACGAACCCCAGCGCGACCCCGCCCAGGGAAACCAGCCCGGCCATGCGTCCCTGGGAGATCGATCGCGAAATCAGATACATCATGTTCGGACCCGGCGTCAGCACCAGTCCGACCGTAATCAGTGAAAACGCGGCAAGACCTGACAAACCCGGCATGAGGCGACTCCTGCGCTGACCGGCGGTTCCGGCCCGCCGAATGGATATCACGTTGCTGGCCAGTAAGGGAAATGCCGCGGCCGGATCGGACGCCAACCCCGCTGGTCGCGTTACGGCGCCCGCGGCTCGATCACCAGTTGCGTCTGCGTGACCAGCGCGATGGTGCGGCCGGCCTCAGTCGTGATGCGTGTCTGCCAGACCATGGTGCGCCGGCCGCGATGGACGGGTGTGGTCTCGGCAAGGACCTTGGTACCGACCGGTGCCGGCGCGAGGAAATTGGTTTTCGATTCGATGGTCGTGGTGCCGGTGCCGGCGGGCAGGTTGATGACGGTCGCAGCGGCCCCCAGCGTGTCGGCAAAGGCCATGATCGCACCGCCATGCAGGATAGCCGGCCCTGTGCACAGATCATCGCGGACCACAAGTTCGGCGGTCACCCGGTCCGGCGCCGCGCTGGTGAACTGGATACCGAGCAGGGCGGCGAAGGGCAGCGGCGATTGGCGCAGGCGCTGAAGGTCGTCCATGATGTGCTCCCTTGTTCCCACCTAAGTATGCCACGGTCTGATCTGCTCACCCATTAACCGCCAGGTAATGGAATTGCGCCACGGCCCGCGGTAGCGTTGCATATGACGTTGATCACCGTGACTGCCCCGTCGTCCCGTCCCGTCGGCGCCCTGCTGCGCGAGTGGCGGCAGCGGCGGCGCCTGAGCCAACTCGACCTCGCCTGTGAAGCCGACATCTCGACCAAACATCTCAGCTTTCTGGAAACCGGGCGGTCGGTGCCGAGCCGCGACATGGTGCTGCACCTGGCAGAGCGCCTGAATGTCCCGTTGCGCGCCAGGAATGTGCTGCTGCACGCCGCGGGCTACGCCCCGGTGTTTCCGGAACGGCCGCTCGACGACGCGACACTGGGTGCGGTGCGGCAGGCGGTCGATCTGGTGCTGAGGGGGCATGAGCCGCATCCGGCGCTCGCGATCGATCGTCACTGGTGCATGGTGGCGGCCAACCGGGCGATCGCACCACTGATCGTGGGCGTCGATCCGGCGCTGCTGCGGCCACCGGTGAACGTGCTGCGGCTGGGGTTGCATCCGTCCGGGCTGGCACCGCGCACCGTCAACCTGCCGGAATGGCGGGCGCACCTGCTGGTCCGACTGCGCCAGCAGATCGATGCCTCCGGCGACCCGGTACTGGTCGACCTGCTGGCGGAACTGCGGTCCTATCCGGTACCGCACGGCGAGGCCCCACCGGCGGCGGGTCGGTCGTTCGGCAACGTGGCGGTGCCGTTCCGTTTGGCCACCGATGCCGGAGTGCTGTCCTTCTTCAGCACCACGACGGTGTTCGGCACGCCGGTCGACATCACCCTGTCCGAACTGGCGCTGGAGTGCTTCTTTCCGGCCGACCACACCACGGTAGAGGCGATGCGGCGGTTTGCCTCCGAACCGTAATTCAACAAGGGAGACAAAACGTGGCGATCCCCGTGATTCTCGATTGTGACCCCGGCACCGATGATGCGATCGCGCTGTTGCTGGCGCTGGCCTCGCCCGAACTGTCAGTACTCGCCGTCACGGTGGCGGGTGGCAATGTCGGGCTGGTACATACGCTGCCCAACGCGCTCGCTTTGACCGCCCTGGCAGGGTCCGAGGTGCCGGTCCATGCCGGGGCCGACCGCCCACTGCTGGGAGCGTTTGTCAGTGAGACCGGTGTCCACGGCGAGGATGGGCTGGGTGGTGTCGTCCTGCCGCGCGGCGGAACCGCCGCCCCCGGACTGGCGGCCGATGTTATTCGGGGCATTTTACGCGACAGCGCCGAACCGGTGACACTGATCGGCATCGGGCCGGCCACCAACCTGGCCCTTGCCCTGGCCACCGAACCGGCGCTGGCCGCCCGCGTGCGGCAGATCGTGCTGATGAGCGGCGCCTGGGCCGAGGGCAACGTCACGCCTGCCGCGGAATTCAACGCCTGGAGCGACCCGGAGGCACTGGCCATCCTGCTGGCAAGCGGCCGCCCGGTGGTGTTCACGACTTTGGAATTGACGGCGCAGGCACTAGCCACACCGGCCAGGCTCGCGGCATGGCGTCGCCTCGGCAACGGTCGAAGCCTCAATGCCGCGTGTGATATCCAGGCAACGGTGTCGCCGTCGCGCCGGCTGGGGGGGATCGGGGCGCCGCTGCACGATCCCTGCGCCGTTGCATGGCTGATCCGTCCGGACCTGTTCACTGCGCGGGATTGCGCGGTACGGATGGATTTGGGGCCAGGACCCAGCCGCGGCCGGACGGTGATCGATCGCTGGGGGCGCACGGGCGATCCAGTGAATGCCAAGGTGCTTGAAACTGTCGATGCGGACGGTTTGTTCGCGCTGCTGGGCGAAAGGCTCACGCTGCTGCCGTGATCGCGTGTCGTCACGACATGCTCGATACGATCGGCCGTCCGGATCCGCCCGCAACATTGCAACGCCGCCAGGAAGACGCGATCCATGCGTCATGTTCGGGATGGCCAACGCGCGAATCTAGGCTAAACGTTCATCCGGGGCACCAACGAATGACAATTGAGCTGGAATCAGCGCTATCTGAACTTGAAACGAGGCTGGCGGAAGCGGAGCGTCAGGCCAACGGCTTGCTTGGCCGCCTCAAGCGCGCCCGCCGCATGGCGGCGACCGGCGACATCAACGGCGTGACCACGCAACTTGAGCCGGCACCGGACGCGGTGGACCGTCTTGTCATGGCGTTCAAATCCCTGGATGGATCGTTCATATATGATGCCGAGGACGCCTTCGCCGGCGGGACGTATTTAGCCGAACTGATGGCCGAAGCCGCCCGCCAGGGTGTCACCATCATCGAGCGCGACGGCCGACTGAGCGCCTTTCCCCTGGTGCTCAAACTTGACGCGAAAACCCCGGGCGTGCGCGTCGGACGGAAAATGGTGCGTGCGATCCGCCCCTCTGCGTTGGTAAAATCGTTGAAGGCCGCCCAGCAGGCCGGCCGTTTCAACGCGGCGGGCTTCCTCGAACAGCTATGGCGCGCCTATCAGCATCTGGTGCCGCCCGGCTGGAAGCCGCAGGACGGTTCGGACGGCCCGATCGTGTCGCTATCCCGCATCCATGGCTTGCTCACCCTCTTGCCGGCCGCCGCGGCGGACTATCCGCGCGAGGCCTTCGTCTGCGATCTGTTGCGGCTCAACCGCGAGCCCGACACGCGGACGAGAGCCGGCCTTGGCTTTACCCTGCCAGCCTCCACCGGCAGCAAGGGGGCGGATCGGCTGACCGTGTACGACGAACGCGGCGGCGAGCATATTTTCGTCGGCATTCGCTTCCTGCCGCCGGCGTGAATGGGAGGGATTTCGCATGGCGATCCCGCTTGAGGCCTGGCTGGATCTGATGCGTGAGGAGTACCTCGCGTCCTTCATCCCGGACGGCGGCAGCGCCGTTCGCTTCGTGATCGCCGCGAACGCCGACCAGACCGACAACGTATCGATGCGCCTGACCCACCTGGGACGGGCGTGCCGTTTGACGGTGATCGCCATCGACACCGCGACGACCAAACTGCATTTGTTGCAGAATCTGTTCTTCGCCATCGCCAGGTCGATCGACTGGGACGCGCTGACCCAAACCCAGTTGGAGCGTGTGGTGATCGACAGCGGATATCGCTGGCCAGATCCCGGCCGGCGTACGACGCTCGCCGTCCTCGCCGAGGCGAATGAGGTCGCTCCGGCGCTGATGCGCATGCAGATCAACCAGGAAATCACCCGCACGGTGTGGCAGGATGCCAATCTCGCGCAGGATTTCCGCAATGCCATGATCGCTCTGCTCGCGACGCGGTTGGCCGACGATCGGGACGCCCTACGCGACGCGATCCTGGACTGGCTGCAAGGCGCGCCCGGACGCCTCGGGGCAGCGAGGACCGCACAGATCGGTGCCAAAATCGGCCGCAACAATGCCCGCGCCATGCTGAAATCACTGTGCCACTGGCTGCGCCTGTGCGGCGGAACCGGCATCCTGCTGATGATCGACGTTCGCCGCCTGCTGCGGGATCGGCGAGACGTGCAGGACGGCCACGCCTACTCCCCGGCGGCGGTGATGGATTGCTATGAGGTGCTGCGGCAGATGATCGACGACGCCGGTCATCTGGAGGGCTTTTTTCTGGCTGTCCTCGCCGATCCTCTGCTGCTGGCCGATGATCTGCGCCGCTCGCTGAACCAGTACACCGCCTTGAAGATGCGCGTTTGGGACGATGTGCGGCCGCAGCACGGCGACAACCCGCTGGCACCGTTGGTGCAGGTGCTATGATGCTGCGCGACCGAGTGCCGGCGAGGCAAGCGATCGAGGCACTCCGTGCCGGCGTGCCCAACAGCGAGGCGATCAAGCGGCTCGGTTGTCCCGACGACCAGATCGAGGCACGCTTCGAGGCCGCGCTCGACGATGCCGCCGATGCGCCAACATCGGGGTTCGCCGTTGCCGGCGGCTTCGGCACCGGCAAATCCCACCTCCTCGGTTACCTGCGCGAGGCGGCGTTGCAGCGCAACTTCGTCGTCAGCACCGTCACGGTCAGCAAGGAAACCCCGCTGTCGATGCCGGGCGTGACCTACGCGGCGGCCATGCGCAACGCCACGATGCGTGGCGTCAACGACGATGCGGTCACCCGGGCGCTGGCCAACGTCGAGCGCCTGGAAGGCGCGATGCAGAGCCTCGAACTGTGGGCCAGCACGCCGCAGGCCGCGATGTCGCCGATGTTCAGCGCCGTGCTCCACATTATCGGCCGCGGCATGGATGCGGAATTGCGCCATGGCATCGAGGCTTTTCTGACCGACGGCAGGCCGCCGGGACCGTCGGTGCGCCGAGCGCTGAAAGACAAGCACGTCCGGTCGTTGTTCGACATTGGGCCCGTCGCACCCGCCGAACTGGTTCGCCAGCGGATGCGCTTCATGCCGCAACTGTTCTGTGCCGCCGGGTTCGCCGGGTGGGTGGTGCTGTTGGATGAGGTGGAACTGATCGGTCGCTATGGGCCGCTGCAGCGTGCGCTTGCCTATGCCGAACTCGGGCAATGGATCGGCTTGGATGAAACCAGCCGCATCCCGGGCATCTTCGCCGTCTGCGCGATCACCGACGACTTCGCCGATGCCGTGATCAATGCGAAGCAGGACGCCGAGAAACTGACCGAACGGCTGCGGTTGCGCAACGTGCCGCGGCATGCCGAACTGGCTGGCCTCGCGATGCGTGCGATCCAGGCGGCGATGAAACTGCCGACACCGGACGACGAGGATTTGCGCCGGCACGAAGCAGCACTCCGGGCCGCCTATACCGAAGCCTATGGCTGGCCGGCGCCCCCGGCGGAAATCGCCGCCCGGCAGGCGAACCGGACGATGCGCCACCACATCCGCGGCTGGATCACGCAATGGGACATGCTGCGGGTCGCCGGCATCCACGCAAGCGTGGTCGAGACGGTATCGATCACCGACTACACCCAGGACGACCGGTTGACCGAGACGCCGGATGGCTTCGACACTCCCGGCTGATGCCACGCCGTTCCGCATGACAAAGGTCTACCCATGAACCCCGATGCCCTGCCTTTCGATGCCGACACCATGCTGACCGGCCTGCGTGAGTGGGTCGAATGCGAAAGCCCGACCTTCGACGCCGCCTCGGTCAACCGCATGATGGACCTCGCCTCTCGTGCCCTTGTCCTGGCGGGTGCCCGCATCGAGCGGGTCGCCGGCCGCATGGGCTGCGGCGACTGCGTTCGCGCCACCTTTCCGCACGCCGCCCCTGATGTTCCGGGCATCCTGGTGATGGGCCACCTCGACACCGTGCATCCGATCGGAACCCTGGAAAAACTGCCGTTCCGGCGCGAGGGCAACCGAGCCTGGGGACCGGGCATCCTGGACATGAAGGGCGGCAATTACCTGTCGCTGGAGGCCATCCGCCAGTTGCAACGCGCTGGCCAGCGCACGAAACTGCCGATCACCGTGCTGTTCACCAGCGACGAGGAAATCGGCAGCCCCTCCACCCGCGACCTGATCGAGGCCGAAGCGTCCCGCCACAAATACGTCCTAGTCCCCGAACCAGCGCGTCCCGACGGCGGCGTCGTCACCGGCCGCTACGCCATCGCCCGCTTCAACCTGGAGGCCACCGGTCGGCCGAGCCACGCCGGTGCCCGCCTGGGTGAGGGCCGGTCGGCGATCCGGGAAATGGCCCGCAAACTGATCGAAATCGAGGACATGACCACCGAAAGCTGCACCTTCAGCGTCGGCGTGATCCACGGCGGCGCGTGGGTCAACTGCGTCACCACCACGTGCACGGGCGAAGCGCTGTCGATGGCGAAGCGGCAGGAGGACCTCGACCGCGGCGTCGCCGCGATGCTGGGCCTGCGCGGGTCGTCGAACGAGGTTCAGTTCAAGGTGACCCGCGGCGTCACCCGGCCGGTCTGGGAACCGGACGTTCGGGGGATGGCGCTGTATGAGACGGCGAACGGCATCGCCCAAGGCCTCGGCTACACGATCAACCCGCAAAGTTCGGGCGGCGGGTCGGATGGCAATTTCACCGGGGCGATGGGCATACCGACCCTGGATGGGTTGGGCGTGGCCGGCGCCGGAGCGCACACGCTGGACGAACACATCCAGGTCGACAGCCTGGCCTATCGCGGCAAGCTGATGGCGGGGCTGCTCATGGCACTGGCCTGACCCGCTTCAGCGGCTGGCCTCATTCGATCCGGCACCGGCTTCCAGGCGGCAATCGGCCGGCAGCGTCCCGGGATACCGGGTCCAGGTCTGGGTGCGCCCCAACAAGGTGAATCCCAGGTAACCGCGCAGGGCCAGGTTGCCATCCGGATCGAGATGGATCTCCGCCCCGTAGACGCTGCCGTTGCGCGGATCGGTCAGATGGCCTTTCCAAAAATTCGGCCGGATTTCCGCGGCATCGCTGATCAGCGGCAGGCCGCACTGCGACGTGCCCTGATAGTCGACCGGCATCTTGTCGTCCCGGTGGTCCAGCACAACCCCGACGATGCGGGCGCATAGCCTGTCGCCGCAGTGCGAGACCTCAATGACGCCATTGCGATCCTGCGTGAGCCACAAACCGGTCAATCCCGGGGCGGCTCGGGCGGAGATGGCGGACAACAGCAGTGCGCTGACGAGGGCAAGAAATCGGAGCATGAAACGCTAAATGGCGTCGCTTCCGACAAAACACACGCCCAATTCGGTCAATCTGTCACGCGCGGCGTGCATTGTTGTTCTTCCGTCCGGGGTGGGCAACCCGATCCCGCGGCATGCATTCTCGATGATGGTCACGGTGAAACCCAGCCGAACCGCATCCTCCGCCGACCACGCCACGCAGAAATCGGTGGCAAGGCCGCACAGGAACAATCGCGAAAACCCGCGTTGGCGCAGCCACCCCTCCAGGCCGGTCGGTGTCCGGCGGTCATTCTCGAAAAACGCCGAGTAGCTGTCGAGGGCCGGCCGGAATCCCTTGCGGATGACCGCCTCGATCCGCGTCTGGTCGATGGCCGGATGGATCGCGGCGTTCGGCGTGCCGGCGATTCCGTGGTCGGGCCACAGCACCTGGGTGCCATACGGCATGTCGATCGCATCGTATGGCTGCCGGCCCGGATGCGCACTGGCGAAGGACGCGTGGCCGGCCGGGTGCCAATCCTGGGTTGCGAACGCGTGGTCGAAGCGCGCCAGCAGTTGGTTGACGATCGGAACGATCGCGTCGCCGTCCGCGACCGGCAGTTCGCCGCCGGGCATGAACGTCGGCTGGATATCAATCAGTCCAAGGATATCGGTTCGCATCGGCACTTTCTCTGTTCACGAACGCCGTATTCGGTTTAGTTTCGTTCGGTAAGGCTGAGCAAACAAGAACTCTGGGGACAAAATTGATGCTGCGCATTCCGCTATCCGCGACGCTCCTCCTGGCCGCATTGACGGTGACCCCCGTAATCGCGGAAGCTGCCACCTTCCGCTGGGCGAATGACGGCGACGTCAATGCGATGGACCCGGCGACGCGGCAGGAAACCGTTCAGCTCAGCTTCCTGGCGAATATTTACGAGCCTTTGGTCAGGCGCAATCGCGATCTCGCGTTGGAACCGGCGCTGGCGACGTCGTGGGAGCAGACATCGCCCACCGTCTGGCGCTTCCATCTGCGGCCGGGCGTAAAATGGCAGGATGGGTCCCCGTTTACCGCCGACGATGTGGTGTTCACGCTGAAGCGGGTCCTGGCCCAGGATTCGCAGATGCGGGCACCGATGTCGGTGGTGAAGGAAGCGCGCAAGATCGACGACCTGACGGTGGATTTCGAGACGTTCCAGCCCGATCCGATCTTCCTGCAGGAACAGACCAACCTGCTGATCATGTCGAAAGCCTGGTGCGAGGCCCATAATTCGACAGAGCCGGTGACGATCGGCAAGGCCGACAATTACGCACTGCATAACGCGATGGGGACAGGACCCTACAAGCTGGTTTCACGTGAGCCGGACCGTAAGACGGTGGTGGAGAAGAACCCGCTGTGGTGGGACAAGTTCGGGGACGCCCCGGACCGGGTGGAGTTCAATGTGATCTCCTCCGCGCCGACCCGGGTCGCCGCGCTGCTGTCGGGTGAGGTGGACATGATCTACTCCGTGCCGCCGCAGGACATCGCCCGCATCAAGCAGAGCGAGGGATTGAAGATATTGCAGACCCCCGAACTGCGGACGATCTACCTGGGCTTCGATCAGAGCCGCCCCGAACTGCCAAGCTCCGACGTGAAAGGCAAGAACCCGTTCAAGGATGTCAGGGTGCGCGAAGCGGTGGCATTGGCGATCGATGAGAAAGCCATCGCCAGCAAGGTCATGCTGGGCCTGGGCCACCCGACATGGGAGATGTGGGGGCCGGGCATCAACGGCTACAACGCGGCCTTGGACGTGCGGCCGAAGGTCGATCCGGCGAAATCGAAGGAACTGTTGACCGAGGCCGGCTATCCGAACGGCTTTCGCGTGGGGCTGGACTGCCCGAATGATCGCTACGTGATGGATGAGCAGATTTGCACCGCGATCGTGCCGATGCTGGCCCGCATCGGCATCAAGGTCGACCTGAACGCCCAAACGAAATCGAAGTTCTTCACCAAGATCGGTGAGCCCGACTACAACACCGACTTCTACATGCTGGGTTGGACGCCGGCGACCTACGACGCACACAATCCGCTCTACACGCTGTTGGGAACGCGTAACGGCAAGCGCGGTGAAGTCAACGACGGCGGCTATTCCAATCCCGCGCTGGACGACCTGATCGAGAAGATCGGTGTCGAGACCGATCAAGCGAAGCGGATGGCGATGATCAACCAGGCGACCGAGATCGTGCAGAAGGATGTGGCGACAGTTCCGCTGCACCAGCAGGTGATCGTGTGGGCGGCGAAGACGAATGTCGATGTGGCGCAACTGGCGGACAATTTCTTTCCCTACCGGTTCATCCGGATGAAGTGAGGCGCTGATGATTTCTGGATTGTGGGCTGCCTCGGCGACTCCGGTCGCACCGGATGGGTCCGTCGATCACACAGCCTTGGCGGATCATGCGAATCGGCTGATCCAACGCGGCTGCGACGGGCTGGTGCTGTTCGGAACCTCGGGTGAGGGACCGTCGTTCTCCATCACCCAACGGCTGGTGGCCAGTGAGGCGGTGCTGCGCGCCGGCGTACCCGCGGCGAAGCTGGCGCTGGGAACCGGCTGCCCGGCGGTCATAGATACGATCGCCATGACAAAGGCATCGCTGAGCCTGGGCATTACGCAGGCGATGATCCTGCCGCCGTTCTACTTTGCCGGCGCGCCGGAAGCTGGGATCGAGGACGCCTTCGCCGAGGTGATCGACGGCGTCGCCGATGACCGTCTGTCCGCCTGCCTGTACCACATCCCGCAGGTCAGCGGCGTCGCCGTGCCGGCTGCCGTCCTGGGACGGTTACGCACTCGGTACGGTTCGGTCGTGGCAGGGGTCAAGGACAGCACAGGCGATTTCGAAAGCTTCCTGGCGTTCCGGCGGGAGGCACCCGATACGGCGGTGCTGGTCGGTGCGGAAGTGCTGATCGCCAGGGCATTGGCACAAGGCGGCGCGGGGACGATTTGTGGCATGGCGAATTTAGTGCCCAGCCTGGTGCGCCGGATGTTCGACGGCACCGAAGCCGAACCGGACATGCAAGAAGCCTGTGATTGCATTGATGGGATTCCCATTATGAAGGCGGCGCTTGCGGAAATGACCGACGAACCCATCTGGCATCGGGTGCGGCCGCCCCTGCGGTCGGCCGATGAAGCAGCCGCGAGGCGGGCGGCGGTGGTGCTGTCCCGGCTGGAAGGCTGAGGCATTTACGGAGGAAGCAATGGCATCCGATCTGAACGACCTGGAACATGCAGTCCAGACCTATTTCGATGGACTCTATGAAGGCGACACGGCCAAGCTCGGGGTGGTGTTCCACGACGTGTCCCATCTGTTCAGCGTTACGGACGGGACTCTGGCGGACCTACCGCGCGAAAAATGGTTCGCGTTCGTGCGGTCTCGCAAATCCGCCCAAAGCCAGGATCTGCCACGCAACGACTTCATCGTGCACATCGACCGATCGAGCCCGACGACGGCCTTCGTCAAGGTGCAATGCCAGATTCCGCCCCGGTATTTCACCGACTATCTGACATTCGTGAAGCTGGCGGACGGCTGGAAGATCGTCTCGAAAACGTTCCATACCGACACGCGCTGACCCAGCCGCATTGGACAGATGCGCATCAGGGCGGGATGATCCGGTAAAACAGACCGGAGGGACGCCTTGATGACCGCATTTCCTTTGCCCACGCCCCTGTCCATGCAAGGCAAGCGTGTCGTGGTGACCGGCGCCGCCAGCGGAATCGGCAAGGCAACTGCCCTGGTGCTTGCCCAACTTGGCGGCCATGTCGTGATCAACGACCGAGCGCCGGTGGACGCTACGCGCGATGAAATCCAGGCCGCCGGCGGCGCGTGTTCGCTGGCGCAGGGGGATCTGACCGACGACGCGTTCCTCGCCTCGCTGTTCGCCGGTGACCGGGTGCATGCGGTGGCCCATTGCGCCGGCATCCTGAATGGCCGGCCATGGCGGGAAGATGCAGCCTGGAACGAACGGTTTCATCAACTGATGGACGTGAACGTGCGGGTGCCGCTGCAACTCGCCACCGTGGCGATCGACCACATGGCGGCGCATGGCGGCGGGAATATCGCGCTGGTCGGATCGGTGGCCGGCAAGACTGGCGGCACGTCGCCCACCACGCCGCCGGATTACGTCGCGTCCAAGGGTGCCGTGCATGCGCTGGTGAAATGGCTGTCGCGCAACGCGGTGGGGCGCGGCGTGCTGGTGAACGCGGTCGCCCCCGGGCCGGTGGAAACGCCGATGACCCGCGGATTCAACCTCGGTCCCACCCTGCCGATGGGGCGGCTTGGACGGCCCGAGGAACTGGCCTGGCCAATCGCCTTCCTCTGCACCTCGGCCGCGAGCTACCTGTCCGGTGCCATCCTGGATGTGAACGGCGGGGCGTTCGTCGGGCCGTAAGGTCGGTTCAGACCGTTTCGATCTCCACCGGGAACAACGCGTCCGCGTCGTCCACGTGCAGCAGGTGATACACGTTGAACCGGTAGGCAGGACCTAGGGAAACCTCAGGGGGCGTGAACGGAAACGCCACGTTGCCGGCGGTGGACAACCGGCCGGGATAGCCAAAATGCAGCAGGAACTGCTTGCAGGTGCGCACCACCTCGGCGGCGCGTTCGGCGGTGGGGGCGATGCATTCGCCCATGATGAACACCTCGCCCGGCGGCGGCTCATTCTCCGGCACCACCATGCGCACGCCGTCGATGCCGTACACGCGGAACCGCAGCGTGTAGTCCATCGGCTGTTCCTCGCAGACCAGGCTTTGCACCAGGTCGGCGACCTTCGGCAGCAGCGCCTTACACTGTTCGATGAACCGAGGATCGGCCGACCCGCACAGCAGCATCGCCCGTTCCCCGATCTTGCGAGCCCCTTCCAGCTTGATCGTCGGCCGCGTCGTATCCTGCCATGTCGCGCCGCCGACCCGAGCTCGGCGGTCGTCCACAGCCTCATAACGCGCATGCGTCAGGTCCAGCGTGCCGTCCGGCTCTTGCATCATGAACGGATCGGACTGTTCATACAGACTATGCGCCGCAACCGAGGTCGGGGTCGCCCGTCGCTCCGGATTCATGCTTTCCAACACGAACCCGTCATGGTCCAGTTCCGCCAGGATCGGATCACGCCCGCCCGGCACGCAGCACAACGACCCGCACTCGATGATCTTGGCCATGTGCATGGCCAGCCCAACCGGAAATCCCAGCAACGCCGGCAGCGACGCGAAAATCGCCGTATCGCAGGCGCGTCCCGCCACGATGACATCGACATCGGCCTCGAGCGCTTTTCGAAATGGCCCCATCCCCATCTGCCCAACGATATGGGCGGCTTCGGTGACGTCTTCCTCGGTCAGGGCGGGCATTCCATCAAAGCTGGAAACCCGACCGGAACGAACCGCTTCCAGCAACGCCGGCCGAGGCACATCCGCCCGCATCACCGCCATCCGAAACCGCAGCCCATCTGCCCGAGCGATGTCACGCAGCATCGCCAGTGTCGCGTCCAGGTGCGGTCCGGCACCCGCCGACCCGGCGGTCCCGATCACCAGCGGCACATCCAGCCCGCGGGCGGCGTTCAGCACCCGGCGCAGATCACGCCGCGTGGACGCCGGCGACGTCGCCATCTCCCCCTTGCCCAGATAGGTCGGTCCGATATCGATCGATCCCATGTCGCAGCCGATCAGGTCGGGCTTGCGCTCGATCCCGGCTTTGAACGACGCGGCAGGGATGCCGTACCCAAGCTGCCCGGACGCCCCCAGCAGCCGCATCGGCCGCCCAGCCCGCCGGAATTCGGCGATTACCCGGCCCGAGGCACTCATATCTCGATCCCCAGCAGCGGTGCGTGCTGTTGCGCACCGTAAACGTCATAATCTCCCGGATCGCCCGCCATGATGCTGCGCGCCATCACGATCTTGATCGCCCGTCCGACCGGATAGGGAATGATCTTCACCGCCTCCGCCGGCACCCGATACAGCCGCCCGATATTGGCGGCCCCCAGCGCCGGCGACTGCACGACTCGCTGATAATCCGCGTCCGAACCGAACATGATATCCAGCGTCAGCCGCCGAGGCCCCGCGTTCTTGCTGCGGATCACCTGCGCGATGTCGGAGAGTTTCATGGCCGGTGCAGCTCCGCCCGCGGCCGCGTTACCGTCCGCACGCCACGCTTGAACGCGACCAGCGGACCGCGGATTTCGGCGATCGCTTGCTCCGGAGTCGCCGCATCAAACACCACGATGTCGGCTGGATTGCCGACGGCGATGCCGTAATCCTTCAGCCGCATCAACCTGGCCGACCGCTCCGTCAACATGGCGAAACATTCGCGCAACCGGGCCGCCTCGCCGATCTGGCAGACATTGGCCTGCATGTTGGCGATGCGGATCAGGTTTCCGTCACCCAACGGCGTGAACGGATTCAAAATGTTATTCGATGAGATCGAGCAGTTGACGCCATTCTCCACCAGCACATTGGCATCGGCGACACCTCGACGGACACTGTGGTCCTGGTCGCGCCCCATCATGTAAAGATCGGTGGCCGGCAGCACGGTGACGGCCACGCCCGCGTCAGCGATCTCCGCGGCTAACACCCGCAAATCGCGCGGCGGCAAAGTCGAATACTTGCACCCATGCCCGACGGCGACCCGCCCGCCCAGGCCGTATTTCTTGGTCAGTTCGCAAACCAGATGGATATCCATGTCCGCCGAACTGTTGCCCGAGTCCAGATGCATGTCGATGTCGGCGTCATATTCCCGGGCCAACTCAAATATCCGATGGATCTGCCCGCTTTTGTCGGGATCGTAGTTGGGCGCCGCGCCGATGACGCGCGCACCACGCTTCAACGCCTCCACCAGCAATTCGTCAGACCGCTTGTTGTTGGTCAGCCCCTCCTGCGGGAACACGCACAACTCGAGATCGATCGCCCAGGCATAGTCATGACGCAGTTTCTCCAAAGCATCGAAACTGCGCATTTCAACACCGCCGTCGAGTTCGACATGCGTCCGCATCCGCGTCGTGCCGAACTTGATACAGTTCTCCAGCGTGGTGCTGGCGCGCCGATAGACGTCTTCCTCGGTGAAGCTTTGCTTGACGGCGGCGACGCGCGGGACGGCGTTGGCATTGCGCCCGTCTTCCGGCGGACAGCGGTCGATGATGCGGCTTTTGTCGAGGTGGATATGGGTCTCGACGAGCCCGGCACAGGCCAGGTGACCGGCTGCATCATACGCCGGTGCGGAAGCGGCCAATCCCGCCTCGATGGCCACGATTTTTCCGCCAGCGACGCCGATATCGACCGCGGACCCATCGAACAGGCGCGCATCGCGTATGATCAGGTCCATGCCGTCCCCCTATGTTGCACCGCCACGGTGCCAGCAGCGCGTCGCGGCTGTAAAGCGTCAGAGGCGTCCAAGCATCCAGCCGCAATAGGTGGCGATGACACACAGCACGACGGAACTGATGGCATAGCCAAAGGCCGGGCCGACATCGCCGGTTTGCAGCAGGTCCAGCGTTTGCAGACTGAATGCGGAAAACGTGGTGAATCCGCCGCATACGCCGGTCATCAGGAAGATGCGGATGTCCGGATGCATCGCAACGCGCGCCGGAGTCAGTGTAAGCCCGGCGACCAATCCGATGACCAACGACCCCAGCACGTTGATTAGCAGCGTGCCCCAGGGGAACCGAGGCCCGGTCAACGCGGTCATCGCGCCAGTCAGCCAAAACCGCGCCACACTGCCCATTGCGCCGCCGACAGCGACCGCGATCCATGCGCCCATACTCAAACCTTAACGTTGCTCTGCCGGTGGATAGCGGCCTTGCGCTCGACGCATGGCAACAAAACTGGCATATATATGATAACGCCACTTATGATCAGCGCAACCAAAGGATGCGTCATTGGATGAATTTCATCGCGATCTGCTGTTTCTGATGAACGACGTCGCCCGTCTTCTCCGCGTGGACGCGGATAAGCGTGCGCGCCAGCATGGCATGACCCGGGCGCAATGGGCTATCCTGATCTGGCTGGAACGCCAGCCGGGCATTTCCCAGAAAGAATTGTCCGAAATACTGGAAGTCGAGCCCATCTCGGTGGCCCGTCTGATCGACCGTCTTGAAGCACGCGGCATGGTCGAACGGCGTCCGGACCCACGGGATCGGCGGATATGGCGGCTGCATCTGCTGGAACCGGCGCGGGACGTCTTGCATGAGATCGACCGCCAACGTGCCGACATGACTCGAATCGTGACGGTGGGAATTGACGAAGCGTCCATAGAAATCATGACTGAGGCATTAATTCGGATGAAAGCGATCCTGACCCACGACAGTCACGCGTCCCGGCGGGGCACCGACCCCGTCGAAACCGACGCTCGGGAGGCCGTCTGATGTCCGAGGCCACGCTGCCTTCTCAAGGGGCGATGACCCAAGGAGCGATCCCCGGATCGGCGCCCCGTGTGTCCGATCGCGTCACCGAGGCACCTGTCCGGCGGCGGATCGCCGGATCGATCATACGGCCGATCCTGATGCTGGGCGGCATCGCCGTGGTGATCGTCGGTGTGGGCTTCTATTGGCTGACCGGCGGACGCGTGGTGTCGATCGACGACGCCTATGTCCGCGCCGCGAAGGAGACGATCGCCACAGACGTCTCCGGTATCGTCCAGTCGGTGCCGGTGCGTGAAGGGCAGCGCGTGAAAAAGGGCGATGTGCTGCTGCGCCTCGACCCCCGCCCGTTCGAAATCGCGCTGGCCGGCGCGACCGCCAATCGCGATGGCATGGTCTCCACCCTGAATGCCATGAAGCTCGACTACAAGCGGATGCTGCGCGATGTCGATGTGCGGCAGGCGGAGGTGGATTCCGACCAGGCCAATTACGATCGCTATGCCGGACTGGTCAAAAACGGCGGCGTGACGCGGGCCGATTACGACAACGCCCGCTTCAAGCTGATGGCGGACAAGCAGGCGGTGGCGGCCCTCAAGGTTGCAGCCTCCGTGCAACTGGCCCGTTTGGGTGGCGACCCCGAAGTCGATGTCAAAACCATGAATGACTACCTGCAGGCGCAGGCCAAAGTGGATGAGGCGAAGCGTGAATTGGACCACACCGTGATCTACGCGCCGTTCAGCGGCATCGTCACCCAGGTGGAAACGGTGCAGCCTGGCATGTATCTGTCCGCCGCGACGGCGGCGTTCGGGCTGGTCTCGACCGACAACGTCTGGATCGAGGCCAATCCGAAGGAAACTGAGCTGACCTATGTGAAACCGGGCGATTCGGTCGACGTAACGGTCGACACCTATCCCGGCCGCACCTGGAAGGGCGAAGTGGAGGCGATCGCGCCGAACAGTGGATCGGAATTCTCCGTGCTCCCGGCGCAGAACACCTCCGGCAACTGGGTCAAGGTAGTCCAGCGCATCCCGGTCCGCATCAAGGTCGAGCATCAGGACGGCGACCCGGAATTGCGGGCGGGCATGAGTGTCGTGACCGACATCGACACTGGTCATGTCCGAAGCTGGCGCGACCTGTTCTAAAGGATGATATCCGCGCCGCAGGAACGCGTGCCGCATCGCCTGATCATCACGCTCTGTACCGTCGGTGCGACGCTGATGCAGGCGCTGGATCAGACGATCGCCAACGTGGCGCTGCCTTACATGCAGGGCAGCCTGTCGGCGACGTATGATGAGATCACCTGGGTCCTGACCTCCTACATCACCGCCGCGGCGATCATGACGGCCCCCGTCGGCTGGCTGGCGTCGCGGTTCGGCCGGAAATACCTGTTCATCACCTGCCTGATCGGCTTCACCGGCACGTCGATGATGTGCGGTGCCGCGCAGTCACTGTCGCAGATGGTGGCGTTCCGCCTGTTGCAGGGCATGTTCGGCGCCGCACTGGTGCCGTTGTCGCAATCGACGATGATGGACATCTATCCGCCCGAACAGCGCGGCAAGGCGATGGCGATCTGGGGCGTCGGCGTGATGGTCGGGCCGATCCTCGGGCCGACTCTCGGCGGCTACCTGACCGAGATGTACAACTGGCGCTATGTCTTCTACATCAACCTGCCGTTCGGCATCCTGGCGACGCTGGGATTGGCGTTCTTCATGCCGCGGTCGTTCGGCAACTTCAATCTGCGCTTCGACTGGATCGGCTTCGGCGTGCTGTCGCTGGGAATCGGCGGCCTGCAGATGATGCTGGACCGTGGACAGGACCAGGACTGGTTTACCTCCACCGAAGTGATCGCCGAGGCCGTGTTGGGCGGGCTCGGCGTTTACCTGTTCGTCGTCCACATGATCACGGCGAAGAAACCATTCATTCCGGTTCTTCTGTTCAAAGACCGTAATTTCACCGCCGGGTTGGTGCTGATGGCCGCGACGGGGACCATCCTGGTGTCCAGTTCGTCCCTGATGGCGCCGTGGCTGCAGAACCTGGCCAACTACCCGGTGGAGATGGCCGGCCTGATCATGGCGCCGCGCGGCATCGGCACAATGACGGCGATGATGACCGGCGGCCGGCTGTCGAACAAGATGGACCCGCGCAAGCTGATGGCCGCAGGCATCCTGATGCTGTCCTGGTCGATGTGGGAGATGACGACCTGGACCCCCGACATTGCTCAGTGGACGATCGTGATGACGATCATCGTGCAGGGTGCCGGCCTCGGGTTCGTCTTCCTGCCGCTTCAGGTCCTGGCCTTCGCCACCCTGCCGCCGCAGTACCGCACCGACGGCGCCTCGCTGTTCAGCCTGTTCCGCAATATCGGTGCGGCGGTCGGTGTCTCGGTGACCTCCGCCATGCTCGCGCATAACACACAGGTGCTGCACGAATCGATCGGCGCCTCGGTGACGCCGTTCAACCGGGCACTTCAGGGCGGCGGAGCGGTGAGTCGCGCGTGGAACCCGATGCATGTGCATGGCGCCGCGGTAATAGATCAGATCGTCAACCAGCAGGCGCAGATCATCGCCTATATCGATGATTACTGGATGATGATCATCTCGACCCTGCCGTCGTTGCTGCTGTTGCTTCTGCTGCGCCGCCCGAAGCTGACTTCGGCGCCCATCGAAGCGCACGCGGCGATGGATTGAACAGGATTGTGCGGGCTACGCGGGCGGGTTCGTCTTTCTCGATGTTTTGTTATTTCTTAATCGTATTATGATCTGTCCGGTCAGCGAAGGACCAAGCAACCCTGCGATGGTCAACTATCGCCACCTGCTGTCCTGGACGCGCCCCGTCTGCTACGCACCAACGCGCCGAACATTCGGGACATTGGAATGCGCCTGCCGCGTGTGAACCGGCGCCTGATCGGCGCCATGCTGGCCGTGAACTTGGTCGCCGGATGCGTCGCCCACATCGCGCCGCCCGGCCCCAGGGTGGAGCAGCCGACAGTCACGTCCGATGTGTTCGTCATGCCGGACGGCACCGCACTGCCGTATCGGGAGTGGTTGCCGGATGGTGTCCCCACCGCCGTGGTCCTGGCCCTGCATGGCATGAACGACAGCCGCGACGCCTGGGAATATCCCGCGCCGTACTTCACCGCGGCGGGGATCGCGGTCATCGCGCCCGATCTCCGAGGCTTTGGTGCAACCCGAACCCGCGGCCTGTGGCCGGGAACCGATGGCCTGACGTCCGATATTCGGGTCATGATCCGATTGGTCCGGCAACGCTACCCGCACATCAAACTTTTCCTGATGGGCGAAAGCATGGGTGCGGCAGCCCTGATAGTCCTGGCCACCCAGCCAGATCCGCCGCAAGTGAGCGGCTACGTGCTGGTGGCGCCGGCGGTGTGGAGCCGGGAGGAGATGAACCTGCCGACGCGCGCCGTCCTGTGGCTGGCGAACAGGATTGTGCCCGGACTGCACGTGGCCGGCGGCGGGATCGTCAAGGTGACCGCCACCGACAATCGCCAGGCACTGATCCGCCTGTCGACCGATCCGTTGACGATCTACGAAACCCGCGTGGACGCCATCAAGGGCCTTGTCGACCTGATGGACAAGGCATCGGCGGCCGCCCCGAATTTCCACGCGCCCGCGTTGTTCCTGTATGGCGGACACGATGAACTCGTCCCGCCCCAGGCCACGGCCGCGATATGGCAAGCGTTGCCGCCCGGCCCAATCCAGGCGTTCTACCCCAACGGCTATCACCTGATGTTGCGTGACAAGGACCGGGCGACACCGATGGGCGACATACTGGCATGGATCCGCGATCCCCAGGTGGCACTGCCATCCGGTGCGGAGCGCGCGGCCGCGATATGGCTCGCGAAACAAGACCCCGACGATGGAGACGATTAGAGCGCGATCGTTTGAGGTTGACTTCAACCTCAAACCTGAATCGCCCTCTCAAACATACAGATCAGAGCATGATAGCTTCAATCTGAAGCTATCATGCTCTGAATATTGCTCGCCCACAGCCGGGCCAGTTCGGCATGGTTCGTCAGCCAGCAATGCGGGCTTTGCTTCACCACTGCCAGTGAATCCAGCAATGCCAGCGCCCCATAGGGACGCCCGAACACATGGGCATGCACCGTGATATCCAGACACGCATGCGGGCTGCCCAGCCGAGACCAGCCTTCCACGATCCGGGTCAGCGTCCGGGTAAACGCGTCCGGCTCATTGCCGTAACGCACATAAAGCGGCATGTCGTTCACCTCCATCGTGAACGGCACGCCGATCAAAGAACCGGATGCAGTCTCGATCCGATACGGCAGATCGGAATCGAACATCTCTGCATGGAACGCGAACCCCTGCGCCGCCAACAGACCCGACGTCGCAGCGCTCGGGGTGCATCGCGGACTCAGCCAGCCCGCCGGAGCCGCTCCAACAGTCGCCGTCAGAATTGCAACACACCGGGCGATATCGGCCGCTTCCTGCTCCGGCGTCAGATACGGGGGCAGGGTGCCCTGGCTCCAGCCATGCGCCGCGACAGTGTGTCCCCGTCCGGCAATCGCCCCCGGCAGCGCCGGAAACTGCTCGGCCACCACGCCGGAGGTATAGAAGACCGCCTTCGTATCCTCCTGGTCCAGCAGATCGAGCAACCGCCACGCACCGACCTTGGCGCCGTAATCGGCCCATGACCGGCCTTGTAGATCGATCGTGCCGGGTTTCAACAGATTGCCCATCGGCCCCATGCCTGGTGCATCGGGCGCGGCCCACCCTTCCAGCATCACGCTGACGGAAACAGCCAGCGGCCGGCCCTTCGGCCAGCCCTCTGGCATCTGTTCGGTCTTCATAGTGTCCCCCAAGTCGGGCTCAGGCCCGGAAGCAGCGAATCTCGGACCCATCTTTGGTGGTGAATCGCGATCCGATCCACCTTGGCGTCAGCTCATGGAAGGTGTCCAGATCGGCATCGTCCCGTGGCGTAAAATGCTGTGCTTTGACCGTTCCGCCAATCACCGAGACCGTCTCCGTCCCAACCATGCTCACCGCTGGACGCCGCATCCGACATGACGGTGAAAGGCTGATGGCGGTGCGCACCAAGCGACCCGGTTATTTCGCCGCGATTCTTGGTTACACTCTCGTCCTGACACGCGGCAGTCCGGCGTCTGGATCGCCCACCACCGATGTGATCCAGTCGCGCCTGTCTCCCGTAAGAGGGTCCATGAATGCAACAGCCACCAGGCCCCGCAGCCGTCAGAGCCGTGATCGAACCGGAGACTGGGGGCGGGTGCTGCCATTTCGTCGCCGAACGGCAATGGGAGGAATGACCGAGACTCCCTCAACATCCGCCGGACCCGACCATGCCGCCCTGATCCAGGCCATTGCCCTGCATCGCGATCGGGCGGCCTTCGCCGACCTGTTCGCCTGGTTCGGCCCACGGGTGAAGGCTTGGATGCTGCGGGCGGGATCCAACCCCACCGCGGCCGAGGAACTGGCCCAGGAAACCATGCTGGCGATCTGGCAGA
>NZ_LMUJ01000092.1:51036-79152 GCF_009765975.1 Acidisphaera sp. S103 | reverse complement strand
CCCCGCCGAGGCGCCGGACTCCCCGATGCAGGCCGACCGAGTCCTCGCATTGTCGCAGCAGGAGACCCGAATCCGTGCGGCGCTAACCTTGCTGCCGGCGGAGCAGGCCGATGTAATCCGCAAGGCGTTCTTCGAGGACAAGGTGCATGCCGAAATCGAAAAGGAGCTTGGCATTCCCTTGGGAACCGTGAAATCACGCCTGCGTCTCGCGATAAACCGCTTGCGTTCGGTGCTGGGAGACCTCGGATGATCCACCATCACCCCACCGAGACGACATTGGCGGCCTATGCGGCCGGCACGCTGCCGGAGGCGCTGGCCATCGTGACCGCGACCCATATCGGTCGGTGCGTGGCCTGCCGGCGGTCGCTGGAAACACTGGAGGCCACCGGCGGCGCGTTGCTGGAGGGAATGGCACCCGTCGCGATGGCCGGCGACGCGTGGGACCGCCTGCTGGTTCGGGCCGACGAACCGGCTCCCCAGCCGCCGCGGATCCTGAATCCAGAACTGCCCGCGCCGCTCAGCCGGGTGACCTTCGGCCGCTGGTGGCCGATCGGCTTCGGCATGCGCTACCGTCCGCTGCGTGCCGCCGGCGCCGCCTGGGGTGGCCTGCTTCTGGCCTCACCCAACCGCTCACTGCCGAGCCACGGCCATGCGGGCCGGGAACTGACATGCATCCTGTCCGGCAGCTTCGCCGACGGCACCGGCGTTTATGAGGCGGGCGATCTGTCCGAACCGGTCACCGATCACGATCAGCCACCGGTCGTGATCGGGACGGAACCCTGCCTCTGTATCATCGCTTCAGAGGGTATGCGGCTGCGTGGCCTTCTCGGTTTGGTGCAGCGCATGATAGGACAATGACGCCGTGACGGCGCGTTGGTTTCTGGGATTCGTGATGTTCAGCGTGCTGTCCGCCTGTTCCCCCGTCACCGTTCTGAATGCCTTGGCGCCCAAGGCTGGCGTCATTGAGACCAAGAATGTCCGCTACGCGCCTGGTGATCGTCACGACCTGGATATCTACGCACCGCGCAGCGAAAAAGCGGCTCCGGTCGTCGTGTTCATCTACGGCGGCGGCTGGAAGGACGGCAACAAAAGCGAATATCGCTTCGTCGCGGCGGCCCTGGCGGCACGCGGTTTCCTGACCGTCGTGCCGGACTACCGGCTTTTTCCACAGGTGCGGTTTCCGGTCTTCTTGCAGGACAACGCCGCGGCGGTTGCCTGGACGAAGGCGAATGTCGCCCGGTATGGTGGCGATCCGCACCGGATATTCCTGATGGGGCACTCCGCCGGCGCCTACAACGTCGTCATGCTCACGCTCGACCGGCAATGGCTCGGAGCCGTCGGACTGAACCCGGATCGCGACATCGCCGGCACGATCGGCTTGGCCGGCCCATACGACTTCCTGCCGTTCCACGATCCGGAACTGGAGGACATCTTCGCCCCCGCCGGTGATTTGCGCCTGAGCCAGCCGATCACCTTCGCACGCGGCGATGCGCCGCCGCTGTTCCTCGCCACCGGCACCGCCGACACGACGGTGCTGCCGATGAACACCGACCACCTGACGGCGGCGATCCGCCGGGACGGCGGCGTAGCGGAGGAACGGCTTTATCCCGGGGTCAACCACATCAAAATCATCGGTGCGATGGCCGGCCTGCTCCATTGGCTCGCGCCATCAATGGCGGATGTGGCGGGATTTCTGGACCACTATGCGGTCCGACCTTCGAACGCCGCCACTGATCGCGAACCGGTCGAGGCTTCGATGGCCCACCGATGATCGTGTTCGACCGGCCCGAAAAATTGCCTCAATCCTGCGCAAATTCTCCGGATTTGCCGCCGGCCTTGTGCGTCACCCGCAGTCCCTCGATCCGCATCGACCGGTCTACCGCCTTGCACATGTCGTAGACCGTCAGCGCCGCGACGCTGGCGGCCGTCAGTGCCTCCATTTCCACCCCGGTTTGCCCGGTCGTGCGCACGGTCGCGGTGATGTCCACTGCGTTCGTCGCCGTATCGGTCTCCAGATCGACTTTCACCGACGTGATCGGCAGCGGGTGGCACAACGGAATCAGATCAGCCGTCCGCTTCGCCCCCATGATCCCGGCCAAACGAGCCACACCCAGCACATCGCCCTTTTTCGCGCTGCCCTGCTGGATCATCGCCAGCGTGCCCGCCGCCATCACAACCCGAACCTTGGCCGTCGCCGTCCGCGCCGTCACCGGCTTATCGGACACATCGACCATGGCCGCATTGCCGGCCTGGTCGAAATGCGTCAGCCCGCTCATGCTGCTGCGTCACCAGCCGGCGGCCGATCGCCCAGCAGTGCCCGCACTGCAGCCGACACGTCGTCCTGCCGCATCAGGCTCTCGCCCACCAGGTAGCAATTCGGTCCCACCGCCGACAGCCGCCGCAAATCGCCGGTATCGCGGATGCCGCTCTCCGCGATCAGGAACCGATCCGGCGGGACCAACGGCGCCAGTTCCTCGGTCACCGCGAGATCGGTGACCAATGTCTTCAAATTGCGGTTGTTGATCCCGATCAGCGATGTCTCCAGCAGCAGTGCCCGATCCAACTCCTCCCGGTCATGCACCTCCACGAGGACATCCAAATCGAGGCTCATGGCGACCTGCTCCATCTCCCGCGCCTGGGTATCCGTCAGCGCCGCCATGATCAGCAGGATGCAGTCGGCCCCCATCGCCCGGCTTTCGTAAACCTGCCAGGGATCAAGCATGAAATCCTTGCGCAGCACCGGCAGCTTCACCGCGGCACGGGCCGCTTTCAGATGCTCCGGGTCGCCCTGGAAATGCACCCGCTCCGTCAACACGGACAGACAGGTCGCACCACCCGCCTCATAGGCCCGAGCCAGCGACTCCGGGTCGAAATCCGGCCGGATCAGCCCACCGGACGGCGACGCCTTCTTGATCTCGGTGATCAGCCCGTAATGGCCGGATGTCGTGGCCTGCTTCAGCGCGTAGCCAAATCCCCGCGGCGGGTCATGCCGGGCGATGATCTCCGATCGCAGGGCGTCGATCCCACGCGCGGCCTTGCGCATCGCGACATCCGCGCGAACATCAAGGCTGATGCGAGCCAGTACATCCGGCATCGCGGTTTGATCGTCTGCCATCGGGCTTCCCTAGGATACGGTAACGGCGCTGACCCGCCGCAAGGTCTCCAACGCGGCGAAGGCAGCCCCGGATGCGATGGAGCGGTCCGCCAGGGACACGCCTTCGCGCAAATCGCCGGCCTGGCCGGCTGCGATCAACGCGGCGGCGGCATTCAGCAGCACGGTGTCGCGGTAAGCACCCCGAGCGCCTTGCAACATTGCCTCCAGGGCCGAGGCATTGAAGCCGGCATCGCCACCCTTGATTGCCTCGATCGGTGCGCGCGAAAGACCGGCGTCCTCGGGTTCCACCACGAAACTGGCGATGGACCCATCCCGCAGCGCCGTCACGTGATTCTGACCGGCGACGGTCAGTTCATCCAGTCCCATCCCATGCACGATCCACGCGGCCTGGTGCCCCAGCGCCGCCAGGGTTTCCGCCATCGGCCGGGTCCAGTCGGGGGAGAACACCCCGGTCAATTGCCGCCGCACACGAGCCGGATTGGCCAGCGGGCCGAGCAGGTTGAAGATCGTGCGGGTACCAAGCTCGACCCGAGGACCCGCCGCATGCCGCATCGACGGGTGATGCCGTGGCGCGAACAGAAACACGCAGCCGGCCTCCGCCAGGATCGCCGACAGCGACTCGATCGGCGCATCGACGTTGACGCCCAGCGCGGTCAGCACGTCCGCTCCACCGGTGCGTGACGACAGTGCCCGATTGCCGTGCTTGGCCACCTTCACGCCGCAGCCGGCCACCACGAAGGTCACCGCCGAAGACACGTTCAACGTCCCCGCGCCATCGCCGCCGGTGCCGCACACGTCGATCGCACCGTCCGGCGCCTCGATCGCGGTCATCCGCGCCCGCATTGCCCGGACCGCACCGGTGATTTCGGCCACTGTTTCGCCGCGCAGTCGCATCGCCATCAGCAGCGCGCCGATCTGCGCGGGCGTGGCCTCGCCGGACATGATGACGTCGAATGCGGCCTCCGCCTGGTCGTCCGTCAGGGTTTCGCCGGCGGCAAGTCGGGCGATCGCCGGTTTCAGGTTGACGGACATGGCTCAGGCAGCGCGAGCGGGCGCGTTGGTGCCACGCACCAAAGCCAGGAAATTGGCCAGGATGGTATGGCCGTGCTCGCTGGCGATGCTCTCCGGATGGAACTGCACACCGTGGATGGGCAGCGCGCGGTGGTGCATCGTCATGATCAGGCCGTCATCCGTCCAGGCGGTCGGGACCAACGTCTCGGGCAGCGTGTCCCGGTCCACGATCAGGCTGTGATAGCGCGTGGCCTTGAATGGCGAGGGCAGGCCGCTCAGCACACCGGCACCGTTATGGGTGATCTCGGAAACCTTGCCGTGCATCGGCGTCGGCGCACGCACCACTTTGCCGCCGAACGCCTGGCCGATGGCCTGAAGCCCCAGGCAAACGCCGAACAGCGGGATTTTCCCCGCCGCGGCGACGATCAGGTCGAGGCAGATCCCGGCCTCCGTCGGCGTGCAGGGGCCCGGCGACAGCACGATCGCCTCCGGCTGCATCGCCAGCGCGTCGGCAACGGACAGCTTGTCGTTGCGCCACACCTCACACTGGGCGCCGACGTCGCCCAGGAAATGGTAGAGGTTGAAGGTGAAGCTGTCGTAGTTGTCGATGAGTAGGATCATGGCGGCGCATCATTGGTCCGGCGGCGCGCGGCGGTCAATCACGGATGCACGGTGACGTTGACCCGTAACCAAATCGATAGAGTCCGATGCCACAATGGCCGGCAACGCGGTCAGGCCGAGGCCTGTCGGTGGATCGATAGCCGAGAGAACCAAATCCGATGAAACCCTTAAACCCGCTCAGGGTCCTGTTGCTGCTGCTTGCCACGGCCATACCGGCGCATGCGGAACCGGCGCTCTGGGTCGCTCGCAGTCCCACCGCGACTGTGTATCTGTTTGGTACGGTTCATATGCTGAAAGACGACCTCGCCTGGCGATCGCCGCGCATCGATCGCGCACTGGCCGCGTCCCAGGATCTTTGGCTTGAAACGGAAAACGCGTTCGATGCCGCCGCAATCGCCCCCTTTATCCGGCAATACGGAACCGATGCCGCGCATCCCCTGTCGACCAAATTGAACACGGTCGAACGCACGCGACTGCAAACCGTCGTCGACCGCGATGGCTTGCCCCCGATTGCTCGGCTCGAACCGCTTCGTCCCTGGCTGGTAGCCCTGTTCATCGAGATAAGCGGTCTCCAGAAGATTGGTTACGATCCGAATCATGGAGTCGAGAAAATTCTAACAGCGGAAATGACCGAATCCGGGCGGCCAACCCACGGCCTCGAAACGACCGAGGCGGCGCTCAAGTATTTCACTCACCTGCGGCCGAAGGCCGAGCTTCAGATGCTGGACGAAGCTATGGACGATGAGAAGGAAGGCGCCTCCAAGATCAACGCTATCGTCGCCGCATGGGCAGCCGGGAATGTCGACCTGATTGGCAAACTGGTCGACGCAGACGCGGCTGCCAAGGAGCCGGAGGCCTACCAGGCCCTGATCGTCGATCGAAACATCGCCTGGGCCGCCCGCCTGCGCGATCGCCTGAAAGGCACGGGCGTGAGTTTCGTGGCCGTCGGCGCGGGCCATCTCGCCGGTCCCGACAGCCTCCAGTCGCAGCTTGCCAGTCTTGGCATCACGGTGAAACGCGAATAACCCCGACGCAGCCCTTGCGGCCCGCCGTGGAACCGCCAGACTCCTCGTAGCGGCGCAAGAGGACACCCATGGCCGACGACGATGTCGAGATCACTGGCGAAATTCGCGACAAACTGATCGAACGCAAGCAGGACTGGGCTCGGCAGGGCCGGTTGCTGACCGGCACGACCGCTGACCCGGAACGCGACCGGCTACCGCCCGGACAGCGGTTGGTGAAGGATTGGCCGGTACTCGACCTGGGCGCCGAACCGAACGTCACCGAACAGAAATTCCGCCTCGACGTCGATGGTGCGGTGGAAAACCGGCTCAGCCTGCGCCTTGATGAGTTCATGGCGCTGCCGATGACGGAAAGCCTCTCCGACATGCATTGCGTCACCCAATGGTCGCGCTACGACAACCACTGGAAGGGCGTCTCGGCTCGGGATCTGCTGGCGATCGTCCAGCCGAGGCCCGAGGTAAACCACGTCATCTTCACCGCCTGGGACGGCTACACCACCAACATCCGCCTGGACCAGTTCGACCAGCCCGATGTGTTCATCGTCCATCAGTGGGAAGGTAAGCCGATCTCGCGCGAACATGGCGGCCCGGTGCGCATGCTGGTCCCCCGGCTGTATCTTTGGAAATCAGCCAAGTGGCTGCGGCGCATCCACTTCACGATCAGCGATCACCCAGGATTTTGGGAGGTCCGCGGCTACCACAACAACGGCGACCCGTGGCTGGAGGAGCGCTATGGTTGAACCGACACGCCGAACCATACTGGCATTGACCGGAGGAGTATTCCTGATGGCTGCGGACAAGGACGAAGTCGCCTGGGCATTCAGCTTTCCCGCGATCGACGGCGGGGTACTGGACCTCGCCACCTTCAAGGGCCGTGTGCTACTGGTGGCCAACACCGCCAGTTTCTGCGGCTACACCTACCAGTATGACGGCCTGGAGAAGCTCAACACCGCAAAATCGGCCGCCGGCCTGACGGTGATCGGTGTCCCGAGCCAGGACTTCAATCAGGAGTCGCCCGATAACGCGACGGTGAAGACCTTCTGCGAGACCCGGTTCGATATCGATTTCCCGCTCGCGGCCATCTCGCACGTCAAGGGTGCCCAGGCGGCACCGTTCTACGCCTGGGTCGCGGCCCAGAGGCAATGGCAGCCGGCGTGGAATTTCAACAAAGTGCTGATCGGCCGCGACGGCCGCATCGCCGGGACATTCGGATCAGGCGACGAACCGGACGGCCCCGCGCTATCCGCTGCCATCGCCGCCGCCCTGTTACGGGCGGCTTGAACATGCGGTCGCCCGGGGTTGTTTCAAGCTGAAGCAATTACGCTCCAGGTACGAGTTTGGCCTGTGGACTCAGGTCACTTCGTGCGGGTCGGCATAGGGTTCGGCCGGCGTGTTCCGTGTCCCCATGCTGCGTTGTCGGGGCTCGGTCTGGCGCCGGGTGAATTCAGGCGCGATGTCCGCGAGTTCCAGGAACTGATCGCACTGGCGGCGCAGTTCATCGGCAACCATGGGCGGACTGCTGCGCACCGACGACACCACGGTCACCCGCACGCCCTTGCGCTGGACGGCCTCCACCAACCGGCGAAAGTCGGAATCGCCGCTGAACAAGACCACGTGATCGAGTTTGTCCGCGAGTTCCAGCATGTCCACCGCGATTTCGATGTCCATGTTGCCCTTCACCCGGCGGCGGCCCGCGGCGTCGGTGAATTCCTTCGCCGGCTTGGTCACCAGCGCATAGCCATTATAAGCCAGCCAGTCGGTCAATGGCTTCAACGGGGAATACTCCTCCGTTTCCAGCACTGCCGAATAGTAGTAAGCGCGCAGCACGTTTGCCTGTTTTTTGAAATACTCCAACAGGTTGCGGTAATCGACGTCAAACCCGAGATTGCGAGAGGCCGAGTAAAGATTGGCACCATCGATGAAAAGGGCGACACGTTCGTTCGGCAGGAAAGGCGGCATCGTCATAACCTTGCTATTCTGGTTGCAAATGGGTGGAACAAAACCAAAGGCGGCGTGTCTCGGCTAAATCACCAGACTCGGAGGAACGATCATTATAGCCATGAGTCAATTTTGTAACCACCGAAACGGTGACAGTATATCCCAGGGTTGTATAGCCCTGATCGGCGTGGGCGCAAATCTGCCGGGTGCAGACGGACGTCCGGCCCTGGAAACCGCCCGACAAGGCGTGGCGATGCTGGACTCGTTGCCCGGCATGCGCCTTGTGGGCCTGTCTCGTTGGTTCGAGACGGCCCCGATGCCGCCCTCCGGCCAGCCGCCCTATGTTAACGGGGTTGCGGCGCTGCTGGTTGAGGCCGGCACGATCGATCCGGCCGAACTGCTCGCGGGCCTGATGGGTATCGAGGCGGCATGCGGGCGGCAACGCACCACGCCGAATGCGGCACGCACCCTGGACCTGGATATCATCGGCATCGGGGATGTGGTCCGCGACGCACCGGACCCCATCTTGCCGCACCCGCGGGCGCATTTGCGGGCGTTCGTGCTGGCGCCGCTGGCCGATGTCGCGCCGGCCTGGGTGCATCCGCTGCTGGGGCAGACGGCGGCTGCACTGCTGGCCGCGTTGCCGCCGCAGGATATCCGGACGCTCTGAAGCGCCATGGTTCGCCCTGCTCGAACGGATGGTGACACCGATTGCAGGTCCACATCGATAGGATCGCGGTAGGGGAGGGACGTGCGGGGCGAACGGTGCCGCTGCCGGCGGTCCGATCCCGACAGAAGCATCCCATGCGGTCGGGTGAGTCGGCTAACAAAACCAAGTCCCGGTGGTTCGCTTGGCAGGCGTTACAAACGGAGAGGCCTGCCAGCAGCGAATTATCTTGACTTTCATCCCATTGTGTGATTTTATTCCCATGACATTTTTTCAGTCCGCGTAGCCTGCCCAATTTCAGAAACGATGACCTTACCGTGCGAGACTTCATTTCAGCGATCGATTGGATACTGCCATGCCCGGAGTCTTGACTGTATTCGGCGCGCTGCTTCAGCAGCCGTCGCTCGGTCCCGCCGTGGCCGCCGCGGTCGTAGTTCTAGCCCGCAGGTTGAAGGTGATCGGGGTGCCCACCGCGGGCCGTGGCGTGGTGGGCGCATGCAGGCCGGTGCGGGAATTCGGGTTTGGGGCGGGGAAGGGCACATGACCGACCCGGCCCTCGCGATTGCCATCCCCTTCGTCGCGCAGTTTGAGCGGTTCGTGCCGGTACCGTACCACGGTGCCGCGGATCGGCTTGGTGTGTGGAGCATCGGCTACGGCTTCACATTCCTGTCGGACGGTTCGGCGGTCACCGCCGATACGCCACAGATGACGCAGGCCGAGGCCGACGAACGCCTGAGCGAGCTGCTGGCGGCCCTGCTGGCGTCGATCCGGCGAATCGTCAGCGTGCCCATTACGGACCACATGGCGGCGGCACTGGCCAGCTTCGCCTACAACGTCGGTTTCCCGGCGTTGGAACACTCCACGCTGCTGGCGTGCCTGAACGCCGGCAATCCGATTCGCGCGGCCGCATATTTCGAGTCTTGGGTCTATGCCAACGGCATCATGGTCGCTGGCCTCGTGCGGCGACGGGCGGCTGAGAAGGCGTTGGCTCTGACGGCGGATGGGGCCGTTGCGAGCCCAGATAGTCCAACCCCACCAAATTCCACGGACTCCCACACCACGGAAGACTCCGCTGACGAACTGATGGACAGATTTAACCCGGAGGTGCCGGCATGAAGTCCGGCGGCGTTTGCACGGGAACAGCGCGCACGACTGGCAGCACGCTTTGCCGGACGGACATGTCCCGAATTTCCAACCAACGATCATAGCATCTCGATTTGCAACGAAAACGCACCGGCCGAATTGCCGGCATCACAGGAGTAACAATCATGCTCGCCCTCTTGAAAATGCTCGATGAGCGTCTTTCCGAACCATCCACCTATGCTGGGCTATCCGCCGTGCTGCTGGCGCTGAATGTCAACATCGACCCCGGCATCTGGCACCAGGTCACACTCTACGGAACCGTCGCCGCCGGCATCGGGGCCATGCTGCTGTCCGAGATCGGCAACAAGCCGCCGATGCAGGTTGCTGTCGATGTCATCCAGGCGCTGGCCGTCGGGTTGAAGGCTATTGCGCCGGACGCAGCGGCCAATCCAGCCGCGGCCGAGGCGACCGTCAGCGTTGCCACGTCAGCGGCACCCGCTCCCGTTGCGCCGACCGTTCCGTCCGCCGCATAGCCCCACACTGAAAGACACCCCATGACCCTTACCCGCCGAATCGCCCTGCTGAGTGCCGCGAGCCTCGGCTTGGCCGGCTGCACCGCCGCGTCCAGCCTGACTCCGGCCCAAGCCGTATCCGACCTTCAGACCTTCGGCACGGCGCTCGTCAATGCCACGAACGAGATCGCACCAGGCACCATCCCAGCCGCCACCACAACGGCGATCGCGCAAAGCTTCTCCCAGGCGCAGACGGTCGCCAACACGCTGACCCCGGGGCTGACCGCCGCATCCGATGCCACGGGTGCGCAGAAGGTCATTGATTACGTGAACGATGCGTTCGCGATACTGGCCAATCCCCCCGTCGACGGCTTGATCCCGCCGCCGCTCTCGACCGTCATCGCGGCGGTCGATGTGCTGCTGCCCGGGATCGAGAGTCTGCTGACAACGCTGTTCGGCGCCGCGGCCAGTACGTCGCTGGTTGCAGGAGCCTTGCACTCTAAGGCGGTGGCAGTCCGAACGAGCGCACGGGCTTCGGCACTGGACATTTCGACGGTGGCGCAAGCTCGGGCCGTGCTGGCGACATACGCGAAGGCGCATAACTGATGCGCCTCGGTGCGATCCATCGGCCACCGCCGGCGTCCGTCCCGCTTCTGGCCGCGCGCGCCAGACTGGATCTGATGACCGCCCCGAAATCCGTGGACTGGCACGCGGCGGCCCCGGCGAATGGCGATGCACTCGGCAACGACACCGCGGGCTGCTGCGTCGAGGCGTGGGACTATCAGGAAGAATGCCTGCGTCTCGCCAACGCCATGGGGTCCACGTGGCGCCCGACGAGTGAGATGGTGCTGACTCGATATGCCCGTCTGACCGGCTACGATCCCGCCACAGGGCAACCGGACGATGGTACCGACACGGCCGTCGATACGACGGACCTGTGCGGCAAAGGGCTGGAGATCAACGATCAGTTGCTCGACGTGCCGCACTGGACGCTGCTCGATCCCGCGAACCTCGAGCATATGAAGATGGCGGTCGCGTATTTCGGAGCCGTGGCGATGACCCTCAACTTGCCGATCGCCTTGCAGGATTTGGATTTCGACAAGGCGCCAGGCACCGGCCCGGATTGGGTGCCGGGGTCATGGGGCATGCACCGCGTCGGCTCGGGAAAATACGATGGTGACACATTCACCATTCGCACATGGGGGCTGGACAAGCCGGTCCATCCGGAGACGCTGGAACTGATCCTGGTCGCGGCTGAGGCACGCGTATCGGAGCGATGGCTGACGGCGACGGGGCTGGCGCCATCGGGGCTCGATATGGACGCGCTGATGTCGGACCGGACCCGGCTGGCCGCATAAACGAACTACGATCCACGGTTCGCAAGGTCACGCCGGTGGAATTCCCGTGCTACCACCGGCATAACGATCGCCTAATTCCGCCATCACCCGGGTCAGCACGCTGCTCCAGTCACCCGGGGATGGTTGGCGAAGCAGCCGAATCGATCGATACCAGGGGCTGTCGGATCGCTCCACCATCCAACGCCAATCCGGAGCGTGCGGCAGCAAAACCCAAGCCGGCTTGCCCAGCGCCCCCGCGAGATGGGCAACGGACGTATCCACGGTGACGACAAGATCGAGGCAATCGATCAACGCTGCGGTTTCCGCATAATCCGTCATCCAAGGGGTCAGGTCGGGCAGGCCGAGCCTTCCGACGGACTCGCCGTGTTGGAGATTGACGAAGCTGAGGCCGGGAATATCGGGCAGTGCCACGCTGAAATCCGCTGGCACCGATCGCCGCCGATCGGCTGGATGCTTCGGATTCCCCGCGAGCGCGATCCCCACCCTGCGTCCAGCCGGTAATCGGGCATGCCAGATGCGGACGAGGATCGGATCAGCGAACAGATAGCGTTCCGTACCAGAAATGCTGTCCAGCGTCGTGCCGTACACCCCCGGCAGGCTGATTTGATCGACCCACGCATCATACGCCGGCAAGCGGTCCGATGAGGCAACAGCGCGAACCCCTGGGATCGACCGCATCAGCGGCACCAATGACGGGGCGCAGGCCAGCACGGGAGTACCGCCCGCCTCGTGGATCAGCGGCAGATAGCGCGCGAACTGTATCACGTCGCCCAACCCCTGTTCCGAACGCACCAGGATCGTCCGGCCGCAGGCATCTCCGCCATCCCATCGCTGGCCCGGAAGATCTGGAAAATCCGCCCGATATCGCGCATGCCGCTTGCGCCACTCATATTCCCCGAAACCACGTGGCAGGTCGCCGCTCAACAGCGCCGCGATCGCCAGGTTCCAATGCGCTTGGGCGAAATCCGGACGCAGGCTGATCGCCGCCTCACACGCTTCGATTGCCTCGGGAAGGCGACCACGCAAAGTCAGGATATGGCCCAGGCTGGCATGCGCTTCCGGCAGATGCGGATCCAGCCGGATGGCAGTCCGGCACAGTGTCTCCGCCGATACCAGATCGTCCAGATCGGCCGACGCATTCCCCATGTTCAACCACGATGCCGCATGATCCGGCCGTAACGACAACGCTCGGGCGAACGCCGCACACGCCTTCGTATGCTGCCCGAGCGCATTCAGCGCCGTCGCCCGAGCAAAGTGCAACTCACCATCATCAGGTGTTCCCGCCAGCGCTGCATTCGCCTGATGCAACACCTGGTCATAGTGTTCCGCCGCCAGCAACGCGCGCACCAAGTTCCGCCGCATCCCCCGATGTGTCGGCTGCCGCCGAAGCGCTCGGGTCAGCAGCGACGCCGCCTCCTCGGCGTCACCTTTCCGCAACGCCAGCAATCCCCGCATATACAGGGCGTGCTCGTCATCGGCCCCGGTCGTGACGGGTGGTTGGGCCAGCGCGTGGTCCACAAGGGTGTGCATGCAGCGATCCTGCCGCCACAATGGTTAACGATCGCTGAACAACAGGAGAATATCGTATGGCAACCGGACTGGACGGAGTCGTCGCGGCGGAAACCATCCTCAGCCACACCGACCGAACCAATGGCATGGTCTGGGTGCGTGGCCATGATCTGCCGACACTGGTGGCGCGCCACGGCTTCGAGGGCACCGTCGCGCTGCTGTGGGACGGTTTCGCGGGCGAGAATCTGACCCGAATCAACATCGCTGATGCGTTCGGCCAGTCCCGCCGCGTCGCGTATGAAGCCCTGCCGGCCTGGCTGCCGCAAACCGCCGGCCGCCCCCTGTTCGAGGGCGTACGCATCGCGCTCGCATCCCAGCCGGACAGCGCCGACGCCATATCCCTGGTCGGTGCCCTGACCGTCGCGGTTCCCGCGCTGGTGCGACAGGCCTCCGGACTGGCGCCAGTCGCCCCCGACCCGGCATTTTCGGCCGCTGGAGACCTGTTGCGCATGCTGCGCGGCGCGCCGCCCGATCCCGCCAACATCGCCGCGCTGGACACGTACTTTACCGTCATGGTGGAGAGTGGCCTCAGTGCCTCCTCCTTCACCGCTCGGGTTGTCGCGTCGACGCGAGCCTCGCTGGCGGCATCGGTCTTGGCGGCGTGGTGCGCGTTCACTGGCGCCCTACACGGCGGCGCGCCAGGTCCGACGCTGGATATGCTGGATGCCGCCGAAGCGCAGACCGACCTGGAGGCATGGCTGGAAACCCGGCTGCGGTCCGGCGAGCGGCTGATGGGCTTCGGCCATCGCGTATTCCACGGCAACGATCCCCGTGCCGAGGCCATGCGCCGGTCGATGCAGGCGATGGGACCGAACGCCGGCCGCCTTGCCTTCGCCGAGCGCCTGGAAAAGGCCGTCTCGGTCGCCATCGACCGGGTGAAACCAGGCCGGACGCTGCCGCCGAACGTCGAAATTATGGCCGCATTGCTGCTGGACGCGGTCGGCATCCCCCGCGAGGCCTCCACCCTGGTCTTCGCCGTCAGCCGAGGCGCCGGCTGGTTAGCCCACGCAATGGAACAGCAGAAGACAGGCCGCATGATCCGCCCAACCTCCGCCTATGTCGGCCCACCGATCGGCTAGCGCACCCGTTAAGGCAGGCGTCGGCTCACCACTGTCCAACCAGACCCGTCATGGCAGGCGTAGCCCCCATCCCCGTCCTTCGGTCCTCACAGAGGCTTACCGACCGGCCAACCCCACCCGTCATGGCAGGCGCAGGCCTGCCATCCACGCCTTGCGGTCTCGCCCGCCACTCTATCCGCCGTAAGGGTGAGAAGTTTATCGCCTATATCACCATATACATGGTATAATAACCTTCATATCAGCCAATACGGAGGTTGTTCATGATCTTCCGCCAGCTATTCGACGCGACGTCGGGCACATACACCTACCTCCTCGCATCCCGCCGCGGTGGTGAGGCGCTGATCGTCGACCCGGTGCTGGAGAAGGTTGACCGCTATCTGTCGCTGATGCGGGAACTGGACCTGCGTCTGGTCAAGGCCGTCGATACTCATCTGCACGCCGATCACATCACCGGCCTCGGCGCACTGCGCGACAGCACCCGCTGCATCACCGTCATGGGCGAACAATCCAGCGTCGACGTCGTGTCCATGCGCGTCACCGACGGTGACACCCTCCGCATCGAGGGCATCGAGCTGGAGGCAATTTACACCCCCGGCCACACCGACGATTCCTACAGCTTCCGCATGCACGACCGTGTGTTCACCGGTGACACGCTGCTGATCCGCGGCACCGGCCGCACGGACTTCCAGAACGGCTGTCCCAAGGCGCAGTACGACTCGATCTTCAACCGGCTGCTCCGGCTGCCGGACGACACGATGGTGTTTCCCGCGCACGACTACAAAGGCGACACGGTCAGCACCATCGGGGAGGAGAAACGTTGCAATCCCCGGCTTCAGGTCAGTTGCGTCGATGAATACGCCGCGCTGATGAACGGGCTGAACCTGTCCAATCCCAAAATGATGGATGTCGCGGTCCCGGCCAATATGCGCCAGGGTCTGGCGCAGGCGGAAATCGCCCGCCTCGGCTGGTCGATCGATGCCACCCGAGCGCAGACGGTCGTGGGCTGCAAGGACACGGTGCTGGTCGATCTGCGGGAAAAATCCGAACGGCAGAAGCACGGATCGATCCCAGGCGCGCTGCATGCGCCGTATTCCGACCTGGAGGAAAATATCCAGCCGGGCGGTATCTTGTTCGAACTCGCATCCGCGACCGATCGCCGGCTGCTGTTCTATTGCGCGTTCGGCGAACGCTCCGCCATGGCGGTACGCGCGGCGCATGACGCCGGCCTGGAAACCGCCTGCCATATCCACGGCGGGATCGACGCCTGGAAGAAAGCCGGCGGCCCGCTGACGCACTGACTGGCCTTTTTCGCGGTCGAAACTGAACGCGGAATACGCCGCCACCGTTCGGCGTGCGCAATGCCATCCCCGTCGAACAGGTGCCGAACTGGACAACCATCGGACCCGCGAGTACGACTCATGCGGTATTGCAGGGATGACTCGTCTCGGGCCGCCGGCGGAGCAAAAATCATGAAACTCGGCGTTTTCGACCACATGGATCGCGGTCTTTCGACCTTGGACCGCTTCTACGAGGAACGGCTGAAACTGGCCGAGGCTTACGACCGAGCCGGTTTCTACGGCTATCACGTGGCCGAACACCACGCCACGCCGCTGGGTGTCGCGCCATCCCCCGGTGTGTGGCTGGCGGCGGTTGCACAGCGGACGAAGCATTTGCGTTTCGGTCCGCTGGTGTATCTTCTGCCGCTGTATCACCCGATCAAGTTGCTGGAAGAGATCTGCATGCTGGACCAGATCAGCGGTGGACGGCTGCTGCTGGGTGTCGGACGCGGCATCTCCCCCATTGAACTGCGCTACTACGGCCTGGACCCTGATCAGACCCCGGCGATGTACGCCGAGGCGCTGGAAGTGCTCCTGCGCGGCATGACCAACCCGGTGCTGAACTTCGAAGGCAAATACTACCAATATCGCGACGTGCCGATGGAGATGACGCCGTTCCAGGCGCCGCATCCGCCGCTGTGGTACGGCCTGGGCCGCATCGAGGCAGTGCCCTGGGCGGCAGCCAACCGCGTCAACATCGTCGGCAACCTGCCGGGTGCCGGTATGCGCAAACTGACCGATCGTTACCGGTCCGAGTGGGATTCGCTTGGCAACGATCCCGCCGACCTGCCGCTGATGGGCGTGGGTCGCCACGTGGTGGTCGCGCAAACCGAAAAGGAAGCGCTGGAAATCGCTCGCCGCGGCTACGACAAATGGCGAGCCAGTTTCCTGAAACTCTGGATCGCGCACGACATGATGCCGGTCGCGCACGCCATCTTCCCGGAACGGTTCGAGGATGCCGAGGCACAGGGACGAGCCATCGCCGGCACACCCGACAAGGTGCGGGATTTCCTGCAACAGACGGTAGATGACGCCGGTCTGAACTACCTGCTGTGCCGTTTCGCTTTCGGCGACATCACGGGCGATGAAGCCCTCAACTCGATCGATCTGTTTACCCGGCATGTGATGCCGGACATCACGGCCCATCAGGAGATTGTCTGAACCATGACCGCCGAATACGAACTTTTCGCCATTCGTTACGCGACGCGCAAGGCCCAGCGGCATGAACACTTCATCGGTGGTGACCCGCACGACGGCCCCATGCCGATGGACTACTTCGTCTGGCTCGCGCGCAACAAGGATCGCGCCGTAGTCATCGACATCGGCTTCACCGCCGAAAGCGGCGGCAAGCGCGGCCGTACGTTGGAACGTGATCCGATCGACTCCCTAACCCTGCTGGATGTCGATCCGGCAACGGTCGAAGACGTGATCCTGACCCACATGCACTACGACCATGTTGGCAACTTCCATAAATTCCCCAAGGCACAGTTTCATCTGCAAGAACCGGAAATCCATTACGCAACCGGCCATTACATGCGCCATAAGCAACTGGCGAAAAGCTTCGAGCCTGACGACGTCTGCGGCATCGTGCGGCTGAACTTCGACGGCCGTGTCAGGTATCACAACGGCCCCGCCGACGTGGTGCCGGGGATTAGCATCGTGCCGACAGGCGGCCATTCCGTCGGCCTTCAATTCGTCAAGGTCAACACCAAACGAGGCGTCGTCGTCCTGGCCTCCGACGTCACCCACTTCTACGAAAACATGGACTCCTATCGCCCGTTCACCACCGCCTTCCATGTCGGCGAAATGTTGGACGCGTTCGATACGCTGCGCGCGCACGCTGCCTCTCCGGACCTGATCGTGCCCGGACACGATCCGCTGGTGATGCAACGCTATCCGGCGCCGTCACCCGAGCTTCAGGGCATCGCCGTCCGCCTGGACGTATCCCCTGCGCAATGAAAGGCCAACCTATGAACGCCGACGAACTCCGCGCCACCCAGGCCCCGCTGAAACAGCTCTACCGCGACACCCCCGACGCCGCCCGCATCCCCGCTCGGGCTGAAGGCAGCCTCGACCCCAACGATATCGCCATCGTCGTGGACGCCTGGCACGGCAAGGTCACGGCCGGTTTGCACAAAGCCGGCGGCGGATCGGGCGAACTCGCCTGCTCCGCCGACATGCTGCTGGAGGCTTTGGTCGGTTGCGCCGGCGTTACGTTGCGCGCCGTCGCCACCGCCATGGGCGTCACCATTCGCAGCGGCAAGGTTATCGCCGAGGGCATCTGGGACGCGCGCGGCACCTTGGGAGTTGATCGGGCGGCACCCGTCGGACTCACCGAGATCACCGTGCGGTTCGAGGTCGATTGCGACGCCGATCGTGCGAAACTGGAACGAATGATCCAGACAACCGAGCGCTATTGCGTCATCCTGCAAACGCTGAAGACGCCACCGAAGATCGCGATGGAGGTCGCCTAGCGTCCTGCCCTGGAAGCGCGGTCGGCGATCCTTGAACGATCATGTCCGGGGGCCGTTGCAGTAGGTCAGATCACCGACCCGAGCCGCCGGCATACCCATGCGATGTTACGTCGCGCCGCTCACGGACAACGGGCTACCTGTGCTTCCCGCCACCGCCGCCACCACCACCACGCGGCGCCGACGCATGCATCGCGGGCGCCGCATGCATCCCGCCGCCCATGCCGCCGGGATGGAACCCGCCCGCGGATGCCCCCGCGCCTGGACGCATGAACCCGCCGGGTGCGCCGCCCATGGGACGTCCCCCCGCCATCGCCATGCCACCGGGACGTGCGCCTGGTCCGCCCATGCCGGGTCGTCCCATCGGTCCCGCCATGCCGGGACGGGCACCACCAACACGCCCCGCTTCCTCCCGGCCACGCATGCCGGCCTCTTCCCGGCCGCGCATGCCGGCCTCTTCCCGGCCACGCATGCCAGCTTCTTCCCGGCCACGCATGCCGGCCTCTTCCCGGCCACGCATGCCAGCTTCTTCCCGACCGCGCATCCCGGCTTCTTCCCGGCCTCGCATCCCCGCATCGCGGCGCATCGCATCCTCGCGGCCACGCATCGCGGCGTCATGATGGAACGCATCATGGCCACGCAATCCATGACCGCCCGGATGGAAGTGTTCCATGTGGTGGCGGTAACGGTCCGGCGCGTCGCGCCAATGGTGGTAGTGGTCGTAGTAGCCCCATCCCAAATCATCGTCGCCGTAAACCAGGAACACCGATTCCCCATCGATAAGCGCGACCGGAGCGCCGCCGACATAGGTGATGCCGTCGGTGCCATCATCGCCCGCAACAAGGGTGTACTGAACGTCCGGTTCCGGCGGCAGCAGAGCTTCCGTCATCACGGCTTCCGACGCGGTTGCCCAGTAGCCGCGGCGGTTGTTCAAGGCGTCCAATTGCTGCACGCGATATGCGTCGGGCGCCTCCCGGTCGACCCGGGCGGCCCCGTTGACCAGCGCGACTTTCGCCACATCCGTCCCGTCGGGCATAAGGCAGATGTAATGACCGGCGTCATTCTGCGGTGAGCACGTCACGCTGTCGCCGTTCCCGGCGATGTAGCCTTGAAGCTGGGTCGTGTAGGGGGCATCGAAGCCGATCACGCCGTCCAGGATATAAGTTTTGCCATCAGCGACCAGCGTCGACGTGTCCTGGACAGCCGGATGCTTCACGGTTGCCGGCGGCGGCGGCAAATTGGCCCAGATGCCACGGCGGGCGTCTTCGGCGGCAGCCTCTTGCTGGCGATAGGAATCGGGGGCGTCCGGAGTGGTTTTCGCCGCGCCGTTAACCAGCGCGACCTGGGCCACGTTGGTTCCGTCCGCCGTCAGGCAGACGAAACCCGAACTGGCTTGTGCCTGGCAGGTCACGTGACCGTCGCCGGAAGCGAGGAAGCCCTGCAAGCCTTCCGCCGATGCCCCCGTCATTCCCTCGATGCCGTACAGGCTGACGGTGGTTTCGCCCGCTTGTAACTTAGCGGTATCAATGACCTTGGGATGATCCAGGGTGACCGGCTCAGGCTCTGCCGCTGGCGCCGTGGCCGGTTGTTCCACGATGGTCGCCGGCGCGGCCGGGGTCTCCACCGGCCCACCCGTCGGCCCGAGAGGTGTATCCGCAGTGGGCTTTCCGGATAACGGCGCGATGCCGTCCTGCACGTTACCCCCGGTCACCGCCTGGACAGCGGGCTTTGGCGGGATCGGCGCATCCGGGTTGACGTCCATGTCAAGTCCGCCCGATTGGTGCGCGGCCGGTGGCTTCGCACTCGTGCCGGCGTCCATGTCCAATCCTTGCGCGCGCAACCCGCCGACGCACAGCAAACCGCATGTTGCAACGGCACCAGTCGCAAAGAGGACCCTCCGCCACCGCCTGGTCACGTCTTTATTCGGCATCGGAGGTTCCCCCTGGATCGGCGATCTGGCTGTTAGGGCGATTTCGTCGGTGCCACCCAGCTTGATGCAGCCGGCGCGGACGCTGATGCCGGGGTTGCGCTTGCTGTGCCGGTTGGCGCTACCCATGCACTGGGTGCCGAGGCCGTCGCCGTTGCCGCCGCATGTGTTGGCGTGCTTTGCAGCTTGGCCAGCAGACGGGCCGATGAATTACCATCAGCCGGCAGGCCATTGGCTTGCTCGTAGCTGGAAATCGCCCTGCGGGTCTTGGGGCCGGTATATCCGTCCGCCACCCCCTGCATGTAGCCAAGGCGAATGAGCTCGGACTGAGTCGCGCGGACCAGCGGATCCGCCGCCGCCTTCGCCGACGGCACATACGCGGTCTGGACCGGTGCAAAGCCCGGCACCTGCTCACCCTTGGCATACATGCACTGCGAGAACGCATTATCGTATTGTGCCTGGATGCCCTGCTGGTCGGCGGAATTGTTCATGGCACCAATCGCCGAACCGGCACCGGCACCGACCGCGCCGCCGACCGCCGCCCCGCCGCCGGCGTCGCCATCGAGACTGCCACCAGCCGCGCCGGTGGCCGCGCCCAATGCTGTCGTCAGCAGTGCGGTGCCCAGTGCGCGCTGGTTCGCCGCATCGGCCTGGCCTTTGACTTGATCCGCCGCGAAGGCCTTGCAACTGCCGTTATCAGCCTGAAACGCATCCAAAGTCTTGCCCGGACCGGGCATCACCTGCACTGTCGGCCCCAATGGGGTCGACGCGCAACCCACCAGTAGTGCGGCCGTAGCGACTGAGAAAGTAAGACGCCTTACGGCAACACAACGGACGAACATTATACAACACTCCCCAAGGACCACGCAGTTAACAAACTGTAACCGCTTAAGTGGAACGATGCAAGTGGTGCGGCATCGGTTCACACGGATATCCATGCGATATTCTACGGCGGATGCGTTCGTCAACGCTGCGGAACATGCATTTTCAACGCAATAGAGAAAGCCATACTAGGGCCGAAATAGGATGTAACACGCTAAAATATCGCAATCATCATATTTCATTGCCATTCGGTATATGTCGGCCAAATACTGAGTTTAACGCTGGATATTCATCTGAACGCGGTGGAGGCCGGTATCCGCGCGAGCGTAAAGCGGGTGCACGTGCCACTATCAGTCAAACGTCCACTGAACGTCTTGCCGCCATCCTCTGATCCACCAATAAGACCAAACCACGAATAGCCCGGTGGTTGCAATACCCATTTTAGGGGCGTCAGTGTCATTTGTCCGCCATCCATACCGATAGATCCTTCGACCATAAACGAACCCTGGGGTACATTCCGGCTATTGTCGTTGGGGCCGAAGGTAAAAAGCCCGCGGCGATGGGTTTCGTCCGATGCCTGGAACATCTTCAACGTCAGACGCATCACCTGTCGCGCGCAGAAATATACGCCTCGATACTCCTGTTCCACGATTTCGCGCGTGCTGATCGGTGCAACCGGGGCGTTCCACCCCGTTGCGTAATCCGCACTCGCCCGCAGCTTCGCAACCACGGGTGCCAGCCGCTGCCGTGCGACATCGCAGCCGAGGGTGAAATCTCCCCTGTTAAGATTGTTGGGCCCGTAGCAAAGACCCGGTCGCGTTTCGTACATCTGGGTCTGGGCAAAGACGGCGCCGTCCCGGTATGCGCCCTGCAGTCCACCCAGCCACGCGTCCCAGGCTCGGTGGTCGTCCCGACCCGCCGTCACGCCTGACGACGAACCGGCCCGAGCGGCCGGCAGCGGCGAGGACGAAAAGGCCGTCGATGCGGGCATGTCGCGCCGAACCTGGGCGGGATCCGGCTGGCGCAGTGCGCCCAGCGCGTCGCCATTGTAAACCGTCACCCGCATGAGTGACAGATCGTGCGGGTCGAGCCAGGCGACCCGCCCCGGCGTCGTCTCCACCATCTTGCCGATGATCGACGCCGGTACGCCCAGATCCGCCGCATCGCGTGCCATCAGCGTGGTGACCGCCAGTGAGGTGTTCGTTTCAGCGCCATCTTGGTTGGCGCTGTGAACGCCGACCAGCGCGTCGGTCGCGGCGAAACGGCGTGGCGAGGCCGCGAACAACAGAAAGCAGGCCGAGGCGCATTGGCCGTTGCTTGGGACCACCACCGGCAACTGGTGGGCGCGGATCACATCGACCATCTGCTTGGCCTCCGCCACGTTGCCGCCGGCGCTATCCAATGCCAGGGCCAGCAGCGTCCCCCCGATCCGCGGCAAGCCCGCCAGCGCCCGCGTCAGCCGATCGGTATCGCCTGGCACGATCGGGCCGCGACCGTCCATGACCAGTTCGGTCGACGACACCTGGGTTGGCTCGAACTGCATGGCGTGCACCGGCCGCGCTGGCGCCGCCAGGATGCCCAGGAAAATCAACCCCGCCGCGAGGCTCGACCGCATCCAACAACTCCATCGGGCATCTGCGTTGTATTTGCCGAACGATACCCTCTCTGGCGTCGGGTTGCCAGAGATGGTCGAATAGAAAAAAGGCGGCTCGCGAGGGCGGATACTTCGGTCGCGCAAGCCGTCCGGATTCCAATCGCGGTCGCGCGGAACAGGGAGTGCGGGGATGGCGGAACCGGTGACGATCTATGGCATCAAGGCCTGTGACACGATGAAGAAGGCGCGGACGTGGCTCGAGGCGCACGACGTCGGCTATGCGTTCCACGACTACAAGACCCAGGGGGTCGGACGCGACATGCTGACGGCATGGGCGCACGCGGCGGGGTGGGAGACGCTGCTCAACCGAAGTGGCACGACATTTCGCAAACTGCCGGACGCGGATAAGACGGGCCTGGACGAGGCGAAAGCCATTACGCTGATGCTCGCGCAGCCGTCGATGATCAAACGTCCCGTACTGGACGTGGGCGGTGCGCTGATCGTCGGCTTCAAGCCGGAGGTCTACGCCGCCACGTTCCGCTGACACGCTCGCCACAACGCGACAAGAAGGACTGGTCATGCTGTTCCCGGTCACCGAACACGTGTTGCGCACTGATCGCCACACGACGTTCTATCTCAGTTGCGGTGCCGCCGAGGCGACGCCGCTGATTTTTGTCCATGGCTGGCCGGAACTGTCGATCAGTTGGCGGCACCAACTGCCGGTTTTCGCCGCGTTGGGTTTCCGCTGCATCGCGCCCGACATGCGCGGCTACGGCCGCTCCGGCGTCTACCCAAGGCACGAAGATTATACGCTGCGGCACAGCGTCGCCGACATGCTGGGATTGCTGGATGCACTCGGCCATCGCAAAGCGGTCTGGGTCGGTCACGATTGGGGCAGCCCGGTGGTCTGGAGCCTCGCCAGCCATCATCCAGATCGTTGCTTCGGCGTTGCGAACCTGTGCATCCCGTACCTGCCCGCCGGGTTCGCGCCCGCCAACGTGGTCGGCCTGATCGACCGGTCGGTCTATCCGGAGGCGGAATTTCCCGCCGGCCAATGGGAATACCAGTTGTTCTACGAGGAGAACTTTGACAAAGCCTGCTTGGCCTTCGAAGCCAGCATGGCCGATACGGTCAGCGCCATATTCCGCAAGGGCAATCCCGCCGGGAAGGGGCAGCCGGCCCGCTCCGCCGTGGTCCGCCGCGACGGCGGCTGGTTCGGCGGCGCCGGCCGAGCGCCCGCGATCCCGAGGGATTCCGCTGTGCTGACCCAGGCCGATCACAGCCGCTACACCGAGTCGCTGGAGCGTAATGGATTCTTCGGCCCGGGTTCCTGGTACATGAACCACGCCAGTAATATCGCTTATGCCGGGGAGTCGCTCGATCATGGCCGGCTGGTGATGCCCGTGCTGTTCCTGCACGGCGCGTATGATTACACCTGCGAGACCATCGACTCCCGCCTCGCCGAACCGATGCGCCTGCATTGCGCCGATCTGACCGAGGTCGTTGTCCAATCAGGACATTGGATGGCCCAGGAAAACCCCGTCGCCGTCAACGCCGCGCTCGCCCGCTTCCTGTCCACGAAATTGCCCGCGGTGTGGCGAGCAGCCCTCCCGGCCGACCGCTCGATCCAGTAGGTATCGTCCCTCCACCCCGAAACCGCCACGGAGACCCCTGCCATGCCGCAACAGCCGAAACCTGTCATCCGGATCGGTATTGGCGGATGGACCTATGAACCCTGGCGTGGCCCGTTCTACCCCGACGGCCTGCCGCAAAAGCGCGAATTGGAATACGCCAGCCGCAAGCTGACCTCCATCGAGGTCAACGGTACCTATTACGGCTCGCAAAAGCCGGAGACCTTCGCCAAGTGGCGCGACGAGACGCCGGATGACTTCGTGTTCTCGCTGAAAGCGCCCCGGTTTGCCACCAACCGGCGCGTTCTTGCCGAGGCGGAACAGTCGATCGAACGCTTCTTCACCGGAGGCGTCATGGAGCTCCGCAATAAACTTGGCCCGATCAACTGGCAGTTCATGGCGACCAAGAAATTCGACCCCGACGATTTCCACGCCTTCCTGGGACTGCTGCCAAAAACCGTCGAGGGAACCCCCATTCGCCACGCCGTCGAGGTGCGCCACGACAGCTTCCGCACCCCGGATTTCGTGGCGCTGGCCCGCGAGCATGGCGCCGCGATCGTGGTGGCCGGGGATTCCGATTACCCCCAGATTGCCGACCCCACGGCGCCGTTCGTTTATGCCCGCATTATGGGAACCAGCGAGGCCGAACCAGCCGGCTACGCCGACGATGCGCTGGATAAATGGGCACAATGCGCCCGCCTTTGGGCCTCGGGCCAGCCACCAGACGGCATCGAAACCGTCGCCCCGCGGCAAAACGCCGCCACCGGCCGGGACGTCTACCTCTACGTCATCAGCGGCCACAAAGTGCGCAACCCGGCGGCCGCCATGGCGATGATCGAGCGGGTCAAATAGCCGTACCAGCCGCATACGACGCCATCACCAGAAGCGCCGGCCCGCCAGCCGTTCGCGCAAGGCCATCACGCGGCCGGGCTGGTTGATATCGACGATTTCGATCGCCACCTTTCGATGATGTTCATCCGCCAGGTCGTGCTGTGCCGAACGGGCCGTCCCGATGACACGCGAGTCGCGGCCGAGGCATTCCCGTACCAGCCCCGGGCCGCGCCGACTACCAAAGCGGTCTGTGTGGCAATGCCCAATACGCTCCGAAATCGGTCTTACAAGCGGGGGTCACAACGGCGCGGTTTGCATTATAAGCCACCCGACCAGCAGCGAACAGGAATCGTCTCATGCCCACGTCTTCGACACCCAAGCCGCGGGGCCGCCACTTCTTCGCCAACCCCGGCCCGACCAACATCCCCGACAGCGTCCTGCGGGCGATGGACCGCGGCAGCATCGATTTCAACGATCCGGAGTTCGTGGAGGTCTACGAGGCGGCCTTCGCCGGGGTAAAGCGTGTCCTGCGCACCAACCAGCATGTGTTCATGTACAACGCCTCCGGCCACGGCGCCTGGGAAGCCAGCCTGACCAACCTGTTGTCGCCCGGTGACACGATCCTGGTGCTGGAGTCCGGCTACTTCTCCGACGAATGGGCCGCCATGGCGCGCAGTCACGGGCTGGAAGTCCGGCTGATCGAAGCCGACTGGCGCCGGGGCGTCGATATTGCTGACGTCGGCAAGGCGCTGGCCACCGACACCGAACACGCCATCAAGGCGGTCTGCGTCGTCCATAACGAAACCGCAACCGGCATGATGCTGCCCTTGCCGGCGATCCGCGACGCGATCGACGCCGCCAGTCACCCCGCGCTGTTCCTGGTGGACACCATCTCCTCGCTGGGCTCGCTGGAATTCCGCATGGACGACTGGAAGATCGACTGCGTTGTCGGCGGCAGCCAGAAGGGGCTGATGCTGCCCACGGGCATGAGCTTCACCGGTGTCTCCGACAAGGCCCTGGCCGCGCACCGACAGGCGAAGCTGCACCGCTTCTATTTCGACTGGACCATGATGGAGAAGCGCGCCCAGAAGAGCTTCATCGGCACCATCCCGGTAAACATCTTCTACGGCCTGCGCGAATCAGTCCGGCTGCTCGATGAAGAAGGGATCGACAACGTCACCGCCCGCCACAGCCGCCTGGCCGAGGCCACCCGCCGCGCCGTCAAGGTCTGGGCCGGCAACAACGGCCCGCAACTGTTCTGCCTGACACCTGACCGCTACTCCGATTCGGTCACTGCGATCCTGATGCCGGAAGGCTTCAACGGCGACGCCCTGCGCAAGACTGTCCGCGAACGCTTCAACGTCTCCCTGGGCGGAGGTCTCGGCAAGCTCGGTGGCAAGATCTTCCGCATCGGCCATCTGGGCGACCTCAACGAACCCATGCTGCTGGGTGCCCTGACCGCGATCGAGATGGCGCTGCGCATCGACGGCATCCCGCATGGCCGAGGCGGGGTGGAAGCGGCCATGGCTTTTCTCGCGGGGGAATAGGAAGCCTCAAGGCACGATGGGCACCACGACAACCAACACCGGTGTAGCCGCGATTACCGCCGCCCTGGCAACCATGCCGGGCGGCCCCGGTGTCTACCGCATGATGGATGCCAAGGGCGACACGCTCTATGTCGGCAAGGCACGCAGCCTGAACAGGCGCGTGACCTCCTACACCCAGATCGGCCGGCTGTCGGAACGACTGCGCCGCATGGTCACCGACACCGCGACGATGGAAATCGTCACGACCCACACCGAAGCCGAGGCGCTTCTGTTCGAAGCCAACCTCATCAAGCGCCTGAAACCGCGCTACAACATCGTTCTGCGCGACGACAAATCATACCCCTGGCTGATGCTCGCTGAGGACCATGCCTATCCGAGGATCTCCAAGCACCGGGGCGCCCAAGACCGTAAAAACAGCTATTGGGGACCATTCGCCTCGGCCTGGGCGGTGAATGAAACCGTCACCGCCATGCAACGGGTCTTCCTGCTGCGAGCCTGCGCCGACACGGTCTTCTCGACCCGCAGCCGCCCATGCCTGCTGTTCCAGATCAAACGCTGCTCCGCCCCCTGTGTCGGACGCATCGCGGCCGAGGACTACGGCAAACTCGTCGCCCAGGCGAAAGCCTTCCTCGCCGGCAAATCCGGCACGATCCAAAAAGAACTCGCCGCCGAGATGGAACGGGCCGCCGAGGACCTGGAATTCGAACGCGCCGCCGCGGTGCGGGACCGGTTGCGCGCGCTGACCTTCGTGCAGGGCAACAGCGTGGTGAACCCCGCCAGCCTGACCGATGCCGATGTCATCGCCGGATGGCAGGACGGCGGTCAGACCTGTGTTCAGGTGTTTTTCGTCCGGGGTGGGCGCAACAATGGCAACCGCGCCTTCTATCCCACCCACACCAAGGCCGAGGAGACGCCGGAAGTCCTCAGCGCCTTCATCGCGCAGTTCTACGACGACAAACCACCGCCTCCGCTGCTGCTGGTCAATCATGACTTGCCCGAACAAGATCTGATCGCCGAGGCACTGTCCCTGAAAGCCAACCGTAGGGTGGAAATCGCCCTGCCGCAGCGTGGCGAAAAGCGCGCCGTCGTGCTGCACGCCGAAACCAACGCGCGTGAGGCCCTGGAACGCAAACTCGCCGAATCCGCCGGCCAGGCGAAGCTGCTGGAAGCCATCGCGCGCCTCTTCGACCTTCAGAATACGCCCCAACGGATCGAGGTTTACGACAACTCCCACATCATGGGCACCAACCCGTACGGCGTGATGATCGTCGCGGGTCCCGAGGGCTTCATCAAAGCCGCCTACCGCAAATACAGTATTCGCGGTCCTATCACGCCCGGCGACGACTTCGCCATGATGCGCGAAATGCTCCAGCGGCGCTTTTCCCGGGCGATGAAAGAGCAGGCCGAGGGTGCCCCGACAACCGATTGGCCCGATCTGCTGCTGATCGACGGCGGCGCCGGCCAACTCTCAGCGGTGCGCGACGTGCTGGCCGATCTGGGCGTGCAGGATGTCAAGGTGGTGGCGATCGCCAAGGGACCCGATCGCGACGCCGGCCGCGAATGGCTGCACACCGATGGGATGGAGGCGTTTCAGTTGCCGCCTCGGGACCCGGTGTTGTATTTCCTGCAACGGCTGCGGGACGAGGCACATCGTTTCGCCATCACCACCCACCGCGCCGGTCGGTCGAAAGCGGTGCTGCAAAGCGAATTGGAAGAAATCGAGGGCATCGGCCCGAACCGGAAGCGCGCCTTGCTGAACCACTTCGGTTCGTCGAGGGGCGTCAAAATGGCCGGTTTGCCCGACCTGGAGGCGACACCCGGCATCAGCCGTGAAACCGCAAGGCGGGTGTATGCGCATTTCCATCCAGGGGTGCGGATGGAAAATACGGGTTGAGACGACGCCCGGTACTAAGCGGCCGACGCGAAATAATCGAATCGTCAAGCACAGGGTGTCGGCCTCTCGTCGTCATGGCGTGCGCAG
>NZ_LMUJ01000092.1:50863-51026 GCF_009765975.1 Acidisphaera sp. S103 | reverse complement strand
CTGTTACGCCAACCTCTCGATGAGTTCCGCGCGTCCGAGGATGTTGGAGACCCTTCGGAGATTGTATCCGAGGACGGCGAGTGTGGTTTCGGTTGCGGCTTTGAGGCGCCCGCGCAGCAGGAACCGCCCACCGAGATAGTGCTTGAGCGTGCCGAACGGGTGC
>NZ_LMUJ01000092.1:49867-50853 GCF_009765975.1 Acidisphaera sp. S103 | reverse complement strand
CAGGCTGTGCGAAAACCGTTTCGCTGACTTGGCAAGGGTTGCCAACACGGCGGAGAGTGAGACGCGTGGAAGTGTTGGCGGCTGTTACGCCAACCTCTCGATGAGTTCCGCGCGTCCGAGGATGTTGGAGACCCTTCGGAGATTGTATCCGAGGACGGCGAGTGTGGTTTCGGTTGCTGCTTTGAGGCGCCCGCGCAGCAGGAACCGCCCACCGAGATAGTGCTTGAGCGTGCCGAACGGGTGTTCGACGGTGCTGCAGCGGGTTTTCATCAGCGATTTGTCTGCCTTGACGCGTCCGACCATGCGTTCCAAGGCATGATGGTGCCAATGACGGTAGACATAGCGGCGCGGCGCGGAGGTGCAGTCCTGCTTCAGCGAACAGCCGGTGCAGTCCTGGGCTCGGTAGCGGTATTCCTGGTCCCGATCGTTGCTGCCGTTGCGCAGCAGCTTGCGCCCGGCCGGACAAGTCAGAGTGTCGGTGGCGGCGTCGTGGGTGAACAGATCGGCGGAATAGTAATCGCCCCTTGTGTTGGTCCGGCGCGGGGCCGGCGCCGAGGGAACGATCCCGGCGTCTTCGCAGGCCGCGGCCTGTCCGGCGTTCGCGTAGCCGGCATCGGCGATGACGTTCAGCGTCTCGGTTCCCAGCACCGTCTTGGCGGCGCGCGCCATCGGATAGAGCTGGCGGTTGTCGGTCGCCTCGGTGGTCACATCGTGGTGGATGACGATGTGGCTGTGCGGATCGACTGCGATCTGGACGTTGTAGGACGGATATTTGGTTGCTGTGCCCTTGCCCATCGGGCGGGCTTCGTGCTCGCCCGTGACGCCGATCTCATGCGCCTCGTCCGCCATCTGTTTGGCCAGTCCGGTCAGTTCGCCGCGCCTGGCTTGCAGCGTCCGCAGGGCCTTGCGGATTTGCTGGACGGTGGCCGCATCGGGTTCGGCCGCATCGGCCGCGTCCATGGCCAGTAGGTAATCGCCGATCCGGC